>NZ_NKEZ01000008.1:0-1506791 GCF_002223345.1 Burkholderia sp. AU16741
ATGGCTACCTATCGCACGCATCCGATTGCGCAGTACGACACGGCGGCCGAGGGTGTGGGTCAGGCGCACTTCGGTCTGCCGATTCCGATGCTGGAAGCGGTGGGTGGGGCTCGCAGCAAGCGCTAAGTCCGCAAGGCGGCCTCGAGCACATTGGCGGGGCACGCATCGGAATCGAGGCCGTTCAGGCATGCATTCTTGAAACGACGTTGAGCCGGCGACCCCATAACGCTGGCCTGATCATTTGGAGACGAAATTGAAGCTATTCGGTTATCGAGGTTGGGCTGTGCTTACCGCCCTCTCCGTGATGATGTGCATCAGCATGTCGCTGCCCATTTACGGCGCGAGCGTGGTCAATACGTATATGGCCACGGCGCTGGATTGGAACCGGCAAACGCTCGGTTTGCTGACCTCCGTGAACATGGTGACGGTAGCACTCTTCAGTCCAGTGGCAGCCAACGTCGTCGGACGGATCGGTATCCGCAACAGCCTTGTCATCGGCTGCCTGACCATGGTGGCCGGTGGGGCATGGCTGGCGACCCTGGCGACCCAGCCGTGGGAGGCCGTTGCTGCCTTCAGCGTGCTGATGGGCCTGACCAGTGCATTCAGCGGCATCATTCCCTGCCAGGCGGGAGTCGCCGCCTGGTTTGTACGCCGCCGCACCCTGGCGATTTCCGTCCTCTTTGCCGTGGTGGGCGCAGCAAGTTTCGCCGTCATCTCCCTCATTGGGTCTGTGGTCGAGTCGGCCGGGGGGTGGCGTTCCGGATGGTGGGTGTTCGTCGGGGCCGGCGTCGTGGGGCTGTTGACCAGTCTGCTCTTTGTCCGCAATGCCCCGACGGGAGACGATGCAAACTCCAGCGAACTCCGGTGGGATGAGAAGCATGAAGAAGCGGCGCAGACGACGCGTGAACTGTCGCTGTCGAAGGTGGTGCGATCCCCGCTGCTCTTGAGCGTTGCTTTTGCGATGCTTGCAATCGCCACCGGGGAGGCCTTCATGATTGCCCATTCGCAGGTCTATCTACGCGGCATCGGGATTAGCGCCGCTGCCGCTGCCTTCGCCATGCCGCTCCTGTCGGCGACCATGGTGCTCGGCAACCTGGGGTTTAACCTGCTGGCCGCGAGCACCGATTTGCGGCGTGCGCAAATCATCTCAATGGGGGTCTTTGTCGTTGGCTTCGTCGCGCTGGCAAACCTTCGCACTCCAAACCTGATAACGACTTACGTGGCCGTCGGCTTGGTGGGCGCAGGTTTTGGCGCGGGGCAGGTCGGCGTGATGGGGATGCTGGGGCACTATTGGAGTACCCGGTTGTTCCCGATGCTGACTGCCGTCGTACTGCTCATTCAGACCGTGGGCGGATGTCTCGTCGCGATCCTGGCCGGCGCCTATTTCGACGCGCATCAGACGTATCTCCCGGTGATCTTCGTCATCGGGGCGCTGAACGTATTGGCGATCCTGGGATTGTGGGCCACTTCTCCGCACCCGAAACAACATAAGGTGGAACCGAGGTCGACTTCGATCTAATTCTCGCAGGCTCGCCAAGCAATATTAGCTTCGGCAGAATGGCCAAAGCGCGCGCGATAGCGACTCGCTGGTGCTGTCCGACTGAGAGCTGACGCGGACATGGTGGACATGTCAGCGTAAAGCGACGGCTCGCAAACCGTGCCCCGATTCTCCACAACGTAATCGGGGCACCAGGTATTTCATTCTGCAATAGTGTGTCGGGCAAGAAGTCAACACCGTAAGTTCCGCTCAACCGGACCGCAATGTGACTGCACCTGATCTGCGGTGAAAAGTATTGATTCAATATTCTTACTATATCTAATTAGTTTTACTAATTAACTATAAATGTCTGACGAAAGTGTCCAGCCTCATAGATCGATATTCTGCGTGAAGTCGACGAGGGATACCCAGGCATGGCGACAAAGGGCAAAGAGCCATCTGGCTCAATAGGACTATAGAGGAGACATGAAACACTTCACCGGCTTCAAATACACTGGCAAGGCACTAGCCATCGCACTTGCATTCTCATCGGTCGCCGCGATGGCCGCAGATACCGAACCGCAACCCAGTACCTTATCGGCTGACACAGAAAATTACTCAAAGGATGGGAGTACTGTTGCGAGCGTTGATAGTCCGACAGTTGTCGCCCAAGAGACATACGTCTCCGATAGCTTACCCCTCCAAGCGAGCACGGAACCCGGCCAAAACACGCGAGGCCTGAGCGTCAACGTACCGCCTCCGACAGGTGAAATGCCGGGCCGCCGAACTGGCCCGCTGAGCGGGATCGGAAATGCCCTGGACGCGTACGGGATCAACCTCGGCCTGGTCTTGGCAAACCTGACTCTCGCTAACCCTTCGACGGGCACCGCGCCCCATAATTGGGCAAACTATTTCGCGCTGGTTATGTCCGCTGATGTTGACCTAAGCAAACTCATCGGACTTCCCAATACACAGTTTCATATTACCGAGGCATGGGAGCCGCCTTCTCACAATACATATTCTTACGTATTGCAGACCGGCTCCGCCTTTGCGCTCGCTCCTGTCCAAACCGTCAGCTCAGATCTTGTCAAGTTTACACTTTCACATGACCTGTTCGATAAACGGCTCCATATCGAGTACGGTCGTATGAACATCAACGACGACTTCATGGTGCCGACAATGTGTAATGGATGCGTCGCATCGACGCCGGCGCTAACGGTAAATGTGCCGGGGTTCACGAAGTCCCTCTGGGGGGCGCGGATTGCTTACCAGCTGTCGCACAATATACGGCTGGGGCTCGGCGCAATCGAAGACAACAGCGACCTTTTCACAAAATCGTCCGGATGGAATTGGAGTTCGCGGACGAGGACGGGCATCATCGGTGTCGCAAACATGTTGTACACCGGTGATTTTTCCGATAGCCGATATCCCCTCAACGCCGAAGTTGGTGTGTATCACAACACTAGCCCCTATACGGACGACCTCTACAACGTGGACGGATCGAGTCAGGCGCTCAATCCTTTTGGAACTGCGCTCAAGCATGGGAGTGGGACATGGGGGTTCTACGGTCAGGGGAGAAAAGTGATCTGGACCGCAGCGGGTTCTGAGGGCCCAGTGCGTCCTAACATCGCATTGTACGGAGGTGCTTTCATCACCCCCGGAGTGGGTCAGTCATACCCCGTTGAGGCCTTTGGCGGGGCCGAGTACGGCGGCTTTCTGAAGAACAGCCCGATGACACTGGTCGGTACCACGGTACGCTATATCCGCCTGAGTCACGAGCGCGCACTTTTTGAGCAACAGCTCAGTACGGTAAGCGGGTGGGGCAGTGATGCCGTCCATCAAAATACATTCTCTTTTGAGCTCCACGCTCAGTACGGGATTGCTCCGGGCATTCTGGTCAATGGTTTCGCGCAGTATTTTCTGCATCCCGACCGGGCACGCATATTTGCGGCCCTCGGCCCTACGCGCAGCGGTATCCAGGTGGGCGTGGGCCTAATTATCGACCTCGGTGTGCTCAGTGGTCTCGCGCGCCCCAAGTAGGGTACTGTCAAGGTCGGGCACGTGACTCAAGCGAAGCTCAACCCAGCCGCCGCCGCACGATAGCGCCGAGGGGCTCGTGCGGGAAAGTCGAGGCCGCGAGCGCCGTTGTTTCAGGATTGACCTGCGCCGGGAACCCTGAGCCAGAATTAGTCCCAGTCGGAAGTCGAGATTTCCGGCTTGCCGCTGAGCCAAATATGGGTAGGGTTGTGGGTAGGAGGCCATCGGCAACTCCGGGAGTCTTATCTAGCGGGTCTCCACGACCGATGGTTGCAGTTGGCTGCCTTCCGCCAGTCATGGCTTCCCGCGCATTCCGGCGACTTCCGTCGCGCCCGGCGCGACGGAGCCGGGCGAGCTAATCACGGCCTGCTTCGCCGTGCAACTCGAATACGCTGTCGATCTCCACTGGAATGCCCATGGGCAGCGTGTGCACGCCGATCGCACTGCGGGCCGGCAACCCGTCCGCTCCGAACAGGTCCAGCAGGACGTCACTCGCACCGTTCGCCACCAGCGGATGCTGGACAAACGAAGCCGAGGCGCGGACATAAACGGTCAACCGTACGCAGCGCCTGACGCGATCGAGCCCGCACCGTTCGTCGAGGCAGGCCAGAATCATCAGCATCGTCAGTCGTGCGCAAGCTTGAGCGCGCTCGATGCTGATGTCTTCACCGACGATGCCCGTGACGGGTGTGCCGTTCTCGAAGGGCCCAAGGCCCGAAACGTGCGCATGATTGCCCACGACCGATACGGTCCGATACGAACCGAGCGGCGCGACGGGTTGCGGAAGAACCCATCCGAGTGCTGCGAGACGGGCAGTGGTGGTGTCAGGCATGGAGCCTCCGTGGAAGAAAGGAGCAAAACCGGGGACACGAGCTTGCGGTGTTTTCGGCGCGCAGAAGCTCCCCTATTGTCAGGCCGAAACGAGATGGCAGGGGCAGGCAGGCGGGCGGTGCGGGTGTTATCGCCGGCTGGCATCGCGCAGCAGCCCGAGGCGCACGAGACTTTCGGCCGTCGCGACGATGGCGTCCTCGCGCGGGCGGGGCGACCAGCCGAGCAAGCTGATGGCTTTCTGGCTGGTGGCGTTCAGATTGCGGCCGAGCAGCGGCAGCGATCCGCGCAGCGCGGGATCCCTGAGTGCGCCGATGCGTACCAGCCAGTCGGGCAGCACCCGGGTCGATACGTGGCGCGCGGCGTCGCCCATGCGCGCCTTGAGCAGCTGGGCGACTTCGGCGAGCCACATGCTTTCGCCGGCAATGGCAAGGAAGCGTTCGCCGTTCGCGGCGTCGTGGGTCATGGCGCGCACATGCAGGTCGGCGACGTCGCGCACGTCGACGAAACCGGAGTTGATGCGCGGATTGCCTGGCTGGCCGTCCAGCATGCCCCGGATCAGGCGGATGGAGTGCGAATAGTCGTCGCCGAGCACGGGGCCGAGAACCGTCACCGGATTGATCGCGGACAGTTGCATGCCGCGTCCTTCTCGCGCCACGAAATCCCACGCCGCGCGTTCCGACAACGTTTTCGACTTCTGATAAGGCCAGACGTCGGCGGCCGTCAGGTTGCTCCAGTCGGTTTCGTCGAAGGGGCGGCTCATCGGCCCGTGTCCGGCGCAGATCGCACCGAACGCGGAGGTCAGCACGACACGCCTTACACCGGCGTCCCGCGCCGCACGCAGCACGCGCAGCGTGCCTGCCACGGCGGGCTTGACCCAATCGTCTTCGCTCGTCTGCGTGCCGGTGGGCGTGGGCGACGCGCCATGCACGACGTAGGCGCAGCCGGCGGTTGCCTGTTGCCAGCCGTTGTCGGCGAGGAGATCCGCCGCGACGAATGACAAACGGTCTCCGGGTTCCGCGCCGCCTCTTTCGAGCTGCGCGCGCACCTGCGTCTCGCGTGCGAGCGAGCGAATGGTGGTTCGTACCTGATAGCCGTGATTCAGCAGCGCCAGGATGCAGTGTTGTGCAATGAAGCCGGTGCCGCCCGTGACGAGAACCGATTGGAGGCGGGTATTGCTGTTCATGTCGTTGATTGTCCCGGGACGAAGAACCGGCAGGTTAAGGCTCGGCGCGCGGCTTGTTAATGCTCCATCGTGCGATTTACTTGCGCGACAGTACGATGATGAGTGACGATCCGTTCCCCGACATCCTGAGGCTCACGAACGCCGAATCGTTTTGGAAGCGAGGACGTCGGATTACCTACGGCAAAACGGTCGTTCGTCCTCGCAAGCGATCTTTGCATTCCGGCCGCCGCCGCGATGGCGTTGTGCTCGGGCGCCGGAAAGTCGGCGGTGAAACCGGGCAACGGCAATGACGAGAAAAACGGCCGTCCGCTACGAGCGAGTGCACTGGAAGCTCGCCGCTGCGTTGACATCGCCGCCGATATACTTGGGCCACAGTGGATAGCGGCACAACGGGCGCGTCCTCCCGAGCGTCGCTGCGTTAAGGTCGCTCATCGTCAGTGTTTCGGGCGCCTTGCCGCTTTCCACCCATTCATCGAGTGCGGAGAGTGAATCGACGGCAGGGTGAAACGGCCCCGTGCCATGGCCGACCCCCGGCATCAGATAAAACCGCACGAAGCCGTCGACCGTTCCTTGTCCGAAACGCTGCACCAGACCGTTGTAATAGTCGGTGCTGGAATCGGTGCTCACGATTTCGTCGGCAAGGCCGTGCGTCATGATGAGCTTGCCGCCTTTCGCGACATAGGCGCTCAGGTCGGTGCTCGTTGCATCGGTCAGTGCCGATAGCGCCTGGACGCGCGACTGATACGCACCGGGATTGACCGGATCGAACGTCAACGAATCGAACGTGGGTACGCGCGTGACGAAGTACTTCACCCATTGATCGCCCGTCACCCACTGGTTCGCGTCTTTCTTTCCTGCAGGATTCGCGGGTACTTT
This sequence comes from Burkholderia sp. AU16741, assembly GCF_002223345.1. Classification (NCBI taxonomy): domain Bacteria; kingdom Pseudomonadati; phylum Pseudomonadota; class Betaproteobacteria; order Burkholderiales; family Burkholderiaceae; genus Burkholderia; species Burkholderia sp. AU16741. Next base: position 6,405 of record NZ_NKEZ01000008.1, read on the forward strand.
CGATTCGCCGAGATCGCGTGTCGTGTATGGCCCCGCGAACACCGAACCCGCGAGGATGTTGTAGCCAGCGTATTGCGTCACGCCGTTCGCAAGGGGATACGGCAATTGCAACGGCGCGGCGATGGTCCGAACGGTCGCGATCTGCGCATCCGACAGACAGGTGTCGCCCGAATCCACGCCGTTCGGACAGCGCACGGACGCCAGCACCGTCGCCGATTGCGCGTTGCACGCCGCCACGTTGGACACGATGCCGTCGGCGACGCCGTCGAGCGCATCGCACGCGCGCATGACGGCATTTTGCAGCAGCACCGTTTTGGCGACGTCGAGCCAGCCTGCGCCGTTGTTCAAGTAGAGTGCGCGGCCCAGCACGACGTTGCTCAAACGCAGCCCGGTATAGTTGAGCGCCGGGCGATTCACGACGATACCGTCATAGTCCGCGGGCCAGCGTTGAGCTTCGCTCAACCCGTCCCGACCACCGGTTGAACTGCCGAAGAAATAGGTTTTGCCGGGCGCGCTCGCGTAACGCTTTCTGATGAGCGCCATCGCGACGTCGTGTGTTTTCTTCAGACTCAGGCCGCCGTAGTTCGCAAGCGCTTCGTCATTCGCGGCGAATTTGCCGTCGGTGATGCTGGAACTCTGATGCCCGGAATCGTCACCGAACGTCGCGTAGCCGCTGGCAAGCGGCGTCGGCGTGCCCGTGGGGGCCATGTCGAGTGCGTCGACGCCGGTAATCAGCGTACCGTCGAAGCCGCCGCCGCCATAATGCAGCGCCTTGCGGTTCCAGTTGGTCGGCAGATTGACCTGAAACCGGATCGACGGCGCCGCGGGATCGACGGGCGCGATGGCGCCGTTCACCTGGCAATATTCGCCGGCGGTTTCCACCAGTGTCGCGCTCGTGACCGTCGCACCGCCGGTCGGCTCGGCAATCGAAGATGCCGGAATCGCGAGGCCGTTCAATGCCGCGCATTGCGTTGCGGCCGAGGGCGGCGGCGAGCTTGCCGAAGCGCCGCCGCCCGACTCGTTGCCGCCGCACGCGCTGATGCAAAGGCAGAGGGCGAGCGCCCCCCACAACGGTCTGTTGTCCATCGTCGTCTCCAGATGAATTGATTGCTATTCGAGCGCACCGCCTTCCTGTTCGACGCGTGATTCCGCGAGCCGAACGGACGGACCAAACAATGCGCACACGCCGGCCTGCGATACGAACATTGCATCGCCGTTGTGTCCCGCGCCTTGAACTTCATGCAGCGCATGCCGCAATTCCGGATGCCGGGCGCGCAGATAGGCGTAGTACGCGCGGCCGCGCGCGAGGCGGTGCGGGCCTTGCATCATCGCCTCGCATGAGCGGTCCAGAGCCGGGTGCGCCGGATCGTCGTCGTGCGTGCCGAGCAGATAGGTGACGTCGTGATCGACGTAACGACGTTCGAGCGATTGCGCGTCGAGTCCGTCCGCATAGCGGGGAAGTCGCGAAGTGCCGTATTTCCATTCATTGAATCCGGCGCATGCGGTTTGATCAATGCCCTCGCCATGCGGACGCCACGCGTCGAAGTACACGTACGACGAAGGATTCGCAATGACGTAACGTACCTTCACACCGCGTGCGAGACAGCATGCCGTCGCGTTGCTGAGTATCGCGTGCCGATGCGCGACCTGCGCCCCACCGGAATGTCCTGCGATCACGATCTCGCGCAGCTCCGGGTAGCGGCCACTCTGCATGCATTGAACGTAATGTTCGATGAGCGCATCCAGCACATCGAATGAGCTGAGCGGCGCTGGACCGATGGCGTCGAGGCCGCCCATCCACGAGGTCCATTCCCAATGCAGACAGTCGGCCGCCAACGGGTGATGCTCGACGTCGGCCGTCGCGAGAAATTGCGGCACGGCGAGTATCACGCTGTTCGCATCGGCCGTGGACGAGTCGAGCGCGCGCTGCGTCGAACGAAGGTATGCGTCGGCGTCGCGCAATCGGCCGTGCAGCATCACGACGACCTGCGTCGCGGTGGCCGGCGCGACGCTGCCGCCCGTGAACAGCGGCACGCCGGCTTCGCCGCGCGACGTCGAAACGGTCAACCGCTCACTGGCGACGACTTTGACGGGTACTTCGTTACGTGGACGCACTTCGGGGTTCCGAGTAAGGTACATCGCGACGCTCACGCTGTGTCACCCGGCCACAGGTTCGGCTCGCGGCGCAAGCGTCGCCCGGACGACGTGAAGCCGACCAGCAGCAACGAGACGATGCCGGCGAACACCAGATACCACGCCGGCACGATGCGCGAGCCGGTGACGTCGATCAAGGTCGAAACGGTGAGCGGCGCGAGCCCGCCAAACAGCGTGACGGCTACGTTGTACGACAGCGCCACGCCCGTCGAGCGCATGGCCGTCGGAAACAACTGCGTCAGCATGCCGGGGTGCGCGCCCGACATGACGCTGAGCACGACCGTCGCGATCATCTGCGCGCTGAACACGCGTTCGGGCGAAGGCGCCGCGAGCACCCATGCGAAAAGCGGATAGGCAGCGCACACCCAGCCGATCGTCACCGGAAAGAACAGCCGATATGCGCCGATGCGGTCGGCAAGCTTCCCTGCCAACGGATAGCCGACAATGCCGATCAATCCGGAGATCGCCGTGCCGAACAGCGCATTTTTCAGCGGTAGATGCAGCTGATGTTCGACATAGAGCGGCATATAGGAATGCCACAGATAATTGGTCGCCGCTCCGACGACGATGACGCCCATCGCGCAGAGCGCCGCATCGCCACGCTCGTGAATGAATGTCCGTAGCGACTGGCGTGGCGCATGTCCGAGCCGTTCCCGCAACTGTACGAATTCCGGCGACTCGCCGACCTTGTGTCGGATGTAGAAGCCCACCGGGCCAACCAGCGCGCCGAGCAGAAACGGCACGCGCCAACCCCACGTCACGAGCGACTGGTGCGACAGATGCGTGGTGAGCAAGTACGAGCATAGCGACGACAGAAGCAGCGCGACGGCCTGTGACGTCATCTGAAAGCTGCCGAAGAACATCTTGCGTCCCGGCGGCGCGTATTCCGTCAGCATCGCGGCCGCTGTCGCGAACTCGCCGCCCACGGAGAGCCCTTGCAGAATGCGTGCGAGGATCACGATGAGCGGCGCGGCCATGCCGATCGCCGCGTAGCTGGGCGTCAGGCCCATCATCAGCGTGCTGGCTGCCATCAGCAGAATCAGCAGCGACAACGTTTTGCGCCGCCCGTAGCGATCCGCGCATGCGCCTATCACGATGCCACCCAGCGGCCTGACCACGAAGCCGACGGCAAACGTTGCCAGCGTCAGCGTGATGGACACGAATCCGTTGCCGACAGGGAAAAACACCTGCGCGATGATCTTCGCGAAGTAGCCGTAGATGAGAAAGTCGAACCACTCGAGGCCATTGCCGATGACCGATGCGAGCACCGCGCGGCGAGTTTGCGAACGGCTGAGCACCGTTGCGGCCGACGCGGGCATGTTCGCTTGCAAGGTGGGTTGCATGTGTCTCCTTTGATTCTTGTCCAGCTTCCGAAGCAAGCGTACGTGTCGATGTCTTGAATGTAAAATACAGATGAGACACGGTTGCCATATCCAACGCATATACCAGACAAACGATGGAACTCAGACAGCTGCGCTATTTCCTCGCCGTCGCCGAAGAAGGTCAGTTCACTCGGGCCGCCGCGCGACTGCATATCCAGCAGCCGCCGTTGTCGCAGCAAATTCAGGACCTCGAACAGGAACTCGGCTTCGCGCTTTTCGTGCGACAGCCTCGCGGCGTCGTGTTGACGGCGCCCGGCGAGATCTTCGCCGCGCGCGCGCGTACGGTGCTGCTCGAACTGAACAACGCCGTCGTCCATGCGCGCCGGGTGGCGCAAGGCCGGATCGGCACGGTGCGCGTTGCGCTCACGAGTTCGGCTGCGTTTCATCCGCTTACGCCTACCGCTATTCGCAATTTTCGGGACATGTACCCCGAGATTTCGATAGAGATGAGCGAGGTGAATGCGGCGGAGATCATCGAAATGATGTTGAACGGCCGCGCGGATGCAGCCATTCTCCGCAAACCGGTCGAAACGCCGGCTGACCTACGCTTCGAACTGCTGGCCGAAGAACGCATGTTGCTGGTGCTGCCCGTGGGGCACAGGCTGATCGGCGGTCGCTCCGTGTCGCTCAAACAGCTGGCGAACGAGTCGTTCATCTTCGTGCGTCGGCCCGGTGCGCCCGGCATGTACGCGGACTTCATCCGGGCTTGTCAGGCCAGGGGCTTCGAGCCGCACGTCGTGGAAGAGGTGCCGCGCATGGTGACGGCAATCAATCTCGTGGCGGCGGGCGGCGGCGTATCGCTCGTGCCCGCGTCGATGCAACGTTACCATCAGGAAAGCGTGCACTACTGCCGTGTGGCCGGCGATCACGCGTTTCGAGCACCGTTGCATCTCGTCACCCGGCATGACTTGCAAAACCCCGCCGCATCGCACTTCCGTGACGCGTTGCTGACGTTCGTCCAGCGTCATCCACATCGCGAATAAGCCCGGGAAGGGCAAGCGCCTGATGGATTGCGGGCTCTGCAGCCTTCGTGCAATGTCGAAAAATCCTCCGACACGCGGGCCCCTTCCCGGATGCTCGGTCGCTTGACCTTGGCCGCCCGCATTAGCGGAATCGTCGGACACGATTAGCGCGCGAACGGACGCCATGCGGCGTATCGACGAACCTCAACGCCGACTGACTGACAGTGGATGCCCGGCCCATGTCGTTGATTGTCCGGGACGAAGAACCGGCAGGTTGAGACCCGGCCCGCGGCTTGTTAATGCTCTATAGTGCGATTTGCTTGCGCGACAGTACGATGATGAGTGACGACCCTTTCTCCGACATCCTGAGGCTCACGAACGCCGAATCGCTGACGACGGGGGGCTTCTCCGCCGGCGGCGCTTGGGCCGTCCGATTCCCGGCGCCCGACAAAATCAAGTTTTTCGCGGTGGTGAAGGGCACGTGCTGGGTTTCCATCGACGGAGAGGAAACGCCCATCCGCTTTGGGAGCGGCGACGTCGGGTTGCTGACGGCAAAACGGTCGTTCGTCCTCGCAAGCGATCCTTGCGTGCCACCCGTCGACGCGATGGCGTTGTTCTCGGGCGCCGGAAAGTCGATGGTGAAACTGGGCGACGGCGACGACTTCGCGCAGATCGGCGGACACGTACTGCTCGATCCGGTCACGGGCAGCTTGCTGTCGGACGTTCTGCCGCCATGGATTCACGTGCCGTCCGTATCGCCGCAGGCAGTGAGGGTCCGCTGGCTTCTCGAGCAACTCGTGGAAGAGCGTGCGGCCGATCTGCCCGGCGCGCAACTCGTATCGGCCCAGCTTTCACAACTGCTGTTCATTCAGATACTGCGTGCCCATCTGAAGACGTCCGCGTCCTTGACGGGATGGCTGCGCGCGTTCGGCAACCCGCGCATCGCTCCGGCATTGCGGCTGATGCATGGCGATCCCGCGCGTTCATGGCATCTGGATGAGCTTGCCGCCGCGTGTGCGATGTCACGGACCACGTTCGCTTCTCACTTCAGGGCGAGCGCCGGCGTCGCCCCGCTGACCTATCTTGGCGAGTGGCGCATGCGTCTTGCGGAGCGCCGTTTGCGCGACGAGAACGTCCCGGTCGCACTGCTTGCGCAGTCGCTCGGTTACTCGTCCGAAAGCGCATTCAGCAACGCGTTCAAGCGCATGTCAGGGCATTCACCGACGGCATATCGTCATATCGTACGGACTGCTTCCGAAGACGTGGGCGGTGAGCGCGGCGGCGTTCGCGCGGACGTGGAGGCTACCGGTTCGACGCTGCAGTCGCTTCCATCGAAACCTCGGTGAAATGCGCGAGCGGCACGCAGAGCGGATCGCGGGCATGTCCCATTCACGGCCCTCGAGACAGGCGTTGCCCTTCCTTGCGCAAAGACCCTGTGAGATGACGCAATTCGTCCAGCAGTTTGACGGCGGGCGCGGGTAGCGTGCCTCGCCGGCGCCGGAACGCCGTCAAAGTACGTGGCGCATCCAGGCCTTCAATGTCCAGGGCGTCGATGACGCCCGCTTTGCTTTCGGTGTCGTACATCGGTTCGGCCATCCACGAGACAAAGCCACATCGCGCTACGAGGCTTTTGAGCACGGTGACCGAACGGGTCTCGACCGCGATGGCCGGCATCGGCAGGCCGCGGGCCCTGAAGGTTTCCTGCATGTGGGCATAAGGTCCGGTTCCCTTGGGCGTGAGTGCCCACCGTTGTGTCAATGTGTCGTCGAGTCGAAGGCCGCGCTTCGCCCGCAGCGGATGATCGGGGGCCGCGACCACGAAACTCCTGTCGGTCCATGAACAATCGGAGAGCGCAGCGACATCCTCGGTTTCGATTCCCGACGTGCAAAGCGCCAGGTCGATTTCATAAGCGAGCAAGCCCTCGACGAGACGATCCCACACGCCTTCGATCACCTCGACGCGCAGATTGGGCCATTTCTCGAGCACACATGCGATGGCCATCGGCAGGACGAGACTCGCTATGCTGCCCACCGCGCCGACCTTGATCACGCCTTTCGCCAGGCCGCGCATCGCGTCCAGTTCCTCGCGCGCCTGTTCGGCTTCCCTTTGCAGCGACATCGCATGCGGCATCAATGCTTCGCCCAGCGCGGTCAACTGCATCCCTTTGGTGTGACGCTCGAAAAGCGGCGCCCCGACGGACTCCTCGAGCCGCTTGATCGATCTGCTCAGCGCCGGCTGGGTCATGTTCAGCATGGCCGCGGCCCGTCCCAGGCTACCCGCGGACACGATCATGGTGAACATCATCAGCTGCTGCAGATTGAAACTCATCGTGGCGGACCAGATTGAAAGGAGTGAAGGGGGCGAACGGGATTCCGGGCCGCCCGGCGCCTGCGAGGTGTCTTCCCTGCCAGGGACCGCGGTGCCCGCTCCTTGCGGCGACCGCCGAGCCCCGATGACGGCGAACAGCCTTGTCCGACAAGGCATCCGGGCGGAATGGGCCGCTCCGGCGATCCGTCAGACTCATGCTTGAATGTAATGACTTTGAGCCTTTTTGGCAATTTTCAAACAAGGCGCCGAATCCCATACTGCGGCTCATCCCATCACCGCCAGCCTGAGTGGCGAACCGCAGAGGATTCGAGATGCAACGAAACACAAGTGGGCAGCCGACCGTTCGCGATGCCGTCGTGGACTTGATGCGGCGCCTCGAATTGACGTCCGTGTTTGCCAATCCCGGCTCGACCGAGCTACCGATGTTCCGCGACTTCCCTGAGGACTTCCGGTACGTGCTCGGGTTGCAGGAAGCAGTGGTGGTCGGTATGGCGGACGGGTATGCCCAAGCCACCGGCAATGCCGCGCTGGTCAACCTGCATTCGGCGGCCGGTGTCGGCAACGCGATGGGCAACATCTTCACGGCTTTCAAGAACCGGACGCCGCTGATCGTCACGGCCGGCCAGCAGGCCCGTTCGATTCTGCCGTTCGATCCGTTTCTGTCGGCATCGCAAGCCACCGAGCTGCCGCGGCCCTATGTGAAGTGGAGCATCGAACCGGCTCGTGCCGCGGATGTTCCGCTGGCGCTCGCCCGGGCTTACCACGTGGCGATGCAGGAGCCGCGCGGCCCGGTGTTCGTGTCCGTTCCGGTCAACGACTGGGATCAGCCGGCCGAGTTCGTCGAGGCGACCCGGGTCAGCACCCGGTTCCGCCCCGATCCGGTACGGATCGCGGAGATCGGCGACGCGCTGGACGACTGCAAACGGCCGGCCATCGTCGTCGGCGCGGAACTCGATCGTGCCGATGCGTGGAGCGAGGCCATCCAGCTGGCCGAGCGCCACAACGCGCGGGTTTATGTTGCACCGATGTCGTCACGCTGCAGCTTCCCTGAAGATCATCGGCTTTTCGCCGGCTTCCTGCCGGCGATGCGCGAAAAAATCGTTCGGATGCTGAACGGGCATGACCTGATCTTCGTCGTCGGCGCGCCGGCTTTTGCGTATCACGTCGAAGGCAGCGGCCCGCATGTGCCCGACGGCGCGGCGTTGTACCAGCTCATCGACGATCCGGCTACCGCTGCGTGGACCCCGGTCGGCACGTCGGTGGTGGCGAACATTCGCCTGGGGCTGGCGGACCTGCTCGCCCGTCCGGCGCCGCGAGGCAGGCCGCTGCCGGCGCCGCGCGAGGCGGTCGAGCGAGCCGAGCCCACGGCAGTGATGTCGGTCGCCTTTGCGTTGCAGACGCTGTCCGAGGTCCGCAACGCAGCCGATATCGTGGTCGAGGAGGCGCCCAGTTCGCGCCCCGTCATGCAACGTTATCTGCCGTTCACGCGCAGTCGGACGTTCTACACGATGGCAAGCGGCGGTCTGGGCTACGGCATGCCCGCCGCGGTGGGCGTGGCGTTGGCCAAACCCGGCAGCCGCGTGATCGGCCTCATCGGCGACGGCTCGACGATGTATTCGCCGCAAGCGATCTATAGCGCGGTCCAGCTCGATCTTCCGATCACATTCGTGATCCTCAATAACTCGCGCTACGCCGCCTTGCAGGAATTCGCGCCCGTGTTCGGCTTCGCCGCGTCGGAGCCGGTACAGGGCACCGACCTGCCAGGGCTGGATTTCGTTTCCCTGGCCAACAGCATGGGGTGCGAAGGCGTTCGAGTGAGCGACGCGCTGTCGCTGAAGCCCGCGCTGGAAGACGCGTTGTCTTCCGGAAAAACACGCGTCGTCGAAATTGTCGTGGCCTGACCGCGAGTCGGTGATTCGGCAGGCCGGTTTTTCAAGAATATTCCAGGAGACGGTAATGAATCAGGTAACGATGTTGATCAACGGCGAGCGTGCGATGGCTCGCGATGGCGCGACATTCGAGCGCCGCAACCCACTCGATGACACGGTTGCCTCGACGGCGCCCGCCGCGACTGTCGCCGATGCACAAGCGGCGGTGCATGCGGCGGCGGCCGCGTTTCCCGCATGGTCGGCGATGGGCCCCGGCGAACGACGCGCGCTACTGAATCGGGCCGCGGATGCGCTCGAAGAAAAAGGCGACGCTTTCGCGCTGGCCATGGCAACCGAAACGGGCGCATCCCGCCTGTGGGCGGATTTCAACGTCAAGCTTGCGGCCGACGGGCTGCGTGAAGCGGCTGCGATGATCACGCAGATTTCGGGCGAGGTGATTCCGTCGGACGTGCCGGGCAGTCTCGCGCTCGGCGTGAGGCAGGCCGCCGGCGTCGTGCTCGGGATCGCACCGTGGAACGCGCCCGTCATCCTCGGCGTGCGTGCCATCGCGTTGCCGCTGGCGTGCGGCAATACCGTCGTGCTCAAAGGCTCCGAAACCTGCCCCGCGACCCACGGCCTCATCATCGAGGCGTTGCAGGACGCCGGACTGCCGCGCGGTGTCGTGAACTTCGTCACGAACGCGCCGCCGAATGCGGGCGACATCGTCGAAGCGATCATTGCCGAGCCGGCGGTCAGACGGGTGAACTTCACGGGTTCGACGCGCGTCGGCCGCATCGTCGCGACCCAGTGCGCGAAATATCTGAAGCCTTCGGTACTCGAACTCGGCGGAAAGGCGCCGTTTCTGGTGCTTCACGATGCCGATATCGACGCTGCCGTTCAAGGCGCGGCATTCGGGGCGTTCGCCAATTCCGGCCAGATCTGCATGTCGACCGAACGCATCGTCGTCGACACGAAGATCGCCGATGAATTCGTCGCGCGACTGGCGCAAAAGGCCCGGAGCCTGCCGCTTGGCGATCCGAGAAAGGGGCCGACCGTGCTCGGCTCCGTCGTGGACATGGCGACCGTCAGGAGATGCAACGACCTGATCGACGACGCGCTGGCGAAAGGCGCGACTCTGGTATGCGGAGGGAAAGCCGAGACCACGCTCATGCCGGCCACGTTGCTCGATCACGTGACGGCGGACATGCAGATCTACCGGGAGGAATCGTTCGGGCCCGTCAAGGCGATCGTTCGTGTCAATGGCGACGAAGAGGCCGTCGCATGTGCAAACGACAACGAATATGGTCTGTCGGCGGCAGTCTTCAGCCGTGACGTCGCGCGGGCGTTGACGGTAGCGAAGCGTATCGAGTCCGGGCTTTGCCACGTCAATGGCCCGACGGTTCACGACGAGGCGCAAATGCCGTTTGGCGGGATAAAGTCCAGTGGTTTCGGGCATTTCGGCGGCAAGGCAGGAGTCGCGGAATTTACCGATTTGCGCTGGATCACCGTGCAAACGACGCCTCGTCACTATCCGTTCTGATCGTTGCCGCGGCCAGCGCGCGTGTTTCGCCGTGGAAGCGATGAGCTTCCTGACGGTGGGCGCGAACAAAATAACAACCCTATATCGTTGGAAAGCCTTCGCTCCCGGAACGACGAGCGATCGGCTCAAGGAGACTGCAATGCCTGTCGTCAATGCCGAGTCGTCGCTCGCTCGCACGCGGTTCGAGTTTGATCATCACGTTGGAAGGCGGATTAATCGGGACTGCAATTTTGAATTCGCCAATCCGGCCGCGGGAGCGAAATGAACGATCGAAATCCCGGTTTTCCGACCGTAGACATCGGCCGCACGCTTGATGATGGACCGTTCTCGGCGTTCCAGCGAATGGTTGTCCTGCTCGCCGCGCTCGCGATCGTGATGGATGGATTCGATGGGCAACTCATCGGATTCGCCATTCCCGGCCTGATCAAGGAATGGGGCATCACGCGCAACGCATTTGCACCCGCCGTTGCTGCGGGCCTCGTCGGCATGGGGATAGGCAGCGCATTCGCCGGGCTGTTTGCGGACAGGTTCGGTCGGCGCTGGGCAATCATCGGGAGCGTGCTGGTATTCGGCCTGGCGACGAGTTCGATCGCGCTATCGCCGGACGTCATGACCATTGCGATCCTGCGTTTCTTCGCGGGACTGGGTATCGGCGGCGCACTGCCGAGCGCGACGACCATGACGGCGGAATTTACGCCTGCTCGCCGACGAACGCTCGCCGTGACCGCAACCATCGTTTGCGTACCGCTGGGGGGCATGCTTGCCGGGTTGTTCGCGAGCGTCGTGCTGCCTCATTATGGCTGGCGCGGCCTCTTTCTGATTGGCGGCACGCTTCCCGTCGCGCTGGCGTTCCTGCTGTATTTCGTCATGCCGGAATCGCCACGTTATCTGGCCCGCCGTCACGAACGTTGGAACGAACTGCGTCACCTGCTGACCCGCATGTCCCGCTCGATTCGGCCGGACGCCGTGTTCGCCGATCAGAAGGAGCAGAAGGCTGGGCAGCGTCCAGGCTTTCGTGCGCTGTTCGCCGACCATCAGGGCCGAGACACGCTTGCAATCTGGGTCGCTTTCTTCATGAACCTGGTTGCGGTCTACAGCGCATTCAGCTGGCTGCCGACGATGCTTGCAGGCGAGGGGCTCAGCCCTTCGGTGGCGGGTTCGGGTCTTACCGCCTACAACCTCGGCGGCGTACTCGGCGCAATGGGTTGCGCGGTGGCGATCGGTCGATTCGGGTCGCGCCGGCCTTTGCTCGTGTGCTGCCTGATGGCAGCCGCGAGCGCGCTTTTGCTGCGCGGTCTCGACGTTTCCGCCCACACGATGCTGCTCGTGTTCGGCATCGGTTTGCACGGCCTCTTCGTCAACGCGGTCCAGTCGACGATGTATGCCCTTTGCGCGTACGTCTATCCGACCGAGATTCGCGCGACCGGGACCGCATCCGCGCTCGCGTTTGGACGGCTCGGCGCGATTCTCAGCGCGTTCGCGGGGGCCTTCGTGATCACGCAGGGCGGAGCGCCTGCGTACCTGGGCATGCTGGGTGCCGCGATGGCGATGGTCTTTATCTGCCTGATGATCGTGCGTCGCCATATTCCGCCGATCAAGGGCGCCTGAGCTCGGTCTCCAGGCCGACTGGGGCGAGCGAAACCGGATGGCGGCGAGCCTCGAGCTTTTCGCATCACGATTCAATCTTCGAAGGCGCTGACACGGTGCGAAAAGCGCTTCGCGTTTTCGTGGCATCCGCAAAGGCTGATTTCTCGGCTCGCCTGATCGAGCGGTCGGCACACGTCGGCGGATGCGAGTACACGGCAACTTTCGATGTGGCAGCCTCAAAGGTCGCGGGCATGCGGTGAATAAAGGAATCGCGGCGCATGCCGATAATAGGAAAAGAGAGTAAGACCGTACCTGCAGAACGAGTGACGCAGTCGGGCGGAAGGCATCCGGGCGGCTGTATTTCGGTCGCGCAGGCTGACGGCGACGGTCAAGGCGAATAACCGGAAAATGACATGGCAAATTTCAGCGTCTGGCACTGGATTATCCTGATCCTCCTGCCGATCATCTATCTCGTTCCCGCCGCTCGCATTCTCCGAAAAGCGGGCTTTTCGGGCTGGCTTTGCTTGCTGTTGTTGGTGCCGGTGATCAATCTGGTGATGTACTGGGTCTTTTCCTTCGTCCGCTGGCCGGTTGAAGGCACCGCTACCCGCACCGGTGCATAGCGATAAGAAAAGAACAGAAATGCCAGCTACCGTCTCGGGTTGCCAACAATGAACGATGACATCGGGAACGGAACGAAGACTGCGACGCGTCCCGCGATCGTTACGGGGCTGGCATATTTGTTCCTGACCTTCACGATGACGCTGCTTCGCGCGTATGACGCCGCGGCCCCCATTGGCAAGATTCCGCTCGACCCCGGCAGCGTGTTTCCCGTCTCGGTGCAATGGAGGTGGCACTGGATCCAGATTCCTCTGACCGTGGTTGTCGCGGTCGGGCTGTTCCGTGGTTGGCGCTGGGCAAGATGGCTCGCGCTGGCGGTGCTCGTAGTCGCTGGCGCAATATCGGCTCCCCTATGGGACGTGCGGGCAGCGCCATCATATGTGTTCGTGCTGGCATTGAATCTCGTCATCTGCGCGCTGCTCTTCTTCGCACCCAGCGCGAAGGTCTATTTCTCACGCTCGACCCGGCTCCCTCGAATATTCACGATGCGAGGAGCGATTAGTACCGGTCTGCTCGTTTTTGCGGTTTTTACGGCCCATAGCATCGGCTTTGCCGCATTGAAGAAACCGGACGCGGCGGCCATGTGGGGAAGCTCCGCGCTCTTTCTGCTACCCGCCCTGGTGTTCAGCGCCCTTATCTGCTGGGACCTGCGGCGTTCTGTCCGTGAGATCGGAGCCGCATTGTTGGCCGTGACCGTCGCCCTGATAAGTGTGCAGGTCAAAGTCTTCATCGCCGGACGTGCGTGGCCCACGGGTGCTACGCTCCAGTCAGGCTTGTTTCAGAGCATCCTGCTGACAATCGTCTTGGGTATCAGCGGACTTACGTTCGCGGCATGGGCCGTACGCGCTCGAACGACTGCCGCTCAATGAGCGGCTCATTCATTTTCGAACAGCTACTTCGATAGGGCAGGGCGGAGGGCGACTTATCACTGCGGCACGATTGCCCGTTGACTCGGGTTCGCTGGAGGCGGCCGTTCGCATGCCGCCGGACACAGCGTTGTCGCGTGCTTGATCAGTGCATGCCGTTATCTCGCAGTACGTCCCGCGCAGCGCGAACGACCGCATCTACCGTGATGTCGAATTTCTCGTATACGTCGTTGATTTTTCCGGACTCGCCGAAGCTGTGCATGCCGACGAATCGGCCTTTCGGGCCGATGTATCGCTCCCATCCCAGTTCGACGGCGGCCTCGACCGCGACTCTCGCGGGAGACGCACCCAGCACGGCCTCCTGGTAATCGCGTGGCTGCTCCTCGAAGAGCAGGCGGCACGGCATCGATACAACGGTCGTCGGCACACCTTCCTTCTGCAGGATGTCGCGAGCCTGGACAGCGAGGTGAACCTCCGAGCCTGTCGCGAGCAGCGTGAGTCGGCGCGGCCCACCCTCGGCCTTCCGCAAAATGTAGGCACCCCGCGCCGACTCGTTTTCGTTGCCGGGTTCGTTGCGCAGCAGCGGGACCGGCTGTCGCGACAACGCCAGGAGCGCAGCCCTGCGGGGCTGTTCGAGAATCAGTTCCCAGCACTCTGCCGCTTCGATTGGATCGGCCGGCCGATAGACGGCGAGCTGGGGAATCGCCCGAAGTGCCGCGAGATGTTCGACGGGCTGATGAGTCGGGCCATCTTCTCCGAGGCCGATCGAATCGTGCGTCATCACGAAGATGGATCGCACCCGCATCATCGCGCTCAACCGGATCGCCGGGCGACAGTAGTCCGAAAAACAAAGGAAGGTGCCGCCGTACGGAATCAGGCCGCCATGAAGGGCGATGCCGTTCATCGCGGCGGCCATCCCATGTTCGCGGACGCCGTAGTGGAGGTACGAACCTTTGAACTGTCCCGGCTCGATCGCGATTTGATGCTTCGTCTTCGTATTGTTGGACACCGTGAGGTCCGCCGAGCCGCCGAGCAATTCCGGAATCGCGTCGACGAGACGATCAAGCACTTCACCGCTGGCCTTGCGGGTGGCCATTTCACGACCACTGGCAATAAAAGCCTGCCGTGCCGCGGCAATTGCCTGCTTCCAGTCATCCGGAAGCTTGCCCGCATTGCGCCGCTCGAATTCGGTACGCAGTGCCAGCGGCGCCCGGCCGACGCGCTCTTCCCACGCGAGTCTTGCATTGCGGCCGCGCGCCCCGATCTCCCGCCATGCTTTCAGCAGGTCGTCCGGGATTTCGAACGGCGGCGAATGCCAGTCGAGGGTCTGTCGTGCGCCCGCGATTTCATCCTCGCCCGGCGCGTCGCTATGGGCTCGCTCGGTCCCGGCCTTCGTCGGAAAGCCGAACCCGATGATCGTCCTGCATGCGATCAAGGTCGGTCTGTCATTCGTCGTTCGAGCGGTCTCGATGGCATGCCGTATCGCATCCGTGTCGTGACCGTCGATTTCCAGGACGCGCCATCCGGCCGAGTGAAAGCGCTCGATCTCGTTGTCCGAGACCGCGAGCTTGGTGGCGCCGTCGATAGAGATTGAATTGTTGTCCCAAAACGCGATCAGTCTGCCCAACCGGAGGTGGCCGGCCAGGGAAATGGCCTCGTGGCTGATACCTTCCATCAGGCAACCGTCACCGAGAAATACGTAGGTGTAGTGATCGACAAGATCATCGCCGAAGCGCGCATTCATGATGCGCTCAGCCAACGCCATGCCGACGGATTCCGCGATGCCTTGTCCGAGGGGGCCGGTCGTCAGTTCGATTCCCTCGGCGTGCGAATACTCCGGATGGCCGGGCGTCTTGCTGCCGACTTGCCGGAACCGCTTGAGCTCGTCCAGCGTCATGTCGGAATAGCCCGTCAGATAGAGGAGGCTGTAGAGGAGCATCGACGCGTGTCCGTTGGAAAGTACCAACCGGTCTCGATCGATCCAGTGGGGCGCGGATGCATCGAATTGCATGAACTCCTTGAACAGGACCGTCGCGATGTCGGCCAAGCCCATTGGCGCACCGGGATGACCGCTGTTGGCTTTCTGTACGGCATCCATTGAAAGGAAGCGAATGCAGTTCGCTAGCGCGCGAAGATGGGGATCGCGTGGGGACGGCACGGCCTTGGGAGCCGCCCGGGAATTTGCGGTGGGATCGCTCATCGGTTCTCCTGTGTCAGGTCGGAAAGATGAGGCCGCGGCGCAATATCCATACCTTCTTCGGCGCGACCGTCACGTCCGGTGACGTCGGGTGATGACCGTCAATCGAGGCCGATGGCGCGGCCGCCGTCGAGGAAATCCGCTGGATCGTCGCCGATTCGCCCGGTCATGGGCATCGCCCGGTGGGGTGCGTGGCGCAATGAAGGCATTGCTGCCGGACAAGTGCCGTTCAACGCGAAGCGCATCCAACGCATCAGACGCTCTCGTGGCCCGCTGATGCATATCGTCCGGCTTCGCCTCGGCCGTCCGTCACGCAACGGTCGGCATCGTATTGCTCGACCCGAGCCGAACATGGCGGCTGCGGCCGCCGAAACTTGATCGGGAAAAGCACCAGAAGCTTGCGTATTTTCTTCCGGTTATAGTGGAATCGCTGAAGGTAGACGCGGCGTTTTTTGCCGATATCGTTCAGGTAATGACCGTAGACGGGTGCCGTATGAAAAACAAAATCGACAAGACCGCAGGACCGATCTGGGGCGTGGCGGCAGGATTGCTTCTTGCTGGCGCGGGATTGAGCCTGGGTATTTTCCCGGCGGCGCTGCGCAACAGCGCAAACGACTTCATGGCGTCCGGCGCCGCGATGCTGGGCATCTTCCTCGTCGTCTATTCCACGCACGAACTGCGAAGAAAGCGCGCGCACTGAGCGTCCGCGCACCGCTGATCACGGCCCCGACTCAGCCGGCCCACGGCTCGGGGTGCGCTACGCCTTGCGGATTTCGTGGTCGTAGACGAGCTCGACGATTCGCTTCGTCGGAATACTCGCGCGCAGGCGGTCGACGCTGTCGATCGGAAACCACTTGCATTTCTCGATCTCGTTGCTCGCTTGAGGCGTCTGGTCCGGCCCGACTTCCGCGAAGAACACGTGATGGATTTTCGCGAGCCCGGTGAACTGCATCGAGTACACCAGGTCCTGGCCGGTCATGCCGGTTTCCTCGCCCAGTTCGCGATGCGCGGCTTCGAGCGGCGTTTCCCCGCGCTTGATCGTGCCGCCCGGAAGGGCCCAGCGCGACGCCGCACGCGTGACGAGCAACACTCGCGCATCGCGATAGCAGACGACGGTCGCGCGTTCCTTGATCGGAACGGCAGTCGTTTCGGGGGCTTGGTCGGGCGCGAGGGTTTGGGGCATGCCGTGATTCTAACCAGCACAAATCGATCGGCCAAGGCGCCCTGACCGGGTTTGACGATTGATTGCCGCCGATGCGCGGCCGGCACGCCGCGTGCCTGCGCGAGCGCGCCCGGTGGCAGGGCGGTGCGCGGGACGTCCGATGCCGTTTGGCGCGACGACCGACGTGGCCCGTCACGCGCGCCACGTCGTCATGCGGTTCGCACCGCGATTGCCGTTACTTCCTTTCCGGCAGGAACCAGTTCATCACGAGCGCGCAGATGCCGCCCGTCGCCACGCCCGATTCCAGCACGTTCTTCAGCGCATGCGGCAGGCTGTTCAGGATGTCCGGCACCTGCGACACGCCGAGGCCGAGCGCGAGCGATACCGCGATGATCAGCAGCGCGCGGCGGTCGAGGTGGACGCCCGCGAGGATGTTGATGCCCGACGCGGCCACCGCACCGAACATCACCATCGCCGCACCGCCGAGCACGGGCTCCGGCACGGCCTGCAGCACGCCGGCGACGACCGGGAACAGGCCGAGCACGACGAGCATCCCCGCGATCCAGATGCCGACGTGACGGCTCGCGACGCCGGTGATCTGGATCACGCCGTTGTTCTGCGCGAATACCGAGCTCGGGAACGTGTTGAACACGCCGGCCAGCAGCGAGTTCGCGCCGTTGACGAGCACGCCGCCCTTGATCCGCTGCATCCACACCGGCCCTTCGACCGGCTCGTTCGAGATCTTGCTGGTGGCCGTCACGTCGCCGATCGCTTCGAGCGACGTGACGAGGTAGATGATCAGCATCGGCACGAACAGCGCCCACGAGAAGCCGATGCCGAAATGCAGCGGCGTCGGCACCTGGAACAGCGCGGCCTGGTGCATGCCGGTGAAGTCGAGGCGGCCGAGGAACGCGGCCGCGAGATAGCCGATCGCGAGCGCGATGACGAGCGCGGTGCTGCGCACCCAGACGATCGGCACGCGGTTCAGCAGGATGATCGTGCCGAGCACGAGGCCGGACAGCGTCAGGTTCTCGGCGCTCGCAAAGGTGCCCTTGGCCATCGCGCCGTAGCCGCCGCCCATGCTGATCAGGCCGACCTTGATCAGCGTGAGGCCGATCAGCAGCACGACGATGCCGGTGACGAGCGGCGTGATCAGGCGCTTCACGAACGGCAGGATACGCGACACGCCCATCTCGACGAACGACCCGGCGATCACGACGCCGAAGATCGCGGCCATCACGGTCTCGACCGGCGTGCCCTGCTTGACCATCAGGCTGCCGCCGGCGATCAGCGGGCCGACGAAGTTGAAGCTGGTGCCCTGGACGATCAGCAGGCCGGCGCCGAGCGGGCCGAAGCGCTTGCACTGGACGAACGTCGCGATGCCGGAAATCACCAGCGACATCGACACGATCAGGGTCGTATCGCGGCTGGGCACGCCGAGCGCCTGGCAGATCAGCAGGCCGGGCGTGACGATGGGCACGATGATCGCCAGCAGGTGCTGCAGCGCGGCGACGAAGGCGACCATCGGCGCCGGCCGGTCGTTCGGGCCGTAGACGAGGTCGCGGGCCGGGTCGGCGGCGTCGGCGCCATGGGAGGCGGATGGGGCGGAGGAGGCGGGTTGCATGGCGAGCGGGCCGGACAAGGTGGAAAGTGCGGCATTTTAGCCGAAGGGCCCGCCGGCGCCGCCCGGCCTGGCCGCGACAGGGAGGATTCGGCGGCGCGGGCATCGCGGTGGCCGATATCGCGGACCGGCACGCGGTGCAGGCCGTATTCGATACGCTGACGCGGGTCGATCACCTGGTCGTCACGGCCGGTCGCTTCATTGCCGGCAAACTGAACGAGACCGATCCCGATCATCTGCTCGCCGCGCTGGACGAGCGCATCGCCGGGCCGGTGTACGCGATCCGCGCCGCATTGCCGCTGATACCCGCGACCGGTTCGATCGTGTTGACCGGCGGGCAGCTGTCGGATCGTCCGGGCGCGCAAGGCACGGCCGTCATCGCCGCCGCCGTGCGCGGCGTCGAGGCGCTGGCGCAGTCGCTCGCGCTGGAACTGAAGCCGGTGCGCGTCAATGTCGTCGCGCCGGGCTTCGTCGAGACGCCGCTGTACGACGCGTTTGGCCCGGAAGCGCGCGATGCGATCCTCGCGGGCGCCGCCGCGGCGTTGCCGGGCGGCCGTGTCGGCCGCGCCGACGAAGTCGGGGAAGCGATCGCGTTCCTGCTGGGCAACCGTTTCATGAATGGCGAAATCCTGCACATCGACGGCGGCGGCCGGCTGGTCTGAGCGGCGTGAGGTCAACCACGGTCAGCCGGCGGCGCGTGCTCCATTGCCCCGCGCCGTCGTGCGTGGCGGGCGGGCATCCGGATACGCGCGCTGGCACACGGCGATGACCGTGTCACGCAGGCGGCGATGCACGGGGTCGCCGTGCATGCGCGGATGCCACAGCGCCGACACGAGGATCGCCGGCAGGCGGACCGGCACCTCGAAGCTGCGCAGCCCGAGCGCTTCGATGAGCCCCGGCGAGCACGCGTTGCCGAGGCTCGAGCGCGGCACCAGCGCGATCAGGTCGGTGCTGGCCGCGACACGCATCGCGTCCGGATAGCCCGGCACGACGACGTGCACGGCGGGGCCCGGGCCGGCCTCGCCGGCCGGGTCGTCGGCGGCCCCGTCGAAATCGCCCAACTGTGCGGAAATGACGTGGCGGCAGGCCGCATAGCGCGCGGGCGTGATCCGCGCCGACGCGAACAGCGGATGCCCGGCGCGCGCCACCGCGACGTGCCAGTCGTGAAAGAGCATGCGCGTGTGCAGCTCGGGCGCGTCGTCGCCGCGCTTGCCGATTTCCAGATCGACGGTGCCATCGCGCAGCGCTTGCGGATCGCGGTCGAGCTTCGGGACGAAGCGGATCCGCACGTGCGGCGCGACGTCGGCCAGGGCGGCGACTACGGGGCCCGACAGCATTTCCATGAACGACGCGGCCGCGCGAATGGTGAACGTGGCCGTGAGCGTGGCGAAGTCGACGTCGGCGGTGGCCGGCCGGAGCACCGCGCACGCGTCGCGCGCGACGGCATGCACGCGCTCGCGCAACGCGGCGGCGTGCGGCGTCGGCACGAGCTTGCGCCCGGCGCGCACGAGCAGTTGATCGCCGGTGGCGACGCGCAGCCGCGTGAGCGTGCGGCTCATCGCGGACGTGCTCAGGCCCAGCCGGCGCGCGGCGCCGGTCACGCTGCTCTCCGACAGCAGCACGTCGAGCGCGGTGACGAGGTTCAGGTCGATGTCTTCCATGCGGACAGGATACGCCACTACGAGGTTTGGCATGGCGTTCGGTGCAACGATGGATTGCATCGGGTGCGTCTGGCGCCTGTCTTGGCGCGCGCCTATAGTAGGCGCATGACGAAACACGGCAAAGGCGAAAACCATGCAATCGACTGAATCGAATCGACGAAACGCCCCCGCGATCCTGCTCGTCGCCGCGTCGCGCGGCCTCGGACTGGCAATGGCGGAGGCATTCCTGGACAAGGGCTGGCACGTGACGGGCACCGTGCGCGAAGGATCGGGGCGCACGAAGCTGCACGACCTGGCCGACCAGTTCGACGGCCGGCTCGAGATCGGCACGCTCGACATCTGCGAGCCCGCGCAACTGGCCGCGCTGCGCGAGCGCCTGTCGGGCCGGCGCTTCGACATGCTGTTCGTGAATGCGGGCACGACCAACGATCCGAACGAAACGATCGGCGAAGTGACGACCGACGAATTCGTGCGCGTGATGATCACGAATGCGCTGGCGCCGATGCGCGCGATCGAGACGCTGCAGGATCTCGTGACCGACGACGGGCTGATCGGCGCGATGTCGTCGGGGCAGGGCAGCGTGACCAACAACGTCAGCGGGATGCGGGAGGTGTATCGCGGTAGCAAGGCCGCGCTGAACCAGTTCATGCGCAGCTTCGCGGCGCGTCAGGCCGGCACGCGCCGCGCGCTGGCGCTGATGGCGCCCGGCTGGGTCCGCACCGAACTCGGCGGGCCCGACGCGCGCCTGACCATCGAGGAGAGCGTGCCGAGCCTCGTCGACGTGCTGCTGGCGAAGCGGGCGCGGCCCGGGCTCGAATATCTCGACTATCTGGGGCGGACGGTGCCGTGGTAGCCGGGGCGGCGGCGCAGGCGCTGGGCGGGCGGCCCGGTTCCGGCTCGCCGTGAACGTGCGGCGCGATTCGGCCTGCTGTTCGCGGCCAGGTCGCGGCACTGCGCAGGCCGTGCCGATTCAATACAATGCGACGACGCGTCAGCGATACGGTGCCGCCTCATCGCGTTTGAATCCATCCGGTTCATGGCGGATCGGGGGCGCTCCCGTCGCGACGGGCTTGTGTCGAACAAGGAGCGCCGCATGAACGAACCCTATCTGCAGGTCATCGCGCATTTCTTCGCGAAACCCGGCAACGGCGACCGCGTGGTCGAACTGCTGGCCGAACTCGCGCCGGCCACGCGCACCGAGCCGAAAAACCTCGACTACGCGTATTTCCGGTCGCCGGAGAATCCCGACCACATCGTGATCCTCGAGCGTTACAGCGAGGCCGACGGCCTCGACGTACATCGGGAAACGCCGCATTTCCAGCGGATCGGTGTCGGCGCGATCATGCCGTTGCTCGAGCGTCGCGAGGTGATCCGCTACATGGTGCAGCCGGACACCGGCACGGCGACGCCCCCGGGAGGCGCCCGATGAACCCGTTTCAATTCCGCACCGTTCCGACGCAGATCGTCGAATTCGGCGTCGCGCGCCGGCTCGGCGCGCTGTTGCGCGAACGCTTTCCGGCGCTCGCGCGGCTGTGCGTCGTCACCGATGCGTTCCTGCATCGCAGCGGCGTGCTCGCGCCCGCGCTGGCGAGCCTCGCCGCGCACGGCTGGCAGGTCACAGTGATCGACGACGTGATCGCCGATCCGCCCGAGCACGTGGTGCTCGAAGCGACCGCGCGGGCCGTCGCGGCCGATGCCGAGATCGTGCTTGGTCTGGGCGGCGGCTCGTCGATGGACGTCGCGAAACTGATCGCGGTGCTCGCGCCGGGCCCGCAGGCGCTGGCCGACATGTACGGCGTCGACAAGGTCGCGAGCGCGCGGCTGCCGCTCGTGCAGATGCCGACCACGGCCGGCACGGGCTCCGAGGTTACGGCCGTATCGATCGTCACGGTCGGCGAGGCGCGCAAGATGGGCGTCGTGTCGCCGCACCTGTTCGCGGACGTCGCGATCCTCGACGCGGAACTCACGCTCGGCCTGCCGCGCGCGGCGACCGCCGCCACCGGCATCGATGCGATGGTGCATGCGATCGAGGCGTACACGTCCGCGCGGCTGAAGAATCCGGTCTCCGACATGCTGGCCACGCACGCGTTGACGCTGCTGTCGCGCAACCTGCTGGCCGCATGCGACGACGGGCAGAACCGGCACGCGCGCGAAGCGATGCTGGTCGGCGCGATGTTCGCGGGGCAGGCATTCGCGAACGCGCCGGTCGCGGCCGTGCACGCGCTGGCCTATCCGGTGGGCGGGATCTTTCACGTGCCGCACGGGTTGTCGAACGCGCTCGTGCTGCCGCACGTGCTGCGCTTCAACGCGCCGGCCGCCGCGCCGTTGTATGCGGAACTGGCGGCGATCGTCGCGCCGTCGGCCACGGGCAGCGACGAAGCGAAAACGCACGCGCTGATCGCCGAGATCGACCGGCTGATCGTCGCGACGGGCATTCCGCGCACGCTGCGCGAGGTCGGTATCGGCGAGGACGACCTGCCGCGGATGGCGTCGGACGCGATGCTGCAAACGCGCCTGCTCGTGAACAATCCGCGCGAGGTGACCGAGGCCGACGCGCTGGCGATCTACAGGCACGCGTGGTGACGCGGCGGGCGCGATGCCGCCCGCCGGCCGGGTGCCGTCATTTCAGGTCCCGATCCTTGCAGGTCGGCTCGAGTTCGCCGTCGAAGTACTGATACAGGTGCACGAGCAACTTGTTGGCGCCGACCTTGCGCCCGAGGTAATGCGTGCCTTCCACCGACGTGCAGGTCGAGAAGGCGAGCTGCAAGCCGCCGTCGAGCACGGCTTCCGGGTGCGCGCCCTGGCGCACGAAATGCGCGGCGCCGACGATGCCGAAGCCGCGCGTGTCCGCCGGCACCGATTTCGGCAGCGACAGTGCGTACGCGGCGATCGTGCGGTCGTCGTGCAGGCTGTCGAGAATCTGGTTGCCGGGCTTGCCGGCGGGGCCGGTGACTGTCGCGCAGCAGTGCGCGACGCCTTTGTCGTCATCGGGCAGCACTTGCAGCGACGTGCCTGCCGCGAGATGCGTATTCGGCGTGTAGTAGACGCCGTCGGCAACCACGCCGACCTGCTGCGCATGCGCGGCGATGGAGACGGCGAGCGCCGGGGCGATCAGGAGCGGACGAAGCGGTCGGATGAGCATGATGGAGGCGATGATACACGCGGCGCGCCAGCGCCGCGCGGCGCGGGCACCGATCGCGATCAGGCCCGCGACGCGTCGGCGCCGGTGGCCACCACGTACGCCGACGCCTGCTTCGTGCCGTCCGGCTTCGCCTGCAGGTACACGCCCTGGATTTCCGGCTCGAAGCCCGGCAGCGCGTTGATCCCGGCTTCGAGCGCACGGAAGTAGTCGAGCGCCGGGCCGCCCCACGCTTCGCCGGGCACCACGCAGAAGATGCCGGGCGGATAGGGCAGCGCGCCTTCGGTCGCGATCCGGCCTTCGATGCGATCGAGCGTGACGAGCTCGACGTTGTTGCGGATCAGCTCGGTGTTCGCGGCCTGCGGCAGCATCGCCTGCTTCGGGAACTGCGCGCGCCGGAACATCTGTTTCTGCAGATGCTTCATGTCGTGGCTGCGGTAGAAATCGTGCATTCGCTGGCACAGCTGCCGCAGACGCATCGTGCCGTACAGCTCCGGATACGCTTCGCACAGCGACGGAATCGCTTCGCGCAGCGGCGTGTCCTGGTCGAGATGGCGCTCGAACTGCGCGAGGTGCGCGACCAGATGCTGCAGCTTGCCGGCACTCTCCGACGGCGTGAGCAGGAACAGGATCGTATACAGGTCGGCTTTCTCGGGCACGACGCCGTGCTCGCGCAGGTAGCGCGCCAGAATCGGCGCCGGCGCGCCGAACGGCGCATATTCGTGCGTGTCGCGATCGATGCCGGGCGTCGTCAGCAGCAGCTTGCACGGATCGACGAAATACTGGTCGTCCGCATAGCCTTCGAAGCCGTGCCACGTGTCGGCCGGGTGGAAGCGGAAGAAGCGCAGGTCGTCGACGATCTGCTCGGTCGGATGGTCGGCCCACGGGCGGCCGTCGACCTGCTGCGGAACGAACGGGCGAATCTGGCGGCAGGTTTTCAGCAGCAACTTGCGCGCATCGACGCCGTGCGCGACGCAGTCGCGCCACAGGCGCCTGCCGGCCGGGCCCGCATGCATCTGCGCGTTGACGTCGAGTGCCGCGAACATCGGGTAGAACGGGCTCGTCGACGCGTGGATCATGTACGCGTTGTTGAAGCGCCGGTGATCGCAGAAGCGCTTCTGTCCTTCGATGTGGCTGTCCTTCTTGTGGATCTGCGACGTTTGCGAGAAGCCGGCCTGCTGCTTGTGTACCGATTGCGTGACGAAGATGCCGGGATCGTCGGGCCCGAGCGTCAGCATCAGCGGCGAGCAGTCCTGCATCATCGGGATGAACTGCTCGTAGCCGACCCACGCCGAATCGAACAGGATGTAGTCGCACAGATGCCCGATCCGGTCGACGATTTCGCGCGCGTTGTAGATCGTGCCGTCGTAGGTGCCGAGCTGGATCACCGCGAGCCGGAACGGGCGCGGCAGGTCGGCGCGCTCGGGCGCGACGTCGCGGATCGCGTCGCGAATGCGCGCTTCGCCGAGCGCCGCGCTGTCGACGCCGCCGATGAGGCCCCACGCGTTGCGCGCGGTCTCGAGGTAGACCGGCCGCGCGCCGGACAGCACGAGCGCGCCGAGGTGCACCGACTTGTGATTGTTGCGGTCGAACAGCACGAGATCGCCGGGCGCGAGCAGCGCGCTCGTGACGACCTTGTTCGACGTCGACGTGCCGTTCAGCACGAACCAGGTTTTATCCGCGTTGTAGATGCGCGCGGCGTTGCGCTGTGCTTCCAGCGCGGGCCCTTCGTGAATCAGCAGGTCGCCGAGCCGGACGTCCGCGTTGCAGAGATCCGAGCGAAACAGCGTCTCGCCGAAGAAATCGAAGAACATCCGGCCGAGCGGATGATTCGAGAAGAACTGGCCGCCCTGATGGCCCGGGCAGTCGAATTCGACGTAGCCGCGCTGCACGTAGTCGCGCATCACCTTGAAGAACGGCGGCAGCAGGTTCTCGCTGTAGATGTCGGCGGCGGCGGAAATCTGCCTGCCGTGGTAATGGCGGCCGCCGTGCCGGAGCGGGATCACGCCGCTTGCGCTCGGCAGGACCGACGGCGGCACTTCCTGGTCGGGTTCGACCGCGACGAAGAACGGAATCGCGAAGCCGGTTCGCTCGACGGTTTTCAGCACCTTTTCCGCGGTATCGATACCGACGACGACTGCCGCGATATTCGTGAAATCGGTCTGGAATACGTCGACCTGTTCGTGCGTGGTGAGAAAGGCGCCGATCAGCGCCGGCTCGACTGCGATTTTCAACAGGCTCACGCGAACTCTCCGGTAAATGACCTGAAGCGGGAGCCGCATTCGCGCCGGCGTGTGATGTCGATACGACACGCGCTGCAGCCGATTGAAACGCTCCCGCGAATGCCGAACGCCGAATGCGGACTGCGCCGGCAAGCGTTGAGCAGCGCGCCACGGCCGTGATCGGATAGTGCCCGACGCCGCCGATCGTAGCAATAAAGGCACGCGAATTCAATCAATCGCAATCGTCAATGTCATTGACGAATGAGCCTGATCAATCGATCGGGAATTGTCGTGCCGCGGCGCATATAAAAATGATCCAATGTTGAAATCCTATTGGAAAGGCGCCGATGGTTTCACCGAATCGTCGGCTTTTCATCGAAAGGCGTTCATGGCATAGTCGGCTCCGAACTGGATGGCGAATCAAGCCGGAATGGCGAGCGTCTCGTGCCGCTGCCCGTGACCTGCCGTCCGCGTGCTCGTGAGACGAACGATACCAATCGAAGCAACGCAACAGCGAGGGCAACAACGTGAACACTTCCATTGGCGGCATGCGCCGCCTCGGCATGCGTGCGCTACTGATCGACGACGAGATCGCGCAGGAAACCGCGGCCGGGCGCGCGGTTCGCACGCTGAGCGCGGAGCTCGCGCAACGCGGTATCGACGTGTTGACGGCGACGTCCGCCGACGATGCCATCGTGTTGATCCGCTCCGATCCGTCGATCCAGTGCGTGCTGCTCGACTGGGATCTCGGCGTGGACGGTCACGGGCCGTCCGAAGCGGTGGTCGATGCGATCCGGCATCGCAACGGCAGCGTGCCGATCTTCCTGCTCGCCGACCGCAGCGTCGCGTCGACGGTGCCGGCCGCGGTGATGGGCAAGGTCGACGATTTCGTGTGGCTGCTCGAGGATACGGCCGACTTCATCGGCGGGCGCATCCACGCGGCGATCGAACGCTATCGCTCGACCGTCCTGCCGCCGATGTTCGGCGCGCTCGCGAAGTTCTCGCGCGTCTACGAATACTCGTGGCATACGCCCGGCCACACGGGCGGCACCGGCTTCCTGAAATCGCCGGTCGGCCGCGCGTTCTTCGAATACTTCGGCGAATCGCTGTTCCGCTCCGACCTGTCGATCTCGGTGGGCGAACTCGGTTCGCTGCTCGATCACTCGGGCCCGATCGGCGAAAGCGAACGCTATGCGGCGCGCGTATTCGGCGCGCATCGTACGTATCACGTGACGAACGGCTCGTCGACGTCGAACCGCATCATCCTGATGGCGAGCGTGAGCCGCGACCAGATCGCGCTGTGCGACCGCAACTGCCACAAGTCGGCCGAGCATGCGATGACGATGTCGGGCGCGATTCCGACCTACCTCGTGCCGACGCGCAACCGCTACGGAATCATCGGGCCGATTGCGTCGGAGCGCCTCACGCAAGTGGCGATCCGCGAGGCGATCGCATCGAACCCGCTCGCGGCGGGGCTGCCGGATCGCCAGCCGAAGCATGCGATCGTGACGAACTCGACGTACGACGGCCTCTGCTACAACGTGACGCGCGTCGAGGAGCTGCTCGGCGCGAGCGTCGACCGGCTGCACTTTGACGAAGCGTGGTACGGCTACGCGCGTTTCAATCCGATCTACCGCGACCGCCATGCTATGCACGGCGACCCGCGCGACCACCACAAGGATCGGCCGACGGTATTCGCGACGCAGTCGACGCACAAGCTGCTGACCGCGCTGTCGCAGGCGTCGTACATCCACGTGCGTGACGGCCGCAGCCCGATTCCGCATGGCCAGTTCAACGAAACGTTCATGATGCACGCGTCGACGTCGCCGAACTACGCGATCATCGCGTCGAACGACGTCGCCGCCGCGATGATGGACGGCCCCGGCGGCGCGGCGCTGACGCGCGAATCGATCGAGGAGGCCGTCGCGTTCCGGCAGATGATCGCGCGGATGAACGGCGAATTCGGCGCGAAGGGCGACTGGTTCTTCGAATGCTGGCAGCCCGACACCGTGCTCGAGGCGCGCACGGGCCGCACGCTGCCGTTCCACGAAGCGCCGCCCGAGCTGCTCGCGACCGACCCGGCGTGCTGGGTGCTGCGCCCCGGCGCGCAATGGCACGGCTTCGGCAACATCGAGGACGGCTACTGCATGCTCGACCCGATCAAGGTGTCGATCGTCACGCCGGGCGTGGCGCCGGCCGGCGGCCTGATGCCGGTCGGCATCCCGGCGAGCGTCGTCACCGCGTATCTCGATGCGCGCGGGATCGTCGTCGAGAAGACGACCGATTTCACGATCCTGTTCCTGTTCTCGATCGGCATCACGAAGGGCAAGTGGGGCTCGCTCGTCAGCGCGCTGTGCGATTTCAAGCGCGACTACGATGCGAACCTGCCGCTCGACATGGCGATTCCGTCGCTCGCGAAGGAGCACGGTTCACGCTATGCGAGCATGGGGCTGAAGGATCTGGCCGACACGATGTTCGCGGCGATGGAACAGCTCGGCACGACGCGTCTGATGTCCGACGCGTTCTCGATCCTGCCGACGCCGGAGATGAGCCCGGTGCGCGCGTACGAGCGTCTCGTGCAGGGCCGCGTCGAGCAGGTCACGCTCGACGAGCTGGCCGGGCGCACGGTGGCCACCGGCGTCGTGCCTTATCCGCCGGGCATTCCGCTCCTGATGCCCGGCGAGAACGCGGGGCCGGCCGGCGGCCCGGTGCTCGGCTACCTGAAGGCGCTCGAAGCGTACGACCGGCGTTTTCCGGGCTTCGCGCACGATACGCACGGCGTGGAAGTCGAGGACGGCACGTACCGCGTGTACTGCCTGACGGCTTGAAGCCCCGAAGCCTGACCGGGCGAACGAGCGATCGGCCGCGCGGCGGCCTCACATCGAAGGATCGAACACCATGGACAACGCAGCGCATCTGGCCGATGCGGCCCCGGCGGCCGCGCAGAAGCACCGGATGAACGTCTGGCAGCTCACCATTCTCACCGCGGTCAACATGATGGGCTCCGGCATCATCCTGCTGCCGGCGAAGCTCGCGCAGGTCGGCACGATCTCGCTGCTGTCGTGGATCGTCACGGCCGGCGGCTCGCTCGCGCTGGCCTATGCGTTCGCGCGCTGCGGGATGCTGAGCCGCAAGCCGGGCGGGATGGGCGGCTACGCGGAATACGCGTTCGGCAAGGCCGGCAACTACATGGCGAACTACACGTACGGGCTGTCGCTCGTGATCGCGAACGTCGCGATCGGCGTCACGGCGGTCGGCTACGGCACCGTGCTGTTCGACGCGACGTTGTCGCCGCTGCAGACGGGGCTGTGGACGATCTTCCTGCTCGTGCTGACGACGGTCGCGAACTTCGGCGGCTCGCGCATCACCGGCCGGATCGGCGCGGTCACGGTGTGGGGCGTGATCATTCCGGTCGTCGTCGTGTCGCTGGTCGGCTGGTTCTGGTTCAGCGGCGCGACCTGGGGCGCCGCGTGGAATCCGCACCACATGCCGTTCGGGCCGGCCGTCGGCGGCTCGATCGCGGTGACGCTGTGGGCGTTCCTCGGGCTCGAATCGGCGTGCGCGAACGCGGACGCCGTCGAGAATCCGGAGCGCAACGTGCCGATCGCCGTGCTCGGCGGCACGATCGCGTCGGCGATCTTCTACATCGTATCGACCAACGTGATCGCCGGGATCGTGCCCAACGCGATCCTCGCGGCGTCGAACGCGCCGTTCGGCCTCGCGTTCGCGACGATGTTCACGCCGACCGTCGGCACGATCGTCACCGCGCTGATGGTGATCGCGTGCATCGGCTCGCTGCTCGGCTGGCAGTTCACGGTGGCGCAGGTGTTCAAGAGTTCGGCGGACGTCGGCTACTTCCTGCCGGTGTTCGCCCGCGCGACGCGCACGGGCACGCCGATCGTCGGCATGGTGATCCTGCTGATCGCGCAGGTCGCGCTGGCGCTGATGACGATCAGCCCGGAGCTGAGCAGCCAGTTCCAGAAGATCGTCGATCTCGCGGTCGTCACGAACCTCGTGCCTTACGTGATGTCGATGGCCGCACTGATCACGATCCAGAAGGTCGCGAAAGTGCCGCCGGGCAAGGCGCTGCTGACGAACGCGGTCGCGATGGTCGCGACCGCGTACAGCTTTTACGCGCTCTACAGCTCGGGCGAGCAGGCGCTGATGCTCGGCGGCCTGTGCGTGTTCCTCGGCTGGACGCTGTTCGGCTTCGTCAGCGCGCGCTTCTACCAGATGGAAGTCGACGCGCACGTGAAGGAGCCGGGGAAGTCGCTGCAGGCGTGACGGCCAGCGCTGGCGTTACGTCAGCAGCGGCGGCAGGGCGCGTTTCAGCAGATCGACGACGGCGCGCACGCGCGGCGGCAGCGGCCGCTGCGCGTGCACCAGCACGTTGAGCGCGAAGTCGGGCACGTCGTAGTGCGGCAGCAGGCGGACGAGCCGGCCGTGCGCGAGCGCGTCCGCGCAAGCCGGATGCTGGACCACGCCGATGCCGCCGCCCGCCGCGATCGTGTCGAACATCGGGCGCCAGTGGCTCGCGGTCATGACCGTGCGGATGCGCGCGTGTTCGACTGCACCGCCGTCGCGCTGCAGCGGCACCTGTTCGTTCGCGAACATGCCTTTCACGCGGATGAACGGATGGTTCGCGAGATCGGCCTTCGTGTCGAGCGGGCCGTGCCGCTCGAGATACGACGGTGCTGCGACGAGCACGCGGCCGATTGCGCCGAGCGCGTAGGCGACGAAGCCGCCGTCGCGGAGCGGGCCGATCCGGATCGAAATGTCGACGCCCTCGGTGACCGGATCGACGATCTCGTCGTTCAGCACCAGGTCGATGTGCAGCTTCGGATACGCGGTGCGGATCTGCATCAGCACGGCCGGCAGCACGACCTCGCCGAAACACTGGGGCGCCGCGAGCCGGATCGTGCCGTCGAGCGCATTCTCCGTCTTCGACACCGACGCCACGGCCAGTTCGGCCGCTTCGAGCAGCGCCTTGCTGCGTTCGTAGAAGAGGCGGCCTTCCTCCGTGCACGCGAGCGTGCGCGCACTGCGCATCAGCAGCCGCGTGCCGAGATGCTTTTCGAGTTTCTCGATGCGCTCGCTGACGGCCGGCTGGCCCATGTCGAGATCCCGCGCCGCGCCGGACATCGTGCCGCGCTCCACGACTCTCACGTAGATGCGCATCGTCGCCAACAAATCCATGAAGTCGCGCCTCGTGTCTTCCGGTTCGATTTTTACCGATCGATGGATGGTACCAAAGCGGCGTCGACGCGATGGTGTGCATGAAGCCGATACTGAGTATCGGCCGGTGCGCTCACGGGGCTGCCGAAGCCGCGTGCGTTCGTCCGCGCCGTGAGCGAAAATCGGCCTTCTTCCGGGCGACCGACAGGAGACACGACATGACGCAACGGAATGAAGCGCGACGGACGCATTGTGTCGCGTGGCAGAACGTGCAGACGTGGCAGGCGGCGGAATGGTGCCGGCTCGACGAGTCGCGCACGGGTATCGCGCTAACGGGTGCGGTGGCGGGCGCGATCGACGGCACGCCGTTTCGTATCGACTACGCGATCGCATGCGGCGCCGACTGGCTCACGCGCTCGGCGCGCGTGACGCATTGGACCGGCACGGCGCCGCCCCGGCAATGGGACATCGCGTGCGACGCAGGGCAGTGGACGATCGACGGCGTCGAGGCGCAGGCGCTCGCGGGCGCGACCGATATCGATCTCGGCTTCAGTCCGTCGACCAATACGCTGCCGATCCGCCGGCTGGCGCTCGCCGTCGGCGAGTCGGCCGAGATTCGCACCGCGTGGTTGCGTTTTCCGGATATCGACATCGTGCACGGCGAGCAGCGCTATACGCGCACGGCGCCGCACGTGTACCGCTACGAGAGCGGCACGTATGCGGCCGATATCGGAATCGACGATGTGGGCCTCGTCACCGACTACGACGAATGGCGGCGCATCGGCGCGGCGCGTCCGTCGGCCGGCGTCAGGTAGATCGGCTGGATGTCGGCATACGTGAGGCCTGCATGCTCGAGCGCCTTCGCCAGCAGGTAGTGGACGCTCGAGCCCTTGTTGAACGCGACCTTCTTGCCGCGCGGTTGCGCGACGGTACGGATCGGCGAATCGGGCAGCACGACGATCGCCTCGCCCTGCGGCGCGGGCGGCTCGTCGCCGACGTAGACAACTCGACGCCGACGGCCTGCGCGAAGATCGGCGGGTTTCGCCGGCCGTGGCGACGCCGATCGCGCCGCCGCGCTCACTCGGTGACGAGCAGGCTTTCCTCGATTGAATCGACGCGGTCCGGATAGAACGCGAGGTGCCCGCGAATCGATTCGACGGCCGGATTCGGATGCTCGTACGTCCACACCGCGTTGGTCGAACGTTCGCCCCCGGCCGGAATCGAGTAGTACGCGCAATCGCCCTTGTACGGGCAGTAGGTCGCGTGGTCGGTGCGTTCGAGCAGCGACATGTCGGCATCCTCGCGCGGAATGTACAGCACCGCCGGATAACTGGCCTCGCGCAGCACCAGCGCGTGGCGCGTATCGGCGACGACCTTGCCGGCGACCTTCACGACCACGCGCGACGAATGCGGTTCGATCAGGATCGGGTGATCGGGGCCCGGCGATTTCACGGGACGAGAGGGCGTATCGGGGTTGATCGACATCGGGGTCCTCCAGGAACGGGGCGCACCCGCGGGTGCGCGGTGCCGGCAGGTGTGCGCCGGCGGATTCCCGCGCACCGGTGCCGGCGTTGGCCAACCGATACGATGCACCCATTCGGCGGAACGTGCAGGGGGCCGGAAGGACGCCCGCCGCCGTGAGCGCATGGCGCTGCGTCATGACGCCGGGCGGGGGCGGCGTCGGGGCGGGGCTCGCGAACGTGTCTACGGCGCTCGCATGGACATTCGATCGCTCTCGCGCGCTGCGCTTCGAACAGCGGCGCCGCGCCCTGGAAGTTGGCCCAGCGGAACCGGTACGGCGTGCCGTCGAGCACGCGTGCGGCTTCGGCCAGCGCCCGCGGGCCGCCGGCCTGGTCGCCGAGCACGCGAGCGCTTTACGCGGCCGGCGCGACCGTGCGCAGGAATGCCCGCACCGCCGGCGCCTTGTCGAAGCGCCGGTGCGCAAGCGCGAGCGCCGACATGATCGGCTTGCCGGCGATCGGCCGGTACACGACGCCCGGCAGCGACACGCAAGCGGCGAGCGCATCCGGAATCACCGCGACGCAACCGTTCACCGACACGCACGCGAGCACCGCCAGCAGGCCGCCCGGCCGCGCCGCCACGACCGGCGCGAAGCGGCCGCGGCGCGCGACTTCGAGCGTGCCGAGCTCCTGTTCGGGTACCGCGAAGCGCGCGTCGGCGAGGTCGGCCGCGCGCACGGCCGCCATCGCCGCATGGCGCGAATCGGCCGGCACGGCCGCGACGAACACGTCGCGCTGCAGCGTGACGATCCGCAGGCCGCCGGGCAGCGGCAATGGCGGGCGCACGTACGCGAGGTCGAGGCGGCCCGCGTCGAGCTGGTTCGCGACGTCGTCCATCGGCACTTCGCGCAGGTTCAGCTCGATGCGCGGGTGCGTGGTGCGGAACGCGCCGACCGTGCGCTGCAGCGTGCCCGAATAGACGGCCGACGACACATAGCCGATCTCGATCCGGCCGAGCTCGCCGCGTTCGGCCAGCGCGGCGAGCTCGCGACCGCGCTGCAGATGGTCGAACGCGGCGCGCGCTTCCGCGAGATAGGCCTCGCCGGCCGCGCTCAGCGTGACCGCGCGGCGCGACCGGTGAAACAGCCGCACGCCCAGCACGCGCTCGGCTTCCTGGATCTGCCGCGTGAGCGCGGGCGGCGCCATGTCGAGCGCATCGGCCGCGCGCGCGAAATGCAGGTGTTGCGCGACGCTCAGGAACGCGCGCACGTGACGGAATTCGAGCTGGCTCATGGTTGCAATTTTCGTCAATTAAACTGCATTGAAGTGTCAATGACAGGCAATAGCGGCCAAGCCTAGCATACGGCTCGTTCATCCTGTTCCGGAGTGGCCGATGTCCCAGTCTTCACCGGCGTCGCGCGCGAGCGCGGCGGCCGCCCCGCGCACGGGCGGCCGCCTGCCTGCCGCCGCGACGCTCGCCGTCGCGTCTGCGACCTGCGCGCTGATCGTGCTCGACACGAACGTGGTGGCCGTCTCGCTGCCGAGCATCGCGCGCGGCTTTCACGCGAGCTTCGCCGATATCGAATGGGTCGTGAGCGCGTACATGACCGCATTCGCCGCGTGCCTGCTGCCGGCCGGCGGCCTCGCCGACCGCTTCGGGCGCAAGCGGATGCTCCTCGCGGGGCTCGCGCTCTTCTTTGTCGCGTCGCTCGGCTGCGGCATCGCGCCGTCGGCCGGCTGGCTGATCGCCGCGCGCGCGGCGAAGGGCGGCGGCGCCGCGCTGCTGCTGACCGCGGCGCTCGCGGTGATCGCGAACCGCTTCCCGGACGGGCGCGAGCGGGCGCGCGCATGGGCGGTCTGGGGCATGTGCATGGGGATCGCGACGGCGATCGCGCCGCTCGTCGGCGGGGCGATCACGCAATGGATCGGATGGCGCTGGGTGTTCCTGCTGAACCTGCCCGTCTGCCTGCTGCTGGCGGCCGGCGCGCGCGTCGCGATCGACGAATCGAACGATCCGCATGCGAAACGCGTGGACGCGGCCGGCAGCCTGCTGTTCGGGGCGGCGCTCGCCTGTGCGATCGCGGCGCTGATCGGCGCGCCGTCGCACGGCTGGCTGTCGGCCGCGACGCTTGGCCGGCTCATGCTCGCGGCGGCGCTGCTGGCGGCATTCGTCGGCGCGGAGCGCTGGCAGGCGCGGCCGATGATCGATCTCGCGCTGTTTCGCCAGCCGCGCTTCGTCGGCGCGGTGCTCGCGATGTTCGGTTATGCGGCGTGCGCGCAGGTGATGATGACGTTCCTGCCGCTGTACCTGCAAAACGCGTTCGGGATGTCGGCGATCGATGCCGGGCTCGGGATGCTGCCGTTCGCGTTCGCGATGATCGTCGGCCCGTCGCTCGGTGCCGCGCTCGCCGCGCGCGTGTCGTCCGGCGGCGTGCTGGCGGGCGGCCTCGCGCTGATCGGCGCGGGCAATCTCGCGACCGCGGCGCTGACGGCCAGTGGCGACTATCGGCTCGTCGCGCTCGGTATGTTCGCGACGGGGTGCGGCGCGGGCATCATGAACGGCGACACGCAGAAGGCGATCATGGCGTGCGTGCCGCCGGATCGCACGGGCATGGCGTCGGGCATCAGCACGACGACGCGCTTCTCGGCGATCGTGACGGCCGTCGGCGTGCTCGGCGCGGTGCTGGCGGCGAGTACGCATGCGCGGCTCGACGGCCTGCTGTCCGCGACGCCCGGCCTGCGCGCGTTTGCCGATGCGTCGTTCATGTCGAGCCTGCTGGCCGGCGACCTCGCGCAGGCGCTCGGCCGCGTGCCGTCGTCGGCTGCCGGCGCGCTCGCGCGGGCCGCGCCCGTCGCGTTCGCGAGCGGATTCGCCAATGCGTTGACGGTGAGCGGCGTGCTGGCGCTCGGTTCAGCCGTCGTTGCCGGCAAGTTGCTTGCGCAACCGATGCGCCGAGGCGCGTGACGTCGTGCGCGATCCCGCTGTCGACGTTGGGCCGGTCAGTGCGACTTCGTCGGAATGCGATGAATGCGGGCCG
Source organism: Burkholderia sp. AU16741 (assembly GCF_002223345.1). Classification (NCBI taxonomy): domain Bacteria; kingdom Pseudomonadati; phylum Pseudomonadota; class Betaproteobacteria; order Burkholderiales; family Burkholderiaceae; genus Burkholderia; species Burkholderia sp. AU16741. Next base: position 41,388 of record NZ_NKEZ01000008.1, read on the forward strand.
CCTGCGCGACGCGCGCCGGAGGCCACGCATGACAATGCGAGGCCGGCCTGTCGCGCGTGGGCCGGGCGAGTTCGCGCGGATCGGCGATGTCCGGCGTGGTTTCCGGAGCGTCCGCATCGGCTTCGGAAGCGGCAACCGCGGCAACAGCGGCGATCGCTGCAACGGCCGGCAGCATCGCGTCGGCATCGAGCCATGCGTGCGTCGCTTCCGCGATCAGTCCGCGCAGCCATCGACCGCCTTCCGCGCACGTCCCCGATTCGTTCCACGTCATCCGGTACGCGATGTCCGGCGGCTCGGCCGGCAGCGCGACCGCGGCGAGCGGCAGCAGCTTCGCGTAGTGCCGCGCGAGGCGGTACGTGGTGGTGAGGATCAGGTCGCTGCGCACCAGCGCGTGCGCGGCGAGTTCGAAGTGCGGCAGCGTGACGACGATGCGCCGCTGCAGGCCGACGCGATCGAGCTGCCGGTCGATCGCGCCGCGCGCTTCGAGCCACGACGGCGTCGGGCACAGCTGCGGCGCCGCCGCGAACCCGGCGGCCGTCATCGCGCCGTGCCGCGCGAGCGGATGCGTCGCGCGCATCAGGCACACGACGCGGTCGTCGAACAGGTCGTCCTGCCGGAAGCGCGACCGGCGAGCGGGCCGGTTGTCGATCACGACGTCGAGTTCGCCGTCGGCCAGCGCGCGCTCGTCGTCGAACCCGTCGCCGAGCGGATGAAACACCAGTTGCGCGTTCGGCGCGCGCTCGCGGAACAGTGCGACCAGCTTCGGCACGAACAGCACGTTCAGGTAGTCGGGGCAGCCGATCCGGTAGGTGCGCACCGACGTGCGCGCGTCGAACGTCGGCTGCTGGACGCGGATGAAGTCGATCACGCGCAGTGCGTTGCGCAGCGGCTCGATCAGTCGCGCGCCGAACTCGGTCGGCACCATCCCGTAGCGGCTGCGCACCAGTAGCGGATCGCCGAGCAGCGTGCGCAGGCGCTTGAGCGCCGCGCTCGTCGCCGGCTGCGACATGTTCAGGCGTACGGCCGCACGCGACACGGTACGCTCGGTCAGCAGCACGAGCAGGATGCGCATCATCCGCGCATCGAGCACGTCGAGCGCGCCCGCGGCGTCGCTCGCGGCGCGGTGGATGGCTTCCCGTTGCACGCCGTTGTCTCCTTCCATATGCGGGGCGCGAAACCGGCCGCATGTCGTACGCGGCGCGGGCCGGACCCGGTGGACGTTATGTCTCGGATTGGTTCGCGAGTATGAGCGGCGGCTACCGCGATGGGAAATTAAATATTCGGCTGGGTGTCATTCGAAAAACGAATGCAGTGGCGGGCGGCCGCGGCGCGGGGGGCGGCACGCATATTGCGAGTCAGCGGGTTCCATCCACATCGACATCAGCGGAGGTGTCATGCAGCGATATTCCATTCGTCACGTATCGCGAGCCGTCTTCGCCGGCATCCTGATCGCGGGCCTGGCGGCAGGCGCGGGTTGCAAGAAGAAGGACGACAACGGCGCGGCCAGTTCGGATTCGAGCGCAGCGAGCGGCATGTCGGCCGCGCCTTCGACCGCACCGTCGGGCATGCCGAGCAGCGGCGCGGCCGGCGGCAGCGGCGATGCCGGCGCGAGCCTGCCGGGCGCGGCTTCCGCGCCGAGCGGCGCGAGCGGCGGCTGACGCACGCGAGTCGTCGGAGCGGGCGGTGCGTGAGCGCGCCGTCCGCCGCGGAGGTGCCGTGCCGGCTGGGACGCGCGCCGGACGGCGTGCGCGCGTCCGTGGGCATGAAAGATTTGCAAGGACCGTTGTAGCGAATTCCGGCCCGGCGGCGATGGCGTGATGCCGATGTCCGCGGGCCGGGCAAGGAGGTGCGATGCAGAACGCGGAATCGAACCCTACCCCGGAAAAGCAGCGGGAACAGATCCAGAAGAGCCCGGTGAAGACACCGGCGGCCGGCGACATGCCCGATGCGGCGACCCAGGCCGCGCAGGTGGCGCAGCGTCCGCTGACGCCGGAGGCGGTCGCCGGGAAAATGCCGACCGGCCTGCCGGCGATCGACGTCGACGCGCACGCGGTCGACAGCGGCGACCCGGTACGCCGGGCGGTCGGCCGGATCGTCACGCTCGACAACGCGAACATGGCGATGACCGACAACACGGTCGACGTCGACGGCAAGGGCATGGAGACGCGTACCGGCGCGTCGGAACTGCAGGACAACGTGATCTATTCGAACGCGTCGCTCGACGAAGCGGTCGATACGCCCGACGAAGGGCTCGGCGGCATCGAGAGCCGGCCGTCCGGCAACCTGCCGCAGATCGCGACGCGGCCGGGCTGGCGCGTGCGCCATGTCGGCGACGTCGAGGTCGAGCATGGCGAGCGCACGCGCGCCGAGCACGTGATCTGCCTCGAACGGATCGACGCCTGATAGCGGGCACCGATACCGACGCTCGATGCCGGTATACGACACGCGGCGGCCGATGCGATCGCACCGGCCGCCGCGTGTGTTTTCGGACCCTTGCTGCGTTACTGCGGCCCCAGCTCCTGCGCGGACGTATCGGCGTTGTTGCCCTGCGCGACGAGCACGTGAATGTCGTTCGGCGTCACGTCGCCGATGCCGCCGGACGGAATCGTCAGCAGCAGCCAGTCGGCGTTGTTGCCGATGTTGACCGGCGCGGTCTTGAGGATCGGCGACTTGCTGCCGGCCGTCGTGACGATTATCTGGTAGGTGCCGCCGTTCAGGTAGACCGAATCCTGCGTCGTCGCCGGCACGGCGTTCTGGTAGGCCGCACCCGCCATCGTCGGGCTTTGCGTGGTGATGTCGGTGCCCGGCGGCACGACGTACACGTCCACGTTCTGCGCATTCGGCGACGCGTTGAAGCTGCGCACGCGCGCCTTGTCCGACAGCAGGCCCTTGTCGTACGGATCGTCGATCACCGAGATCAGCGACGTCGTGCTCGGCAGCGCGATGGTCGTGTAGTGGTGCCCGTTCGCGGCGCTGAACGATTGGGAGGCGATGGTCGCGGTCGTGCCCGACACGTCGTAGCTCGCGGTCTGCGTGCCCGAATCGACGTCGTGATAGCGCGTCACGCCCTTGTACGCGACGCCCGACTGGTCGATCTTCGCATTCAGGTAGTAGTCGAGGTTAGGGCCGGCCGGCACCGCGTTGATGAAGCGCGCCTGCGGCTTCGAGATGCCGAGTTCGGTCCCGGCGTCGTCGCCGCCGCCGCACGCTGCGAGTACGGAAATGACCGAGCACAGGGCCACTATCGTTCGTATTGATTTCATGTCGTCCTCTCGTTCAGGAAACCTGCCTTGCGATGCGGGACCGCCGCGCGAAGGATCGTGCGGGGCGCAGCGCCGGTTGGAAGGAAGATGGCTGTCCGCCGGATGGCGGGCGCGAAAAGGGCGCAAGCGACGTGCCTGTGCGGAGAAAAAGCCGCTGAACGACGGCCGCACGGGGGCTGGAAGCGCGCACGCGCCGGGCGGGCGGCGTGCGCGGGACGACACGGGGAACGTCGGGGCGGGCCGCGCGATGGTCGCGGTTGTAAAAAGGTCGCGTTGGGGCGGAGACGCGACGCGTCAGCGGTTCACGAGCCGGGCCGGATACGCGAGCGCGAGGGCGCAGCCGACCAGCATGCACGCGGCGAAACCGTACAGCCCCGCGCTTTGCGAATGGAACGTGTCGCGCAACCATCCGATGAAATAGGTGCTGCCGAACCCGCCGAGATTCGCGATCGAGCATGCGAACGCGATCCCGCCGGCGGCGGCCGAGCCCTTCAGGAACGTCGACGGCAGCGCCCACACGACCGGCATCGCGGCGGCCGCGCCTGCGTTGATCAGCGAGAACAGCAGCACGGTGCCGAGCGTGCCGTGCGACGACGAAGCCGCGATCGCCAGCGCGACGGCCGACACCACGAACGGTACGACGATATGCCAGCGGCGCTCGCGCGCGCGATCGGAACTGGCGCCGCAGTACAGCGTCGCGAGCACGGCGGCGGCGTTCGGAATCACCATCAGCCAGCCGATGTGATATGCGTCCTTCACGCCGGTGTCGCGCAAGATCGTCGGCAGCCAGAAGCTCACCGCGTACAGGCCGAGCAGCACGCACAGGTCGATCAGGCCGAGCGCCCACACCTTCGGATCGGAGAACGCCTTGCCGAGCGCGTGGCTCTTGTTGCCGGACGGATCGGCGTCGAGATTCGCGCGCAGCACGCGCTTCTCGTCGGCGTTCAGCCATTGCGTGGATTCGATGCCGTTGGGCAGCCAGCGCAGCACCGCGAAGCCGAGCAGCACCGACGGCAGCGCTTCGAGCAGGAACAGCCACTGCCAGCCGCCGAGCCCGTGTGCGCCGTCGAACGCGCGCATGATCCAGCCGGAGATCGGGCTGCCGATCATGCTCGACAGCGGCAGGCCCACCATGAACAGCGCGACGATCCGCGCGCGCCGCGCATCGGGATACCACTGCGTCAGATAGAGCAGCACGCCCGGCAGGAAGCCGGCTTCGGCGGCGCCGAGCAGGAAGCGCACGAGGTAGAACTGCATCGGCGTGTGCACGAACATCGTCGCGCCCGACAGCAGGCCCCACGTGATCATGATCCGCGCGATCCACAGCTTCGCGCCGACCCGTTGCAGCACCAGATTGCTCGGGACTTCGAACAGGATGTAGCCGGCGAAGAACAGGCCGGCGCCGAGGCCGTACACGGTGTCGCTGAACTTGAGCGCATCGAGCATCTGGAGCTTCGCGAGCCCGATGTTGATGCGGTCGAGATAGGCGGCGAAGTAACACAGGCAGAAGAGGGTGATGAGACGCAGCGTGACCTTGCGATAGAGAGGGCCGTGGGGCGCGTCGTCGGGGGAAACGGCGGCGCTCGGGTGTGCGGTAGACATGGGAATGCCCCTGTTCGAATGTGGCGGATGAATGGGTGGCTCGATCGACGCGAGCGGACGTTCCGCTGCGCACAGGAATCTGTATATCACGTCAAATACGTAGCGTACACACTAGAAAATACCGAAGCGCACTGGCATGAATCCGGTCGCCTGGATCGAAGCGTTTCATGCGGGCAAAAGCCGCGTTTAAAAAGGGATATTGGGCGATATGGAGCACGTGCTGAAAACGCTGCGACGCGCGTGACGGCATGCACGATATTCGTGCGTATGCGCTCAAAATTGAAGTGTATGCGTGGAAGTGCGCCCCCACGTATTCCATGCCTGTTCGGCGCCGCTGCGACCGCGCGCGGCCGGGCTGGCGCGCCGTCGCGATGGTGGAGCGTCCCGACAAGGTTGGACGATCGACACCCGCAGCCGCATGCGACACCGCGAATCATGATGCACCGCAATGACGCGACCGGCCGGCCGCCGGCTGCACCGATTTGAGGGTGTACACTGCTTGTCTTTCATTTGCACGCGGGCGCGGGCCCGCACTCTCATGGCGTCTTCCAAGGATTCGTACGATTTTCACGACCAGATCGGGCATCTGCTGCGCCGAGCGTACCAGCGGCACGTTTCGATTTTCCAGGAAGCGATCCCCGACTCGGATCTGACGGCCGCACAGTTCGTGACGCTGTGCGCGGTCAAGGCGCAGCAGGCGTGTTCGCTGAACGACATCGTCAAGGCGACCGCGATCGATCAGGCGACGATACGCGGCGTCGTCGAGCGCCTGAAGACGCGCGCGCTGATCGAGGTGTTGCCCGATCCGAACGACGGCCGCAAGCTGATCGTGCGCGCGACCGCGGCCGGCCTCGCGCTGATCGACCGTACGGTGCCGTTCGCGCGGCAGGTGACGGAGCGCACGTATGGCACGCTCAATCCGGGCGAGCGGGTCGCGTTGCAGTTTCTGCTGCGCAAGATGATGGAAGAAGACGGCGACGCGTGACGCGCGGCGCGGGCCGCCCTACGTCGCACCCGCCGTGACCGATGCGCGGGCCGTGTCGGCGCTCAGAAGCCGGCCGGCTTCGCTCAGTGCGGCGCGCACGGTTTCCGGCGTGAACGGCGGCGCGTAGAACCGCACGCCGGTGGCATCGAACAACGCGTTCGCGACCGCGGCCGGCCCCGGCACCGATGCCGATTCGCCCGCGCCGAGCGGCGGCTCGCCTTGCCTGGGCATCAGCACGACATCGACGTCCGGCACTTCGTCGAACGTCAGGATCGGATAGCTCGCCCATTCGCGCGACGCGACCTTGCCGTCCGCGAACCGCACGCGTTCCTTCAGCGTGCGGCTCAATACCTGAATCACGTTGCCATGGATCTGGTGGCGTACGCCATCGGGGTTGATCATCGTGCCCGTGTCCTGGCCGACCGTCACGCGTTCGATACGGATCTCGCCCGACATGCGATCCACGCTCAGGTCGACGATCCAGGCCGACCATGCCGCACCGAAACCGGGGAAGCGGCTGTGCACGTAGCGCGCATACGCGAGCCCGCGGCCGCGCACGATCCGGGCTTCGTCGCGTTCGTTCAGCGGGCGCGGCGCGCGCGGCATCCAGCCCGCGCGCTCGGCCACGGCCTTCAGCAATTCGATCGCACGCGTGTCCTGCAGATGGCGAATGCGGAACGCGAGCGGATCGACGCCGGTCAGCGCCGCGCATTCGTCGACGAACGCGTCGTGCGCGAACGAGTTCGGCAACGCCGACACGCCGCGCAACCATGACGCCCGCACGAGCGGCGCGAGATCCTCGCAGACGAAGCGACGATGCGGGCTCGCATACGGCGATACGGCCGTGCGGTCGCCCATCTCGAACACGCGCGGCTCGGGCGCGATCGCGCCGGTCAGCAGCGCCGCGAGCAGCGGCGCGTCGTTCGACGGATAGCGCGTCGTGAAGTCGTAGCCGAGCAGGTGGCCGTCGCGCGTGACGGTGCCCGTCACCTGCATCGACTGGCCCGCGCCTTTCGGTTCCCACAGATGTTCGTCCGCGCGCGACAGTTGCACGCGCACCGGTCGGCCGACCGCGCGCGACAGCAGCAGCGCGTCGCCGCACACGTCGTCCGCGCCGTTGCGGCCGTAGCAGCCGGCCGCTTCCATCCGCACGACGTCGACATCGGCTTCGTCGCGCGCGACGAGCGTCGCGAGGTCGTGGCGCAGCGATACCGGGTTCTGCGTGCCGGACCACACGGTGATTCGCCCGTCGCCCGGCGCGCGGTAGTCGGCGAGCGCGCACGACGGGCCGATCGAGCCGTGCATCTGGAACGGCCACGCGTAGGTGCGCGACAGCGTGAGCGTGTCCGGTTCCGCTCGCGCGGCGTCGACGTCGCCTTCGTCGAGCAGCACGCGTCGTCGGGCCGGCGCGGCGGCGATCGCGGCGGCCGGCGCGTCGAGCGGCGGCAGCGCGGGAAGCGGCCGCCACGTCACGCGCAACTGGCGCGCCGCGCGGATCGCATGCTCCTCGCGTTCGGCGACGACGCCGACGAAATCGCCGATCGCGACGACGGCCACGAGCCCCGGCACGTCGGCCACCGACGCGCGATCGATTTCAACGAGCGACGTGCCGACGAACGGGCCGCTGTCGTGGCCCGCATACGGTGGCCGGACGACGCGGCCGTGCAGCATGCCCGGCACGCGCATGTCGTGCACGAACGTGAGCTGGCCGGTCGCCTTCGCGGGCAGGTCGACGCGTGGCGACGAGCGGCCGACGATCCGGTAGTGCGCGGGGTCCTTCGTGCGGGTGTTCAGGTCGAGCGTCAGCGCGATCCGTTGCGCGGCGACGAGCGCGGCGAACGTAACTACCTGTCCATCGGCTGAAACCGTTCCATCGTCGATGTTCAGCCGTTCCACATCGACGCCGAACCGCTCGGCGGCGAGCGCCAGCAGCGCGTGGCGCGCCTGCGCGGCCGCGCAGCGCAGCGGCGTCGCGGAAATCTGGATCGTCGCGCTCGCGATGGTCGGCCCCTGGTTCGGCGTCGCGGCCGTGTCGCCGAGCACCATCGTCACGCGCGCGGCCGGCACGTCGAGTTCCTCGGCGACGATCTGCGCGAGCGACGTGCGGATGCCGGTGCCGAGATCGACGTGTCCGTTGAACGCGAGGATGCGGCCGTCGTCGAGAATCGCGACGAACACTTCCGGCAGCGCCGGCACGTACGACGACAGGCTGCCCGGCTGGCCGGGCGCGGGCTTCACGGGCGGTGCGGGCGGCCGGATCACGGTCAGGCAGCCGGTGCGCGCGAGCAGTTCGGAGCGGTTCACGGGGGAGAGATCCTGTCGAGGAAGGCGCGGCCGGCGCCCGGCCACGACGAATGCGGCGGGCGTGCAGCGCGCGGTGCACGCGAGACGGCGGGTGGCCGCGGCGCGGCGGCGCATGCGGTCAATCTAGGTCGCCAAAACCCCTGCGTCAATTGCGCGCGGGTGCTGGCGTAGCCACCGCTCCAGGCGCCCGAACCGCCCGAATGGCCGGCGCCATCCGCGCGACGCGGCGGCTCAGCGCGCCTGCACGGCGTCGATCGCCGCGATCGCATCGTCGAGCGGCATCACGGCCGCATATTTCTGCTGCATGTCGAAGAGGTTCGCGTCGTGCGGCGCGATCGCGCGATCGCCGACGCAATCGGCGAGCACGAGCGGGCGGAACCCGTGCGACATCGCGTCGACGACGCTCGCGCGCACGCAGCCGCTCGTCACGGCCCCCGCGACGAGCAGCGTCTGCACCGCACGCTGCGCGAGCCACGGCGCGAGCTGCGTGCCGAAGAATGCGGACGGCACGGTCTTGCGCACGACGAGTTCGCCCGGCGCGGGCGTGAGCTCGGGCACGATCGCGCTGTTCGGATGATGCTCGGTCAGCGTCGCCATGCCGGGCACTTTCAGCGAGAACACGTTGTCGTCGCTGCCGTCGTCCGCATACACGATGCGGCTGTGCGCGACCGGCCAGCCGCGTTCGCGGGCGAGCGCGAGCGCATGCGTCGTGCGCGCGATCGCCGGCGCGATGTTGCCGCCGCCGAACGTCGCGGGATCGGCGAAGCCGACCACGAAATCGACGATCAGCAGTCCAATGTTGCCGTGCGGCGGCAGCGGCGTGCCGAAACCCTGCTGGCGATACACGTTCGCTTCGGCGTGACGGGAAAGATCGTTCATGGTGTCCGGTCCTCGTCTATCAGACGGGTTGGTCGGTCACGCGGCCGTCGCGCACGACGGTCTCGCCGTCGAGTTCGACCGTGCAGCGGCGCAGCGGGATGTCGATGTGGCACGTGGTCGTGCGATTGCCGCCGCCTTCGTTGTTCGGGCCGAGCGAGAACAGGAAGTTGCCCTCGAACGCGCGCGCATCCATCCCGATCGTCGCCTCGCGGTCGTACAGCCCGAGCGTCGACCAGCGCGCGCGCGGTTGCAGCCCCCAGCCGATATGCGAGATCGCGTAGCCCTCGGGGTCGGCGAACGTTTCCATGTAGTCGCGCAGCAGGTCGGCGTCGACGCCGCCTTCGATGCGCGTCGCGTAGCCGCCTTCGACGGTCAGCGCGATCGGGTCGCGCACGTAGTGCTTCTGCGGCAGCAGGATGTCGCCGCGATCGATCACGATCGTGCCGCGTGCGGTGCGATCGTTCGGGTAGGTCAGCGCGAAGCCGCTCGGCCAGTGATCCCAGCGGCCCGGCGCGTCGACGAAACCGTATTCGGCGGTCGGCGGAAACTCGCCGAGCGGGCACACGAGCGCGGTGCCGGCCGCCGAGCTCACGCGCATCTCGCGCGCGGCGGCGATTTTTTTCGACGCGGCGAGCACGCGCGTGCGATCGGCCAGCGTCGGCACCATTCGCACCAGCACTTCGGGCGGCTCGACCGCGAGCAGGATCTTCGTGCCCGATTTCAGGATGTCGTGCTGTTCGGGCGAGAACAGCAGGGTCATCAGATCGAGCACGAGGTCGCTCTCGCGCAGCGCGGCGATCGCGGCCTTGTTGCCGGTCAAAGGCGTCGTGCCGAGGTACGCGAGCGGGTCGCGGCTGAACGCCTTGTCGCCGTTCACCGGCGGCAGGTCGAGCCGGTTGACGATCGCGCCCAGCGCCTGCGTCGCGATCAGCGCGCACGACAGCGTCTGCGGATGGGTGGCCGCGCTCGTCAGGATCGTGACGGTCTGGCCCGGTTCGAGGCGCGACAGCGTGAGGACCTGCTTCCACGCGTCGATCAGTTGGGTATCGCTGACTGGCATCGTCGGCTCCGGTAAAGGCGTGAAGGAAAGGGGCGGACGTCGCGCGTTCAGGGGGCGAGCGGCGCGCCGAGGAAGTCGCCGAACGCCGCGTAGAAGCCCGCCGCGTTGTCCCACGGAATCATGTGGCCGGCGTCGGGCACGCGCACGTGCCGCATCGTCGGCGTCGCGCGCTGCAGTTCGGCGACGTCGTCGTCGCGCACCACGTCGCCGCGCTCGGCCGTGATCAGCAGCGACGGCACGGCCAGTCGCGCGGCGTCCGCGTGGAAATCGTCGGTGTGGAAGCCTTCGTACGACGCGCGCACCGCGCGTTCGTCGCAGGTGTGCAGCCATTCGGCGCGCAACCGGAGTTCGGCATCGGTCCAGGTCGGGCAGAACGCGCGCATGCCTTCGGCGTCGGTGCCGGCGCGCGCGAGCGCCATCGAGTCGATGTACCACGGCAGCTTGCCCGGATAGTCGCGGCGGTTCGGGCCCGACACCGGCGGATCGACGAGCACGACCGATGCGAGCCCGCGGATGTCGCGCCGGGCCGCGCGCGCGGCGATCCGCGCGCCCATCGAATGGCCGACGAGGCTCGTGCGCGGCAAATCGAGCGCGGCGACGAGCGCCGCGACGTCGTCCGCCTGCGCATCGAGGCTGTAGTCGAGCGACGGCGACGCGTCCGACAGCCCGCGGCCGCGCACGTCGAGCACGTAGGTGTCGAATGCCGCGCCGAATACCTCGCCGACGAAGCCCCACGTGATCGCGGGGCTCGTGATGCCGGGGATCAGCACGACCGCGGGGCGCGATGCGCGCGCGCCGGTCGCGCCGCCGTAGCGCAGATAGTGCTGGCGGATGCCGTTGGCGTGGATGTTCGCGCCGTACAGGAAGGTCGAGGACATGGGGAGGCTCCGAAGTGGCGGCGGTGTTCAGTACGCGCCGGACAGCAGCGCGCCGGCGCCGGGCACGACCGGTTCGAGATCGAGTTCGCGCAGCATCGCGTAGGTGGTCGCGATCGCGGCGGTGATCACCGGCTTGCCCGTCATCGCCTCGACCTTCGCGACGGCCGGCAGCGACGGCATCTGCACGCACGCGGACAGCACGATCGCATCGGCGTCCTGGTACGGCAGCGTCTTCACGATGTCGGGCAGGCGCGCCGGATCGTGGCGGCCCACGTCGAGGTTGTCGGGGATTTCCAGCGCGCGGTATGCGAGCACGTCGAAGCCTTCGTTGCGGATGTAGTCGACCACCAGCTCGGTGAGCGGCAGCATGTACGGCGCGACGACGACGATGCGCTTCGCGCCGATCACCTTCAGTGCATCGACGAGCGCGCCCGCGCTCGTCAGCACCGGCGCCTGCGCGCCGTTGTCGGCCGTGTGCTTCGTGAGGCGCGCCTGCGACACGCGGTGGTAGCCGTGTCCCATCGCCATGATCGCGACGAGGCACGCATAGCCGAGCACGTCGACGCGCGCATCGCTCAGTTCCACCGCGCAGCGGTCGGATTCGGCATCCATCGACGCGAGTTCTTCCTTGACGACTTTCTTCATCCGCATCCGGCTCGAGTGGTACGTGAAGCGTTCGGGGCGGATGGTTTCGCGCAGCCGCAGCATCGCCGGGATCTCGGTCTCCATCGTCGTGTTGGAACTCGGCACGATCTGGCCGATGCGGTAGGTCTTGCTCATGACGGGAGGCTCCGTGTCGGTAAGGAAGGGGCGGCACGCTGGCGCGGGATCGCCGGATGTTGGGCAAAGTCTAGTGTGTACATTTGAAAATGGCAATGGATCAAAATTGTGGTCGACATGGGTAGATTGTTGGTGCGTGCGTGTTTGAGGTGATTTATTGGTATTTACCCGAGTGCTCCGGCGGCATCAAACAATCTGCTTGTCCTGAATAAATTGAGTGTGTACGCTAAATAAACGCCATTCAATCCGCCCGTCCTCGCGCCGCGTTCGGCAATGGGCCCACGATCAGGAGATCCGCATGAGCAAACCTCGTATCGCAATCATCGGCGCCGGCCTCGGCGGCACGGCCGCTGCCGCGCTGCTGCAGCGCGGCGGTTACGACGTCGCGCTGTACGAGCAGGCGCCCGCTTTTTCGCGCCTCGGCGCGGGCATCCATCTCGGCCCGAACGTGATGAAGATCATGCGGCGCATCGGCTGCGAGGACGCGCTGGAGACGATGGGTTCGCATCCGGATTACTGGTACAGCCGCGACTGGCGCACAGCCGACGTGCTGTCGCAGATCCCGCTCGGCGACTACGCGCGCAAGGCCTACGGCGCGAGCTACCTGACCGTGCATCGCGGCGATTTCCATGCGCTGATGACGCAGGCGGTGACGCCCGGCACGATCCGCTTCGGCAAGAAGCTAGCGGCGGTGGAGGACACGGGCAGCGACGTGCGCCTGACGTTTACCGACGGCAGCATCGAGACGGCCGACATCGCGATCGGCGCGGACGGCGTGAATTCGCGGATTCGCGAGCATCTGCTCGGCGCGGAACCGCCGCGCTACACGGGCTATGTCGCGCACCGCGCGGTGTTCCCGGCATCGCTGCTCGGCAACAAGCCGTACGACATGTGCGTGAAGTGGTGGTCGGAGGATCGTCACATGATGGTCTATTACGTGACCGAGAAGCGCGACGAGTACTACTACGTGACGGGCGTGCCGCAGGCCGAATGGCCCGAGGGGGTGTCGATGGTCGACAGCAGCCGCGACGAGATGCGCGAAGCGTTCGCCGGTTTCCACGCGGACATCCAGCATCTGATCGACGTATCGCCGTCGATCACCAAATGGCCGCTGCTCGAACGCGATCCGCTGCCGTTGTGGAGCCGCGGCCGGCTCGTGCTGCTCGGCGACGCATGCCATCCGATGAAGCCGCACATGGCGCAGGGCGCGGCGATGGCGATCGAGGATGCGGCGATGCTCGCGCGCTGTCTCGACGAAGTCGGCATCGGCGACCATGCGGGTGCGTTCGCGCTGTACGAGGCGAACCGCGCGGCGCGCGCGTCGAAGGTGCAGCTCGTGTCGCACAACAACACATGGCTGCGCACGAACGAGGATCCGTCGTGGGTGTTCGGCTACGACGTGTTCGACGTGCCGCTCGAGGCGCCGTCGCGCAGCAACGTGGCGGCCGCGGCCTGACGCGGGCGGCGCCTGCGCCGGCCGGTGCTTTGGAGCCGCTGCGTTCGCGCGGCAATCGATGCGCCGTAACGCGCGCATTTCGGCGTGTTATATGTCAGGCGCGCCGGGGGGCGCCAGCCGGCGGCTCGTGCCCGCCGCCGGCCGACGCCGGCCCGCACGCCGTATTCCGGATCCATTCATGTCCCATCCCGCTTCTCCGTCACGGCCGCTGGCGTTTCGCGTGAACGGCACGCCGCACGCCTTCGCCGACGCCGCGCCCGACGCGCCGCTGCTGCTGGTGCTGCGCAACGACTGCGCGCTCAATGGCCCGAAATACGGTTGCGGGCTCGGGCAGTGCGGTGCGTGCACGGTGCTCGTCGACGGGCAGGCGACGCGTTCGTGCGTCGTGCCGGCCGCCGCCGCGCACGGGCGCGACGTGACGACGCTGGAAGGGCTCGGGTCGTGCGACGCGCCGCATCCGATCCAGCGCGCGTTCATCGACGAGCAGGCCGCGCAATGCGGCTACTGCCTGAACGGGATGATCATGAGCACGAAGGCGCTGCTGGACCGCAACCCCGCGCCCGACGATGCGACGATCCGCGACGCATTGCGCTTCAACCTGTGCCGCTGCGGCACGCATCTGGAGATCATCCGCGCGGTGCATCGCGCCGCACGCTCTCTGCGAGGCGGCGATGAAGCATGACGCGGATCTGCCCGTCGACCCGGCGCGCGTGACGGAAACCGAGCCGCACGACGACGCGGCCACCGACGCATCGCGCCCGCACCGCGCGCACTACGCCTGGCCGATCGGCGATGCGCGCACGCAGGCATCGTTCGATATCGAAACCCGGACCGCACCCGACGGCCGGATCACGACCTGGCGCTATCGCGCGCAGGCGGCCGATATCGGCCCGGGCGATTCTGACGGAGCAGAAAAACGCGCCCGTCCCGTCCCTGCATCGCCATTCGTCTATCGGCACGCGCAGACGTCGATCGAACTGGCCGATGCAGACGGCGCGATTTCCGGTCACGCGCACGTCTTTGCCCGCGAATCCTTCGTCGACGAACTCGCGGGCGCGTTACGGCGCGATCCGGTTGCGTTGCGCTTGCAGCATCTCGATGCCGAGCGGGATGCGGGGCCGCGCGAGACGATCAGGATGGTCAGCGAACGCGCCGCATGGGGCGTGCCGGCGGCGGCTCGCGCGAATGCGGCTTCACGTGTCGGCGGCCGCGGGTTCGCATTCGATGGCGCGCGCGCCGATGCGCACGCCTCCGCCTCCGATGAGGATGCCGACCGTGACGGCGACCAGAGCTGGTCCGCGTGGGTGGTCGATCTCGAGGTCGATTGCGCGACGGGCGACGTTTCGGTGCAGCGCGTGGTGGCCGGGCAGGGCAGCGGCGAGCCCGGCGACGCGTCGCTGGCCGGCCTGCCCGCATGGCAGATCGAGGCCGCGATTTCCCGCGTGATGGGCGCGCGGTTGTCCGCGCGGCCCGCGCACGACGAGACCGATGCCGGCGCGCGACCCGACGCGATCGCGCACGAGCTGCTTGCAGTCGATGCAGCGACGCATCGCGCGCACGGCGAACTTTCCGCACACGATGCGCGGCGGATCGAGCGGGCCGCCGCGCCGGCCGCCGCCGCAATCGCCAACGCGCTGTACGACGCGACGGGCGTGCGTTTTCGTGCACCGCCGTTCGATGCCGCGCACATTCGCGCGGCGCTCGCCCAGCCGGTGCCGGCCGATGCCGGCGACGGGCCGCGGTCGGCCCCGCGCCGTGCGTCCCGCTGGCGCCGCTGGCTGGCCGGCGGGGGCGCGGGCGGCGTGGTCGGCGGGCTGATCGGGCTGGCGTGCGCGGTCCTGCCGGGCCCCGCGCCGATCGCGCCTGTTGCGTCCATGGCCCCCGGCGGCGCGGACGGCGCGATGTGGAGCGCGGCGATGCTCGAACGCGGCCGCCAGGTCGCGCTCGCCGGCGATTGCGCGGTGTGCCACACGGCGCCCGGCGGCGCGACCAACGCGGGCGGGCTTGCGCTCGATACGCCGTTCGGCACGATCTACACGACGAACCTCACGCCCGACCCGGAAACCGGCATCGGCAACTGGTCGTATCCGGCGTTCGCCCGCGCGATGCGCGAAGGTATCTCGCGCGACGGCTCGCATCTGTATCCGGCGTTCCCGTACACCGCATTCGCGAAACTGAGCGAGCCCGATCTGCTCGCGCTCTATGCGTACCTGATGTCGCAACCGCCGGTGAAACACGTGCCGCCGAAGACGAAGCTGCCGTTTCCGCTCGACCAGCGACGGCTCGTGGCCGGCTGGAACTGGCTGTTTCACGACGCGCGGCCGTTCGTGCCGGACCCCGCGCGCTCGGCGACGTGGAATCGCGGCAAGTATCTGGTCGACGGCGCCGGACACTGCGGCGCATGCCACACGCCGCGCAACGCGCTCGGTGCGGAGAAGGGCGGCCGCGCGTACCTGTCGGGCGGCGAAGCGGAAGGCTGGGTCGCGCCGCCGCTCGTCGCGTCGGCGGCTTCGCCCGTGCCGTGGACCGAAGGCGCGCTGTTCGACTATCTGCGCACGGGGTTTTCGGCCCAGCACGGCGTCGCGGCCGGGCCGATGGCGCCCGTCGTCGCGGGGCTCGCGGCGCTGCCGGCGTCCGACGTGCGGGCGATCGCGCATTATCTGGCGTCGCTGTCGCCGCCCGTCGAGGCGGCAGTCGCCGCGGACGCGGCCACCCGCCACGCGCACGGCGCGGAAACCGTCGCGACGCTCGGCCTGGAGAACGGCCGCCGCGCGTTCGACGCGGCATGCGCGGTCTGTCATGCGGAATCGGGCGGCGTCGGGCATTTCGGCGTGCGTCCGCTGATGGGGCTCAACACGAGCGTCAGCCAGGCGACGCCGGACAACCTGCTGCGCGTGCTGCATCACGGGATCGACCAGCCGGCCACCGAGGGGCTCGGCTACATGCCGGGCTTCGGCGACGCGTTCGACGACCGCCAGATGGCCGAGCTTGCCGCCTATATCCGCGCGCGCTATGCGCCGGGGCAGCCGGCGTGGCGCAACCTCGCGGAAGTATCCGCGAGCATCCGGCAGGCGGGCGCGCATTGACCGTCGCGCCGGCGTGAACAGGCCCTGGCCCCGCGGGCCGGCCGGGCAAAATGACCTGCCGGGCCGAAATGGCCACCGGTGACGGCCGTAAATCTTGCCTGATTCGGCCATCGTTTAACCATTCGAAACAATGTGTTCACCAAAAGGGGCATGATCTCCGGCGATCGAGCGGGCATACTGTCGCCTATGTTGCTCAATGCACGTCAACCGGCGTGCGCTTGCCTTCCATGTCCATTCCAGTCTCTTTTCGAACCCTGCGATGGTTGACCATTGCGGCGACTGCATGCTTGCTCGCCGCGTGTTCGACCGCTTCCGACGTGACCGCGACGTCGAACCCGAACGTATTCACCGTGACGACGCGCACGGTGGGCGTGTCGACGACGTGGGCCGACGCCCACGAGAAGGCCGTCAGCGAAGCCACCAACTACTGCTCGCAGCGCGGGATGCGCGCGAGCATGAAGCAGGAATCGCTGACCGGCGGCCGCCGCGTCGACGCGCGCTCCGAACTCGCGTTCGAGTGCCATCCGACCTTCGAGACGGCGTCGAACCCGCGCGGTTGACCGAACGGCGGCATGATCGCGCCGCCCGCGTTTTCTCTCTCCCCGCATGCAAGCCGACCCGCGATGCCGTACCGGCGCATCGCGGGTCGGCGCACGTCCGGCGTCGGCCGGGCGGGTCAGGCCGGCTGCGCCTCGTACAGCTTCACGCACGCGGAGAAGTCGAGCGTGCCGAGCCCCTGCTGGTTCATCGACTGATATAACTGCTGCGCGAGCGCGCCCATCCAGACCGGCTGATGCGCGCCGCGCGCGGCTTCGGTCGCGAGCCCGAGATCCTTCAGCATCAGATTCGCCGCGAAGCCGCCCGCATAGCCGCGCGCGGCCGGCGCCGTGTCGCTCACGCCCGGATACGGGTTGTACGCGTCCGAGCTCCAGCAGCGGCCGGTCGACGTGTTGATGATGCCGGCCAGCACGGTGGGCTCGATGCCGAGCGCGGCGCCCAGCGCCATCGCTTCCGCGACGCCCATCATCGAGATGCCGAGCAGCAGGTTGTTGCAGATCTTCGCGATCTGCCCGGTGCCGGTGCCGCCGCAGTGCACGACGTTCCTGCCCATGTCGAGCAGCACCGGGCGGATGCGCTCGAACAGCGCGGCGTCCGCGCCGACCATGAAGGTCAGCGTGCCGGCCTGCGCGCCGCCGGTGCCGCCCGACACCGGTGCGTCGGCGAGCGGAAAGTCGCGCTGCGCGGCGGCGTCGGCCACCGCGCGCACGGTGCCGGGATCGATCGTGCTGCAGTCGATCAGCGTCGCGCCGGCGCGTGCGCCGGCCAGCACGCCGTCGTCGCCGAGGTAGACGGCGCGCACGTGCTGCGCGGCCGGCAGCATCGTGATGATCAACGAGCCGCGCGCGGCGGCTTCACGCGGCGACGTCGCCGCCGCCGCGCCGGCGCGCACCGCGGCGTCGACCGCATGCGCGTCGAGGTCGAACACCGTCAGCGCGTGGCCGGCCTTGAGCAGGTTGGCGGCCATCGGGCCGCCCATGTTGCCGAGTCCGATGAAGGCGATTTCCATGTCCGGGCTCCGTCGGGTCAGCGCAGCGCGATCGTCGTGTTCACGCCGCCGGCCGTCGCGTCGTCGTCGAACCAGCGCGCGGTGACCGTCTTCGTCTGCGTGTAGAACTGCACGACCTGCTTGCCGTACGGGCCGAGATCGCCGAGCTTGGAGCCGCGCGAACCGGTGAAGCTGAAGTAGGGCACCGGCACCGGAATCGGGATGTTGATGCCGACCTGGCCGACGTCGATCTCGCTCTGGAACTTGCGCGCCGCCGCGCCGCTCTGCGTGAAGAGGCCCACGCCGTTGCCCATCGGGTTCGCGTTGACGAGCGCGATCGCGTCGTCGAGCGTCGCGGCTTCCATCACGACCACCACCGGCCCGAAGATTTCTTCCTGATAGATCGACATGTCGGTCGTCACGCCCGAGAAGATCGTCGGGCCGACGAAGTTGCCGTGCTCGTAGCCGGGCACCGTCACGTCGCGGCCGTCGAGCAGCAGCGTCGCGCCTTCCTTCACGCCGGCGTCGATCAGCGACAGGATGCGTGCCTTCGCCGCCTTCGACACGACCGGGCCGACGTCGGTGCCGGCTTCCGCGCCCGCATTGACCTTCAGCGCCTTCGCCTTCTCGACGAGATCGGGCAGCCAGTCGCGCGCGTTGCCGACCAGCACGACCACGGAGGTCGCCATGCAGCGCTGGCCGGCCGCGCCGAAGCCCGCGCCGACGAGCGCATTGATCGACTGCTCGCGGTGCGCATCGGGCAGCACGACCGCGTGGTTCTTCGCGCCCATCATCGACTGCACGCGCTTGCCGTGCTGGCTGCCGAGGTTGTACACGTGCGTGCCGACGCGCGTCGAGCCGACGAACGAGATCGCCTTGACGTCCGGGTGCGTGCACAGGCGGTCGACCGCCGTCTTGCCGCCGTGCACGACGTTCAGCACGCCTTGCGGCACGCCGGCCTCGAGCGCGAGCTCGACGAGCTGCA
The DNA here is from genome assembly GCF_002223345.1 of Burkholderia sp. AU16741. Taxonomy (NCBI): domain Bacteria; kingdom Pseudomonadati; phylum Pseudomonadota; class Betaproteobacteria; order Burkholderiales; family Burkholderiaceae; genus Burkholderia; species Burkholderia sp. AU16741. The sequence continues at coordinate 60,212 of NZ_NKEZ01000008.1, forward strand.
TCGTCGACAGCGGGTCCTGTTCCGACGGCTTCAGCACGAACGTGTTGCCGCACACGATCGCCATCGGGAACATCCACAGCGGAATCATCCCGGGGAAATTGAACGGCGTGATGCCCGCGCACACGCCGATCGGCTGGCGCAGCGTGTAGGTGTCGACGCCGCCCGCGACGTTCTCCGCGAATTCGCCTTGCTGCAGCGTGCCGATCGAGCACGCGTGCTCGACCACTTCGAGGCCGCGGAAGATGTCGCCTTGCGCATCGGGCAGCGTCTTGCCTTGCTCGGCCGTCAGCGTGTGCGCGATCCGTTCGAGATTGCGGCGCACGAGATCCTGGAACTTCAGCATGATGCGCAGCCGCGCGCCGATCGGCGTCGTCTTCCAGGTCTGGAACGCGCGCTGCGCGGATGCGATCGCGGCATCGACCTCGTCGAGCGTCGCGTACGGCACGCGGCCGATCACTTCCTGCGTCGCGGGGTTCACGATGTCGCCCCATTCGGCGCTTCGCGATTCGACGAACGCGCCGTCGATCAGCAGCTTGGCGGTGGGCAGGGCGAGGGTGGTCTGGGGAACTACGGCGTTCATGGAACTCTCTCCGGGGGAAACGGTGTGGCGATGACAAAGGGGAGCCCGCGTCCGCCGCGCGTCCAGGCGCGGCGGGCGGCAGGGCGAACTGAAGATCGAATGCCGGCCGGCGTGCTCAGGCGCGCGCCGGGCGCATCAACGCGGTACACACGAGCGCGAACACGCCGAAGCCGACGAGGTACGCGATCACGTAGTGCGGCTGGCCGCCGCCGGCCTTGAGCAGCGACGTCGCGATCATCGGCGCGAAGCCGCCGCCGATCACGCCGGCCAGCTGCACCGACAGCGAGATGCCGCTGTAGCGGATTTCCGCCGGAAACTGCTGCGCGAACAGTAGCGATTCCGGCGCATAGAGGATCGGGAACACGACGCCGAGGCCGAGCACGATCGCCCACCATGCGGTCGACGTCTGCTGCGTGCCGAGCATCGTGAAGAACGGCGCGGCGAACGCGCACATCAGCACGAGGCCGATCGCGAACATCCGGCGCTGGCCGATGCGGTCGCTCAGATGCCCGCACAGCGGCATCGTGACGAGCGACAGCGCGGCGCCGGCCGTGATCGCGTGCAGCATCTCGGCCTTCGGCAGATGCAGCTGCTGCGTCGCGTAAGCGAGCGCGAACGTGACGACCATGTAGAACCACGTGTTCTCGGCGGCGCGCGCGCCGACGATCGTCAGTACTTCGCGCGGATGGCGGCGTAGCGCGGCCGTCACCGGCGATCTCTCGGCCTTGCCTTGCTTGCGGACTTTCTCGAAGTCGGGCGATTCCGGCACCTTCGCGCGGATGAACCAGCCGAGGCCGACGAGCGCGATGCTCGCGAGGAACGGCACGCGCCAGCCCCACGACAGCATGTCGGCTTCCGGCAGCGCGGCTACCGCGGCCATCGCGACCGACGACAGGATCAGGCCGAGCCCGACGCCCGTTTGCGGCAGGCTGCCGAACAACCCCTTGCGGCCCTTCGGCGCGTGCTCGACGGCCATCAGCACCGCGCCGCCCCATTCGCCGCCCACCGCCATCCCCTGCAGGAAGCGCATCGCGATCAGGAGCGCGGCGGCCCAGTAGCCGATGCTGTCGTACGACGGGATCAGCCCGATGATCATGCTCGGCACGCCCATCAGCAGCAGCGTGATCATCAGCATCGACTTGCGGCCGAGGCGGTCGCCGAAGTGGCCGAACACGATGCCGCCCATCGGCCGCCCGATGAAGCCGACCGCGAACGTGCCGAACGCGGCGAGCGTGCCGACGACCGGGTCCAGCGACGGGAAGAAGATGCGGTTGAACACGAGCGCGGCGGCCGTGCCGTAGAGGAAGAAGTCGTACCACTCGATCGTGGTGCCGGCCATGCTGGCCCAGCCGGCCAGCAGGTAGTGCTTCGCGGTGCGCTCGGGCGCCGGCGTCGCGATGGTCGCATGCTCATCGAGGGTGGATCGGGTCTGCATGGTGTCTCCGGTTTTATTGCCCGCGGCTCATGGTCCGCAGGTCACGGTCGAGTATAGTTATGCGCGGATTCATGATGTACCGATAAAGAAACCGGTTGGATGTGCATTTATGCATATCGACGGCCGGCCCGGAGCCCCGCTTTTTCCCTCGCCGATGCGACACGCCACCGAGCCGGTATCCGGCAACCTGAACTGGGACGACCTGCGCTTTTTTCTCGAAGTCGCGCGCACGCAGCGCGCGAGCGGCGCCGCGAAGCGGCTCGGTGTCGACTACACGACCGTCGCGCGGCGCATCCGCGCGCTGGAGGCCGCGATGGGCACGCTGCTGTTCGACAAGTCGCGCTCCGGCGGCTTCACGCTGACGGCCGAAGGGCAGCGGCTCGTCGCGTATGCGGATGCGATGGAGACGACCGTGCAATCGGCGTGCGATCAGGTCGCGAACACCGGCGAGGCGCTGTCGGGCCACGTGCGGATCGGGTCGACCGAAGGGTTCGGCTGTTTTTTCCTCGCGCCGCAGCTTGCGCGGTTTCGCTCGGCGCACCCGCACGTGACGGTGGACCTGCTGCCGGTGCCGCATTTCGTCAACCTGCCCAAGCGCGAGGCCGATCTCGCGATCACGCTCGAGCGGCCCGAGCGCGGGCCTTACGTGGTCACGAAGCTGTGCGACTACCAGTTGCGGCTCTACGCGACGCGCGACTATCTGGCGAACCACGCGCCGATCGCGTGCACGGACGATCTCGCGCGGCACGCGTTCATCAGTTACGTCGACGATCTCGCGTTCAGCAACGAACTGCTGTACCTCGATCGCGCGGTGCCCGGCGCGACGGCCGGGTTGCGCACGACGAGCGTGATCGCGCAGCTTTTCGCGGCGCTGCAGGGCGGCGGCCTCGCGATCCTGCCATGCTTCATCGCGGCCACGCAGCCGGCGCTGGTGCCCGTGCTGCCGAACGACGTGGTCGTCACGCGGTGTTTCTGGCTGACGTGCCGCGAGGATCTGCGCAAGCTGCGGCGCGTGACCGCGCTGTGGGATTACCTGCGCGCGGCGGCGGACGCGAACCGCGCGCTGCTGTCGGGGGAGTCGGGGACGCCGAGGTTCGTCGGCGAGCCGGAATAGCGGTCGACGGGCGGGGCGCGACGGCGATGCGAGGATCGATCTGGATGACAACACGGCCGGCGGCGATTCGACCGGCTATCGGGGAGAGGGCAAATGGCTTTGACGCATGCGGGCAAGGTCTTCGTGGTGTGCGTGGTCGTATTCGGCGTGGCCGCCTACTGGCTCGCGTCGCGCATGGTGCGCCGACAGACGGGCGGCCAGCGCGGCTCCGGCGGTGCGGTCGCGTTCTGGTGGCTCGTGTGTTTTTGCCTGGTGTCGCTGTTTTTTCCGTTCGCGTACTGGATCGGCGACGAGCTTTACGCATTGATGGTGTCGCCGAAATACGAGGCGACCGTCGTGTCCTACCAGTCCGGGTGGGATACCTGCGAGCGCCGCGACAGTTCGGGGCGAACCTCGTCGTATCGGTGCATCAAGTACACGTCGATCCTGGAAGCCGTGATGCCGGATGGCGAACGCATCACGCTACCCGGCAACATCCGCTCGGGCGCCGTGCCCGACATCGGCGAGAAGGTCGACGTCGTGTTGCCGCAAGGCGCCCGGCAGTGGCACGAACGGAGCGTACGCAGTATCGGCCTGCTGGCCGGCGGCGCGGTGATGGTCGCGATCATCGGGTATTTCGTTTACCTGATCGCGGCATACGGGGCCGGGAAGAAGATCGACGGCGCGGCCCGCTTCGGCGTGGCGGCGGTGCTGAACGGGCTCGTGCCGCTCGGCGCGCTGCTGATGGAAATCGCCTTCCTGAGCGTGCCGTACCGTTACTGGGCGCACGGGAATCCGCAGCAATGGCCGGTGTGGGTGCTCGCGCTGTGCCTGCTGTTCGCGCTGGCGCTGCTGCCGTTGCTGCTCGTCTATGCGCGAACCGCATGGCGGGCGGTGGTGAGGTAACGAAGGCGCGGCATGCCTGTGCCCGCCTCGCGATCGCAGCGCGGGGGCAAGCCGCGCCGCCGGCGTTCAGCCGGGGCAACCCAGCCGATCCGCCAATTCGTTCAGATCCCTGACGTCGAAATCCCACGCCTCGTCGGCTTGCAGGTCGGTCGTCTGGCCGGGCCCATGCTCGGTCGGCCGCAGCACGAACGCGGTCGACAGCCCGAGCCGGCGCGCGGCCGCCAGATCGCCGTTGTGCGCGGCCACCAGGCACAGCTCGGCCGGCGCGAGGCCGAGAATCTCGACCGCTTCGGTATAGACGGCCGGCGACGGCTTGTACGCACGCGCAACCTCGGCGCCGAGAATCGCGTCCCACGGCAGCCCGCCGTGCTTCGCGACGTCGACCATCAGCCGGATATTGCCGTTCGACAGCGGCGCGATGATGTAGCGCTGCTTCAGCCGGCGCAGCCCGGCGACCGCATCGGGCCACGGATCGAGCCGGTGCCACGCAAGATTGAGCGTGTCGATGTCGGCTTCGGGCACGTCGACGATCCCGAAACGGTCGAGCGTGCGGACGAGGTTCTCGCGATGCAGTACGTCGAGTCGCACGTAGCGGCGTCGCCCGCTGCGGATTTCTTCCATCGACGGCGAATATTCGGCGCGCCACGCGTCGGCGAACGCGAGCGGGTCGAGCGTCGGCGCGTGGCGGTCCAGGAAGGCGGCCGCGGCGCGTGCGACACCGCTTCTCCAGTCGACGATCGTTCCGAAGACATCGAAAACGAGCGCCTTGATTTCGGCAGGGTTCGTCATGGTGATCCAGTGAAGGTCGTTCGATGAGGGTTCACATCGCCGTGCCGCCGGATGGCGCGGCGCCGGTTCGATCGACATTGAATCACGGATACGCAAACGCGGCCGGGCAGGCCGCGACGTGCATCGCTCGCGCGCCGGTCGCGCCGGCGGCAGCGAGCGGGGCCAGGGCGCGCGGCAGCCCGCCCGACAGCCCCGGCTGCCGCGCGTTCGCTTTTCGTGCGCTGCAGTAACCTGCCGGCGCACCGGCCGCCGCCTGCAAGCCGCGCGGCAACCGAGCGTAAACCCCTGATGCAAGCAGGCACGCCGATCGTCATAGATTGGTGTTAAATATATTTCGGCGCGCCTTGGCTCGGCGCGCAAACGGGGCGCACCCGGGGATCGGCGTAAACCCGGAGCGGAACAGGGCACGAAATATCGAAAACGAACCGGGCGCATCAGCCCGGTCGGACAGACGGCAGGATTCACTTGAATACCGAACCGCAAAGTTCTCGCTACAGCCTCGGGCTCGCCGCGGAAGTGCTCGCATCCGAGCAGAGCGTACTGAGGCTGATCACACGCAACACGCCGCTGCCGGAACTGTTGGTCGAGGTTTGCCGGCGTGCCGAGGGTTTGCTCGGCGACGGCGCGTCGTGCACGATCCTGCTGCTCGATACGGACGGCGTGCACGTGCGCGTCGGCGCGGCGCCCTCGCTGCCCGCGCAGTACAGCGCGGCGATCGACGGCGCGACGATCGGCCCTGCGGCCGGCTCGTGCGGCACCGCGATGTACGAGCGCCGGATGGTCACCGTCGAGGACATCGAAACCGATCCGCTGTGGGCCGACTATCGGGCCATCGCGTTGCCGCTGGGCTTGCGCGCGTGCTGGTCGGTGCCGTTCCTCGACGAGGCGGGCGTCGTGCTCGGCGCGTTCGCCGTCTATCATCATTGGCCGTGCCGCCCAAGCGACGAGGAAACCGCGCTGTTGCGCGATATCGGCAACAGCGTCGGCCTCGCGGTGCACCAGGACCGGATCGCGCGGCAGCTCGCCCGTAGCGAGGAACATCACCGGCTCGTCGTCAACAGCCTGAGCGAGGGCATCCTCGTCGTGTCGCGCGAAGGCGTCGTGATCGCGAGCAATCCGAGCGCGAACCGGATGATACGCGTGAAGGGCGAGCTCGTCGGCCGCCGGCTGTCCACGGTGATCATGCGCAAGCTGCACGAGGACGGCACGCCGATCGACCCGCACGACTGGCCGAGCCGGCGCGCGCTCGAGACGGCCACGCCGATGCTCGACTACACGGTCGGCTTCGGTCTCGCGGACGGCGACATCATCTGGGTGCGCGGCAACGCGGTGCCGATCGTGAGGCCGGGCGAGATGCAGGCCGATTCGGTGCTCGTGTCGTTCAACGACATCGGCCCGGTGCGCGAAGCGCAGCAGCAGTTGCGGTATCTGGCGACCCGCGACGCGCTGACGGGCCTCTACAACCGCCGCTGGCTCGGCGAGCGCATGCGCGAACTGTTCGGCGTGCGCGATGCGGCGGCCGGGCCCGCGCGCGTCGCGATCCTGTTCATCGATCTGGTCGGCTTCAAGAAGGTCAACGACACGGCCGGCCACGACGCGGGCGACGCGCTGCTGCGCAGCGTCGCGGCGCGGCTCGCGGGCTGCGCGGACGGCCGCTACGCGCTCACGCGCGTCGGCGGCGACGAGTTCGTGATCCTCGTCGACGACTGCGACGATCCGGAGCGTCTCGCGGCGCTTGCGCGCGAGGTCATCGACGCGATCGCGAAGCCGTTCGCGATCGCGAACAACGAATACTGGCTCGGCGTATCGATCGGCATCAGCGTCGCGCCGCGCGACGGCGACGACGCCGTGACGCTGATGCGCAACGCCGATTCGGCGATGTACGACGCGAAGCAGCACGGCCGCAATCACTTCACGTTCTTCACCGCGCAGCTCAACCTGCGGCTGCAGCGCCGTTTCGCGATCGAGCAGTCGCTGCGGCGCGCGCTCGCGTCGGACATGCTGCGACTCGCGTATCAACCCGTCGTCGACGCGCGCACCGGCCGCACGGTCGGCGCCGAAGCGCTGCTGCGCTGGACGAGCCCCGAGCTCGGGCCGATGTCGCCGGCGGAATTCATTCCGGTCGCGGAAGACACGGGGCTGATCGTCGCGATCGGCCAATGGGTACTCGAAACCGCGTGCCGGCAGGCGGCCGAGTGGCGCCGCACGATCGCGCCGGACCTGATGCTGGCCGTCAACCTGTCGCCGCGGCAGTTTCACGAAGGGCTCGTCGAATCGGTCGCCCGTTGTCTCGCGCAAACGCGGCTCGACCCGTCCGCGCTGGAACTGGAGATCACCGAAGGCGTGCTGATGAACGATACGGACACCGTGCTGCCGATGCTCGAAGCGCTCACGGACATGAACGTGCGGATCTCGGTCGACGATTTCGGCACCGGCTATTCGTCGCTCGCGTACCTGAAGCGCTTTCCGCTGCACAACCTGAAGGTCGACCGTTCGTTCGTGTCGGGCGTGCCCGATCATCACGACTCGGTCGCGATCACGCAGGCGGTCGTCGCGATGGCGCATTCGCTCGGGATGAAGGTCACGGCCGAAGGCGTCGAGACGCAGGCGCAGTCGCGGTTCCTGCAGCAGATCGGCTGCGACATGCAGCAGGGCTACCTGTTCAGCCGCCCGCTGGACGCGCACGACTACGCGCGCCGGCTCGGCGCCGCATGAGCGCGGCGCGCTCGCCGGACGTAGCGCGCTAGCGCGCGCCGAACCCGCCTGCGCCCGGCGGCGGCGGATCGATCTCGACCCGGTTCTTGCCTGCGTGCTTCGCGCGATAGAGCGCGCGGTCGGCCGCCTCGATCAGCACGGTCGTCGGCAGGCCGGGTGTGGGCACGATGCTCGCGCCGCCGATGCTGATCGTCACGATCTGGTTGCCCGTCGACGAATGCGCGTGCCGCACGCGCAGCGCCTCGACCGCGAGCCGGATCTTCTCGCCGAGCAGCCGCGCGGCGCCCGGCGACGTGGCCGGCATCACGACCGCGAATTCCTCGCCGCCGAAGCGGGCAGCGAGATCGCCCGACTGCCCGAGGCAGCGCTCGATCGTCGATGCGATTTGCTTGAGCACGCTGTCGCCCGATACGTGTCCGTACGTGTCGTTGTACAGCTTGAAGTTGTCGACGTCGATCATCAGCAGCGAGAGTTCGCTGCGCTCGCGCGTGCCGCGCCGCCACTCGGCGGCCAGGTATTCGTCGAGATAGCGGCGGTTCGACAGCCCGGTCAGGCCGTCGGAATGCGTGAGGCGCCGCAGCTCGAGATTGGCCTCGAGCAGTTGCTGTTGCGACTGCCGCAGCGCGCGATAGGCTTCGTCGCGCTGCAGCAGGCTCATGTACGAGCGCGAGTGGTAGCGGATGCGCGCGACGAGCTCGATGCGATCGGGCAGCTTGACCAGGTAATCGTTCGCGCCGGACGCGAACGCGGCGCTCTTGATCACCGGTTCTTCCTGCGTCGACAGCACGATGATCGGTACGTCGCGCGTCGCCGGATTCGCGCGGTACGCGCGCACGAGGCTCAGCCCGTCGGTGCCCGGCATCACGAGATCCTGCAGGATCACGGTCGGGCGCGTCTCGATCGCGGCGGCCATCGCGTCGTCGGAGCGCGGGCAGTAGTGGAAATCGATGCCTTCCTCGTCGACCAGCGCGCGCCGAACGGCTTCCGCGACGATCGTCTGGTCGTCGACCAGCAGCACCATGGCCGGCGCGTCGGCGGGCGACGCGGTCGGGCCGCCCGGCGGGCGAGTCAGGTCAATCGTCATGGTCGATGCGGGTTGTTGCGGTCGTTGCAGGGGCAGGCATGGGCGTCGCGCGCGGTCATCGTCGGGCTCAGATTCGCGCGAGCGCCGCCAGTTCGCCCGCGATGCGTCCGAGCGGCAGGATCGCGCGCGCCGCGCCGAGCGTGGCGGCCGCCTTCGGCATCCCGTATACGGCGCTGGTCGCCTCGTCCTGCGCGATCGTATGGTAGCCCTTCATTCGCAGCGCCTTCAGGCCGATCGCGCCGTCGCGCCCCATCCCCGTGAGCAGGACGCCGATCACGCGGCCGGGCCAGTGCTCGGTCAGGCTGTTGAAGAACACGTCGACCGACGGACGGTACGGCGTGGCGGCCGGTTCCCGCGTGTATTCGAGCGTGCCGTCGCGCGTGATGCGCAGGTGATCGTCGGTCGCGGCGAGCAGCGCGACGCCCGGCTGCGGGCGGTCGCCTTCGTGCGCGACACGTACGGCGAGCCGGGTCTGACCGTCGAGCCATTGCGCCATGCCTTCGGCGAATGCGCGATCGACGTGCTGCACGATCACGATCGGCGCGTTGAAATCGGCCGGCAGGCTGCCGAGGATCGACGCGAGCGCGCCGGGGCCGCCGGCCGATGCGCCGATCGCGACCAGCGGGCCGCCGCGCGCAGCCGCGCCCGCGACGCGTGCGCCGGCCGGCGCGTCGAGCAGGCGGCCGATCTGGTCGATTTTCGCGAGCAGCAGTTTCGTCGTGTCGCCGGCCGCGCCGTCGCCGAGCCGTGGCGTATCGACCGCGTCGAGCGCACCGGCGCCCATCGCCTCGAACACGCGCCACGCGTTCGCGCCGATGCAGCTCGTCACGATCAGGATCGCGCACGGTCGTTCGGAGCGCATGATCCGCCGCGTCGCTTCGATCCCGTCGAACTTCGGCATGATCAGATCCATCAGCACGATGTCGGGCGGCTGCGCGGCGCACAGTTCGACGGCTTGCGCGCCGTCGGTCGCGACCCACAGCACGCGGTGCTCGGGCCGGCGCGCGATCGCGCGGCGCATCGCCTCGACGGCAAGCGGGAGGTCGTTGACGATGCCGATGTTCACAAGCGGAATTCTCCGGTCGGTTCGTCGTGTTGTTGGAGGTGGGCCGGGTTCATGGAAGGTACAGCCTGTGCGGCGCGGCCGGACGGCATCGGCGGCCGGGCGGCGCGGCATTCTTTTCGGTTGGCGACGCCCGAATGCTGTCATGCGGCGCGGGCGGCGGCAATCGAAAAATTTGCGCATTGTGCCGTTTCAGTGCGTTTCCTCTATGGCGATGCCGCATTGCGTGCAAGCGGGCCAGTCGATCCTGTCCGGACCGGCCGCAAAAGCCCGCATGTTACCGTGCCGGCATCGACAAAAAGGACAGGAGAGAACCGGATGACCGCGCCCGATACCGTCCTCGTCAGCCGCGACCCGTACGCGCCGATCGTGATCGAGCAGGACGGCCGTTTGCTGTACCGGATCTACATCGAGAGCGGACACGCGTCGTTCTACCGCGATTTTCCGGTCGACCTCGAGGTGGTGCGCGTGCTGCGCGACGACGCCGAACGCTATTACTTCCTGTTCGCGGCGCTTCACCATCCGTACCAGTTGAGCGCGACGAACCTCTCCGACGCGGAGCGCGAGCGTTATTTCAGCACGATCCTGTTTGCCGGCCGCGACGAGGTCGAAGCGTTCATGACGGCGCTCGACCGCGCCAGCAACGGCGCGGTGGCGAATTTGCCGAGGATCTTCACGCAGGCCGACTACCGGCAACTGCGCGAGGGCCGGTGGTTCGGCGTGGGCGTGGGCGCGGGCACGCCGGCCGCGTAGCGGGCCGCGCCGTGGCATTGGAGGCCGCGCGGCGGACGCGCCGCCGCCGCGCCGTCAATGGCTGCGCGCGTAGCCCTGGATCAGCGCGCGCATCATCCCCTCGACCGTCGCGTCGCGCAGGTCGTCTTCCTGCTCGGCTTCCTCGACGAGCGCGGCATAGGCCGTCGCGAGCGTCACGCGGTCGACTTCATGGCGTTGCTCCATCAGCGTCACCATCCCGTCCTTCGCCAGATGCGCGGAGAACGCGCGGCTGCCGATGGTCTGGAATACGTCAATCATGGCGGCTCTCCCTTACGTTGCCGATGCTTTCCAGTGTAGTCGGCGTCCCGCGGCCGCGCCACGCGCGCCGCCCGGCCCGCCCGATTCGTCCGATGAAACGCGGTCGACACGTGCCGCGTGCACGGTGTCCGCGGCTTCAACGTTTACCCGAACCGCCAAATTGTCGACTTTTTATCGATAAAGTCTCGTGTTAGATTTCGCCGTCCGAGCCCGAGGCAAACCAGGCCGGCAGCGCACGGCCGACGTGCCGCGCGTCCAGACACAAGGAGGGGAAATGCTGGTGCTGATTGGGGTGCCGATCGTCGTGATCGGCTTCGCGCTGCGCTTCAATGCGCTGCTGGTGGTCACGATCGCCGGGCTCGCGACCGGGCTGGCGGGCGGGCTGAATCTCGTCGACATCGTCAGCGCGTTCGGCAAGGCGTTCACCGAGAACCGCTACATGGGGCTGATCTGGCTCACGCTGCCGGTGATCGCGCTGCTCGAGCGCAACGGGCTCAAGGAGCAGGCGAAGCGGATGATCGCGCGCGTGCACGCGGCCACCACGGGCCGCGTGCTGATGCTGTACTTCGTGCTGCGCCAGGCGAGCGCCGCACTCGGCCTCACGTCGCTCGGCGGCCACGCGCAGATGGTGCGGCCGCTGATCGCGCCGATGGCCGAGGCCGCGGCGGTCGGGCGGCACGGCGAGCTGCCCGAGGCGGTGCGCCAGCAGATCCGCGCGCATGCGTCGGGCGCCGACAACGTCGCCGTGTTCTTCGGCGAGGACATCTTCATCGCGATCCAGTCGATCCTGCTGATCAAGGGTTTTCTCGAACAGAACGGCATCGCCATCGAGCCGCTGCACCTGTCGGTGTGGGCGATCCCGACCGCGATCGCCGCGCTGCTGATTCACTGCACGCGCCTCGCGCTGCTCGACCGCCGGCTCGCGCGCGGCTTCGGCCTGGTGAAGCAGGAGGGCGCGCGATGATCGGCCTCGAACCGCTGTACACGCTCGCGGGGCTGATGTTCGCCGCGTTCGCGTACTTCAACCTGACGGATCGCACGAACCCGCGTCGCGCCGTCAATTTCGCGTTCTGGGCCGTCTACGCGGCCACCTTCCTGTTCGGTGCGCTGCTGCCGCATTTCGTGACGGGCTGCCTGGCGATCGCGCTCGCGCTGATCGCCGGTTCGGGCAAGCTCGGCCGCGGCCGGTCCGACGAGGCAGGTCAAGCGGCGGCCGTGCGGCGCGAGACGCTCGCGCAGCGCTTCGGCAACCGGTTGTTCCTGCCCGCGCTGCTGATTCCGCTCGTCACGCTGATCGGCACGTTCGCGCTGAAACTCGTGCCGTTCGTCGAGCCGAAGAGCGTGACGCTCATCTCGCTCGTGCTCGGCACGATCGTCGCGTTCGTCGTCGCCCTCGCGATGCTGCGCGATTCGCCCGTGCATGCGCTGAAGGAAGCACGCCACACGATGGACGCGGTCGGCTGGGCCGCGATCCTGCCGCAGATGCTCGCGGCGCTGGGCGCGCTGTTCGCGGTCGCGGGCGTCGGCGGCGTGGTGTCGGGGCTCGTGAAGGAGTGGGTGCCGATCGATTCGCCGTTCGCGGTGGTCGCGGCCTATACGGTCGGCATGGCGCTGTTCACGATGATCATGGGCAACGGCTTCGCCGCGTTCCCGGTGATGACGGCCGGCATCGGCCTGCCGCTGATCGTCCACCAGTTCCACGGCAATCCGGCGATCATGGGCGCGATCGGGATGCTGAGCGGCTTCTGCGGTACGCTGATGACGCCGATGGCCGCGAACTTCAACATCGTGCCCGCGGCGCTGCTCGAACTGAAGGACAAGAACGGCGTGATCAAGGCGCAGTGGCCGACCGCCGTGCTGCTGCTGGCCGTGAACACGCTGCTGATGTACGCGTTCGTATTCCGCTTCTGATTCGATGGACGAGATCCTCATGACCGACCGACTTACCCCCGAACTCGCGTCGAAATTCGCGTCGCTCGCGCTCGCGCACCTGACCCGCGAATATCCGAACAAGCTCGCGCATGCGCTCGAAGGTCCGCACGACGTGCAGGGGCCGCGCGCGCTGCACCCGATCTTCTACGGCAGCTACGACTGGCACTCGTGCGTGCACGGCTACTGGCTCGTGCTGCGCGTGCTCGAACGCTATCCGGCATTGCCGGAGGCCGAGCGCATCGTCGCGATCGTCGACGCGCACTTCACCGACGCGAACGTCGCCGGCGAGCGCGCGTATCTCGCGCTGCCGCACAACGCCGGCTTCGAGCGGCCGTACGGCTGGGCATGGCTGCTCGCGCTCGTCGCGCAGCTCGAGCGGCTCGCGCTGAAGGGCGTGCTGCCGCAGGCCGCGCGCTGGGCGAAGACGATGGCGCCGCTGGCCGACCTGTTCGTGTCGCGCTTCGAGACTTTCCTGCCGAAGGCGACCTATCCGCTGCGCGTCGGCACCCACTTCAACACCGCGTTCGCGCTGGCGCTCACGCTCGATTTCGCGCGCGATACGCAGCGCGACGGGCTCGCCGCGCTGATCGTCGATACCGCGAAGCGCTGGCACCTGAACGACGTCGCCTGCCAGGCGTGGGAGCCGTCGGGCGACGAATTCCTGTCGCCCGCGCTGATGGAAGCCGAACTGATGCGGCGCGTGCTGCCGGCCGCCGAATTCGACGGCTGGTTCGCGCGCTTCCTGCCCGACCTCGCGCGCGGCCAGCCGGCGACGCTGTTCGAGCCGGCGACGGTCAGCGACCGCAGCGACGGCAAGATCGCGCATCTGGACGGGCTGAACCTGAGCCGCGCGTGGTGCCAGCGTTCGCTGGCCGGCGCGCTGCCGGAAGGCGATGCGCGGCGCGCGAAGCTGCTCGAGGCGGCCGACCGGCATCTCGCGAGCGCGCTCGCGCACGTGGCCGGCGACTACATGGGCGAGCACTGGCTCGCGACGTTCGCGTTGCTCGCGCTGGACGCGTAGCGCGCGAGGGCGAAACCCTGCCGGCGGCAAGGTCATCGACGCGCGGCTATACTCGCCGCTCGGACCGCTTCGCGCTGCATGCGTGGCGCGAAACGCGCCATCCGCCAGTTCGCCGCCATGCCATGGACAAGCTTATTTCCTACGTCGCCGCGATCCACGGGCTCGCCGGCTCCGTGTCGATCGTGTCGCACGCGACATCGCACGATCGCTGGACCGACGAGGACGTCGAGGTCACCCGCGAGGAAACCGAATACCGGTTCGACACCGGCGCGATCGTGCGCCGCTCGGTCGAGCAGGACCGTGCGCCTTCCGACCTGCTGTGCGCCGAATGCTGGATTGACTACGACGTGCTGCGCCATCCCGATGCGCAGCCGATCAACCCGTCGCGGTTGACGTTCGACAACGCGTGCCGCGAAACCTTCTGGCTGCGGTACCCCCTCGCGTGAACGTGCGCGCATGCATGCGTGCTTGAGGCCGCATCAGTCCTGCGGCCGACGAAGCGCGTGCCGGGGGTGTCGGCGCCGCCGGTGTCGTCGAACACGCAGTCCTCGGTCATGAAGCCCATCAGCGCGTGAGCGTCATGCCGACTGAGCTCGGGACGGGATGATTAAGTTGATTTTTTGAAAATCAGTCGGATAAGTTATAAATATATTGCTTTTTAAATTTCCGATATTCAACAATTGTTTAAATTTTCCCCATGATCTCATGGCAATGAGTTTGCTGGTGTTCTTCGAGCAAGATTGCCAACAGAGACGATGAATAAAAAGGCCTGCCGCCTAATGTATGCCAGGTGCCGGGGAATGGTACTGGCCCTCGAGGAAGCGGCAAGCACCTTGGGCGCACGCGCTTGCCGATTGCCGCTGCTTCGCGGGCGGCGAGCCATCCATTGATCGGTATGCAGGTGGTCCAGATGCACAACGGATTGCCGCAGGTAAATACCACGAAACCATCGGGTACCGGGGAGGGCAGTCAATAGCTCTATTGTGTTATCCCGTTTTGCAATGCAGATTGATCTAAAAAGCGGAGCACCAGGGATGCCTCGGTAACTCTCGATTTAGGTTCAGGAAAACGCGCGACGTTGACTCGCGCCCCAGGTTCTCTGGACGTGCTTCAGGGCACGCCGCTTGACGCGCTCAAATCCGCCATAGAAATCGGTCGCGTAGCGGTCGAGATTGACCGCACGGTAGGCGAGGGTGGCGGTAGCGGTGGCGGCCAGCTGATTGAATCAGTCGGGGCAGTGATCGAGATCGACGAATATCGATAGCGTCCACGGCTGCTGGCGTTTCCGTGACGCCTGACGCGACGCGCGTACCTCGATCCCCCTCCGGCCCCGGCACAGGCGCGAGCTTGCCGGCAGTTCCCGCTGCAGCGCGCCGCTGAGCGGTAAATAGCTGACCGATCGGAGCGTCTTTGTACTAATTCAGTCAATCTTTCGTGGAAGGCGACCGCCTTTGCGTCGCATGCAACACCGCTTTCCATGACGACGGCCGACGCGCGGCGGCGACGACTCGCTACACTGCCGTACCGGTTGGACGGGCCCCGGCATCAGGCCCGCGAGCAAGGAGACAGAAGAGGATGGACACCCCACGCGCAGCGGTCGTCACGTACCGCGGGAATGCGATCGAGAACACGCACATCGCCCATGTGGCGGTCGTCGATGCACGCGGCCGGCTGCTGGCCCGGTTCGGCGATCCGTTCCGGATGACGCTCGCGCGGTCGGCGGCCAAGCCGGCCCAGGCGCTGTCGGTGATCGAGACGGGCGCGCCGGAGCGCTTCGGCTTCGACGACGCGGACATCGCGCTGATGTGCGCATCGCACAGCAGCGAGGATCGTCACATCGAAGGCACGCGCGCGATGCTCGCGAAGGTCGCCGCGCACGAATCCGATCTGCGCTGCGGCGGCCATCCGCCGTTGTCCGACGCGGTGTACCGGGCGTGGATCAAGCGCGACTACACGCCGACCGGCGTATGCAGCAACTGTTCGGGCAAGCATGTCGGGATGCTGGCCGGCGCGCGGGCGATCGGCGCCGCGATCGCCGATTACCATCTGCCCGACCATCCGATGCAGGTGCGCGTGAAGCGGGTGATGGCCGACGCATGCGGCCTGCGCGACGACGAGGTCGAATGGGGCATCGACGGCTGCAACCTGCCGACGCCGGCGTTCTCGCTGGATCGCCTGGCGCGCCTGTACGCGTCGCTGGCCGACGGCGCGGACGCGGTGGAAGCGGTGGAAACGGGCGGCGCGCTCACGGACCGCATTCGCGCACTGGCGCGCATTCACCGTGCGATGACCGCCCATCCGGAACTGGTCGCAGGCGAAGGGCGCTATTGCACGGTGCTGATGAATGCGTTCGGCGGGCAGGTGGTCGGCAAGCTCGGCGCGGATGCGTGCTATGGCATCGGCGTGCGCGCGTCGGAACGCACGCGGCAACTCGGTGCGGACGGCGCGCTCGGCATCTCGGTGAAGATCGAGGACGGCAATCTCGACGTGCTCTATATGGTCGTCAGCGAAATCCTCGAGCGGCTGCGGATCGGCACGGCCGCGCAGCGCGGGCAACTGGCCGGCTTCCACCGGCCGCCGATGCTCAACACGCAGGGCGTCGAGTTCGGGCACGCGACGTTCCCGTTCGAATTGCAGGCAGCCTGAACGCGGTCGCCGCGCCGATGCCGCCGGCCCGCGGTCCGGGCCGCGCATCGGCGCACGCTACGCGCGGGCGTCGCGAATCTTCGCCAGTTCCCGATCCGACAGCTCGCCGATCTGCGCGAGGTGTTCCGCGAGAAAATCCTTCAGCACACGCAGCTTCGCCGAGCTGCGCCGGTTCGCCAGATACGCGATGTAGATGAATTCGCCGGTCAGCCGGTTCTGCAGCCGGTAGCGCGGCAGCACGGCTTCGAGCTGGCCGCTCGCGAGCAGATCGCGCACCAGCCAGATCTCGAATTCCGCGATGCCGAGCCCCGCGCAGGTCGCCTCCAGCAGCAGCTCCGAATGGTCGGTGACGAGATTGCCGGCCGGCAGCACGCTGTGCCGCGCGTCGCCGCGCACGAGTTCCCAGCGCGGATCGCCTTCCGGGTGCACGTAGCGCAGGCAGTTGTGGTGTTTCAGGTCGTCCGGCGTCGCCGGGCGCCCGCAGCGGTCGAGGTAGCCGGGCGTCGCGCACAGGATGCTGTCGTTGCGCGACAGCCGGTGGACGACCAGGTTGTCCAGGTAGTTCTCGCCCTCGTGGATATCGAGGTCGAAGCCGCCGGCCACGAGGTCGTTGTGGTTGTCGGTGAGCCGCACGTCGAGCTGGATCGTCGGATAGCGCGCGAGAAACGGCGCGATCAGCGGCGCGAGATGGCGGCGGCCGAACGCGACCGGCGCGGTCAGCTTCAACGGGCCGCTCGGCTGCGCATTCAGCTCGGCGACGACGCGCAGCGTGTCGTCGAGATCGGCGATCAGCGTGACCGCACGCTCCAGATAGATGTGGCCGGCTTCGGTGAGCGTCACGCTGTGCGTGGAGCGGTGCAGCAGCGCGACGCCGAGCACCTCCTCGATCGCGGTCACCTTGCGTGCGACCGTCGACGTCGACACGTGCATCTCCTTCGCGACCGCCGAAAAACTTCCCGTTTCGACCACCCGCACGAACGCGCGCATCGCGCCCAGATGATCGATGCCGGGTTCTCTCGCGCCTTTTTTCATTCGATTCTCGCTATTGCGTCCCACGCAAAACCGCTTTCGATAATACAGAAGGGAGCTTGTTTTTGCAAAGGCATAGAATGCGAACCCGTCGCGTCGGCAAGCGGCGGCCGGCGAGCGGCACGAGACATTTCAGGAGGGCACGATGGCAGAAAACGGCTTCCGCGTCGAAGCGGATCTTTTAGGCAAACGAAGTATTCCGGATACCGCCTATTACGGCGTCCACACGCTGCGCGCGAAAGAGAATTTCGACATTTCGGGCCGCACCATCGCATCGCTGCCGTACCTCGTGATGGCGCTCGCGTCGGTGAAGGAAGCGGCGGCCGACGCCAATTGCGAACTCGGGCTGCTGCCGCGGCCGTACCGTGACGCGATCGCCGCCGCATGCGTCGAGATCCGCGAAGGGCGGCTGCACGACCAGTTCGTCGTCGACGTGATCCAGGGCGGCGCCGGCACGTCGACCAACATGAACGCGAACGAGGTGATCTGCAACCGTGCGCTCGAAATCATGGGGCACGCACGCGGGCAGTACGAATACCTGCATCCGAACGAGCACGTCAATCTCGCGCAGAGCACCAACGACGTCTATCCGACCGCGATCCGGATCGCGACGTGCTTCGCGGTCGAACATCTGCTCGAAGCGATGGCGCGGCTGCGCGATGCCTTCGCGGAGCGGGCCGACGCGTTCGCCGGCTTGCTCAAGCTCGGCCGCACGCAGTTGCAGGACGCGGTGCCGATGACGCTCGGCCAGGAATTCTCGACCTACGCGGTGATGCTGACGGAAGACATCGCGCGGCTGCAGGAAGCCGGCTGGCTGATTCGCGAGGTCAACCTCGGCGCGACCGCGATCGGCACGGGCATCACCGCGCATCCGCAGTACGCGGAGAAGGCGCTGGCCGCGCTGCGCCGCATCACCGGCCTCGACCTGAGCACCGCGCCGAACCTGATCGAGGCGACGCAGGATTGCGGCGCGTTCGTCCAGGTGTCGGGCGTGCTCAAGCGGATCGCCGTCAAGCTGTCGAAGATCTGCAACGACTTGCGGCTGCTGTCGAGCGGCCCGCGCGCGGGCTTCGGCGAAATCAACCTGCCGCCCGTGCAGGCCGGCTCGCCGATCATGCCCGGCAAGGTGAACCCGGTGATCCCGGAAGTCGTCAACCAGGTGGCGTTCGAGGTGTTCGGCAACGACGTGACCATCACCTTCGCGGCCGAGGCCGGCCAGCTTCAGCTCAACGCGTTCGAACCGGTGATCGCGAGCGCGCTGTTCCGCAGCTTCAGCCACCTGACGGCCGCGTGCACGACGCTCGCGCAGCGATGCGTGAGCGGCATCACCGCGAATCCCGAGCGGCTGCGCGAAACGATGGAGCGCTCGGTGGCGCTCGCGACCGCGCTGAATCCGTACATCGGCTACAAGCGCGCGACCGCCGTGGCCGCCGAGGCGCATGCGACCGGCAAGTCGATCCGCGAGGTCGTGCTGGCGCGCGAACTGATGACCGAGGCGCAACTCGACGAAGCGCTGCACCCCGAAGCGCTGATCCGGCCGCGCGCGTTCTGACGCGAGCCGGTGCGCGGTCGTACCGAAAGCGCCCACGGAGCGGGGCGCGATACATCTACAAACAACGGAGACTCACGATGAAACACCCCAGCGAGCGCCCGGCCGGTCCGGCCGGCGGCGCGGATGCCGCGCATGCCGATCCCGATGCGATGTTCGCGTCGCACGAAGCCGGCTATGCGAAGCAGTTGAAGCCGCGGCACGTGCAGATGATCGCGATGGGCGGTGCGATCGGCACCGGCCTCTTTCTCGGCGCGGGCGGCCGCCTGCAAAGCGCGGGGCCCGCGCTCGCGCTCGTGTATCTCGTGTGCGGCGTGTTCGCGTTCCTGATCATGCGCGCGCTCGGCGAGCTCGTGATGCACCGGCCGACCAGCGGCAGCTTCGTGTCGTACGCACGGGAGTTCATGGGCGAACGCGCGTCGTTCGTCGCGGGCTGGATGTACTACCTGAACTGGGCGACGACCGGCATCGTCGACATCACCGCGGTCGCGATCTACATGAAGTACTGGGCCGTGTTCACCGACGTGCCGCAATGGGTGTTCGCGCTGGGCGCGCTCGGGATCGTGTCGGTGATGAACATGATCGGCGTGAAGGTGTTCGGCGAGATGGAGTTCTGGTTCTCGCTCGTCAAGGTCGGCACGCTCGCGGTGTTTCTCGCGGTCGGCGCCGTGTTTCTCGCGAGCGGCCATCCGGTGGCGGGGCAGATGACGGGGCTGCATCTCGTCGCGGATCACGGCGGGATCTTCCCGCACGGGATTCTGCCGGCCGTGCTGATCGTGCAGGGCGTCGTGTTCGCGTATGCGAGCATCGAACTCGTCGGCGTCGCGGCGGGCGAGACGGCCGACGCGCGCAAGGTGCTGCCGAAGGCGATCAACAGCGTGATGTGGCGTATCGCGCTGTTCTACGTCGGTTCGGTCGTGCTGTTGACGCTGCTGCTGCCGTGGACCGCGTACAGCTCGCACGAAAGCCCGTTCGTCACGTTCTTCAGCAAGCTCGGCGTGCCGTACGTCGGCACGGTGATGAACGTCGTGGTGCTGACGGCCGCGCTGTCGAGCCTGAATTCCGGGCTCTATTCGACGGGCCGCGTGCTGCGCTCGCTCGCGATGGGCGGCTCGGCGCCGCGTTTCGTGTCGCGGATGAACGCGCGCGGCGTGCCGTACGGCGGGATCCTGATCACGGTCGCGATCAACGCGATCGGCGTGCCGCTGAACTACATCGTGCCGGCGCAGGCGTTCGAGATCGTGCTGAACATGGCGTCGCTCGGGATCATCACGACGTGGGGCTTCATCGTGATGTGCCAGATCCTGTTCCGTCGCGCGGTCGATCGCGGCGAGATGAAGGCCGTGTCGTTCCGGATGCCCGGCGCACCGTTCACGTCGTGGCTCACGCTCGCCTTCCTCGTCGGCGTGCTGGTGCTGATGGCGTTCGACTACCCGGGCGGCACGTGGACCGTCGCGATGATTCCGGTCGTCGTGCTCGCGCTGGTGATCGGCTGGAAGCTGGCGAAACGCGGCGCCGAGCGCGAGCGGGCGGCGGCGATGCCGGCATCCATGCGTGCCGTCGCGGATCCCGCGCGGAACGCGTGACGAACGCTTGACGTCATGCGCCCGGGGCGCCGGTCCGTTCGCGGGCCGGCGCTCCGGTGCGTTCGATTCCGTTCAATGCAACTTCAGTTCAACCCGGCGCGCTCGCCGACCCATCGGCCGAAATCGCCGGCCATCTCCGCGGTCAGTTCGTGGCCGGCCGCATACAGCCGCGTGTCGTGCGCAACGCCGAGCGCCGCGAGTGTCGCATCGGCCTTGCTCGCCCAAGCGACGGGCAGCTTGTCGTCGAAGCGGCCATGCACGATCAGCGCATGAAGCGGGCGAAGCGCGTCGCGCGGCGCGACCAGCGGATCGATTTCCGGCAGGATGCGCCCGCACAGCACGGCGAACGCGCCGACGTCGCCCGGCGACGTGAGGCCGACGCTCGCACTCATGATGCCGCCCTGGCTGAAGCCGGCGATCACGGTCGGCAATGCGGGCGCCGAGCCATCCCGCGCGCGGAGCGCATGTAGCAGCGTGATTAGCTGCACGCGGCTCTCGTCCGCGCGCGCCGCATCGATTTCAGGGCCGTTCGGGCCGAACCGCACCGGAAACCACGCATGCTGATTGGGCCCGAACGTGAGCGGGCCGCGCAGGAATGCAATTTCGATGCGCGGATCGATCGTGTCGGCCACGGTCAGCAGGTTGGTCTCGTTACCGCCGACGCCATGCAGCAGCAACAGGCGGGCGGCCGGGCGGCCGGTGGCCGGACGTAGCAGATATTGAAGGCCGGATTCGGGTTCGGTGGTCAGCGGCAGGACGTCGGTCATCGCATGGGTCCGGAAGGGGGAACGATGCGACAGTCTAGAGCGGGCGGATCGGGAGGGGAATCGCCGGGGCGGGATTGATTGTTTCCTGTCGGGAATGAATCGGGGCTTCGATCGTTTCGAGCGCCGGTCGCGGCATCAAGCGGCCCAGGCAGGGACCGACGGCCCGGCAGTCCCGAGCGAAGGCTGAACGGTCGATCATGCTGGTTCGACATCAGCGAACCAGCCGGGCAATATTGCAAGATTATAAAAAATACCAAAACAAACCCGCTCGTCGATAATGCGCGGCCGTTTTTCCGGCATTCAATAAAACGAATGCTGCGGAGCATGAATAAAACAATGAATTTCCACTATTCCGGCGATTCGTCTAGGGCCTCGGCCGCCTGGAGCAGGGTGGCGGGAAGTTAACGGCCAATCCGCGAAAAACTTTAGACTTTTCCGCGTGCAATTATTCATTTCAATTTCCTCAATGAACGATTGATTTTCGGTCATCGGACAGTCATACACCATCCCCGATAATTCGGCGCTCACATTCTTTCAATAGACCAAAGGGCGATCGAAACCCGATCGCCGCGGGGAGCCGTGTTCATGACCATCCGTCATCGCATTACGCTGCTAGTCGTCCTGACGTTCTTCGCGCTGTCCGCGATCGGCGTCTACGCCGTGTACCAGACGCGCAAGAGCGCGTCCGAGGTGCGTCAGGTCACCCAGGGAATCGTGCCGAGCGCGCTCGCGTCGGCGGATCTCGTCGCCGACGTGAAGAACATCCAGATCGCGACGATGACGCTCGTCTACGCGCCCGACGCGAACACCGCCGCGCAGGCGCGCGACGAGCTGAAGGCGAAGCAGGCCGCGCTGCGCGCCGCGCTCGACGCGCAGGCGAAATCGGCGGTCGGCCGCGCGCAGGAAGGCCTCGTCGCGCAGGCGAAAGACAGCGCTGCGAACTATTTCGCGGCGATCGCCGACACCGTGAAGATGAAGACGGACGGCAAGGCCGAGATGGCGCAGGCCTACCTGTTCGCGAACGTCGCGCAGTATCGCGACGAACTCGAAAGCATCGTCGACACGCTGCGCGTCGAGAAGAACCGCCAGAAGGACGACGCGATCGGCGCGCTGAACGGGATGCTGGCGACCACGGCCACCGCGATCGCGGGCGTCGCCGGCACGGTGATCGTGCTGCTGACCGCGCTCGGCTTCGTGCTGTATCGCCAGATCACGCGCCCGCTGATCGGGATGCAGACGGCGATGAGCGAGATCGCGACGAGCCAGGATTTCACGCGCCGCGTGCCGGTGGGACGGATGGACGAAATCGGCCATTCGATCGTGGCGTTCAACGGGATGATCGAGAAGATCCAGGAGAACGCCGCGCAACTGAAGCAGAAGACGGCCGACATCCAGGCGATGCTGCAGAACATGCAGCAGGGCATCCTGACCGTCGTCGAAGGCGGCGTCGTGCATGCGGAATATTCGGCGTACCTCGAAACCATCTTCGAGACGAACGACATCGCCGGCCGCGACCTGATGGCGCTCGTGTTCGACGATTCGTCGATCGGCGCCGACGCGCGCTCGCAGGTCGATGCGGCCGTGCATGCGTGCCTCGGCGAGGACAGCATGAACTTCGGCTTCAACGAACACCTGCTCGTCAACGAAGTCGCGAAGCGGATGCCGGATGGCCGCGAGAAGTGGCTGGACCTGAGCTGGTCGGCGATCACCGACGAGACCGACACGGTGGTGCGCCTGATGCTGTGCGTGCGCGACGTGACCGAGATCCGCGAGCTGACCGCGCAGGCCGGCGAACAGCAGCGGCGCCTCGAGATGATCGGCGAGATTCTGTCGATCAGCCAGGACAAGTTCCACGACTTCGTGCACAGCGCGAAGGGCTTCCTCAGCGAGAACGAGCGGATGATCCGCCAGCACGAGCGCGCCGATCACTCGATCGTCGCGGCGCTGTTCCGCAACATGCACACGATCAAGGGCAATGCGCGCACGTACAGCCTTCAGCATCTGACGAACATCGTCCACGAAGCGGAGCAGGCGTACGAATCGCTGCGCCGCGCGGACAGCGGCCCCGAGTGGAACCGCGATGCGCTGATGGATGACCTGGCGCGTGTACGCGAAGCCGTCGACCACTACGCGACGATCAATGCGGTCACGCTCGGCCGCAGCGGCGAGCCGGCGCAGAATGGCGCCGATTTCCTGATGGTCGAGCGCGCGCACATCAGCGAGAGCCTGCGCGTGCTCGATGGCGCCGATCCCGCGAACGCGTCCGACTGGCACGTGGCGCGCGATGCGGTGCGCCGCATGCTGAGCCAGCTCGGCACGCAAGGGATCGGCGACGCGCTCGGCGGCGTGATCGAGTCGCTGCCGTCGCTCGCGGCCGAGCTCGGCAAGCCGGCGCCCGTCGTGCACATCGACAGCCACGGCCAGCGCGTGCGCAGCGAGATCGTCGCGACGCTGAGGAACGTGTTCATGCACCTGCTGCGCAATGCGATCGACCACGGGATCGAATCGTCCGACGCGCGGCGCGCGGCCGGCAAGCCGGCGTCCGGCACGATCGACATCGCGGTCGGCGTGGGCGGCGGCGAACTGTGGTTCGTGCTCGGCGACGACGGCCGCGGCCTCGCGCTCGACCGGATTCGCGGCATCGCGCGCGAGCGCGGCTGGATCGATGCCGCGAGCGAGGCGGCGCTGTCCGACGAGGACGTCGCCGAGCTGATCTTCCGGCCGGGCTTCTCGACCGCGCAGGCGGTGACCGAAGTATCGGGGCGCGGCGTCGGCATGGACGCGGTGCGCAATTTCCTGAAGCGCGACGGCGGCGATATCGCGCTGCGCTTCACCGACGACCGCGTCGGTGCGCCGTATCGCGCGTTCGAGACGATCGTGTCGCTGCCGGCGCGCTTCGCGGCAGACGGTGCCGCGCACGGCGCGGGGCACGCGCCGCGCGCGCGCAGCGCGGCTATCGGCGCGGCGGAGTGACGGCGTGATCGTGCAGGCGTGGATGATCCAGATGGCCGCCGCGCTCGCGGGCGGCGTGGTCGTCGCGGTGGCGGCGGCGATCGTGTTTCGCGTGATGCGCCGACGGCTCGTCGCGTCGATGGCGCGCGACGCGCACGCGTTGCGCGATGCGCTCCGCGCGGCCGATGCGCGGGCGGAAGAGGCGGCGTCGGCGCATGCGCGGGCGGCCGACGCATGGGCGCAACGCGAGGCGCAGCTCGAGGAGGCATTGACGAACGAGGCATCCGCGAACGGCGCGCAGCGCGACGCGGTGCAGGCGCTGTCGGCCGACCGCGCGGCGCTCGCGCAGCAGGCGATGAAGATCGCCGACGAAGCTGTGCGCCTGCGCGGGCTCGCCGGCACGTTCGAGCGCTGGCACGAGCAGATGATCTCGCTGACCACGCAGAACCAGGACATGCGCGCGAAGAACCAGGAACTGTCGGCGATCGTCGCGCACGTGTCGATCGTGTCGCTGAACGCGTCGATCGAGGCCGCGCGTGCAGGCACGGCCGGGCGCGGCTTCTCGATCGTCGCGAGCGAAGTGCGCGGGCTGGCTGCGCGCTCGCAGGAACTGTCGAACAGCTATCGCGACAGCCTGAACCGCAACGATCTCGTGACGGCCGCGACGTTCCAGGACATCCAGGCCGGCGGCAAGATGATCACGGCCGCGCTCGCGACCGTCGAGACGCTGGCCGGGCAACTGCATGCACGGATCGAAGGAGAGGCCGCGTGATCGGCGCGCAGGCGAGGGCCGGTTTCGAGCGGATCTTTTTCGATGCCGCGCGCACGCGGCTCGCCGCCGGCGGCGCGTGCGACATCCAGCCGGCCGCCGATCACGAACACGACGCGCCGGACCGTGTGCACGCGCAGTCGCGATCGAAGCCGAAGGTGGCCGAGCATGGGGTCGCGCTGACGATCTCCGCGCTGCACTTCCGCCTGCTGCTCGCGCTGCGCTTCAGCGACGACGATGCGACGCGCCGCCATTTCGCCGGCGCGACGGCGGGCACGAACAGCCAGCGGCCGCTGACCGACGCGTTCATGGAAGTCGCAAACCTGTGTTGCGGCGCGATCAACCAGGCGCTGACCGCGCCGTTTCCCGATCTCGGGATGTCGACGCCTTACCTGCTGAGCGGCGCGAGCATCGACTTCATGCACGCGCTCTCGCCCGATTACGTGGCCGCGTACGACCTGACGCTCGACGGCGGCGTGCGGATCGGCGCGACGCTGTGCGTGTGCGCGAACGCGCCGGTCGACTTCCACGTGGCGGAGACGGCCACGCTGGACACCGGCGGCGAGCTCGAACTGTTCTGACCGACCATCAGGAATCCATCAGATGACCGAAGACCGACCCGTCAGCAAGGTGCTCGTACTCGACGACAGCCGCGTGCACGCCGACGCGATCAAGCGTTTCTGCGACGCGCACCACCTGGTCGGCCTGACCGTGCGGCGCAGCCGGCTGCTGAAGGTGCTGCGCTCGAACATCGATCTCGGCGCGATCCTGCTCGCCGAGGATTACGGCGGCTCGCCGGCCGAGAGCGCGATCGTCGCGACGCAGATCGACGCGCTGCGGCCCGAGCTGCCGATCATCCTGCGGCGCGAATCGCTCGCGTCGCGCGACGGGCTGCCCGATGCGCTCGCCCGTGTCGCGTGCGCGGCCTACGTCGCCGACGACATGACGCCGCTCGAGCGCGCGATCGACGAATACCTGTTCGGCCGCGACTACCCGAACGCGCTCGTGCGCGGCATCTCGGAGATCACCGAGGCGCGCCTCGACAGCCTGTTCCCGGGCATGACGATCGAGCACGACACGCCGTGCATCGTCCGCGACCAGATCATCTTCGGCGAGGTGTTCAGCCTGATCGCGCTCGAAAGCGCATGGTGCCGCGGCTACATGCTGTTGCAGACGAGCGAGCAGCCGCTGCTCGACATGCTCGGCGGCACGCGTGACGACGGCCGCGCACCGGATTTCCGCGACGTGAACAGCGTGCTGGGCGAGCTGACCAACCTCGTGTGGGGCGCGTTCAAGAACCGCTATCTCGGCGATGCGGAGGCGCTGGCGCGCCATCCGGTGCAGGTGCCGCTCGTCGTCAATCACAAGCAGAAGTTCATCTCGTTTGGCGGCGACTGTCCGCAGCTCTGCTTCAAGTACCGGATGACCGACCCGGCCTCGGGGCGCTCGGTCCGTCTCGACCAGCGTTTCGTGTTCAGCCTGAGCTGGTCGCCGGAGGATTTCCGCGAATCGGTGCAGGACGTCGGGCCGATGGTCGAAGCGGGCGAACTCGAACTGTTTTGAATGTTGAAGTCGGCAACGACGAAAGGGGAATACGACATGGCAAAGGTTCTGGTGGTGGACGATTCGGGCACGGTGCGCGACGAAGTCGCGGGCTTCCTGCGCAATCACGGGCTCGACGTCGCGACGGCAGTCGACGGCAAGGACGGGCTCGCGAAGCTCAAGGCGACGCCCGGCGTGCGCCTCGTGATCAGCGACGTGAACATGCCGAACATGGACGGCCTGACGATGGTCGAGAAGATTCGCGGCGAACTGGCGAACACGGCCGTCAACGTCGTGATGCTGACGACCGAAAGCAGCCCGGCGATGAAGGAGCGCGGCAAGGCCGCCGGCGTGAAGGGCTGGATCGTGAAGCCGTTCAAGGGCGACGCGGTGCTCGACGCGCTGAAGAAGCTCGCGGGCTGACGCACCAGCGGGACGTCGAGGGGTTGCGTGCGCGATTTACAGCGCGCCGGGATGTCCGTATCCTGCCGGATGCCGAGGGCGGCGTGCCTTGCCATGCGCGGCACGCCCGGCAGTGACAACATCGGGAACGGAACACCCTCCAATGAAAACCGGAATGGGTCGGGCCGCGCTCCTGCGCGGCGCGTGCGTATCGCTGGTCGCCGCGCTGGCGGGCGGATGCGCGAACACAGCGCAACAGAACGCACAAGCGGCGGCCGCGGACAGCGGCTCGTCGTACACGTGCCATCCCGCGCAGGCCGACGGGCAGGCGTCGGCCGGGCGGGGCGCAAACGGCTGCTATTTCGTGCTGCACGATCCGGCCACCCGGCAGGCGCTGCCGAATACGCGCTATGCGTTCGCGCTTTACACCAGCGCGGCCCAGGACAGCCGGGAACTCGAAGTCGAAGGCACGACCGACGCGCAGGGACGCACGATCTACATGCGTTCCGCCGCGCCGATCGATGCGGCGCGCATGGTGCTCGTGCGCATGATCGGCGATGGCCCGACGGGGCGCATGCCGGTGCGGGTCCGCCCGACGGACGGCAAGCGCATCCCGTTCGCGCGGTACAAGGTGGTGGGCTGTAACGGGCCGTACGAAGGCGTGACCGACGAAACGGGGCGCGGCGTGATGTATCGCTGCAAGACACAGTCCCGGATCGACGTGTCGTTCTACCCGTCGCGTCCGTAGCGCGAACCGATGATGACCGGATCCGGCCGCGCTGCGGCCCAACCCATCGAGATGCTGATCGCGAAGGGCATCGTTTTTTCCATCTTGGGCGCGTGCATGCTGATCGGCGCCGCGCTGTACGCGCAGTCGACGCGGGAATTCATGCGGACGTCGGCCGTCGTGCCGGGGCGTGTCGTCAAGCTGAACGCGGGCCCGCATCATCCGGAGATCGCGTTCACGACGCTCGCGGGTGAGCACGTCGAATATGCGCAGGGCGGCGACGTCAGTGTCGAGGACGGCGCGACGGTCGAGGTGCGCTATGCGCCGGACGCGCCGAGGATGACCGCGCGGATGAACACGTTCGGCGCGATCTGGGGCGATGCGCTGGCAATCGGCGGGATGGGCGCGGTCTTTTTCGTCGCGGGCGTCGGACAGTTGTGGTCGGGCGTGCGCAGGTGGCGCGGCGGGCGCAAGCGAATGTGACCGCCCGTTGTGCACCGAACTCTTCACAGGACATTCCAACATGACAATTCGCTTGATGCCGTGGCTCGTCGTGATCGGCGCGGCATTCGCGGGCTTCCCCGCGTACGCGGCGGGTACCGCGCATTCGCTTGACCAGGTGTCCGGCAAGTTCGATTCGCCCGAAGCACGCGCCGCGTATGCGCGCGACATGGGCGGCGCGCCGGAAGCGGATGGCTTCGGCGTGCACCTGCCGCCCGGCTTCACGCGAGAGGGGCTGGTGGCGCAACTTGCCCCGGGCCAGCCGCTTGCGCGAGTCGTGCTGGCCGGCGCGAAACCGTGGCCGCAACGCCCCGGTGCGTTCGTCGCGATCGTGTGCGTGGCACCGACCGACGATATTGCGCGCGACGTGCTGCGATTCCGTGCGCCTACCGATTGCGAAGATTTCGCGCGCGGCGCCGACGCCGACGACCGGAAAGAGCGGGTCTGGCTGGGCGTATTCGAGCGCGGCCCGGACGGCGTGCCGCGCCTGGTCGCGCGTACCGAACAGCCGCTCGACCAGGCGACCGACTGGAGCAACACGAATCTCGACGCTCCCGACTATCTCGAGGAGACGAAGCAGTCGGGGGACCGCGCGTTACGGCCCGAGCGGTGGTCGCGGTTCGATCTCGCGCCGTATGTGCTGCGGGCGGGCGATGCCGCGTTCGGGGTGCGAGCCGGCTGGTCGATCGGCTATGCCGGCGGCGGCGCATCGTTCGAGGCGTTGTACCTGTTCCGGATCGAAGGCAAGACGCTGCGCGTGGTGTTCGCGCAGCCGATGATGTTCTACCGGGATATCGCCGGGGATTGGCATCGCAACGGCACGCGAGATCACGACATCACGGAAGGCAGCAATACGCTCAGTGTGCTGTCGTCCTCGACGGACGGCTTCCACGACTTGCAGTTGCGAGAGCGCGGCGGCAAATGGCGCCAGACGTTTCGCTGGTCTGCTGCCGATGGCGAGTATCGGCCGCGCTGACGCACCGGCCCGTTAGCGGGCCACTACCGGCCCGCCGCCGCCGTCGCGAATTCGTCGACGACGGCCTCGATCACCGCCTGCACGCGCGCGGTCTTGTAGAGGTCGGCATGGGCGACGAGCCACACGTCGAAATGATTGCACCGCTGCGGCATGAGCCGCACCAGTTCCGGCTCGGTGTCCGCGCGGAAGCACGGCAACTCCGAAATCCCGAGCCCCGCCAGCGTCGCCTCCACCAGCATCATCGTCGACGAGGTCTGGAACATCACGCGGCCGCGCGATGTCGGCTCGCCGCACAGCGCGTCCCACATCGTCGGCACCACCGGCTGCTGATACATCACCAGATCGTGCCCGTCGAACGCGCTGCCCGCGACCGGTTCGCCCCGTTCGGCCAGGTAGCCGCGCGATGCGTAGATGCCCGTTTCGAGATGCCCGAGCCGCCGGGTGATCAGGTCCGGCGATTCCGGCCGCAACGTGCGGATCGCGAGATCCGCCTCGCGGCGCGTGAGGTTGGTGATTTGCGCCGACGTCACGCACACGACGTCGATGCCGGCATGCCGGCGCCGCACGCGGGCGATCGCGGGAACGACGAAGCGCTTGCCGAGCGTGTCGGTCGTCGCGATCCGCACCGATCCCGCCAGTTGCTCGTCGAGCCCCATTACCCGGCGTTCGATCGTGAGCGACGCGCGCTCCATCGTTTCGGCCGGCTCGAGCAGCGCTTCGCCCGCGGTCGTCAGTACATAGAGGGACGGTGTGCGCAGAAACAGCCGGGCCGCCAGTTCGTCCTCGAGCGCGGCGATCCGGCGTCCGACCGTTGCCTGATCGACGTTCAGTTGCGCCGCGGCGCCGCGCAGCGTGCCGGTGCGCGCCAGTGCAAGGAAGAAGCGGGCGTTGTCCCAGTTCATGCGGATCGATTGTGGCATCGGACAGGCGGCGACGGACAGGAAACGGTGATGCAGATTTGCATCGGGGAAATGCGAAATTATCACTTTTGCGCATCGCGCGCCCGGTCCTAGACTTCCGGCATCTGCAGGGAGGTGTCATGTCCGAGTGCCATTCCGTTTCCGTCCCGGTTTCTTCCGTCGCGCCGACGGCGCCGAGCCGCGCGACGGCGCGCGAGCAGCGCCTGACGCTCGCGTTCGTCGCGGTCGGCATGTTCATGGCGGTGCTCGATTCGACGATCGTCAACGTCGCGCTGCCGGCGATGCGCACCAGCCTCGGCGCGACGGTCGCGGAGCTCGCGTGGATCGTCGACGCCTATACGCTCAGCTTCGCCGCGCTGATCCTCGCGGGCGGCGCGCTGTCCGACCGGTTCGGCGCGAAGCGCGTGTACCTTGCCGGGCTGGCGCTGTTCGTCGGCGCATCGGCGGCGTGCGGCGGCGCGTCGTCGGTGGCGATCCTCGTGGCCGCGCGGTTCGCGCAGGGCATGGGCGCCGCGCTCTTTTTGCCCGCGTCGCTCGCGATCGTGCGCAGCACCTTCGACGTGCCGGCCGAGCGGGCGCGGGCGATCGCGGTGTGGGCCGGCATCGCGTCGGTCGCGGTCGCGGTGGGGCCGGTGCTGGGCGGCATCCTGGTCGACGATTTCGGCTGGCGCAGCGCGTTCCTGATCAACGTGCCGACCGGCGCGGTCGCGTTTGCCGGCGCGGCGGCGTGCGTTCGCGCGTCGGTCGCGCGGGACGTGCGCCATTTCGACTGGGCCGGCCAGGGCGTCGGTGCGGCGGCGCTCGGCGCGCTGTGTTTCGCGGTGATCGAATTGCCGACACGCGGCGCGGGCGCCGCGGAGGTCCGCGCCGCGTTGCTGATCGCCGCGCTCGCCGCCGGAGTGCTGGTCGTCGTCGAGCGGCGTGCGCGCCATCCGATGGTGCCGCTCGCATGGTTTCGCAATCGCGTCTTCGTCGCGATGAACCTGATGGGCAGCCTCGTCTATGTCGGCTACTTCGGATTGCTGTTCGTGCTGAGCCTGTACCTGCACGGGCGCTTCGGCATGAGCGCGCGGCAGATCGGGCTGACGCTGCTGCCGTTCGCGTTGAGTCTGTCGCTCGGCAATCTGCTGTCGGGAAAACTGCATGGCCGCGTTCGTCCGGTCACGCTGATGGCTAACGGTCTCGCGATGGCGGCGCTCGCCATTCCGGCGATCGCGATTGCGCTCGCGCTGCATGGGCCGTGGCCGGTGGTCTGGGGGGGCGATGGCCGCGTTCGGCACCGGCACCGCGTTGTCGGTCGCACCGATGATCGCGACGGTGCTCGAACAGGTGCCTGCCGACGCGGCGGGCGTGGCATCCGGGTTCCTCAACGCGGCGCGACAGGCCGGCAGCCTGCTCGGCGTGGCCGTCGCAGGCGCCGCGACGATCCTGTTGCCGGACCTGACCGGTGCGCTGTGGGCGGTCGCGGCGCTCGGCTGTGTCGCCTATGCGATCGCCGCGCTGGCCGCGAGGACGGCAGGCCGCGCGCAAGCCGCGCAAGCCGCGCGACGACGCCGTTGACGCCGTTGACGCGAGACGGGCACGGTCGTTGCGCCGTGGCCGGCAGGCCGTCGCGCACGCGCGTGCGGCACCGCGGCTGGACGCCGTGCGGAATGTGGAGGACCATTTCGTGACGCTGCCGCGGGCGGCCGGATACGCGTTTCGTCCGCCCGCGCCGCATCGAATCCTGTCGAACCCCGTCGAGCGGAACACCATGGAACCCATTCACGAGACAGCCGAGCCGATCCTGCTGCGCGATGCGCACGACGGCGTCGTCAAGCTGCGCCTGAATCGCCCGCAGCAGTTCAACGCGTTGTCCGAAGCGATGCTCTCGGCGCTGCACGATGCATTCGATACGCTGGCTGCCGATCCGCACGTGCGCTGCGTCGTGCTGGCCGCCGAAGGCAAGGCGTTCTGCGCCGGCCACGACTTGCGCCAGATGCGCGCCAAGCCTGAACTCGACTACTACCGCACGCTGTTCGCGCAGTGCAGCCGCGTGATGCTCGCGATGCGCGCGTTGCCGGTGCCGGTGATCGCGCGCGTGCACGGCATCGCGACGGCGGCCGGCTGCCAGCTCGTCGCGGCATGCGACCTCGCGATCGCGGCCGATACCGCGCGCTTCGCGGTGTCGGGCATCAACGTCGGGCTGTTCTGCTCGACGCCGGCCGTCGCGTTGAGCCGCAACGTCGCGGCCAAGCGCGCGTTCGACATGCTGGTGACCGGCCGTTTCGTCGATGCGGCGACGGCCGCCGCGTGGGGGCTCGTCAACGAAGCCGTGCCCGAGGACGCGCTCGATGCGGCCGTCGCGCGCAAGGTCGCCGAGATCGTCGCGAAGAGCCCGGCCGCGGTGCGGGTCGGCAAGCAGATGTTCTACCGTCAGCGCGAATTGCCGCTCGACGAAGCGTATGCGTACGCGGGCGACGTGATGGCGCGCAACATGATGGAAGAGGATGCGGTCGAAGGGATCGACGCGTTCCTCGAGAAGCGCAAGCCGACGTGGCGTTCGTGATGCGGTGACGGGAGCGGGCAGGGCGCGCGTTGTCATCCCACCGTGGGTGCAACGCGCAACGACGTAGCGCGTCGTGGCCGGCGCGAGAGGGCGGTTCGCCGCAAAGCAGACGGGCCGCCAAGGCGGCCCGCAAGCAAGTGGAACGGCATGCGCGGCGACGCGGTCACGCACTGCCGCACTGCCGCACTGCCGCACTGCCGTACTGCCGTACTGCCGTACTGCCGTACTGCCGTACTGCCGCACCGCCGTACTGCCGCACCGCCGTACCGCCGTACCGCCGCACCGCCGCACCGCCGCACCGCCGCGGCGGCGCCGGTCAGCGGCCGTAGCTCCCCGTCCGC
The DNA here is from genome assembly GCF_002223345.1 of Burkholderia sp. AU16741. Lineage (NCBI taxonomy): Bacteria > Pseudomonadati > Pseudomonadota > Betaproteobacteria > Burkholderiales > Burkholderiaceae > Burkholderia > Burkholderia sp. AU16741. Next base: position 93,117 of record NZ_NKEZ01000008.1, read on the forward strand.
AGCGCCGGCTGCACGGTCGACGCGCCGGGCGGCACGATCACCACCGGCACGCGGCGCGCGAGCGCGCACATCAGCTCGTAGCCGATCGTGCCGCTGGCTTCGGCGACATCGTCCACTTTCACCTGGTCGCCCCACAGCTCGACGCTCGCGCCGATGCCCGCGTTCGGGCACGGCGTCAGGTCGACGGTCAGCATGTCCATCGACACGCGGCCGACGACGCGCGTCATCACGCCGTCCACCGCGATCGGCGTGCCGGTCGGCGCGTGGCGCGGATAGCCGTCCGCGTAGCCGCACGCGACGACGCCGATCCGCATCGGCCGGTCGGCCGTGAAGCGGCGGCCGTAGCCGACCGTTTCCCCGGGCGCGAGCGTCTGCACGCCGATGATCTTGCTGGTCAGCGTCATCGCGGCCGCCAGCGGCGTGTCGGCGATATCCCGCGCCGCGCCGGTCGGCGACGCGCCGTACAGGATCGTGCCGGGCCGCACCCAGTCGCGGTGCGCGCGCGGATGCCACAGCACGGCCGCCGAGTTCGATATCGAGCGCTCGCCCGGAATCCCGGCCGTGGTCGCGTCGAACTGTCCGAGCTGCCAGTCGACTTCGCCTTCGTCGGCGTTCGCGAAATGCATCATCAGCGTGATCTTGCCGATCGGCGACGCGCTCGCCGCGCGCTCCCACGCGGCGCGGAACGCGGCCGGCCGGTAGCCGAGCCGGTTCATGCCGGAATTCATCTTCAGCTGGATGTCGATCGGCTGCTGCGGCTTCGCGGCGATCAGCAGGTCGAGCTGTTCGTCGCAGTGCACGGCGACCGTCAGCCGATGGCGATCGGCCAGCTCGACGTCGGCCGGCTCGAAGATCCCTTCGAGCAGCAGCACGGGCTTGTCCCAGCCGAGTTCGCGTACGCGCACGGCTTCGTCGAGATCGAGCAGCGCGATGCCGTCGGCGGCCGCGAGGCCCGCGTAGATCCGTTCGATGCCGTGGCCGTACGCATTGGCCTTGATCACGGCCCACACGCGCGATTGCGCGGCGGTGCGGCGGATGAAGTCGAGGTTGTGGCGAACGGCGTCGGGGCGGATGTGGGCGACGATGGGACGGGGCATGGCAAGGGCTCGGGTCGGATGTCGTTCGGCGCGCGGCGGCGCGGGGGAAACCGGCTGGCCGGGCGCGGCGGCGCGTCAAGCCAGTGTCGAGCGCTATGTTATGGGTGTTCGACCAGTTTTAATTAACGTATTTATCGGTGATTTGGTGGAAATTGTGGCGTCGTCGCGGGCCGAGCCTCCCGTCTAGAAAACCGGTGCGCGGACAGCACGATGCAGTGCTAAGCTCTCGGCGATCTTGTCATTGATCAATGTAATCATAACGGAGGAGACTTTGATGACGACGTCCCAGCTGTGCCTGTTCATCGTGGCGCTGTTGCCGTTCCCGATGACGTTTCTCGCCAAGGCCCGCAAGGGTTACGACAACCGTATGCCGCGCGACTATCTGGCGAAGCTTGAAGGCTGGCGCGCACGCGCGCAGGCCGCGCATCAGAATGCGTGGGAAGCGCTCGTGCTGTTCGCGGTCGCGCTGGTGGTGGCGTGGCACAACGGCGCGAACGTGCATCGCGTCGACCAGCTCGCGATCGCGTTCGTCGCGATCCGCGTCGTCTATGCGCTGATGTATCTGTTGAACTGGGCGTCGCTGCGTTCGCTCGTGTGGTTCGGCGGCATGGCGTGCGTCGTCGGGTTGTTCTTCGCGACGCCGTAAGCGGCCGTTCATGCGCAAAACGTGCAGCCGGCGTTGCATGCTCGCGCCGTCAGGCGCCGCCCGCGCCCCGTGCGTGACTGTCGTTGGATGCGGGCGCAACCTTTTTCGCGACGAACGGCGGCGCGCCCGCTTCGCTGCGCAGGAACGCGATCAACGGATCGAGCAGCCGGTGCCGCGTCGACGGATGGCGGCGCAGCACGAAGCGCCATGACGCCTCGCGCGCGAGGCCCGGCACCAGCGGCACCAGGCGCCCGCTGCGCAGTTCGGGTTCGATCAGCGGCACGCGGCCGAGCGCGATGCCCGCGCCGCCGACGGCCGCGCCGATCACCTGGCTGAAGCTGCTGTAGCGGACGATCTTCGTGTCGAAGTCGTCCGGCAAGCCGAAATGCACGGCCCAGTTGCGCCAGTCGATCTCGGGGCTGTCCTCGTGCATTTCCTGCAGCAGCCGCGAGCGGCATACGTGCTCCGATGCGTACGGAAACAGTTCGGGGCTGCACACCGGAAACACGGTTTCCCGCATCAGCACGTCGTCGTCGGCCCGCAGCCGGTGCGCGGGCACGTGCACGATCGCCAGGTCGACACTGCTGCGCGCGAAATCCGGCTCGTCGTCGAGCACGACCGCATGCAGCGGGGTGTCGGGATGCAGCGACGAGAATTCCGCCAGCCGGCGCGCGAGCCACATCGACGAAAACGGCGCGTTGGCGGACACGGTGAGCCGTTGCGCGGTGCCGCGAATGTCGGCGCACGCGTCGGTGAGACGCGACAGCGCATCGCCGACGGCCGGCAGCAGACGCGCGCCGGCCGGCGTGAGGCTGATGCCGCCGAGCCCCGTGCTGCGTTCGAGCAGCCGGGCGCCGAGCGATTCCTCGAGCGAACGAATCTGGTGGCTCACCGCGCTGGTCGACACGTTCAGCTCGGCCGCCGCGCGCGCGAACCCGCCGAGGCGGACGGCCGCCTCGAAAGCACGCAGTGCGCTGAGGGGAGGGAGGTGCGACATGCGGGGTATTGTAGTTGACTCAACACCCGTTGAAAAATCATCTTTTGCCGCGCGGGGGCGGCGCGGGTAGCCTCGATCCGGTCCAGAAAAACGCAACGAAACACGACCGGAGGGCTGCATGTATTTCGACCGACGACTATGGGCCATGATGGCGGGACTGCGCTGGCGGGTGGCGGCGGCCGTCGCGCTCGGGCTGCTCGCGATGGGGGTCGGCATCCTGCGCTTCGTGTTTCTCGGCCGCGTGCTGGCGCTGGTGTTTTCCGGCGCGCCGGCGCGCGGCATCGGCGAGGCCGTCGCCGCAACGGCGGCTTGCGTGCTGCTGCGTGCATGGCTCGACCATCGCCGCACGGTGCTCGCGCAGCATACGGCGGGCCGCGTGCAGGCGACGCTGCGCGCGCGGCTGTTCGACCGGATCGCCGCGCTCGGCCCCGCATGGTTCAGCGGCGAACGCACGGGCGGCGTGATGCTGGCCGTCGTCGACGGCGTCGAGCAGTTGCAGACCTTCTTCGGCGTCTATCTGCCGCAGCTCGTGATCGCCGCGTGCGCGCCGCTGATGATCTTCGCGGTGCTCGCGTGGTGGGACGTGCCGACGGCCGCGATCCTGCTCGTCGCGGCGCTCGTCACGCTCGCGCTGCCGCAGCTCGTGCATCGCGCCGACAAGCGCGCGGCGCTCGCGCGCTCGGCCGCGTTCAAGGCGTTCGGCGAGGAGTTTCTCGACGCGGTGCAGGGCCTGCCGACGCTGAAGGCGTTCGGGCAGAGCAGCGCGTTCGGCGCGAAGCTGGCCGCGAAGGCGCGCGCGCTGTCGGACAGCACGTTCTGGGTGCTCGCGCTCGGGCTGCTGACGCGGCTCTTCACGGATCTCGGCACCGGCCTCGGCGCGGCCGCGGCGATCGCGGTGGGCGCGTGGCGCGTGCAGCACGGCGACATGAGCCTCGAAGCGCTGCTGATCGTGCTGATGGCCGGCAGCGAGATCTTCCGGCCGCTGCGCGACCTGCGCGCGGTGCTGCATCAGGGGATGATCGGCCAGTCGGCGGCGAATGCGATCCATGCGCTGCTCGATGCGGGCGGCCATGCGCGTGCCGTCGACACGCCGCGCGTGGCGGGCCTGCGGCCCGAGATCGCATTCGACGACGTCAGCTTCGCGTATCCGGGGCGCCGTGCGGACGCCCATGCGGCGCTGCGTTTCTCGGTGCGCGAGGGCGAGACGGTCGCGATCGTCGGGCCGAGCGGGGCCGGCAAGTCGACCATCGTGCGCCTGCTGCTGCGCCAGCACGACGCGCAGGGCGGGATGGTCCGGATCGGCGGCCACGACGTGCGCACGCTCGATGCCGACCAGGTGCGCGACATGATCGCAGTCGTCGCGCAGGATGCGACGCTGTTCGACGGCAGCGTCGCCGACAACCTGCGGCTCGGCCGCCCTGACGCGGGCGACGCGGACATGATCGCGGCCGCGCGCGCGGCCAACGCGCACGACTTCATCTCGGCGCTGCCCGACGGCTACGCGACGCGCATCGGCGAACGCGGGCTGATGCTGTCGGGTGGCCAGCGCCAGCGCATCGCGATTGCCCGCGCGCTGCTGCGCGACGCGCCGATCCTGCTGCTCGACGAGGCGCTGTCGTCGGTCGATGCGGAGAACGAAGCGCTGATCCAGCAGGCGCTCGACCGGCTCACGCGCGGACGGACGACGCTCGTGCTCGCGCACCGGCTGTCCAGCGTGATCGGCGCCGATCGCATCCTGGTGCTCGACCAGGGGCAGGTCGTCGACGAAGGGACGCATGCGGCGCTGATCGCGCGCGACGGCCCGTACCGCCGGCTGATGGGCCCGCAGCTGGAAGCGGTCGCCGAATCCGTCGGCGCGACGGCGGCGGCCGGCGCGACCGCGCGCGCGTCGTCGGGCCCACAGGTGCGGCCGCTGAACGACGACGCGGCGACGATCGGCTGGCGGGAAACGTTGCAGACGCTGCTGCGCTTCGTGCGGCCGTGGCAGGGCAAGGTTGCGCTGACCGTGCTGTTCGGGATCGGCCGCGTGCTCGCGTTCATCGGCGTCGGCGTGATCGGCGCAATGGTGGTCGGCGCGGTGCCGACCGGCCATGTCGGCACCGGGCTGGTGGCCGCGCTGCTCGTGATCGCGCCGGTCGCGGCCGTGCTGCACTGGCTCGAATCGTGGCTCGCGCACGACATGGCGTACCGGCTGCTCGCGGAAATGCGCATCGCGCTGTTCGCGACGCTCGAACGGCTCGCGCCGGCCGGGCTGCTGCGCCGCCGTTCCGGCGATCTCGTGGCGCTCGCGACGCAGGACGTCGAGACCGTCGAATATTTCTACGCGCATACGCTCGCGCCTGCGTTCGTCGCGGTGCTCGTGCCGGCCGGCGTGCTGATGCTGCTCGCGTCGGTCGCTTGGCCGCTCGCGCTGGTGCTGCTGCCGTTCCTGCTGTGGGCCGGGCTCGCGCCCGTGCTGGCCCGGCGCGACGTCGACCGGCTCGGCACCGGCGCGCGCGAGGCGCTCGGCCAGCTCGGCGCACACCTGACCGAAACGATCCAGGGGCTCGCGGAACTGACCGCGTTCCAGGCGATCGATCGCCGGCGCGCGGCGTTCGTCGCCGAAGTCGATGCGTATCGCCGGCAGCGCGCGAAGCTGCTCGACGATCTGTCGACGCAAAGCGCCGCGCTGGAAGTCGCGAGCGGGCTCGGCGGGCTGGCCGTCGCGGCGCTCGGCGCGTGGTTGTGCGCACGCGGCGGGTTCCCGCGCGAATCGTTGCCGCTGCTTGTGCTGATCGCGGTGGCGGCGTTCGTGCCGGTGGCCGAGATCGGCCAGGTCGCGCGCCAGCTTGCCGACACGATCGCGTCGACGCGCCGCTTGCGCGCGCTGGAGAAGGAGCCCGTGACGGTGACGGACGGCGCGCACGCGATGCCGGGCGATTCGGCGGTGCGGTTCGACGCGGCGTCGTTCACGTATCCGGGGCGCAGCGTGCCCGCGATCGACCGCGTGAGCTTCGAGGTGCCGGCCGGCAGCACGGTCGCGCTGGTCGGCGCGTCGGGCGCCGGCAAGTCGACGATCGCGAGCCTGCTGCTGCGCTTCTGGGATCCGCAGCAGGGCCGCGTGACGCTCGGTGGCATCGACCTGCGCGACCTGCGGCTCGACGATCTGCGGCAGCACATCGCGCTCGTCGCGCAGGATACCTACCTGTTCAACGACACGCTCGAGGCGAACATCCGGCTCGCCGCGAACGACGCGTCCGACGCGGATGTTCAGCGCGCGATCGACCATGCGGCGCTCGGCGACTTCGTCGCGCGGCTGCCGGACGGGCTCGCGACGCGCGTCGGCGAGCGCGGCGTGCAGCTGTCGGGCGGCCAGCGCCAGCGTGTGGCGATCGCGCGCGCGTTCCTGAAGGATGCGCCGGTGCTGATCCTCGACGAGGCGACGTCGCACCTGGACACGATCAGCGAACATCAGATCCGCGCGGCGCTGGAGGATCTGATGACGCAGCGCACGTCGATCATCATCGCGCACCGCCTGTCGACCGTGCGCAATGCCGACCTGATCCTCGTGATCGAGCAGGGCGCGGTGATCGAGTCCGGCCGCCACGCGGAACTGATGGCGCGACAGGGTGCGTATGCGCGGCTCGTGTCGCATCAGGCGAGCGGGGTTGCGGCGTGAACGACGCGGGAGCGGTGCGCCGCGTTCGGCGATGCCGCGCGCATCCCGCAACCTGCGTTGAGCCGCGCCGGCGGTTGCCGGCCTGGCGGCACGGCCGTCCCGACAAGCAGCCTGGTTGAATCGCTGGCCGTCCGCGCAAACCGATGTGCGGGGGCGGCGATGGCACGGCCGTCATCCCGCCGCCCGCGTTGCACTGGATGGCCCTCGTGCCGGCGCGCACGCGCTGCTGCAACCCTCCCTTCAGCCCGCTGCCTGGAGCCTGCCTCCGCCGCCCGCCCCCCCGGACCGTGCATTTCAACCGCCGTCCGCCGCTTTCCTCCGATCTATCCGCGCCGCGCGGCTCGGGTTTGTCTCGACGCATTTATTTGTTGCGGACTTTTTTGTTGTCGTAGTATCGTCATTGACAACACTTGTTGCACTAAGGTCTAATTCAACATCGCATGTTGCGGTGCGGCTTGCTGTCGTCGTTCCGCCGGCCCGGTGGCCGGTTACATCGCTCAATCATGCGGAGAGAAACCATGAGTCGCCGTTCCTTCCTGAAAGCCGTCGCGGTCGTCGCCGCGCTCGGCGCCAGCCTCGCCCACGCGGACACCAAGACGCTCGTCGTCGGGACCGATACGTCGTTCATGCCGTTCGAGTTCAAGCAGGGCGACAAGTACGTCGGCTTCGATCTCGACCTGTGGGCCGAGATCGCGAAGGACCAGGGCTGGAAATACACGATCCAGCCGATGGATTTCGCGGGCCTGATCCCGGCGCTGCAGACGCAGAACATCGACGTCGCGCTGTCCGGGATGACGATCAAGGAAGAGCGCAAGAAGGCGATCGACTTCTCCGCGCCCTACTACGACAGCGGCCTCGCCGCGATGGTGCAAACCGGCAATACGTCGATCAAGTCGATCGACGACCTGAACGGCAAGGTGATCGCCGCGAAGATCGACTGGATCAAGGCGCACCTGAAGCCGAAGGAAGTCCGCCAGTTCCCGAACATCGACCAGGCGTACCTCGCGCTCGAAGCCGGCCGCGTCGACGCGGCGATGCACGACACGCCGAACGTGCTGTTCTTCGTGAACAACGAAGGCAAGGGCAAGGTGAAGGTCGCGGGCCAGCCGGTCAGCGGCGACAAGTACGGGATCGGCTTCCCGAAGGGCAGCCCGCTCGTGCCGAAGGTCAATGCGTCGCTCGTGAAGATCAAGGCCGACGGCCGCTACGCGCAGATCTACAAGAAGTGGTTCGGCGCCGAGCCGCCGAAGATGTGAGCGTGACCATGCGCCATGGCGCGGCCGAGCGGCCGCGCCGGTCTTGAATCGAACGGGGAGCGACAAGTGAATTTCGATTGGTCGGCGATCTGGGCGGCGTTGCCGGACCTGATGGACGGGGTCCGGTTGACGGTGTTCATCGCATTGGTGGGGCTGGTGGGCGGTTTCATCGTCGGGATGATCGCGGGGATGTTCCGCGCATACGGACCGAAGGTGATGAACGTGCTCGCCCAAATCTATATTGAGTTGATTCGCGGCACGCCGATCGTCGTGCAGGTGATGTTCCTGTATTTCGCGCTGCCGCTGCTCGCGCATATCCGCATCGACGGCCTGACGGCCGCGATCATCGCGATCACGGTGAATTCCGGCGCGTATCTCGCGGAAGTGGTGCGCGGCGCGCTGCTGTCGATCCCGAAGGGGCTGACGGAAGCGGGGCTCGCGATGGGGCTGTCGATGCCGCGCGTGCTGCTGAAGATCGTCGGGCCGCTGGCGTTCCGGCGGCTGATTCCGCCGCTCGGCAACCAATGCATCGTGAGCCTGAAGGATACGTCGCTGTTCATCGTGATCGGCGTGGGCGAGCTGACGCGCAAGGGGCAGGAAATCATCGCGGGCAATTTCCAGGCGGTCGAGATCTGGAGCGCGGTGGCCGTCATCTACCTGATACTGACCGGCGCGATGACGCTGACGCTTCGGATCGTCGAAAAGCGGATGAAAATCTTATGAGCATGATCGAATTCCAGAACGTGTCGAAGAGCTTCGGCCACGTGCCGGTGTTGAAGAACATCGATCTGAAGATCGACGCGGGCGAGGTGGTCGTCGTGGTCGGGCCGTCGGGCTCGGGCAAATCGACGATGCTGCGCTGTATCAACGCGCTCGAGAAAATCACCGGCGGCGAGCTGCTGGTCGACGGCCAGAGCGTGCGCGGCAACGCGACGACGATCCGCAACATCCGGCTCGAAGCCGGCATGGTGTTCCAGCAGTTCAATCTGTTCCCGCAAATGACCGCGCTCGAGAACGTGATGTTCGGGCCGATGCAGGTGCGCGGCGCGTCGCGCGCCGACGCGCGCGACCAGGCGATGGCGCTGCTCGACAAGGTTGGCCTCGAATCGCGCGCGAATCATTATCCGTCGGAGCTGTCGGGCGGCCAGCAGCAGCGTGTCGCGATCGCGCGTGCGCTTGCGATCCGGCCGCGGCTGATGCTGTTCGACGAGCCGACGTCGGCGCTCGATCCGGAATTGCGTCACGAAGTGCTGAAAGTGATGCAGGATCTCGCGACCGAAGGGATGACGATGATCGTCGTCACGCACGAGATCGGTTTCGCGAAGCGGGTCGGCACGCGGCTGCTGTTCATGGATCAGGGCGGCATTGCCGAGGACGGCCATCCGGTCGACCTGATCGACCGGCCGCCGACGCCGCGTCTGAAGGAATTCCTGAAACACGTGTCCTGAACGGAACCGAATCCACCGACATGCCGCTTTCCCTTTCCCCCGTCATCGCCGGCACGCCGTTCGACATCGGCGTGCGCCTCGGCGAGCTTGCCCGCCCGGTGTTCGACGCGTACATGCAGCAGAGCAGCGCATGGCAGGCCGTGCGCCGCTGGCGCGGCCATCCGTTCGTCGACGCATTGCGGCAGGCCGCGCTCGCCGCGTACCCCGATCTCGTCGCGGAACTGGACGGGATCGCGGCGGGTGTCGGCTGGCCGGCCGAAGATATCTTCCTGTGGAATTGCCGCGGCGAACTGATCCACAACGCGCCGGACGGCTGCACGACGCTCGCCGCGCGCGAGGCGAACGGCACGCGCTGGATCGCGCACAACGAGGACGGCGATCCGTATCTGCGCGAACGCTGCCTGCTCGTCGACGTGCAGCCGCAGGGGAAGCCCGGCTTCATCAGCTTCTATTACCCGGGCTCGCTGCCCGGGCATACGTTCGCCGCGAACCGCGCGGGCATCGCGCAGGCGATCAACAACCTGCGGATTCGCACGCCGGCGGTTGGCGTGCCGCGGATGATCCTCGCGCGCGCAGTGCTCGATGCGACGTCGCTCGATGCGGCGGCCGACGTGCTGCGTTCGCATGCGCGCGCGAGCGGCTTTCATCACACGATCGCTGCGACCGGCGATGCGCGAGTGCTCAGCATCGAGGCGAGCGTCGCGCGCTGTTCGGTTATCGACGTCGCGCATCTCAGTGGGCACGCGAACCATCTCGTGCATGCCGGTTGCGACGCGGAAGCGCAGATCATCACGCAGTCGTCGGGCGACCGTCAGCGACGCGTCGACGCGTTGACGCCCGGCATCGACACGATCGACGCAGCCGCGCTGCTGCGCGTGCTCGGCGATCGCGCGCCGGAAGGGCTGCCGATCTATCGCGACGATCCGGCCGATCCCGACGACGAGAACACGCTCGCGACCGCGGTGTTCGAGATTCATGACACCGCGATCGACTTCACCGTTCATCAACACGGCACGCAGCGCTTCGCGACGCACATCGTGCCGTCCGCGCACGCGCCCAGCGCGTCCTGATCCTTGAGGCAACGCATGACGACCGTTTTCCATCGCGCCCCGCGCGCCACCTTGCCCGTTGCCGTCGCAGGCGACGGCATCGAGATCATCGATTCGACCGGTAAACGCTATATCGACGCATGCGGCGGCGCGGCCGTCTCGTGTCTCGGCCACAGCAACCAGCGCGTGATCGACGCGATCAAGCGGCAGGCGCAGCAATTGCCTTACGCGCATACGTCGTTCTTCACGACCGAGGTGGCCGAGGAACTGGCCGACCGGCTCGTCGACGGTGCGCCGGCCGGGCTCGACCACGTGTATTTCGTGTCGGGCGGCTCCGAGGCGATCGAGGCTGCGCTGAAGCTCGCGCGCCAGTATTTCGTCGAGAAGGGCGAGCCGCAGCGCCGTCATTTCATCGCCCGGCGCCAGAGCTATCACGGCAATACGCTCGGCGCGCTCGCGATCGGCGGCAACGCATGGCGGCGCGAGCCGTTCCTGCCGCTGCTGATCGAAGCGCACCACGTGAGCCCGTGCTATGCATACCGTGACCAGCAGGCGGGCGAAACCGACGAAGCGTACGCGCAGCGTCTGGCCGACGAGCTCGAACGGAAGATCGTCGAACTCGGCGCGGAAAACGTCGCGGCGTTCGTCGCGGAAACGGTGGTCGGCGCGACGGCCGGCGCGGTGCCGCCGGTGCGCACGTACCTGAAGAAAATTCGCGCGGTGTGCGACAAGTACGGCGTGCTGCTGATCCTCGACGAGATCATGTCGGGGATGGGGCGCACGGGCTACCTGTACGCATGCGATGAAGACGACGTCGCGCCCGATCTGCTGACGATCGCGAAAGGGCTCGGCGCCGGCTATCAGCCGATCGGGGCGACGCTCGTGAGCGACCGCATCTATCGCACGATCGTCGACGGCTCGGGCTTCTTTCAGCACGGTCACACGTACCTCGGCCACGCGACCGCATGCGCGGCCGCGCTTGAAGTGCAGCGCGTGATCGCGGAAGACAAGCTGCTCGACAACGTGAAGGCGCGCGGCGAGCAGTTGCGAGCGTCGTTGCGCGAGCACTACGGCGCGCATCCGCATGTCGGCGACGTGCGCGGCCGCGGGTTGTTCGTCGGCGTCGAACTCGTGCGCGATCGCGATACCAAGGCGACGTTCGACCCGGCGTTGAAGCTGCATGCGGCGGTCAAGCGCGAAGCGATGCAGCGCGGCTTGATGGTATATCCGATGGGTGGCACGATCGACGGCGTGCACGGCGATCACATCCTGATCGCGCCGCCGTTCGTGTGCACCGCGCAGCAGATCGACACGATCGTCGAGCGGCTGTCGGGCGCGATCGGCGCGACGCTCGCGTCGGCTGGCGCGTGAACCCGACTTCAACGATTCCTCGCCATGACAGACAGACTGCCTCCTTTCGATCCCGCATCGGCCACCGACGAACAGAAGGCCGTGCTCGCCGACATCCTCAGCGGCCCGCGCGGCAACCTGAACGGGCCGTTCCTCGGCTGGATCGCGAGCCCTGAACTGGCCCAGCACGCGCAGAAGCTTGGCGCGTTCTGTCGCTATCGCACCGGGCTGCCGCTGCGCCTGTCGGAACTCGCGATTCTCGTGACGGCCGCGCGCTGGCGCTCGCAGGCCGAGTGGCACATCCATCACCCGATCGCGCTCGATGCCGGCGTGCCGGCCGCGACGGCCGATGCGATCCGGCTTGGGGTCGCGCCCGCATTCGAATCGGACGACGACGCGCTGATCCATGCGTTCGCGACGGAACTGTACGACACGAAGCGCGTGAGCGATGCCACGTTCGCGCGTGCGCAGGCGCGCTTCGGGCACGAGACCGTCGTGAATCTCGTCGCGCTGCTCGGCTATTACGCGCTCGTCGCGATGACGCTCAACACGTTCGGGATGCGCGCGGACGGACAAACTGATTTGCCGTTTCCGGAATAATCGCCGCCGGCGTGTGCGTCGGTAGCCTGTCGCGCATGCATGCAGATTGCCCGAAAAGCCCGTATCTACGGGCTTTTCGGCGTTTTGGCACGGATCGATCGGCCATCTCGTCGCGTTGCGAGACCTACACCACGCGATCTCACCGTCAGAGCAAGAAATTTTTCCCGTACCTAGAATTCTCGCAAACGGCTTACGGGGGAAATATCGATGCGCTGGGTCCTGTTGATCGTGTTTATTGCGTGTGTCGTCTACACGCATCGGCGCGGCAAGGTTCGGCACCGGTTGTTCAGGCAACTATCCGACCACTCGACCTTTACCGCACCGCTGAACTGCTTTTCGTATGCGTTCTCGTCGGTGCCGACCACGCCGTTTCTCGACACCGATCTTTTTCCGGAGCTCGCGGTATTGCAACGCGAATGGCGCACGTTTCGCCGCGAAGCGCTCGCATTGCGCGACGCGAGCCGGATCAAGGCGTCGGGCGAGTACGACGACATCGGCTTCAATTCGTTTTTTCGCCGCGGCTGGAAGCGGTTCTACCTGAAGTGGTACGACGCGCCGCATCCGTCCGCGCAGGCGCTGTGTCCGCGCTCGGTCGAGATCCTGTCGCGGATTCCGTCGATCAAGGCGGCGATGTTCGCGCAGTTGCCGCCGGACGGGCAACTCGGGCTGCATCGCGATCCGTATGCGGGCTCGCTGCGCTATCACCTGGGGCTCGATACGCCGAACGACGATGCGTGCCGGATCGTCGTCGACGGCGAATCGTATGCGTGGCGCGACGGCGACGCCGTGATGTTCGACGAGACGTACCTGCACTGGGCCGAAAACCGCACCGCGCACGATCGCGTGATCCTGTTCTGCGACATCGCGCGCCCGATGAAATATCGCTGGGCGCAGCGCGTCAACGATGCGGTCGGGCAACTGCTGATGCGCGCGGCCGCATCGCCGAACGAAACGGGCGATCGCACGGGCGGGCTCAATCGCGCGTTCCGGTACCTGTATGCGATTCGCCGCGCCGGCAAGCGGCTCAAGGCGTGGAATCGTACCGTGTATTACATCGTCAAGTGGTTGCTGTTCGGCGGGATCGCGGTCGCGATTTTCTGCATCTGACCGGCGAGGGCGAGCGGTTTCTTCTCGTCTGACGATAGGCGGCGCGGCCTCGCGCGGCGTCGGCGGCCCCGCGCCGTCATCAATGCAACCAAATGTATTCATGCGAGATCAACGCGCATTGGCCGCGTATGATGGCCTGTTCACATCGATATGTCGGTGAGCAAGCATGACGAGTACCCGTAAAACCATGTTGATCGCCGGCGGGCTCCTGGTAGCCGCGGCCGGCACCGCGTACGTGATGCTCCTGCGCGCGGACCACCGTGCGATCGAAGACGCCGGCATCGTCGATTCGGCCGTACCTGTTGCCGCGGCGCCCGCGGGCAACGATCACGCGGTGCAGGGCGCGATCGTGCCGCCGGCGCCGGCTGCCGCGACAGCGCCGAAACAGGCGGCCGCCATGCCGCCTCCCGCACCCACCGCACCCACGCCCGCGCCGGCCGCAACTGCGCGCGTCGACGCCGCGCCTGCACCCGTGCCGGTCGTCAGCGACAAGCCGCAACCGGTGACGAAGCCGGCCGCACCGCCGCCGAAGGTCAATGTCGTGACGGTGGATGCACAGGATTCGACCCCATCGGCCCCGGCCCCGGCCGCGACACCCGCTCAGTCGGCTCCCGCCGCACAGGTCACGCAACGCGCGCCGCGCAAGCGCGACGGCCTCGAACGCCACGCCGCCGCCGCGTCGCCGGCCGCGACGAAATCCGAAACGCCGGAGACGGCCGCGCTCGTCAGGGAGTCGGCGAAGCTCGATCCGGCGTTGCCGCCGCCGTCGATGTCGACGGTGTCGTCGATGCCGGCGAGCACGGGTTCGTACCGGCAGGGCGGTTCGTCGTCCGGCGCGAATCCCGTGGCGGCCGCGATGACCGAGCAACTGGTCAGGCAGTCGAGCAGTTTCAAATCGACGGCGCCTGCGCCAGCGGACGGCGGCTCGACCGCGACCAAGTAATCGCGAACGCCGCCGGCATAAAAAACGCCCCGCACGCCGACCAAAGCATGCGGGGCCAAGAGAGACAAACTTCGATGTCGTCGGGCTGACGTCCGTCAGGCGGCGACCGCTTCTTCGGCCTGCGGTTGAGCGGTTGCCACCGGCGCCACGTCCTGCCGGATCAGGTGGTCGAACGCACCGAGCGACGCCTTCGCGCCTTCGCCGACCGCGATCACGATCTGCTTGAACGGCACCGTCGTCACGTCGCCGGCGGCGAACACGCCCGGCACCGACGTCGCGCCGCGCGCATCGACGACGATCTCGCCATGCTTCGACAGTTCGACCGTGCCTTTCAGCCATTCGGTGTTCGGCACGAGGCCGATCTGCACGAACACGCCTTCGAGATCGATGCGCTGCGTGTCGCCCGAACGCAGATCCTTGTATACGAGCCCGTTCAGCTTGCTGCCGTCGCCGGTCAGCTCGGTCGTCTGCGCCTGCGTGACGATCGTCACGTTCGGCAGGCTGCGCAGCTTGCGCTGCAGCACTTCGTCCGCGCGCAGTTGCGTGCCGAATTCGATCAGCGTGACTGCCTTCACGATGCCGGCGAGGTCGATCGCGGCCTCGACACCCGAGTTGCCGCCGCCGACCACCGCGACGCGCTTGCCCTTGAACAGCGGCCCGTCGCAGTGCGGGCAGTACGCGACCCCGCGGTTGCGGTATTCGCGCTCGCCCGGCACGTTGATTTCGCGCCAGCGTGCGCCGGTCGCGAGGACGATCGTCTTCGCTTTCAGCACCGCGCCGTTCGCGAGGCGGATCTCGTGCACGTCGCCCGGAATCAGCGCGTCGGCGCGCTGCACGTCCATGATGTCGACGTCGTACTGCTTCACGTGCTGTTCGAGTGCGGTCGCGAACTTCGGCCCTTCGGTTTCCTGCACCGATACGAAGTTCTCGATCGCCATCGTGTCCAGCACCTGGCCGCCGAAACGCTCGGCGACGACACCCGTCGCGATGCCCTTGCGTGCCGAGTAGATCGCCGCGGCCGCGCCTGCCGGGCCGCCGCCGACGATCAGCGTGTCGAACACCGGCTTGTTCTCGAGCGACTTCGCCGCGCGTTCGCTCGCACCCGTGTCGAGCTTCGCGAGGATTTCCTTTACGCTGCTGCGGCCCTGGCCGAACGATGCACCGTTGAGGAACATCGTCGGCACGGCCATGATCTGGCGCGACTCGACTTCGTTCTGGAACAGCGCGCCGTCGATCGCGACGTGGCGGATGCGCGGGTTGATCAGCGACATCACGTTCAGTGCCTGCACGACTTCCGGGCAGTTCTGGCACGACAGCGAGAAATACGTTTCGAACGCGTAGTCGCCGTCGAGCGCGCGAATCTGCTCGATCACGTCGTCGTCGAGCTTGATCGGATGGCCGCCCGTCTGCAGCAGCGCGAGCACGAGCGACGTGAATTCATGGCCCATCGGGATGCCGGCGAAGCGGATGCCGGCCGGCTTGCCGGGCTCGCCGATCGAGAACGACGGTTTGCGCTCGGCGTCGTCGCGGCGTTCGGCTACGGTCACGCGATCCGTCAGCGACGCAATCTCGGTCAGCAGCGCCAGCAGTTCCTGCGATTTCGCGCTGTCGTCGAGCGAGGCGACGAGTTCGATCGGGCGCGTGATCTTTTCGAGGTACGCTTTGAGTTGGTTCTTGAGATTGGCGTCGAGCATGGCGTTTCGGATTCCGTATTGATGATTCTGGTCGGGCACGTCGTGCCGGAGGAGGGCGCGGGCCGTGCGAGGCGGCCCGGGGTGATGCATGTCGCGCGCCCCGTGCGAGGCGCGCGGCGACCCTTAGATCTTGCCGATCAGGTCGAGCGACGGGGTCAGCGTTTCCGCACCCGGCGTCCACTTGGCCGGGCACACTTCACCCGGGTGAGCGGCGATGTATTGCGCGGCCTGGACCTTGCGCAGCAGTTCGCCCGCGTCGCGGCCGATGCCGTTGTCGTGGATTTCGCACAGCTTGATCTCGCCTTCCGGGTTGATCACGAACGTGCCGCGCAGCGCCATCCCTTCTTCCTCGATCAGTACGTCGAAGTTGCGCGACAACGTGAGCGTCGGGTCGCCGATCATCGGGTACTTGATCTTGCCGATCGTGTCCGACGTGTCGTGCCATGCCTTGTGCGTGAAGTGCGTGTCGGTCGACACGCCGTAGATTTCGACACCCAGCTTCTGGAATTCCGCGTAACGGTCGGCGAGGTCGCCCAGTTCGGTCGGGCAGACGAACGTGAAGTCGGCCGGGTAGAACACGACGACGGACCACTTGCCCTTGAAGTTCTCTTCCGAGACGGGCACGAATTCGCCGTTGTGGTAAGCGGTTGCCTTGAACGGCTTGATTTGGGTGTTGATGATCGGCATCTGGACAATTCCTTTTCGTCAGGGGTGAGTGGAGTGTTGCCAGTATCCGGGTTCACCCTGAACTTGTGAAATTGCTTGTTTCAATCCGGGGTATCGGGATTTTCTATCTGCTTCCGGCCTTTGATTGGCGGGGGGGCGGGGGCGGGAAGGGCGGCGGACGTTGATGCGGGCGGCACCTGCTCGGCACGAGCCCGGCTGGCAGATGTGCTGGGAAGGCGTATGCGCTCGCGTACGTCGGCTTAGATCTGATATGGCACGCGAACGCCGGGTTCGGAGGCGGGAAAGTCCTTCGTGTTGCGCGATACGAGCAGCAGACCGTTCACTTGCGCCGATGCCCACACGATCGCGTCAGGCAGGCGTATCCGGCGGTCTTTGCGAATCGTCACGGCGCGATTCGCAACTGTGCTGTCGAGGGCGATGACATCGAACGACGAGAGCCATGCGCGAATGGGTGCTTCGTCACTTGCGGGCGCCCCGACGAGGACTTCCATCCACGAGATCATGCTGATTGCGCGATAGTCGTAGCGGCCTAGCTCCGCACGAGCGGATTCCACACCGCCCAGATAATCGATCAGGATGTTGGTGTCGAAAAGGGCTTTTACCATTCCGAGCGCAATTCCTCTTGATAGGCGAGCCCATCGATCGTGCGATCTTTCCAGAGACCGAAGACGTCGTCGGCAAGCCGGTGCTTGTTCAGGGCAATGTAGGCGTCGATCGCGTCACGAATGATGGCGGCGCGGGGACGGTGTTGAGTCTCGACGATGACGGCCAACGCGTCTAGTTGGCCATCCGACAGATCGACCAGAATCCGGCTCATGGCAACCTCCGATATATGATATGCATATCATATATGCGAGTTTGAAAGCATGCAAGGCCCCGCCAGGACGACGCGGCATGGGGCCCCGCTCAAATCCCCGCCATCTTCCGCAACCACGCCGCCAGCCGCCGCGCTCCGTCCGGCATGTCCGCGTCCTCGCGCGTGCACAGGTAGTAATCGCGCCCGTCGTCGAGCGCGTGATCGAACAACTGCACGAGCTCGCCGTTCGCCAGTTCGCGCTGGACCAGCGGCGCGCGCAGCAACGCGGCGCCGAGATCCGCGCGGGCGGCGCTCAGCGTGAGCTGGCCATCCTCGAACATCGGCCCTACCGCGTGCGACACGTGCCGCACGCCGGCGCCCTGCAGCCAGTTGACCCACGTGCTGCGATCCTCGTCGTGCACGAGTGGCGCGCGCGAGAGATCGGCCGGCGTGCGGAACGGCCCGTGACGCTTCAGGAACGACGGGCTGCACATCGGCACCATCGCCCCCGGCAGCAGCCGCTCGCAGCGATAGCCGGGCCAGTCGCCGGTGCCGAAGCGGATCGACAGGTCGGACGCGTCGCTTCGGTAGTTGCGGTGGTGCGCGTACAGCACCGTGACGTCGACATCCGTGTTGTCGGCGAGGAACGCATGCAGCCGCGGGATGAACCAGCCGATGCCGAGCAGCGGAATCAGGCTGACGGTGATCTGGCGCAGCGACGAACGGTCGCGCACGAAGCGCGTCGCGCTGCGCAGCACCGAGAACGCCGCGCTGATCGACCGGTAGTAGTCGCGGCCTTCGTCGGTGAGCGCGAGCAGCCGGCCTTCGCGTACCGTCAGCGGCGTCTGGATGAACGCCTCGAGCAGTTGCAACTGATGGCTGACCGCCGACGGCGTGATGTCGAGTTCGCCTGCCGCCGCGGTGACCGAGCCGAGACGCGCGAACGCTTCGAACGCACGCACCGCGCGCAGTGGGGGATCGTGCGGCAATTGTTCGATATTTTTCATGTATCGAATTTTATCGAAAAGTCATGTCGAGCGACAACACAAAAATATCCCTTATTTACATGGCGATACGTTAATGTGGCGGGAATGGCATAAGCATCCAACAATTGGGTATTTGGGGTTTGGATGTCGAATATTTAATATTTTTCATGTTTAAGATCCAACCGACCGATCCCCGCACATGAAAATCGCTTTCCTTTCCGCCAGCTTCGCCTTCTCGACGGCCGCCCTGGTCGCCTCCATTCCCGCGTCCGCGCAGTCCGCACAGTCCGCGCCCCAGACCGTCCTGATCGGTCTCGCCGCGCCGCTCACCGGCCCGTCCGCGCGGATCGGCAAGGATCTGCAGAACGGCGCGCAACTCGCGATCGACGACGCGAACGCGAAACATCCCACCATCGGCGGCAAGCCGGTCGTCTACAAGCTCATCGCGGCCGACGACCAGTCCGACCCGCGCACGGCCGTCGCGGTCGCACAGCAACTCGTCGACCAGCACGTGATCGGCGTCGTCGGTCACTGGAACACGGGTTGCAGCGTGCCGGCGTCGCGCGTGTACCGCGATGCGGGCATCCCGCAGATCGCGCCGGCGTCCACCGGCCATCAATACACGCAACAGGGCTACGCGACAGCGTTCCGCATCATGGGGCACGACGATGCCGGTGGCCACTTCACCGGTGCGTACGCGGTGAAGACGCTGAAGGCGAAGCGCATCGCGGTGATCGACGATCGCACGTCGTTCGGCGCGGGGCTGGCCGATCAGTTCATCAAGGGCGTGCAGGCGAACGGCGGCGCGATCGTCGATCGCCAGTACGTGAACGACAAGACGACCGACTTCAGCGGCGTGCTGACCGCGATCAAGGGCAAGCGCGCGGATCTCGTGTTCTTCGGCGGCCTCGACGCGCAGGCCGCGCCGATCGCGCGCCGGATGCGCCAGCTCGGCGTGAACGCGCCGCTGCTCGGCGCGGGCGGCTTCGTGAGCCAGACTTTCCTGTCGCTCGCGGGCAAGGACGGCGACGGCGTGACGGCGCTCGAACCGGGCCTGCCGCTCGACCGGATGCCGGGCGGCAAGGCGTTCGACACGCAATACCAGGCACGCTTTCACGCGCCGATCGAGCTACATGCGCCGTTCGCGTACGACGCGGCCGCCACGCTGATCGCGGCCACGCAGAAGGCCGGCACGACGCAGCCGGCGAAGCTGGTCGCGGCCGTTCGTGCCATCGAGCGGCCCGGCGTGACCGGGCGCATCGCGTTCGACGCCGAAGGCAACCTGAAGGACCCGGCCTTCACGATCTACCGGGTGCGCGGCGGCAAGTGGGCCGTCGTCGACGTGCTCGGCGGCTCGCGCACCGCGGCCCAGTGACAACACGACGACACAACGACCGAGACGATTCCCATGACAGAAGCGAACCCGACATCCGCCGCCGCACCCGAGGACACGCGCCTCGGGATCCTCGCGCGGCGCCGCATCGAAGCGGAAATCATCAAGCCGATCTACGAGATCATGAAGCGCGAATTCGGCGCCGAGCGCGCACAGGCCGTGATCGCGGAAGCCGTGCGCGGCGCGGCCGTCGACGCGGGCCGCACGTTCGCCGCGCAGGAGCCGGACGGCACGAGCGTGAAGTCGTTCGTCGCGCTGCAGGTGCTGTGGGAGAAGGACGATGCGCTCGACGTCGAGGTGCGGCGCGCCGACGACGCGCACTACGACTACGACGTGCATCGCTGCAGTTATGCGGAGATGTATCACGCGATGGGGCTCGGCGAGATCGGGCATCTGCTGAGCTGCGCGCGCGACAGCTATTTCATCCAGGGCTATGCGCCGGACATCGCGCTCACGCGCACGAGCACGATCATGCAGGGCGGCAAGCGCTGCGATTTCCGCTATGCGCTGCAACACGCGCAGGAGAACGGCGATGCGTGACGATACCGATATGGCGAGCATGCCGCGCGTCGACGGCGAGCGCCTGTGGGCGTCGCTCGAACGGATGGCGCAGATCGGCGCGACGCCGAAGGGCGGCGTCTGCCGTCTCGCGCTGACCGATCTCGACCGCGAGTCGCGCGACCTGTTCGTGCAGTGGGCGCGCGACGCCGGCTGCACGGTGCGCGTCGACCGGATGGGCAACGTGTTCGCGCGCCGCGCGGGCCGCCGCCCCGACGCCGCGCCGGTGATGACGGGCTCGCACGCCGATTCGCAGCCGACCGGCGGCCGCTACGACGGCATCTACGGCGTGCTCGGCGGGCTCGAGGTCGTGCGCGCGCTGAACGACGTGGGCATCGAGACCGAGCGCCCGATCGACGTCGTGATCTGGACCAACGAGGAAGGCTCGCGCTTCGCGCCGGCGATGGTGTCGGCCGGCGTGTTCTCGGGCGTCTATACGCTCGAATACGGGCTGTCGCGCACCGACGGCGCGGGCCGGACGATCGGCGAGGAACTCGAACGGATCGGCTACGCGGGCGCGGAGCCGGTCGGCGGCTATCCGGTGCACGCGGCATACGAACTGCATATCGAGCAGGGCGCGATTCTCGAGCGGGCCGGCAAGACGATCGGCGTCGTGACGGCCGGGCAGGGGCAGCGCTGGTACGAGGTGACGCTTACCGGTGTCGACGCGCACGCCGGTACGACGCCGATGGCGTTCCGTCGCGACGCGCTGGTCGGCGCGGCGCGGATGATCTCGTTCATCGAACTGCTCGGCCGCCGTTACGCACCGGATGCGCGCGCAACGGTCGGGATGATCGAGGCCCGGCCGAATTCGCGCAACACGGTGCCGGGCGGCTGCTTCTTCGCGGTCGAATTCCGTCACCCCGACGATGCGGTACTCGACGAACTGGACGCGGCGCTGCGCGCGGAACTCGCACGTGTGGCCGACGAAGCCGGCCTCGGCGCGCGGATCGAGCAGATCTTCACGTATGCGCCGGTGCCGTTCGCGCCGCGCTGCATCGACACGGTGCGTGATGCGGCGCGCTCGCTCGGGCTGTCGCACATGGACATCGTGTCCGGCGCGGGCCACGACGCGTGCTATGTCGCGCGTGTCGCGCCGACCGGGATGATCTTCGTGCCGTGCGTCGACGGGCTGAGCCACAACGAGGCCGAAGCGATTACGCCGGAATGGGCGACGGCCGGCGCCGACGTGCTGTTGCGCGCGGTGCTGCAGAGCGCGCGGGAAGCGTAAGCGCGACGCGTGCGGCCGGGCGGCGGCCACGCGCGTTACTTTGCCGCCTTGCGCCGCGCCATATACGCGAGATACGCGACGATCTGGTCGAGTTCGCGATCGCTCAGCTGATCGGGCGGAAACGCCGGCATGCTGCGGCCCGGCCAGTCGCGCACCGACGCCGGGTTGCGGATGTAGCGGCGCAGCGCGGCGGGCTGGAAGTAGTCGACCGGGTTCATCGGCGTGTTCAGGTCGGGGCCGGCGCGGCTGCTGCCGGCGCCGTCGATGCGATGACACGCGAGGCATTGCGTGACGAACAGCCGCTGGCCCGCGCGGGCCGGATCGTTCGCCGGCAATGCGGCGTCGACCGCGAGCGACGGCCAGCGCGCGAGCGGCGACGATTCGATCGTGATGCGCACGATCTGGTATGGCCACTGCTCGCCGCGCACCGACGACGCGTCCGGCCCCAGCCAGACGAGATAGAACGGCCCCGCGCCGACCTGCTTGCCGGGCAGCTTCGGCCACGGATGAGCCGGGTCCTCGATCGCGAGCCACGGGGTCGCGCCGGCCGGCGCGCGGCGGCGCACGAGATCGAGCGGCAGTTGCGCGGCGAACCCGTCGGCCGCGCGCGTTTCGAGCACGCCGTCGGCCGGCAGCGGCGTGTCGCCGAGCAGCGCGGCGAACGGTACCGCGCGGAACGTCATCGGCCGGCCGTATGCGATGTCACGCGGCACGTGGATGTCGGTCGCATCGGCGCGCGCGAGCAGCGTCTGGCGGGTGAGGGTGCGGGCCGTGCCGTCGGTGTCGAGTTCGAGCGTGGACTGGGCCGACGCGCGTTGCCCGAGCAGGCAAACCGTCAGCAGCACGAGCGAAAACCACTGGCGCTTCAGCATTCGTTCTCCGGGAAGGGGCGTTCCGGCGGCGGCAGGAGGCGGGACGCCGCGGCCGATGGAAGGAATCGGGCGACAGTCTATCCGGTACGGGCGGCGCTGGCGAATTCGACAGAGGAAAGGCACGGCGGTCGTGGTCGGCAGGCCCGCGACGGCGCGTCCGACTACCGAGTTGGCGAAGCGGGGGCGCAGCGCAGTTCGGGCCGCGGAAGACGAAGCGCACGCCGGCGACACGCGGCCCGCCCGCGTTCACGACGACATGGCGTTACCGGCCCACCGTCAATGATTCGAGCACGACACGTCTTTCCTCGGCATCGGCGTGTCCTGCTTCGGTTCGACATCGGCTTCGCGCATCCCCGACGGCGTCAGCGACACGAAATGCATCGCCGTGCCGCGTGCCGGAAAACCGGCGATGCCGGTCGAGCCCCACGGAATCGGCGAGCGCTGTACGCCGCTCACCGCGATGTCCGCCGGCGCGAGCGCGAGCGTCAGCAGCCGCCCGTCGCGGGTCGGCACGTACGCGTGCGTGCCGGACACGCCGATGTCCGATTCGCGCACCGATGCGGGCAGGCAATCGAGCGTCGCCGTGCGGCGGCCGTCCGGTGCGATCAGCGTCGCGACGCCGCGATCGTCCGCCGTCGTCGTGACGACGATGAAACGGTCGATCTCCGGCACATAGGCGGCCGAATACACGTAGTACTGGATCGCGCCGTTCAGCGATCCGAACGTTTGCAGCTTCGCGGTGACCGGGTCGAACATCGCATATTCGAGCATCGCGTCCGTGCTGCCTTCGATGAACTTCTGCCATACCAGCAGTGCGTTGCGCGGCGAGCCCGCGATCACGGGCCACCACTCGCGGCGGTGCGGCGCGACCGCGACGTGGTTCAGCACGCGCCCGGCCGCGTCGTAGGTTTTCAGGTAGACGCCGTTGCCGCTGCCGAGGTTGTCGACCCCGCCGCCGTTGACCCAGTCGGCCGAATAGAACACGACGAAGCGGTCGGCGACCGTCGCGACGTGCCCCGAATGGCCGCCCGATTCGACGTCGTTCGGGTAGGGCTTGATCGGCTTCAGGTCGCGTCGGTAGACGCCATAGCGCTGGCTGACTTCCTGCGGCGCGTTCCAGCCGTCCTCGAACGTGACGAAGATGTCGCCGCGCGCGTTCTGCGCGATCGACACGGGTTCCTGCGCCTCGGGGCGGCTGATGAACGTGCGCACGTGCAGCAGGCGCGGCTCGCCGGGCCGCCATTCGCCGACGTACACGTTGTGCGGCCAGTTGCCGCTGCGCAACGCACCGCGCGGCACGATGCCCGAGCTGCTGAAGAACACCCAGCGTTTGCCGTCGCCGGCGTCGGCCACGCCGATGCCGTGCATGAAGCGCCGCGGGTCGCCGCTGTCTCGCGGCGACGGGGCGCTCGACACGGTGACCGTATGCACGGCCGGCGCGCCGGCCAAGCCCGGCGACGCCGCGCCGACGCCGCCCGCGCCGCAGAGCACGGCCGCGGCCAGCCGCGTGAGCGCCCGTACCGGGCGCGTTCGCCGGATCATTCGACGGTCACCGATTTCGCGAGGTTGCGTGGCTTGTCGACATCGGCGCCGCGCGCGCAGCCGACGTGATACGCGAGCAGTTGCAGCGGGATCACGTTGACGATCGGCGACAGCAGGTCGCCCGATTCGCGCACGCGGATCAGGTGCGTGTCGCGGTCGGCGTCGATTTCGAGCTGATTGCCGGCCAGCACGTAGAGCCGGCCGCCGCGCGCACGCACCTCGGCCATGTTGGACTTCAGCTTCTGGAACAGGCGGTCGTCCGGCGCGATCGTGACGACCGGCATCGCGCTCGTGACGAGCGCGAGCGGCCCGTGCTTCAGCTCGCCGGCCGCATAGCCTTCCGCGTGGATGTACGACACTTCCTTGAGCTTCAGCGCGCCTTCCAGCGCGATCGGGAAATGGATGCCGCGGCCGAGGAACAGCGCGTTCTCGGTGCGCGCGAATTTCGCGGCCCAGCCCATGATCTGCGTTTCCAGCGCGAGCGCGTGGCCGATGCGGTCCGGCAGCGCGCGCAATTGCTTCAGGTGCGTCGCGACTTGCACGGCATCGAGCCGGCCGCGCAGTTGCGCGAGCGTCAGCGTCAGCAAGAACAGGGCGACGAGCTGCGTCGTGAACGCCTTGGTGGACGCCACGCCAAGTTCGGCTCCGGCTCGCGTCAGGAACCGCAGCGGCGCGTTGCGCGCGATCGTGCTGGTCGCGACGTTGCAGATCGCCATCGACAATTCCTGGCCCATCGCGCGCGCCTGCTCGATCGCGCCGATGGTGTCGGCCGTTTCGCCCGACTGCGAGATGCCGACGACGAGCGTGCGCGGATCGGCCACCGTGTCGCGGTAGCGGTATTCGCTGGCGATCTCGACCTGCGCAGGCACGCCCGCGATGCTTTCGAGCCAGTACTTCGCGGTCAACCCCGCGTAGTAGCTGGTGCCGCAGCCGAGCAGTAACACGCTTCTGACCCGCGACAGCAGCGCGCGCGTGCCGTCCGTCGCGTCGAACAGCGCCGGCGAGATCGCATCGATGCCGTCGAGCGTGCTGTCGATCGCCTTCGGCTGCTCGAAGATTTCCTTCTGCATGAAGTGCTGGTACGGGCCGAGCGCGGCGTCGTCCGCGCGCGCCTTCACCTCGCACAACGGGCGCCGCGCTTCCTGCCCGCCCGCATCGACCACGGCGATGCGATCCGGCGTGATCAGCGCGACGTCGCCGTCCTCCAGGTACACGAAGCGGTCGGTCAGGTCGCCGAGCGCCGCGCAATCGGACGCGAGGTAGTTCTGCTCGGCGCCGATGCCGATCACGAGCGGCGAGCCGGCGCGCGCGGCGACGAGGCGCTGCGGCTCGCGCGCGCCGAGCACCGCGATCGCGTATGCGCCGTGCAGCCGTTTGACGGCGCGCACCACCGCCTCGAACAGGTCGTCGCGATAGAGGCTGTGGATCAGATGCGCGATGACCTCGGTGTCGGTCTGTCCGCGAAACGTATAGCCGCGTTGCTTCAGTTCGGCACGCAGCGTGTCGTGGTTCTCGATGATCCCGTTGTGCACGACGGCGATCGTGTCGCCCGACATGATCGGGTGCGCGTTCATTTCAGACGGTGCGCCGTGCGTCGCCCAGCGCGTATGTGCGATGCAGGTCCGCGCTTCGAGGCCGAGCGTCAGCACGCGATCCTGCAGGTCCGTCACGCGTCGCAGCGTGCGTTCGCTGCGCAGGCGGCCGTCGCCCTGCACGGCGATGCCGCACGAATCGTAGCCGCGATATTCGAGCCGGCTCAGCGCATTGACCAGTTGCGGCACCTGATTGTTCAGGCCGCTTGCTCCGACGATTCCGCACATGATTCACCTCGTCTCCAGGAAATTGCCGGCAGGCGCGCGACGCGCGCCAGCACGTTGTCAGAAGCGGTGCCGCGTCGCGCGGCAGGCGTCGCGCCCGGCGCGACACGTCTTCGGCGAGCTATTCGCGGGGTTGCGGCTCCGCGTGTGCGATCCACTCGATGCCCGAGATCGACCCGTTCGCATCGTGCGACGCGACGAGAATGCGCGTCGTGCGCCGCGCGCCGCGCCGGCGCGCGCTCGCGAACGCGGTCGGCGGCACCGAGCGCACCTTCACGCTGGCCGAGCGCCGCAGCATCTTCGATACGCGTAACCGATAGGCGAAGGGATGCACGACGCGCCCCGCGATCAGCCACATGACGATCGTGCCGGCGATCAGCGCGATGCTCGTCACGTAGAACACGATCTGTTCGATCGGCATCTCGGCCTCGTTGAACGGCAACAGGTAGCGGTACGTATAAATGCAGATCGATGCCCATACGCCCCCGACCAGCGCGGGCCGCACGAGGCGGAACCACGCGACGAGCACGGGCCCGACGATGCTGCCGCGTTCGGCGATCATGTCGCGCGGTGCGCGCAGGGAGAGATCAATAATCGGCGCGTTCTTCATGTTGAATGCCTCGGTCGGGACTGACCCAAACGGCGCGCTTGCCGCGGCCCCGCAGTACGACGGCGGGCAGGGCGACGACGGTGGTGATCATGCTGATCAGCCAGAACGCGACGGGGTACCAGATGGTGTCAAGGAAGTACATCAGGAGTTTTTCGTCGTAACGACGATCGATCATGCTGCCGATGATCAGCTGCAGGATGCAGGTCGCGACCAGCAGCATCCCGTGCCAGTGCGGCACCACGGACACATGCCAGTTCGGCGGAAGCGGGTAGACGACGTCGATCAGCGCGAGCAGCAGGATGAACGTCATCGAGTACGCCCATGCGATGCCGATCAGGTACTCGGCGAACAGCGGCCACATCATCATCTGCGTCGGCCGCATCAGCGTGCCCGCATACTTGAGCAGCACCTGGATGCCGCCCTTCGACCAGCGCAGCCGCTGCCGGTAGAGGCCCTTGATCGTCTCGGGCATCAGGATCCAGCTGAGCGCGTGCGGCTCGTACACGATGCGCCAGTCGCGGCACTGCAGCTTCCAGCTGATGTCGATGTCCTCGGTCAGCATGTCGGAGCTCCAGTAGCCGACGTCGGCGAGCGCGGTCTTGCGGAACATCGTGATCACGCCCGACACCGTGAAGATGCGGCCGTACACCTGCTGCGTGCGCTTGATCAGCCCGACGATCGACGAGAATTCGCCCACCTGCATGCGGCCGAGCAGCGACGTGCGCGTGCGGATGCGCGGGTTGCCGGTCACCGCGCCGACGCCCGGGTCGGTCAGGAAGTGCTCGAGCATCCAGCCGATCGCGTCGTGCGCGAGCAGCGCGTCGCCGTCGATGCACAGCAGGTACTCCGCATTCGACACGGCCGCCGCGGTCGTGAGCCCGACCGCCTTGCCTTCGTTGCGCGCGTGATGGATCACGAGCAGCCTCGGGATCTCGACGGCCAGCGCATTGAGGATCTCGCCCGTGCGATCCTTGCTGCCGTCGTTGACCGCGATGATGTCGTAGTTCGGATACTGCATCCCATTCAGATGGGTGATCACGCTGCGCGCGTTCGCGGCTTCGTTGAAGCAGGGCACGACGATCGAGACCTTCGGGATGCCGCTCGACGCGATCGTGCGCGTCGACAGCTCGCGGCCTTCCTCGAGCAGGAAGTAGTGCACGACGCCACCGATCATCCACAGATACGACATGAAGAACGGATAGTAGAAGACGAAATCCTGCAGGCGCTGGATGAGGCTGTGGGAGGTCATGGCGTCTTGGTTCCCTGCGTGTGCTGCATCTGCATCAGCGCGTTGATCGAGGTGGGGTCGAGGCGCGACTTCAGCGACATCACGTCGCGCATCGCGTCGAGCTCCGGCTGGCCGTTCAGGAAGTTGTCGGGGTAGTAGCCGAAATTCACGGCCCCCTCGCCGCGCAGCCGGCGCATCTGCGCGAGCAGCGTGCTGGCGGGCACCGCCTTCCGCCCGTGCCAGTCGTACGACTGCAGTTCGAACACGGTGCGTTGCAGCCCGCGCTGCTTCGTGCGTACCGCCTTCACGAGCTGGTCGAGCCAGCCTTCCGGGTCCTTCGCCTGTTCCATGTACGGCATCGCCATCAGCGCGACGTAGTCGTAGGCGGCGAGGAAATCGTCGTAGTTCTGCGCATACCACGCTTCCGATTCGGGCTTGAGCACCGGCATCGCGAAGATGTTGCGCGCGGTCAGCACGTCGCCGACGTTCTGATGGGCCAGCACGATCTGTTCGAGCTGCCGGGTCAGGTCGATCAGGTAGCGCGTCTTCTGGCGCGTCCAGCGCTTCATCAGATCGGGGTTCTCGCGGATCTTGCCGACGTCGGCCGGCAGCCCCCATTGCGAATACGCGCGCAGCGCATGCCGGCTCGCGTCCTCGTAGTCGTCGAGCACCGCATCGTCGCTGAACAGGATGCCGCTGAACGACGCGTGCTTGCTGAGATCCTCGTAGATCTGCTGGATCATCAGTCGCGCATCGGGATCGAACGGGCTCAGCCGGAACACGCGCGTGCCGTTCTCGCGGGCCGGCGCGCCGCCGTATGCGGTGACGGCCTCGAGGCCGCGCTGCTTGTCGGCCGGTGGCCGGAACGCGAGCACCGGCATCCATGCGTACACCTGCACGTTGGCGCGCGTATTGAGTTGCCATGCGGCGCGCGAGAACAGGTCGGAACGCATCGGCAGGTGCCGGTTCGGGAAATACACCGCTTCGGCCACGCCCGTGCCCTTCGGGTCCGCATACGCCTGCAGGTACACCGATTTCGGCTGCATCCGGTAGATGCGCTCGATCAGCTTGCCGAGATTCGTTTCCTGCCGCGCGGGATCGGGATCGTAGACCTGGTCGAGATCGACCTGCACGGTGCGCTCGGGCACGTCGACGTCGCCGCGGTTCGACGCCGGCTCGCGCATCGAGCGCTCGAACCCGCCGATGTCGACGTCGTACATCATCAGGATCCGTCTCAGCCGGTCGAGCGGCACGTCAGGCGTATTCGGGCCGGCGTCGAGGCTGAACTGGACGTCCATGCCGAGCGACGTCGAGATCTGGCGCACGGGCTGGTTTTCCGCGCCGTACGGCCACACCATCGAGCGCGCGACGATGCCGGTGCGTTCGCGAATCTGCCGGACGCACGTCTGCAGGTCGTCGTGCACGCGTGCATGGAATTCCGCGTCGGTCTCATAGCGTTTCTGGTCTTGCAGGTAGAGATGCGACGTGGTCGCCGGCAGCTCGTTGCCTTGCGGATTCGCGACCGCGCCGTGATGGAGGTTGTGGGTGTGGCAGCCGAGCTCGACGAATTCCGACTGCCCGAGCTTCTTCACCTCGTCCCACGACAGGAAGTAGTCGCGCGGCACCTGAACCTTGTCGCTGATGCGGATCGGCGTATCCGGCGGCGTGTCGATCCACGCGGTGACGAGGCCCATCACGGCCGGATACTTGAAACGCTCCAGCAGCGGCAGCACCTTCGTGTAGTGGCTGCGGAAGCCGTCGTCGAACGTGAGCAGCACCGAGCGCGGCGGCAGGGGCTTGCCGCCGCGCCGCGATTCCTCGATCTGCTTGACCGTGATGGTGTGGTAATTGTTGGTCTGCAGCCACGAGAAGATCGCGGTGAGCGTGCCGGTGTCGACCGCGAACGGATCGATGATGGCCGACGGCGACGAAAACGACGCCATCAGGTTGTCGCGCACGTCGTGCATGCAGATCACGCGAAACGTCTTGCCGTCGGCCGGATCGGACGGCGGCAGCAAGTCGATCATCTTGGCGCCGGTCACGCTCGGGAACAGCGAACAGGCGGCGAACGTGCCAAGGCATCCGCATATGAAGGTCCGTCTGGATTGCATTCAGAGCTCCTTGCTAAAACGGCAGGTTGAGCGACAGGAAGCCGGTTTCGGAGCGCTCGCGCTGGCCGTCGTATGCGTGACTGCTGACCTCGACGCCGTAACTCAGCGTGATGTCGTGCTTGAACGTCCACGCGTGCTCGAGGCGCGCGCTCCACAGCGGGCTGGTGCCGAAGCCGCGCTCGTTGTACACGCCGCCCGACACCGACACGCGCTGTCGCAGCCCCATGTCGCCCTTCTTCCACAGCGTCAGCTGATGCATGACGGTCGCGGCGGCCGCGTAGTCGCGACCGGGGCTGAAGTAGGGCGCGTCCTGACGCGTGTTGCTGTCCGTGCCCAGATTCAGCGAGACGTTGACGAGCTGGTTCGCGGCCGTGTACACGCGCTGGGTGGCGGTCGCCGAGATCTCCTGGTGGAAGTTCGAATCGCTGTAGCGGCTCACGCCGTAGCTCAGCTTGACTTCGCGCCGGTCGTTCTGGCGATACACGACCTCGACGTTCGCGGAGCGGCCCCAGATGTGCGTGGCATACGCCTTCCACGGCAGCGAGTTGTCGTTGGTGTCGAGCCCCGCGCTGACGGTCCAGTAGTCGTTCAGCGCGTATGCGATCGTCCCGCGGCCGCCGGTTCGGCCGTCCGAGCCCAGCGAGCGCGTGACTTCGCCCAGCACCGTGAGCGGCCCGTGCCGGTAGTCGCCGCCGATGCCCGTGCGCGTGCGGCTGAGATTCCCGCCGTCGGTCTGCGCGAAGCCGTAGAACGTGTGCGAGAACACGCGCCAGTTGTCGCCGAACGGTTGCGAATACACATAGCTGTCCGACGTGAAGCTGTTGTCGGCCAGCGCGCTGTTGCCGTGCTCGAAGCTCAGGTCGGTCGTGAACACCGGGCTGCGGTAGGCCTTGTAGTCGCGCTTGAAGCCGCGCACGGCGCCGCTGTCCGGGAACGTATCGCCGAGCGTCTGGTCGACGGTCTTCGCGCTCGCGTAGTCGTCCGCCACGAGCGATGCGCGGCCGAGGCCCGCGAGCATTTCGACGCTGTCCGGATGATCGGTCAGCGACGCGCGATACATCGAGATCGCCTGGCGCGGATGCGACTGGCCCGACACGGCGTCGGCATGCGCGGCGCGGATTTCCGCATTGAAGGGCACCTGTTGCTCGAGCGCTTCGAGCGCGGCGATCCCCTGATCGACGTGTCCCGTGAAGATCAGGTACTGCGCGCGCAGCCGGTAGTAGCGCAGATAGTCGCTTTCTCCCGGGCCGACGTTGGTCACCTGCTTGACCGGCGGCAGCGATTTCTCCATGTCGTCGAGCACCTGCTTCGCTTCCGGCGCGCGCGCCTGGTCGACGTACGACCAGAACAGCCCTTCGCGCAGCTCGATCGGCTGCGTGCGGGCGCCGTACTGGAAGCCGCGGGTCGCGCGATCGGTCGGCGACGCGGTGGCCTGCTGCAGCGCCCGCGCGTAGACGGCGTTCGCCTTGGCCGGTTCGCTCAGGTACAGGTACGCATCGCCGACGGCCGCGAGCGCGTCGATCGAGATCTCCGCGTTGGACGGAATCGTCTCGAACGTCGCGACGGCCTGCTTCATGTCGCCGCGCGCCGCAAGGGCGACGACCCGGTCGCCCGCGAGTGCGGTGCGGACCGGGGTGTACTCGGGCGTGGGGGGGATCCGCTTGTCGAGGTCGTCCGCCTCGCGCAGGGCGTTGTCGATGCCGTCGAAGCGGTCCGAACTCGTCATCGAACGCGACTTGTCGCGTCCGCCGCGCACTTGCTGGCGAATCGACAGTTCTTCCAGTTGCGCGATGTCGACGGGGGAGAACGCATCGGGCCGGGCCTTCGCTTCTTCGAGCGCCTTGACCGCGCCGCCGCTCGCGGCAAGACCGAACACGTCGTTGCGCACCGTCGCGACGTCGGCGGTGCGCAGATTCGGCGCCTGCGCATTCGGCACCTCGACGTCGGGTCCTTGCGATCGCTGGATCGGCTCGCCGGGGAGCTGCGCGCCCGGCGACTGCGAATTCGGTTGCCGGGACGATGGCGGCTCGGCGCCGGATGGCTGGGTCACGGGCGCGGGCGAATTCGGCATCGGCGTGCCGGATGCCTGCGCGATGAGCGTCGGCGTAGTGCGCGTATCCGGCGAGGCGGGGGGCGCGGCTTGGGCGAGTTGCTGTGGGGCATCCGACGTACGCGCACGTGGCGCCGGCGCATCCGGCGGCGCGGTGTCGACGAATGCCTGCGCAAGCAGCATGGGTGCATCCGATGATGGTGCGCTCGGCTGCGACGCATCGGGGTCCACCACGACCGTGGTCGGCATCGCCGGAGCCGCTCCATGGGCTATCTGCATCGACGCATCCGAGGCCCGCGCGATCGGCGTCGGCGCTTGAGGAGGCTGCGTACCCGAACCATGGACGACCCGCGGCTTCGCGTCGCCTTCGGCGGCAAGGCATGGGCCGGACGCGACGAGCAGGCACAGCAGCGGCGCATGCAGGAGGATCCGCCGGGTCGGCGGAACGACGGTGGTGCATTGTTGTTGACGATTGTTAGCCACGATGTCTCCTCACTGTGAAACGTTCACATCCGTTGCACGCCCGACGGCGGGCGTCACCGGCCGTCGTCCCGCCGGGCGGCGAGGCCCGGCGGCATTCGACCGGCTCACAGGCGATTGCGGATCGCCTGTCCAAGCAGCGCGCGCGATTCGCTGTTCGTCGGGTCGATGGCGAGCGCGCGACTCGCGTTTTGCTCCACACAGCTCCATTCGTCGATCTGTGCGCACCAGCGTGCCTTGGCCAGCGCGCGGGCGCCTTCCAGCTCGTCGTGCGTGACGCGGGCGTTTTCCATGTGCGACGTGCCGGCGAGATACGACTGCGGTTGCTGTTTCGGCAAGGGGGCGGGGCGTTTTCTCGTCCGCGCCAGCGCCTGCGAACGTGACGTCCGGTGCGCGTCGCCCGGGCGCGCCGTGCGTCTGACGGTCGAGGCGGCATGCGGCTCGGCGGCGAGCGTCGTCGCCGGCACGTGCGCGGGCGGTGCGGGTTTCACGTCGGCACGGGCCTTCGTCGTTGGCGGCGGTGCGGGCGGTGCGGCTGCGGCCGACATGGCGGGCGTCGCCGAGGCAGACGGCGGAACCGGCCCGGCCTGCGCGACGGCCGCTATCGAGCCGGCTGGCGCCGTCGAGCCCGCGGGCGCTGCCTTGCCGGACGCGCCGCCCGTCGCCGCCACGATGAACTCGCGGTACTTGCCGACGGCGTTTTCGATCACGCCGGCGATATCGTGCGTCACGCTCGCATGGCCGACCCTCGTGTCTCGCTCGACATACGCGAAGGCGCCGAAGATCGCGGCAAATGCGGCGACGCTGAGCGCCGCATTCTTTCCCGGACCCCACGAGGGTTCCGGCTCACGGGCGGGCGAGTCGTCCGGTCGTTCTGCACGGGACATGCAAGACTCCTTGATTCGATACGTTGGACGAATGACGCGATCGGCGCGACGCTCACCATCGCAACTGCGTCGTGAGCGTGCCCGTCTCGACGATCGCGAACTGGGTTGCGCCCTGATAGGTCCCTTCGACGCGGTAGCTCGCATCCGGCACGCTGAACAGGCAGCGCGACCCCGGTGCATTGAATTCGACGAGCACGCGCCCATGCCGGCGCAGGCGCACCTGCACGTTGGAGAGTGGCTGTCCGGTGCTCCCCGACAGGAACGACACGCCCAGGTTGTACGGGCGCCCGTCAGGCGGAAGCGGCGCGGTGCCGTCGATCCGCGCATCGCCGCAGATATACGAAATCACGTACCGGTTTGCCCCCGGCCCGGACGCCGGCGACGCGGCCGCCGGTGTCTGGGCCAGGGCGTTCATGCACAGCGTGGAAAGCGCGATGCCGAGGAAAGGGCGAGCCTGCTGTCGAAGCGAGGGTGACATTGCAATCTCCCGTCCAGACGCGATGACGCGCATCGACGTCGAGTCGAATTTGCCAACGTTCTTTTTGCGACACGCTATTGATACACGATGGTTTTTGAACCAACAACCGCGTGTGGCCCGAATGGGACGAGGTGAAAAGATCCTATCTAAATAGGATTAAGGAAGATTGGTGAGGATTTATTAATTCTGAATAAAGTCGATAATTCCGATCATGGAAATTGCTCGCCGGTAGCGATGATCGAGCACGCTTTGAATCACGTCGGAGGTATCGACTTTCATGCCGAAGAATAACGACTGATAAAAGAAACTATTGCGTCTGTATTCAAGGTGAATCGATGAATGTCGGGATACAGGTCACGGATTGAGAAATGAGGGTGCGATATTTTCTATGATTCCAGTGGTTATAGGTAATTGGAAACTTGTGTAACAAGGTATTTCTGCCTGAAAATAAGGCTGAATATTCTTACTTAATACGGAAAGCAGTAAAAAATACGACGTGAATCGCAAACGTTTGCGTTTTCTCCAGATCGATTACAGGTCGGCGAGGGATTTTATGGAGTCGGGCAGGATTATCGAATGCGCGGTCAGCGGCTGCCGCCCGCGCTTCGCCGCGCGCCGCGCATCGGCGGCGCGGCCGCCTCTTCAATACCGATCGCACCGTCGAGCGCCGTGCGCGGCCGGTTCATGATGTAGGCCCACAGCTGTTCGGCCGCGAGCCCGCGCTTGCGCGCCGATCGATACAGGCGGATTTCGAGCTCGGTGATCCAGTCGCCGCTGCCCGCGCACACGAGCGTGCCGTCCGCGAGCTCCTTCGCGACACAGCTTTCAGGCAGCCAGCCGATGCCGTGTCCGGCCACGACCATGCCTTTCAGCGCCTCGGACATGTGCGTCTCGAAACACCGGTGCAGCACATACGGCTCGGTCGCGTTCAGCAGCAGCATCTCGACGATGTTGCCGAGAAATGCGCCCGACGAATACGCGAGCAGCGGCAGCGGCGCGTCGGCCGTGCCGGGCAGCTGGAACACCGGCTTGCCGCGCGCGTCGGGCGACGACACCGGCAGGATCCGCTCGACGCCGAGGCTGACGAACGGAAAATGGTTCGGATCGAGCACGATCGGCAACTGCGGGTGGTGATAGCCGAGCAGCAGGTCGCATTCGCCTTCGACCAGTTGCTGCACGCCTTCCGGCACGTTGACCGCATTGACGCGGGCGGTCACGTGGCCGACCTCGCTATTGAGCTGCTTGAGCCATTCGGGAAACAGCGTGAACACGAGCGTGTGCGCGACGGCGAAGCGCACGACCTGGTCGCTCGCCGCGAACTGGTCGTAGCCGTTCACGAGATTGCGCGCCGCATACATGCTGCGCAGGATGTCCGCGGCGAGCCCGCGGAACATCTGGCCGGCGGGCGTCAGCGCGACCGGGTTGATGCTCCGGTCGACCAGCTTCGCGTCCATCCAGGTTTCGAGGGCGGCGATTCGTCTGCTGAACGCCGACTGCGTCAGGTGCCGGTGACGCGCGGCCCGGGAAAAGCTCTTGGTATCCGCCAGGCTCAGGAAATCTTCCAGCCACTTTGCTTCCATTTCGATCTTCGCTTTTTATAGTCGGGCGCCTGAAAGGCGGCGCCGTCTGCTGCACCAACGTTCTAGCGTACCCCGCATCGCGCCGGTCGGGCCGATGTTTTTTTTCGATCGGTGTCAGTCGAAATATGCATGGGCGTTGTCGGCGGGATTACGGCTGCATAGCGTTGAGGGGCCGGACCAGTTAACCGGACAGTTCACCCGTCGGACTGTCCCGGCCGCCTGGACGGCGCTTTCCCAGGGCCGGCTGCGCCGTGTGCGTGCCGGCCCGCCCGTTCACGGTCGTTCCGGGGGCCCGGCTCGCCGTTTTTGGTGCAGTGCAGATTGCACATTCGTGACACGCGGGGGAACTATGTTCGTCGGATGCGGCGCAGCATCGGCCGTGCGCGCTCGCGACGCACCGCGAGCGCCCGTCGCGTCCGCCGTTGCACCGTTGTGGTGCGCGATGCCGCGCAGGCGTGCCTGGGCGGCGCGAAACAGGGGGATATCGAAGGGATCGAGCAAGGCACGTTCCTTGCAAAGCAATCAGTACGCCGGTCCGGCATGCGCAATGCCGGGGAAAACGATCGATGGAGAGAAGATCGATGAAGCCATTCGATGAAATGCTGCAATCCGGCGACATGGTGAGGGCGCCTTACGCGCGCCTGAAACAATGGCTCGACACGCAGGACCCTGCGAGCCTCGCCCAGAAGGCCCACGACGCGGAAGGCGTGTTCCGCAGGACGGGCATCACGTTCGCCGTCTACGGCGACGCGGAGGCCGCCGAGCGGCTCATTCCGTTCGACATCGTCCCGCGCATCATCTCGGGGGCGGAATGGAGCCGGCTGTCGCTCGGCATCGAGCAGCGCGTGATGGCGCTGAACGCGTTCCTCGACGACATCTACCACCGCCAGGAAATCGTGCGCGCGGGCATCGTGCCGAAACACCTGATCGCGCACAACGAGGCATTCATCCCCGAGATGATCGACTTCCGGCCGCCCGGAAACGTTTACACGCACATCATCGGCGTCGACATCGTGCGCACCGGCGAAAACGAGTTCTACGTGCTGGAGGACAACGCACGCACGCCGTCCGGCGTGTCGTACATGCTGGAAAACCGCGAAACGATGATGCAGCTCTTCCCCGAGCTGTTCCAGCAGGTCAAGGTGCGTCCGGTCGAAACCTATCCGCAGATGCTGCGCCAGTCGCTCGCGGCCGTGTGCCCGCCGGGCGGCAACGCCGACAACCCGACCATCGCGGTGCTCACGCCCGGCATCCACAATTCCGCGTACTACGAACATTCGTTCCTCGCCGATCAAATGGGCGTGCACCTCGTCGAGGGCAGCGACCTGCAGGTAGTCGACGGCCGCGTCGCGATGCGCACGACGGAAGGCTTCCGGCAGATCGACGTGCTGTACCGCCGCGTCGACGACGCGTTCCTCGATCCGCTCACGTTCCGCCCCGATTCGGTGCTCGGCGTGGCCGGCATCATGGACGTGTACCGCGCCGGCAACATCACGATTGCGAACGCACCGGGCACCGGCATCGCCGACGACAAGGCGATCTACTCGTACATGCCCGAGATCGTCGAGTTCTACACGGGCCGCAAGGCGCTGCTGGAGAACGTGCCGACCTGGCGCTGCGGCGAGGCCGACAGCCTCAAGTACGTGCTCGCGCATCTCGACGAACTGGTCGTGAAGGAAGTGCACGGCTCGGGCGGCTACGGGATGCTGGTCGGGCCGTGCGCGTCGAAGGCCGAACTCGACGCGTTTTCCGCGAAGCTGCGCGCCCGTCCCGCGAACTACATCGCGCAACCGACGCTCGCGCTGTCCACGACGCCGATCCTGACCGACGCCGGCCTCGCGCCGCGCCACGTCGACCTGCGGCCGTTCGTGCTGGTGTCGGACCGGATCCGCATCACGCCGGGCGGGCTCACGCGCGTCGCGCTGAAGGAAGGATCGCTCGTCGTCAACTCGAGCCAGGGCGGCGGCACCAAGGACACCTGGGTGCTGGCCGACTGAGCCGGGCACGACCGCGCGCGCCGGAGCCGGCGCGCGAACCGAACGAAGACGGAGTGGACACGAGATGCTTCTGGGACGTACTGCAAGCGGTCTCTACTGGATGTACCGCTATATCGAGCGCGCGGAAAATATCGCGCGCATCGTCGATGCCGGCCTGCGGATGGCGCTCACGCGCACGGCCGACGCGCCGGCCGAATGGTCGTCGGTGCTCGTCAGCTCGGGCGCGGACGACGGCTACCGGCAGAAATACGACGCGTATGCGGCCGATACCGTGACCGACTACCTGCTGCGCGACCGCGACAACCCGTCGAGCGTGCTGTCGTGCATCGAGGCCGCGCGCTCGAACGCGCGGATGGTGCGCACGGCATTGACGCGAGAGGCGTGGGAAAGCGTAAACGGCGCGTGGCTCGCGCTGCGCCGCGCACTGGCGCAGCCGGTGCCGGAAAGCGAACTGCCGGCCGTGCTCGACGAAGTGAAGCGCGAAACCGCGCTGATCCTCGGCAGCTTCTACAGCACGATGCTGCGCAACGAGATCTTCGATTTCGCGCAGATCGGCGCCTTCATCGAACGCGCGGACAACACCGCGCGGATCATCGACGTGAAATACCACCTGCTGCTGCCGTCGGTGTCGCACGTCGGCACGATCCTCGACAACTACCAATGGGAGACGATCCTGCGCTGCGTGGCCGCGCATCGCTCGTACCGCTGGGTGTACGACGTGCAGTACAAACCGCTGAACATCGCCGACTACCTGATCCTGAACGGCCGCATGCCGCGTTCGCTGCGCTATTGCTACGGGCGCGTCGTGTCGAGCCTGAACCTGCTCGCGAAGGATTACGGCGTGACACACCCGTGTCACGACACGGCCACGAAGATCCTGCAAATGCTGTCCGATACGTCGGTCGAGCGGATTTTCAAGAGCGGCCTGCACGAGTTCCTGACCGACTTCATCGGCCGCAACAACAGCCTCGGGCTCGAAATCGCCCAGGCTTACAACTTCGACTGAGACTTGCCATGCGACTCGCCATCCGACACATTTCGCGTTATCAGTTCGACGATCAGGCCACCCATGCACTGCAACGGTTGCGGCTGCGGCCGCAGTCGGGCCCCGGGCAGACGGTGCGCGCGTGGCAGGTCACGATCGACGGCGTCGAGCCGACGCTGTCTTACGCCGACGGGCTCGGCAACCGGATCGACCTCGTGCGCCACGATCGCGGCGAGAAGGCCGAGGTCGTCGTCGTGGCGGCCGGCGTCGTCGAGACGCAGGACCGGGCGGGTATCGTCGGCAATCCCGAAGGCTATGCGCCGCCGTGGATCTTCGAGCGCGAGACCGCGCTCACGAAGGCGGGCGATACCGTGCGCGCACTTGCGCAGGCGCTGCCGATCGAGCCGTACGGCCTCGACGCATTGCACTGGCTGATGACGGAAGTGCACGGCCGCATCGCGTATGCGCCGAACCTGGCCGCCGACGCGCCCGTCGATGCGGAAACCGCGCTGCAAAGCGGCGAGGGCACGAGCCGCGACCATGCGCACGCGTTCATCGCGGCCGCTCGTGTACTGAAGATCCCCGCGCGCTACATCTCGGGTTACGTGCTGGCCGACAGCGCGATGCAGCGCATCGCCGACGCGAAGCAGAATGGGGCCGACGTCGAGGATGAGGAAGCGCTCGCGCTGCAGAGCGGCGACGGGATGCAGCAGGTGCTCGGTGCATCGCATGCCGCGCAATCGCAGTCGCAAGGTCAATCGCAGTCGCAATCGCAGGGGCGGCCGCACGCGGCGCTCGGCGCGCAGCCGCAGCCCACGGTGCTGACGCAGCAGCCGGCCGGCCATGCATGGGCCGAGGCATACGTCGAAGGCCTTGGCTGGGTCGGTTTCGACCCGTTCATGAACCGTTGCCCGGACGAACGCTACGTGCGCATCGCGGTCGGTCTCGACCATCGAGACGCGCAGCCGGTGACGGGGCTCGGCGCGACGGCCGTCGGCGTCGAGATCAGCGTCGTGCAGACGCCGGAACTCGTCTGACCCGCGGCGCGCCTTCGCCGCATCCGCCATGCCGGGCCGCCGCGTCGCAATCGACGCGGCGTGCGCGGCCGGCCCAACCCGACTCGAGCTCCCATGTCCATCCACGTCGCGCTGCATCACACCACCCGCTATCGCTACGACCGGCTCGTCAACCTCGGCCCGCAGGTCGTGCGACTGCGGCCCGCGCCGCATTGCCGGACGCCGATCCTCGCGTATTCGATGACGGTCGAGCCCGCGCAGCACTTCATCAACTGGCAGCAGGATCCGTTCTCGAACTATCTCGCGCGGCTCGTGTTTCCGGAGCGCACCGAGCACTTCGAGATCACGATCGATCTCGTCGCCGAGATGTCGGTGTACAACCCGTTCGACTTCTTTCTCGAAGCGAGCGCGGAGCAATATCCGTTCAGCTATGACGACGCGTTGAAGACCGAACTCGCGCCGTATCTCGCATGCGATCCGCAGACGAGCGCCGCGCCGCTGTTTCGCGCGTATCTCGACGGCGTCGACCGCACGCCGGCCGGCACCGTGAACTTCCTCGTCGCGCTGAACCAGCAGCTTCAGCACGACATCGGCTATCTCGTGCGGATGGAGCCCGGCGTGCAGACGCCCGCGCAAACGCTCGAACTCGCGTCCGGCTCGTGCCGCGACAGCGCGTGGCTGCTCGTGCAGCTGTGCCGCCATCTCGGCATCGCCGCGCGCTTCGTGTCGGGCTACCTGATCCAGCTCACGCCCGACGTGAAATCGCTCGACGGCCCGAGCGGCACGTCAGTCGATTTCACCGACCTGCATGCCTGGTGCGAGGTCTACCTGCCGGGCGCCGGCTGGATCGGCTTCGATCCGACGTCGGGCCTGCTCGCCGGGGAAGGGCACATTCCGCTCGCGTGCACGCCGCAGCCGACGAGCGCCGCGCCGGTCGAAGGGCTGATCGACGAGTGCGAGGTGTCGTTCGAGCACGAGATGAGCGTGACGCGCGTGTACGAATCGCCGCGCGTGACGAAGCCGTATACCGAATCGCAGTGGGAAGCCGTGCTCGCGCTCGGCACGCGGGTCGACGGCGCGCTGGCCGCCGGCGACGTGCGGCTCACGCAGGGCGGCGAGCCGACCTTCGTGTCGATCGACGATCGCGACGGCGCCGAGTGGAACACCGATGCGCTCGGCCCGACCAAGCGCGGCTACGCGACCGAACTCGTGCAGCGGCTGCGCGCCGAATACGGCGACGGCGGCTTCCTGCATTTCGGGCAGGGCAAGTGGTACCCGGGCGAGCAGTTGCCGCGCTGGGCGCTGTCGATCTTCTGGCGCGCGGACGGCCAGCCCGTGTGGCACGATCCGTCGCTGTTCGCCGACGAGCGCGAGCCGTCGTCGTACACCACCGGCGACGCGAAGCGCTTCATCGATGCGCTCGCCGCGCGGTTGAACCTGACCGGCGAATTCATCCAGCCCGGCTACGAGGACGTCTGGTACTACCTGTGGCGCGAGCGCCGGCTGCCGGTCAACGTCGATCCGTTCGACGCGCGCCTGGACGACGAGCTCGAACGCGCGCGACTGCGCAAGGTGTTCGAGCAGCAGCTCGACAGCGTGGTCGGCTACGTGCTGCCGGTGAAGCGCACGGACGGGGAGCCAAGCCTCGACGGGCCGCGCTGGCAGACCGGCCCGTGGTTCTTCCGCGACGAGCGGATGTATCTCGTGCCGGGCGATTCGCCGATGGGCTATCGGCTGCCGCTCGATTCGCTGCCGTGGGCGGCGCGCGCCGACTATCCGTACCTCGTCGAGCGCGATCCGTTCGCGCCGCGCGACGTGCTGCCGGACGCCGCCGCCATTCGCGCCCGCTACGCGGGCCCGGCCGACGCGCCGCGGTATCTGGCCGGCGTGCATCGCGAAGCGTCCGCGCAGACCGTGATGCAGTGGCGCGACGACGGCGCGGCCGCGCACGGCCGACCGGGCGCCGCGGACCCGCATCGCCGGCCCGAGCGCTTCGAATCGGCCGCATGGATCACGCGCACCGCGCTGTGCGTCGAAGTGCGCAACGGCATCCTGTACCTGTTCATGCCGCCGCTCGCCGCGCTCGAGGATTATCTCGACCTGCTCGGCGCGATCGAGCTGACCGCGCATGCGCTCGGCGTGAAGCTCGTGCTCGAAGGCTATCCGCCGCCGCGCGACGCGCGGCTGAAGCTGCTGCAGGTGACGCCCGATCCCGGCGTGATCGAAGTGAACATCCACCCGGCCGCGAGTTTCGACGAACTCGTCGACCACACTGAATTCCTTTACGACGCCGCGTGGCAATCGCGGTTGTGCAGCGAGAAGTTCATGGTCGACGGGCGGCACGTCGGCACGGGCGGCGGCAACCACTTCGTGCTCGGCGGCGCGACGCCGGCCGACAGCCCGTTCCTGCGCCGCCCCGATCTGCTCGCGAGCCTGATCGCGTACTGGCACAACCATCCGTCGCTGTCCTACCTGTTCTCGGGGCTGTTCATCGGGCCGACGAGCCAGGCGCCGCGGGTCGACGAAGCACGCAACGATCAGCTCTACGAGCTCGACATCGCGTTCGCGGAAATCCAGCGCAACAAGCTGCTGTTCGGGCAGGACATGCCGCCGTGGCTCGTCGACCGCGTGCTGCGCAACCTGCTGATCGACGTGACGGGCAACACGCACCGCAGCGAGTTCTGCATCGACAAGCTGTATTCGCCCGATTCGTCCACCGGCCGGCTCGGCCTGCTCGAACTGCGCGCGTTCGAGATGCCGCCGCATGCGCGGATGAGCATCGTGCAGCAACTGCTGCTGCGCGCGCTGGTCGCGCGCTTCTGGGCCGCGCCGTACACGACGCCGCTCACGCGCTGGGGCACCGCGCTGCACGACCGGTTCATGCTGCCGGAATTTCTTCAGATGGATTTCGACGACGTGCTGGCCGAGCTGCGCGACGCCGGGTTCGCGTTCGACCCGGCGTGGTTCGCGCCGCACTTCGAATTCCGCTTCCCGCTGTTCGGGCAGATCGCGGTGAATGGGATGGAGCTGTCGCTGCGCGGCGCGCTGGAACCGTGGCACGTGATGGGCGAGGAGGGTGCGCCAGGCGGCACGGTGCGCTACGTCGATTCGTCGGTCGAACGGCTCGAAGTGCGCGTGACGGGGCTGAACGACAACCGGCACGTCGTGACCGTCAACGGCCGCGCGTTGCCGCTGCAGCCGACCGGCACCGTCGGCGAATACGTCGCGGGCGTGCGCTACAAGGCCTGGTCGCCGCCGTCGGCGCTGCATCCGACCATCGGCGTGCACGCGCCGCTCACGTTCGACATCGTCGATACGTGGCTGCAACGCTCGCTTGGCGGCTGCCGGTATCACGTCGCGCATCCGGGCGGGCGCAACTACGCGACGTTCCCGGTCAATGCGTACGAGGCCGAGAGCCGCCGGCTCGCGCGCTTCGTCGAGATCGGGCACACGCCGGGCAGGATGGACGTCGCGGCGGCCTCACCGAGCCGTGAATTCCCGTTCACGCTCGACTTGCGGCGGCCGTGATCGATCGATGACAGGGCGGACGACGATGCGCGGTTCGCGACTGCCCGGCGCACCGGGCGGTCGCGGCCCCGCCGGAATGCTAGGATGCGGGCAGAATGCGGTTCCGCGCTGCGGCTTGCCGCCTGACTGGCGGCGCGCATGCGCGGCCGCACCCTGACGACGGAACGACATCGTGCCGCCCATTGACCTCGACCATCCCGCCGCCTTCGACGCGATGCCCACGCTTTTCGATACCGGCGCGCAGCCGGACGCCGCCGAACTGGCCGCCGCGCTCGCGACGCCGGCCGCCGCCGGCCGCTACGACGAACTGCGCGGCAGCGCGGCCGGCCTGACCGCGCCTGCGCTGGCGCCCGCGTGGCGCAGCTTCTTCACGTCGGTTGGCAGCGACGGCGTGGCCGACCTCGACCGCCGCGCCGACGCGCTGCACCGGCGCATGCGCGAGAACGGCCTGTTCTACCAGTTGCACGAGCAGCGCGCCGGCGACGGAGCGGTCGGCCCATGGTCGCTCGACCTGCTGCCGCTGATCGTCACGCCCGAGGACTGGGTCGGGATCGAGCGCGGCGTACTGCAGCGCGTGCGGCTGCTCAATGCGACGCTGGCCGACCTGTACGGGCCGCAGACGATCCTGGCGCGCGGGCTGCTGCC
The DNA here is from genome assembly GCF_002223345.1 of Burkholderia sp. AU16741. Classification (NCBI taxonomy): domain Bacteria; kingdom Pseudomonadati; phylum Pseudomonadota; class Betaproteobacteria; order Burkholderiales; family Burkholderiaceae; genus Burkholderia; species Burkholderia sp. AU16741. The sequence continues at coordinate 136,439 of NZ_NKEZ01000008.1, forward strand.
GCCCGCGCTCGTCACCGGCCACCCGGGCTATCTGCGCGCGATGCGCGGCGCGCGCGTGCCGGGCGATACCTGGCTGCACGTCGTCGCGTTCGATCTCGCGCGCGGCCCCGACGGCCAATGGCGGATCGTCGCGCAGCACACGCAGGGCCCGGCCGGGCTCGGCTACCTGCTCGAGAACCGGCTGATCGTGTCGCGGCTCTTTCCGCGCGGGTTTCGCGGGCTGCGCGTGCAGCGGCTTGCGTCCGCGTACCGTGCGCTGCTGCAGAGCATGCAGTCGCTCAGCCCCGCCGCGAAGAATTCGCGGATCGTGCTGCTGACGCCGGGGCCCCACAGCGCGACCTATTTCGAGCACGCGTATCTCGCACGTTATCTCGGCCTCACGCTGGTCGAAGGCGGCGACCTGACCGCGCGCGACAACCGCGTGTTCCTGAAGACGCTGAGCGGGCTCGAACCGGTGCACGGCATCCTGCGGCGCGTCGACGATGCCTGGCTCGATCCGCTCGAACTGCGGCCCGATTCGATGCTCGGCGTGCCGGGGCTGTTGCAGGCCGTGCGTGCGGGCAACGTGCTGCTCGCGAACGCGCCGGGCTCGGGCTTCCTCGAGTCGCCGGCGATGCTCGGCTTCATGCCGCGTCTCGCGGAAGCGCTGCTCGGCGAAACGCTGACGCTGCCGGCCGTGCATTCGTGGTGGTGCGGCGAGGCGGCCGCGTGCGACGATGCGCTGCCGCAGGTCGCGCGCGGCATCGTCAAGGCAACCTATCCACCCGACGTGCAGGAAGGCGGTGCATTCGAGCCGGTGATCGGCGCGCGGCTCACGCAGGCGCAACTGGCGGCATGGCGCGCGCGGATTCTCGCGCAGCCCGAACATTACACGGTGCAGGCCGACCTGCCGCTGTCGCAGGCGCCGACGTGGCCGCGGCCCGACGCGCCCGACGGCAACGACAGCGCGCGCATCGTGCCGAAGCCGCTGCTGCTGCGCGTGTTCGCGCTCGCCGACGGCGCGCAGCGCTGGCGGCTCCTGCCGGGCGGGCTGTCGCGGGTCGGCACGCGCGACACGCTGTTCAATGCGCCGATGCCGCGCGGCGGCAGCACCGTCGACACGTGGGTGATGACCGAGGGCATCGTCGATTCGACGACGCTGCTGCAGACGCACCTCGGCCCCGACGACCTCGTCGAACGGCCCCGCGCGATCGCGAGCCGGGCGGCCGAGAACCTGTTCTGGCTCGGCCGCTACACCGAGCGCGCGACCAACCTGATGCGCCTGGCGCGCGCCGCGCTCGAACGTCTGCGCGGCGAGGACGACGTCGACAGCCCCGCGCATCTGGAACTGATCGACACGTTGTGCCGCGACACCGGGCTGATCGCGGCCGACGCGCCGCACGCCGTCGATGCGCCGCGCGCGTTCCAGCATGAGCTGGCGACGTCGCTGACGCGCGGCGCCGACCGCACGTCGGGGATCGCGTCGTGCCTGTTCGGCATGCGCGGCGCGGCTGCCGCGATCCGCGAACGGCTGTCGAGCGATCAGTGGCGGCTGATCGACGACGCGACCCAACTGTTCGCCGACAGCGCAGGGCAGCAGGAAGCGGAGGAGCAGGTCGGCAACGACGCGCTGCAGTTGCTGGAGCGCCTCGGCCTGCTGCTCGGCGCGATCACCGGCGCGCAGACCGACAACATGACGCGCGACGACGGCTGGCGATTGCTGTCGATCGGCCGGCAGATCGACCGGCTCGACTTCCTGTGCAGCGTGCTGAAGTTCGCGTTCGACGAAGGCGCGGTGCATCGTCAGGACGGCTTCGAACTCGTGCTCGAACTGTTCGACAGCACGATCACGTTCCGCTCGCGATTCCAGCGCGGCTTCGACGTCGCGCCGTTGCTGTCGCTCGTCGTGCTCGATACCGACAACCCGCGCTCGCTCGGCTGGGTCGTGCAGGCGCTGCGCGGCCGGCTGACGAAGGTCGAGCGCGGCGAAGGCTACGCGCTGTCCGAGCTGGCCGAGACGGTTCCGGACATCCCCGCGTGGTCGCTGCACGAGCTGTGCGAGACCGCCGAAGACGGCCGGCACGACAAGCTGCTCGCCGCGCTCGACACGGCGGTGAAGGCCGTCTGGGAACTGTCGAACCGGATCGGCGAGCGCTATTTCAGCCACGTGCGCGAGGCGGGCAGGACGCTATGGTGACGACGAAAGGCGCGGCCAGGACGCCGCCCGGTTCCGGCGCCGCACGGCAGGCAGCCGCCCCGGCTGCGGCCGCACCGGCCGCCGTCGCGCCGGGCCGGTTGCTGCGTGTCACGCACGACACCGAATACCGGTACGCGGCGCGCGTCGAATCCGCGCAGCACCAGGCACGCCTGCAACCGCTCGCGACCCCGCGCCAGCAGGTGCTGTCGTTCTCGCTCGACATCGAACCCGCACCGGAATCGGTCTGTACCGAAGTCGACGCGTTCGGCAATGCGCGCGCGTCGTTCGCGCTGAACCTGCCGCACGACACGCTGCTAGTGCGCAGCCGCAGCACCGTGCGCGTGACGTCGCCCGTATGGTCGCTCGGCGCGCGCGGCGCGCCGCCGCCTGCGATCGCGAACCCGGACGCCGCGCATGCCACCGCATGGGAGGCCGTGCGCGACCGCCTGCGGTTCCGCGCGGGGCAGCCATACGACCCGGCGAGCGAGTTCGTGTTCACGTCGCCGCACGTGGCGTGCGACCCCGAACTCGCCGCGTACGCGGCCGCGAGCTTCACGCCGCAACGCCCGCTCGTGCAGGCGGCGTGGGACCTGATGCGGCGCGTGCATGCCGATTTCGCGTACACGCCGAACAGCACCGACATCACGACGTCGGCGCTCGACGCATTGCGGCTGCGCAAGGGCGTCTGCCAGGATTTCGCGCACGTGATGATCGGCGCGCTGCGCTCGCTCGGGCTGGCCGCGCGTTACGTCAGCGGCTACCTGCTCACGCAGCCGCCGCCCGGCCAGCCGCGATTGATCGGCGCCGACGCGTCGCACGCGTGGGTCGACGTGTACGACCCGGCGTGGCCCGAGGACGGCGGCTGGCTGCAACTCGATCCGACCAACGATCGAGCGCCAGGCGACGACTACGTGATGCTGTCGGTCGGCCGCGATTATGCCGACGTGACGCCGCTGCGCGGCGTGATCCGCGGCGGCGGCGCGGATCAGGAGCTGAAGGTCGGCGTGACGGTCGAGCCGCTCGATGCGGCTTGACGGTACCGCAGGACGGGGCTCGCCCGCTTTAAGTCTTCGTTAATTCTGCACGCCTACCATGGCGATGTCGGCGAACGGTCCGGCCTCTGGTCCGGCGCGCCGGCGGCACGCGCGGGTGCGTCGACGTCACGGCGCCGCGCCGTCGCGCGTCGCCATTTTCATGCAACGGCGGCGGACATGATCAAGAACTTCGACTACACGCTCGGCAACGAGACGATCGAGCTTTGCGCGAGCTTCGGCGCGGGCCCGGCATTCCGCCGCGTGCTCGTGAGCCGTGCGGATTCGATGGAAACGCTCGTGGTGCTCGATGCGCGCGGGCTATCGGGCCTGCTGAAGGTCGCGACCGAGGAACCGGAAGGGCTGCTCGACGACGCGATCCGAAAGGTCGGCGACGAACAGCTCGTCGAGCGGGCGATCAGCGGCCGGACGATCGTCGAAGCCGCCCTGTGATGCCATAGGCGGCTGCGAAGGGGGCGGATCGAGGAGTATGCTGCGGGTCCGATCCGCTCATTCCTGCCTGTCCGATGTCCACGACCGACGCCGCCATTCCTGGTACTCGCCGCTATACGACGATTCGCGTGATCGCGTATCACGGCATCCTGCAAAACGTCACGGCCTTGCTGGCCTTCGTCCCGTTCGCCAGGTTCATCCTGCACGACCGGTCGCTGGCCGCGCTTTCGTCGTGGTCGTCGCAGCTTTGGGCGCTGCAGGGGGTGTCGTTCGCGGCGATGCTTGCAGGCCTCATCGGTCACGTCGCGCTTGCATTGCGTCGCCGCTGGGGGCGAACGCTCAACGTGGCGGTCTGGATCGCGTTGAGTGCCGCGATGCTGATGCTGTCGTCGTGGATCACGGTGGTCATTGCGCTGCCGCTGGGTCTTGCGACGTTCGCGCTGATATACAACCGGACGAGCAATGACTTTCTGAGCCTGCCGCACGCCACGACAGCGCCGACCGCTCGGCGCTTCGCGTCCGTCGGCCTGCTGGTTGCGTCGTCCACGCTGCATTACTGGGCGATCGCGTACGCGACGATGCGCACCGGCACGTTCGGCTACGTGTTGCCGAATACGCCGCCGATGGATTTGCTGATTGCGGCCGCGGCAACGCTGCTCCTCGGCACCGCCGTTGCGCCGCGCGGGCAGCGCGCATGGTATTGCGGCATGTCGTTGATGACGTCCGTCATCGCGATGCTGTCCATGCTGTTGAGCTACGTGCCGGTGGCGACGTCGCTGATTCGCTACATGCCGCACGAATATTCGCGTGTGGCGATTCCGTGGAGTCCGATCACGCAGTACGCGGCCCTCACGTTCTGCGTTGCGCTGGTGTCGATTCGCGTGACGAAGCCGCCGAAACGGAGTGACTGGGAGCAAGGCCTCCATCCCGACGCGTCAGCGGAGTCGACGCGCCGGGAAACGACTCGCTGATACCGAGCCGTCAGCTCGCGAACCGGTCCGTCGCCGCGACCAGCGCCTCCAGAATCCCCGGCTCGTTGTACGCGTGCCCGGCGCCCGGCACGATGTCGAACGTCGCATCCGGCCACGCCTTCGACAACTCCCATGCGGTGCGCGCCGGCGTCGCGATGTCGTAGCGGCCCTGCACGATCACGCCCGGGATGCCGGCGAGGCGATGCGCGTCGCGCAGCAACTGGCCTTCCTCGACGAAACCCTTGTTCACGAAGTAGTGGTTTTCGATCCGCGCGAACGCGAGCGCGTAATGGCCGTCCGCAAAGTGCGCGGCGAGCGCGGGATCGGGCAGCAGCGTGATCGTGCGGCCCTCCCAGATGCTCCACGCGCGCGCGGCTTCGAGCTTCGCGGCTTCGTCGTCGCCGGTCAGTCGGCGATGGTAGGCGGCCATCAGGTCGCCGCGCTCCGCTTCCGGAATCGGTGCGAGGAAGTCTTCCCAGTGATCGGGGAACAGCCATGACGCGCCTTCCTGGTAGTACCACAGCAGTTCCGCACGACGCATCGTGAAAATGCCGCGCACGATCAGCGCGCTCACGCGTTCCGGGTGCGTCTCCGCGTACGCGATCGCCAGCGCGCTGCCCCACGAGCCGCCGAACACCAGCCATTGCTCGGCGCCGACCATTTCGCGCAGGCGTTCGATATCGGCGACCAGATCCCACGTCGTGTTGTTCTCGAGGCTCGCATGCGGCGTCGAGCGTCCGCAGCCGCGCTGGTCGAACAGCAGGATGTCGTAGCGCTCGGGATCGAACAGACGGCGATGGTCGGGGCCGCAGCCGGCGCCGGGGCCGCCGTGCAGGAACACGGCGGGCTTGCCGGCCGGATTGCCGCAGCGCTCCCAGTAGAGGCGGTGGCCGTCGCCGGTGTCGAGGTGGCCGTGGGCGTAAGGTTCGATCGGTGGATACACAGGCAGACTCCGGATGAGGGGCGACAGGGCGCCGACGAGGCGCGGGCCGGTGTGCGGGCCGGTACGGTGCCGCGGAGATTGCTGCGCCGCAAAAATCGTTGCGTGGGCATCGGACCGGCCGCCGCCGGACAAGGTTTGTCATTATGCCCATTCGTCGCGGCGGACGTTGGTGCGTCGTGGCGCGGCGTCGCCTCGTCGACGGTACGTATCACGTGGATTTTTGAAGCAATTTCATTCCGATATTTTTCATACAAAATCCGGCGGCAGGTCGGCAGGCTGATTGGGCGCCGGCCCGTTCCCGCTCCTTCACCGTGCCAACGGAAACCAGCCGATGAACCATCGCGTCACGCAGTTGACCGGGTTGCGCGCCGTCGCGGTCGCGATGGTCGTCGTCGGTCATGCCGAGCATGTGCTGCCCGGCGGCTATACCGGCTGGTACGCGCCGTTGCGGCTGATCGCCGACGGCCGGCTCGGCGTGCTGATCTTCTTCGTGCTGAGCGGTTTCCTGATCACCAACGTGCTGCGCGCCGAGTTCGCGCGCACGGGCGGCATCGCGCTGACGTCGTTCTACGTGCGCCGCGCGCTGCGGATCTGGCCGGCCTGCTACGTCTATCTCGCGGCCGTCGCGATCGTGGCGTTCGCCGGCGGGTTCGACGTCGATCGCCGGCAGTGGCTTTATGCTGCGCTACACCTGTGGAATTACTCGGCGTGGTTCGGGCTGACCGGCGACAACGCGCTGCATCCGGACGGCGCGTGGTACCTCGGCCATTTCTGGTCGCTCGCGCTCGAGGAGCAGTTCTACTGGTTCTGGCCGCTGCTGTTCGTGTTCGGCATCCGCCGCGCCGGCACGCGCTGGCTGGCCGCACTGATCCTGATCGTGCCGCTGGTGCGTGCGACCACGTATTTCGTCGCGCCCGCGCTGCGCGGACAACTCGGGATGATGCTGCATACGGGTGTCGATCCGATCCTGATCGGCTGCTATGCGTCGCTCAACCGCGAACGTCTCGAAGCGTGGATCGCTTCGTGGCGGAACGAGGCGCGCATCGTGACGGCGCTCGTCTTCGTCGTGCTGCTCGGCATGCCGCTCGCCGAACACCGGCTCGGCGGCTTCTGGAATGCGACATATGGCGTGACGCTCGAAGCCGCGCTGATCGCGATCGTGATCGTCGTGCTGAATTTTCGCGGCGAGTTCTGGTGCGCGCGCTGGTTGCGCGCCAGGCCGGTGGTGTTCGTCGGCACGATCTCGTTCAGCCTGTATCTGTGGCAGCAGCCTTTTGCGAACCCGCGATTGCCTGTGCCGCATGGGTTCCCGCTCGGTATCGTGTGGGCATTGATGGCCGCGACCGCCAGCTATTTCCTCGTCGAAAAACCGTTCTTGCGGCTGAAGGATCGCTATACGGCGCGCGAGGCGCGACGCGTGCGGGACGACGCGTTGCGGATGCCGGCGCCGACCGATGCGATCGGGCCGAAGGTGGCGGAGTAGGCGGGCGGAGTGACGTCGTGCCCATGGCGTTACTTGAAAAGTTTCATCGCGGCCGGCGAATACCAGAAGTTCCGGAACATGTCGATTCCATAGGACTTGCCGTCGTAGCGGACGATCGTGCGCACCGTGCGCTTGCCCGTATCCGAGTAATCGCCGTTCTTGCGCTGCGTCTTCGTGATGTGTGCCGTGATCGATAGATCGGCGAAGCCATGGCTCGACGTTTTCTCGACTGCGATGGCCATGCGGGCCTCTTCGCTGCGCGCATCGCCGGCACCGGGGCCGCAGGCGTCGCCTTCGACGCTGACCCAGCCGTACAGATTCGTACCGAACACCGGGCGGATACGGTCGCCTTCGCGCACCCACAGCGTCAACTCTTCACCGGCGTTGGCATCTGGGCAACTCGGTCCGCGTGCGCTGCTGGTAAACACGACGCCGAACGCGCGCACGTCGGGCGACAAACGGTAGGGCGCCGTGTCGATCCGATAGCTGTTCTCGCCGATCTCCGTCGCCGCATCCTCTTCAACCAGCGACCGATCGGCCGCCACGACCTTGCCGCCCTCGACGAGCGCGACGACCTGCACCTTTTTGCTTTCGTCCGGGTTCTTGCTCTTCGGCAGCGAATCGAACGCGACGGCCGCGATCGTCGTTCCCGGTGCGTTCGGCATGGCCTTGCACGCTGACGCGACGACGAGCCGGTCCGCGTCGCGCGTGGCGATGCGTGCGCTCGCGATGCCGGCCCAGCGGGCGACGGCCGTGACGGTTTCGTCGCTGCAAGCCTGGCTGTCGGCGGCGTGAGCGAGGGGGGCGGCGGCAAGCGCCAGCAGTGGAACAAAACGAATGATTCTCGGGGGCATGAGGAGAGCGCTTTTTACGGATGGCTGTGGACGCCGCTTAACGGCCGGAAACGAACCTCTTCAGAACGCCACGTCGTCATCGGTGTCACGGTCCATCTCGTTGCTTCTCGACAAACACAAGGAAAGTGGCAAGGACAAGCATTCGAGGCAAAGGCCGCCCGATCGACAACATCGAACTGAATGTTAGCAACATTGCGCGAAGCAAGACCTTCCATGGCCTGGCGGCCGGTGCTTCCATTTCATTGATCTGGCCGGGTGGCCAGTAGACGGGTCGCCGCCCCAAAGACCTCTAAAGCTGGCGCTCCTTGCCGAACCCTGCCCGAGATTTTCATCTGGACAAATTGTTGTGAGTTTGACAAAAAGTCTAGCAATGGCCAAACTACCCGGCATGCCCAAGGAAACCAGTGGACCGAGCATGCCGAAGAAGACTCCCGACCAGCAGCTCCTGCCAGGGCAGATCAAACCGGTCGCGAAGGCCTGGCCCGGACCTTCGTTCCCTTTACCGAGGTCGTGGTTCATGACCTCCTCGACCCGGAGCACGCGGTGCTCGCGATCCGCAACAATCTGTCGGGTCGAGAAGTCGGACAGCCTGCGACCGAACTAGGACTGGCGCGGATCATGGACTCAGCTTACGAGCAGATCATCGCCGACTATCCGAATCAGTTTTCGGATGGTCGCCAGGTGAAGAGCACGTCCATCGGCATCAAGGACGCCAAAGGCGACTACATCGCCGCGTTGTGCCTGAACGTGGACCTCACGGTGTTTCGAGGATTTCAGAACATGCTCGCTCGCCGTCTACCTGGGCGTCTCGCGCGCAACGGTGTATAGCGATGTCAAATGAAGCCACGCGACTCGTCGTCGACCAGCATGTCGTCCATCCATTGCTCATACCGGGCGACGTGATCGAGGCAGTGCGCGAGGCGTTCGTACTGCACGGACAGCGCGCGGCCCGCGTGTTTCGCCCCAACGTCATAGCCATGATCGTCTTGCTTCCGCAGCGATCGGGTAATGTGCCAAAGCGGAGTCGGAAAACATGAAATCGCACTATGTTGAGCCGCTCAGCGGCGCCACCTATCCGCTGGATACGCCTCGGTGGTGTTCGGACGACCGCAGGCCGCTCCTGATCTCGCCGCTGGCCGGCATTTCCCGGGACGACGTCGACCGACGCCTGCGCTCCCAATGGCGCTATCGCGCGTCGCTTCCGGTCGAGATCGCGTCCCCCATCTCCATGGGGGAAGGGTGCACCCCGTTGATCCAGAAGACGTGGGGCGACCACCGGCCGCATTTCAAGCTGGAGTGGTTCAGCCCCACGAGCAGCTTCAAGGATCGCGGCACGACGGTGATGCTCTCGATGTTGCGGCAGCAAGGTGTCACGGCCGTTCTGGAGGACAGTTCGGGCAACGGCGGCGCGTCGGTGGCTGCGTATGGCGCGGCAGGCGCGATGCGCGTGAAAATTCTGGCGCCCGCCTACGCGTCGCCCGCGAAGATCGCGCAAATGCGCGCCTATGGGGCGGAGGTGCAACTCGTCGACGGGCCTCGACAGGCGTGTGAGGATGAGGCCGTCCGGCAGTCCGCGAGCATCTTCTACGCCAGCCACAATTGGCAGCCATTTTTTCTCGAAGGGACCAAGTCGGTCGGCTACGAGATCTGGGAAGACTTCAACTTCCAGGCGCCGGACAACATCGTCATGCCTGCAGGCGCGGGCAGTAACGTACTCGGTTGTTATCTGGCGTTCTCGGAACTGATGCGCGCGGGTCAGATTCACAAAATGCCCAGGCTCTTCGTTTGCCAGCCATTGAACTGTTCGCCTATCGATGCCAGCTTCCAGGCGGGCGTCACGGCGCCCGTTCCGCGCGAGGTTCGAAAGACGGTCTCCGAGGGGACGGCCATCGCCCATCCTCTGCGGCTGGCGCAAGTGGTCAACGCCGTCAGGGAGACGGGCGGCACGACCGTGGCCGTGGAAGAAGAAGCGATCGTCGAAGCGCTCAGGCGGATGGCGCGACTGGGCCTTCTGCCGGAGCTGACTTCGGCCACCGCGGTTGCAGGATTCGACCGGCTCATCCAGCTTGGGACGATTCGGGCGCGAGAGGAAACGGTTGTCCTGCTGACGGGCACGGGTATCAAGAACGCCGAAGCCATCGCGGATATGTATTCGGAAATTGGCGACACGTCTGTCTAAAGGCCATCCTCATGAAAATCGGATTCCTGAATTGCGGCGGCACCATCACGGAAAACTACCAGAGTGATGGGGCGATCGAGCGTCTGTTGGCACGCGATCTGATCGTCTCGAGCGGTCAGGCGGACTGGATCGGACACGACATCGATCCTGTCGATAGCTGCGATCTGACTTTCGCGTCGATTTGCCGGGCGCGTGATGTCATGCGGCAGGATCGCGAGAGCGACGCTTTCGTCATGTGTTGCGGCACCGACGCAATGGAAGACGTCGCCTATGCCGCCGCGCTGCTTTTTGATCGTGACCGGCCGGTCGTTCTGACCGGGGCGGCGATCCCCGGCGGCAACGCCAATGCCGACGGTCCGCGCAATCTGGCGGATGCTGCCAATCTGGCACGCGCCATGCCGAAGGGCGCGAGCGCCCTCGTGGCCTTCGCGGGACGGATTTTCGATCCGGTCTCGATCGTCAAGGTATGGCCGCAGGCCATTCAGCCCTTCGGCCCGGAAACGGCGATCCGCGGCTCCATCGAGGCCGACATCGTTACGCTCACAGGTTCAGGAGCCGTGGACGACAGTTACGCGGAACTCGATGTATCGGACCTCGGCGCCCGCGTTGCGATCGTCATGGAGACCTTCGGGCCGCTCGTGGGTTTTCCGGATATCTCCGAACTCGACGGTATCGTCGTGGCCGGCAAGGGTGCAGGGGGTTTCTCGGCGCAGTCGGAGCGACTTCTGAGCGAAGCCGCGACGCATATCCCCGTCGTGCTGTCGACACGCTGCGCCCATGGCTTCCGGGTCAATCCAGCCGTCACCAAGTACGCGTATGATCGCGCCCACACCCTCGGCCTGACCACCGTGGGTTATGACGGTCTGAACGCATCAAAGGCACGCATTCGCCTCATGGCCGAGCTGGGTCGTGCCAATCGTGGCGGAAAGGCCGGGCGCTGAGCAGCGCCCGGCGGTTATTCAACGAGCCCGGCAAAGATCCACCGGCTGCGGCGCCGGCGCGGGGGCTCGCGGCTCCCGCGTCGGCCCCGCTTCGTTCACATCTTCTCGACCTCCAGCAGGGTCCGTTTGCCCTTCACGTATTTGTAGAGAGAGATGGTGCTGTTCTTCAGGTCGCCGTGCTCGTCGAACCGGATATTGCCGATCAGCGTGTTCAGGTTGGTCGTGGGCATGGCGGACAGGATGCCGGCGCGCGTGACCGAATTGGCGCGTTTCATCGCATCGACGATTACGTAGACGGCGCTGTATGCAACCGGCGAGTAGACCACCGGATCGTGGCCGTACACGGCCTTCAGTTCCTTGGCGAACGCGGCGCTGCCCGCCATCGCGGACAGATCGCCGCCCGCGGCCGAACAGACCAGGTTGTCGGCGGCGTCGCCGGCCAGCCGGGCCAGATCGGTCGTGCAGACACCGTCGCCCGCCAGGATCCTGGCGCGGAGCGCCAGCTGCATGGCCTGCTTGGCGAAGGGGCCGCCGGTGGCGTCCTCTCCGCCGTACATGATGGCGTCGGGGCGTTCGGCCTTGATCTTGGTCAGGATGGCCTTGAAGTCGGTGGCCTTGTCGTTGGTCGCATCGCGCGATAGCACCTGGATGCCTTCCGCCTTGGCGGTCTTCTCGAACTGGTCCGCAAGACCCTGGCCGTAGGCCGTGGCGTCGTCGACGATGGCGACCGTCCTGACCTTCTGGCTCTTGGCGTACTTCGCGAGAGCGGGGCCCTGCTGGGCGTCGGTGCCGATCACGCGGAAGGCGGTCTTGTAGCCTTGCAGCGTGTATTGCGGATTGGTGGAGCCCGGCGTGATCTGGGTGACGCCGTTGTCGCGGTAGATCCTGGACGCGGGAATGGATACGCCGGAGTTCAGGTGGCCGATCACCGCCACGACGCCGTCGTCGACCAGCTTCTGCGCGACATTCGTCCCGATCCTGGGGTCGGCCTGATCGTCCAGCGAGTCGACCTCCAGGATGACCTTCTGGCCGCCGATGACCAGATTGCCGGCCTTGTTGATCTGCTGGACGGCGAGCTTGGCGCCATCGGCCGCATCCTGACCCATGTGCGCAATGTTGCCGGTCAGCGGTTCGGCGCTGCCGATCTTCACGATCACGTCGGCGAGCGCGGCTTGACCGTAGACCATGGCAACGCAGGCGAGCGTCAGCGCGGCGTTGATCGGTTTGAGTTGAAGTTTCATATGCGTGAGCCTCTTGTGGAACTGGGTTGCTGTTGAAAAATGCATACGGCGTCTCCTATCGAAGTCACGACATTGGCGACATTTTCGAATGTGAGTATTCGTCAGAGCAGCCCATCACCAGAGGGCAAACTGATTAGCATTGCATAGCGCTTGGATCGGGAGCCTGGTCGCCGGTCAGTGATCGGCCTATCCCATGGACTCCCCTTTCTAGAAAGATTATCTAGAATTAAATAAAATGTATTGTAGGGGTAAACCCGTGGTTTTCGTTCGGTGTCGAGCGGAGGTTGAACTGCTTACCGATAGATGAGAGGCGGGCCGATAGGGAGAAAAACGCCCATCTCAGGCAGGCAGGTGCTTGACATCGCGAACAACAAAAAAGGCCCTTGCGGGCCTTTCGTCGACGAAGTTACGGACAACGCTTACCGCGTCAGCGCCGTAAACCCTTCCAGCAACCGCTCGACATCGGCCGCCTGAATCGCGCCCATCGTCGAGATCCGGAACAGTTCCTTCGACAGCCCGCCTTGCCCCGCATAAATCACGAAGCCGCGCGCCTTCAGCCCGTCGTGCAGCGCTTCGTACGTCACACCCTGCGGCAACCGATACGCACGCAGAACAACCGACGATTCACCTTCCGGCAACACCAGCGGCATTCCGCGCGCCGCAAGCCCGGCCTGCGCCTGATCGGCCAGCGCCTTGTAATGCGCATGCCGCGCACGCCAGCCGCCGGCCTCGTCGAACTCACGCAGCGCTTCGACGAGCGCGTAATACGCATGCACGGAAGGCGTAAACGGCGTATTCCGCTGATCCTGCAGCTTCGCAAGCCGCCCGAGATCGAGGTAGTAAGTCCGGCTCGCGGCCTTCACGAGCGCGCGGCGGCGCACGATCACGAACGCCGCGCCCGGCACGCCGTGCAGGCACTTGTTCGCGGTCGCGGCAACCGCATCGATGACGCCGCCTGCAAAATCGATCGCTTCCGCGCCGAAGCTGCTGACGCCATCGACTAGCATCTTCACGCCGCGCGCACGACAGACTTCGGCGATCGCATCGAGATCGTTCAGCCGGCCCGTCGTCGTTTCATGATGGATCACGGCGACATGCGAGTACCCACCCGCATCGAGCTTCGCGGCGATCTGCGCGAGATCAGGCGCCTGCATCCACTCATGCTTGAGCACGTCATGCGCGATGCCGTACTGCGTGGCGATCTGCGTGATCCGCTCGCCGTACACGCCGTTCTCGATCACGAGCAGCTTGCCGTCCTGCGGCACGAGCGCCGCGATCATGCTCTCGACGGCGGCCGTGCCAGAACCCGTCATCAGCACGGCGGCCCATTCGGCCGGATCGAGCTCGTACGCGGCGACGAGGCGCGCGCGCGCTTCATCCTGCAGGTCGAAGAATTCGCCTTCGCGATGGCACAGATCGGGTTGCAGCAGGCTGCGGCGCACGCGTTCGGTGAGCGTGACCGGGCCGGGATTCAGCAGCAGCATCAATGGGCTCCTTCAACGTGGGCTTCGGCCTGCTCGGCGCCGATGTGCCGCATCAGACGCGTCTTGACCTCGACCGGCGTGACGGTCGGGCGGGGCAGGCCGTCGGGCACGCCCGTGCGGATCGCCACGCGAACGAATTGCGCGCCATCGCCCGACGCGGCCAGCGTCGCATCGAGCACGTCGAGCGTATCGCCTTCGACCGCCGACGCGTAACCGCAGGCGGCCGCGACACCCGCGAACGACACATGCTGCGACACCGTTGCCTGGCCGCCCGTCGATTCGTGTGCGCCGTTGTCGAGCAGCACGTGCGTGAGGTTGGCCGGGCCATAGGTGCCGAGCGTCGCGAACACGCCCATGCGCATCAGCGCGGCGCCGTCGCCGTCGACGGCGACCACGCGCAGGTCGGGGCGCGCAAGCGCGAGGCCGAGCGCGAGCGGCGTCACGCAGCCCATCGAACCGACCATGTAAAGCTGATTCGGGCGATCGTCGAGCGCGTAGAGTTCGCGGCCGCAGAAACCGGTCGATGCGAGCACGACGGTCGAATCGACCGGCGTATGCGCGATCACGCGCTGCAGCGCGTCGTGACGGGTGGGCCATGCGTCGGCCGATGCGGCGCGCGACGACGATTGGGCGGCGACGTGCGCGCGCGGCTTCGCGGCCGGGTTCGCCTTCAGTTCATACGGTGCGACGCTGCCTTTCTGCATCACGAGCGCATACGGGCGGCCCGTCGCGTCCATGTGCGCGATCGCGCGGTCGAGTGCCGGGCCGACCTGTTCGGGGTCGGTCGGGAACGTCTCCCACGGAATCTCCATCGTATCGAGCATCGCCGGCGTGATCGGGCCCATCAGCGCGTGCTGCGGCTCGTCGGCCACGCCCGGCTGGCCGCGCCACGTGACGATCAGCAACTGCGGCAGGCGGAACGTCCACGTGAGCGACGTGAGCGGGCTCACCGCGTTGCCGAGCCCGGAGTTCTGCATCATCGCGATCCCGCGCTTGCCGCCGAGCGTCGCGCCCGCGATCAGCGCGACCGCGTCGCCTTCGTTCGCGGCCGACACGTAGTGCAGCGTCGGGTCCTGCAGCACGTAATTGATGAACGGCGTCAGGTAAGAGCAGGGCACGCCCGCGTACCAGTCGAAGCCGCGTTCGCGCGCGGCCTCGACGAACTGGGCCGCTTCGATCATTGCGCGCCCCCGTTGCCGGCGCCCGGTTCGGACAGCGGCGTCTGGCCGTGCGCGAAGTCGCCCGCGCGACGGAAGTCTTCCAGATCGTTGACGCCGCGCCAGTGGCCGTGCACGTACTGCACCTCGATCTTCTCGCCGGCGGCGATCAGCTCGTTCAGCAGCGACGGGATGTCGAGCGTGTCGAAGTCAGGACGCGCCTGCAGCGTCGCGAGCATCGCCTTCAGGCGATCGACGCCGGCGCCGCGCACGTTCAGCAGACCGATCCAGCGGCCGTGCGGCGTGCCCGCCGCGACGTCGCTCGACACGCGTTGCAGATAGGTCTTCTGGCCGAACAGGCCGCGGTCGTCGGCCGCCGAGCAGAGGGCGAAGTCACGCACGCTCTGGTTGGTCTCGGTGAGCGACGAATCGACCACCACGCTGAACTCGGCCTCGCTCTCCGCGAGGTCGCGCACGATGTAGCTGCGGAACAGCAGGTCGCCGTACGAGATCACGGTGTCGCCGGTCAGGCGTTCGGCCGCGCATGCGAGCGACGCGAGCTCGCCGGTCTGCGCGTGGCGCTCGTTGACGACGAGCTTGATGCCCGACGTATCGATCGCATCGGCGCGATAGCCGCCAACCACGGTGATGTCGTTCACGCCGTGCGTCTTGAAGCCGTCGACGAGCCAGCGCAGCAGCGGCTTGCCGGCGACCGGCAGCATGACCTTCGGCTTGTCTTCGGTCACGGCTTCGAGGCCCTTGCCGCGGCTCGCGGCAAGCACGATTGCGGCATTCGACGCGCGCGACGACGACGACAGGTAGATACGCTCGGCGGCCGAGTACTCGTCGGCGTCCTGCAGGCGGAAGATCTCGTTGACCGATGCCACGCGGTCCTCGACGTTGATCAGCGTTTCGCTTTCGTGGATCTCGCGCGCGGTCGCCTGCATCGCGGATGCCGACGCGCGGATCAGATGATTCGCCCAGATCACGGTGCTGATGCCGGCCTGGCGGAACACGTCGGTCGGCGTGCTGTAGTACTTGGTCGGCACGATCACGAGCGGCGCCTTGCCGCTCCATTCGCGCGCGAACTGCAGGATCTCGTCCGGGCGCGACAGCTTGCTGTGGATCAGGATCGCGTCGGCGCCGGCTTCCGCGTACGCGTTCGCGCGGCGCAGCGCCTCGTCCATCCCCCAGCCCGCGATCAGCGCCTCGACGCGCGCGACGATCGAGAAGTCGGGATCGGTCTGCGAATCCTTGCCGGCCTTGATCTTGCCGCAGAACTCGTCGATTTCGGCGAGCGGCTGGCGCTCGCCGCCGATGAAGCTGTTGGTTTTCGGGAACTGCTTGTCCTCGATGCACACGCCCGCGATGCCGCGCTGTTCGAGCTTCTTCACGAGGCGGCGCACGTTGTTGAAGTTGCCGTAGCCGGTGTCGCCGTCGAGCAGGATCGGCAGGTCGCTCGCGTCGGCCATGAACTCGAGCACGTCGACGACCTGGGTCCAGCTCGCTTCGTTGTTGTCGCGCACGCCGAACTGCGCGGAGATCGCGAGGCCCGACGCCCAGATGCCCTTGAAGCCGGCCTCGCGGACGATCCGCGCGGACAGGCCGTTGTGCGCTTCCATCAGGAATTCGAGATCGCTGCTGACGAGCATGCGGCGCAGGCGCGCGCTGCGCGATTCGGTGAAGTTGGGTTCGCGTGCGTTCATCGTGCGGCTCCGGCAGTGGTGCGTTGAATCAGGGGAAGGATGTCTTGCGTCGCGCGTGCGACGTCGTTCGGGAAGTCGATCTCGATCCACGGCGAGCCGGTGACGTCGGCGACGTCGAACGAATGGCCGCCTTCGAGCAGCAGGTCGCGCACGGCTTCCTCGTGCGGCATGTTCGCGCGGCCGCTGTCGACGTAGCCCGCGACGATCGTCGCGAGGCGGCGCGCGGTGCCTTCGGTGAAGCGGAAGAAGCCGACCGATTCGCCGATCGTGTCGTAGTCGAGGTCGACCGCGAGCTGCTTGCGCAGCTCGACCGGCACGCCGTTCTTCAGGCACAGCTTGACGGGCTCGTCGCCGGCCTCGAAGTCGCGGTCGATCAGCAGGCGGTCGACCGTCTTGTCGGCATCGGCCACCAGCGCGTGCAGGATGTTCTCGTCGTACAGCACGTCCGCGTCCATCAGCAGCACGTCGCCGCCGCGCGTCATCGCATCGGCGACGGTATGCACGGTCAGCACGCTGCCGAGGTCGTAGCGGTCGTTGATCACGATCTCGGCGGTACGGCCGAGGCGCTTCAGCTCCTGCTCGACTTTCTCGTGCTGGAAGCCGAGCCCGAGCACGATTTCGTCGACGCCCGCGGCGTCGAGCACGCGCAGATGGCGCTCGAGCAGCGACACGTCGTCGAAGCGCAGCAGGCACTTCGGGAACTGCGCCTCGGGCGGTTGTTGCAGGCGCAAGCCTAGGCCTGCCGCAAGAATGATGGCTCGCATGGGTTCTCCAACCAAAAAGCCGGCGATCTGAACGATCAGTCGGCGAGCGGCTGCGGCGCACGGCGCCGCTGCCAGTTTCTTTCACTGAAATGCAGATAGAGCAGGCCGGGCAGGCCGAGCGCGAGTTCGCGCGCGCGCTTCGCGAGCGACAGCGCGAGCGCCGCGTCGGGCGGCAGGCCGACCAGCGGCGCGAGCAGCAGGTAGCCGCCTTCCTGCGCGCCGAGCGAGCCCGGGATCGCGAAGGCCGCCCCGCGAATCGCCTGGCCGACGCTTTCGAGCAGCAGCGCGTCGAGCCAGCTGACCGGGTGCCCGAGGAAGTGCAGCGCGAGCCACACTTCCGCGGTGCCGACGATCCAGCCGACGAGGCTGAATGCGAAGGTCTTCGCGACTTTCGCGCGATCGCGGTACAGCGCGCCGACCGCGTCGTCGATCGCGTCGGCGCGCGTGGCCAGCGACGACCAGTCGCGCGGGCCGAGCAGCTTCGACGCGAGACGCAGGCCGCGGCCGAACAGCCCGCGCCGCTGCGCCGCGTAGAACGCGACGGCGAGGGCGCCGAGCACGCCGGTGGCGATCAGCGCGGGCGTGCGCAGGTACGCGACCGACTCGTGCGTCGCATACAGGCTGAACGCGGCGATGCCGATCAGCGCGAACGCCATCTGCGCGAGCGCCTGCATCGTCGTGCCGACGGTCATGGCGGCGGCCGCGTCGGCCATCCGCGTGCCGCGCTGCGCGAGGTAGCGCACCATCAGCACGGGGCCGCCGATCTGCCCGGCGGGCAGCAGGCTGTTCACCGATTCGCCGACCCAGCGCGCGCGCAGCGCGTTGCCGAACTCGGCGCCCGGCTGCCCGCGGCGGAACATCACGGAGATCGCGACCGCGTCGATCGCGAGCGGCACGACGTGGAACGCCGCGACGAGCGCGAGGCCCCAGCCGGCCGCGAGCAGCGTGGACGCCACCGCGCCGACGCCCTGCCAGGCCAGCAGTGCGACGAAGAGTGCGGTCCCGAGGGACAGCAGGATCAGGCCCGCGCGTGTCATGACCCGCTCGTGCGTCGCGTGGCCAGTTGCTTGAACACCTGGCGGAAACCGAAATACGCGATCGCGTCCTTCATGTTCGAGATGAAGCGTTTCCACGGCCGCATGCCGGGGTTCGTCACGTATTCGAACGTGAGCGACACGCGCATCTCGTTCTGGCCGAGCGGCGTGATGCGGTGGCGCAGCTTGTCGCCGTCGAACAGCACGATGCCGCCGTCGGCGATCTGCACGGAGCCCGGTTGGTCAGGCACGTCCGGGTTGCGCGTATGCAGCTCGTAGTCGAGCCGGCACGACGATTCGTCGATCACGCCGATCAGCAGCGTGTAGCGGCGGCCATCGTAGTACGACGTGTCGTAGTGCCAGCCGATGTGGTCGCCGGGCTTCGTGTAGTAATACAGTGCGTACGCGTGCGGATCGTCGTCCGGCGACAGCATCAGCTTGTCGCCCGTGATTTTCTCGAGGAAGCCGATCAGCGCCTTCGAGCGATACAGCTCGGCGATGTACGGCGCCTGCTCGTCGATCGTATGGCGGCTCACGCTGCCGCCCTGCTTGTGGCCGGGCAGGTAGTTGCGGTTCAGGCCGGCCTGCATCGCGCGGGCGGCGTTCGCGAGCTTCGCGTGCGCGTCGGCCGGCAGGAAGGTGTCGAGGTAGAGGAACGAGCCCTGGCGCGTGTAGTCGCCGCGCAGGCGGTCGAGGTCGAGCTGGCCGACGCGGTCGGCCACGGTGCGATCGGGATCGGCCACGGCCGCGCGCACGGGCGCGGGGCGTGCCGGGCTCAGCACGGAATCGTCGCGCGTGCTAGGAGTCATTTGGAAGCCTGGATTTCGGTTGGGTTCTGCGCGGCCGGGTTCTGCGGGAGGTTGCCGCGCCGCACGATGCGCCACCAGTCGATCACGACCCAGGCGGCGAACAGCGGGGCGCCGATCGACGCCGCGAGCAGGAACGGCTCGACGCCGTCGACGAGCGTCACGATCGGCAGCAGGTACAGCACGTCTTCGGTCTCGAAGCCGCCGGCGAACGCCTGCTTGGTGCCGGCCTTGCCGGCGATCGATTCGATCCGCATGCGCAGGAAGAAGATCAGCGCGACGGCCGCGCCGGCGACCGCGCCGAGCAGCACCGGCGACGCGGCCATCTGGCCGCCCTGGGCGACGATGCCGACGCCCATGCTGACGAATAGCGCGACCGTGACGAGCGCATCGGCCGCGAGGTCGTAAAAATGACCGATCTTGCTGGACTTGCCGCTGATGCGCGCGAGTTCGCCGTCGGTGTGATCGACGAAGTTCGACAGCACGATCAGGAACGCGCCTGCATTGCTCCAGCCGAAGCCGCCGTGCGCGAGGCACCAGGCGCCGGCGAGGCCGATCAGCAGACGAAGGGTGGTGAGGTGATTCGGCGTGACCGGCGTATCGACGAGCGGCCGGACAAGCGAGCGCGCGAGCCGCGCATCCCAGGTGCGTGGCGGGGGCGGCTCGGGGCGTTTGGCGGTTTTTCTTTGGTCCATCGGCGAAATATATACGGAATTGTAATTTGGTGCTTTTTATTCGATCAATGTCCTGACATGCGGGAGTGTTACCGCGTCTTGCAGGCATCGGCCGGTTCAAAAACGCACCTGCGAACGACGTGGCCAACCCGGCGGCCGGGTCCGTCTTCCAGTGTGGTTCGCGTCGCGCGCCTGTCAAGGCCGGACGGCCCTCGCGGGCCGACGAGGCGGTGTTTTTCGCGCCGCCCGGCGGGTGTGGCGCAGCCCGTGCGAGCTTGATCTCCGTCAGCGCCGGAAAAACCGCATCGGGCGACAATCGGCCGCGCCGGGCGGGTATCGGCGATTACCGAGCCAAAGGTCGTCAATGTCGATTCAAATCGGCCGATCGATACGCGACGGCCGGCGATCGCGAACCGGCGATTCGCCCGATGCTTTCGCGTCCCTTTCGCGCGCGTCCGGCGCGGGCGGATCGCCTGTCACAGAACGCTCGTTCGATACCCGGCAAATCCGGCAAGGATCTTTTGCATCCGGCGGACATTTCGCGGCGATGGCCTCTGCGATACTCCGACCGTGCCCGTGGTGCCGGGCCGCCCCTCGCGGCCTCAAGGGCTTCGCGTCGCTCAGGAGACACCCCCCGCGACGTCAACGACAGACCAAAGCGTCAGATAACCAGCCATGTCTTCTTCACGCATCCTCGCTCCCGCCCTGCGTTCGCTCGTCCGCACCGCCGACGAAGCCGCCGCGCTGATCCGCCCCGGCATGACCGTCGCCATGAGCGGCTTCACCGGGTCGGGCTATCCGAAGGCCGTGCCGGCCGCGCTTGCCGCCCACATCGACGCGGCGCACGCGCGCGGCGAGGACTTCCGGATCAACGTGCTGACGGGCGCGTCGACCGCACCCGAACTCGACGGCGCGCTCGCCCGCACCGACGGCATCTCGATGCGGCTGCCGTACCAGTCCGACCCGACGCTGCGCGACAAGATCAACGGCGGTGAAGTCGATTACCAGGACGTCCACCTGAGCCACGTCGCGCAATACGCGTGGTTCGGGCTGTACGGCGATCTCGACGTCGCGATCGTCGAAGTCGCGGGCATCCGCGAGGACGGGCTGCTGATCCCGTCCGCGTCGATCGGCAACAACAAGACCTGGCTCGAGCGCGCGAAGCACGTGATTCTCGAAGTGAATACGCGCCAGCCGCTCGGCCTCGACGGGATGCACGACATTTACTACGGCACCGCGCTGCCGCCGCACCGCAAGCCGATTCCGCTGACGAAGAGCGACGACCGGATCGGCGAGCCGTATCTGCGTTGCCCGGCCGACAAGATCGTCGCGATCGTCGAGACCGACGCGCCCGATCGCAGCAATGCATTCTCCGCGCCGGATGCGACGTCCAAGCAGATCGCGCTGCAGTTGATCGACTTCCTGCGCCACGAAGTGAAGCGCGGCCGCCTGCCGGAAAACCTGCTGCCGCTGCAGTCGGGCGTCGGCAACATCACGAATGCGGTGCTCGCGGAACTCAGCTCGGCCGGCTTCTCGAACCTGACGGCCTACACCGAGGTGATCCAGGACGGCATGCTCGACCTGCTCGACGACGGCACGCTGAGCTTCGCGTCGGCCACCGCGCTGTCGCTGAGTCCGGCCGCCGTGCAGCGTTTCGCCGACGAGATCGCGACGTTCCGCGAGAAGATCGTGCTGCGCCCGCAGGAGATCAGCAACCATCCGGAACTCGTGCGCCGGCTCGGCTGCATCGCGATGAACGGGATGATCGAGGCCGACATCTACGGCAACGTGAACTCGACGCACGTGATGGGCACGAAGATCCAGAACGGCATCGGCGGCTCGGGCGACTTCGCACGCAACGGCTATCTGTCGTGCTTCATGTCGGCGAGTACCGCGAAGGGCGGCGCGATCTCGCGCGTCGTGCCGATGGCGAGCCACGTCGACCATACCGAGCACGACGTCGCGGTGGTCGTCACCGAGCAGGGGCTGGCCGACCTGCGCGGCCTGTCGCCGAAGCAGCGCGCGCGCAAGATCATCGCGACCTGCGCGCACCCGGACTACCGGCCGATGCTCGAGGACTATTTCGAGCGCGCGTCGCGCGAGAGTTTCGGCAAGCACACCCCGCATCTGCTCGCCGAGGCGCTGTCGTGGCACGAGCGCTACGTGCGCACTGGCTCGATGAAGGCCTGACGGGGCCTGGGGCGGGCGCATGCGCCCGTCAATCCATCGCCGCATGCGCGACGTCGACGCTCGCCGTTTTCTGCGGCGGGCGGATCAGCAGCAACAGCGGGATCATCAGCAGCGTCGCGACGAACATCAGCTTGAAGTCGTTCAGGTACGCGATCATCGCCGCCTGCTGGTTGATCGTGCGGTCGAGCAGCGCGATGTCGACGCGGCTGCCGGCCAGCACCTGCACGGCCGGGTCGAACGGCGTGACGTGGGTCGCGAGGTCGGCATGCGCGACCTGCGTATTGCGCGTCATCAGCGTCTGCACGATCGAGATGCCGATACTGCTGCCGATGTTGCGCATCAGGCTGTAGGTGGCCGTGCCGTCCGCGCGCAGCTCGGGCGGCAGCGTCGAGAACGACAGCGCGCTCAGCGGCACGAACACGAGCCCGAGTCCGAAGCCCTGGATCACGCCGGGCCACACGATGTCCGCCTCGGACAGCACGATCGTGTACTGCATCATCTGCCACAGCGCGAGCGCGGAAATCGCCAGCCCGGCGAACAGCAGCGCCCGCGCGTCCACGTACTTCAACAATCGCCCGACGAACAGCATCGCGATCATCGTGCCGGCGCCGCTCGGCGCGGTGACGAGGCCCGTCGTCGCGACCGGGTAGCCCATCAGGTTCTGCAGCATCGGCGGCAGCAGCGCGCGGGTCGCGTACAGCACCGCGCCGACCACGAAGATGAACAGCGTGCCGGTCGCGAAGTTCGGGTCACGCAGCAGTTCCGACTTGAAGAACGACGCCTTGCCGACGGTCGCCGTATGCACGAGGAAGAACGCGAAGCCGAGCGCCGCGACGAGCGCCTCGATGCGGATCTCGTATGAACCGAACCAGTCGAGCTGTTCGCCGCGGTCGAGCATCGCCTGGAATGCGCCGATCGCGAGCGCAAGCGTCGCGAAGCCGAATGCGTCGAATTTCACGTGCGGGCGCGGCGGGCGCCCGGGCAGGAAGGTCATCACGCCGGCCAGCGCGAATGCGCCGATCGGCACGTTGATGAAGAACACTCAGCGCCAGTTGTAGCTGTCGGTGAGCCAGCCGCCGAGCGTCGGGCCGAGGATCGGGCCGACCATCACGCCCATCCCCCAGATCGCCATCGCCTGGCCCTGTTTCTCGCGCGGGTTGATGTCGAGTAGGATCGACTGCGACAGCGGCACCAGCGCGGCGCCGAACACGCCTTGCAGCAATCGCGCGCCGACGATCTGCACGAGCGTCTCCGACAGACCGCACAGCGCCGACGCCACCGTGAAGCCCGCGATCGACACGATCAGCAGCCGCTTCACGCTCAACCGGTCGGACAGCCAGCCCGTGAGCGGCGTCGCGATCGCCGCGGCGACGATGTAGGAGGTCAGCACCCACGTGATCTCGTCCTGCGACGCGGATAGCGTGCCCTGCATGTGCGGCAGCGCGACGTTCGCGATCGTGCTGTCGAGAGTCTGGATCAGCGTGGCGAGCATGATCGACAAGGTCAGCATCGGCCGGTTCAGGGCGGGCGCGGCGGGGGCGTCGGCGGCGGGGTTCAAACGGGTGTCTCCGTGGGGCGGTCGGCGTGGTCGGCGATCCGGTGTGGCGCAAATTATAAGTGTGCTTATTATAGATCCGCTTATGTCCGGGGCGCGAGCCGTGGGCCGGTTCCGGGTTGACCCTATAATCGCCGCATGGACAAGACCTACGAGAACCGGATCGGTTACCTGATCGCCGACGTGGCCCGGCTGAACGGACGCCTGTTCGACCGGCGCGCGAAGCGCATCGGGCTGACGCGGGCGCAAAGCCGCGTGCTCGCGTACCTGACGTGGAAGGGCGAGATGAACCAGGCACGCCTCGCCGAATGGCTCGAGATCACGCCGATCTCGCTCACGCGGCTGCTCGATCGGATGGAAAGCTATGGCTGGATCGAACGCATCGCGAACGACGACGACCGCCGCGCGTTCGTGATCCGGCTCACCGACAAGTCGCGCGAGATCTTTCCGCAGATGCTGGAGGTGGGCGATACGGTCGCCGACGACGGGCTGCGCGGCTTCACGCCCGACGAGCGCGATACGCTGGTGCGGTTGCTCGGGCGCGTGCGCCGCAACCTGATCGACTGCGGCGGCGAGTGACGTGGGCGCCCGGTCGGTGCACAGGGCAGCGAGAATGCTTTATGCAGTCTCGGCCGCGCGTAGAACGATAGTGAAGGCGCGTCGCACGGGCGGCTGAGCGTACGCCGGCACGCTGGTCATCCGGCCAGCGCCGCGAGCGTGTACGCCGCGAGATAGAGCCCCACCCCGTACGACAGATGCGTGACGACGCTGCGCCGGCGCGCGACGCCCGGTTGCGGCGTACGCGACGCCGCGATGCCGAAGCCGAACGCCGGCTGCATCACGAAGAACGGCGCGACCACGCTCGCGAGCCCGGCGACGAGCGCGGGAAGCGGCGTCGGCGCGCTGATCCACGCGGGGCCGGCGATCAGCACGGGCAGTGCCGCGAACGCGATGCCGATCGCGTAATGCACGATCCAGCCGAGTGCGCGTTCGCCGCGCACGGGTGCGGCGGCGACGATCGACGCATGCCGGAACCGGCCGTGCGTCATGTGGCCGAGCCAGCGGCCGACCAGCGCGTAGTCGAGCGACGGAATGCCGAACGCGCGCCGCCGGAACAGCGTCCACAGATCCATCACGAGCGTGGCCCCCGCGCCGATCAACGGCAGTTCGAGCAGGACGTCGGGCATGCTCATCGCGCCCCTCCACAGCGGGCGGCGATGGGGATGCAGTACAGCGGAATACGACGCGGATTCAGCGGTTTCATGATGGGCCGGGCTTGTCTTCATGGACTCGGGCGACTATCTTGCAGCTTCAAGTTCACTTGAGGTCAAGCATGAGCCGACTGGATATTGCGGACGTCGCGCGGCGCACGGGATTGCCCGCGTCGACACTGCGCTATTACGAGGAAAAGGGGCTGATCGTTCCGATCGGCCGGCACGGGCTGCGGCGGCAATACGACGCGTCGGTATTGGAACGCCTGGCGTTGATCGCGCTCGGCCGCGAGGCCGGTTTCTCGCTCGACGACATCCTCGCGATGGTCGGCGCGGACGGGCGGCCCGCGATCGATCGTGCGAAGCTCGACGGGAAGGCCGACGAGCTCGACCGCACGATCCGCCGTCTCGGCGCGGTGCGCGATGCGCTGCGGCATGCGGCCGTGTGCCCGGCCGCGAACCATCTCGAATGCCCGTCGTTCCAGAAGCTGCTGCGCATTGCCGCGCATCGTCATCCGGCGCGCCGCGCGAAGGCGGAAGGTGCGTAGGCGGCGAGCGGGCGCGAGGCGGGCGATACGGTAGCGGTTCGGCAGGAGGGCGGCGACGTGCGACCTAACGGCGGCGACGCGCCGAATCGTGAGAAGGCGATGCCGCCCGTACCGCCTTCGACGTTAGCGAAACCGCCGACGCCTGATTCACCCCGCGTAATACACGCGGCACTCCATCTCGCGCCCGCGCACGATCCGCTTGCCGGCGAGCGCGCCGTCCGTTTCGGTGAACACGGTGCGCTGATGCTCGCATTGCACGGCGTCGTAGAAGTAGAGCGAAACCCAGTCGGTCGGGCGCTCGGCTTCCGGCGTGCGCATGGCCGCATGCTGGCTCAGCACCGTGAAATGCCAACCGCCCTTGGTCATGTGCATCACGGGCGGCGGCACGTAACCGTCCGCGTTCAGGCGCCGGTGCGCGAGCGTCGGCAGCACGCCGGCCGCCGCCTTGTTGCGGTACTGGCGATCGATGTAAAGCAGCAGTTCGACGGGCGGTTCCGTGCCGCGGCCCGCGTGTTGCATGTGACCTTGCCAGCGCCGGCGGCGGCTCAGCACGTCGTCGAGCGCGGCGCGGATGCCGGCCGCGCGTCGCGGGCCGACGCCCGCGATCGTTTCGAGCTGGCCGTTGCGGGCCGCGCGCTCGAGTTCCTCCAGCGTATCGATGTGCAGCGCATCGTGAATGCGCAGCGCGAGCGCGTGGCCGATGCCCGGCACCGCTTCGAAGGCCGACGCGCGTTCCGCGTCGCCGCGCAAGCGGTCGAGCTGGCGCCAGCGCCCCGTCACCAGCAGTTCGGCGATCGCCTGCGCGACGCCCGCGCCGATGCCGGGCAGCCCGCCGAGCGCCTCGACGCCGCCGGTGTCGAACACGGTACGGATGTCGCGGTCGAGCGCGTCGACCGTATCGGCTGCCGCGCGGTATGCGGCGGCCCGGTAAGGGTTCGCGCCCTGGTCGACGAGCCACTGCGCGGCCTCGCGCAGGCAGGCCGCGACAGGCCGGTTTTCCTCGTACGTCTGGCTGACGGTCGACTGCATGGCAAGGGACCCGGAAAGCTCAAACGGAATGGACGCGGCGAACGATGCGCCGGTCGGCTGTCAACCATTGTCGCGACGCGCGATCAAGGAAACTTGATGCGCGTCAATGGCAAACGTAACACAGGCGCGCAGCGCACGGTCGTGCCGGAATGGGGCATGACCGTGCGCTGCGCGAGGCGGTTACGCGTCGAGAAACGACTGCGCGTTCTCGGCCTCGGCGGCCGTACGCAGCGCGGCGAGCGCCCGTTTCTCGATCTGCCGCACGCGCTCGCGCGACATCCCCGCATCCTGCGCGATTGCGTCGTAGGTGTCGGGTTCGGCGCCGCCGAGGCCGAACCGCCGGCGCAGCACGTCGGCCTCGGTCGGCGTGACCGAGCGCAGCAGCGCCCGCACGCATTCGCGCATGCGCGTGTCGGCCAGTTGCTCGAACGGGCTGGCCGATGCCTGATCCTCGATCAGCTCCACGAGGCCGGTGTCCGCGTCGGGCAGCGGCGTGTCGAGCGAGACCGGCTCGGCCGGCAGCGCGAGCACCGCGCGCACCTTGCCTTCGTCGAGGCCGGCTTCGGCCGCGAGCTCGGCCGGCGTGGCCCGCCGGCCGGTGCGCTGGCGAAAGCGCAGCGCATGCCGCTGCACGCGCTGGTACTGGTCGCCGACGTGCACCGGCACGCGGATCGTGCGCGAGCGATCCGCGACCGCGCGCGCGATCGCCTGGCGAATCCACCAGGTCGCATAGGTCGAGAACTTGAACCCGCGCCGGTATTCGAATTTCTCGATCGCGCGCATCAGGCCGAGGCAACCGTCCTGCACGAGGTCGGACAGGTCGACGCCGCGGTTCAGGTACTTGCGCGCGATCGACAGCACGAGCCGCAGGTTCGCCTCCAGCATCGCGCGCGTGGCATCGCGCACTTTCTGCTGGCCGTCGCTCAACGCGGCTGCGAGTGCGCGCCGCGCGACCGCGTCGAAGCACGCGGCGTCGTCGGCCGCCGACGGATCGTCGCGGGCGGTTGCGAGCGTGCGCACGGCACGGCTCGCGTCGTCGACGGCCGGCGCCACCCACGCGAGCGAACCGAGCAGGGTCGCCACATGGTTGCGGGCGTCGCGGTACTCGGCCGAACGGCTGCCCTGCGCATGCAATGCGCCGCGCAACGCCGATACCGCTGCGTGCAGCGCGTCGTAGCGGGCGGGCGCGGGCGTTTCGCCATCCTCTTCATCGGACGATCCGCTTGTACCCGTCGCGCGATGGCGCTGGAGCAGCGCGTCGACCGCGGGCGGATAACCGGCAATCGCATGCAGTACCTGGTGTCGTCCCGTCTCGATCTCGCGCGCGAGCACGATTTCGCCTTCGCGCGTGAGCAGCGGCACCGCGTGCATGCGCCGCATGTAGA
The DNA here is from genome assembly GCF_002223345.1 of Burkholderia sp. AU16741. Lineage (NCBI taxonomy): Bacteria > Pseudomonadati > Pseudomonadota > Betaproteobacteria > Burkholderiales > Burkholderiaceae > Burkholderia > Burkholderia sp. AU16741. Next base: position 164,254 of record NZ_NKEZ01000008.1, read on the forward strand.
GCGCGAGCGGATCGGTCGACGCGCTCGTGCCGCGCGCGAGGTCGCCGAGCATGGCCCGGCCTTCGTCGAGCGCGTCGCGATCGACCTCGGCCGGCGCCGCGCCGGCGAACGGTGCAGGCACGGCCGGCTCGTCGAGTACCGCGATGCCGATGTCGGCCAGCGCGGCGCGCACGACCTCGAGCGCGTCGGGGCTGTCGCTTTCGGGCGGCAGTGCGTCGACGAGGTCGGCGTGCGTCAGATAACCCTGCTCGCCGGCGAGCGCCAGCAGCTGGATGATCGGATCGAGCGGTGTGTCCGCCCGGGGAGTGGGGCGTGGCGTAGTCATGTCGATGGCGGCGCGAGCCGCGTTCCTGTCAGGGCGGGCCGAAGCTCGCCGGTTTGCGGTTGCCGGTGGGTCGCGGACGCCCGTCCGCGCCGGTCAGCCCGACATCGTTCAAGTTGAGGGCATTTGCGCCAACTTCAACGCCGGCGCCGCGGACGGGCCAGCACGCGGCGTGCCCGCGCAGCCTTCCGGAGCAGGAAACAAAAAGTAACCGATCATACGCGCGGAAATCTGCAGCGGACGTAAGCTAGAGTCACGCGCGCGCCCGGCGGCGGCGCGCGGATTCTGCCGGAGTACGAGATGAACCCGATTTCCGCCGCGAGGCCCGCCGTCGTCGCGCTGGCCGCATTGACGCTTGGCGGCTGCTACTACACGAGCCCTTATGGTTATGCACCTTATTACGCGCCGGTGCCCGCCACGGTGACGCAGCGCGAGATCCCGGCCGCACCGACTGCGCCCGGTCCACCCCCGTCGACCGTGCCGCAGGCGCAGGTGGACGCCGGCACGGCGGTGCCGGTGTATGTCGCCCCGGCCTACGTGCCGCCGCCGTATCCGTATTACTACCCGGCGTACTACTCCGGCTGGTACGGGCCGCCCGTGACGATCGGCTTCTGGGGCCGCTGGGGCGGTGGCGGATACTGGGGCGGGCGAGGTGGCTACTGGCATCGTCCGTGGGGCGGCGGGCATTGGGGCGGGGGCCGCGGGGGTGGTGGCCACTGGGGCGGCGGCCATCGACACTGACCGGCGCGCGGCGGCGCTGCGCGGGAGAGCATCATGAGAAACACGATTATCCGAAGTCTGTGTGTCGTCCTGGCCGGCTTCGTGGCCGCGCCGGGCGTGGCCGATGCGCAGAACAGCGCTTACACGAACTCGCCGGCCGAGTTGTTTGCGGGGCCGGCGCCCGATTATCCGGTGGTCGCGCAGATTCCGCCCGGCACCGCGCTGGACGTATTCGGCTGCCTGAGCGACTACACGTGGTGCGACGTCGCGCTGCCGGGCGTGCGCGGCTGGATCGATGCGCAGTTGCTCGACTATCCGTACCAGGGCAGCTACGTGCCGTTGCTCGAGTACGGCGCGATCATCGGCGTGCCGGTGACCGGATTCGCGATCGGCGCGTACTGGGATCGCTATTACCGGCACCGCCCGTGGTATCCCGAGCGCGATCGGTGGGCGCATCGTCCCGAGCCGAGGCTCGGCCCAGGAGGCATGCCGCCTGGGCAAGGGCGTCCGCAACCGGGCGCGCCGATGCAGGTCGCGCCGGGCGGCCCGCCGCCCGTGCATGACACGCGGCCGTCGGCGACGCGCGGCGGCTGGAACGGTGCGAACCGCATGCCGCCGCCGGCCGCGCCGACGCCGATGCCGATGCCGATGTCGATGCCGATGCCGATGCCGATGCCGATGCCGGGCGGGGCCGGCAATGCGCGACCGGCCAGTCCGGCGCCCGCGCCGACGCCGATGCCGGGTGGAGCGGGCAATGCGCGTCCCGCCGGTCCGCCGCCGGCCGTACTGCGCCCGCCGCCCGCGCCGGGCGGCGAGGTCCGCACGATGCCGCCCGTGCGGCAGGGCGGCGGGGGCGGCGGCGGTTATGCGCGGCCGCAGGGCGGCGGTAACCACGGCGGCGGTGGCGGCGGCCCGGACGAACCCCGGCACTGATCGCGCCGGCGCCGCGGGCGCGCCGGGCTTCGGACGAAAAAAAGCCGCTCCGGAGAGCGGCTTTGCGATCGGGCGGGGCAGGCCGTTCGCACGACCGGCCGTCACGCGTCAGTCGTCGAGCAGCGACAGATCGCGCACCGCGCCCTTGTCGGCCGACATGACGAGCTTCGCGTACGCCTTCAGCGCCGCGGACACCTTGCGCGGACGCGGCTGCGCCGGCTTCCAGCCCTTCGCGTTCTGCTCGTCGCGGCGGCGCGCCAGTTCCTCGTCCGACACGAGCACGTCGATCGTGCGGTTCGGAATGTCGATGCGGATCCGGTCGCCGTCGCGCACGAGGCCGATCGCGCCGCCCGCTGCCGCTTCGGGCGAGCAGTGGCCGATCGACAGACCCGACGTACCGCCCGAGAAACGGCCGTCCGTCAGCAGCGCGCACGCCTTGCCGAGCCCCTTCGACTTGATGTAGCTGGTCGGGTAGAGCATTTCCTGCATGCCCGGGCCGCCCTTCGGGCCTTCGTAGCGCACGATCACCACATCGCCGGCCTTGACCTTGTCGTTCAGGATGTTCTCGACCGCTTCGTCCTGCGATTCGGTCACGTGCGCCGAGCCTTCGAACACGAGGATGCTTTCGTCGACGCCGGCCGTCTTCACCACGCAGCCGTCGAGCGCGATGTTGCCCGTCAGCACCGCGAGGCCGCCTTCCTTCGAGAACGCATGTTCGTACGAGCGGATGCAGCCTTCGGCGCGGTCGAGGTCGAGGCTCGGCCAGCGCGTGTTCTGGCTGAACGCGACCTGCGTCGGAATCCCGGCCGGGCCGGCCTGATAGAACGTGCGGACCGCTTCGTCCTGCGTGCGGACGATGTCCCACTGGTCGAGCGCATCCTTCAGCGTCGGCGCGTGCACGGTCGGCACGTCGGTGTGCAGCTTGCCGGCGCGGTCCAGTTCGCCGAGGATCGCCATGATGCCGCCGGCGCGGTGCACGTCCTCGATGTGGTACTTGTTCGTGTTCGGCGCGACCTTGCACAGCTGCGGCACGATGCGCGACAGGCGGTCGATGTCCTTCATCGTGAAGTCGATGCCGGCTTCGCGCGCGATCGCCAGCAGGTGCAGGATCGTGTTGGTCGAGCCGCCCATCGCGATGTCGAGCGTCATCGCGTTCTCGAATGCCTTGAAGCCGACCGAGCGCGGCAGCACGCGTTCGTCGTCCTGCTCGTAATGCTGGCGCGTCAGTTCGACGATGCGGCGGCCGGCGCGCTTGAACAGTTGTTCGCGGTCGGCGTGGGTGGCGACCACCGTGCCGTTGCCGGGCAGCGACAGGCCGAGCGCTTCGGTCAGGCAGTTCATCGAGTTCGCGGTGAACATGCCCGAGCACGAGCCGCAGGTCGGGCACGCCGAGCGTTCGACTTCGGCGACGTCGGCGTCCGAATACGACTGGTCGGCCGCGATCACCATCGCGTCGACGAGGTCGAGCTTCTTCAGTTCGATGGCTTTGGTGACCGGGTTCGCGAGGCGCGTCTTGCCGGCTTCCATCGGGCCGCCCGACACGAAGATCACCGGGATGTTCAGGCGCATCGCGGCCATCAGCATCCCCGGCGTGATCTTGTCGCAGTTCGAGATGCACACCATCGCGTCCGCGCAGTGCGCGTTCACCATGTATTCGACCGAGTCGGCGATGATGTCGCGGCTCGGCAGCGAATAGAGCATGCCGTCGTGGCCCATCGCGATGCCGTCGTCGACCGCGATCGTGTTGAATTCCTTCGCGACGCCGCCTGCGGCCTCGATTTCGCGCGCGACGAGCTGGCCGAGATCCTTCAGGTGCACGTGCCCGGGCACGAATTGCGTGAACGAGTTGACGACCGCGATGATCGGTTTCGAGAAATCGTCGTCTTTCATGCCGGTGGCGCGCCACAGCGAGCGCGCACCTGCCATGTTGCGGCCGGCGGTGGAGGTTTTGGAACGGTAAGTGGGCATGGTGATGGCTGAAGAAATATCGCGGGAAAAGGGTGGAGGCACCGGAATAAAGGCCTCTCTCGCGCCCGTGCGAACAACCTCTTGAGCTGCGCCCTGGGCAAACTCCACGATTATCCCACAGCCGCCGGGCCCGCGGCGGCGGCGGGAGCGGGCGAGCGGCGCGGGTGGGGCGGCCGAGTGCACCGAGGCCCCAAGGCCCCCCAAGGTCCCCAAGGTCCCCAAGGCCCCCAAGGCCAGCAAGGCCAGCAAGGCCAGCAAGCCCACCAAGCAGGTAGCGGCCCGACGCAGGCCATCCCCGGCGCAACCGGGCGGCGGCTTCATCGCCGGTTGCCCCGACGACGGAGCCGCGTCGCGCCGCTCGATCGCGCGTCAGTCGAGCAGCGTCAGGATCTCGTCGTATAGCGGCTTCGGAATCCGCACGCCGTTCGCGATGCTGCGCGCGCGGGCGTCGAAGCGCCGTTGCGACGGCAGCCGCGCGCCCTGCGCGACGATCGATTCGAACATCCGCTCGCCGCGCGCGAGCCCCGCGTCGAGATCGTCGCCGAGAAACACCTTCGGATCGAACGCGATCACGAGTTCGCCGTGGCACGGCGTCGCGCCGACGCCTTCGTCGAAGTCCATCGATTCCCGGCTCGTCATGTCGCCGATCAGCGCGCCGCCGAGCAGCTCGACCATCGCCGCGAGCGCCGAGCCCTTGTGGCCGCCGAACGTGCGCATCGCGCCTTGCAGCGCGGCCTTCGGGTCGGTGGTCGGCTGGCCGTCCGCGTCGATCGCCCAGTGCGCCGGAATCGCCTTGCCCTGTTTCGCGTGCAGTTCGATGTCGCCGCGTGCGATCGCGCTCGTCGCGAAATCGAACACGAACGGCTCGCCGCCCGGGCGCGGCCACGCGAACGCGATCGGGTTGGTGCCGAACACCGGTTCGCGGCCGCCTTCCGGCGCGACCCAGCTATGGCTCGGGTTCATCGCGATGCCGACCAGCCCTTCGGCCGCGATCGCCTCGACCTCGGGCCACAGCGCGGAGAAGTGGTAGCAGCGGTTGATCGTCATCGCGGCGATGCCGTGCTGCTTCGTCATCTCGACGAGCACGGGCAGCCCGGTTTCGAAGCTCAGCAGCGAGAAGCCGCGATGCGCGTCGACCGCGACGATCGACGACGACAGCTTGCGCAACGTCGGCACGGCCTGCGGATCGACCTTGCCTTTCTTCAGCGAGCGCACGCAGACGAGCAGCCGGTACACGCCGTGCGAATGGCATTCGTCGCGCTGACCCTGCGTGATCACGTTGGCGATGGCCCGCGCGTGCGCGTCGGACATCCCGTGGTGCGTCAGCACGCGCAGCGCGAGCGCGTGGACTTCGTCGAGCGACAGCACGACTTCGGCGGTGTGCTCAGACATGCTCCACCTCGCGCGCGGCGGGCACGCCGTCGATGCGTTGCGGCACGTGCAGCGGATTGCTGCTGCGGAGCGCGTCCGGCAGCAGCGCGTCCGGTACGTCCTGGTACGACACGGGGCGCAGGAAGCGCTCGATCGCGCGCGCGCCGACGGACGTCGTGCGTGTGTCGGACGTCGCCGGGAACGGGCCGCCGTGCACCATCGCGTGGCCGACTTCGACGCCCGTGCCGAAGCCGTTCACGAGAATGCGGCCGGCCTTGCGTTCGAGCGTCGGACGCAGCGCGGCGAACAGCGCCGCGTCGCCGTCGGCGAGATGCGCGGCGATCGTCAACTGGCCTTCGAGCGATTTCAGCACGCGATGCAACGTGTCGGCGTCCGGGCAGCGCACGATCAGCGACGCGGGGCCGAACATTTCGTCGCGCAGTTCGGGGTGGGCGATGAACGCGTCGGCGGAGGTGGCGAACAGCGCCGCGCGGGCCTGATGGGGGCCGCCTCCGACGCCTTCGGCCAGCAGTCCGACGGCCGAGTGATCGCGCAGCGCCGCGACGCCTTGCGCATAGCTCGCGTGGATGGCCGGTGTCAGCATCGTCTGCGCGGCTACGGTACGCACGGCGTCGGCCGCCGCGGCTTCGAACGCGCGTAGCGCGGGGCCGTCGACCGCGAGCACGAGGCCCGGATTCGTGCAGAACTGGCCGGCGCCGAGCGTGAGCGACGCGACGAACTGCGGTGCGATGGTGTCGTGACGGGCCTCCAGCGCGGCGGGACACAGCAGCACGGGATTGATCGAGCTCATTTCCGCGTAGACCGGAATCGGCTCGGCTCGCGCCGCCGCGATATGCATCAGCGCCACGCCGCCGCGGCGCGAGCCGGTGAAGCCGACGGCCTTGATGCGCGGGTCGGCGACGAGGGCCTGGCCGATCTCGCGCGACGCGTCGAACAGCAGCGAGAACACGCCGGCCGGCATCCCGCATTCGCGCACGGCCTGCTGGATCGCGCGGCCGACGAGTTCCGACGTGCCCGGATGCGCCGAATGCGCCTTGACGATCACCGGGCAGCCGGCCGCCAGCGCCGACGCCGTGTCGCCGCCGGCCACCGAGAACGCGAGCGGGAAGTTCGACGCGCCGAACACGGCCACCGGCCCGACCGCGACGTTGCGCAGGCGCAGGTCGACGCGCGGCAGCGGCTTGCGCTCGGGGCGCGCCGGGTCGATCCGCGCGTCCAGAAAGCCGCCGTCCCGCACCAGCGACGCGAACAGCGCGAGCTGGCCGACCGTGCGGCCGCGTTCGCCTTCGATGCGCGCACGCGGCAGCCCCGTTTCGACGACGCAGCGCTCGATCAGGTCGTCGCCGAGCGCCATGATGCGGCGGCCGATCGCGTCGAGAAACGCGGCGCGCGCTTCGAGCGACGTTTCGCGATATGTGTCGAACGCATCGTCGGCGAGCGCGCACGCCGTTTCCAGATCGTGCAGGCTCGCGCCGCCGAACGCGGGGTCGAGCGGTTCGCCGGTGGCGGCGGCGATTGCGTGGAGGGTGCCGTTCTGTCCGGTGACAGCCGACTGGCCGATCAGGAGCTGACCTGTGAGTTGCATGGTTTTCCTCGGAAAAAAGCAGGGCCGGGCGTGGTGCGCCCGGCCGATGGAAGGGGAAAAGGACGGGAAAGTGCGCGGGCGCGTCAGTCCTCGTCGTCGTCGAGTTGCAGCTTGTCGGCGCGCACGCCGGTATTCGCGCCCCAGTAGTAGATGACGAGCGCGACGGCCGCGACGACGACCGTGTCGTACGGATGCGCGAGCCGGCCCGTGCCGCCGAAGCCGCCGAGATACGACAGCACGATCATCGCCGCATAGAACGCGATCAGCCACGCGGACGAACGCACCTGCTCGGCGAGGCTCAGGTGCGCGGTCGGCACCCAGCGGCGGCACGCGAGATAGATGACGAACATCGCGATCTGCAGCCCGAGCAGCCAGGACACCGTGCTCCAGCCCGACCAGTAGACGATCAGCGCGGCGATCACGAACGACGCGGGGCCGGTGAGGCCGAACGCGCTGGCGCGGAACGGCCGCGGCAGGTCAGGTGCGGTGCGGCGCAACGCGGCGACCGACACGGGCGCGACCGCATAGCTCAGCACCAGCGCGGCCGACACGATGTTGATCAGCGCTTCCCACGACGGGAACGGCAGCGTCCAGAAGATCGCGAGGCCGAACGTGAGCCACAGGCCCGCGCGCGGGATGCCCGACGCTTCGTCGACGCGCGTGAACACCTTGAAGAACGTGCCCGTCTTCGCCCAGCCGTAGACCACGCGCGGCGTCGCATTCATGTAGATGTTGCCGCAGCCGCTCGGCGAGATCATCGCGTCGGCGACGACCATCACCGCGAGCCAGCCGACGCCGAGCGCAAGCGCGATGTCGCGGTACGGCAGCGAGAACGCCTTGCTCACGTCGTGCCAGCCGGCGGCGAGCATGTCGGTGGGAATGCTGCCGATGAACGCGAGTTGCAGCAGCACGTAGATCAGCGTCGACAGCAGGATCGACAGGATCAGCGCGATCGGGATCGTGCGCTGCGGATTGCGCACCTCGCTCGCGACCGACACGATCGGCGTGAGCCCGAGATACGCGAAGATGATGCCGCCGGCCGACACGGCCATCTCGATGCCCGGCATGCCGAACGGCGCGAAGCCGTGCACGGTCAGGTTCGCGGGCTTGAAGAACGTGAACAGCACGCCGATCACCGCGAGCGGCACGACGAACTTGAAGATGCTGATGACGTTGTTCGCCTTCGCGAACGTCTTCACGCTCGAATAGTTCAGGTAAAAGAAGAAGCAGAGCAGCGCGGCCTGCACGAGCCAGCCGACGGTGGTCGGGTCGCTCGATCCTTCGACCGTTAGGCCCGGAAACCACGCGGCCGCATACTGGCGCGCGGCGACGACTTCGATCGCGATCAGGCTCGAAAAGGCGATCAGCGTGATGAAGCCCATCAGGTAGCCGAGCAGCGGGCCGTGCGAGAACACCGGGTAGCGCACCACGCCGCCCGCGCGCGGCAGCGCGGCGCCGAGTTCGCAGTAGACGATGCCGAGCAGGAGCACCGCGAAGCCGCCGAGCAGCCACGAGAAGATGCCGGCCGGGCCCGCGATCGTCGATACGTGACTCGCGGCGAACAGCCACCCCGAACCGAAAATGGCGCCCAGACCGATGAACGTGAGATCGGTCAGCGACAGCTGTTTCTTGAACTTGCCGTGACCCGCGCCGGGGTGCGCGGAACGGGAAAGCGGGACAGACGGGTGTGCATTGCCTTGGCCTGGCATGGGCGTGTCTCCTGGGGGAATGTCGGTGCAGGCGCGCGTGGCGCGCGCTCCGACGGAGCAGTGCGCACGCCTGCCGGCCGGCGTCGCCCGGTTCGAACGACCGGGGCGGGCCGCGGCCCGTTCACGCGCGGCGCGGGGTGGCGCCGGGGTGAGCGGGGCCGCGAGCCATGCCGGACCGCGGACGGCGACGCACGGTGCAAACCCGTGCGCCGCCGCAGGGCGTCGATCAGAGACCGACGTCGGGCAGCGCCGGGCGCGTGTCGAGCGCCTTCGCGACGATGGCCTTCACTTCCGCGAGCGTGTCGCCTTGCAGCGCGAGGCGCGGCGGGCGCGTGACCGCGCTGCCGCGGCCGACCAGTTCCTCGCACAGCTTGATGCACTGCACGAGGTCGGGGCGTGCGTCGAGGTGCAGCAGCGGCATGAACCAGCGATACAGCGCGAGCGCTTCGTCGAAGCGCTTCTGCTTCGCGAGGCGGAACAGCGTCTCGCCTTCCTTCGGGAACGCGTTCGACATGCCCGACACCCAGCCTTCGGCGCCGACCGCGATGCTCTCGACCACGACGTCGTCGAGGCCCGCGAACAGCACGAAGCGATCGCCGACCGCATTGCGCAGATCGATGAAGCGGCGCGTATCGCCCGACGAATCCTTGAAGCAGACGATGTTCTCGCAATCCTGCAGCGCGATCAGCACGTCGGGCGTCACGTCGTTCTTGTAGATCGGCGGGTTGTTGTAGACCATCACCGGCAGGTCGGTGCTCGTCGCGACCGCGCGGAAGTGCGCGGCGGTTTCGTGCGGCTTCGCTGAGTAGACGAGCGCGGGCATCACCATCACGCCGTCGACGCCGACGCGCTGCGCTTCGCGCACCGTATTGCGCGCGAATTCGGTCGTGAATTCGGCGATGCCGGCGATCACCGGAATCTTGCCGCCGGCCGCGTCGCGTGCGGCCTCGATCACCTGGAGCTTCTCGCTCGTCGACAGCGACGTGTTTTCGCCGACCGTGCCGCAGACCACGAGGCCCGACACGCCGTCGTTCACCAGGTTCTTGACCACGCGGTGCGTGGCGTCGATGTCGAGGGAAAAGTCCGGCTTGAACTGGGTGCTGACGGCCGGGAAAACCCCGGTCCACTGAATGGCGTTTCGGCTCACTGAAATCTCCTACGTTCGTATCGGTCGGCCGACGGGTATGTCGGTGTGGCAACCAGTATCGCCGCGCAAACGCCCATCACGCTTGAGTCGTATCGCGGAGCAAAATGACGAAATCGGCACAGCGGCCGGCAGGGGCGCGAAGGGCGCGTCGCACTGTGCCGATTTCGTCGTCGTCCTCATCGAAAAGCCACAAGCGGACGGACGCGCGACGGAGGAAGCTATGCTCCTTTCCCCACTTCGGACGGCTCATGATGAAGCGCATCCAGATCATCGATTCGCACACGGGCGGCGAACCCACTCGGCTCGTCGTGTCCGGCTTTCCGTCGCTCGGCAACGGCACCATGGCCGAGCGACGCGACGTGCTCGCGCGCGAGCACGACCGTTACCGCACCGCGTGCATCCTCGAGCCGCGCGGCAGCGACGTGCTGGTCGGCGCGCTGCTGTGCGACCCGGTGTCGGCCGACGCGGCGGCCGGCGTGATCTTCTTCAACAATAGCGGCTATCTCGGGATGTGCGGGCACGGCACGATCGGCGTCGTGCGCACGCTGCATCACATGGGGCGCATCGCGCCCGGCGTGCACCGGATCGAGACGCCGGTCGGCACCGTCGAGGCGACGCTGCACGACGACCTGTCGGTCAGCGTGCGCAACGTGCCCGCGTATCGCCATGCGCAGGGCGTCGTGGTCGACGTGCCGGGATACGGCCCCGTGAAGGGCGACGTCGCGTGGGGCGGCAACTGGTTCTTCCTGATCAGCGACCACGGGCAGCGTGTCGCCGGCGACAACGTCGCGGCGCTCACCGCATATGCGTCGGCCGTGCGCGAAGGGCTCGAACGCGCGGGCATCACCGGCGCGAACGGCGGCGAGATCGATCACATCGAGCTGTTCGCCGACGATCCCGCGCACGACAGCCGTAGCTTCGTGCTGTGCCCGGGCCTCGCGTACGACCGATCGCCGTGCGGCACCGGCACGAGCGCGAAGCTCGCGTGCCTCGCGGCCGACGGCAAGCTTGCGCCCGGCGCCGTGTGGCGGCAGGCGAGCGTGATCGGCAGCGTGTTTCATGCAAGTTACGAGCTGGCCGACGGCGGCATCGTGCCGACGATCCGCGGCAGCGCGCACCTGAGCGCGGAAGCGACGCTGCTGATCGAGGAAGACGATCCGTTCGGCTGGGGTATCGGGGCGTGAGCGAAACGAAGACCGACGTCGTCGTGATCGGCGCCGGCATCGTCGGCGCGGCGTGCGCGCACGAACTCGCGCAGCGCGGGCTGCGCGTGCTCGTCGTCGACGACGCGAGCGGCGGCGCGACCGGCGCGGGCATGGGGCACCTCGTCGCGATGGACGACAACGCGGCCGAGCTCGCGCTGAGCCATTACTCGATCGAACTGTGGCGCGCGTTGAGCGGCGAGATGCCCGACGGCTGCGCGTATCGCAACTGCGGCACGCTGTGGCTCGCGGCCGATGCGCACGAGATGGATCTCGCGCGCGCGAAGCAGGCGGCGCTCGGCGCGCACGGCGTGGCCGGCGAGTTGATCGATGCGGCGGCGCTCGCGCGACTGGAGCCGATGCTGCGCGCGGGCCTCGGCGGCGCGCTGAAGATTCCGGGCGATGCGATTCTCTATGCGCCCGTCACCGCGAACTGGCTGCTGCAGCGCGCGCCGCGCGTGACGTTGCGTCGCGAGCGGGCGGTCGCGGTCGACGGCCCGAGCGTGACGCTCGCGAGCGGCGACGTGCTGCGCGCGGAGCGTGTGATCGTCGCGAACGGCGTCGCGGCGCGCACGCTGCTGCCCGAACTGCCGCTGCGCCCGAAAAAGGGCCATCTGCTGATTACCGATCGTTATCCGGGCCACGTGTCGCACCAGCTCGTCGAGCTCGGCTATGCGGCGAGCGCGCACGCCAGCGATGGCACCTCGGTCGCGTTCAACGTGCAGCCGCGGCCGACCGGCCAGCTGCTGATCGGCTCGTCGCGCCAGTTCGACACCGAGGACGCGCAGGTCGAGCCGCCGGTGCTCGCGCGCATGCTGCGCCGCGCGGTCGGTTATCTGCCGGATCTGGCCGACCTGAACGGCATCCGTGCGTGGACCGGCCTCCGCTGCGCGAGCCCCGACGGCCTGCCGCTGCTCGGCGAGCACCCGGCGCGGCCGGGCGTGTGGCTCGCGGTCGGGCACGAAGGGCTCGGCGTGACGACCGCGCCGGGCAGCGCGCGGCTCGTCGCCGCGCTGATGGCCGGCGAGCGGCCGCCCATCGATATCGAACCGTATTTGCCGGGACGCTTCCTGACCGCGTCCCTCGTCACCGGAGCGCTGACATGAAACGACCCCCACGCTCACTGCGTTCGCTGGCGACCGGAGGTGGCGCTTCAGCGCTTACTCCGGTCCCATGCAAGGCGCCTCGCGAGTGGGTTGTCAGCCTCCTTGGGGCGGCCCGGCGGAGGCTGACATGATCATTCATCTGGACGGCCGCGCGCTGACGGTGGCCGACGGCGCGACCGTCGCGGCCGCCGTCGCGGCGAGCGGCGACGACACGACGCGCGTGTCGTGCACGGGTGCGGCGCGCGCGCCGTTTTGCGGAATGGGCATCTGCCAGGAATGCCGGATGACGATCGACGGCCGGCGCCGGCTGGCGTGCCAGACGCTGTGCCGCGACGGCATGCAGGTGGAGCGCACGCGATGAAACAGGAACGACTGAGCGTCGACGTCGCGATCGTCGGCGCGGGCCCGGCCGGGCTGTCGGCCGCGCGGGCCGCCGCGCGAAGCGGCGCGACCGTTGCGATCGTCGACGACAACCCGCGCGCGGGCGGGCAGATCTGGCGGCAGCCGGCCGCGGCCGCACCGACGCCGGCCGCCGCCGAACGCCTCGCCGTGCTGCGGCGGCCGAACGTCACGCATCTCGCGGCGACGCGCATCGTCGCCGAAACGCAGCCGGGCACGCTGCTGCTCGAAGACGACGAACGCGGGTTGCTGCTCGATTTCCGGACGCTGATTCTCTGCTGCGGCGCCCGCGAGCTGTTGCTGCCGTTTCCGGGCTGGACCCTGCCGGGCGTGACCGGCGCGGGCGGCTTGCAGGCGCTGATCAAGTACGGGCTCGACGTGCGCGGGCAGCGCACGGTGATCGCGGGCAGCGGGCCGCTGCTGCTGGCGAGTGCGGCGACGGCCCGGCAGGCCGGCGCGCGCGTGTCGCACGTGCTCGAACAGGCGGCATGGGGCGACGTGGCGGGCTTCGGTGCGGGGCTGTGGCGCTGGCCGTCGAAGCTCGCGCAGGCCGCGAAGCTCGTCACGGCCGCGTATCGGCCCGATGCGCACGTCGTCGAGGCATTTGGCGACCAGCGGCTCGAACGCGTGCGGATCCGTCAACGCGATCGCGAATTCGACGTCGACTGCGACCGGCTCGCGTGCGGCTTCGGTCTCGTGCCGAATACCGTGTTGCCGCGCCATCTCGGCTGCCGGATCGAAAACGGCGCGGTGGCGGTCGACGCGCACCAGCGCACGAGCCGCGACGGATGTTTCGCGGCGGGCGAGTGCACGGGCGTCGGTGGCAGCGAGCTGGCGATGGTTGAAGGCGAGATCGCCGGATACGCGGCGACGGGGCAGACCGCACGACTGGCCGCGCTGGTCGCACGTTGCGCGCACTGGCAGGCATTCGCGGATGCGGTACGCGAGCGCTTCGCGATCCGCGAACCGATCCGCCGGCTCGCGCGGCCCGACACGCTGCTGTGTCGTTGCGAAGACGTGCGGTTCGATGCGGTCGCACGCGAACCGGGCTGGACGGCCGCCAAGCTGCAGTCGCGCTGCGGGATGGGCGCATGCCAGGGCCGCGTGTGCGGCGCGGCCGCGCAGGCGCTGTTCGGCTGGACGCCGCCAGCGCCGCGCACGCCGCTCGTGCCCGCGCGGGTCGGCACGCTGATGCTCGACGGTACGGGGCCTTGCGACGGCGCATGACGCGTGCAGCGCCGCGGTGAAGCGGCCCGGTTCAGGGCGGGCCGCGTCTTCACTCTTCCTTCACGTCGCATCGATGGCGGGTGACGCAATGCCGTCGACCGCGTTCGCCGTCGTTGCCGCGCCATGCGTGATCGCGGCGGTTGCAGGGCTGGCGCTCCGTGTGGTTCGCGCCGGTGCGGTATGCGCGGTGGCTGCCGACGGGATGGTGGGCAAGCAGGCCTGATAGAAGGAAGGGCGCTCGGATTGCCGATTCGGCAAGCAGCGGGATAAAACAATATATAAAGTTATATAATATTCATTCTTTAATCGTATTCCCGCTCCGATGAACGACGATTTTCCCGCCGGGTTGCCCGGGCCCGAGCAGATGCGCACCGCCGCCGAATCGGCGTGCACGCTCCTCAAGGTGATGTCGAATCCCGACCGGCTGCTGCTGCTGTGCGAACTGTCTCAGGGCGAGCGCGGCGTGAGCGATCTCGAGGCGCGACTCGACATCCGTCAACCGACGCTGTCGCAGCAGCTCGGCGTGTTGCGGGACAACGGGCTGGTCCGCACGCGCCGAGAAGGCAAGTCCATCCGCTATTCGCTCGACAGTCCGGCCGTGGTCGCGGTGATGGGCGTGCTGTACGAACAATTTTGCGGGGCGACCGCGAAGGAGGCGGGCGATGCAGTTTGATGCGCTTCATTTCACGCCTTGGCTGTCGCTGGCCGGCGGCGTGCTGATCGGGCTTGCCGCCGCGTGGCTCGTGGCGTTCAACGGCCGGATTGCCGGCATCAGCGGGATCGTCGGCGGCTTGTTGACGGCGGGCGGCGCAGCACGCGGCTGGCGTGTCGCGTTCGTCGCCGGGTTGATCGCCGCGCCCGTCGCGATGCGTTTCGCCGGGAGCGGCCTGACGCCGCAGGTCGACGCCAGTTGGCCGGAATTGCTGGCGGCCGGGCTGCTGGTGGGGATCGGCACGCGGTACGCGGGCGGCTGCACGAGCGGTCACGGCGTATGCGGCATATCGCGCGGGGCGTTGCGTTCGGTGGTCGCGACGGCGATTTTCATGGTCGCGGGGTTCGCGACCGTCTTCGTGCGGCTGCACGTGCCGGGAGGCTGACATGCAGGCAGGATTCGCGTTTCTGGCCGGATTGCTGTTCGGCATCGGCCTCATCGTATCGGGCATGGCCAATCCGCAGAAGGTGCTGGGTTTTCTCGACCTGGCGGGCCGCTGGGATCCGTCGCTCGCGTTCGTGATGGCGGGCGCGATCGGCGTCGCGGTATTCGCGTTCGCGTGGGCGAAGCGCCGGACACGGTCGTGGCTCGGCCTGCCGATGCAGTTGCCGGCCGCCCGGACGATTACCGTGCGCCTCGTCGCCGGAAGCGCCGTGTTCGGCATCGGCTGGGGGATTGCCGGGTTCTGCCCGGGGCCCGCGATCGTGTCGATCGGCTTCGGGTCGGCCAAGGGGATCGGGTTCGTCGTCGCGATGCTGGCCGGGATGGCGGTGTTCGAGTGGATCGAGCGCCGGCGGAATGGGCGGTGAGGCAGGGGTGCGCTCGCTGGGTACGGTTGCTGATGGGGAGTGAGATAAATCCAAGGGGGTCGGTGCGATAAATCCGGGATTCCGTGGGCCGTTGGCTGGATTTATCGGCACCGCTTTGAAATTACGTTTCGTGTGGTAAAAGGCGCGGCGCGCGGCCGCGATCGTCACTCGAACGCCTGGCGCAGCAACTTATCCACAATCGCCTCAATGCCGCGCTCGGCTTCGGGCTGCAGGACGGGCGCGTTCGGTGGCCCGCTAAACGGCAGATACGGCCGGGCCGGAATCTTGACGTTGTACTCCCCGACCTCGTGCCAGCTCTCCCGCACCCGTTTATGGGAGTACCGGGCGAAGACCGCCAAATTCTTGTGATCGGCCTGCCGGGCGAGGCTCCCCTTGGCGTCAGTCCGGAGCCGCACCTTGGTGCTACGTGCCGGATGGGTAACGGTTCCGCCGCACTGATGAATAGCCGCGTATGGTGTGGCGACACCAATGAGCGCGTGGTCCGCCCCCGAAGTCGGCCGAAATGCTTCCGGCAAGGGTTCCGCGATCCTGCAATATCTTCAGGACGCTGCTCCCCTTGTTGCGCTTCAGCTTCTCTCTCTCCGTGGATTTTGCCAGCGGTACCCACGCGGGCCGACCCTGAGCCTCGAAATTGGCTCTCGTCGTGCTCTCAAGCATGCCCGCGATCTCTCGATATAGATCGACCGTCCCGCCAAGCAGACGATCAGCTGCATCCAGCTTCGCCAGCGCGTCCCCGATGTCGACGACAACGGCGCGGTCGGCGCCGACGTGCATGTGGCGATCAACGGCGGGCCGGAGCAGCAGATGCCGATCGCCGGCCGGCTGACGGTCATTGGTTCCGAGCTGTTGCTGCCGGCGTACGCTCCAGGTACGCGGCTGCGCATCCATGCTCTGCCGGTCGCGGCTGGCGCACCTGTGGCGATCGAGGATGACGTTCTGGATGTCGTCATCCCATGACGATGTGCCCGCCGTCAATCCTTGCCATTGTTTAACGACACGAAAACGACTTTCAAAAATGTACGCTCAACCCATCATCCCCTGGATTGGCGGAAAGCGCCGACTAGCAGACACCTTGCTCTCTCGGTTCCCGCCTCACAGCTGCTATGTCGAAGTCTTTGCTGGCGGCGCCGCACTGTATTTTCTGCGGCATCCGGCCGAGGTCGAGGTCATCAACGATATCAATGGTGAACTCGTGAACCTCTACCGGGTGATCCAGCACCACTACGAGGAATTCGTGCGCCAATTCCGATGGGCGCTGGCGAGCCGGCAGGTGTTCAAGTGGCACAAGGAGACGGTCCCGGAAACGCTCACCGACATCCAGCGCGCCGCGCGCTTCTACTACCTGCAGCAGCATGCGTTCGGTGGCAAGGTCGAGGGGCAAACCTTCGGCACGGCGGCCACAGCCCCGACAATCAACCTCCTGCGCATCGAAGAGAGCGTGTCGGCCGCCCATCTTCGGCTCGCCCAGGGCACCACGGTCGAGAACCTGTCGTGGCGCGACTGCATCACCCGCTACGACCGGCCGCACACGTTCTTCTACTGCGATCCGCCGTACTGGCAGACCGAGGGCTACGGTGTCGCGTTCCCATTCGAGGAATACGAACAGATGGCGGCCACCATGCGAACTTGCGCCGGCAAGATCATGGTCAGCATCAACGACCATCCGGATATCCGGCGCGTGTTCGATGGGTTCGAGATGGAAGAAACCAGCCTGAGCTACACGGTCGGCAAGAGCGGCCGCGATGCCGTGCGCGGCGAGCTGATCGTCTACAGCTGGGACCGAGCGGCGGTGCCGGCCGGGCTGTTCTAGGCGATGCGGTAAAGTAGCGCCTTCCCAAGAGGTACACGCTGAGAGAGCAGCGCCCTTGCTGGTTCAGGAGAAAAATGAATGAGTGAAAATCGATACACGTACGGTACTTGGCACAATCTGCGTCCTGTCGACGTCTTCGCCCTGGTAGCGTTCGACGAGACGCGCAAGCAGCTCGGTTTGGACGATCTGGCCGCCGCGTCGGCAATGCTGCTCGGTCAGGGTGACGTCCCTGTCCCTGGCAAGGTCGCCGGGGCTACGCCGGGCACTTCCGTCGCCTCGCTTGCCGCCCGCAAACTGTTTCCTCAGACGCTGCCATTTCGCTTGCCGATGATCACGGGCGTCGGGCTGTCCGGTATACGGATCTCGTTCACCCACCGCCTCGGTGCGTGGGTCGGCCGGACGATTCCCATCGTAGGCGAGGTGTTCTTGGCGCGCGATGCCTACCTGATCATGCGCAACACCGTGATGACCTACAACCGACTGGTGAAGCCCGAAGACCGGGTGCTCTGAACCATGAAAGACGATACCTGGGAACGTTTTGAAGCCTTCGCTCGCAAGGAGCTTGGTCGGCCGTTGTTCGGCAAGCTGAATCTCCAGCCGGAGACACGGCTTGAGGAGGATCTCGGCGTGACTGGCCTTGACGGTGTCGAGTTTATCGACAACTGGGCGAAGACATTCAACGTCGACGCCGAGGGGTTCCCGTACCGGCGTTATTTCGGCCCGGAAGGTCAGGAACTGCTGTCGTCCCTCATCGGGCTGTTCGTGAAGCGGCTCCGGCCGCCGAAGCGCCACCCGTTGACCCTGGGCATGCTGGCCGAGGCAACGCGACGCGGGAAGTGGGACACGGACGCGATCGAGGCTGCTGCAAGGAAGTGATCGTATTTGGCAGGACCGGTCGGCGACGCGACCGGTCTTTTTCATGGGCGGAAATATAATTACGCCACGCGAAATTTTCCCACCTACCTATTTATCGCGCTTGAGCCAGCGCATTTATCGCGCGCGGCTTCAGGTTGCCCGGAACATCATGCGTTCGTCGGTCGCCGCGATGATGCGATGACTTCCCGGTGTTTCCGGCGGCAGGCGAGTCGCGATGTCAGAAATGCTCGCTCACGTGACGGCCGCCGTGCACTTTCCCGGACAGCCGGCGCAGGATGCCGCGCCACACCGGGAGCATGCCGCTTCGACCCGAGGGTTCCACGATCGTCGTGCTGACCACGCGACTGCCGCGAGCCGACAGCGCGACATGACCGGCGGTTTCGAGCGTCAGGCATTCGCCTTCGTCGAGTTCGCGGCGAATGTATTGCGGTACATCGGGCAACCAGTCGAGGCCGCCGTGGCACAGCGTGACCGCCAGCGCGCCGTCCAGCACGATCAACTGGCTGCCCTTGTCGAACCACGCAAAGTGGCTTTGCCCGGCGTCGAGCCGGAGGTGTTGCGTCCGCATGGTGATTCCTTTTCCCCGGTTGCTCCGGTTGGGCGGCCTCGCGACGACGAGGCGACAGCATGCAATCAGGTTAAGGAAACGGACGTGCGCACGGCAGATTCAGGGGACGGGAATCTGTTGCGGTGCAGGTGATGATTTCGGGCTGCTGTATCGGTGGGTTTTCCCCGGATCTGTATCTGGCGTGCGCTGGATGCCGCGGGCACGATGGCCTGCATGACGATTTTCGCCGACGCATCCCGCACGCCTTTGCCGATGGACGGCGAGCCGCTTTACGAACGGCTCGCCGAACATTACCGCCGCATCATCGCGGCCGGCACGCTGGCGCCCGGCGACCGGATGCCGTCGGTCCGCGCGTGCATGGCGCAGCACGGCGTGAGCCTGTCGACCGCGATCCAGGCGTTTCGGCGGCTAGAGGATGCGGGCTGGTGCGACGCGAAGCCGCGCTCGGGTTACTTCGTGCGCCGCCGCGCAGCGGCCGTGCTCGACGCGCTGCCGGAAAGCGACGGGCCGCCGTTGAGCGTCGAGCCGCCGTTCGCCGGGCTGCACGAACGCGTATCGCGCGTGATCGACCGTGCGAACGCGGCGACCGATGCATTGAATCTGGGCGGCGCATCCGCGCACGCCACGCTATATCCGACCGAGCGCCTGCAGGCGCTGGCGATCCGGCTGCTGCGGCGCAAGCCCACGTTGCTGACCGACGCGGGGCCCGTCGGCGGTTCGCCCGAATTCCGGCAGACGATGGCCAAACGCGCGTTGTCTTACGGCGTGACGCTGACGCAGGACGACGTGATGTCGACGAGCGGCGGCGTCGATGCGATGAATCTCGCATTGCGGGCGGTCGCGCGGCCCGGTGACACGATCGCGATCGAATCGCCGGCCTTCTTCGGCCTGATCCAGTTGCTCGAAAGCCTCGGCCTGAAGGCGCTCGAAATCCCGGCAAGCCCGACGACGGGCCTGTCGATCGAGGCGCTCGACGTGGCGCTGGCTGCCTATCCGGACATCCGGGCCGTGGTCGTCGTGCCGAACCTGCAAAACCCGCTCGGCTGCGTGATGCCCGACGCGCGCAAGGCCGAGCTCGTCGTGCTGTGCTCGCGCCACGGCGTGGCGGTGATCGAGGACGAGCCTTATCGCGAACTCGTCGAGGCGCCGCAGGCGGTCAGGCCGGTCAAGGCATGGGACCGCGACGGCACGGTGATCTACTGCCCGTCGTTCAACAAGGTGCTGGCCCCCGGGATGCGGCTCGGCTGGATGAGTGCGGGCCGCTGGCATGCGCGCGCGAGAATGCTGAAATTCGCGCACAGCCGACATAACGCCGCGCTGTTGCAGGCCGTCGCCGCTGAATTCGTGGGCTCGGGCGCGTTCGATCGGCACCTGCACCGGTTCCGCGAACAATTGCGTGTGCAGCGCGACGTGACGATCGACGCAATTGCGCGGCATTTCCCGGCCGGCACGCGAATGAACCAGCCGCTGGGCGGGATGCTGCTGTGGATCGCGTTGCCGGAAGGCGTGCGCTCCGATGCACTGTTCGACGCGGCGCTGGCGCATGGCGTCAAGATCGCGCCCGGTTCGATCTTCTCGAATTCGGACCGTTTCGACGGCTATATCCGGCTCGCCTGCACGCGCGTATTCGATGCGGCGCACGAGGCGGCGTTCGACACACTCGGCCGCCTCGTACGGGAAGCCATGGCGGCCGCGTAAGCGTGACGGCGGCAGCGGGCCGGATTTCCGAATACGCGAGTGCTCCGGCCGGACGCGGTACCGAAGCGGCAAGCCGCCGCCATTTCATCGGCCGACCGTGTGCGTGGCGAGGTGCTGGCGGATCAGCGACAGGTAACGATCGCCGACCGAGAAATCGCGTGCCGCGCGCGGCCGGGCGGGCGCCGGGCGCAGCGTGGCCGGCGCGCTCATGCCCAGATACCGGCACACGGCGGACGGAAAGGGCTTGCGCGTATGCCCGAGCTGACGCGCCGCGCGCTCGACGCGGGCATCGCCGACCTGGGCACGCAGCCACGCCAGCACTTGGCGATCGGTGTCGTTGACGATACGGACCAGATGTTCCATCGCGCACCTCACTGTTCATAAATACAGTACTGTAAATATAACCAGTGTTTGCGCGAACCGCAAGCGGGGGCGCGTCGGCTGGCCGTTCGGCCAGGGTCAGCGCACCGGCGCGGCGGTGCGCGCAACCCGGGCCGCCGGGGCCGTAGCGGCGGCCGGCGCGGCCCGGCCGGTATAGCGCGCGTCGGTCAGCGTGCCGAGGAACGCGACGATGTCGTCGATTTCCGCATCGGTCAGCGCGGGCGGCGTGCCGGGCCGGCGGTTCATCGGCGTCGAATTGACGTTGATGTTGCCGCGATAGGCGGCCGGCACGTCGTCGAACGTTTGGGCGCCGTGATACCAGAAGCCGGGATCGGTCGAACGCGTGTTGTAGAACGCGACCGCGTCGCGCAGCGTCGTGAACACGCCGTTGTGCATGAACGTCTGCTTGAGGGCGACGTTGCGCAGCCCCGGCGTGCGCAGGTAGCCGCACCATTGCGTCGGCTCGGGCCAGCGCAGCCGCCGCGCGGTGTCGCACAGCCCGTTGTCGAAATGGCGCGGATCGCGGTTCGCCGGCAGCGCACGATTGCGCGGCACGGCGATCGCGTCGTAGCCGAAATCGGTGAACAGCGAGCGTTCCGGTCGGCTCGACGTGTCCGACAGCGTATGGCAGGTCATGCAATTGCCCTTGTCCGGATTCCGGAACAGCGCGAGGCCGCGCATCTCGGCCGGCGCGAGCGGCTTGCGCGTGCGCAGGAATGCGTCGAAGCGCGACGTGAATGGCGCCATCTCGTCGCTCTGCAGATAGGCTTCGACGGCCGCACCCAGCGCGCGCACCAGTTGCTCGGGATCGCGCCGCACCGGCGCGCCGAAGCGCGCGGCGAGATCGGTCGCGAGTTCGGTCGCATCGACCTTGCGCAGCAGCGCGGCCGGCGACCGGTTGTTCATCTCGTTCGGATCGAACAGCGGCCCGCGGATCTGTTCGGCAAGCGTATCCGCGCGACCGTCGCTGAACAGGCCGCCGAACGGCGACGGCGCGGGCGCATCGTCGTCCTGGTAGAAGTGGCGGCGCGGTACGTAGCGCACATAGAGCAGCGATGGCGCATTGCGCTGGCTGAAGCGTCCGGGCCGGCTGCCTTCCGGCACGCCGGGCCCCGCGAGCGATGCGGCCGACAGTGTCGGCGCGAACGCGCGGCCCGGATCGTGGCAGCCCGCGCACGACATGCCGCGCGGCTCGGACAGCCGCGGGTCGAAGAAGATTCGGCGGCCGAGCGCGACGAGCGTCGGGTCCGGCGCGAAGCGCGCGGCGGCCGAGTCGACCTTGCCCGTCACCTGCGGCGTGCAGTTGCCGATCGTGTCGACGACGCGCGACGGCGGCGCGCCGGGAAGCAGGACCGTTTCGGCCGGCGCGGCGTGAACTGCGAGCGCCAGGCCGGCGAGCAGGGTGGCGGCAAGCGTGTGCAGCGTCTGCCGGCCGCGCCCGCCGTGGGCGTCACATCGAACTTCTTCCGTCACGGCGCGATGAACCCCGTCTTGTCGCAGGCGAGCGTCCTGCCCGACTGATTGCACGACGCCAGCAGCTTGCCGGCCGCCGAATACGCATGGAACGTCCAGCCCGTCGCCGGCGCGGCGTTGCGCTCCATGATCAGGAAGCCGAAGCTGTTGTTGTGCGACAGCCGTTCGATCACCGCGCCCGGCGCGGGCGTCAGGCCGGCCGGGAACGGGTCGGGCAGCGCGACGTCGAGGTTGTCGCCGCCGTTGCCGGACACGATCGTCGCCGGGTGCCCGGACGAGAAGTCGATCGCCTGGAAATCGTGCACGTGGCCGTGCAGCGCGACGTGCACGCCCGGCGGGTAGTACGCCTGCGCGTTGAGGCTCGACATCACCGACTGCAGCGCGAGGTTGCCCGGCGCCGGCGTGCTGCCGGCGATCGGCGCGAACGCGAGGATCGGATGATGGTTCGTGAAGATCGTCGTCGTCATGCCGGCCTTCGACGCGAGCGCCGCGACCGTCTGGAACTGCTTCTGGTAGATGCCGAACTGCGCGTCGGTCGTCTTGAGCGGCGTGCGGCCGACCTTCGCGGTGTCGAACACGATCACCTGCGAGCCGCCGCCGAGCGACACCGCATAGGGCTCCGAATAGTTCGCGTTGGTGTCGTTGGCCGGATCGTCGCACGAACGCGCGGCCGAATACGGGCGCGGGTCGAGGAAGCGGAACCAGCCCTGGCCCGCACGCGCGCATTCCTCGTGGTTGCCGCGCACGACGACCCACGGCGCCTTCGCGAGCAACGGCGCGGCCGGGCGGAACAGGTCGGCCTGCCACGTATCCCAGCCGTAGCCCCACGGGCTGTCCTTGCAGCCGGCGATGTCGGGCGGGCACGCGTTCTCGCGATAGTGGTAGTCGCCGACGTGCAGCACGAGATCGGGCGACAGCTTCGCGACGCTGGCCGCGATCGTGTCGAGCGGCCAGACCGCGGCGTCGTTGCACGCCTGCCATGCGTTGTCGGCCTTCTTCATCCGGCAGCCGGTGTCGGCGATGATCGCGACGCGCTGCGGCTGCGCTTTCGGCAGCGGCAGCGTGCGGCCCGCGACGCTAGCCGCCTGTGCGCCGGCCGGCAGCGTGGTTTCGCAGACGGACACCGGGAAGCTCGACGGTTTCGAATCGGCCGGGTCGCTCGCGGTCGGCCGCTGGGCGACGGTCGCGGCGCCCGCGCGCAGCGCCATGCGCGATACCTTGCCGTCGACGGTCAGTTGCGGGCACGACGGATCGCCGGCCGATGCGGGCGTGTAGTTCGTGATCACGCGCGCGATCGCCTGGTTCGCCTCGCCGATCTCGACCCATGCGGCCTGGACGTTGGCCGACGCGCTGGCTGGATCGTCGGGCGTATCGATGTGATTCGAGCACGCGGACAGCGCGGCGAGGGCAGCAAGGGGAGCGCAGCGCACGAGCAGCGCGCGCGTGAGGAGTCGTCGCATGGGAGAGGCGCACCGTAGGAAAGTCGTCAACGATACGCAGCGAGAATGTAAGAAATGTGAAAACGTAGGCGTGGCGGGGCGCATATCGGCCGACCTTGACTTCAAGCCGGCTTGAAGCAGCACAGTCCGGTTCGTCATCAATGAATCGAAGGGGATCGACGATGGAAGCCAACCGGCCCAACGAAGCGCAATCGGCGTTATGGAACGGTCCGTCTGGCCGCGCATGGGTCGATGCGCAGGCGCTGCTGGACCGGATGTTCGAGCCGTTCGAAACGCTGCTGGCGGATGCCGCGGCCGCGTCGTCGGCCACCCGCGTGCTCGACGTCGGCTGCGGCACGGGCGCGGTCACGCTCGCGATCGCGCGGCGGCTCGGCGCGAACGCGCAGTGCACGGGCATCGACATTTCGGCGCGGATGATCGACGCCGCACGCGCGCGTGCCGAACGCAGCGGCCTGCGCGTCCGGTTCGTGTGCGCGGACGGGCAGACGCACGCATTCGAACCGGCGAGCGTCGACCTGATCGTGTCGCGCCTCGGCGTGATGTTCTTCGACGACCCGGTACGCGCGTTCGCGAAGCTGCGGCAGGCCGCGCAACCGGGCGCGCAGATGCGGTTCGTCGCGTGGCGCGGCGCGGCCGACAACCCGTTCATGACGACGGCCGAGCGGGCGGCTGCGCCGTTGCTGCCGAACCTGCCCGCGCGGCAGCCCGGCGCGCCGGGGCAGTTCGCGTTCGGCGACCGCCAGCGGATCGCGTCGGTGCTGTCGGACAGCGGCTGGGCCGACGTTGCGATCGATCCGGTCGACCGGGTGTGCGTGCTGCCTGCGTCCGCGCTGGACGACTACATTGCCCGGCTGGGCCCGGTCGGCCTTGCGTTGCGGGAGACGGACGAGGCGACGCGGCGGCGGGTGATCGACACGATGCGCGCGGCTTTCGAGCGGTACGTGTGTGGCGCCGAAGTGCGTTTCGACGCGGCGTGCTGGCTCGTGACGGCCCGTGCGCCGTCCGCATGACTTAGTGTGAAAGCAGCGGATGAGGAAGGGCATGGCCGCTCGTTCGCCCCGCATGTGGCCGTGCCCGCGTGATGAAGCCGGGGCTGCGCGACCTGCGTGCGTCAGTGTTTGCGCGCACGCAGCATCAGCCACGCGCAGCCACCGGCCACCAGCGCGAGCCCGAGCAGGACGGCTTCGGCGCCGAGCGCGAAACCGGGCGGCATTTCGCCGCTGTTCGGCACCGGCGACAGGTTGCCGCCCATCGCGACGGCGCCGCCGGCCAGCAGCGCCGCGCAGACGATCCAGTAGACCTTGCCGAGCGGCGCCGCGGCGCGGATTCGCCACAGCGCGACGCCGGCGCCGCCGAGGTAGAGCACGGCGAGCGTGCCGAGCGCGATGACGTCGGCAGCGCGGCTGTGCAGCAGCCCGTTCATTCGGACTCCGTCGCGTGCCCCGGCGCACGGCTCAGCAGATGCGTGCGCTTGTCTGCCGCGAGCGACACGTAGCGTTCGTACTGGCGCAGCACGTCGGCGATCACTTCGTCGCCGCGCAGGTATTCGACGTCGTAGCCGAGCCGCCCGTCCTCGAAGAACGTGACGATGCCGTACACGTGTGCACGCGATTCGTCCGGCTCGGCGGCCTCGCGCAACAGGAACGCGGCCGCGGATTTCGCGGTGACGCGCACGCCGTACACGAAATCGCGGTGTTCGGCGGTCGGCACGGTCAGCCGCACCGCATCGTCGCTGTCGCGTTGCACGTGCGCATCGACGCCGCTCGCGCGCAACTCGTCGGCGACCTTGCGCAGTGCGGGTTCGACCGTTTCCGCGACGAACTGGCGCGCTTCCGTCTCGGTCGTCTGCCGCAGGATGTGCGTCAGGCGATGGCGCCAGTGCTGGCCGGTCCAGAAGCTCGTTGCAGGCGCAACGTCCTGCGAATAGTGCGCGCGGTCGGCCGCGAGCCCGCGCCACAGCCCGTAGCAGAGCGCGAGCATGATGATGGCGACTGGCAGCGCGGCGATCAGCGTCATCGCCTGCAGCGCGCCCAGTCCGCCCGCGACGAGCAGCACGGCGGCCGTCACGCCGAGCAGCGCGGCCCAGAACAGCCGCTGCCAGACCGGCGAATGCGCGTTGCCGCGCGTCGCGATCTGGTCGATCACGAACGCGCCCGAATCGGCGGACGTCACGAAGAACACCGCGATCAGCACGATCGCGACGATCGACAGCAGTTGCGGCAACGGCAGGAAATCGAAGAAGCGGAACAGCAGCGCATCGACGTTGGTCGCCGTTTGCGCGAGCGCGCCGGCCGCGCCGTGCGTATCGAGCCAGATCGCGCTGTTGCCGAATACGGTCATCCAGACGAGGTTGAACGCGGTCGGCACGAGCAGCACGCCGATCACGAACTGGCGGATCGTGCGGCCGCGCGAGATGCGCGCGATGAACATGCCGACGAACGGCGACCACGACACCCACCACGCCCAGTAGAGGATCGTCCAGCCGCCGAACCAGCCTTCCTCGCGCGGCGGCGCGTACGCGTACGTGCGGAACGACAGGTCGACGAGGCTCGACAGGTACTGGCCGATGTTGTCGCCGAGCGCACGCAGCAGGAACGCCGTCGGGCCCGCCACGACCACGAATGCGAGCAGCAGGAACGCGAGCAGCAGGTTCAGTTCGGACAGCCGGCGCACGCCCTTGTCGAGGCCGGTCGCGGCCGACACGCCCGCGAGGATCACGACGACCGCGACGAGCCCGATGCGGAACAGGTTGCCGCCCGTGTCCCAGCCGGCGACCGTATGCAGGCCCGCGCTCAGCTGCATCACGCCGTAGCCGAGCGTCGTCGCGATGCCGGCGACCGTGCCGACCAGCGCGAACGCATCGACGGTGTGGCCGATCCAGCCGTTGATGCGCTCGCGCAGCACCGGATACAGGCCCGAGCGCAGCGTCAGCGGCAGGTTGTAGCGAAAGCCGAAGTATGCGAGCACGAGCCCCATCAGCCCGTAGATCGCCCACGCATGGAAGCCCCAGTGGAAGAAGGTCATCAGCATCGCTTCGCGTGCGGCGGCGGGCGTGCCGGGATCGACGGTCGGCGGCTTCAGGAAATGCTGCATCGGCTCGCCGACGCCGAAGTACATCAGGCCGATGCCCATGCCGGCCGCGAACAGCATCGCCGTCCACGACACGAAGCTGAATTCGGGTTCGGCATCGTCGGGGCCGAGCCGGATATTGCCGAAATCGCTGGCGGCGATCAGCACGAGAAACACGAGGAAGCCGGTGACGGCGAGCACGTAGAACCAGTCGAATCGTGCGATGACCCATTGCTGGCCGGCGGAGAACAGCGCGCCGGCTTCGCTCGGGCGCAGTGCGCACACGACGAGCAGCGCGCCGATGACGGCGAGCGCCGGCAAGACGACCTGCGGCTTGAATGTCGTGCGGGGCGTGGGACGGGAATCCGGCATGGCGGGTATCCAGTTGTGGGCGCAACGAGGCGCAACGCCGCCCGGCGCGCCTGTGGCGCGTCGGACCCTGATACGGCGTGCGTCGAGTGTACCGCGGTGTCAGGACTGCAAGAAGAGGGCATGCAGAAGGGTAAACCTGACGAATTGTAAGGTATCGGGGAGATCGAGAAAACCCGCGCGGCGCGCGCGTGGGTCGGCGAGGCGGGGCAAACGCGGCGGCGAATGCATGTCGGACGCCCGGACGGTGCGCACGGCATGCGCCTCGCCCAGGTAGAAGACGGCGCGCGAAAGGCGCCGTCCGGCGGGTTCAGAACGTGACGGCGATCCCGGCCATGCCGACGAACTGGCCGTGCGTCGTCGACGGCGTGAGCTGCTGCGAATCGCCGACGATCGGCGCCGCGTCGACGATATGGCCGGCGCCTTGCGCGCCGAGCGTCCGTCCGCTCGAATGCGTGTACGCCTGCAGCGCATAGAGCGTCGTGCGTTTCGACAGGCTGTACGACTCCTTCAGCGAGTACTGCTGATAGCGGGCCGCGTTCGCGACGCCGTTCGCCTTTGATGCAAGCGTGTACGCGAATGCGCCGGCCACCGAGAACGCCGGCGTGAAGCGGTACGCGGCAAGCGCACCGTAGGTGTTGAACACGGCCGTGTCGGTGAAGGTCGAGCCGTTGCCCGGCAGATACTTCACGTTCGAATAGTTGAGCCCCATCGTCAGGTCGCCGAGCGTGTAGTTGCCGGCCGCCGCGACCTGCTCGACGGCCTTCGCGGTCAGGTAGCCCTGGTTCAGCACGGACACCGCGAAGCTGCCCGACGACGCGGTGGCCGGGTTCAGGAAGCCCGCGGACGAGCCCGAGCTGTTGATCCGCAGGTAGCCGGCCGCGATCCCGATCGGCCCGTTCGCGTAGCGCAGCGCGGCGCTGAACGTGTTGCCCTTGCCGGTCGCACCGGCAATGCTGCCGAATGCGTACATCGCGCTCGCGGTCAGCCCGGCGAAGGTCGGCGACGTGTAGGTAACCGAATTGTTCACGCGGATCGTCGTGTCGAGTCCGTCGATGTCGCCCGGATGCGCACCGGTCGCGCCGGTCAGCCAACTGCTCGACGCGTACGGGCCGACGAACAGGAAGTAGGGCGTGTACTGGCGGCCGGCCGTTACCGTGCCGTAGCTGGCGTTGCGCAGGCCGACGAAGGCCTGGCGATTGAACATCGTGCCGGCGGCGGCCTGCGCGCCCGTATTCAGGTTGAAGCCGGCCTGCAGGTCGAAGATCGCGTGCGTGCCGCCGCCGAGATCCTCGTCGCCGCGCAGCCCGAACTTCGACGCATACAGATTGCCGTCGCGCATGTAGATGTTCGAGTGCCCTTGCTGGTTGTTCACGTACGCGAGCGAATCGTCGACGACGCCGTACAGCGTGACGCTGCTCTGCGCATGGGCAGCGGTCGTGCCGAGCGACGCGGCCGACAAGATCAGGATTGCGTAACGGTTGACGGGTGCTTTCATTGTCGATCTCCGTGTCTCTTCATCTTTTCAAGGGGGCGGGAGGTTGAATGCCTCCTCTGTGGCAGGCGGCGGGCCGCGCGAACGGCCCGCCTGATCGGGTTGGCTCAGTGGTCGAACGCGACGACGAGGCGGCGCCATGCCCCGTCCCGCGCATCCTGCTCGACGCGCGCGCCGCGCACCGCAACCGGGCCTTGCAGCGACGCGGGCAGCAGGATCTCGATGCGGTGGGCCGGGCGTACCAGGCGGCCGTCCCAGCGGACCGACACGCCGAGCACGCCCGACGCCTCGCGGCCGGTCTCGATGCACCACAGTCCGTATTCGCCGTCGCGCCACGCTTCCGTCTCGCCGTCGTCCTCGATGCATTCGCCGTATGCGACGCCGTCCTCGATGCGCGGTGCGACGAGGAAGCCGCGCGTGTCGGCGCGCGCACCAAAATGCTGTTCGGCGACGTTCAGCGGCAGCACGCGGCCTTCGCGCAGCAGCATCACCGGCGTGTCGAGCGGCGCGGGCAGCGTCACGCTCGCGCCGCCGTCGAACGACTGCGCGCTCGCGCAGCACGTCCAGCGTGCGCCCGACGGCAGGTACACCGTGCGTTCGGTCTGGCCGGGCTCGACGACCGGCGCGACCAGCAGCGCGTCGCCGAGCATCATGTCGTCGCAGGCGTCGTAGCAGCGCGCATCGCCGGGGAAATCGGCGAGGGTCGGCCGCAGCACGGGCTCGTAGCGCGTCGTCGACAGCCACAGCAGGTGATAGAGGTAAGGCAGCAGCCGGTAGCGCTGCTTGATCAGCGCCGCGACCTGCGCGGTGATCTCCGGGTACATCCACGGTTCGTTGACGGTGCCGTCGTCATTCCACGAATGAATGCTGAAGCGCGGCATGAAGATGCCGAACTGCACCCAGCGCAGCAGCAATTCGGGCGACGGCGCGGGGCCGGAGAAGCCGCCGATGTCGTGGCCGATGTTCGACACGCCCGACAGCGCGAGCCCGAGGCCCATCTTCAGGTTGTAGCGCAGCGTCTCCCACGACGTGGAGTTGTCGCCCGACCACGTCTGCACGTAGCGCTGCATGCCGGCGCCGCCGGAGCGCGACACGAGGAACGGCCGCCGCGCCGGCGCATGCGCGCGCTGCGCGTCGCGCGACGCGCGCATCATCAGCATCGTCTGCAGCACCTTCGCTTCGCGCGCCGGAAACGGCTGGCCGAAACCGTGCG
Organism: Burkholderia sp. AU16741; assembly: GCF_002223345.1. Taxonomy (NCBI): domain Bacteria; kingdom Pseudomonadati; phylum Pseudomonadota; class Betaproteobacteria; order Burkholderiales; family Burkholderiaceae; genus Burkholderia; species Burkholderia sp. AU16741. The sequence goes on from NZ_NKEZ01000008.1 coordinate 193,918, forward strand.
CGATCGCGTCGGGCGACCAGATCTCGTATTCGTTGTTGTCGTTCCAGGTCGATTCGATCCCGTATTCCAGCAGCGCCGACGTGACCTGCTCCTGCCACCAGCGGTAGGCGTCCGGCTGCGTGAAGTCGATGTACGCGCCGACTTCGTCCCAGAACTGCACCCACGCGGGCTCGCCCGATGCGGAACGGATCAGCAGCCCGCGTCGCGCGGCGTCGTCGAAGGCCGGGTGGTCGCGCAGCAGGCACGGCTTGATGTTCGCGCACAGGCGGATGCCGTGGTCGCGGTAGTGCTGCACGAAGCCCTTCGCGTCGGGAAACTTGTCGCGGTTCCAGTTGAATACGTAGCGCTTCGTGCCGATCGACGTATAACCCGACGACAGGTGGAACGAATCGCACAGGATGTCGTGCGCGTCGCACTGCTCGACGAACTGATTCATCTGTTGCTGCGCGTCCGGTGCGTCGGTGTAGCTCATCGTCGAGCCCGAATAGCCGAGCCCCCATTTCGGCGTGCGCGCGGGGCGCCCGGTCAGCCACGTGAAGCGCCGCGCGGCCGCGAGCGGCGTAGCGGGCGACGCGATGAAGTAGTAGTCGAGATCGCCGTGCTCGGCGACGAAATAGCGATAGAGCCCGTGGTAGTTGTCGAGCTCGCGGCCCATGTCGAACGCGCAGTCGGACAGTGTGTCGTAGAACAGCCCGAACCCCTGGCACGCATCGGGCGACCACGTGATGTAGAACGGAATGTGCTTGTACAGCGGGTCCGTGTGCTTCGCGCTGTAGCCCATCGCGTCGATGTTGCGCATCTCGAAGCGCGCGCCCGTGCGGTCGAGTTCGCCCGCGCGTTCGCCGAGGCCGAATACCTTGTCGCCGCGCTCGCGGGCGACGTAGTGATACGCGCGATCGTCCCACCAGCCGAAGTTGTATGCCTGCGTCGCGCGGTCGGCGAGCGCGACGCGCCATGTGCCGTCCGCGCCGCGCATCGACCACGTGCAATGGCCGCCTTGACGGCGCACCGCGAGCCGGACCTGCGCGGTTTCGATGCGTACGGCGTCGTCGTCTTCGACGAAGTCGTAGTGGGGCAGCGCGAAGCCGCTCAGGTCGAGGCGGTCGCGCCCGTCGAGCGGCACGTCGTCGAGGCCGGGCGCGATCGTCCACGTGCGCGGGGTGCGCGCCGTCGCATCGGGCAGCACGCGCACTCGCACGATGTCGTCCTCGAGCACGAAGATTTCGACGGTGGCGCCGGTATCCGACGCGAGCAGCACGCGGTTCGCGTGGTGGCTGGCGACGCGGAACACGGGCGGATGAAGAAGCGAAGTCATGAATGCGATTCCTGGTGAAAACGGAGGTCAGGCGTGCTGCGCGAGCAGGCGTTCCTGCTTCGACTGCCCGCGGATCAGCAGCGCGAGCAGCGTGACGCCGATGAGATCGAACAGGCCGAGGCACGCGAACAGCGGCGCGTAGCCGATCTTGTCGGCGAGCGCCCCGACCAGCAACGAGAAGCCGAGGCCGCCGATCCACGCGGCCATCCCGGCGAAGCCGCTTGCCGTGCCGACTTCCTCGGGATCGAACACGTCGGCCGACAGCGTGTTGACGAGCGCGGAGATCATCTGGTGCGCGAAGCCGCCGACGCAGAACAGCGCAATCGCCGTGTACGGCGACGACACGAGCCCGATCATCGCGGGCCCGAGCATCAGTACCGCGCCGAGCGCGACGCCGGCGACGCGCGACCACACGAGCGGCAGCTTGAAGCGATTCGCGAGGTACGGCGACAGGTAGCCGCCCGCGATGCCGCCGAGGTCGGCCGCGAGAAACGGCATCCACGCGAATACGGCGATCTGCGTGAGCGGCATGTGGCGCTCGGTCGCGAGGTACAGCGGAATCCAGAAGCTGAAGGTCTGCCACGCGGGTTCCGCGAAGAAGCGCGGCAGCGCGATCGCCCAGAAGCGCCGTGCGGTGACGACGTCGCGGATGCGGCGCTTCGACACCGGCGGCATCGTCGCCTGGCCGTCGCGGATCAGCGTGCGCTCCTGCTGCGTGATGCGCGGATGGTCGGCCGGGGAGCGATACTGCGTGTACCAGAGCGCTGCCCAGACGAACCCGAGCGCGCCGGTGACCATGAACGCGGCCTGCCAGCCGAACCGCATCGAGATGAACACGACGAGCGGCGGCGCGATCGCGGCGCCGAGCGACGTACCCGCGTTGAAGTAGCCGACCGCGACGGATTTCTCGCGATCGGGAAACCATTCGGCGACGGCCTTCATCCCCGACGGAATCGCGGCGGCCTCGAACAGCCCCAGAAAGCCGCGCAGGATGCCGAGCGACAGCCAGCCGGATGCGAAGCCGTGCGCGACGCCGACCACCGACCACAGCATCGCGAACAGCGCGAACCCGAGCCGCAGCCCGATCAGGTCGACGATGAATCCGCACACCGGCTGCATGATCGTGTAGCCGATCTGGAACGCGCCGACGATGTACGAGTACTGCTGCGTCGAGATCGCGAACACCTGCTTGAGCTCGGGCGCGAGCACCGCGAGGGAATTCCGTGCGAGGTAGTTGAGGATCGTGCCGAGACACACGAGCACGATGATCCACCAGCGCAACGCCTTGACTGTCTTCACTGCTGTCTCCTGTCAGGGAGGGCGGCGCGCGGCGCCTGCCCGGTCCATGAGGGCCATCCGGAGGAATGGCTTGTTTCGTTTTTGATTCGTACGATGTCCGATCTTGATGTGCGCCGGCTTTCCCGGTTCATATCGAAATCAAGGTGTTCGAGCGAACATTTCGCCGTCATCGAGTTGCGATGTTATCTGACGACTGATCATTTTCGAACATCCTATGTTCGAATGCGAATCCGGTCAACGTGAATCTGCATTCGTACGAACGTACTCGGGGTTTTCCCGATGGGCGCGCGGCGACCGCGAGCGGCGGCGCGGGGCGCTCGCCCGTCAAAGGCCCGTGCGGCGGGGCCGACCGCTCGTCCGAACGGTCGACGGACGCAGGATGAACTGCGACAACCCGGATGAAAATTTATTTCTTTTCTGTTGGCGGATTGTGTAAATTCATTTTCATCGAACCTTGCAACAACCCTTCGCATGACGCCTCTCGTTCCGCCCGATGTCAGTCACGACGAACCCGCGATCGCCGAGCGGATCGCGGCGGCGATGCCGTTGATGACGCCGATTCACCGGCGCATGGGCGAATTCGTGCTCGCGAACCCGTTTCGCGCGGCGACGATGCGGATCGACGAACTCGCGCAGGCCGTGAATGCGTCGATCGCCACCGCGAACCGCTTCGCGAAGGCGCTCGGTTTCGACGGCTATCCGGCGATGCGCGCGGCGCTCGTGCGCGGCTTCGAGGCCACGCTCGGGCCGGTCGAACGGCTGCGTTCCGCGCAGGAGCAGGAATCCGGCGTACGCGACGCGGTCTGGATCGATGCGGTATTCGACCAGGCTGTCGCCAACATCGAGAACACGCGCGCGCAACTGGACGCGGCCGACGTCGAGGCGGCGGTCGAGGCGATCGTCGGTGCGCGACGCGTGCTGATTCTCGGCGCGGGGTCGAGCGCGTTTCTCGCCGGGCTGATCGAGCACGGCCTGTCCGTCTGCCATGACAGCGTGCAGTCGCTCGCGCTGCTCGGCGGGCCTTCGCACGCGGCGCGACGCCTGTACACGGCCGATTCGCGCGATCTCGTGATCGCGCTCGCGTTTCCGCGCTACGTGAAGGACACGATCGAGCTGGCCCGCCGTGCGGCGGCGCGCGGCGCGCGCGTGCTCGGCATCACCGACGGCCCGCAATCGCCGCTCGCGCCGATCGCGTCGCTGAACCTGTACGTGAAGGCCGAGCGACGTTTCGCGGCCACGTCGGAAGCGGCCGTGCTGACGATGATCGAGGCGCTGATCGATGCGGTTGCGCTGCGCACGCACCGATCCGCGAAATCCGCGGCCGAGATGACCGAATTCCTGCTGCCGTGGCTCGTGCAGCCGCAAGTGGCGCTGCCGGCCGCCAACCCTTCTTCCCCCCGTCCGAAAAAATCATGACTTCACCCGCGATCGTCGCGATTCACGGCGGCGCAGGCACGATCCTGCGCGAAGCGATGGATACCGACACCGAACGCCAGTACCGCGCCGAGCTCACCGCGATCCTGCAGGCCGCGCAACAGGTGCTGGCCGACGGCGGCAGCGCGCTCGACGCGGTGACCGTCGCGGTGCGGATGCTCGAGGACTGTCCGCTGTTCAACGCCGGGCGCGGCGCCGTCTATACGGCCGAAGGCAAGCACGAACTCGACGCGGCGGTCATGGACGGCGCGACGCTCGGCGCCGGCGCGATCTGCTGCGCGACCCGCGTGCGCAATCCGGTGCTCGCCGCACGGCGCGTGATGGAGGCGAGCGAGCACGTGCTGTTCGCCGGCGCGGGCGCCGATGCGTTCGCGGCCGCGCAAGGGCTCGAACTCGCCGAACCCGGCTACTTCGACACCGAAGCGCGGCATGCGCAGTGGGTCAAGGCGCGCGCGGCGGCCGGCATGATGCTCGACCACGATGCGGCCAGCTTCGCGTTCGGCGGCGCCGCACAGGCCGCCGAGCCGCTCGATCCGGACCGCAAGCACGGCACGGTCGGCGCGGTCGCGTGCGACCTGAACGGTCACGTCGCGGCGGCGACGTCGACGGGCGGCATCACGAACAAGCAGCCGGGGCGCGTCGGCGATTCGCCGATCATCGGCGCCGGCTGCTATGCGGACGACGCGACCTGCGCCGTTTCCGCGACAGGCACCGGCGAGATGTTCATCCGGCTCGCGACCGCGCATGACGTGGCCGCGCAGCTCGCGTATCGCGGCGCGTCGCTCGCGGACGCCGCGCACGACGTCGTGATGAACAAGCTGCCGCGCCTCGCGGGCCGCGGCGGGATCATCGCGGTCGACGCACGGGGCAACGTCGCGATGCCGTTCAACACCGAAGGGATGTACCGCGGCTACGCGCGCGTCGGTGAAGCGCCGGTCGTCGGCATCTACCGCGACGATGCGGCCTGATTGCGGATCGCACGAGGAGAGACGCCATGACTTCGAGCCGTAACCCGTCGCCCCTGGCGCTGCCCGAGCAGCGCGTGGTGGCCGTCGACGACCTGTCGGTCACGTTCCGCCGCGAAAACGCGACGTTCGACGCGGTGCGCAACGTGTCGTTTCACGTCGATCGCGGCGAGACGCTCGCGATCGTCGGCGAATCGGGCTCGGGCAAATCGGTCACGTCGCTCGCGCTGATGCGGCTCGTCGAGCACGGCGGCGGCGAGATCACGAGCGGCCGCATCGCGTTCCGGCGACGTGGCGGCGCGCTGGTCGATCTTGCGCGGGCCAGTGCCGCGACGATGCGCGGCATCCGCGGCGCGGACATCGCGATGATCTTCCAGGAGCCGATGACGTCGCTGAACCCGGTGTTTACGGTCGGCGACCAGATCAGCGAGGCGATCGCGCTGCACCAGTCGAAGAGCGCGGCCGAAGCACGCGCGGAAGCGCTGCGGCTGCTCGATCTCGTGCGCATCCCCGAAGCGCGCCGCGTGTTCGCGCGCTATCCGCACCAGCTGTCGGGCGGGATGCGGCAGCGCGTGATGATCGCGATGGCGTTGTCGTGCCGGCCCGCGCTGCTGATCGCCGACGAGCCGACGACCGCGCTCGACGTGACGATCCAGGCGCAGATCCTGCAACTGGTGCGCGGGCTGCAGGACGAAATGAACATGGGCGTGATCTTCATCACGCACGACATGGGCGTGGTGGCCGAAGTGGCCGACCGCGTGCTCGTGATGTATCGCGGCGAGAAGGTCGAGGAGGGCGAGTCGGACCGCATCTTCGCGACGCCCGCGCATCGCTACACGCGGGCGCTGCTCGCGGCCGTGCCGCGGCTCGGTTCGATGCAGGGCACCGACGCGCCCGAGAAATTCCCGTTGCTGAAGGTGGACGGCACGAACGCGCCGGCCATGGCCCCGACCACGGCGTCCGCGGCGAACGACGCGCAACCGCCGGTGGATCATGCCGCGCCGCCGATCCTGCGCGTGCGCGATCTCGTCACGCGTTTTCCGGTGAAGAGCGGTGTGTTCGGCCGCGTGTCGCAATACGTGCATGCGGTCGAGCGCGTGAGCTTCGAGCTGCGCGCGGGCGAGACGCTCGCGCTCGTCGGCGAATCGGGCTGCGGCAAGTCGACCACCGGCCGCTCGCTGCTGCGCCTCGTCGAATCGCAGAGCGGCTCGATCGAATTCGACGGCCGCGACATCAGCGCGCTGAAGGGCCCGGACCTGCAGGCGCTGCGCCGGAACATCCAGTTCATCTTCCAGGACCCGTTCGCGTCGCTGAACCCGCGCCTGACCGTCGGCTTCTCGATCATGGAGCCGCTGCTCGTGCACGGCGTCGCGAGCGGCCGTGAAGCACAGGCGCGCGTCGACTGGCTGCTCGACAAGGTCGGCCTGCCGCCGGAAGCCGCGCGCCGCTATCCGCACGAATTCTCGGGCGGCCAGCGCCAGCGCATCGCGATCGCGCGGGCGCTCGCGCTGAACCCGAAGGTCGTGATCGCCGACGAGTCGGTGTCGGCGCTCGACGTGTCGGTGCAGGCGCAGATCGTCAACCTGATGCTCGACCTGCAGCGCGAGCTGGGCGTCGCGTACCTGTTCATCTCGCACGACATGGCGGTGGTCGAGCGCATCAGCCATCGCGTCGCGGTGATGTATCTCGGCCAGATCGTCGAGATCGGCCCGCGTCGCGCGGTGTTCGAGGCGCCGCAGCATCCATACACGAAGAAGCTGATGAGTGCGGTGCCGGTGGCCGACCCCGCGCGCCGGCATGCGCCGCGCCAGCTCGCGGCGGACGAGATTCCGAGCCCGATCCGCGCGGCCGGCGACGAGCCGGTCGTCGCGCCGCTCGTCGCGGTCGGTCCCGATCATTACGTCGCGACGCATCGTGTCGGCGGTGCGTATTGAGTGATGAAACCGTGCGTTGCGATGACGGCGCACGAACCAGCAGGCAGTCGAAACCGAAACGCCCGTGAGGCGTCACCGATTCACCGATAGGAGCCCAGCAACATGAACAAGCAGCATCCGTTTCCGATGTTTCGTCCGCGCGCATGCTTCGTCGCGCTCGCCGGCGCGTTCGCGCTGTCGGCCGCGCTGCCCGCGTTCGCGCAGCAGACCGCGGTGATGGCGGTGGATTCGACCTTCACGACGATGGACCCGTACGACGCGAACGACACGGTGTCGCAGGCGGTCGTCAAGTCGTTCTACCAGGGGCTGTTCGGCTTCGACAAGGACATGAAGCTCGTCAACGTGCTCGCGACCGGCTACGAAGCGAGCCCCGACGCGAAGACGTACACGATCAAGCTGCGCTCGGGCGTGAAGTTTCACGACGGCACCGATTTCAACGCGGCGGCCGTGAAGGCGAACTTCGACCGCGTGACCGATCCCGCGAACCACCTGAAGCGCTACAACATGTTCCGCGTGATCGAGAAGACCGAGGTGGTCGATCCGACCACGGTGAAGATCACGCTGCGCGAGCCGTTCTCGGCGTTCATCAACACGCTCGCGCACCCGTCGGCCGTGATGATCTCGCCGGCCGCGCTGAAGAAGTGGGGCCGCGACATCGCGCTGCATCCGGTCGGCACCGGGCCGTTCGAATTCGTCGAGTGGAAGCAGACCGACGACCTGAAGGTGAAGAAGTTCGCCGGCTACTGGAAGAAGGGCTATCCGAAGATCGACGCGATCGACTGGAAGCCGGTGGTCGACAACAACACGCGCGCGGCGCTGATGAAGACGGGCGAGGCCGATTTCGCGTTCCGCATTCCGTTCGAGCAGGCGGCGGACCTGAAGAGCAACCCGAAGGTCGACGTCGTCGAGCGGCCGTCGATCGTGCAGCGCTACGTGTCGCTGAACATGCTGCAAAAGCCGTTCGACAACCCGAAGGTGCGCCAGGCGCTGAACTACGCGGTGAACAAGGAAGCGCTCGCGAAGGTCGCGTTCTCCGGTTTCGCGACGCCGTCGACCGGCGTGGTGCCGCAGGGCGTCGATTACGCGACGAAGCTCGGCCCGTGGCCGTACGACCCGGCGAAGGCGCGTGCGTTGCTGAAGGAAGCCGGCTATCCGAACGGCTTCGAGACGACGCTGTGGTCCGCGTATAACAACTCGACGTCGCAGAAGGCGATCCAGTTCGTGCAGCAGCAGCTCGCGCAGGTCGGCGTGAAGGTGCAGGTGCAGGCGCTGGAAGCCGGCGAACGCGTCGCGAAGGTCGAGAGCGCGCCGGATCCGGCGAAGGCGCCGGTGCGGATGTACTACATCGGCTGGTCGTCGTCGACCGGCGAAGCGAACTGGGCGATCACGCCGCTGCTGGCCGGCGCGTCGGCGCCGCCGAAGCTGGTCAACACCGCGTACTACAAGAACGACACGGTGGACGGCGACCTGACGAAGGCGCTGGAGACGGTCGACCGCGCGAAGAAAGCCGAACTCTACGCCGATGCGCAGAAGCAGATCTGGGCCGACGCGCCGTGGATCTTCCTCGTGCAGGAGAAGATCGTGTATGCGCGCAGCAAGCGGCTGCAGGGCGCGTACGTGATGCCGGACGGCTCGTTCAACTTCGACGAGATCTCGCTGAAATGACGGCGGTTTGCCCGCCACGCAGTGCCGGCGGCGCGAGCCGCCGGTGCGCTGATTCGATCGGTGTCCCATGCTGAATTTCCTCGTCAAGCGCCTGTTCGGCCTGCTGCCCACGCTCGCGATCGTCGCGGTGCTGGTGTTCCTGTTCGTGCATCTGCTGCCGGGCGACCCGGCGCGGCTCGCGGCCGGCCCCGAAGCCGACGAGGCGACCGTCGCGCTCGTGCGCGCCGATCTCGGGCTCGACCGGCCGCTGCCGGCGCAATTCGCGCGTTTCTTCGCGAAGATCGCGCACGGCGATTTCGGCGTGTCGACGCGCAGCAAGCGGCCGGTGTCGACCGAGATCGGCGAGCGCTTCATGCCGACGCTGCTGTTGACGCTCGTCAGCATGGGGTGGTCGACGCTGTTCGGCATGGCGATCGGCATTGCGTCGGCGGTCTGGCGCAACCGCTGGCCCGACCGGCTCGGCATGACGCTCGCGGTGTCGGGCATCTCGTTTCCGGCATTCGCGCTCGGCATGCTGCTGATGGAGATCTTCTCGGTGAAGCTCGGCTGGCTGCCGGTCGTGCCGGACGGCACGTGGAAGAGCTACGTGCTGCCGTCGCTGACGCTCGGCGCCGCGGTCGCGGCCGTGATGGCGCGCTTCACGCGCGCGTCGTTCGTCGAGGTGCTGAACGAGGACTTCGTGCGCACCGCGCGCGCGAAAGGCGTGCACGAGCCGATGGTCGTGCTCAAGCACTGCCTGCGCAACGCGATGATCCCGGTCGTCACCATGATGGGGCTGCAGTTCGGCTTCCTGCTCGGCGGCTCGATCGTCGTCGAGGTCGTGTTCAACTGGCCGGGGCTCGGGCGCCTGCTGGTCGACGCGGTGACGATGCGCGACTACCCGGTGATCCAGGCGATCGTGCTGCTGTTCTCGCTCGAATTCATCCTGATCAACCTGACCGTCGACGTGCTGTACGCGGTCATCAACCCGACCATCCGGTTCAAGTGAGGCCAGCATGAACGCGACTGTCCAGCCCGCGGCGCCGGCCGCACCGACCGCGATCCGCACGCCGTGGCGCGAATTCTGGCGCAAGTTCCGCAAGCAGACCGTCGCGCTCGTCGCGGGCGGCTTCGTGCTGGCGCTCGTCGTGCTCGCGTTCGTCGGCCCGCACATCGTGCCGTTCGATCCGGAAAACTATTTCGACTACGACGCGCTGAACGCGGGGCCGTCGGCCGTGCACTGGTTCGGCGTCGATTCGCTCGGCCGCGACATCTTCAGCCGGATCGTCGCGGGCACGCGCATCTCGCTCGCGGCCGGCTTCTTTTCGGTGGCGCTCGGCGCGGTGATCGGCACGTTCTTCGGGCTGCTCGCCGGCTACTACGAAGGCTGGTGGGACCGCATCACGATGCGCGTCGCCGACGTGCTGTTCGCGTTCCCGGGCATCCTGCTCGCGATCGGCGTGGTCGCGATCCTCGGCAACGGGATGATCAACGTGATTTGCGCGGTGGCGATCTTCAGCATCCCTGCGTTCGCGCGGCTCGTGCGCGGCAACACGCTGATGCTCAAGCACATGACCTACGTCGAGGCCGCGCGCAGCATCGGCGCGTCCGACTGGACGATCATCATGCGGCACATCCTGCCGGGCACCGTGTCGTCGGTCGTCGTCTACTTCACGATGCGGATCGGCACGTCGATCATCACCGCCGCGAGCCTGTCGTTCCTCGGGCTCGGCGCGCAGCCGCCGACGCCGGAGTGGGGCGCGATGCTCAACGAGGCGCGCGCGGACATGGTGACGGCGCCGCACATCGCCATCTTCCCGAGTCTCGCGATCTTCCTGACCGTACTCGCGTTCAACCTGCTCGGCGACGGGCTGCGCGACGCGCTCGATCCGAAGCTGGAGCGCCGTTGATGCGGGCTGCGCCGATGTGGACCGCGACACTGCCGGCCGGCCCGCGCGGCACGATCGCCGACGTGCCGGGCGTGACGGTCGGCCATTGCACGCTCGACGCCGGCAACGTGCAGACGGGCGTGACCGTCGTGAAGCCGCATCCGGGCGACGTGTACCGCAGCAAGGTGCCGGCGGGGGCGGCCGTGATCAACGGTTTCGGCAAGAGCGTCGGGCTCGTGCAGGTCGACGAACTCGGCACGCTCGATACGCCGGTCGCGCTGACCAATACGTTCGGCGTCGGCGCGGTCGCCCACGCGCAGATCCGCGCGGCGATCGCCGCGAATCCGCGGATCGGCCGCGACTGGCCGACCGTCAATCCGCTCGTGTTCGAGTGCAACGACGGTTACCTGAACGACATCCAGGCGTTCGCGGTCACCGCCGCGCATTACGACGACGCGTGCCGCGCGGCGTCGCGCGACGTCGCACGCGGCGCGGTGGGCGCCGGGCGCGGGATGTCGTGCTTCGACCTGAAAGGCGGGATCGGTTCCGCGTCGCGCGTGGCCGTCGCGGCCGGCCGCCCCTATACGGTCGGCGCGCTCGTGCTCGCGAATTTCGGCCGGCTGCCGATGCTGACGCTCGGCGGCGTGCCGCTCGGGCGCATCGTCGCGCAACGGCGCGCGGTCGAAGCCGCCCACGCGGCGGCGCCCGAGCAGGGCTCGATCATTCTGCTGCTGGCGACCGACGCGCCGCTCGACGCGCGGCAGTTGTCGCGGCTCGCGCGCCGCGCGGGAGCCGGGCTGGCCCGCACGGGCTCCGTCTATGGGCATGGCAGCGGCGACCTCGCGCTCGCCTTCTCGACCGCCTACACGATTGCGCATGACGCATCGACGATCGCGCTGCCGGCCCTCGTGGCCGACGCGGCGCTCGATCCGCTGTTCATGGCCGCGGCCGAAAGCGTCGAGCATGCGATCGCCGACGCGTTGCTGCAGGCGGTAACGGTCATCGGGCGCGACGGCCACGTGCGGCAATCGCTGCGCGACGCGGTGCCCGATCTCGACCGGTGGTTCAACGCATACAACGAAGGACGTTCGACCCTGTCATGAAGATCCTGATTTCGACCGACATCGAGGGTGTCGCCGGCGTATTCGCGACCGAGCAGACGCGTGCCGGCAACCCGGAATACGAGCGCGCGCGCCGCTGGATGACCGCCGAGGCCAACGCGGCGATCGAAGGCGCGTTTGCCGGTGGGGCGCAGGCCGTCTGGGTCAACGATTCGCATGGCGGCTTTCGCAACCTGCTGCCCGACGGGCTCGATGCGCGGGCGCGCGTCGTGCTCGGCAAGCCGCGCACGCTCGGGATGATGACGGGCGTCGAACAGCAGCCCGATCTCGTGTTCATGATCGGCTATCACGCGAAATCGCAGACGCGCGGCGTGCTCGCGCACACGATCAACAGCTTTGCGTTCACGCAGGTGTGGCTCAACGGCGTCGAGCTCGGCGAAGCCGGGCTGTACGGCGCGCTGGCGCGCGAATACGGCGCGCATGTCGCGCTCGCCACGGGCGACGACGTGTTCGCCGAGGAAACGCAGCCGCTGTTTCCGGACGCGCGTTTCGAGACGGTCAAGACGGCCGGCGGCGCATCGAGCGGCGAGACGCTCACGCCGTCGGCGTCGTGCGCGCGGATTGCGGCCGCCGCACGGGAAACGGTCGCGCGTGCGCTGTCGTCCGGCGTGCGCGCGGGCACGCATCGGCCCACGCCGGCCGCTTGCACGCTGCGCGTGCAGACGGTCGCGCTCGCCGACCTGTTCTGCGTGCTGCCGTCGCTCGAGCGCGTCGATGCGGTGACGCTGCGCTTCGACGGCCCGTCGGTCGAGCACGCGGTGCGCACGCTGAACAGCCTGTCGGCGATGTCGTTCATGCTCCGGTGATGCGTGCCGCGACGATGCCGCCGGCGCGCGGCCGGTCAGCCGATCGCGACGGCGCGGGCCGTCGCGGCGAGCAGGAATGCTTCCATTGCCGCAACCAGCGCGAGCGGCGTTTCGTTCATCGGATAATGCCCCGCATTGCGCAGCACATCGACGGTGGCGAGCGGATAGCGCCGCAGGTAGGTGCGGGCCATCAGCGCCGCGTCGAACGCCGGATCGTGCTCGCCGATCAGGACCTTTACCGGATGGATGCCCGTGATCGCCGCGCTGAAATCCGTATCGGCCCACGCGCGGAAGTACGCGCCGAATGCCCGCGCCGACGAACAGGCGGCCGAATACGCGGCTTTCCACTCGATCCAGGCGGCGGGCAGCCGGTTGCCGGTGCTGCGGTCGATGATGGTCCGGCGATCGGCGAGGTGATCGGCGGCCCGCTCGAATAGTGCGCGTCGCTCGGCGTCGAACGGCAGGCCGCCGCACGGCACGGGGGCGATCGCCACGAGCGCGCGCACCCGATCGGGTGCGATGGCGGCGATCTTCTCGATCGCCATGCCGCCCATCGAATGGCCGACGAGACTGAAGGTCGGGAAGCCGAGCGCGTCGGCGAGCGCGAGCGTGTCGGCGGCGATCTCGTCGATCGTGTAATCGCCGCGGGCGTCGCGCATACGGCCGTAACCTCGGTAGTCCATGAATACATAGCTGAAGCGCTCGCGCGACAGCCACGCTTCGAGCGGTTCGAACGCGTGGGCGTCGCCGAACCAGCCGTGCAGCACGAGAACAGGGTGGGGGCCGTCCCCCACGCGATGAAACGTATTCGGCATATTCGTTCCGATGAGGTTGCCATCCGGCCGACCGGGCCGGCGGGTGTTGCGGCCGCGAGATGGCGCAACGGTGGAGCGGATCGTAGATCGTTCGAAGGCGACCCGCCTTCGATATCGGGTCATTGATGATGGAATTCGGGCCGTGAGAAATACGCTGCTAGATCCCTACGAACACATTCCCCGGAGCGTGGTCGTGACCGCCAACGACTTTGCGGCGGGCACGACGTTTCCGGAACACGCGCACGTGCGCGGACAATTCGCGTTCGCGTCGCGCGGCACGATCAGCATGTCGACGCCGCACGGCCGCTGGCTGGTGCCGCCGCAGCGCGCGTGCTGGGTGCCGGCCGGCGTGCGGCACGAAATGACGATGACCGGCCCGGTCACGATGCTCAACACGTTCGTGTCCACCGCCGCCGCTCAGGCGGCCGGGCTGCCCGCGCAGTGCGGCGTGTATGGCGTGTCGCCGCTGCTGCGGCAACTGATCGACGATGCGATCGACCTGCCGGCGATGTACGACGTCGATGGCCGCGCGGGCAAGCTGATGGATCTGCTGGTCGCGGAAATCGCGACGATGCCGCGCCTGTCGCTGCATGCGCCGCTGCCGGCCGACGCGCGGCTCGCGAAGGTGTGCCGGCACCTGTTCGCGGCGCCGTCGATCGCGGCCGATCTCGATCGGGTCGCGGCCGCCGCGGGCGTGAGCCGCCGCACGTTCACGCGGCAGTTCCGCGCGCAGACGGGCGTGAGTTTTGCCGCGTGGCGCCAGCAGGTGTGCATGCTCGCTGCAATTGCCCGCCTGACCGACGGGCAGCCGGTGACGCGCGTCGCGCTCGATCTCGGCTACGCGAGCGCGAGTGCGTTCACGTCGGCGTTTCGCCGCATTCTGGGCGACACGCCGAGCCGGTATCTGGAGAGTCGTCGCTAAGCGGTTGCCGCAAAAAAATACGCGTCCGCCAACTTCGGCCAGACGCGTTTAAAGGCACTCTGTCTGAAAAATGCGCGCGCCGCTGGTCGGGCAGCGCCGCGCATGACACCTGTCATTGTTTCCTCGTTCGATTCAATCCTGCCGGCTTGTTGCGGATAGCAAAGAATACGCTGCATAACGCGCAAACGATATCGTGTCGACCCGACGATTCATGTGCTGCCGCAGCATGCGCGCCGATTGCGTGTTCGATATCGGGGCGGGAACCCGATGACGACAGCCATCCCCGCGCGCCGCGCGTCACGGTGCGGCGCACCATCGAATGCCGGCGACGGATCGCCCAAACGCCGCGTGGCGCGATACCGATCGGCATCGCGCCACGCGGCGGTGCGGTTGCAGGTGAAGCCGGCGCGCGCCGGCGTATGTGTCAAACGTCGAAGAACACGGTTTCGTCCGGCCCCTGCATGCGGATGTCGAAGCGGTAGACGACCGGCCGGCCCGGCTGCGCGTCGCGTTTCGCGACGAGCGTCGCGCGGCGCTCGGCCGGCACCGCGTTCAGCACGGGGTCGGCCGCGTTCGCGGCGGCTTCGTCGTCGAAGTACACGCGCGTGAACGCATGGGTGAGGATCCCGCGCATCATCACGGTCACGTTGATGTGCGGCGCCTCGTCGGCGGCGACGCGGCCCGGCTTCACCGTCTCGACGACGAAGCGCTGCTGCGGATCGGTGCCCGTGCCGACCCGCGCGAAGCCCGTGAAGCCGGATTTCGCAATGTCGTCGCGCGACGCGGGATAGCGGCCCGCGCCGTCCACCTGAGTGAATTCGAGCACCGCGTCGCCAACGACGTTACCGTCGCCGTCGAACACCTGGCCGACCAGCAGCACGTGCTCGCCTTCGGCGTGCGCGGCGGCGATCGTCGGCGTGAACAGGCTTTTCAGGTCGTAGTCGTATTGCTGCGGGCACAGGCCGTACGCGAAGTACGGGCCGACTGTCTGCGAAGGGGTTTGCTTCAGCGTCGTCATGGTTCAGCGCTCCATCGGGGTGGCGTCGCGGCCGCGCAGCACGATGTCGAATTCGTAGCCGAGCGCATAGCCTTCTTCGGTGATGTCCATCGAGAAGCGCGAGATCAGGCGGTCGCGCGCGGCCTCGGGCGTGCCCTGGAAGATCGGGTCGTACGCGAGCAGCGGATCGCCGGGGAAGTACATCTGCGTGACGAGACGCGAGCCGAAGTAATCGCCGAACAGCGAGAAGTGGATGTGATTCGGGCGCCACGCGTTCGGATGGTTGCCCCACGGATACGCGCCGGGCTTGATCGTCAGGAAGCGGTAGCGGCCTTCGTCGTCGGTCAGGCAGCGGCCTGCGCCGAGGAAGTTCGGATCGAGCGGCGCGTCGTGCTGGTCGACCTTGTGCACGTAGCGACCGGCCGCATTGGCTTGCCACACCTCGACGAGCGTGTTGCGTACGGGCTTGCCGCCCTCGTCGAGCACGCGGCCGGTGACGACCATCCGCTCGCCGAGCGGCTCGCCGTTCTTCACGGCATTCTTCGTCAGGTCGTGGTCGAGCGCGCCGAGATCTTCCGCGCCGTAGACGGGCGCGTACTGGTCGCGCAGCTTCTCCTTCAAGGGGATCAGCGGGCGGGTCGGGCCGCGCTTCACGGACGAACGGTACTCGGGGTGAACATAGGCCGGATGCGACGGCCAGTCGCGCGGCGTGAGGATCGTGGGGGAATCCATCGGGCGTCTCCTGTCAGTTTTTCGCGAAGTGGATGGCACGACTTTAGCCAATCCGGAAAGTTATGCAAAATGACCTTTTTTCGCGAATCGCATAACCGTTCGTTATGGTGGTGCCTCCAATGAAAATTCCGCCGGACAGGCAGCCTGTCCGGCGGAAAAAACGATCGGGCTTCGCGTCGTCGGTGACGACCCCGTGCACGGCCCTCCAGCCAGCCCGTCGCTGTTTTTTATCGTTCGTTCTCGTTGTTATGCGGTCTCCCCGAGCGTGCCCGTCGTCATGGGTGGCGGGGATCGAAGACGATCCCGTCGAATTCGAGCGCCAGCGTGCCGCTGCGCAGCAGGGCCGACGGTGTCGACGCGTGGCCGGCACCGAGCACGTCGGCCACGTACCGCGCGCAGAAGCCGCGCCGCGCACGCAGGGCGAGGCGGCTGCCGAACAGCGCATCGATTCGCTGTTCGGCCAGCGCATGGACGTGGCGCTGCGCGTCGGCCGACGCTGCCGCGACGCGGCGTGCCAGCGCGATGCGTCCGCCGTCGGTGCGGGCGACGAAGCGCGACAGCGGCGTGAGCTTGGTCCACGCGAACGCGGTGGGTTCGGCGATCAGCGGTTCGTCGCCCGACGTATCGACGACGATGCCGAAGCGGTTGGCCCACGTGCCGGCCGCGCCAGCCGCGGCCTGTGGCCCACTGGCCGGCGCGCGGATGAACAGGAGATCGCCGACGTGCGCGCCGGCGGCCAGCGTGCGGATGGTGGCGAGCGGCATCGTGCGATCGGTGTCGCGTGCATCGCGCGGGGTGGCGCGGCGCGGTTCGCAGGGCGTGGTGTCGATTCGGGCGGTCATTTCGGCTCCGTCGTTGCGTGACAGGACGGAGCGGATTATGCAGACAAGTAACCCAAAGTGCTGATGTGGATGCGCGAGTAGCCTAATATCCGACCTCGAGCATCATTTTTTGATACTGCCATGACCGAGACCGCCCAACTCATCGAAACGCTGAAGCGCCAGCTGAAGGCGCAGGGAATGACTTACCGCGATGTCGCGCGTGCGCTCGACGTGTCCGAGACGAGCGTGAAGCGGCTGTTCGCGAGCGGCCGCTTCACGCTGGAGCGTGTCGCGGAGATCGCGCAACTGCTCGGCTATACGCTCGCCGAACTCGTGCAGGAAGCGTCGGCGTCCGCGCCGCGCCTGCGCGTGCTGACGGAGCAGCAGGAGGCGTTGCTCGTGTCGGACGAGAAGCTGCTGCTCGTCGCCGTTTGCGCGATCAACTACTGGACCGTGCAGGACATCGTGTCGGCCTATCGGCTCACGCAGGCCGAGTGCGTGAAATATCTGCTGATGCTCGACCGGATGAACGTGATCGCGCTGCTGCCCGGCGACCGGATTCGCGTGCGCGTCGCGCGCGATTTCGACTGGCTGCCGGGCGGGCCGATTCGCCGTTATTTCCATGCGCACGTGCTCGACGATTTTCTCGGCAGCCGCTTCGACGGCCCGGGCGAGACGATGACGTTCCTGCAGGGGATGCTGACGGATGCAGCTGCCGCGGAGCTCGAACAGGAGCTGCGGAGGCTCGCCAGCAAGGCGGCGGCGCTGCATGCGGAGTCGTCCTCCGCGCCGCTGGGGCAGAAGCACGGCACGGCCCTGCTGATCGCGAAGCGGATCTGGGAGCCGACCGGATTCCATGCGCTGCGGCGCCATGCGTGACGCCGCGCCGGATGCTTGGGCCTTTCCGGAAAGTTATGCAAAATGGCGATTCATCGTCATTCGCATAACTGCTCGTTATGAATAACCGTATCGCCGACGGCCGCGTCAAATTCCGGCACCTGCAGTGTTTTCTCGCGGTCGCGCAGTTGGGCGGCGTGCAGAAGGCGGCTGAAAGCCTGTCGATCACGCAACCGGCCGTGTCCAAGACGATCGCCGAGCTGGAGGCGATCCTCGGCGTGAAGCTGTTCGAGCGCGGCCGGCACGGCGCGCAGCCCACCCGCGAAGCGCAACTGTTCATGCCGCATGCGAACGCGTGCGTGCTGGCGCTGCGGCAGGGCGTCGGGCTGCTGGCGCGGGAGGGCGGGGCCGCCGCCGCGACGCTGGAAATCGGCATGCTGCCGACCGTCGCGGCCTCGCTCGCGCCGGCCTTGATGAAGGCGCTGACCGCGCGCTGGCCACGCATCGTCGTGCGGATCGCGACGGCCGCGAACGCCGAGTTGCTCGAGCGTCTGAAATCCGGCGCGATCGAATGCGCGATCGGGCGGCTGTCGGAGCCCGAGCGGATGATCGGGCTCGCGTTCGAGCAGTTGTACAACGAGCCGCTCGTCGCGGTCGTGCGCGCCGGGCATCCGCTGCTCGCGAGCACGGCGCCGGCCGCCGAGCTGGCGCGCTATCCGGTCGTGCTGCCGCCGTTCGGCACGTTGATTCGCCAGTCCGCCGAGCAACTGCTCGGCGCATGCGGCGCGCCGCCGCTGGATTCATTCATCGAGGTGCTGTCGGTATCGGTCGCGCGCGCGCTGGCGCTCGAGAACGACGCGGTCTGGTTCGTGCCGCTCTATGCGGCCGAATACGATCTGTCGGCAGGTGCGCTGGCGGGCCTGCCGCTGCCGTCGGCGGGCACCGACGAGCCGGTCGGGCTCGTGCTGCGTACCGATGCGCAGCCGTCGCCGGTCGCGCGGACGCTGATCGACGCGGTGCGCGACATCGCACGGTCGCGGTTCGGCGATGCGCGCCCGCAGCGGGCGCCACACGCGGCGCGCAAGCCTGCTCGCGGCAAGCGTTGATCCATCGGGCCTGGCGATGCGCCGGGCCGATCCCTTTCTCTTTCTTGCTGCAGGATCGGCCATCCGGCCAGTAGCCGTCATCGGGGTGCTTGGCATATCGTACCATTTTTGATACGATGGACGACAAGACGATGGCGAGACAGCAGATTCAGGTCACGCTCGGTGTGCGGTTTTTCCGGACGGCCCGCGGCAACGAGCCGGTGCGCGAATGGCTCGACGCGCTCGGGCGCGTGGAGTGAAGGGCGATCGGCGAAGAGATCAAGACCGTTCAACTCGGCTGGCCGCTCGGCATGCCGCTGGTCCGCAAGATGGCGAAGAATGTGTGGGAGATCCGCGTGGCCGTGCCGGGGCGAAGCGCACGCGTGCTGTTTACCGTCGTGGGCGACACGATGGTGCTGCTGCACGGCTTCTTCAAGCAGTCGCGGGCCACGCCGTCGGACGATCTCGACGTCACCGTCGCGCGCCTGAAAGCGCTGACGCACGCCATCTGAATTCCCCGGTTGCGCCGGAACGCACCGTCTCCGACGGTCGGGCAGCCGGCAACGCCATGCACCTGGAGTACGACATGACGACCACGAACAATCCGCATATCGGCAGCGATTTCGACGCCTTCCTCGAAGCGGACGGCAATCTCGAAGCGGCCACCGCCACCGCGATCAAGCGCGTGATCGCGTGGCAGATCGGGCAGGAAATGAAGGCGCAGCACATCACGAAAACGGCGATGGCCGCGCGGATGAAAACCAGCCGCGCCGCGCTCAACCGTCTGCTCGACGAAACCGACACGAGCCTCACGCTGGCGACGCTCGCGAGCGCGGCCACCGCGCTCGGCAAACGGCTCAGCTTCGAGCTGGTGCCGGCCTGACGCGTGCCCGGTGAACCGGCGGGCAGCCGATTTCCGATGGAGGCTCACGCTGTTTTCCGGTGAGTCCCATGGAGGGCGCGGCGGCTTGCCGATTCGCGGTGGCGTTCATTTCCGCTGTCGTGTCGCAAATTGATTGGATTGAAGATTCAAATTGCTCCTGCACGGCACACCCTACCGTGGTTATTCAAACCACTATAGAAAGTCGCTGTTACCCGACATACCTAATGCGCCTTCAGCGCGATCCCGGCGTCGGGTTGCGATGTCCGAGGCCGCTTGCCTTTTGGGCGATGTCTAAGACCGGTCGATTGCATATTAATCGAGTGCGACTAACGTTCAAATTGCTTGGATTTTCAGATTCTTTCGAGTGAATCTCTAAAGGAATTCGGATTCGTTCTATTCTTACCAATTGATGTTTTTTATACACTCGAAAAGATCTGCAATGTGACGTGCAACTGTGCTCAGCAAGACAAACGTTTGCGCTGGACTCAACTGCAGTGGATGCGCAAATAAAGGAAAACGATGAGCAACTGCAGTTGGCACAGCCGAACAGATGGGGGCATGTCACGAGAATCCAACCTCAAGGGCTGGCGTCCTCGGCACGCTGCGCGCAATGCGCTGAACGCAATTTCCAGCTTTCTTGTGATCATATCGGCTCCGTATGCCAACGCGTCGAGTCTGGCAAATCTCGCTAGCGAGGCGCTTGCCCAAGATGCTACGTTCAGGAGTGCAGAAGCTGCATGGCGTGCGGGAATCGAAAAATCCCCGCAGGGGCGAGCGGGACTGTTGCCGCAAGTTGGTATCCAGCAGGTCATCTATCGCAATGGCATGCAGATTCCAGGCCAGACCATACCCGGCTATTCGACAAATGGCTTCACCTTGACACTGAACCAGCCACTCTTGAATTGGGCCGCCTGGGAAAACTGGCAGCAAGGCCAACTCCTTGCGATGGATGCCGATCTTGCGTTGGCTCAAGCGAAGCAGGACTTGCTCCTTCGCGTTGCCCAGGCCTATCTGGCCGCGCTGAATGCACAGGACGACCTTGCGCTTGCCATCGGCCACCGCAAGGCCGTCGCGGAACAACTGGCGCTTGCGAAACGCCGCTTCGCACTGGGCGATGCGACCATCGTTGATACGAACGAGGCATTGGCCGGCTTCGATGCTGCGCGAGCGGATGAAGTCGCCGCGCAAACGCAACGCGATACCAGCTACGCGGCGCTCCAGAAGATTGTCGGCCATCCTGTCGACAGAGTAGACGGATGGCGCGGCGATGCACATCTGCCGCCCGTGGCGCCCGAGGACCTACAACAGTGGATGGACACGGCCGCCACCGCGGATTATGGGGTGCGTCGGAAAATGATCGCGATCCAACTCGCCAGCCGCGAGCGAAACAAGGCGCGCGCCGGTGACTATCCCACCGTCTCGCTGGTCGGGAATGCCAGCAACGGCAACGCGGCGTTTATCAATGGACAGACGAACTTCTACACCGGCGCGAGCCGCGGCAGCTCCGGCTACGTCGGCGTCCAGATCTCGTTGCCCCTGACCGACGGCCTGATGACCCGCAGCAAGATTCGCGAAGCGCTCGCGCTGGAAGACAAGGCTCGCGAAGATCTGGACGACGCCCAGCGGAGTGCCCGGCTCACGGCCCACGACGCGTATTTGGGCGTCACACGGGGACTGGCGCAGACCGATGCGCTGGCGAGCGCGGTGCGCTCCGCCACGGTCGCATTGCGATCGAATCAGACCGGCTACCGGGTCGGCGTTCGCGTGAATGCTGACGTGCTCGACGCAGGCGACAAGCTCTACCGGGCTCAGCGCGACTTTGCGCGCGCCCGTACTGAAACGCTCGCCCAAGCGCTCAAGCTGAAAGCGAGCACCGCCGACCTGGGCGAGGCCGACCTTGCGGCACTCGATACGATGCTGGTCGAGCACACGCCTGCCCGCATCGCGAGCTCCGGCGCATCGGGAGGACACTGATGTATCAACTCATCAGGCGCCATCTGGTGATCGCGGCCGCGTTCGGTATCGCGTCAAACTTGCTGCTGCTGACGCCGACCATCTATCTGCTGCAGGTCTACGACCGCGTGCTACCGAGCCGGAGCATTCAAACGCTGCTGATGTTGATGGCCTTCATGGCGATCGCACTCGGGATGAATATCGGCGTCGATATTGCCCGCAGCCGGATCTTGTCGGACCTGGGCGTGCGAATCGGCAACCGGCTCGAGCGACTCGCGTTGCAGACGCAGATTTCCGTTCGCGCCTATCGGCTGCCATCGCGCGCGCTCGCGAGTCAGGGTGACATCAATACGCTGCGGGCGTTTCTCGCAGGGTCGGGCGTGATTGCGTTTTTCGACGCGCCTTGGCTGGTGGTCTACGTAGCCGTCATCGGCCTCTTTCATTGGTCTTTGGCGCTGATCGCGGTGCTCAGCGCACTGCTGTTGGTGAGTGTCGCGATGGTCAACGACCGGCTTACGCGCAAGGGTATCGAGTCTTACCTTGCGCGGCAGCGGGAGGGTGATGCGTTCTACCAGCACCTCATCCGCAATGCCGAAGTCATGACCGTACTCGGCATGACGGAAAACCTGGTGGGTGCCTGGGATGTACGCAAGCGCGACTACATCGCCGCACAGCGCGACGTGTCGGATCGCAGCGCGTTTTATCGCGACTTGACCAAGGGGCTGCGGCAGGCGATCCAGGTGATCATGATGGCGGCCGGCGCATGGCTGGTGATTTCGGGCCATGCGACGCCGGGCGTGATGCTGGCTACGACCATCCTGCTCGGTAAGGCGTTGGCGCCGATCGAACAGTTGATTGGCAACTGGAGGCAGGCCGGCGAACTGCGCGAGGCATGGCCTCGCCTAGAGGCACTGCTGGTCAGCCAGACCGAGGCCGAACCGATCGCGTTGCCACCGCCCACCGGCGAAATTCGGGTCGAGCAGATCGCGTTCAGCGTGCCGTCGCGAACGCCAGGTCTGGGGCTGCTGCTGCGCGGTATCAATTTCACGCTGGCGGCGGGCCAGACGCTGGTGATCACGGGGCCTAGCGCGTCCGGTAAATCGACGTTGCTGCGGGTCATCGCGGGGTTGTGGCGACCGCAGGCAGGTGCGGTGCGGCTGGACGGCGCCGACATGGCGCAGTGGCCCCGATCTTCCCTGGGCCGGTATCTCGGGTACGTGCCGCAGGACGTCGAGCTGTTCGCAGGCACCGTCGCGGAAAACATCGCCCGGACCGCGAAGCCGCTCCCGCTCGATTCGGCCGCGATCGTGCGCGCGGCGAAGCGAGCCGAGGTTCACGAGATGATCCTGAATCTCCCCGATGGATACGAGACGCTGATCGGTGACGCGGGAGAGTTGTTGTCCGGTGGCCAGCGTCAGCGCATCGCCCTCGCGCGCGCTCTGTACGGCGAGCCTGCCCTGCTGCTGCTGGACGAACCCAATGCGAGCCTCGACACGATGGGGGAAGCCGCGCTCGAACGCGTGCTGCGCCATCTGAAAGCCGATGGAATGACCATCATCGCGGTCACCCACCGGCCGTCGCTGCTCGCACTGGCTGACCGGATATTGCGGCTGAAAGATGGTCAAATGGAACGGCTTGAAATGCCATCTGGACCGGAGCAGGCCGATAGTGGCTCGTGCCCAGCGAATGGGCAAACCGACGACGCCAGCGGCTTACCGCAGGGAATCGATTTCGCCGCGTTGCAGGCAAGCCGGTCTTCGTTGCAGGCCGCCCGGGTGCCAACGCTTGATCCGGCGATGGAAGGCAACCGATGAGAACATCCATGCCCTTACTTCGTGTGAGCGAAAGTCTGAAACGCTGGCGGCCTGCGTCCGTGGCATCCGACGGCAGCGTGCTGCCGTTGCCGCGCCGGTTGATCTGCGCCAGCGTCGCCGGGGTCGTCGTCGGTCTGGGTTTGATGTGGGTGTGGGCCGCGCTCGCGCCGATTTCTGGCGCCGTCGTCGCAGAGGGCTCGGTGCGCACCGAAGGCGAACGTAAAACAGTGCAGCACCTGGAAGGCGGGATCGTGAAGCAAATCCTGGTCCGGGATGGCGACCGTGTGAAGGCGGGCCAAGTGCTGGTTGTGCTGGACAATGTGAGTCCGGCGGCCGAATTATCGGCGTTGCAAGCGCAATTTGATGCGGAACAGGCAAAGATCGCACGCCTTTCCGCCGAGCGCGAACTGAAGGAAACGCTGGCGTTCCCGGCTGCGCTGGAGAAACAGCGCGACGATCCGCGCGTCGCCGAGTTGCTGGCACGCGAGTCTTCGCTGTTCATCGCGCGCCGGCGTGCGTTCGTCGACCAAAGCACGATGCTGCGCACCGAACTGGCACAGACCCGCCAGGAAATCGCGATCAGTTCGCAGTTGATTCAGACGATGAACCGCAGCTACGACATGACGCGCCAGCAACGGCGGACCAACGAAACGTTGCAACAGGAAGGTTTCGTTGCTGAAACGAAGGTGCTCGATTTGCGGCGGGCCGAGGCTGATGCACTGTCGCGCGTCCAGTCAGGCGCCGCCGATCTGAGCCGCGCGAAGCAGCGGCAGACTGATCTCGAACTCCGAATTGCCGGGCTGCGTCACGACTATGTGAAGGCGGCCGACGACCAGCTTAAGGAAGCGACCACGCGCGCGATTCAGATTGGCGAGCGGCTACGCCCAGCTCGCGATCAGTCTGCCCGTACCCGCGTGACCGCGCCGGTCGACGGTGCGATCGTCGGCCTGAAGGTACATACGATCGGCGCAGTAATCGCGCCTCGCGAGCCGATCGTTGATGTTGTCCCCGAAGGGGCGCCGTTGATCGTGGAAGCGAATATCCGACCGGATGACGTGCGTGAGATCGCGCCGGGCAGCCATGCCGACGTTCGGCTGACGGCCTACAACTCGCGCACCACGCCGATGCTCGACGGCAAGGTCACATACATTTCGGCAGACGCGCTGACCGACAGCGATAAGCGCACGCGCTTCTACGTGGTCCGGGTCGAGGTGCCGGCGCAAGCACTGGAAAAGGCCAACCGTCTCGCCAAGGAGCCGGTCGCACTCGGGCCGGGGCTCCGGACCGAGGTGTATATCCGCACGCATGCGCGCTCGGCATTCGATTACCTGCTTGAACCGGTTAGGGACGGGATTCGCAAATCGATGCGGGATTAATCCTGCGATGCCATCTCGAAAGTGCCCGGTATTTATTGTTCCGAGTTAAGGCTCTCATGAAGACACGAAAATCTGCTGGTCTGTTTGTTGCGGTTCTGTTGTTATCAGACATCGAATTGATCCCGGTAGGTCATGCCGAAGAAGCGCCACGCGCTGAGCTTGGGTGCCAGATTCGTCAGGCGGACGGGTACCCGCTTGACACGGCAGATCTGACGTTTCAGCAACGTCTCTCGATCACTCGTTGCATAAATGCATCGGCGCGTATGAAACAGGCAGAGTTGATGCGATTAAGGAACGAGCGGCAGACCATCGAGAATATTAAAAATGCCCGCCGGGCGCAAGAGAATCTTTCGAGATCCGGTTTCGGCATGCCGGGGAATCCTTATTTGCCTCCATCGCGGGCAATGTCGATTCCATAATGCATGGGGCATAACTAATGTGCCGCCGCAAGCAAGGGGAGTAGAAAAAGCAATTATTGCGGGTGGTGAAGTAATGTTCTCCAGCGTAAAATTGTCAAGGAGCGAATTTATTTGAAAAATTTGAGCGCCACCGCTCGTGCACGTTTGAGGGCTTTTATGTCCCTGACACGAAGCAGAGCAGGTTTTGCGCCATTCTATTAACGTGGTTTTTAGAGGAAAGGTATTGATGAAAGCTATTACAGCAACCGCAGTGGCGACCGCTACCGTGGCAAGCAACATAAGTTGTGCGCAGCCGGTGCCGGCGTCCGACCTGCCGGCCGCGTTGCCGGGAAGTCTGCGCTATGCACAACCTGATGACGCACCACAAATGGCTCCCGTATTGACCAGCCGTCTGAATACCGCGCAACAAGCGAGTTCGCCGACCAATCAGTCCGTTTCGTTGCAAGGTGGAAAAGAGGTGGCGCAAATGATTTCCAGACCGAAAACTCCTGTTGAGTTCGTTCAGAACCTCAAGGTGATTTTTGACGGCGACCTCCTGCTGCAAGATGCGTTCTATACCGAAGAGAATCTGAAAAATATATTTAATCTCGAGGAGGTTAGTATATTCGACGACGTTAACGGCGCGGATCGACAAATTTCGATTATGGCGAGTGTGCCGGGTTCGGTGATTCCGCGAAGAAAAGTACCAGAGGCTTTTGGAGGATCAATTCCTGGTGCCAATTTTGTAGGCGGAAAGACAATTAATCAATCTGGTGTGACAACGGCAGTGATAAATTTTGGGATGTATGAGGGCGGCCCTGACTTTAATGCAGCTCAAAAGATATTCAAAAGTGAATTTGTGCGCGTGCCTCCGCAGCCATCTCCCCACGGCGGTCCGGGTGCAGCTACTGCTCCCCACGGAAACGAAACGTGGCGGTGCCAGATTGTAGATAGTCATATCGATAAGACAATCACCGTTGGATTTAATCCGGCTGGTGAACTTTCTCGCATTATCATTGATATCAAAAAATAAATAAAACTGGGGATTTAAATTGGCGGTTGATCTCAATAAAAAAGCTCTTAAAAAGCTTGCTGATGGATTTGGATTTAATTCCGTAAAATATAACGCAATTATCGAGGCTGCGAAAAAATCTTCTTTCTTGGCTGGCGAACTGAATGCTTTCGGCAATTTGGATGGCTGGATTTTCGTAACCGGGGAGATAGGTAAAGGGGTTTACGCTAACCCTACTGACAGGGTCATCGCCTTCGATCCTACATGGAGCGAACCGGCAAATATTTTTGCCACCACACTGGCTCACGAACTTGGGCACGCGCTGCTGCCAGGCGGGATGGGCGGTTCGCTTGCGCTGAATCCCGATCAGGCCGTTGCCAATGGCTTGACGAACGAAGGGGTGGCGCTGCTTTCCGAATACATCGTTGCAATCCAGTTGGGCCTAACTGGTGGCGCGACCGGTCACATGCATTCGGACTTATCCGACAGTCGTCTGACGCTGCAACTGAATAAACTGGCGGAGTCGGCCGGTATCGACGTCAAAAATGTAACGTGGGGATCCGCTGCCGCTCAGGCGCTCGCAAATCCCGGTACGGCGTTTGTCGACGCCGCAGGGAAATACTACGGCACGCTCCCGCCGTCCATTGCCAAATATCTGACCTACACCCAATATTACGCGGACTGGTGGATTCTCCAGCATTCCGGCATGGATCCGAATCTCGTCGACTGGCAGAAAATCCAGGGCGATATGATCAAGTACACCAGCTTCACAGTTGATGGCCAGGCAGTATTCACGATTGATACAAAGGGCATTCCGCTGCTGAACGGCGGATGGGTGATGGTGAATGGCGACCTTTCGTTGAAAGGTGCCGTGACGACGTCCCTGTTCGGTCCCAACGGCCAAATCCAGGAACAAGCAAAATTCGACTATACGGGGTTCAAGCTCCAGGACGTATTTTATGGGGCTGACGGGAAAGCCACCCAGCGGTACGACTTCCGGCTGGACAACAGCTACACGAAGTACGACTTCAGCGCCGATGGCTCGCAGACCGCAACGTTGTATGGTGTGAACGGCAAGATCGTCGAATACGCAAAATTCAATACCGCCGGCTTCAAGACGCTGGACATCTTCTATGGCGCGGATGGCAAAGCCACACAACAGTACAACTTCAACCTCGACAAGAGCTACACGAAATACGACTTCGCCGCCGATGGTTCGCAAACTGCCTCGCTCTACGGCACGACTGGCCAGATGATCGAGTACGCGAAGTTCAACGCCAATGGTTTCAAGACGCTGGACATTTTCTACGGCGCGAACGGCAAGATCACACAGCAGTACAACTTCAACCTCGACAAGAGTTACACGAAATACGACTTCGCTGCCGACGGTTCGCAGACTGCCTCGCTCTACGGCACGACTGGCCAGATGATCGAGTACGCGAAGTTCAACGCCAATGGCTTCAAGACGCTGGACATCTTCTATGGCGCGGATGGCAAAGCCACACAACAGTACAACTTCAACCTCGACAAGAGCTACACGAAATACGACTTCGCCGCCGATGGTTCGCAGACTGCCTCGCTCTACGGCACGACTGGTCAGATGACCGAGTACGCGAAGTTCAACGCCAACGGTTTCAAGACGCTGGATATCTTCTACGGCGCGGATGGCAAGGCCACGCAGCAATACAACTTCAACCTCGACAAGAGCTATACGAAATATGACTTCGCTGCCGACGGTTCACAGATCGCCTCGCTGTACGGCACGACCGGCCAGATGACCGAGTACGCGAAGTTCAACGCCAATGGTTTCAAGACGCTGGATATCTTCTACGGCGCAAACGGCAAGGCCACGCAGCAATACAACTTCAACCTCGACAAGAGCTACACGAAATACGATTTCGCTGCCGACGGTTCGCAGAGCGCATCGCTGTACGGCACGACCGGTCAGATGACCGAATACGCGAAGTTCAACGCCAACGGCTTCAAGACGCTGGACATCTTCTACGGCGCAAACGGCAAGGCCACGCAGCAGTACAACTTCAACCTCGACAAGAGCTACACGAAGTACGACTTTGCTGCCGATGGTTCACAAACAGCGACGTTTTTCGGCATCAATGGTCAAGTGAGCGAGTATGCGAAGTTCAATGCAGCCGGTGTCCAGACGCAGGATATTTTCTTTGGTGCGGACGGAAAGGCAACCAAGCAGATCGACTTCAATCTCGACGGCAGCTACGCTTCTCATGTCTTTAATAGCGATGGCTCACAGTTCGCAGCACTGTTCGGCACCAATGGCAAGATGACAGAATATGCGACCTTTAATGCGAACGGGTTCAAGACACAGGATATTTTTTACTCTAACGGACGAGCGACGCATCGGTACGATTTTTCCACTGACAATAGTTTCGTCGCTCACATGTTTGACGGTGCGGATGAAATGGTTGCACTTTTCGGTGTAAATCATATTATTTACGATTATTATCAGTACTCCTATGGAAAACTTTTCGAGCGTGACATATTCGATGATCTGGGGCGTCAGATCGAAGCTGACCGATTTAGCACATCAACTGGCAAGCTTACCGGGTTCTCAAAGTTCACATACAACAGCGATGGAACGTACAACGCAAAAAGCTATGATTCGTCGGGATACTTGACCGGCAGTTCGAAATATACCGGCGACGGGCACTTGATCCAGAACAACGCCATCTATATTCCCAGTAGTAGCGACTTCCCCTCTGTTCAATGGAGTTGTGGTTTCCAGATCTGATTGATTCAATGTGCACGCAGGTATGTCTCGTCGAGGACATACCTGCGGTATTGCTCGACTAGGTAACGTGGAACTTCGCCGAGTCGAAGCCAGCGACAACATTAATGTGCCTCGTAAAAGCGTGAGAACCGGTGGGAAACTTTGGTGTTGCAGTCAACGTCGGCCGGCGAGGTGATACTTTCGCGTTTTCAAGCGATGGCGACTGCATTTTGCTCTACGATTGCCCGGCCATCCGCAGATAAAGCAGCGCACCGCCCGCAAGCAGCAGCGGGAACAGGAAGTACCAGCCGGTCGTCATGAACAGCCCGACCACCGCAATCAGCGAAATCCACGCGCAGCGATACGCGATGCCGCCACGCGGCAGCAGTTTCAGCGCGGCCGCCGCGCCGAGCCCGTACACCATCACGAAACATCCGGACGTCACGAGCACGAGCGGCTTCGGCCCGACGTCCGACAGCGCCGTCGCGGCCAGCGCGATGGCCGCGAGCACGGCGATCACGCCGAGGCTGCGGCGCGGCACGCCGCCCACCTGGCTGCCCTGTGCGAGCCATGCGGGCAACGCGCCGTCGCGTCCAAGCGCCGCGCCGAGCTTGGCCGCGCCCGCGAAATACGCGTTCATCGTGCCGAGCGTGAGCAGCAGCGCGGCGGCGGCCGCCAGCGCCTGCGCATGGCCGCCGATGCCGCCCGCGATCAGTTCGGCGAGCGGCGCGCCGGATGCGCCCGCGGAACGCCCGAGCACCGTCACGCTCGCGGCGGCAACCGACAGATACAGGAACCCGACGACCACGACCGCGATGCCGGCCGAGCGCGGCATGTCGTGCGCGGGCCGGCGGAATTCGGCGGCGAGATGCGTGATCGCTTCCCAGCCGGCGAAGCTCCACACGAGCAGCGCGGCGGCCTGGCCGACCGCGAGCCAGCCGTGCGGGGCAAACGGATGCAGGTTCGCGGTGCGCGCGTGCGGCGCCGACGCAAGCACCGCTGCGAGCAGCAACGTAACGAGCAGCGCCGACAACACGAGCTGCATGCGGCCCGACACGGTGACACCGAACGCGTTCGCGGCCGACACGGTCGCGATCAGCGCGGCGGCCGTGACGACGATCGTCGTGTGTCCGCCGCCCGTGACGGCCGCGACGTATGCGCCGCCGAACATCGCGGCGGCCGGCGCGCCGGCCGGCACCGCGAAATAGAAGCACCAGCCGACGACGGCCGCGGCCTTCGGGCCGAATGCGCGCCGCGCGTAGGTCGACACGCCGCCCGCATCGGGATAGCGGGCGCCGAGTGCGGCGAAGGTGGCCGCGAGCGGCCCGGATAGTACGACGAGCGCCGCCCACGCGAGCAGCGAGGCCGGCCCCGCGACTTCGGCGGCGAGCGCGGGCAGCGCGATTACGCCGGTGCCGAGCACCGCGCCGATATAGAGCGCGGCACCCTGAAAAATGGTCAGCGAACCCGCGTGATGGACAACGGGCGAATCGGCATGCGAAGGCATGAGCGGCAGTCTCCGGAAGTCTTGTTTTGTGTGGGCGACGCGCGCAAGCCCGCGCGGTCGATCGTTCGATGCTACCCGAACGATGGCGCTCGCGCGGCCCGGCGATTAGTAGTCGGGTATCGCGTGCGTGTCAGCCGATGTCAGCAGGCGCGCGCGAGCCGCAGGCGTGCGTCCTCGCGCGCGGCGGGCGACAGGTCGGGCGCGTAGTGGAACGTACCCGATACCAGCGATGCGACGGGCACGCCGTCGCGGAACAGCACGCGATTGCCGGCCAGCGCCGGCACCTTGTCGCCGGGCAGCAGCGTGCCGGCGAGATTCAGCGGGTCGGCGCCCGTCACGCACACGTATTGCCCGTCGCCCGGTTGCCGTCGCAGTTCGCGCAGGATCGGGATGGCCTCGGGCAGCGCGAACTGCTCGCCGGCAAGCCCGGCGACGAAGCGACCGCCGCGAATCTCGCCGCGTGCCTCGAGGCGCTGCAGCACGCGCACGAGTTCGCGCCAGCTCGGCAGCCAGTCGGCTTCGCGTTCGAGCAGCCGCCAGAACACGACGCCGTAACGGCGCAGCAGCGTCCACACGATATGTTCGAGCGCGTCCGGATCGGTCGTGGCGAGGCGGCGTTTCGATGCGTGCGCGTCGTCGTCGGGCTGCGAATGACGCTGCACGAGCGCCCAGCGGCCGGCGTCGTCCATCCCGCCGATCAGCGCGCCGCCGCGTCGTGTGCGGGGCGCATACGTCGCGCTGCGCTTGACGGCCGGCTTCAGCAGCGCGCGCAGGCCCGCATAGCTGTCCGCGTTCACGAGGCCGGCCGACACGAGTTCGCCGAGCGCCTGTTCGAGTTCGACGGGCAGCATGTGCAGCTCGTCGAGCAGCGCATCGAAGAACATCGCGCCGTGCGCGGCGAGCGTGTCGCGCACTTGCGTCGCGCGTGCGGATAGCGCCGGTTGTGCATCAGGGTCGCGCAGCGCCTGCCACGCGGAAAGATGGCGGCGCGGCAGCAGCACGATCGGTGTGGTCTTCACGGGCGTACCGGCCGCGCGCGCCGGCGCGCCGATGCGGGTCCACACCAGCTTGCCCGAGCGGCACAGCTCGTCGAGGCCGCCCGCCGTGTAGTCGGTGAGCCGCGCGGGCAGCAGTGCGTCTTCCCACGCGCTTGCCGCGGCCTCGTAGCCTTCGAGCTGTTCGACCACGGCTGCCAGCGCGTCGCGGCCGGTGCCGCGCGTGTCGGGCGTCAGGTGCTGCCAGTGGAACAGGAAGCGCATGAAATCGGCGCGCTCGACCGGCTCGATCTCGCGACGCAGCCGCTTCACCGTATAGCGATGAATGCGTGCGAGCAGGTGACGTTCGCACCATTCGTCGGTCGTCGCGCCCGGCGTGAAGCGGCCGCGCATCACGTAGCCTTCGCGCTCCAGCGCCGCGAGCGCCGTCGCCACCGACGCGGGCGGCAGGCCGAGCGGCGCGGCGATCGCATCGAGCGTCAGCGGCCCGAAGCCGGTGAGCCGCGCGCGGATCACGTCGACGAGCGCCGCATCGGCTTCCCAAGGCTGCGCGCACGCGGCCGGCACCTTGAGCGCCGGTGTCGCGCGGGCGTCCGGGTGCAGCGCGCGCACGCAGACGAGCCGCTCGACCGGCACCCACAGCGCGGCGCCGCCCGGCGTCGCGAGCTTCGTCGCGCGGCGGCGTTCCGCGAGTTCCGCGAGCCGCTCGGGCCAGCCTGCGTGCGCGTGCGCCTCGCTGTCGGCGACGCATGCGAGCGTGAGCAGCGCGTCGTGCATTTCGTCGGCGTCGCGCACGAGCGGCCACGCTTCGTCGCGCACCGCGTCGATCGCGTCGGCGTCGAGCGCGCCGAGATCGTCGGCCGATTCGGGATCGCTCCAGCGGCGCGACTGCACGGCCTGCGTGCGACGCTCTTCGAGCGGCGCATCGTCGAGGAACGCATAGGGCTTCGCGTTCAGGATCTCGGCCGCCAGCGGCGACGGCGCGGGCAAGTCGCGCGCGATGAGTTCGATCGCGCCGCTCTCGATTCGGCGCAGCAGCGCGAGCCAGCCGTCGGTGTCCATCGCATCGTGCAGGCAGTCGTCGAGCGTCTGATCGACGAGCGGGTGATGCGGAATCTCGCGTTCGCCGACGACGTTCTCGAGGCACGCGACCTGATCGGGGAACACGGTCGCGAGCAGATCGTCGCTCTTCATCCGCTGCAATTGCGGCGCCGTGCGCCGGCCGCCGGTGAAGCGCGGCAGCGCGAGCGCGGTGGTCGCGTTCCAGCGCCAGCGCACGCCGAACATCGGCGCGTCGAGCAGCGCCTGGATCAGTACGTGCTCGGCGTTGGCCGAACGCAGGTAGCGCCACACTTCGTCGAGCGCGAAGCTGTGCGCGAGCGACAGCGACAGGATGATCGCGTCGTCGGTCGCGGCGGCCTGCAGTTCGAAGTTGAAGTTGCGACAGAAGCGCTTGCGCAGCGCGAGCCCCCATGCGCGGTTGATCCGGCTGCCGAACGGCGAATGAATCACGAGCTGCATGCCGCCCGATTCGTCGAAGAAGCGCTCCATCACGAGCGTGTCCTGCGTCGGCAAGGCGCCGAGCGCGGCGCGGGTGCGCGCGAGGTAGTCGGCGATCTGGCGGGCCGCGTCCGGCGACAGGTGGAGATCCTCGACGAGCCAGCGCAGCGCCGGCGCAAGACGGCTTTCGGTGGCGGCGAGCGCGGTGCCGCCGGGCGCGTTGTCGGGCGAGGCGGACAGCGCGTCAGTCTCGGTGGCCGCTTTTCGGGGTTTGCCGCGGGTGGTCGTCTTGCCGGCCTCGGTGACGTTCGCGTGCTTCGCCGCATCGGCCCGCGGATGCCGGTCGCCGTCCGCGAACAGCGCGTCGAGCCGCGCGCGCAGCCGGCCGACCGCCGCCGACAGCTCGTCGCTGCGCCCGAGTCCCTCGCCGAGCCAGAACGGAATGCTCGGCGATTGTCCCTGCGCATCCTCCACGCGCACGCGGCCCGTTTCCACCCGAATGATCCGGTACGACTGGTTGCCGAGCTGGAATACGTCGCCGGCCAGGCTCTCGATCGCGAAATCCTCGTTGACGGTGCCGACCTGGATGCCCTGCGGTTCGAGCAGCACCGCGTAGTCGGCCATGTCGGGGATCGTGCCGCCGGACGTCGTCGCGGTCATCATCGCGTTGCGGCGCCCGCGTACGGTGCCGCCGACCACGTCGCGGTGCAGGTACGCGCCGCGCACGCCGCGGCGACTCGTGAACCCTTCGGCGAGCATCTTCATCACTTCGTCGAAGCGTTCACGCGTCAGCCGCGCGTACGGCGCGGCGCGCGTGAAGCTCGCATACAGCGCGTCTTCCTGCCATTCCGTGCACGCGACTTCGGCGACGATCTGCTGCGCGAGCACGTCGAGCGGCGCTTCGGGAATGCGCAGCGCGTCGAGTTCGCCGCGCTGCACGCAGTCGAGCAGCGCCGCGCATTCGACCAGTTCGTCGCGCGACAGCGGAAAGAGCCGCCCCTTCGGCACGCCGCCGACATGGTGCCCCGAGCGGCCGACGCGTTGCAGGAACGGCGCGATGCCGCGCGGCGAACCCACCTGGCAGACGAGATCGACGTCGCCGATGTCGATGCCGAGTTCGAGCGACGCGGTCGCGACGAGCAACTTCAGTTCGCCGCGCTTCAGGCGCTGCTCGGCGTCGAAGCGGTGCTCCTTCGCGAGACTGCCGTGATGCGCGGCGATTGCATCCTTGCCGAGCCGGTCGGCAAGATGGCGCGCCACGCGCTCGGCGGTGCGGCGCGTGTTGACGAACACCAGCGTCGTGCGATGCGCGGCCGCGAGCCCGGCAATGCGGTCGTACACCTGTTCCCACACGTCGGTCGCCATCACCGGTTCGAGCGGCACGTTCGGCAGTTCGAGCGCGAGATCGCGCTCGCGCGTGTGGCCCGTGTCGACGATCGCGCAGTCGCGCGGCGCGTCGGCCGGCCCGCCGACGAGGAAGCGCGCGACCGCGTCGATCGGCTTTTGCGTGGCCGACAGCCCGATGCGCGGCAGCGCGTGGCCGACCAGCGCGTCGAGACGTTCGAGCGATAGCGCGAGATGGCTGCCGCGCTTGGACGACGCAAGCGCATGGATTTCGTCGACGATGACCGAGCGCACGTTCGACAGCATCTGCCGCCCCGACATGGACGACAGCAGCACGTACAGCGATTCGGGTGTGGTGACGAGGATGTGCGGTGCGCGCTTGCGCAGCACGGCGCGCTCGGCCTGCGTCGTGTCGCCGGTGCGCACCGCGGTGCGGATCGCGGGCACCGGCAGACCGAGTTGCGCGAGCGATTCCGCGATGCCGGCGAGCGGCGCGTCGAGGTTCACGTGGATGTCGTTCGACAGCGCCTTCAGCGGCGACACGTAGACGACCAGCGTCGCGTCGGGCAGCGTGCCATCGTGCGCGAGCGCATCGCGCACGAGATCGTCGAGCGCGCACAGGAACGCGGTGAGCGTCTTGCCGGAGCCCGTCGGCGCGGCGACGAGCGTCGAGCGGCCTGCCTTGATGTGCGGCCACGCGAGCGCCTGCGCGCCGGTCGGCGCGGCGAACGTGCGGCGGAACCACGCGGCGACGGCCGGGTGGAACACGTCGAGCGCACGGGTGGCAGGGCGGGTAGCTGTGACGTCCATCGGAGCGTTGAAATAGGGTGCGAGCGAGGTGCGACGTGCGGACGCATCGAACGCGAATCGAATCGTCAGTGTGCCAGACGTCGCGCGCGCGTGCCGGGCATGCGTGCCGACGATTGCGATTCAGATGGGGGCCTGCACCGTGCTTTCAATGGGACGGAAAGTTGCGTGCCTGCCGGTACGCGAGCGCGTGCCGAATTGTGTCGAATTGCAACCGGGGGCCAGCCCCACGACTGAATTTTCCCAAACGAGGGATCGTGCGTTATGAGCGTATGAGCGCGAACCGTTCCTAGACGCGCTGCAGCCAGCCGAGCCAGTGTTCGAGCAGCGGCGTACGCGACCACAGCGACTGCGCGAGCCACAGCGTGCCGCCCCAGGCGGCGGCCACCACGATCAGGTCGCAATGCCCGCTGTTCCACAGGTTGAGCGAGTGGCGCTGCCAGATCCACGGTACGCCGAGCGGATTGGGCCAGTCGGCGAGCAGGTGCATCACGCCGCCGCAGGCGAAGCCGAACAGCGGTGCGGCCCACAGCGGATGCGGATGATGGACGAGCCCGTGCCACCCGAGCGCCAGCAGCGCGACCCAGCCGATACCCCAGTGCGTGAGGGTGCGATGCGTGATCCACAGGCGGCGCTTGCGGCTCCACCAGGCGACTTCGAGCCAGTCGGGCGCGGTGCCGCCCGCGACGCCCGCCGCGAACGCGGCGAGCATGCCCGAGTGCCACGGGCCGGTTGCGCCGGTTTGCGCGACGAGGACGGCGGCGGTGACGCCGGCCGCGAAGCCGGACGCGTGATGCGCATTGTGTGATGCCATAGGGAGCGAGACGAAGAAACGTGAAGCGGCGCGTGCACGAAACGATGATGCGGCACGCAAGCGGGGCGCTATCTTCGCAGATCGGCCTGTGCCGCGCGCGGCTCGTTTGCATATTTTTTGGTGCGCAGCGCATGGCATGCCGCGCGGTTCGCAACTTTCGGTTTTGTGCATTGCGCGACGGGGCGCACGGCAGGCGGTGTCGGGCGCTCCACGTGTGCGTCGCGGCGCCGCAACGTGAGCGGCCGCACATACGCGGCACGCTTTCGTCGCGCGTCGCGTGTTCGACCCTTTTTGTGCCCCTATACTACGAAGCCGGCATATGGCTGCCGGCGCGCCAGCGGCCATCCACGGATCAGGTGCTTGTCGTGCCTGAAGGAGATCCACATGGGGGACATGCAATGACTACGCTGAATCGCTTCAAATCATCCGCCGCCGTGCTGGCGACGGTGGCCGGCATCGGTTTCCTGCCGAACGCGCCCGCGTACGCGAAGGGGCCGCAGCCCGCGGTCCTGACGAGCTCGGCGGTGGCGGTCGCCGACAAATACAGCGCGGATGCCGCGGAGCGGATCTTCAAGGAAGGCGGCAACGCGATCGACGCAGCCGTCGCGATCGCGTTCACGCTGGCCGTCACGTATCCGGAAGCCGGCAACATCGGCGGTGGCGGCTTCATGACGATCTACAAGGACGGCAAGCCGTACTTCATCGATTACCGCGAGCGCGCGCCGCTCGCCGCGACGAAGGACATGTACCTCGACAAGGACGGCAACGTCGTCAAGGGGATGAGCCTGTACGGCCCGCGCGCGGTCGGCGTGCCGGGCACGGTCGCGGGCATGTGGGAAGCGCAGAAGCGCTTCGGCAAGCTGAAATGGAAGCAGGTGCTCGCGCCGGCGATCCACTATGCGCGCGACGGCTTCGTCGTCGACGAACAGCTCGCGCAGCGCGGCGTCGACGCATCGAAGGAATTCGGCGGCAAGACCAACTTCGACAAGTACTTCTCCGGGCTGAAGGCCGGCGTGAACTTCAAGCAGCCCGATCTCGCCGACGTGCTGACGCGCATCGCGAACGGCGGCGCGGAAGGCTTCTACAAGGGCAAGACGGCCGAGCTGATCGCCGCGTCGATGAAGACCGGCGATGGGAACGGGCTGATCACGACCGAGGATCTCGCGCAGTATCGCGCGGTGTGGCGCGAGCCGGTACAGGCGAAGTGGAACGGCTATGACGTGATCACCGCGCCGCCTCCGAGTTCCGGCGGCATCGGCCTCGTGCAGTTGCTGAAGATGAAGGCCGACCTCAAGCAGGACTTCGACGGCGTGAAGCTCAACTCGCCGCAGTACATCCACCTCGTCGCGGAAATCGAGAAGCGCGTGTTCGCCGATCGTGCGCAGTATCTCGGCGATCCCGATTTCTACAAGGTGCCGATCGCGCAGCTGACCGACGACGCGTACATCGCGAAGCGCGCGGCCGAGGTCAACCCGAAGGAGCCGTCGGACACGAAGAGCGTGCAGCCGGGCCTCGGCACGACGATGCCGGAGAAGGCCGAAACGACGCACTTCTCGGTGGTCGACAAGTGGGGCAACGCGGTGTCGAACACGTACACGATCAACGGCTATTTCGGCTCGGGCGTGATCGCCGACGGCACGGGCATCGTGCTGAACGACGAGATGGACGACTTCTCCGCGAAGCCGGGCGTCGCGAACATGTTCGGCGTGGTCGGCAGCGACGCGAACGCGATCGAACCGAAGAAGCGCCCGCTGTCGTCGATGTCGCCGACGATCATGACGAAGGACGGCAAGGTGTCGCTGGTGATCGGCACGCCGGGCGGCTCGCGCATCTTCACGTCGATCTTCCAGGTGATCAACAACATCTACGACTTCAGGATGCCGTTGAAGGAAGCGGTCGGCGCGATGCGTTTCCACCACCAGTTGCTGCCGCCGAACACGATCTTCTGGGAGCCGTACCACCCGATCGAAGGCGAACTCGCGAAGCAGATCGAGGCGCGCGGTTACACGCTGAAGGGACAGGATTTCAGCGGCGACATCCAGGTCATCAAGATCGACGGCAAGACGCCGGAAGCGATGGCCGATCCGCGCGGGCGGGGCGTGACGCGGATTATTCGTTGACGTGAAGCGATGCGTGCGCGTCGGCGACAGCGGCCGCGCGCGCCGTTCGGCGGCCGGAGTTTCGATCCGGCTGCCGAATTTTTTCAGCCGGCCGCTCGGATGAAACCCGCGATCCGCGCGGCAATGGCTTCGGGCGCATCCTCGAAGCAGCCGTGCCCGACGCCCGCCCGCCAGCCGCTCGCTCGGCGCGGGCGGGAACAGCGCGGCAAAGAGCGGCAGAAAGTGTTCGGCGCCGAGCGTTCGGTCGGCGTCTGCCGAGATCGCGGGCGCGGCGCACGTATTGCTCGTCGGCCGGAAGACCGGGCTGCCGGTCCGGAAGCTGGCGCTGCGTTCGCAGGACGGCTGCGTTCGGGTCGGAAGATACGGTCGTGTTGCCGCCGCCCGACTGATGCGCGGCGAACCGGAGGGCGTCACGCGGGCGGGCTGGCGTGACGTTCGCGCCCCGCTCCGGACGGGCGTGGCCGCCCGTTTTCATGAATTTGACGCGCGACGCTGGGATAATGGACGAGTTTGGCTGCGTCAATGATGGAAGGAGGCCCCATGGGCGACAACGATACCCGCACCGAGATCGACAACCGCACCGATACGGACCCGATGGAAGCGCGCCAGCGCCGTTTCGAGGAGGATCTCGTCGACGCCTACGACGAGGAACTCGAGATGGAGCTCGACGACCGCCGCTTCGACGACGGCGAGGACCTGCTGTTCTCGCCCGAGCGTCGCGAGGTGCGCAAGGAATATTTCCGCGAGCTGTTCCGGCTGCAGGGCGAGCTCGTGAAGCTGCAGGACTGGGTCGTGAACACCGGGCACCGGCTCGTCGTCATTTTCGAGGGGCGCGACGCGGCCGGCAAGGGCGGTGCGATCAAGCGCATCACGCAGCGCCTGAACCCGCGCGTGTGCCGGGTGGCCGCGCTGCCGGCGCCGAACAACCGCGAGCGCACGCAATGGTACTTCCAGCGTTATGTCGCGCATCTGCCGGCTGGCGGCGAGATCGTGCTGTTCGACCGCAGCTGGTACAACCGCGCGGGCGTCGAGCGCGTGATGAATTTCTGTACCGACGACGAGTACGAGGAATTTTTCCGGTCGGTGCCCGAGTTCGAGAAGATGCTCGTGCGCAGCGGGATCCAGATCGTCAAGTACTGGTTCTCGATCACCGACCACGAGCAGGAGCTGCGCTTCCAGAGCCGGATCGCGGATCCGCTGAAGCAGTGGAAGCTGAGCCCGATGGACCTCGAAAGCCGCCGCCGCTGGGAGGCTTACACGGCCGCGAAGGAAGAGATGCTGCAGCGCACGCATATTCCCGAGGCGCCGTGGTGGGTCGTGCAGGCCGTCGACAAGAAGCGCGCGCGGCTGAACTGCATTCACCATCTGCTCGGCCAGGTGCCGTATCACGAGGTGCCGCGCCCGACGATCGATCTGCCGCAGCGCGAGCATCACGAGGATTACATCCGCCGGCCGGTGCCGGACAACATGATCGTGCCGGACGTTTATTGAGCGGTTCGCCGGGTCGATCGCCATGTGACGAAGCGCGCCGCGGTATGCGGCGCGTTTTTTTTAGGTCTGGCGGAGCGGGGCGGTTCGAATGCATGCAGTACGAGTACAGCGTACGCGCGGGCCGCGCGGGCTGTCGTCGCAACGGCTCAGAGATCAGGAAACCCCGAGCGCCCCTGCGTCAGATCGAACAGTTCGGCTCTTGCCGCGGCTTCGGCCGTTTCCGGCAGCTTGATCACGAGCTTCACCGTCATTCCGTATGCGCTGTCCACTAGCGCGTAACCGGCCTGTTCGATCCAGCGACGCACGCGCGCCTCTTCCGGGTAGCCGATCTCGATCGCGAGCCGCGTGTACCGAATGCGCTCGACGCGCTCGGCATCGAGCAGCGCCGACGCGATCGCATCCGTGTACGCACGCACCAGCCCGCCCGCGCCGAGCTTCACGCCGCCGTAGTAACGCACGACCGCGCCGAGCACCCCGTCGAGATCGTGATGGCGCAGCACTTCGAGGATCGGCCGGCCCGCCGTGCCCGACGGCTCGCCGTCGTCCGACATGCCCGACTGGCCGCCCGCCAGCAGCGCCCAGCACACGTGTGTGGCCGCCGGGTGCTCGTCGCGCAGGCGTTGCAGGACCTGCATCGCGGCATCGCGGTCCTCGACCGGAACCGCGTACGCGATGAAACGGCTCTTGCGGATCTCGAGTTCGCGGATGTACGAGGTGGCGAGCGAGTAACTCATGCGTCGCGACGCGGAAAGTGGAGGGAAATCAAGGCGATGATGGCTGGTCGATGCTTTTGACGTGGGCCCGGGGACGGATGGATAGCGTCTGCATAAGCGCGGGGCGAAGACGGAATTTTACCGTGGCGCGCGGCGATGCATGACGGCCGGATGCATCCGGCGGACCCGGCGCGATCCATCGGAATTCGCCGTCGTCTTTCGACGAACGGCGCAGGAGGCATCCGCGTTGACGAACGTGCCGGACGGCGAGTTACCGGAAATTGACGCATCGCCCCCGTCGACATTGCGTGGCCGGGCGCTCCTGCCGCCGAGACGCGCGGCACGGTTGTTCGGACCGCATCGCTGCTCGCGACGGCTTCACGAATCGCCGTGAGCCCGGTTCCGCCATGCTATGCCCCGGGCGAGGGCCGCCGGACGATGGGGCCGACCGTCGCGCGGCGTATTCGTCGCGCGGCGGGCACCTAGAAATCCGACCGCACCGTCAACATCACGTTGCGTGCGTCGCCGAATACGCTGTAATAGGTGCTGGGCGGGCGAATGTAGTACCTGCGATTGAACACGTTATTCAATTGCAACGACGCCGTCACGTGCTTGTTGAAACGATATCCCGCTTGTGCGTCGAAAACCGCATAGGCACCCTGTTCGACGCCGCGCGAAATACGCGTTTGCGCGAGCATGCCGCCCCCGAACGAGAATCCGCGCAACGGGCCTTGCGACAGCGTATACCGGGTCCACAGCTTGAACAGATGCTTCGGATCCGTGCCGTCGGTGAGATCGGGCGAGTCGTTCTCGTAGTGTGCGTTCAGATACGTGTAGCCCGCATAGAGATTCCAGTCCGGCGTCGGCTGGCCGGTGAGTTCGAGCTCGATACCCTGATTGCGCGCCTTGCCTGCGGATACGTAATAGAACTGATGGGCAGGGTCGGCCACGGCGCGGTTGGCGTCGTTGATGCGGAACAGCGCGGCGTTCGCATTCAGGCGGCCATCGAGCAGGCTGCTCTTTATGCCCACTTCGTACTGCTCTCCCGAGCGGGGCGGCAGGCCCGGCCCCGAGTACGTGCCTTGCGTTTGCGCATCGAGGAAACGCGCATAGTTGGCATAGGCCGTCAGCGACGGCACGATGTCCCACAGCAAGCCGGCGGACGGCAGGAAGCGATGATCGACCTGTGCGTTGGTCGTCCAGTCCGCGACGCTCGGCAATGTCGACTGCGTGCGGTCTTGCAGGAACGCCTCGCGGCCGCCGAGCACGAGCGTCAGCGGCGTGGCGAGCTTGATACGCGCCTGCGCATAGACGCCGTATTGCACGGTGCGGTGACGCGTGCCGAACGTGTACGGTACGTCCACGGCCGGCACCGCATCGGGATCGTAGAGACTGTAGGCGCCACCGTACGGGCCGCTCAACGCGCGGAAACCCGATTGCGCGCCCGACGTCATCACGGCGTAGTTCGCGCCGATGGTCAGCGTATGCGTTTGCCCCCAGAGGCGGATCGGGCCCGAGACGTTGGTGTCCGTGCCGAACCAGTCATAGCTCGTGCGCTGCCGCTGGTCTCCGAAGCGCGCGAGGCCGTTTGCGGTCGCGCCGGGGCCGGAGTACGCGTAGTAGGCCTTGGAGAGTTCGTGGCGGTAGAACAGCGTGGTCGAGGATTGCCACGCGCTTTCGAACCGATGCACGAGGTTGGCGTTGACCTCTTGCAACGAGGTGTACGCATAGTTCCAGCTCGGACTGAAGTTCCGCGTATATTCGCTCGGCACGCGCCCGGTGAGTGCGGTACGCGTACTGTTCAGCACGCCGCCCGCACCGTAATCGATGCCGGAGATCGGCGAGACCTGATAGCCGCCCGAGAGCGACAGCGTCGTGCGCGGCGTGAGATCCCAATCGAGCGCACCATAGGCCATCACCTCCTTGCTGCGCGTGCGTTCGATGGATTGCATGCCGGTGCCGCCCACGAGAACGGCGCGTCCGCGCAGCGTGCCGTCCTTGTTCAGCGGCCCGGTGACGTCGATCATCTGGCGCACGCTGCCGAACGAATCGACCTGCGTTTCCGTGCCGAGGTGGAACTGATCCTGAGGGCGCTTGCGCACGAGATTGACGACGCCGCCCGGCTCGCCCATGCCATCGATCGAGCCTGCCGGGCCGCGCAGGATTTCGACGCGGTCGTACATCGCCAGATCGAATTGCAACTGGTACTGCAGGCCGCTGAGCGTCGGAACCCCGTCGAATTCAATGCCGAGCTGCGAGCCGCGCGCGCGGAAGTACGCCGTGCCGTCGCCGTAGTCGATCGAACTGACGCCGGTCACGGTGCGCAACGCCTGCTGGATGGTCGTGACGTTCTGGTCGTCCATCCGCTCGCGCGTGAGCACGGAGACCGAGTTCGGCGTCTCCTTGATCGATTGCGCGACTTTTCCGCCGATGGTGGCCCACTTTGCAGCGTAGTTGCCGCTGCCTTCGGTGGTCGCATCGGCGTCCCTTGCGCCCACCACCGTCAAGACGGGCAGCACGTCGCCGACCGGCGCGGGCGTGCCTTGCGCGTTCGCCCACGAGGAGGCGAGGCACAGCGCCGAAAAGGCGAGCGGGGCGCGGCTGCAGCGTCCCGTCGTCGTGGGCCGCGCGCGCGGGTGGTCTATTCTCGTTGTCATGGTTGATCATCCCGAGGTTGAAAAACGTCGAACTGCTTTCTCCCGCCAGCGGCGGGTTGAAAAATGGGGGGGACGATCGTTATCGACGGGCATCTGAAGGGCTCGTCTATCTTTGAATCAATGCACTACCGAACAGCTGCCGGACCGACATCGTGGTCGATCTGGCGACCCGTGACGCAATTACCGCCGCAACCCGCGCAGCATCACGAGCGCGATGAGCCATGGTCCGCCGAGCAGCGTGGCGACGAGGCCGGTCGCGATTTCCTGCGGAAAAGCGATCTGCCGCCCGAGCCAGTCCGCCGCCACCATCAGCAGCGCGCCGAGCGTTGCGGCCAGATAGAGCTGCGGCACGGGGCGGCGTGCACCGGAAAACCGTGCGATATGCGGCGCGATCAGCCCGACGAACGACAACGGCCCGACGATCACGGTAGCCGCCGCCGTCGACAGGGCCGCCAGCAGCAGCAAGGCGAAGCGTGCGCGACCCACGGGCACGCCGACGCTCGCCGCGACGTCCGTGCCGAGCGCAAGCGCGGCGAGCCAGCGTCCGGTCAGCGGTGCGACG
Organism: Burkholderia sp. AU16741; assembly: GCF_002223345.1. NCBI lineage: Bacteria > Pseudomonadati > Pseudomonadota > Betaproteobacteria > Burkholderiales > Burkholderiaceae > Burkholderia > Burkholderia sp. AU16741. Next base: position 237,223 of record NZ_NKEZ01000008.1, read on the forward strand.
GCGAGCGTGAGGAGCGCCAGTGCCGCGACGCTCCATGCGATGTCGGGCGCGACGTAGTAGGTCGAGCCGATCAGCAGATCGACGAGCACGCCCGCGCGCGGATCGCCGCTTGACATCAGCGCGCCGACTACCGCGTTGAACAGCGCACTGATCGACAGCCCGACGAGCAGCAGGCGCTCGGGCGCGAATCGCGCGCGCCGTCCGAACCAGACGAGCAGCACCAACGTCGCCAACGTGCCGGCCACGCAGCCTGCCACCAGCGCGGCGGGGACGAGGCGGTGACTCATGAACAGCACGGCGACCATGCCGAACATGCCGCCGGAACCGACGCCGAGCACGTCCGGACTCGCCATCGGATTCGCGCTCATGCGTTGCAGCAGGGTTCCCGCGACTGCGAGCAGAGCGCCCGCCGCCAGCGCCGCGACGAGGTGGGGTACGCGCCAGAACAGCAGGCTTTCGATTTGCGTGAGCGTTGCGACGCTCGTGCCGGTGGGGCCACGAGAGACCGCCAGCGACAGCAGGCATGCGAGCGGTAGCAGCATGATCCACGCCAGCGCCGTCGCACGAGGCGCGCGACGATCATGCCGGGGGCCTGCTGCGGCATGCGCATCGGGCCGCGTGCGCAAACGGGGCAGCAACCCGACGAGCAACGGCACGCCCACGATCGCGGTCGCGCTTCCGGTCGCGATCACGTGCGCGGAAAACATGTCGGCCCGCGCGACCGCGCGCACGATTTCATCGGTCAGCCACAGCAGCGCCGCACCGATGAGCGGCGACCACACGAGTCGCGCGCGCCACTGCCGCGCGCCGGCCAGGCGGCCCAGCAACGGCGCGGCCAGGCCGATGAAGCCGATGACACCCACTTCGGCGACCACGAACGCCGTGAGCGCGACCGCGACGAACAGCGCGGCGCCGCGCACCCATCCGACCGCGACACCGAGATGGCGCGCTGTCGTGTCGCCTGCATCGAACAGACTCAGCGGGCGACAGAGCAGCGCGGCGCCGCCCGCGCAGGCGGCGAGCTGCATGCCCAGATGCAGCGTCGGTTGCCAGCCGTTCTGGTCGAGCGCGCCGCCGCCCCAGATCTGCAAGCCCGCAAGCCTGTCGAAATGCACCACCGAGATCGCGAGACTGATTGCGCCGCAGTACATGTTCACCACCATGCCGCCGAGGATCACGCCGAGCGGCGACATACGTTGCACCCATGCCAGCCCGAACACCACGAGCATCGCGGCCGCGCCGCCCGCAAGCGCCAGTGTGCTTCGACCGACGGCCAACCAGCCGGGCATCCAGATCGTCGCGACGGACAGCGTGAGATACGCGCCGGGGAACACCCCGAGCGTCATGGGTTCCGCGAGCGGATTGCGCAGCACCTGTTGCATCAGCGCACCCGCCAGGCCGAGCGCGGCGCCGCACAGCAGCGTCATCGCGACGCGCGGCAGCAGGCTGTAGTGGACGAGCAAGGCTCCCACGTCCTGCGTGTCGGCGGTGGCCGCGAGCGCGCGCCACAAGGGCGTGCCCGCCAGTGCGCGATGCACGTCCGTGGCGGTCAGGCACGCGGCCAGTACGACCATGGCGCCGACCAGCGCCAGGCGCCGATCGCTCGTCCGCGCGGCGGGTCCGGCCAGCACGAGGTTACGCAAGGCCGCCTCCGTCGTGCTCCGGTGTGGCGAGGGCGATCGAGACGGCCGCGGCGAAGCGGCGCATCGACACGAGTCCGCCGAAGGCCGCGATCACCGGCAGCACCGCGACGCGTTTCTCGCGCACGGCTGGCAGCGCGCGCCACAACGGGTTTTGGTTCAGCGCGGCACGCACGGCGGCGCGCAGCGGACCGATCAGCAGAATGTCCGCGTGCGGGACGTCGAACAGGCGCTCCAGCGCGACGGTGGCTGAACCGGTCACGGAGGTGCGCCACGGCGTGGAGGCCGCACGGCTCGTCGCGTCGCGAGGATGGGCAGCATTGTCGACACCGATGCGCGCGAGCACGTCGTCGAACAGGCTACCCGTGCCATAGACGCGAAGATGTCGCTCGTCGAGTGCTTCGGCGACGATCACGGCTCGCGCCGGGCGAGCTCCGGTGTTCGCGATCCGGGCGGCCACCGACACGAACTCCCGTTGCGCGGCGGCGATCAGCTCGGTGGCGCGTTGCGGCGCGTCGATCGCGCGCGCCATCGCGGATGTCTCGTCGCAGAGTACCTCGAGAGGCCGTGCAGCGTTCATGTATGTGCCCAGCGTGAGCGTCGGCGCGATGCGTCGTAGCGGCGTCATCAACGCCGCATGCGCTGGCGTGACGATGATGAGATCCGGCGCGAGCGCCAGCAGCACTTCGAAATTCGGCTGATAGAGCAGGCCGACGTCGGCGACGCCGGGCGGCAACGGCGGCGTCACGATGCCGCTCGCGTACCAGTCGGGCAACGGAATGCCGACGGGCGCGCGCCCGAGCGCGAGCAGCGTTTCCGTGAGTTCCCAGTTGAGCACGACGATGCGGTGCGGGACCCGTGTGGCCGCCGCAGCGACGCATTGCGCGGAGAGCTGGGGGCCCAGGCCGGCGAGCGCGGCGAGCGCGACGAGCAGTTGCCGGCGGCGCGGATTGGCAACGAGCAGCTTCATGCCGGAAACCCCAGACGCCGTCCGCTGACCGGATCGGCGCTCACGCGCATCGGTACGCCGTAGATCGATTCGAGGTGCGCCGGGTCCATGATGTCGGCGGCGTGCTCGCGCATCAGCAGGCGGCCTTCGCGCAGCGCGACGATACTGTCGCAGAACCGCGCGGCCATGTTCACGTCGTGCAGAACGACGACGGCGCTCATCGCCCGCGTCGCGCAGAGCGTGCGCACGAGTTCGAGCACGGAGAGCTGATGGTTGAGGTCGAGCGCCGACGTCGGTTCGTCGAGCAGCATGCAGCGGCAGTCCTGTGCGACCAGCATCGCCAGCCATGCACGCTGACGCTCGCCGCCCGACAGTACGTCGACGGGACGATCGGCATGACGGAGCACATCCGCTGCACGCATCGCGTGCTCGACGTGCGCGGCGTCTTCTTCCCCGAAGCGTCCGAGCGCGCCATGCCACGGATAACGCCCGAGGGCCACCAGTTCGTGCACGGTCATGCCGTCGGTGGGCGGCGTCTGCTGCGGTAGATACGCGACCTGACGCGCGAACTGGCGTGCGCCCCAGCCGGCGAGCGGCTTGCCCGCGTAGTGAATCGTGCCGGCAGTGGGAGCGAGCTGGCGAGCGAGCAATTTGACGAGCGTGGATTTGCCCGAACCGTTGTGCCCGAGCACCCCGGTCACGCATGCGGGTTCGATCGCGAGATCGATCGCTTGCAGCAGCGGACGGCCGCCGGCGACGTACGACACGCGTTCGAGCGAGAACGTCGCGGCATTGCCGGTGTTGCCGCAGGTGGCGCCGGCTGCTTCGTCGCGCACGATGTGGCTCATGCCGCGCTCGCCATGTCGCTGCCGCCCGTACGCCGCGCATTGTCCGGGCCGGCCGTGTTCGCGGTCATCGCGGCGATTCGCCCGTTCTCGAGCTTGACGAGGCGGTCGGCGAGATCGAAGTAGCGATCGTCGTGCGTGATGACCAGCACGGTCTTGCCGTTCGCCTTCAGCGCGGGCAAAAGCGTCCGATAGAACACGTCCTTGAAGGCCGGGTCCTGGTCGGCGGCCCATTCGTCGAAGACGTAGAACGGTCGGTCCTCCAGAAAGGCGACCAGCAGCGCGAGGCGCTTGCGCTGACCTTGAGAAAGGGCGAGCGTGGAGAACGTGCCGCGCTCGATGCGCACCTTGTGGTCGAGTTGCAGCGCGACGAGCAACGCACGCGCCATTCCTTCGCGTTCGCCGGTCAGGCCGAGCAGCGAATCGAACAGATGAAAATCGCTGAAGACCACCGAAAAACGCTGTCGATACTTGGCACGCGTCGCGTCGTCCACGGCGACGCCGTCGACGAGCAGGCGGCCGCGCTCGGGCGCGTAAAGGCCGACGAGCAGCTTCGCGAGCGTGGTCTTGCCGCTGCCGTTGCCGCCGACGAGATACACGAGCTCTCCCGCATCGAACGTCAGGTCGATGGGCCCGAGCGTGAACAGGCCGTCGTCGCTTTCGCGCACATAGCGATGTTCGACGCCTTCGAACACGATGCGCGAGAATCCTTCGGCTGGGGCCGGTGCGGTGGCGGAATCGGCGTGATTGCCCGGTTCGGCCGGCAGCGCCGCTTCGAGCTCGCCGATGCGCTCGAACGCAATGCGGGCCGAGCTGAGCGACGGCAGCGCCGCGAGGAGCCCTTCGACCGGCATGATCAGATAGAGGAACACGAGCGCGTAGCCCGACATGACGTGCGCGTCGGCGCCGAACAGATGCGCGAGCACGAAAGTCGTCAGGCCGACGAAGCCGAACAGCAGCAAATTGCCCCAGCTTGCCGCGAGCGCGTGCAGCACGTAGCCGCGCGTGCGCTGCACGCGCACCGCTTCCACGTGCGGGGCGAGCTCGCTGCCGACGAACGCGTTCGCGCGCGCGCGATGCAGCTTGAGTTCCTTGGCGCCATCGAACAACGCACGAAACTGGCTCAGCAGCTTGTCCTCGCGGTGGCGCGATGCGCGCAGATGACGTAGCGCCCGGGTGCTCACCCGCTGTGTGCCGAGCGTGCCGGCGCCGAGCACGCCCAGCGCGACCACGAGGATCGGCAGCGACAGCGTGCCGAGGTATGCGAGACAGCCGACGATCACGGCGCCCTGCATCGCAATGGAGGGCAGGCTCACGAAGAACACGACGATGCTGTCGAGATCCTGGGTCAGCGCGCCCATCGCACGGGCCGAGCCGCACCGCTCCAGATCGCGGAACGACGCGGCGGTAATGCGTCCGATCGTCTGCATGCGCAGTTGCGCCTTGACGCGTTGACCGAGATACATGAATAGCGCCTGCGAGCCGATGCGTGTCACGAGCACGAGTGCGGCGAGCAGGGCGAAGCGCATGCCCAGCTCCATCAGCTGTGTGCCCGACGCTTGCAACGCCTGATTGATGAGTGCCACGAGCGCCGCGTTCGCGAAGCCGCTCGCGAGACTCGTGAGCAGCGCGACGGGCAGCAGCCAGCGTGAATAGCGGATCAATGAGGCAATCAGAGGCATGAGTCGTCGAAGGTCGTGCGGACGTGCTGGTGGCACGTGTGGTGTCTCATATATGAGAATGAGACGTATTAAAAGTAGAGGGCAGGATTCGGCCGTAGCCATTGATGGATAAGGAGATTAATGCCTCACGCAGTCGAAAGGTAGACAGGCAATATCGATTTTTTGACAAAATTTGGTAAATCTGAAATATCATGGCTCACTTCCTTTCGACCGACCCCGATGAAGGCCTTTCTGCTCAAGCGCTATCCGCTGGCGCGGGTGCCGCTACCGCGCCAAGTGGCCGCCACCCTCGTGAATTACCGTCAAGGCGAACGCGTTGCCTGGCATCAGCATCGCCATGGCCAGCTCGTCTTTGCCGCCAGGGGCGTCGTCCGCGTGCTCACGCCGGCCCGCACATGGACGCTCCCGCCGTCGCGGGCGGTGTGGCTGCCGTCGGACGTCGATCACGAGCTGCACGCGGTGGGCGAAACCGCGCTATGCAGCGTCTATGTGGAGCCCGAAGTATTTCCGTGGCCCTGGGAAGAACCGGCGGTCATCGCCGTGTCGGTGTTGCTGCGGGAGCTCGCGCTCACGGTCGTCGACGGCGCGGATACTTATACGGCCACGAGCCGTGCCGGGCTCGCCGCGTCGTTGCTGATGAAAGTGCTTGCGGAAACGCCGAGCCTCGCCGAGCCCGGTGTGCCTCTGCCGCGCGACGAGCGCCTGCTCAAGCTGTGCGAGCACATGATGAACGACCCCGCGAGCGATCTCACACTGGACTTCTGGGGCCAACAATTCGGCGCGAGCGGCCGTACGCTCGCGCGCCGGCTGCATGCCGAGACGGGGCTGACGTTCGTGGCCTGGCGGCAGCAGATGCGCGTCGCGGAAGCGATCACACGCCTCGCGCTCGGCCAGTCGGTGGCGCGGGTGGCGAAAGATCTCGGGTATCGCAGCGCGAGCGCGTTCATTGTCATGTTCCGACGGATCACGGGCGCATCGCCGCAGCGATATCTCGCCGCGAGCTGAGCACGCGTGATTCGGGCCGGCCTGGCGATGCAGCGACCGCCGTCGGCGGCGGATGGATTCAGCTGCGTCGACGTTGAAACGGCCGCGGTGTCGACGCGCTCGGGGAACAGACACGCCTTCGATGCCTCTTGCTTCCTGTCCCCGGAAGGTTCGGCGCGGGCGTCGTCGCAGCAGCCGTGTCGGAGGGGGCCGTGATTCCGGCAAATCAAATTGAACGGCGAGTGCTCGATAACGAGCCAGCGCCCACGATCGGGGATCCTCGATCGTTGGAATGAATCATCCCTGCGGCGGTCTTCGGTCGCGACAGCGCGGAGCAGGGCGCGTACTCGTCGAGAACAGGATTTCGATGCCGCGCGCGGCCTCACCGCACACCGACCGACGACCGTAGCGCCGCCCCCAGCGTGCGCAGCGCCTGCCGGGCGCGCGCATCGGTCAGGCTCGAGTAGAGCACCACGTCGCGCGTCGGCAGCGGCGGCAGTCCGTAGCGCGTTCCCACGTCGACGGTGCCGGCGGGTGCTACGCGATGCCCGAGCGCCGCGACGGCCAGGCCCGCGGACACCGCCGCACCGATCGTCGCCACGCCGCCGCCGACAAACACCTCCGTCCACGCGACGCCGGCTTCGTCCAGCGCGCCGACCGCCATGCGGCGCACGCTGCACGGCTCGGCCTGCGTGGCGAGCCGCAGCGGTTGCGGCGGATGGTATTCGAAATCGGCCGCCGCCATCCAGCCGAACGACTCCGACAGGATGGTTTCGCCGTCGAGCCGCCGGCTGTCGTGCTGCAGCGCCACGGCCGCATCGAGCTGGCCGCGATCGAATGCGTCGAGCACGTCGCGCGAGGCGGCGACGCGGATCTCCAGCACGAGCGCCGGCTCCGCTTCGCTCATCCGTCGCAGCAGCATCGGGAGATCGGCGCCGACGACATGGTGGCTGACGCCGATCACCAGCCGTCGCTGGCTCGTGCCGAACGCGCTGATTGCGCCGTGGTGGGCGGCCACCAGTTCGCGCGCCGGCTCCAGGAACGCGGTGCCGTCGGCCGACAGGCGAACCTGCCGCGGCGTGCGTTCCAGCAGGCGGCGGCCGAGCCCGTCTTCCAGCCGCTTGATCTTCAGGCTCACCGCGGACTGCGTGGTGTCCAGTGCTTCCGCTGCTCGCGTGAAGCTCTTGAGATCGGCGGTCAGCACGAATGCCTGGACGGCTTCGATGTCGAGCGTTTTCATCGCACCCTCGGTCATTTCGAAATCGAATCATTGAAATATTCTGCCATCGTATTTTCAAATGGTTCAAGGTCCTCTACGCTGCTTTCATGTCGTCCGGAATGCCGTCCGTTTCCTTGCCAGGAGTCGATCATGCTGACCGCGTACTATGCGCACCGCCTGCCGGCGGACTACGACCTCGACGTCATTCGCCAGCGCGTGCGCGAGCGCGGCCGCCTGTGGGACGACACGCCGGACCTGCTGTTCAAGGGATTCCTGCTGCGTGAGGCGGGCCGCCACGGCGCGACGGAAAACGGTTACGCGTCGTTTTACCTGTGGCGCAACGAACAGGCGTTCGCGCGGTTCGTGACGGACGGCCGCTATCGGGCCGTGACGGACGGCTTCGGCCGTGCGCCGATCGACACCCAGGTCGCGCTCGATGCGCGCAAGGGCCGTGCGTCGACGGGACGTTTCGCGCGTCTGGAAACGATCGAGATTCCGGCGGACGCCGATCTCGATGCGGCACTGGCGCGGGAGATCGCGCGCAATCGCGACGCGGCGGCTCGGCAGGGCGTGGTCGCGGCGGCCGTCAGTCTCGATCCGCTGCGCTGGCGGCTGACGCGTGCGCTCGTGACGGAACATGAACCGGTCGACGGCGGCGCGGGCACGGTGTACCAGGTTCTGCATCTGGCGAGGCCGCTGCTCGACACACTGGAAGCGGGCAGCGTGTAATGGCCGGCATCGTGTCGCGACTGCCGGCCGGCGTGGTGATTGCCGCGCATCTGGCGGGTGTGGTGGCGGGCATCGCCGCGATTGCGGCGCTTGCGACGATGCTCGCGCTGCTGTTCAGATAACGCGCTTCAGCGCAGTGGTGGTTCACGAGGGGCGCCGCGCATGCGATGCACGGCGCCCCGGTCGCTTCATCGCGGCTTGCTCAATGGCCCTGCAAGCGGATGTCGCGCGACGACGCGCCGACATACACGGTTCCGCCCGGCACGACCTTCCATCCGTTGCGCGATGTATCCCAGACGCTCTGCATCCGCGGCGAAACGGTCACGCGCACACGCCGCGCCTCGCCCGGATTCAGCCGGATCTTTTCCCAGCCGACCAGCCGCTTCGGCGGCTCGTCCTTGTACGGCACGCCGAGATAGACCTGCGGTATTTCCGCGCCGGCCACGCGCCCGTCGTTGCGCACGGTGAACGCGACGCTCAGCGAGCCGTCCCATTGCTTCGATACCGACAGACCCGAATACGCGAAGTGCGTATACGACAGGCCGTAGCCGAACTCGAACATCGGCTTGATGTTGCGCGCGTCATACCAGCGGTAGCCCATGTCCAGCTTTTCCGCGTACACCGGGTCGGTGTCGAACGTGCCGTTTTGTCCCCACGTCGGCGAGTCCTGATCGCGCGCCGGGAAAGTCACGGGCAGCTTGCCCGACGGATTGACCGCGCCGAACAGCACGTTCGCGATCGCCTTGCCGCCGGCTTCGCCCGGATACCACGCCTCGACGATGGCCGACACGTTGTCCTTCCACGGCATCAGCACCGGGTTGCCGCTCTGGACGACGACGATCGTATGCGGATTCGCGCGCGCGACGGCTTCGACGAGCGCATCCTGGTTCGATGGGTTCGCGAGGCTCAGGCTCTGCAGATCGCCGAAATCCTCGCCGGCCGGCTGCGCGACCACGACGACCGCGACATCCGAGCGGCCCGCGAGCGCCGCGGCCTGATCGATTTCCTGCTGCGTGTACGCGCGGAACGGCGACTGCTGATCGCTGTTGCCCGCATACGTGACCTGCGCGGCCGGCGCCAGCGCGCGGATCGCCGCGACGATCGGCACGTCGACCTTGAGCCACGGATTGCGCCACCAGCTGCACCCGGTCGACGACCCGAACGTGAGGCCACCGCAGCCGGCGAACGAACCCGATACCGGGTCGCGCGTGTTGCCCGAGCCGCCGCCGGACAGCACGGCCGCATCCGCATGGCCGCCGATCACGGCGATACGCGACAGCGCCGACGCGACGAGCGGCAACTGGTTTCCATCGTTCTTCAGCAGAACGATCGACTGCTCGGCGGCCGCCTGCGCGAACCGGTTGCCGGCCGCGAAGTCGATCGTGCCGCCGCCCTGGGCCGGATCGTCCATCACGCCGACGCGGATCATCACGGCGAGCTTGCGTCGCACCATGTCGTCGAGGCGGGCGGTCGACACCGAGCCGTTCGCGATCGCCTGCTTGACGGCCGCCGGCGTCAGGTACACGCTCGGCCCGACGTCTTCTTCCTCGTCGAGGCCGGCGTTGATCGCGGCGGCGGTGCTGTGCGTGGCGCCCCAGTCGGACTGCACCTGGCCCTGGAAGCCCCACTCGTTCTTCAGCACGTCGTTCAGCAGGTGAGGGTTCTCGCACGCATAGGCGCCGTTCAGGCGGTTGTAGCTGCACATCACGCTGCCGGGCCGGCCGCGCTTCGCGGCGATCTCGAACGGGAGCAGGTACAGCTCGCGCAACGTGCGTTCGTCGATCTGCGTATTGCCGCCCATCCGGCCGTGCTCTTGCTCGTTGCCCGCGTAGTGCTTGATCGTGGCGATGATTTTTTGCCGCTGCGTGGCGAGCGTGCGTTCGGCGAGCAGGTCGCCGGCGAGCAGCGGATCCTCGCCGAGATACTCGAACAGGCGGCCGCCGCGCGGCTCGCGCGCGAGGTTGGTGCCGCCGGCGAGGCCCATGCCGAATCCTTGCGCGCGCAACTGGATCGCGACCTGCTTGCCGAAGTCGTACGACAGCCGCCGATCCCAGCTCGCGGCGACCGCGATCGTGGCCGGAAACGTCGTGCTGGCCTGCGACGTGCTGCCGGAGCCGGTCGCCGAATCGACCATGTTGAGATCGGGAATGCCGAGCCGCGGCACGCCCTGGATGTAGCCGGCGCCGCCGCCCGGCACCTTCAACATTTCGTATTGCGAATGAATGAATTGAAGTTTTTCGTCGAGCGTCATCTTGCGCACGAGCAAGTCGGCGCGCCGTTGCGCGGCGGCCGACGCGAACGTGTCGGTCGCGTCGCCCTGCGCATTGAAATCGGCGTCGCCGGCGTAGGCCGTGGTGCAGAGGGTCGCTGCCAGCACGACGGCCGGCCAGAGTGTGTCCCGCATGTTGCTCTCCATGATCGTATTGCCGGTTGTTCGAATGATGTCTGGAGCTGCGTACGCCCGATGGATTCGCACCGGACGCATTCGGCTGGCGATGCAGGATGGTGGCGCGTCGGCATGCCGGCCAGGCGGGGAATCGTTACGGCCGGTTGGGCTCGATCGACCAACGCGGACGGCGACGCGGACCGTCCGGCACTGACGAATCGGATGTAGCGATTCTCTGCAGCGACTAATCGTACGAATGTAGTTTGACTACAGCATCGGTGTTTCTACCGATCCGTGTGATCTTTATTTCGTAGGGGCGAGCGGTGGGGCGAAAAGGCGGTCATCGTTCCCGATCGGGTATGCGCGGCGGAGTAAGAAGTACCTGTGCGCGGGCGTTCGGAGGGGGCGGAAGGTTGGGGCGTGTATGCCCGTACGGCACGGTTCGTTGCGCGCGCATCGAACGGACAGCATCGGGATGCCGGCCGCCTCGTGGGGAAAGCCGCGCAGCAGCGACGATGGGCTAGCCGCGTCGAGCGACCGGACTGCCGGGCATCGGAATCCCGGCGCGATAGACGACGGTCGCGAGTGCCGCGGCGACCGCGGCCTCGGCCGTCAGCACGGCGACGGCGGCGCCCCGCTCGGCGAAGAACCTGGCGAGCACGGGCACCAGCACGATGTTCAGAATGCCCGATGACATCAGGATGCGCGTGAATGCCGACTTCATCCCGAGCGGAAGCATCGTTTGCACGCCGAACAGGTCGGTCATGCCGGCCATGAACGGAATGAAGGCCATCCAGCGCAGCACCTGGACCGTCGGTTCGTATGACGGGCCATACAGGATCCGCACGGCGAGCGGCGCACCGAAGAAAATCGCGAGCGAGATGCCGAGCACCATCGCGACCTGAACGACGAACAGCTTGCGCAGGAACGAGAACGCGTCGTTGCGCGCGTGCCGCATCAGGTAGCTGATGCGCGGATAGGTGGCGGCCTTCAGCGGCTGCAGCATGCTGAGCGCCGCGCGGATCAGCTTGTCGCCGGCGGCGAAGTAGCCTGCCGCGACGTTGCCCGATACGAAGCCGAGCAGCACGGTGTTGGTCGACGCATAAAACGCGATGGACGTCGACGCGAGGAACACCTGCCAGCCGCCTTTCAGTGATTCGGCGATGTCGGCCGTGCCGACGCGCACGAAGTCGATTTCACGGTTGAAGTACAGATAGGCTGCCAGCGCGATCGCGGACAGCGTCGGCACCGCGGCGTTGACGATCATCGCGCGGTCGATGTCCGCCGGGCTGTGCACGAGCGCAAACATGGCCGGCAGGCTCAGGATGCGCCCGACGAACAGGATCATGCTGAGCGCGCGCAGCTTTTCCATTCCCTGGAAATACCAGCCCGGCGTGAACGCCACGCCGGCGACCATCCCGAACCCGATCAGCAGCAGGTCGCGGTCTTCGCCGAAGCGCTCGACCGCAAAGGTCAGCGCGATGAGCACGACGAAGCAGATCACCGCGATGCCGATCTGCGCGTATAGCGTCGCCCAGAAGATGCGCGAGCGTTCGGCGCGGTTGTCGCGAGCGAGCGCGATGCGTGGCGTGGCGGTCAGGTCGAAGCTGTAGCTCGTGCAGTTGGTGAGATACGCGATGACGGCGAGCGAGAACGCGAGCTGCCCGTAGCCCTCCGGCCCGAGGGCGTGCGTCAGCAGCGGTGCGATCAGCAGCGGCACGGCGTACATCGAAATCTGCAACGTCAGCAGCAGCAGGAAATTCTTCTTGAGGTTTGACATTCGCTCGGTCGGCGCCGTGAGTGTCGCAGTGCGGCGGCATGAGGCCGCGGTGCGCGCGTGCATCCGGCCGGCGCTGACCCGGATTGCATGGGTTGGAGGCGGTCCGGCGTCGCCGGGCACGGCCACATCGTATGGCGGCCATGATACGGGCCGCACGGGACGACTATGTTCGCGAGCCTACCGTTCACGGATTCCGTTCGGGCGCGCGGCATGAATCCCGACACCGCGCGCGTCGTCGTGCGTTGTCGTGTCGCGACGGCGATGAATCTATTTGTAAGCTGCCGCACCGAAGGGCGCGCGGACCGAGTGCTTTAATCGATCGCACTGTTTTGGTTCACGGTGCAAACCGCCTGACGATGCCTCGGTCACGCAACGTCACCTCCCGCGTGCATGGCGAGCAGGGCAACGCATGGAACCGGGCGGGCCGCGCAGGGGCGCGGCGGGGGCTGCTGCCACGCGTGCATCGACGACTCGCACGAGCGTGGATCGCTCATGCCGGTGGAGCGGCCCGAACGCTTGTCCGCGTCCGATAAAAATACCGATCCGAGGAGTACCGATTGAAGCCGATTACGTTCGGCAGCTGCGTGGGGTGGCTGCACGAAGGACAGACGACACAAGGTGTGATCCTGTGCGAATCGTTGGGACACGAGGCATCGTGGACGCACAAGCTCATGCGGGCGATCGCCGAGCGCCTTGCCCGCGACGGCGTCACGGTGTTGCGATTCAACTATCCGTGCACCGGCGATTCCGCGGGCGACGATCGTGACGCCGATCGGCACGCCGCGACCATCGGCAGCATTCACGATGCGATCGATCTGCTGCGCGACCAGGTCGGTGTCGCATCGCTGACGCTCGTCGGAATCCGCGCGGGCGCGCTGTTCGCGATGCTGGCCGCCGCGGGCGACGAGCAGCATCCGTCGCCGCGCGTCGACGCATTGGTGGCGCTCGCGCCGGCCGTGCGCGGACGCGCTTACCTTCGCGAGTTGTCGTTCGTGCATCGCCAGTGGCTCGACGTCACGTCGCCTGCGATTCGAGTCGCCCATCGTGACGAGCCTTGCATGAACGTTCTAGGGCACCGCTTTCCGGATGATTTCGTCGCTGCGTTGAAGGCGGTCGACCTGTGCGACGTCGTGCGCGATGCTCCGAGGCTGCCTGGCGCGATGCTGCTGATCCAGCCCGATCAGGACGGACCTGCGTTACGCGACGCGCTGCTCGCGCGAGGCGTGAGCGTGGCGGCCGATCCGTTCCGCGAATGGCCGACGACGATGCTGGACGGTACGCGTTCGCGCCTGCCGCTCGCGGCCATCGACACGCTCGCGCGCTGGATCGGCGAACGCGTGCCGCGCACGGCCGCCGGCGTCGACCCGACATGGCGGCACGATCCACCATGGAACGGCGAATCGGCCGCCGCGCTCGACATGACCGACATGACCGAGCAGGTCGTCGCCGTGGGGCCGGATCGACTGGTCGGCGTACTGTGCCGTCCCGCCGATACGGGGCCGGCGAATCCCGCCGCTCCGGCGCTCGTGATCGCGAATACGTCGACGAATCCGCGTAGCGGCGAAGGGCGCTTCAGCGTGCGTCTCGCGCGGACGCTCGCACGCGCCGGCGTCACGACGCTGCGGATCGACGTAAACGGCGTCGGTGACAGCGGGCCGGCCGCGCTCGACGACCAGTCGGGTGTCGTGTATTCGGCGCAGTCGAGCGACGACGTGGCGGCCGCCGCCGACTGGCTGCGTGCGCTTGGCCATGCTGACGTGATCGCGGCCGGCATCTGTTCCGGCGCCTATGCGGCATTGCATGCGGCCGTGAAGACACCCTCGCTCGGCGGCGTGATCGCGATAAACCTGGCGCGCTTCGTGTGGCCGGCCGGGCTCTCGCTCGACGCGGTGCAGAAGCAGCGGAACAACTCCGTGCGCGGCTACTGGCTGTCGGTGCGCGACTGGCAGAAGTGGAAACGCCTCGTGCGCGAACGGCGCGATTTGCGGCCGATCGTGCGCGCCGTCGCCGCCAATGCGGTTGCGCGGGTCAGCGTACCGGTGAAGGAGGCGGCCGCGCGCGTCGGCTGGAAGCCGCGCGCCGGCACACCACGCGGCGTGATGCATGTGCTTGCGCAACGCAATGTCCGGACGACCCTGGTGTATGGCGCGCTCGATCCCGGCATCGACGATGTCCGGCGCCACTTCGGCGCGATCGAGCATGCGTTCAGATGCTCGCGTCACGTACGGCTGCACCTCGAGCCGCAGGTCGATCACGCGGTGTACGGCGCGGTCGGCACGGACATCGTGATCGAGCGGTGCTTGCAGGCGCTCGGTCGCGACTTGACGCGGCCGGCCGTGCACGTTGCCGATCCCGTCGCGCGCGAAGCGGCTGCGGGATCGTACGCAAACGTGTCGGTCGGCAGCCCGTGAGGCGCGCGGTGCCGTATGCATCGCCGCTTTGGGGCGCGATCCCCGCTCCGTATGAAGATCGACGTTCGGTGGGGTCGCTCACAGACGCGCCGTTCGCCGTGGTGTCCAATCCCTTATCGATGCATGCACGGCGGTGCCGCGGCATGACCGGCCGGGATCGATCAGTCCCGATCGCCCGGCTTCGCATACGGTGATTTCGCGTAGGGCGATGCGTACAACGTGTCGCTGCGCCATACGTCGTCGGCGGGTGCATTGGCGACCTGCGCGCGATGTGGCCGAGTCGGCACGAGCGGCCGGCGCAACGCGATGCGGGCCCGCGTGTCGGGCTGGACGGCGGCGCTCGCGGCTGAACGAGCGATCGCGGGCGCTGTCGCCGCGGAGGCAGCCGTGACTGCGTCGGCGGCTTGCGCCGAGCGTTGTGGCGACACCGAGGCAACGAGCGTCGACGACGCGAAGGGCGGTGTGTCGGCAGGCGTGCCGGACAGCGTTTGTGCACCGGCGGTGCAGAGGAAGCCGGTCGACACGATGCAGACGAACGGCGTAAGCGACGAAGAGAAGTTCATGGCGGATCGTACGGAGTGACGTGCGGTGAAGAGGGCGGTGCGGCCATGCAATACAAGCCGCGCTGGGCAAGCGTAATGCCGGAATTCGCCGCGTTTGGCGGGTTACCGCACAGTTTTGGAAGGACACCATGTCAATCACCACGCAACCGGAATCGATGCGCGGCGCGCCGCGGCCCGGCGCCCGTCGCGCACCGTGGCTGTCGCGTATGGCGATCGTGGCGGCCGCATGCGCGCTGAGCGCATGTGCGCTGTCGCCCGGCATGACTTACCGCGCGCCGGCCGAGCGCGACGCGAATGCGCGCGTGAGCGCCGACGCCTCGGGTTCGGGCGGCCTCGACGGCGTGCAGAACGTGTCGAGCGAGGATCTGATCGAGATCACGCCGGCATTCGTCGCACAGCACCAGGCGGGGCGGTCGGCCAACGTCGACGCGGAGATCCGCCGACTGTTCGGCAAGCCGACGCCGTACACGATCGGCCCCGGCGACGTGCTGAGCATCGTCGTGTGGGACCATCCCGAATTGAACCTGCCGACGACACAGACGGTCGGCGGCGGCGACGGTGTCGGCGCGAGCTCGGTCGCGACGGGCTATACGGTCGACGCGACCGGCAACGTCCAGTTCGCATACGCGGGCCTCGTGCACGTGGCGGGATTGACCGAGGCAGAGGCGCGCGCGCTGCTGATGAAGCGGCTCGGCGAATACGTGCGCAAGCCGCAGCTCGCGTTGCGCGTGCAGAGCTACCGCAGCAAGCGGGTCTATCTCGACGGCGAAGTGCGCACGCCGGGTCTGCAGATCGTCAACGACATGCCGATGACGCTGCCCGAGGCGATCGACCGCGCGGGCGGTTTCACGCCGACGGCGGATCGCTCGCAGGTCTCGGTGACGCGCGGCGACACGACCGTCAACGTGAGCCTGCCTGCACTGATCGCGGCGGGCGTGAACCCGTCGAACATCCTGTTGCGCGACGGCGATCTCGTGCGCGTGCGCGCGACGAGCGACGCGAAGGTATTCGTGCTCGGCGAGGTATCGCGGCCCGCGACGCTGACGTTGACCGACGGCCGGATGAGCCTCGGCGAAGCGCTCGGCGACACGGGCGGCGTGAGTCAGTACACGTCGGACGCGCGCCAGGTGTTCGTCGTGCGCCGCGGCCCCGACAACCGCCCGCGGGTGTACCACCTCGACGGCAGCTCGCCCGCGTCGTTCGCGCTCGCCGATCAGTTTCCGCTCGAGCGGCGCGACGTCGTGTTCGTCGATGCGTCGTCGCTGGTGCGCTGGAGCCGCGTCGTGAACCTGCTGATTCCGTCGTCCGCGCAAGGGGCTCTGACGGCGAAAGCCATTTCGCCGTGATGCACGAGGCGGATTTCGTGACCGCGACCGTGCGTCGCGCCATACGGGACTGATGCTGTATGAACACTTCGACCCTGCCTGACCCGCACAGCGGGCGCATTTTGCGGCCGTCCTATCCGGTGCGCCGCTACTGGAGCATGCTGTACGGCGGCCGGCGACTGATCGTTTGCACCGCGCTCGCGGGCGCGCTCGCGGGCGGCCTGTATGCGCTGTTCGCGGCCCCCGTCTACCGCTCCGACATCCTGTTCCAGGTCGAGCAAAGCCCGACCGATTCGAAGCAGACGTCGCCGCCCGGCGATCCGTCGTCGGTGTTCGATCTGAAGACCGATGCATCGACCGAGATCGAGGTGCTCAAATCCCGTGCGGTGCTCGACCGCGCGATCGATAGCACGAACCTCGCCCTCGACGCACGGCCGCATTACCTGCCGCTGATCGGCTGGCGCTTGGTGAACGCGGCCGACGGGTTGTCGTCGCCGTTGCCGGGCGGATATGTGTACGGCACCGAGCGCATCGACGTGCCGACCTTCGACGTGCCCAAGCGCCTGCTCGGCAAGCGCTTCGCGCTGACCGTCGGCGACGACGGCGCCTACACGCTGCAGCGCACGGGCTTTTTCGGCCGGAAAGGACCGGTATGGCAGGGCCGCATCGGCCAGCCGCTGCACGTCGAGACGCCGCAGGGGCCGATCGACGTGTTCGTGCGCGACGTGGCCGGCCAGCCCGGCGCACGCTTCGACCTGACGCGCTACAGCGACGAGGAGGCGACGACGTGGCTGCAGAAGAACGCGCTGATCTCGGAGCGCGGCAAGCAGTCGAACATGATCGGCGTGACGCTCGACGGCATCGATCCCGTGCACGACAGCCGTGTGCTGAACGCGATCGGGGATGCGTATCTGGCGCAGAACACGCAGCGCAAGTCCGAGGCGGCCGACAAGCTGATCCGGTACATGGACGGCCAGTTGCCGCAATTGAAGGCGCAGCTGGAAGCGGCGGAGAGCCGTTTCAACGCATTCCGGGCATCGCACGGGACGGTCAATACGAGCGATGAGGCACTGGCATTGCGTCAACAGTCGGTCGACATCGAGACGCGTGTGCAGACGCTGCAGCAGCAGCGCGAGGAACTGCTGACGCGCTTCATGCCGAAGCATCCGGCCATCGTGGCCGTCGATGCGCAGCTCGCCGATGCGCAGCGCTCGCTCGACACGACCCGCAAGCAGATCCAGCAACTGCCGGGCGTCGAGCAGGGCGTGCTGCAACTGCAGCGCGACGTGGCCGTCGACACCGCGCTGTACACGAACCTGCTCAATACGCGCCAGCAGATGGTTCTCGCGCGTGCCAGCAAGACGGGCACCGTGCGGATCGTCGATACGGCGAAGGTCGCCGAGCAACCGATCGGTCCGCATCGCGGAGTCGCGGTGGTCGGCTTGCTGATGGTCGGCCTGCTGGCGGGTGCGGCGATCGTGATCGCCCGGCAGCGCGTCGTCGGCACGATCGGCGACGCGGAGGAAATCGAATGGGCGACGGGTTTGCCGGTGTTCGCGACGGTCCCGCACAGCGCCATCGCGGCACAAGCGGAGCTGCAATCAAAGGTACGCCGGCGCGGCCGCCACATGCTGGCGACGCAGGCCGAGGGGCAGGACGCGGCGCTCGAAAGCCTGCGCAATTTCCGGGCGTCGCTGCAACTGTCGATGCCGGCCGCATCGAATCCCGTCGTGCTGATTTCGGGGCCGACGACGGGCGTCGGCAAGTCGTTCGTGGCGGCCAATATCGCGTCGCTCGTGGGCGCCGCGAAACGGCGCGTCCTGCTGATCGATGCCGACTTGCGCAAGGGCTCGCTGCACGACCGGTTCCGCTATAGCCGCGCGCCAGGGCTGTCCGACGTGGTGGCGGGCACCCACACGCTCGACGAGGCAATCAAACGCGGCGTCGCACCGGGCCTGGATTTCATCGCGATGGGCAACGTCGTGCCCGATCCGGGCGAACTGCTGCTGCAGCCCGTGCTCGCGGAACTGATCGAGCGGGTCGCGTCGCGCTACGACATGGTCGTGCTCGACGGCCCGCCGTTGCTCCCGGTCGCCGATGCATTGGTGCTGGGGCGCCTGACGGGCACCGTGTTCCTCGTCGCGCGTAGCGGCGTGACGACGTTGACGGAACTCGACGAAAGCGCGCGGCGGCTCGAGCACGCGCATATCGGCGTGCGCGGCGTGATCCTGAACGACTACAAGGGCGCGCCGGGACGGTACGACTACGGCTATAACGACGCGAACACGCATCAGGCCACCGCCGGGTTGGCGGGGATGATGGCGCCGCGGCAACGGGCGGAACGCCCGTCATGAACCGCCGAGCGGGCAGGGTGGGGGCCGGGCCGCGACAAGGCCCGGCGACGCTGCGCAGGACGGCGCGCGTGCGCAGTGCCGCGGGCGGTTATACGGGCTACTGGTGGGAAGATCCGGCCCGGCTCGTGCTGATGTTCATCCTGCCTTTGTACGGATTGCTGTCGCTCAGCCTGCTGGGCGACCAGAAGTCGATCGCGCGAATCTATTTCGACGGCTACTACGCGTTCGTCGGCGCGCTGTTCCTGATGGTGGTGGCGGCGACGGCGTGGCTCGCGACGGCCGAAGCGCGGACGCGGCGCGGGCCGCCGGAAATGCCCGTCGAGGTGCCGCCGCGCGTGCTCGATTGCCTGTTTGCACTCGCGCTGTTCGGCAACCTCGTGATGATGAGCGGCGTCATCGCGCGTCCGGCGCTGCTGCTCGAGTTCCTGCACGGACAGGCTACCGCGTACGACATGCTCCAGCAGATCGGTCGCATCACCGGGTTGAGCTCGTTCACGCAGGCGACCTCGCCGTTCGTCGCACTCTATTTCTACGTGTTCCGAACACCGGTGAAAGGCCTGAACCGCTACAAGATCTACATGGCCGTGCTCGCGGTGCTGACGCTGCTGCGCAGCTTCCTCTTCGCGGAGCGCCTCGCGTTGATCGAGATGGTGATGCCGCTTGCGCTGATGGTCGTGCGGTTCCGGCTGCACGGCCGGTACGCGCGGCTGCTGACGCTCGGGCCGTACGCGGCGATCCCGCTGTTGTTCGCGCTGTTTATCGCGAACGAGTACAACCGGTCATGGGAAGCCTATTACGTCAACGTCTACGACAACATCTTCGACTTCGCGCTCGAACGGCTCGGCCTGTACTATTCGACGTCGCTGAACAACGGTGCGGGGATGCTTGCCGTGCTCGGCTGGGGGCAGGGCCATCCGATGTTCACGTTCGACTGGCTGATGCGCTTTCCGGTGATCGGCGCGACGTTTCAGCCGTGGTTCGATTCAAGCGACAGCTTCAACCTGTTTCTGAACAGCTACGCGGACCCGGAATTCAACAATCCGTCCGGGATCTTTGTCCACTTCTATGAATGGGGCTGGTTCGGGCTGCTCGACGCGGCCGTGCTCGGCTGGATGGTCGGCCGCAGCTATGCGGGCTGGCGCAGCGGCAACGGGTTCTGGTGTTGCGCGCACGCGGTGCTCTACGTGTCGTTGATGGAAATCATGCGCACGCCGAATCTGTTCAGCGGACGCAATTTCCTGCCGATCGTGCTGCCGATCATCGTGTTCCATTGGTTCGGGAAGCGGCCGGCGAGCGTGGCGACCGCCTCCGGACGCGGGACACGCGCCGCGTAAACGAACGGGCGGGACGGCAGTGCAACGGCATAGCCACTCGCAGGACGTCCGCCCCTCGGACGATCCCGACGCTCACGCGGTACGCGTGCGGACCGCCGTGTCGCGTCCTGGCCACGACGGGAAACCGGCAATGGGCGCGAACCCTGTCCGCAATGCGACCCGATAGACGACGATCGGAATCGCGACACCGGCCAGCGTGCCGAGTACGAGGTGTACTGCGAGATCGGTGATGCCGGCGCGCATCAGCACGATCCGTACGGCCGCCATCGCGAAGATGTGGGTCAGGTAGATCGGCATCGATGCGCAACCGATCGCCGCCAGCCATGCGGCGCGTGCCGGCCGTGACGCATACCGGTGCGCGAGTTGCAGCGCCAGCGCGATGCCCGAGAACGCGGCGGGAAGCGCCCAGATGCTCGTCGCACTACCGAAGCCGTGAGCGAATACGACTGCGGCGACGAACGCCGTTGCCGTTGCGGCGCATGCGGTTGGCCCGCTGTTGCGCGCGAGCCAGCCGGGTAACGCCTGCGACGCGAGGACGCCCGCCACGAAGAACGGCGCGTTCATCAGCGTGATCGACAGGATGCCCCACTGCGTCGCCGCGCCGAACATCAGCCCGAGCACCGCGCATCCGGCGAGCCAGACGCGCGCCCGCGATGGCATGGGGGCACGCGTCACGTTCGGCATGGCCGCCGCGAAAGCCCGCATGCCGAGCATGCAGAGCATCAGCGCATACAGGAACCAGAACTGCGCGAACGGTCGCCAGCCGATCGCGAGCAAATCGTTCAGCGTGAACGGATGATTGGTGCCGTGCGACGCCATTGCAATCTGCACGGCGCCCTGGGCGATCGACCACAGCAGGTACGGATACACGATCGTCCTGATCTTCGACCACAGGAAACCGTGCGGCGTGCGGCGCAGCGAACTGCAGACATGCAGGCCGGACAGGAAGAAGAACAACGGCATGTGGAACGTGTAGATCACGTAGTCGTTCCACGCGAATGCCGTGTCGGCCGCGCCCGCCGGCACGAGGTCGGCGGAGACGGCACCGCGCAGCACGTGCCCGTATACGACAAGAATGATTCCCGCGCCGCGGGCGACATCGAGGCTGGTTTCGCGAGCAGTCATGATGAAGGGGCGGCCGGCCCGTCAGGTTCCGCACCGCCGAGATATCGGACAGTCGTTCACTGTATGGCGGGCCGATGCGCAGGACAGTGCGCTGGGCGACAGTGGGTCGTCGTGCCGCCCGACGGATGTCCTACAGCCGCTCGAATATCGCGTTCATCATCTCGGCGCTTCGGCTCCAGCGATACTTCTCCGCATGCAGGCTTCCCTTGCGTTTGAGCTCGGCCCTGAGTGCGTCGGAATCGAGGAGGCTCCGCAATTTCCGCGCGATGTCGTCCTGCGAATACGGATCGCAGTACAGCGCTGCATCGGCACAGACTTCCGGCAGGGCGGCCGATTTGCCGACCACCGCGGGGCAGCCGTAGCGCATCGCCTCGAGAGGCGGTATGCCGAAGCCTTCGTAGATCGACGGATAAAGGAAGCATGCGGCGTTCTGATACAGCGCCTTCAATTGTTCGTCGCTGATATAGCCGACGTACTTGATGTTCGGTTCCGCCGCCGCCGTGGGGTCCTGCTTGCCGAACACGGTGGTGTTCCGCATCCCGACGATGACGAGATCGACCGACGGATCGTCGATCTGCCTGAACGCCGCGATCAGCCGGCCGAAGTTCTTGGTGGGATTCATGCTGCTGACCGCGAGCACGAACCGGTTCGGTGTCAGCGCATGCTTGTCGAGCACGCTGGCGTCCGGTTCGAGGGCGTCGAGATGATCCGCACCGAGCGGCACGACGCTGATCTTCTCCGCGGCAATTCCGCAGTGATGCGCGAGGCGATCCCGCGAGAAATAGGAGTTGGTCAGCACGCAGACGGAGGTGCGCGCCAGGATCCAGAACATGATCCGGTACCACATGCGAAACGGGCGCGAGAAATGCGCGGGCGTGTCGAACACCGCGGCATCGTGCATGTAGATGATCTGGTTGCCGATGAAAATGGATGCCGAATTGCTGAGATTGACGATGCGGCCGCGGCGCGCGAACAACGGGAGGACCAGTTGCTCCCAGACCACGCCCTTGTAAAAGCCGACTTTGACCGTCTTCGTTCCGCTTACCTCAATGCCGGGCTGCGGAGGCACCAGCACGGTGACCGGATCCTGCGGCTGAAATTTGACCAGTGCGGCGATCAGCTCGCGTGCGACGCGTTGCACGCCGGTTGTCTTCTGCGTGGTGAATCGGCCGTTGTAGACGAGTGGCTTCGATTTCTTGAACGAGATCATGTCCATAAGGGGATATCGAAATCAGGCTTTGACGTGATCCGCTGCAACCGGCTTGAAGTCGCGCGTGTCGACGCGCGGCTCGTCGGTGCCGAGTCCGTAAAGCGCATGCCATTGCCGGAAGATCGCGCTCATCGAAAACCGCTGAATGGCGCGATTTCGTGCTGCCTCGCCCATCTGCTCGCGAAGCTGCCGATCGTCGCGGAGCGTGGTCACGTACTCGACCATCTCGTCGGGGGTCGACGCGACATAGCCCGTCACGCCGTGAATCACCACGTCGCGATTGCCGACGACGTTCGTCACCACGGCCGGGATTCCGGCAACCTGCGCTTCGATCAGCGCGACCGGCATGCCTTCCCAGCGCGAGGTCTGGACATAGATGTCGAGTTCCGACGTCAGCGCCAGCGCGCGCTCGCGGGTCACCCAGCCGCTGCATGCGACGGCCTCGCGCGCGGCGGAATCCGGGATCTCGGCCGCGTTGCCGCCGATCCACAGAAACTCGACGCCGGCGCCGTGCAACGTGTCGGCGAGTCGTACGAATGCGTCATGATTCTTCTGGAACGACGCGCGACCGCTCATCCCGATCACGACCTTGTGGTCGTCGCGCGTACGGCGGGCCGGAATCTCCGCGACGTTCACGCCGTTTTCCACCAGGACCGCCGACCTCGGCCTGACTTTCCCGTTGATCTCGCCGAGCTCGCTGCCCGAGCACGCGACAATCGTGCCGCCGATGCGCGCCGCGATGCGCTCGAAGCTCAGATACGCGAACTGCTTGATGGGCGACACGTCGCAGCGCAGGAATGACAGGCCGTGCGGCGAGTAGAGGACCGTTGCATTCGGGGCGGCGATCCGGGCGGCGATGCGTCCCAGCACGCCGGCCTTCGACGAGTGCAGATGAATCGCGGTCGGCTTGCAGTCGCGCAGGTTACGGACGAGCGCGTGCACGCTGCGCAGATCCTGCCGGGCGTTGACCTCGCGCACCATGTCGACATGGACCAGCGTCACGTCGGGCCGGAACAGCGTCGGGAAATTGGCCGGCGTTTCGGGCCGGATCGAGTGCAGCACCGTCACGTCCACGCCGGCCGCGGCGGCATGATTGGCGAGATAGGTGAGCATCGACAGCACGCCGCCGCCAAATGCTTCGGCAATATGAACGATCTTTTCTCGGGTCATCTCTCGGTCTGTCGATTCGGTCGCGCTGTTCGTTGCCCTGTGCGACGATGGGGCGGCGTATCGTCAAGTCGTCAGCGAGTCACGCACACCGAACGTCCAATCCATTACGCATTCCTGATTGATTGATGCGGGATCGCCGCCGCCATTGCTTCCGGTTTGTCGTGCTTGGTCGAACGAACACGCGACGCGGCCGCGAATGTCTACTGTCACGCATGCATCAACTGGTCCGGACCATTGTGGAGCGCATGCCGCGCGCACTCGGTGCGATGGCTAACCGAACGAGCGAATCGGCTGCCGCAATCGCGCCCGGAAGGTATTCATCGCGCGTCGGCGCGCTGGGCGGGTGGCTTGCGTACGCGAGCGAGCGGATTGGACAGATAGCGGATCGCACGATTGCTCAGCGTCGACGACGGCAGCAAACACGCGAGCGACAACACGGTGACCGCCGCTTTCTTGGCCGGACGCCAGAACGGGTTGCGCAGCACGGTATGCCAATAGCGTCCCGATTCGCACAGGAACCAGCGCCAGCGACGCGCCAACGGCGCGCGATACAGCGTGCTCGCGAAGCGTGCCTTCTCGATGGCGAAGTCGCGTGGGGCAACCGGCAGCGCTTCACGCAACCGCATGCCGGCGAGCGTGCGCAGGATCGACCAGCGACGTTCGGCCTTCAGTGCACCCGTTGCCGCGTCTTCCGAATTGGCGAGCGCGAGGGCCGGGCCGTCGGCCGCGCCTGCGTTCGACTGCTGGTGCATGCGATAGCCGCCGAGTGTCGCATCGATCATGTGGACGGCACCGAGCAGTGCGATGCCGTAGATCGCGTAGAAATCGGCGCCATGCAGATTGTCGGCAGTGACCGGCACCGGAAAAATGCGTTTCAGCGCAGCGACCTGATACGCGTTGCCCGATGCAGGCGGCGACGGGTACAGCCAGCCCGCGCGCAACAGGCGGCCGCAATCCGTATCGACCACCGACTGCGGCACGCTCGCGCCGGTTCGTACGCCATCGTGCGCGATCACGTCGAGACGGAAATGGACCTTCACGAAATCGCCGGATGCGAACGCGGCGAGCACGCGTGCCGCGGCGTCGGCATAGAGCAGGTCGTCCGCGTCGAGCAGAATGACGTAGCGCGACGTGACATGCTCCAGCGCGCGGTTGTACGCGGCAACCTGACCGCGATTCTCCTGGAACACCGCGGCAATGCGCTCGCCGTACGAGCGAATGATGTCGCGCGAATCGTCGGTCGACCCGTCGTCGACGATCAGAACGCGCACGCCGCGCGTGGTCTGCGCGAGCGCCGAGTCAATCGCGTCGCGCAGATACTTGCCGTGGTTGTAGTTGCAGATTGCGATGGTCAGGTCGGTCATGTGCGGAAGTCGGACGGGCGGCGCGCGGACGATCGGGGTCATGATACGGATCGCGCGCCTGCGCACAGTTCGCGAGCCTACCGTTCGGGCATTCGCGCACACGTGGAATATTGCGTCGTCGACGCGCTGCCCGAGCGCTTGGTCTGATGACGCACCGAAGCCGTTCGGAACCGCTGATCTAATCAAGGTTGGAGCGTCGCCGCTTTCGTCGGCTTCGCGCGCAGGCCACGCAGTCGGCCGTCGACACGTGCGGTTCGACGCGCACGAAGACTTGCCAGGGAAACGTAAGATATGCATGAATTGCAACGCCTGTCGCGCATTGTGGTCGCCGGCATGTGCATGGCGGCCGCGCTATCGTGGCCGGAGTTGGCCGTGCACGCGGCCTCCGCGACCAAACCGGCCGCGCTCGATGCGGCGGTACCGGACGCTTACGTGCGTCCGGACCCCGCAGCGGCAGATCAGGGCGACGCGCTGCAACGCGCGCTCGACGCGCTGCGGCCGGGGCAGCGGCTCGTATTCGCACCGGGGCGCTATGTCGTCAGCCGGTCGCTCGTCGTGCGGCAGGCGCGTGTGGTGCTGTCGGGATTCGGCGCGACGTTGATCGCGACAACGCCGAACGATCAGACGATCGAGCTGCGCGGCGACGGTACGACGCTCGTCGGGTTCCGGCTCACGGGAACCGGCGCGACGCGTCTCACGACGCCCGGGTCGACGAAGATCGAGGTAACGGGGCGCGACGTGCAGGTGCTCGACAACATCGTCGACGGCGGCGCAGGGGCGGGCATTTTCGTGTTCGGCGGCGCGGATGTCGCGATCGTCGGCAACGAGGTGCTGTCGACGCTGGCGGACGGCATTCACATGACGCACGGCTCGCACAACGTGCTGGTGCAGGGCAATGTCGTGCGCGGAACCGGCGACGACATGATCGCCGTGGTGAGCTACCAGGCGGAAGGCGTGCTGACCCGCAACGTGATGATTACCGGCAACTCGCTGGAGGGCAACCCGTGGGGCCGTGGCATCACCGTGGTCGGCGGCGCGGACGTTACGATTTCGGACAACATCGTGCGCAACGTGCAGGTCAGCGCCGGGATTCTCGTCGCGCAGGAAGACAGCAACCACACTGTCGGCTCGTCCGACGTCCGGATCGAGCGCAACGTGATTGCCGATATCCAGACCGCGACGGGCCGGACCGATTCGCGTCCGCTCACGCAGCAAGCGGCGATCGAGGTCAGCACGTGGTCCGGTTCGGTGTCGCGCGTGACCGTGATCGGCAATCGCGTTTCGAATGCGCGATTCGATGGCATTCGGTTGTGGGGCAACGTCTCGGACATACGGCTGGCGGACAACCGGCTGTCGGGAATCGGCGGCATGCCGGTGCGGGTCGGACCTGAACCGGAGTGCGCAACCGGCGCGCCCGCGGGCGCGTCTGCGAACAATCGGGCAAGAGGCGCTCCGTGCACGAGCGCGCGCCTGTCGCGGCCGGGTGCGCCTGATGCCGTCGGCGCCGATACGTCATTGCTGCCGCGCGTGCGCGAATCCGTCAGACGGGCGCGCTGGTCCCAACGCGTCGATTGATCGTGCGGTGCGCGGCCCACGCGCCGGCGCGATTCGCATGCAGCGGTCGAACGGCGTCGCGTTCCTCCGCCTTCTCGTCAGCCTGGTTCTCCGGCCGAGAGCGGTACGACCGGCGTGGGCTGCGCGGAAGTCGTCCTTGACGATGGTTGAGCCGTCCCGACGACTGTCCGCCCATACTGATCGTCGAACCGCACGATATCGTCCTCGCCGAGATAATTTCCCGATTGCACCTCGATGATTTCGAGCGGAATCCGGCCGGGATTCTCGAGTCGATGCACTTCACCGACGGCGATATACGTCGATTCGTTCTCGCACAGCAGGAACGTCTCGGCGCCGCGCGTCACCTTCGCGGTGCCGCGCACGACGATCCAGTGCTCCGCACGGTGGTAATGCATCTGGAGCGACAGCTGCCTGCCGGGTTCGACGACGATCCGCTTCACCTGGAAGCGCTCGCCGAAATCGATCGAATCGTAATGGCCCCACGGCCGCTGCACCTTGCGGTGCTCGCTCGCCTGCGGGCGGCGGTCGGTCTTCAGGCGTTCAACGATGTTCTTCACGCGCTGCACGTCGTGCTTGTTCGCCACCAGCACCGCATCGGCCGTCTCGATCACGACGACGTCCTTCATCCCGACGCACGCGATGAGGCGGCCTTCCGAACGCACGAGGCTGTCCTGCGTATCCTCGAACACGATCGGGCCGCGCGCGACGTTGCCGTGATCGTCCTTCGGCATGATTTCCCAGATCGCGTCCCACGTGCCGACGTCCGACCAGCCCGCCGCGAGCGGCACCACGATGCCTTCGATGCCGAGCTCGCCGTGTTCCGCGAGGCGCTCCATCACCGCATAGTCGATCGAATCCGACGGGCACGCGTCGAAGGCCGCCGCATCGATCCGGAAGAACGGATCGTCGGCGACACCCGCGCGCCACGCGTTCTCGCAAGCGGCGTGGATGTCCGGCGCGAGCGCGCCGATCGCCTTCAGCCAGACCGATGCGCGCGTGACGAAGATCCCGCTGTTCCACCAGTAATCGCCCGATTGCAGATAGCGTTCGGCGAGCGTCGCATCGGGTTTTTCGACGAAACGCCCGATCGCGTAGCCGCCCTGGCTGCCGTGGCGGCCCGAGCGCGGCTCGCCGACCTGGATGTAGCCGTAGCCCGTCTCCGCGCGGCGCGGCAGCACGCCGAGCATGACGATCGCGCCCTCCTGCGCATAGCGCGCCGCGCGTGCGATCGCGTCCTGGAACGCGCCGACATCGACGATCACGTGGTCGGCCGGCATCACGGCCAGCACGGGATCGTCGGCGAGCGCGCTCGCGTCGAGCGCCGCCAGCGTCAGCGCGGGTGCGGTGTTGCGCGCGGCCGGCTCCAGCAGGATGCGGGCGGGCGCCGAGCGGCCTTGTACTTGCTCGGCGCTCATGAAGCGATGCTGTTCGCCGCAGACGAGCAGCAGCGTGTCGCCGAGCGACGCGTTCGCGATGCCGTTCAGGCGGCGCGCCGTCGCCGACAGCGGCGACTCGTTCGAGACCAGCTCGATCAGCTGCTTCGGATACTGCTCGCGCGACAGCGGCCATAGCCGCGTGCCGGAGCCGCCGGCGAGAATCACCGGCAGGATGCTCGGCAGATCCGGTTCGGGAACGGGGCGAAGGGTACGGGTCATCGGTTCGCTCCGGTATCGGCGGGCAGCCGGGTGCGCGCGCGGCCGTCGGCGCGCGTGTCGTCGTTGCGCGAGACTGAAACGGCCCGCGACAGCAGGTGACGCAGCGCGCCGGCCGCACGGTCGGCCGATCGTACCAGGCCGACGAACGGCGCACCCTGTTCGAGATACGGGCCGTAGGCCTTGCGGAATCCGAACTGTTTGTAGAACGCCTGACGCGGCGCCGGGACGTGCGTGCGCACCGCGGTGTCCGGCCATGCGGCCTGCGCGGCGGTGAGCGCGCGCCCGATCAGGCGTTCGAGCGTGTCGTCGTCGCGGCAGCTTTCGCTCGTCAGCACCTTGTCGATCACGACGTCCGGATCGATGTCGTCGCCAGGCAGGATGCGTGCGTACGCGGCGACTTCCGTGGTGTCGCCGTTGCGCACGCTCGCATAGACGTGCAGTGCGCCCACGTCCTTGCCGTCGATGTCGAGATGCGTGTGCGCATCCTCGACCACCAGCACGGCGTTGCGCGCGCGCAGGATTGCATAGAGATCGACGGCGCTCAGATGTTCGAATTCACAACAATGCCATTCCATGATGCTGTCCTCGCGTGATGCCTTCGGCACGCCGCGCCGCACGGACGCGATCGTTCCGTGCGGCGCGGCGATCTTCATCATCCGGATGCGTGGCGTGGCGGTCTGTTCGAAAGCGTACTCACGCTCCGGATTCGCATGCACGGCGCGGGATACGAGGCGACGTGGGCGTCGCGGAGCGTCGCAATGTGCGGTAGCACACACCGTCGGGGCCGGTGCCTTTTCATAATGGGTTGATCGTGGCGGCCTGCAATGAAGCGCGCCGGCCGACATCGGACGCAAACCGGTCGTCGGGACGCGGGACCGAGGATTGCGGTGTTTTTCGATGGGCCGGTCGCGCGGTTGCACCGCCATGGTGATCGGCCGGTGCGTCGGCTTCCGGTCGAGACCTGCGGGGCGGCCGATCGCCAGGAGGGCCGTCGTGCTGCACCGCGCGGCGCTGGTTCCGGGCGCCCGACGCCTGGAACCCACGGTTGTCGGCGGGAATTCGCCGAAAAGAGGCGGCGCGGCGCGATGCCGGTGATTACGACGTGTAACGGCTGGGCAGCCCGCGCGCCGGCGCCATGCGATGCCGCGACCCGGCGGCGCTCGCGATTATGCGGTCCGGGCGGACGGTCCCACGCACTTTTGGGAGATTTCGGTGAAAATCGCAGGTAATCGACAGTATCAATCTTGCGGAAAAGTAGTATTTGCCACTGATTGACGGGAATGGTCGGAGATAATCAAATCTCAGTGGCCAAAAGTGCGCAGCGCCGGGTCACGGGCAGCGTAACCGACTGATTCAGGATTATCTTTTGGTAACAAGGTCATCTCGAAACGGGGTGTAAATTGAGGTGCGGATGAAATGGGGCGGCCAATCCGGGCGCGGTTTGGCGGCCTTCCGGTTCCGTATCGGGCGCGACCGTCGTATACGACGCGACGCACATGCGGACGGATTGTCCGTTTGCCGGCGTGCCCCGCCTGACGGCGGGTCGCTTCAAAGCCGGAATGTCATGGCTCCCGCAGCCGCGCATTCCGTTCGAGTTCGATGACAACGAGGCCGGATGACATCCGGCTCGACCTCCGGGGGTTTCGCCGTGTGCAGTTTCGATCTTCGCCAAAGCTGCGGAAACGCAGCGCGGAAAGGCGGCCATGCGCCGCCGGCCGTAGCGCACGCGAACGGTTCGCGGAGTGCAGAGAGTGACGGTTCGTTATGAATATGCCAATAACGCGCGATAAGAGCGCCGGCGCGGGGAGCAGTAACGGGCAGCGTCCGCTGATTTACTGGACGCAGTCGCCGTCCGTGATGCTGCGAAAGGAATTGTCGCGCCGCGACTGGAAAGTGACGGTCGTCGCGCATGCGAACGAGCTGCGCGACACGTCGGGCGAAATTACCTGCGGCATTCTCGACTTGAGCGGCGGCCATGCCGATGCGATCGGCAGCATCGCGTCGACCTGCGCGTCGATGCGCGACGTCGTCTGGGTGGCGCTCGTGGACGTCGGCCAGACGGCCTCGCCGAACGTGCGCGCGCTGTTGCGCGACTACTGCTTCGACTACGTCACGCTGCCGGCGTCGCACCAGCGAATCGCCGATACGGTCGGCCATGCGTACGGCATGGAGTGCCTGTTCGCGCGCGATCGCGAACAGCTCGAATCGGAGGAAAAGGGCATCGTCGGCACCTGCAGCGCGATGCTGCGGCTGTTCGATACGGTGCGGCGTTTCGCGCGCACCGACGCACCGGTGTTCGTGTTCGGCGAGACGGGAACCGGCAAGGAACTCACGGCCGTCGCGATCCACCGTCATTCTGAGCGGCGCAACGGCCCGTTCGTCGCGGTCAACTGCGGCGCGATTCCACCGCATCTGCTGCAATCCGAACTGTTCGGCTACGAGCGCGGCGCGTTTACCGGCGCGAACGCGCGCAAGATCGGCTACGTCGAGGCCGCGAACGGCGGCACGCTGCTGCTCGACGAGATCGGCGACCTGCCGCATGAAAGCCAGGCGAGCCTGCTGCGGTTTCTGCAGGAGCGTTCGATTCATCGTCTTGGCGGTAGCGATCCGGTGCCGGTCGATGTCAGGATCGTGTCGGCGACGCACGTCGACCTGCGCGATGCGATGGAGGAAGGGCGTTTCCGCGCCGACCTGTTCCACCGGCTGTGCGTGATGCGCATCGACCAGCCGCCGCTGCGCGCGCGCGGCAAGGACATCGAACTGCTCGCGCACCACATGCTCGAACGTTTCCGCGGCGATGCGCGCCATCGCGTGCGCGGGTTCTCGACGGATGCGATCACGGCGCTCTACAAGCACGACTGGCCCGGCAATGTCCGCGAACTGATCAACCGGGTGCGCCGTGCGGTCGTGATGACGGAGGGGCGCCTGATCACCGCGCAGGATCTCGAGCTCGAATATTGTCTCGATGCGGCGTCGCCGTCGGTCGCCGACATCCGCAAGTCGATCGAGCGCGAGGCGATCGAAACCGCGTTGCTGCGGACGCGCGGGCGCGTCGCCGCTTCGGCGCGCGAACTCGGCGTGTCGCGCGCGACGCTGTATCGCTGGATGGAGGCGTACGGCATCGAGCGACCGCGCGGGACGGGCTCGTCCGATTGATGCGCGGCGGCACGATGCGCGCGGCTGCCGCGCGCGTCGTGTCAGCCGGCCTGCGTCGCGCGCACCGCGCGCGCGGCGTTCACGGCGCGGATGTCCACCGTGGGCGCGACGTTGTCGTTCGCTCCCGCCGGCTTCCCGTCAGGCCGTATCGGCACGAGCGCGATGCGCGCCGGCGTGCCGGGCGCGAGATGGAACCAGTCGTCGCTCGGCATGAAGCCCGGCGCGTCGATCTGCACGTGGCGGGCGACGTGCCGCGTGTCGATGTCGACGTGCCAAGTTGCACCGGTGCGCGACACGCATGCTTCGATCCCGGGTTCGCGACGCGCCAGCACGGCCGGATGCGTGCGGGACGGGAAATGGAACGCCTGCGACAGCAGCGTGCCGTCGTCGGCGCGCAGCGTCGCGACGACCGTATCGTGTTCGCACGGGCCGAAGCGGTACGCGTAGGTCCAGTCGAAGAAGCGGCCGAGCAGCTCGGCCGAGCCGAGCCGTACCGTGTCGTGCGCGGCAATCCGCACCGGGCAGCCGGCCCGCGCGACCGGCGTGCGGCCGTCGCGTAGCGCGACCAGCTCGATCGAGGCCGACAGCGGCGCTGGGCGTTCGTTGATCACGTGCACGTCGAGCCCGTTCAGGCCTTCGTCGACGAGCAGCACCTGGATCGGTTGCAGCACCTGGCGCAGCGCATACCACGCCGATTTCGGCCGGTGCGCGGCGTCGATCACGCCCCACCCGGCGCCGGGCATCACGTCCTGGAACTGCCACACGAGCGCGCCCGCGCAACGCGAACCGGTGCGCCGCCATTCGGAAAACGTCTCGCGCATCACGTCCGCGACCACCGCACGCGACAGCTCGACATAGCGGGCCGGGTCCTCGCGCCGCAGCCGGTCGGGCGCGACGTCGTACAGCGTCTGCAGATAATGGTCGCGGATATCGTCGAAATCCCACGACGTGCCGGGGTCGCGCGGCACGGCCGCCTTCCAGCGCGGTTCGTGCACGCCCGGCCAGCCGAGTTCCGCGAGCGTCGCATCGCACGGCACGTTCGCGAACGCGAGGCATTCGCTGGCAAAGCGCACGTCCGCGCGGCGCGCGTCGTCGAGCGGGCGCAGGTACGCGCCGACGCCGTAGTAGTGCGACACGCGTTCGCGCGGCGTGAACGGCAGCACGCCGCCGTCCGGCGAATCGGGCACGTAGGGGACATCGGGGCGGTGCGCGGCCGCGTGGCCGGCCAGCCTGTCGGCCGTCAGCTCGAGGAAACGCTGCTTCGGCCCGAGCCCCGACATCGCGGCCTGCTGCGCGATCTCGCTGCCGCCGCACAGCACCGCGAGCGACGGCGAAGCGCCGTGACGCGACAGGAACTGGATCGCTTCGCGATCGACGTTGGCCGCGAACGCGGGATCGTCGAGCGCGTAGTCGAAGTTCGCGAAACCGAAGTCCTGCCAGACCAGCAGCCCGAGCCGGTCGCACCATGCGTGGAACGCGTCGGCCTCGTAGGTCATCGTGCCGCCGACGCGGATCATGTTGAAGCCGGCGTCGCGCGCGAGCCCGAGCAGGCGGCCGTAGGTCGCATCGTCCGTGTGCAGCGCGAGTGGCGCGGCGCTGCTCCAGCATGCGCCGCGCGCGAATACGGGCACGCCGTTGATGCGTAGCCCGAAGCCTTTGCCGTCGTCGCCGGAGTCGACGTCGATCGTGCGAAAACCCGTCGAGCCCAGCGACCGGCGCGCATCGCCGATATGCAGCGCGATCTCGTAGAGCGCCGGTTCGCCGTGCGTATGCGGCCACCAGCGGCGCACGTTCGGTATCGCGACGCTCGTGCGCAGCCGGTCGGCGCCGGCCCGTTCGAGCGTCGCGTGATGTTCGCCGCACGACAGCCGCGCCGCGAACATGTCGGGCAGCGGCGCGGCGAACGTCAGTTCCGCCTCGAGCCAGCCCGTGTCGCCTTCGACGCGTGCATGCAGTGTGCAATCGGCGAGAACGGGCCCGTCGGCCGGATCGAGCACGTCGATGGGCCGCCACGGGCCGGTGGGCACATACGGCGGAAACCAGCCCGGCATATGCCCGAACAGCGACGTGCGGATCGTGCGCAGCGCGGCCGGTTCGGCGAGGCGCGTGCGCCAGCGCGCCCGCCGCGGCGCCCGCGCGTCGCGCAGGTGCGGCGCGAGCGCGCGGAAACAGACGGTCAGCCGGTGCGTGCCGTCGAGCGCCACGGGCACGTCGTGCGCAACGAACATGCTGTCCGAGCTGTGGATCGGCGTGTCGTCGAGCCAGGCCTGCGCGAGCGTCGCGAGGCCGTGAAAACGGAGGATGCGCGGCCCGCGCCCGCGCAGCTCGAGTCGATACCAATGGTCGCGCTCGTCGAGCGATGCGGCTTCGTCGAGCCGGCCGGCCAGCGCGAGCGCCTGCGCGACCGTGCCGGGCACCGGCGCCGCGATCCAGCCGTCATGGTTGGCGGGGAGGTCGCGCGGCGTTTGCACGGCGCCCGCGGCCGTCGCCCGCATCGACCACGCGGGCAGGGGGCGCGCGCGCGTCACCGCATGGCCGGCACGGGCGCCGCGTCGGCGCGCACGGGCGTCACGTGCCGCAGCGGCGCGCCGATCTGCCGCGCGCACGCGATGAGGTCGACGTACGCGGCCTCGATCGCTTCGAGCGTCGAATCGCCGCGCTCTTCCTTGCCGCGCGCGCACGCGCGCGCGAGCCGGAATTCGAGCACCATCGCTTCGGACGCGATCCGATCGCACGCGGCGCGGATCTCGGCGAACGGCCCGGTGCAGCCGCTCGCCTGCAGCCAGCGCGCATAGTGGCCGAACAGTTCGAAATTCGCGCCGAGCTGCCGCACCGAATTGAACGAGTACGCATGGAAGCGTTCGAGCGGCGCTTCCGCGAGGATCTGCGCATCGGTCTGCAACTGCCGGCGGAACGCCGCGATCGGATCGACGACCGGCAGGCGCCGCAGGTGGCGCTGCAACGCGGCGAGCGAGGCTTCGCACAGCGCGCGTTCGTCGAGCGGCGCAAAGCGTCGCTTCGCGCATTCGACGTACGGCGGCAGCGCCATCGGCGAACTGCCGCCGATGAGCCCGTCGTAGTCGAAATCCTCGGCGACGTAATAGCCGCTGTTGTGGAAGTAGCCGATCTGGCGCTTCTCGCGGTCGATCGCGTCG
Source organism: Burkholderia sp. AU16741 (assembly GCF_002223345.1). Lineage (NCBI taxonomy): Bacteria > Pseudomonadati > Pseudomonadota > Betaproteobacteria > Burkholderiales > Burkholderiaceae > Burkholderia > Burkholderia sp. AU16741. The sequence goes on from NZ_NKEZ01000008.1 coordinate 271,834, forward strand.
ATGCCGATCGTCGTCTTCGTGTGCTGTGCGCGGTAGCTGGCGCCGCGCGTATCGGGCAGGAACCACGCGTCGACCTCGACGATCATCAGGTGGCCGCGCGCCACCTGCGTCTCGATGTGCTGGTCGAGCGGCTCGTAGATCGAATGCTCCTGCACGACGATCCCGTAGAGTCGCTCCAGCTCGTCGTGCGGAAACTTGAAGAACGTGAACTGGTCGCCCTCGAAATCGAGCGCGATCGTAAACGGCAGCGCCGCATACGGATTGAGGCCCCACCACCGCAGCACCTCGAGCCACATGTCGACGTAGCAGTTGGTCTGCTTCCAGACCATCTCCTGACTGTGCAGCGGGTGCGGCCGGTAGTGGCGCGCGCGGTGGCGCACGTCCTCGAACGACGCGTCTTCGCCGTCGCGGGAAACGAACCTCATCGCGCGCCCCACAGCACGTCGCGCACCTCGCTCGGCCATGCGTCGATGTCGAAGCCGTGGTGGCGGAACAGCGCGAGCGTGAGCCGCTCGAGACCGAAGCCGACGCAGCCCGTGTGCGCGACGTCGTCCGTCGCGGTGCGGATGTCCCACAGCAGACCGAAGTGGTCCATGTGGTAGTTGAAGCTCAGGCACGCGGTCTGCCGGTCGTCGTGCTCGATCGGAATCAGCAGCTCGAACTTCAGGTTCTGCTCGCGCTGACTATCCGCGACGATCTTGCCGCCGCGCCCGAAGAACGGGTCGTTCGCGAGATCGATCGCATTCGGCAGGCGCAGCGCGTCGATCATCCGCGTGCCGCGTTCGATCCATGTCTCGCGGAACGAGACGATCTGCTCGGGCGTGCCGATCCGCACGTACTCGCGCATCCGGAACAACTGCATGCGGGTCGGGTCGAGCGACGGTTCGTGGCGGAAGCAGTACGAGAACACGTCGACGATCCGGCCGTCGGCGGGCAGCGCGCCCGCGCGCGCGACGACGGGATACACGGGATAGCACGCGGCCGGCGTCATCACGACGTAGGTCGGCTTCTGGTTTTCGGTCCAGTCGTCGCCGCGATCGAGGCATTGCAGCACGCGCTGATGCTGGCGTTCGTCGCCGCAGAACGCATGCACGCTGCCCGCCAGTTGCGGGAAGCTCTTCATGTATTCGCTGCGCTCGAACTCGGTGCGGCTCATCGCCGGCGGAAAGCGCAGCACTTCGGCCTGCTGGTCGGCGCCGAGGCGCGTGACGAACGCGTCGAGCGCTTCGACCACGCGCTCGAATCGCTCGCTGCGGCCGAACAGGCCCTGGATGCCGGTCGAAACCAGCAGGCCCGCGTCGATCAGCGCGTCGCGCAGCGGATTGACGCCCGCACGGTCGAGCGGTGCGTCGGCGGGAACGGAGGGGGCGGTGGGCACGGCGAGGCGATCGTTCACGTGTGTTTCTCCAGCGTCGCGGGACGCAGCGCGAGCAACAGGCTCGCAGTGTTGGCGGCAATGCGGTCGTTGCTGATCATCAGCGGCGCCGCGTGCAGGTCGCGAATGTGGCGGCCGATGCTGAACGGCGTGCCTTGCTTGTAGCCGGCCATCCCGCAGATCATCATCGCCTGGTGCGCGACCTCGAGCGCGGTCGCCGACACATAGGTCTTCAGCGTATTGATCTCGGCGGCCCACGCCATGCCGGCCGACCACGAGCGCGCCGACGCGTTCGCGTGGAGGCGCAGCACGTTGTCGACGCGCGCCTGCATCGCCTGCATCAGCGCGAGCGATTCGGCGATGCGCCGCGCGGCGGGAGACGGCGCGCCGTCGGTCTGGCGTGCCTGCGCACGGAAGAACTGATGCGCGCGATGAAACGCGTCGCCGGCCACGCCGATCCACACCGCGGCCCACAGGATGTGCGAGACCGGCACCATCGTTTCCTCGGCGATCTTCGCGAACGGCACCGGCAGGCATTGCACGGCCGCGCCCTGCGCGTCGAGCACGAAGCCGTTGCTGCACGTGCCGCGCATGCCGAGCGTGTCCCATTCGCCGCGGCGTGTGAGCGTGTAGCCGTCGCGCAGCAGCGTGACGAGCACCTGCTCGGAAGCCGGCGCGTCCGCATCGCGTCGCGCGGTGGCGAGAATGCCGTCCGCGTAGTCGCCGTACGAGATCGTCGGCGCGGATTTGTGCAGCCGGAACCCGCCGCCGTCGATCTCGAGTGCGCACTGGCTCGCGCGCAGGTTGCCGCCGACGCCGTCTTCCGACGTGGCCGACGCGAGCAGCCACTGGTGACGCACGATCTGCTGCAGGAACAGCTTGTGCCAGCCCTGGTCGGCGGCATGGTCGACGATGCAGGCCACCTGGATCTGGTGCATCGCGAACACCATCGCCGACGAGGCGCACGCCTGGCCGAGGATCGAGCAGGCCGACGCGATGTCTTCCAGCGACGCGCCGGCACCGCCGAGATGGGCCGGCACCATCGCGCCGAGCAGCCGGCGCACGCGCATTGCCTCGATCGCCTCGACGGGGCAGCGCGCGTCGCGGTCGACCGCATCGGCGTGCTGGGCGGCGATCTGCGCGACGGCATGCGCGGCTTCGTCGAGCCGATGCGAATCGCTGTCGGACGCGAGTTCGGGTAGCAGCGCGCTCATGCGGAGTGCTCGGTGCGTTGCAGCGTGACGATCGTGTCCGCAAGCGCGTCGATGCTGCGGAACAGGTTGCGGTTCAGCATCTCGTCGGGAATCTCGATGTTGAACTGCTTTTCGATCGCGAGCATCAGCTGGATCGTATCGAGCGAGGAGAGGCCCGCTTCGTAGAGGTCGTCCCCGTCGCCGATCGAGTCGATCGCGGCTTCGAGGTGGGCGACGTGCTTCAGGATGGTTCTGATTTCGTTTTTCACGTGCTGCTCCGGCGTGCGTGGTGTCGTCCGCTCGGGCAGACGCGCGACAAGCGCTGACATCCCCCGGCAGTCCGGCATCAGTAAACCATCGGCAGACGCGGCGTTCTGTTCGCCACCCTACAAACAGCTGACCTGGCACGCGGGCGGCGTCGAAGCGCCGCCCCGGCCCGGCGCGCCGATCACGCGCGCGACGCGGCCGGCACGCCGGAGTCGGCCGACAGGATGCGCTTCATCTCGTCGCGCACGATCGCGCGGCAGCCGCACGACATTTTCTCGAGGCCGTCGAGGTCCGCGAGCTCGATCGAGCTGCGGTATTGCCGGATCAGGCCGAGCTTCTGGATTTCGCCCGCGGCGTCCGTGACCGTTTCGCGCCGCACGCCGAGCATTTGCGCGAGCATGCTGTGCGTCACCTGGATCTCGATGCTGCGCGTGCGGTCGAACGCGAGCAGAAACCATCTGCATAACTGATGTTTGAGCACGTGATGACGGCTGCAGAACGTGATCTGCGCGACTTGCGCCATCAGCAGCCGCACGCACACGAACACGAGATGGCGGATCACCGGCGACGCCTCGAACGCGGCCGCGAAGACGCGCCGGTCGAGCCGGTAGACGAAGCCGTCGCGGCACGCGACCGCGCGGCAGGGCATCCGGCCGCTGCCGCCGATCACGTCGTCGCAGACCACGCTTTCGCTGCCGATCTCCGCGACTTCCAGCGTCATGCCGCCGGACGACACGTACTGCAGCGAAATCGCGGTCGTGACCGGCAGGTAGACCGCGGCGAGCATTTCGCCGGGTTCGCACAGCACCTGCCCGGATTTCAGGTGAACGAGTTGCAGGTGGGGCCTCAGCGTGGCGAGTTCGTCGCGGTCGATGGCCGCGAGAAACCGGTTGGCGTCGAAGCTGTGGGAAAGCTCGATCATGCCGTTCGCATAGGCGACGGCTTCGGCGGCCTGATGAGTCACGGCGCATCCTCGCAGGTGGGGGTCGCGCGTCGCTTCGGCGAAGTCCGGAATGGAAATCGCACGATCGTGCGGACTTTGTTGATCAAAAAATCGGAATGACGATACTCGCAAAAAAGGCTAGCACGCAATTGAATTCAGCCAATTCCACATTTGGCCATTTCACAAAGTTTGACGATTTAGATTGGGCGCAAACGTTATATCGATTTAAGGATTCCTTTCTCTGGAATTAATCATCCGGAAATGGAATCGTGAGCTTGCTCGTCATTCTATGTCGACTGGAATCAATCGGACAACGTGACGAATCGTACAGCTAAAGTGGCAAGAAGACATTGAACATTATTTGACAAATAAATGGGGCTCGCCTGATTTTTCATTTATATCAATGGCTTGCGAGTGATGTGTGCGGTAGTGGACAGAGCCGGGAATTAGTGTGCCGATTCAAATTTGAGACAGTTTGAAACGAGCGTGTGCGCTGCGGCGACGCCGGGAAATGCTGCGCCGCACATCACGGAAACAATTGAAAATCGGCCGTAAGTATTTGAACGATAAGCGTCACGGCCGCCACGCCACCATCCTGATCCGGCGCGCGGGAATTGATCAGTCGAATGCGTGCTGTGTCCGCCGCATGGGGGAGTGTCCGGAAATGAGACGTTTTTTTCGGCTTTGGGGTCGGTTATTCGGGGGCTCTAAATCGGACGTGATTCATATATTAAGGACGGGCGGCTATTGGCACGTAAATCGCTTATTCGGGATGGCGTGTCGAAACGGGGCGGTCGACTTAATTCGGCGTTGACAAGCCGATGATCAGTCGGATTCAGGGTTGTGGGCCGCAACCGCTGTCAATGTCCGGGCGCGCATCGCGATAACGAGTTCCGTGCCTACTGCTGGTGGCGCGGACGATAAAAGGGATACAGACATGCTTCATCTTCACTCGAGCTATTCGGCGAACGCCATTCTTGCTGCCCTCCCCGAGGACAGCATCCGCGCCATCGCCCCGCATCTCGAACTGGTCAGGATCAAGGCCGGGATGCTCGACCGGGTTGGCGAGCCGATGCGTCATCTGCATTTTCCGACGACGGCGATGATGTCGGTGCAGCACCTGATGGAGGACGGTGCGATGGTCGAGGTGGCGGTGGTCGGCCGCGAGGGCGTGGTCGGACTGGGGACGCTGGTCGGCGGCATCGCCGCGTCGAGCCGGGTCGAGGTGCGCATCGGCGGAATGGCCTTTCGCGTGCCGAGCTGCGTGATGCGCGCCGAATTCGAGCGGTCGGCGCAGACCTACCGGCTGTTGCTCAACATCTGTCAGGCGACGATGGCGCAGATTTCGCGCAGCGCGCTGTGCAACCGGCATCACTCGGTCAGCGAGCAGCTCAGCCGCTGGTTGCTGCTCGCGCACGACCGGATCGACGGCGACGAGCTGGCCGTCACCCAGCAGACGATCGCGAACATGCTCGGCGTGCGGCGCGAGGGCGTGACGGAAGCGGCCGGAAACCTGCAGGAGGCCGGGTTGATCCGGCAACGCCGTGGCCGCATCACGGTGCTCGACCGCGACGGCCTCGAACATCACGCGTGCGAATGCTACAACCTGATTCGCGCCGACTATCGGCGGTTGCTCGGCACGCGCGAGCATGCGAGGCCGACGACGGTTCGCCCGCGCATGCCGGACGCGCACCGCGGATTCCCCGTACACGGTGCGTGACGATGCAGTCGATGTCCGGTGGAACGAATGCGATCCGGCGTGCCGCGATCGCGGCGGCCGACGTCGTGCTCGTGCTGGCCGGGGCGCTCGCCGCGCAGGCGGCGTCGGGGCTCGGCTGGCATGCGCTGTCCGACGCGCAGCGCGGCGCGATCGCGCTGCTGTGCGTGCTGACGGTGGCGCTGCTGCCGCGCTACCTGCGCACCGTGCGCGGCGGCGTGGCGGTGCAGGGCGGCGCGCACGTGCTGACGCACACGCTGGTGGCGGTGGTGTGCGCGAGCCTGCTGACGGTGGCCGGCACGATGTGGATCATGAATCGCGGCGGCACGGTGACGACCCGCTGGATCGCGCGCACGGTGCTGGCCGGCGACGCGGTGCTGCTGCTCGGCCGCGCGGCGCTGCTGGCGCTCGCATTGACGCGCGCCGACTCGCGTGCGCGCCAGCGCCGCGTTGCCGTCGTCGGCGCAACGGCTTACGGGCGCGTGGCGATCGAGCGGATGCAACTCGCGCCGAACGGCCCCTTCGCGGCCGCGTGCGTATTCGACGACGATGCGCCGGCCGCCGCGGGCGGCATCGGCGGCGTACCGGTGATCGCCGACTGGAACGCGTTGCGCGACCGGATTCGCGGCGGCGACATCGACGAGGTGTGGCTCACGCTGCCGATGTCGCACGAGTGGCGGATCCAGCGCATCGTGCGCGAGTTGCGCGACGAGTTCGTCGAGTTGCGGCTGCTGCCCGACGTGCGGCAGATGGCGGTGGTCGATCGTTCCGCGACCGACGTGCTCGGCATGCCGGCGATCAATCTCGCGACCACGCCGCGCTCCGCGCCGGAGCTGTGGGCCAAGTTCGCGTTCGACCGGCTGTTCGCGTTCGGCGTGCTGATTCCGTTGCTGCCCCTGCTGACGATGCTCGCGATCGCGGTGAAGTTGTCGTCGCCGGGGCCCGTGCTGTTCAGGCAACGTCGCAAGGGCGTCGACGGCCGCGAGTTCGATATCCTGAAGTTCCGGACGATGCGTGTGCATCGTGCGCAGCCGGGCGTCGTGCGGCAGGCGTCGCGCAACGATTCGCGCATCACGCGCGTCGGCGCGTTCCTGCGGCGCACGTCGCTCGACGAGCTGCCGCAGTTCTTCAACGTGCTGTTCGGGCAGATGTCGGTGGTCGGCCCGCGTCCGCACGCGATCGAGCACGACGACCTGTATCGGCAACTGATCGACTGCTACATGTACCGCTACCGCGTGCGGCCCGGCATCACAGGATGGGCGCAAGTGAACGGCTATCGCGGTGAAACGCGCAAGGTCGAGGCGATGGCGGCGCGCGTGAAGTTCGATCTGTTCTACATGCAGAACTGGAGCTTCTGGTTCGACATCAAGATCATCCTGCTGACGGTGGTGCGCGGCTTCATCGGGCGCAACGCGTTCTGAGGATCGCGAATGATTGCCGCGGCGTGCCGCGCGAGCGATCGTATCGACCGCGCGATGGCGGTTCGAGGGCGCGGAAAGAAGCGAGGCGACCGCGCGGAAATTGCTGCGCTGCGGTTACGCCGACGCGCTTCGCCGCGCGCGCCGTCGGGCGGGATTGCGCGTCCGTCCCCAGTTTTCGCACCGCTGCCGCTGCGCGAACGGCACGCTGATTCCGGTCAACACACGCGTGTTCAATGGGTTTATCCTGCGTCGCATGCGTCCGGCGTTTCGCGCGTCCGGCCGCCCATCCGGATGCGACAGCGCAGGTCAGGCCTGCGCCGTCGCGCACCGGTGCGATACCGCGCGCCGCTCTTGTCTCGCGCGGAACCCGGAACAGGAGAGACGGCCATGTCGCTCGACCCACAACAACGGCAGACGCTGAAGCAGCGGCTGAACGAGAGCGAGCAGACGTTGCGCGCGGAGATCCGTGCGAGCGAAGACCAGCGCGCGTCGGAATCCTACGCGGAGCTTGCCGGCGCGGCGCCGGACGAGGGCGACGAGGCGAACGCGGACCTCTTCGTCGACGTCGACCATGCGTTGATCGGCATGAAGCTGACCGAGCTGCGCGCGATCGGCCGCGCGCAGCAGCGCATGCGCGACGGCAGTTACGGTGAATGCATCGACTGCGACGGCTCGGTCGGCTACCAGCGCTTGCTGGCGCGCCCGACCGCCGAACGCTGCACGCATTGCCAGTCGCTCTACGAACGGCGCTACGCGACGACACCGCGCGCATCGCTGTGACGTCGTGCGTGCGTACGATCGCCGACTATGGCCGCGACATCCCGACGATGATCGCGAACGGCGACAATCCCGGGGGATTCCGTCGATCGGGCGCGGCTGGCTGACGCCGCATTACTGACCACGCGCACGCTCGCGCAACGGCGGCCGCTGCCGGCGCGCACGATGGGCGGTGCGGGCAGCGCGGACGGCAGCGGCGCGACGCGGAGCCGCTCGAACGACGCGTGAACGCAACGCGGCCGCACGCGACGCGTTCGACGCATGCCGGCAAGGTCATCCGAGTACGCCGGTCGCCGGGACGTAGGGCAGGCCGAGCGCCAGCGCGACCGCTTCGTACGTGATGTGGCCGTCGCACACGTTCAGGCCCGCGCGCAGATGCGGATCGTCGAGCATCGCCTGTTTCCAGCCCTTGTCGGCGAGCGCGAGCGCATGGCCGAGCGTTGCATTGTTCAGCGCAAAGGTCGACGTGCGCGCGACCGCGCCGGGCATGTTCGCGACACAGTAGTGGACCACCCCGTCGACGACGAAGGTCGGCGCCGCGTGCGTGGTCGCATGCGAGGTCTCGAAGCATCCGCCCTGGTCGATCGCGACGTCGACGACGACCGCGCCCTTGCGCATCGTCGCGATCATGTCGCGCGTGACGAGCCGCGGCGCCGATGCGCCCGGCACGAGCACGGCGCCGATCACGACGTCGGCATCGCGCACGGCTTCGTCGACCGTATGCGCGTTCGAGCACACGGTCGCGATCCGGTTGGCGAACACGAGATCGAGCTGGCGCAACCGGTTCACGTTGGTGTCGAGCACGGTGACGCGCGCGCCCAGGCCCACCGCCATCTGCAGCGCGCCGGTGCCGACCACACCGGCGCCGAGCACGACGACGTGCGCGGCCGGCACGCCGGGCACGCCAGCCATCAGCACGCCGCGGCCGCCGCGCGGGCTTTCGAGGTGGGTCGCCGCGACCTGGATCGACATGCGGCCGGCGACTTCGCTCATCGGCGCGAGCAACGGCAGGCCGCCGCCCGGGCCCGTTACGGTTTCGTAGGCGATGCAGACCGCGCCGGATTTCACGAGCGCGGCGGCCTGGTCGGGATCGGGCGCGAGATGCAGGTACGTGTAGAGGACCTGGCCGCGCCGCAGCATCGCGCATTCGGCCGGCTGCGGCTCCTTCACCTTGATGATCATGTCGGCGCGCGCGAAGATTTCGTCCGCGCCGTCGCCGAGCGACGCGCCCGCGGCCGTGTAGTGGTCGTCGAGCAGGCCGATCGCCGTGCCCGCGCCGCGCTGCACGAGCACGCGATGGCCGTGCCGCGTGAGTTCGCGCGCGCCGGCCGGCGTGAGGCCGACGCGGTATTCGTGGTTCTTGATCTCCTTCGGCACACCGATCAGCATGAGTCGCCTCCATGGCCTTCGTTGTCGTCGTCGTGCGGGCAGCCGCTTGCCAGCGGCGGGCCGACCGCAGTACTGGAATAACAGCGTAGTAGTGCCTCGGGGGAAGTCAAGCGGCCGGCCTGCGCGACGGCTCATGCGCACTGCAGCGCAGCATGCGCGGCGACCGGTTGCGACCGGAAGTCGCAATGCGCGCGCGGCCGGGTTTCGGTATCGTCTTGCGTGCCGCGGGGCGAGGCCGTGTGCCGACATCCTTTGCGCAAACGACGAGACGAGGACATTGATCGACATGACCGCTGCGTATTTCAGCGTGCCGACGCTTTGCGCCATCGCGCTCGTGCACGTCTACTGGGCGTTCGGCGGGCGGCGGGGCAAGCGTGCGGCCATTCCGGAGCAGGACGGCGTGCCGCTGTTGCGGCCGACTGCCGTCGGCACGCTTGCGGTCGCGATGGCACTGCTGGGCGGCGCAGGCGTGGTCGCCACGCGTGCCGGCTGGCTCGGCCGCAATGCGTATCCCTGCACGATCGCGTTCGCGGTCGTTGCGCTCGCATTGATCTTCGCGGTGCGGGCCGTCGGCGATTTCCGCTATGTCGGCTTCTTCAAACGGATACGCGGGTCGCGTTTCGCGCGGATGGACACGCTGTATTACTCGCCGCTGTGCGCGGCGCTGGCGTTGTCGATCGCGTCGATGTTCTGGCCGGGGTGAGTGGCGACTGGCGCGCGGCTCATGCCGTGCGCGTATCGATCGACTCGAGGTATTCGGCCGGCACGGCATCGGTCAGCCAGACGCCGTTTTCGGCGACGAAGAACGTATGGCCCTGCCGGTGCATGCGCCGCGCATCGACTTCGAGGATCGCGGGTACGCCGTAGCGCGTGCCGACGGCCAGCGCCGTGCGGATGTCCGCCGACAGATGCACGTGATGACGGGCGCCGGGTTTCAGCCCCTGCGCGCCAATCGAATCGAGGAAGCGCGTCGCCGTGCCGTGATAGAGGCGCTCGGGCGGTTGCGCGGCCGGATACCGGCGTTGCACGACGGGCGTCGAATGACCCTGCACGGCGCGGATGCGCCGGCCGTCGTCCGACAGCGCGAAGCGCTGCTTGTCGTTGGTGGCGCACACGCTTTCGATCGTCGCGCGATCGAGCCGGCGCCCGTGTCGGGCGGCGCCCGCGATCAGTTCATCGATATCGGCCCAGCCTTCGGCGTCCAGTTGCAGGCCGATGGCCTGCGGCTCGTGGCGCAACAGGTAGCTCAGGAATTGGCTGATGCCGGTCGTATCCGGTGCCGGCGATTTGTTTTTCTGGGTATTCGTGAGATGCGGAGGCCCAGAGCGCGCTGCCACTCGATGCCGTCATCTGATCGGGCGTCGCCGGAAAGCGACACGCGCGTGCCGCCACCCGATCCTTCGCCCGACCGGCGATGCTGTCCGCCATCTCGCCGTCCTTGCACATTCCGGCGTCCGGATTCCCCATTGTTGCCGATTTCGATGCAGTGAATTGCATTGAATCCTCTAGTAATGGAACCGGTTCCATTTATAATTCGCGGCACGCGTCGCCGGGCTCGAAAAAAGGTCGTGCGCGTTGCGCTTGCCGTGGGCCGATGTGACGTCTAAGTTGAACAAGGGTCATGGGCGATGACGGGCAGATGCGAGCCGATGCTGGTATTTGTCCGACGATAGGCCCGCGAAGAAGTCGATTCGCGTGCACGCCGCCGGCATCCGGGCGCGCCGCGCGCCTGCAATGGCGGCGTCCCGCGCATCGCGGCCGGACGCCTGCATCGACGTTGCGCGCAACACACGAAAGAACAGGGCGACCGGCCGCTTGCGGCACGGCTGCCTGCCGGGCACGCGGCGTGCGGAATGCGCGCGTCCGAACCCCGCTCCCCAACGATCAACATCCGACCATGTCCACGCCACCTGACAAACCCAATTCGCGTCGTCGTTTCCTGCGCACGTCGGTCGCGCTCGTGCCGATCGCGTCGGTCGCCGGCTGCGACCTGCGCTCGTCGTCGCCGTCCGCGACGACGGCCGGCAACGCGTCCACTGCCGCGGCCAGCGCCGACCGCGCGCCGTACAAGCCGACTTTTTTCGATGCGAAGGAATGGGCGTTCGTCCAGGCCGCCGTCGACCGGCTGATTCCGGCCGACGCCGAAGGCCCCGGCGCGCTCGAGGCCGGCGTGCCCGAATTCATCGATCGCCAGATGGAGACGCCGTATGCGCACGGCGCGACGTGGTACATGCAGGGGCCGTTCCAGCAGGGCGTGCCCGAGCTCGGCTACCAGTTGAAGCTGGTGCCGCGCGACATCTACCGGCTCGGCATCGCAGCGGTCAACCGTTATTGCGAGAAGGCGCACGGCAAGGCGTTCGCGGATCTCGACGCGCCGACGCGCGACGCCGTGCTCGGCGCGCTGGAGAAGGGCGGCGCGCAGATCGACGACGTCCCGCCCGGCGTGTTTCTCGGCCAGTTGCTGCAGAACACGCGCGAAGGCTACTTCTGCGATCCGGTGCATGGCGGCAATCGCGACATGGCCGCATGGAAGATGATCGGTTTCCCGGGCGCGCGCGCGGACTTCATGGATTTCGTCAACCAGAGCGGCAAGCCCTATCCGTACGGCCCCGTCTCGATCAACGGGGAGCGCAGCTGATGGCCGCAGACAAGAAGCCGCACGTCGATGCGGTGATCGTCGGCTTCGGCTGGACCGGCGCGATTCTCGCGAAGGAACTGACCGAAGCGGGCCTGAACGTCGTCGCGCTCGAGCGCGGCGAATATCGCGACACCTATCCGGACGGCGCGTATCCGAACACGATCGACGAGCTGACCTACAACATCCGCAAGAAGCTGTTCCTCGACCTGTCGAAGACGACCGTGTCGATCCGCCACGGCCTGCAGGACACCGCGCTGCCGTACCGGCAGCTCGCGGCGTTCCTGCCGGGCGAAGGCGTCGGCGGCGCGGGGCTGCACTGGTCGGGCGTGCACTTCCGGATCACGCCGGAAGAGCTGCGCCTGCGCAGCCACTATGAAGAGCGCTACGGCAAGAAGTTCATCCCCGAAGGGATGACGATCCAGGATACGGGCGTGACCTACGACGAGCTCGAGCCGCATTTCGATTTCGCCGAGAAGGTGTTCGGCACGTCGGGGCAGGCATACAAGGTCGGCGGCAAGGTAGTTGGCGACGGCAACGTGTTCGAGGCGAACCGCAGCGACAACTTCCCGCTACCCGCGCAGCTCAATACGTATTCGGCGCAGCGCTTCTTCGATGCCGCGCACTCGCTCGGCCTGCATCCGTACCGGCTGCCATCGGCGAACACGTCGGGGCCGTACACGAACCCGTACGGCGTGCAGATGGGCCCGTGCAACTTCTGCGGCTACTGCAGCGGCTACGCGTGCTACATGTATTCGAAGGCGTCGCCGAACCTGAACATCCTGCCCGCGCTGAAGCAGGCGCCGAACTTCGAGCTGCGCTCGAAGTGCCACGTGTTGCGCGTGGACCTCGACGATACGAAGAAGCGCGCGACCGGCGTGACCTACGTCGATCCGGCCGGGCGCGAAGTGCACCAGCCGGCCGATCTGGTGATCGTGGCCGCGTTCCAGTATCACAACGTGCATCTGCTGCTGTTGTCGGGCATCGGCAAGCCGTACGACCCGATCTCGGGCGAAGGCGTGGTCGGCCGCAATTTCGCGTACCAGAACCTGTCGACGATCAAGGCGTTCTTCGACAAGGATACCTACACGAATCCGTTCATCGGCGCGGGCGGCAACGGCGTCGCGGTGGACGACTTCAACGCGGACAACTTCGACCACGGCCCGCTCGGTTTCGTCGGCGGTTCGCCGCTGTGGGTGAACCAGGCCGGCGTGAAGCCGATCAGCGGCATCGCGACGCCGCCCGGCACGCCGCAGTGGGGCTCGGCGTGGAAGAAGGCCGTCAAGGACAACTACGCGCACACGATCTCGATGGACGCGCACGGCACCAACATGTCGTACCGCGACGTGTATCTCGACCTCGATCCGACCTATCGCGATTCGTACGGCCAGCCGCTGTTGCGGATGACGTTCGACTGGAAGGACAACGACATCAAGATGGCGCAGTACGTGACCGGGCAAATGAAGAAGATCGCGGAGGCGATGGGGCCGAAGGCGATCGGCGTGTCGACGCGCGAGTTCGGCAAGCACTTCGACTCGCGCCAGTACCAGACGACTCACCTCGTCGGCGGCGCGATCATGGGCACCGACCCGAAGACGAGCGTGCTGAACCGCTACCTGCAGTGCTGGGACGTGCACAACGTGTTCGTGATGGGTGCATCGGCGCTGCCGCAGGGCATCGGCTACAACCCGACCGGGATCATCGCGGCGCTGGCCTACTGGTCGGCACGTGCGATCCGCGAGCAATACCTGAAGAATCCCGCCCCGCTGGTGACCGTATGAAGAGGACGATGAACGACCACAACGCGGCGCGCCCGGTTTCCCCGCTGCGGCGCGCGCTGGCGATCGGCACGGCATGGGCGGCATTCGGTTTCGCGGGCGGCGCCGCGTCCGCGCAGCCGGCGTCCTCGCCGGCCGCGGCTTCGGGCCCGGCGGCCGCACCTGTCGCCCAGTCCGCCGACGCGGCGCTCGTCAAGCGCGGCGAATATCTGGCACGCGCAGGCGACTGCATCGCCTGCCACACCGCGAGCGGCGGCAAGCCCTTTGCGGGCGGGCTGAAGTTCGACACGCCGATCGGCGCGATCTACTCGACGAACATCACGCCGGACGCGAAGACGGGCCTCGGCGGCTGGACCTACGAGGACTTCACTCGCGCGGTGCGCGAAGGCGTGCGCAAGAACGGCGACACGATGTATCCGGCGATGCCGTTCCCGTCGTACGCGCGGCTGACCGACGACGACATGAAGGCGCTCTATGCGTACTTCATGCACGGCGTCGCGCCGGTCGAGCACGAGAACCGCAAGGTCGACATCGTGTGGCCGCTGTCGATGCGCTGGCCGCTCGGCATCTGGCGCAAGCTGTTCGCGCCGTCGCCGAAGCCGTTCGACGCGGCGTCGTACACCGACCCGGTGGTCGCGCGCGGCGCGTATCTGGTGCAGGGGCTCGGCCACTGCGGCGCATGCCACACGCCGCGCGCGCCGACGATGCAGGAGCGCGGGCTGACCGACGCCGATGGCCTCGACTTCCTGGCCGGCGGCGCCGCGATCGATGGCTGGGTGCCGACGAGCCTGCGCGGCGAGCCGCGCACGGGCCTCGGCGCGTGGAACGAGACCGAGATCGTGCAGTTCCTGAAGACCGGCCGTACGCTGCGCACGGCCGCGTTCGGCGGGATGACGGACGTGGTCGGTCACAGCATGCAGCACATGACCGACGACGACCTGAACGCGATCGCGCGCTACCTGAAGACGTTGCCGCCGCGCGTGCAGGGCGAACAGCCGCACGTGTACGACGCGGCCGCGGCGAAGGCGTTGCAGACCGGCGACGCGAGCAAGCCGGGCGCCGCCGTCTACCGCGACAACTGCATGGCCTGCCATCGCAGCGACGGCCACGGCTACACGCGCGTGTTCCCGGCGCTCGCCGGCAACCCGGTCGTGCAGGGCGACGATCCGACGTCGCTGATCCACGTCGTGCTGGAAGGCAGCGCGCTGCAGGGCACGCACACCGCGCCGTCGACCTTCACGATGCCGCCGTTCGGCTGGCGGCTGTCGGACCAGGAAGTCGCGGACGTGTCGAACTTCGTGCGCACGAGCTGGGGCAACACGGGCGCGCCGGTGACGCCCGCGCAGGTCGCGAAGGTGCGCAAGAGCGTACCGTCGACACGGCCCGAGCCGCCGCCGGGCGCGCGGTTCCCGCAAGCGTCGCGCTGACGGGAGCGGCGGGGCGTGAGCGCCGCCTGCCGGCCGCCCCACGTCGACGTGCGGCCGGACCCGCGACGCCTTTCCCTTCGCCGGGGTTGTACCCCGCACCGCGCGCAGCGGCGTGAAATTTTCGCGGCTGCGCGCCATTCTTTCGCCTCATCCCTTATCCTTTCACTCTTGAATCTTACTAAATAGTTACAAGAGCTTGGGAGGGGGGATGCCTCATGACGTCAGCCTGATTGCGTTGCTCGCGGCCGGTTTCGGTCTCGCGATGATCTTCGGTTACCTCGCATCGCTGCTGAAAATGCCGCCGCTCGTCGGCTATCTGCTCGCGGGGATCGTGATCGGCCCCGGCACGCCCGGTTTCGTCGGCGATCTGTCGCTCGCGCAGCAACTCGCCGAAGTCGGCGTGATGCTGCTGATGTTCGGCGTCGGCCTGCATTTCTCGCTCGGCGATCTCCTCGCGGTGCGCAAGATCGCGCTGCCGGGCGCGATCGTCCAGATTACCGTGGCGACGGTGCTCGGCGGCGCGCTCGCGCTCACCTGGGGCTGGAGCCTCGGTGCGGCGCTCGTGTTCGGGCTCGCGCTGTCGGTCGCGAGTACGGTGGTGCTGCTGCGCGCGCTCGAAGGGCGCGGGCTCGTCGAGACGGTCAACGGGCGCATCGCGGTGGGCTGGCTGGTCGTCGAGGATCTCGTGATGGTGCTTGTGCTGGTGCTGCTGCCGCCGGTGGCGGGGCTGCTCGGCGGCACGCCGCCCGGCGACGCGCACGCGGCCGGCGGTAGCGTGTGGGGCACGCTCGGCGTGACGATGCTGAAGGTCGCCGCGTTCATCGCGCTGATGCTGGTGGTCGGCAAGCGCGTGTTCCCGCGCATTCTGTGGCTCGTCGCGCGCACGGGTTCGCGCGAATTGTTCGCGCTTTGCATGATTGCCGCGGCGGTCGGCATCGCGTTCGGCGCGGCGAAGCTGTTCGACGTGTCGTTCGCGCTCGGCGCGTTCTTCGCGGGGATGATGATGCGCGAGTCGGAGTTCAGCCGGCGCGCGGCCGACGAGACGCTGCCGTTGCGCGACGCGTTCTCGGTGCTGTTCTTCATCTCGGTCGGCATGCTGTTCGACCCGAAGGTCCTGATCGAGGAGCCGCTGCACGTGATCGAGGTCGCGGCGATCGTGCTGATCGGCAAGACGCTCGCGGCGGTCGCGCTCGTGATCGCGTTCCGCTATCCGCTGAACACCGCGCTGACGGTCGGCGCGGGCCTCGCGCAGATCGGCGAATTCTCGTTCATCCTCGCGGGGCTCGGCCGTGCGCTCGGGCTGCTGTCGGCCGAAGGGCAGAGCCTGATTCTCGCGGTCGCGCTGATTTCGATCGCGATGAACACGCTGCTGTTCGCGATGATCGATCCGGCGCTCGCGTGGATCCGCAAGCATTCGGCGTTCGCGCGCAAGCTCGAGGCGCGCGACGATCCGCTCGCCGCGCTGCCGATGTCGACGCCGCAGACGCATCTGACCGGGCAGGTCGTGATCGTCGGCTACGGCAAGGTCGGCACGCGGATCGCGCATGCGCTGGACGAGCGGGGCATCGCCTATGTCGTCGTCGAGCAGAATCGCGAACTCGTCGAGAAGCTGCGCGCGGACGGCGCCGCGGCCGTGTCGGGCGACGCGATCGAGCCGATCGTGCTCGTGCAGGCGCATATCGCCCGCGCCGGGATGCTGGTCGTCACGCTGCCCGACGTGTTCGACGTGCGGCAGATCGTCGAGATCTCGCGCACGCTCAACCCGGCGCTCGAGGTCGTGCTGTGCACGAACAGCGGCGACGAGGCCGCGCTGCTGTCGAGCGAGGGCATCGGCACCGTGTTCATGGGCGAGACCGAACTCGCACGCGGGATGACCGAGCACGTGCTCGGCCGGATGGCGAAGCCGGTCGCGGCCGCGCATTGACGGCGCGCGACATCGCGCCTGGCATCGTCAGCCGGCGGTAGCTGCCTTCGCGGGCGCGGGGGCGCCGGATTGCGCGGCCGTCTTCAACGATGCCGACGGTTTCTGCGTGACGGTCGTCGTTGCCGGCGCCGCCGCTTTCGGCGCCGCGACCGTTTTCTGCGCCGCGGCGGCCTGCGCCGGCGCGTTCTTCTCCGGTTCGACCGGCGCATCGGGCGGCACGCCGAGCAACTGCAGCGAGCCGCTCGTGACCGACGCGAACACCGGGCCGGCCACCGTGCCACCGTAGTAGCCTTTGCCGCGCGGCTCGTCGATCATCACCGCGACGATCAGGCGCGGGTCGCTCATCGGCGCCATTCCCGCGAACAGCGCGCGGTACTTGCCCTTCGCATAGCTCGCGCCGACCTGCTTGCGCGCGGTGCCCGTCTTGCCGCCGATCCGGTAGCCGTCGACGCGCGCGCGGCGCCCCGTGCCGCCTTCGCCGACCGCCATCTCGAGCATCGAGCGGATCGCGGCGGCCGTTTGCGGCGACGTCACGCGATGGCCGCGGTGCGCGTCGATCGTCTGCTGGTCGGTGCCGTTCTTCAGCAGCGACACCGGGTGCAGCGTGCCGTCGCCCGCATAGGCGGTGTAGGTCTGCGCGATCTGCAGCAGCGACATCGACAGCCCGTAGCCGTACGCCATCGTCGCCTGCTCGATCGGCCGCCAACGCTTGTAGCCGCGCAGCCGGCCCGACGCGACGCCCGGGAAGGTCAGTTCCGGCGCGCGGCCGATCCCGTACTCCTGGTATTTGTTCCAGATCGTTTCGGCGGGCAGGTTCAGCGCCAGTTTCGCGAGCGCGACGTTGCTCGACTTCTGCAGCGCTTGCGACACCGTCAGCGACCCGTGGTTCGACGTGTCGTGGATCACCGCCGGGCCGATCTTGTAGGTGCCCGGCGACGTGTTGATGATCGTGTTCGGCGTGACCTTGCGCTCGTCGATCGACAGCGCGACGACGAGCGGCTTGATCGTCGAGCCCGGTTCGAACGTGTCGATCACCGCGCGATTGCGCAATTGCTGGCCGGTGAGGCGGGCGCGGTCGTTAGGGTCGAAGGTCGGATAGTTCGCGAGCGCGAGGATCTCGCCGTTCTGCGCGTCGAGCACGACGACGCTGCCGGCCAGCGCGTTGTTCTCGATCACGGCCGCCTTGAGCTGGCTGAAGGCGAGTTGCTGGATACGGCGGTCGATCGTCAGTTCGATCGTCGCGCCGTGCTGCGCGGGGACGAGCGGGCGGGTGTCCGACACGATGCGGCCGAGCCGGTCGCGGATCACCTCGCGCTGGCCCGACGTGCCCTGCAGGCGCGCATTCGCCGCGAGCTCGACACCTTCCTGGCCCTTGTCCTCGACGTTCGTGAAGCCGACCACGTGCGCGGCCGATTCGCCTTCCGGGTAGAAGCGTTTCGAATCGGCGATCTGCGTGATGCCGTCGATCGCGAGCTTGTCGAGCCGGCTGGCGGTGTCCGCGTCGACCTGACGCTTGAGCAGCACGAATGTCTTGTCGTTGCCGAGACGCCGCTTCACCTCGGCGAGCGGCAGGTCGAGCAGCTTCGCGATCTGCGGGTAATCGGTGTCGGCGACCTGTTTCGGGTTCGCCCAGATTTCATAGGTCGACAGGCTGACCGCCAGCATCGCGCCGTTGCGGTCGACGATGCGCCCGCGCATCGCGTCGAGCTCGATCGTGCGCTGATAGCGCTTCTGGCCCTGGCCGACGTAGAAATCCTGGTTCGCGACCTGCACCCAGAAAGCGCGCGCGATCAGCGCGGCGAACGCGAGGAACACGACGACCACGATCAGCCGCGAGCGCCACATTGGCAGGCGCGCGGCGAGCATCGGATTCTTGGTCGCCGCTGCGTACGGATCGGCAGGGTGGGTCTTCTTTTTCACGCTCATGCAATGGCCGGGTCGGGCCGCCGGACGGCGGCTGGTCAGTCTGAATAATGGGATTGTAATAAATGAGTAAACACCGTGTGGGAAAAGTATGTTCAGGCCCCGCAAAAAGGCGCAGAGCAGGCCAGCGAAAACACGGAGGAAAGGGAGAAGAGCCGGCCGACGCTGGACTCCGCAGTGAGTGCGGAGGATGAAACACGGACGATCCATCGCATGCCGACCCGGGTACGCGCTCTCCGGCATTGCTCGGTCGCGATCATCCCGGGCGGACGATCAATTGCCCGCGTGGCAATTATTTCTCTAATCTCGAAAATAAAAAGCGCCTCGAACGGAGGCGCCATTGATGCTGAATATCGAAATGAAAATCACTGCTACCGGAATAAACCCGAAAACCGCAGACGATAGATGTCAATAATACCTATCGGGCGACGGAAATAAATTCCCGGTATTCCGGCTCGGTCGTGCAGGTATCCACTGCCTGCAACCGCCACGCGCCGTCGGGGTGCTCGCCCGCGAGGACCGCGGGGCCCTGTTCGCGCCGCATCGCATCGAACGACAGCCCCTTCAGCTGGCAGACGGCGTTGCCGCTGTCGGCTGCGCAGAGCGCCATCGCGCCCTCGACGTCGCGGACCTTGCCCCAGGTCGGAAGGTCGATGCCCTGATGTGCCTCGCGCGACCACAGACCTTCGTCAGTATCGACCCACAAGACTGCGAAGGAATGCCGGGTTGCCGATTCGCTGCCATTAATCCGAATGGTGAGGCGCATTGCATCGTCTCCTGAAAAAAGACACATTCGACCGTTTTGACTTGAACAGTCTAGATAGACTGGTGTGAAACGCAAGTGATAATCCGCAATAAATCCGTATTGCGTCCATTTCGGTTTCAGATGAAAGGACGTCTGACGATTCATGGTCATTCCCGACGCGTCAGCCCAGGCGGGCGATTCCGGCGACAGCGGTGGCCGGCCGGGCGCGCACGGCGGTCCGGACATGGGATGACGGGGCGGGCCGCCGCGGCGATCTGTCGCGCACGGCCGTCGGCGAAGCCGGGGCGATCGGCGGCTTTCGGCACGCGTCGAATGCAGCCGGAGCGAACGTTTCGGCGATCTGACGCGGCCGGCACGACACACTCCGACAATCGCGTACAAATCGGCACACTTTCACGAAACTTTCGGGACAGACTTGCGTGCGGTCGGGCGCCACACTGGGAGCCTCCCGATCCTGTGCCGCGGACGCCCGTCCGCGCCGGCTGCCGCCGCCTCTTGCCAGAGCGCGATCGACGCGATCGCACGCCCGATCGGGAGCCGCCGGGGCGCGCGTCAGCCCCGGCCGGCCGGCGAGCCGGGCGCCGCCCGCAACCGCGGGCGCCGCGCCGCCCGGCCGATTCTTCGAAGGAGACTATCGTGCTGATCTGGAAAACCGCGTTGTCGCTCAACTGGCGGACGAGCCTCGTATCGCCGGCCAGCGCACCGGTCGCGGCGGCGAACGTCGGCCGGCTGGTGCTGACCGGTGCCACCGGCTTCATCGGCAGCACCGTGCTGACGGCGCTCGTCAATGCAGGGCTGCTCGAACGCATCGTCTGCGTCGTGCGCGCGCAGGACCGCGGCCATGCGGTCGCGCGGCTGCGTGAAGCCGCGTTGCGCGCGGGGCTCGCGCCGTACTGGGCGTCGCGCCTGACCGATGCGAACGTGATCGTCGGCGCGCTCGGCGACGTGTGGCATGGCGCCGATGCGCCGCGCCTGGCCGGCGCGACGCACGTGATTCACTGCGCGGGCCATGCGTCGCCGGCCGACGGCGCGCATCTGCAGGCCGATATCGCCGATGCGGTGCGCTTCGCCGAACGCTTTGCGCGTGTGCCGCGCCTGCAACGCTTCGTGTACGTCGGTACGGCTTACGCGCATGCGGGCCGCGGCGGGATCGTGCAGGAAGAGGCCGAGCGCGCGGGGAACGACGTCGCGCCGCCGTCCCACGACGGCCTGCCGGGCGCGGTGCTCGCGGCCGGCTACCTGCACGCGAAGGCGGAGACGGAGCAGCGCCTGCGCGCGCTCGGGCTGCCGCTCGTCGTCGTGCGGCCGTCGCACGTGGTCGGCCACACGGTGCTCGGTACGCGGCCCGCGCCGAATTCGTTCTGGATGTTCCGGCTCGCGCATGCGGCGCGCCGCTTCACCGCGCGGCCGATGACGCGCATCGACATCGTGTCGGTGGACGACGTGGCGCGCGCGACGATGCTGTTGGCCGTCAAGCCGACGCTCGCGCACGACGTCTATCACGTATCGGCCGGCGACGAGGCGCCGCAGGTCGCGCAGATCGTGCGCGCGATGGACGAGGCGGCGGGGATGACGGGGGCGCCGCGCTACGCGGCATGCGCGCCGGCCGAGCTGCCGCTCGTCGTGCGCGACGTGCTCGGGCGCCCCGATCCGGCGCTCGAGCGCGTGATCGGCCGGGCGCTGCAGCGCTGCGGCGAATTCGCGACGGTCGACCGCGTGTTCGACAATCGCCGCGTGCGCGACGAAATCGATTTCGAGCCGTTGCCGTTCATCGATTACGTCGAGGAGTGCATGCGTACGTCGCGCGGCGTGGCGGTGACCGAACTGATGCGCGGCGCGGTCCACTGACCGCCCGCGTCGTGCCGGCGCCCGTTCCCGCACGTGGCGGGCGCCGTCTTTACGCTGGGTTGCCGAGCTCGATGAGCCGGTCGAGCGCGCGGTAGATGTCCTCGAGGCCGTCCTGGCCGAATCGCGCTTCGAGCTGACGATATTGCTCGTCGATGCGCGGACCGATTTCCGTCACCAGTTTCCTGCTTTGCGGCGTCAGGCTGACCAGCAGCCGGCGCTGATCTTCCTGCGCGCGCGTGCGAGTGATCAGGCCGTCGCGTTCCATCCGTTCCAGCACGCCGGTCAGGCTCGGGCTCAGGATGCAGCACCGTTTCGCGATCTGCCCGGCTTCGAGCGCCTGCACCGGTTCGCCATCGAGCACGCGGATGATCCGCCATTGCTGTTCGGTCAGCGAGAATTCCTTGAGAATCGGGCGAAACAGGCCCATCAGCGTTTCGCGGGCCTCGAGCAGCAGCATGGCCAGGTTGCGATGGTCGAGCGTACGGTTCATCAGGGTGAGCAGAGGACGGGGGACGCATCAATCTTAACAGCCGAAGCCGACGAATTTCGCGTATCAGGGTAATCGAGGTTGCCAGCACCCGATTGTTTACTTAAGATATTAAGTATTGACGATGCGCCGCGACGCGCGGCAGGGGAATGACGCATGGAGCTGTCTTGCACGATCGCCGCGGCGCCGCCGTTGCCGGTCGCCATCGGTACCGTCTACGGCGCGCTGCTCAACGAGCGCGCGGCGCTCGCCGCGCTCGGCGATGCGATGAACGCACCGCCTTACGGCCGGCCGCCGCAGGCGCCGGTCCTGTACATCAAATCCGCCAACACGTATGCGGCCGACGGCGCCGCCGTCATCGTGCCGGCCGGCGTCGACGCGCTGGAGATCGGCGCGTCGGTGGCCGTCGTGTTCGCGCGGCGCGCGACGCGCGTGGCGGCCGCGCAGGCGCTCGACTACGTGCACGGCTTCACGCTCGCGAGCGACGTGTCGGTGCCGCATCCCGATTACTACCGTCCGGCCGTGCGCTTCAAGTGCCGTGACGGCTTCTGCCCGCTCGGCCCGGCGATCGTGCCGGCTGCCGCGCTCGCCGACGTCGACGCGATCGGGCTGACGGTGCGGATCGACGGCGCGGTGGCCGCGTCCGCGTCGAGCGCGACGCTGATTCGCCCGGTGCGCGAGCTGATCGCCGACGTGACGGCCTTCATGTCGTTCGACGCGGGCGACGTGCTGCTGCTCGGCGTCGCGGGCGGTGCACCGCATGCCCGCGCGGGCAGCACGATCGAGATCGCCGCGGCCGGCATCGGCACGTTGCGGCATACGCTGATGGCGGAGGAGGCACGATGAAGACGGCGCGCGTGATCTACAACGGCGCACTGCATGCGGCCGAACCGGCCGGCGACGGCGCGATCCGCATCGACACGGGGCGCGTGGTGGCCGAGGACGCCGTGGCGTGGCTGCCGCCCGTCGCGCCGCGCACGACCTTCGCGCTCGGCCTGAACTACGCCGACCATGCGAAGGAACTCGCGTTCAACGCGCCGAGCGAGCCGCTGATCTTCCTGAAGGGACCGAACACGTTCGTCGGCCACCGGTCGCTGACCGTGCGCCCGGCGGACGCCGCGCACATGCACTACGAGTGCGAACTGGCCGTCGTGATCGGCCGGCCCGCGCGCCACGTGAGCCGCGCGCAGGCGATCGACTACGTGGCCGGCTACACGGTCGCGAACGACTACGCGATCCGCGACTATCTCGAGAACTACTACCGCCCGAACCTGCGCGTGAAGAACCGCGACACCTGCACGCCGCTCGGGCCGTGGTTCGTCAGCCGCGACGAGATCGGCGACGCGGCCGACCTGACGCTGCGCACGACGGTGAACGGCCGGGAGACGCAGCGTGGCAGCACGCGCGACATGGTGTTCGACGTGCCGGCGCTGATCGAGCACATCAGCAGCTTCATGACGCTCTCGCCGGGCGACCTGATCCTGACCGGCACGCCCGAAGGGCTGGCGGACACGCAGCCGGGCGACGAGGTCGTGACTGAAATCGAAGGGGTCGGCCGGCTCGTGAACACGATCGTCGGCGAAGCAGACTACTATCGCGCCGGCTGAGGCCGCCGCCGAGGAAGGAGAGCACATGACCATCAAGCACTGGATCGGCGGCCGCGAAGTGGAGAGCCGCGACACCTTCACGACGCTGAACCCGGCGACGGGCGACGTCATCACCGACGTCGCGTCGGGCGGCGAGGCCGAGGTGGACGCGGCCGTGCGCGCGGCGAAGGAAGCGTTCCCGAAATGGGCGAACACGCCGGCGAAGGCGCGCGCGAAGCTGATGCGCAAGCTCGGCGAGCTGATCGAGAAGAACGTGCCGATGCTCGCCGCGCTGGAGACGCAGGATACCGGCCTGCCGATCGCGCAGACCAGCAAGCAGCTGATTCCGCGCGCGTCCGAGAACTTCAATTTCTTCGCGGAAGTGTGCGTGCAGATGAACGGTCGCACCTATCCGGTCGACGATCAGATGCTGAACTACACGCTGTACCAGCCGGTCGGCGTGTGTGCGCTGGTGTCGCCGTGGAACGTGCCGTTCATGACCGCGACGTGGAAGACGGCGCCGTGCCTCGCGCTCGGCAATACGGCCGTGCTGAAAATGTCGGAGCTGTCGCCGCTGACGGCCGACCAGTTGGGCCGGCTCGCGCTCGAAGCCGGCATCCCGCCGGGCGTGCTGAACGTCGTGCAGGGTTACGGTGCGACGGCCGGCGATGCGCTGGTGCGGCATCCGGGCGTGCGCGCGGTGTCGTTTACCGGCGGCACGGTCACCGGCAAGCGGATCATGGAGCGCGCGGGCCTCAAGAAGTATTCGATGGAGCTCGGCGGCAAGTCGCCGGTGCTGATCTTCGACGACGCCGATTTCGACCGCGCGCTCGACGCGTCGCTGTTCACGATCTTCTCGATCAACGGCGAACGCTGCACCGCGGGCTCGCGGATTTTCGTGCAGCGCACGATCTACGACCGCTTCGTGCAGGAATTCGCGCGCCGCGCGAACAACCTGGTGGTCGGCGATCCGACCGATCCGGGCACGAATCTCGGCGCGATGATCACGCGCCAGCACTGGGAGAAGGTGACGGGCTATATCCGCATCGGCGAGCAGGAAGGCGCGCGCGTGGTCGCGGGCGGCGCGGACAAGCCGGCCGGGCTGCCCGATCATCTGCGCCACGGCAACTTCGTGCGGCCGACCGTGTTCGCCGACGTCGACAACCGGATGCGCATCGCGCAGGAAGAGATCTTCGGGCCGGTCGCGTGCATCATCCCGTTCGACGACGAAGACGACGGGCTGCGGCTCGCGAACGACACGGCGTACGGCCTCGCGTCGTACATCTGGACGCAGGACGTCGGCAAGGTGCATCGGCTCGCGCGGGGCATCGAGGCCGGGATGGTGTTCGTGAACAGCCAGAACGTGCGCGACCTGCGCCAGCCGTTCGGCGGCGTGAAGGAATCGGGCACCGGGCGCGAGGGCGGCGAGTACAGTTTCGAGGTGTTCGCGGAAATCAAGAACGTGTGCATCTCGATGGGTTCGCATCACGTCCCGCGCTGGGGCGTGTGACGGGCGCGGAGCGATTCGCCGCAAAGAACCATACGGAGACTTGAACGATGGGCAAACTGTCCCTCGCCGCGAAGATCACGCACGTGCCGTCGATGTATCTGTCGGAATTGCCCGGCAAGCATCACGGCTGCCGTGAAGCGGCGATCCGCGGCCACCAGGTGATCGGCGAGCGCTGCCGCGCGCTCGGCGTCGACACGATCGTCGTGTCGGACGTGCACTGGCTCGTCAACGCGGGCTATCACGTGAACTGCAATGCGCGGTTCGCGGGTACCTATACGAGCAACGAGCTGCCGCATTTCATCCGCGACATGCAGTACGCGTATCCGGGCAACCCGGCGCTCGGCAGGCTGATCGCGGAAACGGCCACCGAGCGTGGCGTCGCGACGCGTGCGCACGAGATCGACAGCCTCGAACTCGAATACGGCACGCTCGTGCCGATGCGCTACATGAACGGCGACCAGCATTTCAAGGTCGTGTCGATCGCGGGCTGGTGCATGTGGCACACGCTCGACGAAAGCCGGCGCTTCGGCGAGGCGCTGCTCGAGGCGATCGAGAAGAGCGATTCGAACGTCGCGTTCCTTGCGAGCGGCTCGCTGTCGCACCGCTTCAACGACAACGGCAGCCCCGAGGAATCGATCCACCAGATCAGCCGCGAATTCTTCCGGCAGGTGGACCTGCGCGTGGTCGAGCTGTGGAAGCAGGGCGATTTCAAGACCTTCTGCGCGATGCTGCCCGAGTACAACGTGCATTGCCACGGCGAAGGCGGCATGCACGACACGGCGATGCTGCTCGGGCTGCTCGGCTGGGATCGCTACGACCAGCCCGTCGAGATCGTCACCGACTATTTCGCGAGCTCGGGCACCGGGCAGATCAACGCGATCTTTCCGCTGCCCTGAGCGTTGCCATCCGCCACGCCTTCGAATCCGACCGGAGCATTGCCATGCCACACATCGTCGTCGAATACACCGCGAACATCCGCGACGACGCGCGCATTCCCGCGCTGCTGCGCACCATCAACGCGACGCTGATCGCGCAGGGCGGCGTGTTCCCGACCGGCGGCATCCGTTCGCGCGCGATCGAGCTGCACGACTACTGCGTCGCCGACGGCACGGAGGACGACGCGTTCGTCCACGTGACGCTGAAGATCGGCGCGGGCCGCAGCGACGAAACGAAGCAAGCCGCGTGCGACGCGCTGTTCGACGCGCTCAAGGCCCATTTCGCCGAGTTGTACGCGAAACGCTATCTCGCGCTGTCGATGGAACTGACCGAGTTCAGCGAAAGCGGCTCGTACAAGCACAACAACATTCACGCCCGCTACAAGCGGGCCGGCTGAACCCCATTCCCGATCCGACCATGCTCGAACCCGCCCTCATCGACCAGCTCGCGCACCGTCTGCACGATGCCGAGCGCGCGCGCACGCAGATCCGCCAGATCTCGCTCGACCATCCCGACATCACGATCGACGACGCGTATGCGATCCAGCGCGCGTGGGTGACCCTCAAGCTCGCGGAGGGCCGCACGCTGAAGGGCCACAAGATCGGCCTCACGTCGAAGGCGATGCAGAACACGTCGCAGATCGACGAACCCGACTACGGCGCGCTGCTCGACGACATGTTCTTCGAAGACGGCGGCACGATCCCGACCGGCCGCTTCATCGTGCCGCGTGTGGAAGTCGAGCTCGCGTTCGTGCTCGGCAAGCGGCTCACCGGCCCGAACTGCACGATCTTCGACGTGTACGACGCGGTCGATTACGTCGTGCCGGCGCTCGAGATCATCGACGCGCGCAGCCAGTCGATCGACCCCGATACGAAACGACCGCGCAAGGTGTTCGACACGATCGCCGACAACGCGGCGAACGCGGGCGTCGTGATCGGCGGCCGGCCGGTGCGCCCGCAGGACGTCGATTTGCGCTGGGTCGCGGCGATCATGTCGCGCAACGGCGTGGTCGAGGAAACCGGTGTCGCGGCCGGCGTGCTGAATCATCCGGCGAACGGCGTCGCATGGCTCGCGAACCGGCTGGCGCGTTTCGACGTCGCGCTGGAACCGGGGCAGATCGTGCTCGGCGGGTCGTTTACACGGCCGTGCGCGGCGCGATCGGGCGATACGTTCAGCGTCGACTACGGCCCGCTCGGGACGATCCAGTGCTACTTCGAGTGAGGAGAGCGAACGATGCAGATTCCATCGAATGTCTTCAAGGCCGCGCTCGCGCGCGGCGACGCGCAGATCGGCCTGTGGCTCGGCCTCGCGAATCCGTACAGCGCCGAAGTGGTCGCGGGCGCCGGTTTCGACTGGCTGCTGATCGACGGCGAGCATGCGCCGAACACGGTACCGACGATCCTCGCGCAACTGCAGGCGATCGCGCCGTATCCGTCGCATCCGGTCGTGCGCGTGCCGTGGAACGATCCGGTGATCGTCAAGCAGGTGCTCGATCTCGGCGCGCAGACACTGCTCGTGCCGATGGTGCAGAGCGCGGACGAAGCGCGTGCGGCGGTGGCCGCGACGCGTTACCCGCCGCACGGGATGCGCGGCGTCGGCAGCGCGCTCGCGCGTGCGTCGCGGTGGAATCGCGTCGGCGAGTACCTGCATCGCGCGAACGACGAGATGGCCGTGCTCGTGCAGGTCGAGACGCGCGCGGGGCTCGATGCGATCGACGCGATTGCGCGGGTCGACGGCGTGGACGGCGTGTTCATCGGGCCGGCCGATCTGGCCGCCGATCTCGGGCATCTCGGCCATCCGGGGCATCCCGATGTGCAGGCTGCGATCGACGGTGCGATCCGCGCGATCGAGGCGGCCGGCAAGGCACCGGGCATTCTCAGCGCGGACGAGGCGGCCGCGCGGCGCTATCTGGAAGCGGGCGCGTTGTTCGTCGCGGTCGGCGTCGATACGACGCTGCTGGCACGGAGCGCGGAGCGGCTCGCCGCGCAGTTCAGGGGCAGCCGCGGCGATGTCGTGAAGAAGGGCGACGGCACGTATTGATGCAGCGGCGGGCGGTTTTCGTGTTCCGACCGCCGGCCTTTCGCCGTCCGTGCGGCTTCATACAGGCGCATGGCGGCACCTACCCCTCCGTGTGCCTTGCCGCTTCCATATACCTTCCCGGCGTCGTCCCCAGCGCACGCCGGAACATGTCGATGAACGCGCTCACGTTGTCGTACCCGAGATCGAGCGCGATCGTCGTCACCGGCACGCCGTCGGCGATGCGCTCCAGCGCCCGCAGCAGCCTGGCTTGCTGACGCCATTGCGCGAACGTCAGCCCCGTCTCGGCGACGAAGCGGCGGCTCATCGTCCGTGCGCCGATGCCGGCCCATTCGGCCCATTCTTCCAGCCGCCGGTCGTCCGCGAGATCCGCGGCCAGCGCATCGGTGATCTTCACGAGCCGCGGGTCGCGCGGCCGGACCAGCCCCAGCGCTTCGGCTTCCGAGGCCGCGATTTCATCGAGGATCACGTCGGCGATCCGCGTCTGCGCGGCATTGAGTTCGGAATCGTCCCAGCTTGCGGCGCGCTGCACGGCTTCGCGCAGCAGCGGCGTCGTGCGGATCGCGCGCGGCGTCGTCGGCAGCGCCGCGCAGCGGGCTTCGGCGACGAACGCCGACCAGCCCGAAATCGGCCCGAACGAGCGCAGCGAATGCCGGCAATGCGGCGGAATCCAGATCGCATGGATCGCGGGTACGACCCATTCCTGGTCGTCGAGGCCGATCGTCACCAGCCCGCTCAGCGCGCCGACCAGTTGGCCGCGTGCATGCGAATGCGGCGCGGTGATGCGCGGGTCGCGCTGCGACAGGACGGCGGCGACCACGAACGGGCCGTCGTCGGACGTGACGAAACGGGCGGGCAGGAGTGGATCGGACATGGCCGGATATCGGTATCGAATGGCCGTTATACCGGAGATCGGCCGGGTTCGCACGCCTACACTGCGTTTCATCGATGACAACCGGAGTAAGACGCGATGCGAGCCGAACAAATGCTTCCCGACCATGCCAATCAGGTCGATGCCGGCGGAACGACGATCCGCAAAGGAACCGTCGGCGCGTTTCTGGTCAATGCGCGCGTATTGATCGACCCGAACGCCGCGCCGGCGGACCGGGCGCGCGCGGAGGTCGACGCGATCGATGCGTTGCCTGCACTGCGTGCGCTTGGCCTGTTCGACGTGCTGGAAGTACGCGATCCCGAGCTGCGCGCGTGGCTCGAGGCGCGGTAAAGCCCCACCCTCCGGAATTGAAGGAACCAGTATGAAAGCAGCAGTCGTCGAAGGCGCTGGGCAGCGCCCGGTTTATACGGAGTTCGAACCGCCGTGCGCGACGCCGGGCCACAGCCTGATCGACGTGACGGCCTCCGCGCTGAGCCGCATCGCGCAGGGGCGCGCGGCCGGCACGCATTACTCGTCGGATCGACGCTATCCGTTCGTCGCCGGTGTCGACGGCGTGGGGCGTCTCGACGATGGCCGGCGCGTCTACTTCTTCGGTGCGCCGGTGCCGTTCGGTGCGATGGCCGAACGCACGATCGTGCCCGATACGCAGTGCGTGCCGCTGCCGGACACGCTCGACGATGTCACCGCCGCGGCGATCGCGATTCCGGGGATGTCGTCGTGGGCGGCGCTGACCGAACGCGCGCGGTTCGTCGCGGGCGAGACGGTGCTCGTCAATGGTGCGACGGGTACGTCCGGGCGGCTCGCGGTACGGATCGCGAAGCATCTCGGCGCGGCGAAGGTGATCGCGACGGGCCGCAACGCGGCTGCATTGCAGGCGTTGCTGAATGCCGGCGCGGACGCCGTGGTGTCGCTGCAGCAGGACGACGCGCATCTGGCGCGGGCGCTCGAACCGCATTTCCGCGCGGGCGTGGACATCGTGCTCGATTATCTGTGGGGCGCCAGCGCGCAGACGCTGCTGGTGGCCGCCGCGAAGGCGACGCCCGATGGCCGGCGGCTGCGTTTCGTGCAGATCGGCTCGATCGGCGGCGCGGACGTGCTGCTGCCGGGGGCCGTGTTGCGGGCGACCGCGATCGAACTGATGGGCAGCGGCCTGGGCAGCGTGTCGTTGCCGGGCTTGCTGGCGTCGGTGCGCGGCGTATTCGAAGCGGCCGGGTCGGCGGGCCTGACGATCGACACGCGCACGGTGCCGCTGTCGGCGGTCGGCGAACATTGGGGCGATGCGAGCAGCGTCGTACGGTTGGTGTTCACGATACGCGGCCAGTGAGCGGCGCATCGGCAGACGGCGGACCGGATGCGAGGTGAAGATCGGGCCGCGCAGCGGCGGCTGGTCGTTTTCTGTCGTGCCGTCGCGCGTGGCGTGAGAGCGGGCAGGCGGGCGGCCGACTGCCCGCCGCCGCCCCGCCACGCCGGGATCAGAACCGCTGCTGAATCCCCGCCGTGACCCCGACCTGCGTGGTGCCGTACCCGTTGAAATCGCGCGACACGCCGACTTTCTGGTCGTGCTTCGCGATCGCGAACGCACCGGCTGCATACAGCACCGTGCGCTTCGACAGCGCGTATTGCGCACGCACCGACACCAGCGTCGGGTCGGCATCCGTGCCGCCCTTGATGTTCTGGTGATAGACGGCCGCGATCAGCGAGAACGTGGGCGTGAACTGGTACGACCCGCCGAGCCAAACCATGTCGCTCAACTGGTTCGCCGCCGCGGTGCGGAACGTGCGCTTGTAATTGCGATAGCCGGCCATCGTCTTCAGGTTGCCGAAGTCGTAGCTCAGGCCCGCATGGATGCCCTGAATATAGTTGACGGCATCGGCCGGCGTGATGCTGTCGGCCGCGCCGTTCTGCCGGTCGAACGTGACGACGGCGGCGAGCGGCCCCGTCTCGTAACCGATCGCGAAATCGTACTTGGAGCTGGTCTTCACGCTGCCCGGCACGTTGCCGAAACCGTACAGCGCACCGAACTTGAAGCCGCTGAATTCGCCGTCGTAGCGCACCGCGTTCGACGAGCGCGTGAACAGGCCGTCCTTGCGGCCGCCGGTCGCCATCGAGGAGGTCGCCCACGAGTAGTTCTGCGCGTAACCCATCGGGTCGAACGGCAGCATGTAGTCGTACGTGACGGTGAAGTTGCGGCCAAGCGTCAGCTCGCCCCATTTGCCTTTCAGGCCCACCGTCGCACGGCGCGCGAAGATCGAGTCGGGGCCGTCGTCGGACGCGCCGTTCGCCAGATCGATCCCGCTTTCGAGGCGGAACACCGCCTTCAACCCGCCGCCGAGGTCCTCGACGCCGCGCAGGCCCCAGCGCGACGTGTTCTTGTTGCCCGACTTCAGCTTGAACGAATTGCCGCCATCCGGCGCCGCATGGTTCGCGTATTCGATGCCGGCATCCATGATCCCGTATATCGTGACCGACGACTGCGCGTGCGCGGCCGGCGCGGCGAGACAGGCGGCCGCGGCCGAACCGGTGAGGACTGCTGCTCGAATCGAACGTTCTGCGCGTGACTTCATTTTGACGGTGTCTCCTTGGTTTGTTTTGGGCAGGGTGAAACGGAAAACGGGTACGCAGCGCGCCATCGGCGGACGCGATGAAGCGTCCGCCGCTGCGGGTCGCAAAGGAATGCGCTCGACTGCCTACGCGGCGGCGCGCGAGGCGCCGCGGTCGGGTCAGCTCGCTTTCGCGAACGCCCAGCAGTCGTTGGTCGGGAATTCGATCCAGTGCTTGCCGGCCGCGCGCGGCACATGGCCGAACGCACGCAGACGCATGTCGCCGCAATGGAACAGGTATTCCCAGCGGTCGCCGAGATACATCGACGTGACGAGGTCGGCCTGCAGCCGGTTCGCGCCCGGGCCGTCGGCGACCTGCACGCGTTCGAGGCGGATCACGGCCTGGGCGTCCTGGCCGGGCGCGAGCGTGTCGCGGGCGACGGCGCGCAACTCCCAGCCGTCGCCGGCGAGCGTCACGCATTCGCCGTCGATCGCGGCGACGCGCGCGTCGATCCGGTTGTTGCTGCCCATGAACTCGGCGGTGTACAGCGAGCGCGGCGCGCCGTACAGCTCGGCCGGCGTGCCTTCCTGCTCGATGCGGCCGTTGCGCAGCAGCAGGATGCGGTCGGACATCGCCATCGCTTCGGTCTGGTCGTGCGTCACGCACAGGGCCGACAGCCCGAGCGACACGATCAGTTCGCGAAGCCACGCACGCGCTTCCTCGCGCAGCTTCGCGTCGAGGTTCGACAGCGGCTCGTCGAGCAAAATCACCGGCGGGTTGTAGACGAGCGCGCGGGCGATCGCGACGCGCTGCTGCTGGCCGCCCGACAACTGATGCGGAAAGCGTTCGGCGAGGTGGCCGAGGCCGAGCTGGTCGAGCGCGGTCTGCACGCGGCGCTTCTGTTCGGCAGGCGCCACGCGGCGCAGCTTGAGCCCGTAGCCGACGTTGTCGGCGACGGTGCGGTGCGGCCACAGCGCGTACGACTGGAACACGAGGCCGAGCGAGCGCTGTTCGACGGGCAGGTCGACGCGTCGCGCGCTGTCGAAGAACACGCGCTCGTCGAGCTGGATGCGCCCGTCGGACGGCTGTTCGAGGCCGGCCACCGCGCGCAGCAGCGTGGTCTTGCCGCTGCCCGACGCGCCGAGCAGGCATACGACTTCGCCGGCCTTCAGTTCGAACGACACGCCCTTGAGGATCGGGTTGGCGCCGTAGCTGAGGTGCAGATCGTCGACGATGAGCTTATCCATGAAGTTTCACTCCGAAGCGCAGGGCCACGCCGAGACCGGCGCCGACCATCGCGATGTTGATGACAGAGAGCGCGGCGACCTGGTCGACGGCGCCGGTCGCCCACAGCGACACGAGCAGCGCGCCGATCACTTCGGTGCCGGGCGACAGCAGGTAGACGGCGGTCGAGTATTCGCGCTCGAAGATCATGAAGATCAGCAGCCACGCGGCGAGCAGGCCGAAACGCACGAGCGGCAGCGTCACGTCGAGCGACACGCGGCTGCGCGTCGCGCCGACGCTGCGGCCGGCTTCCTCCAGCTCGGGGCCGACCTGCAGCAGCGCGCTCTGGATCAGCCGCATCCCGTACGCGAGCCACACGACCGTGTACGCGATCCAGATGCTCCACATCGAGTTCTTCAGCTCGCGCAGGCCGGGCACGAACAGGAAGATCCACAGGAACGCGAGACCGGCGAGCAGGCCCGGCACCGCGCGCGGCAGCAGCACGAGGTAGTCGAGCAGCCTGGTCGCCCAGTCGGGGCGGCGGTGGCCGGCGAACGCGACGAGCGAGTAGAAGCCGATCGCGAGCGCGCCGCCGATCACGCCGATGCCGAGCGTGTTGACGATCGCGCGCACCAGGTTGTCCTGCTCGAACAGTTCGATGAAGTTCGACAGCGTCAGCACTTCGGCGAGCGCGACGCCTTCGCCCCAGTTGGTCACGAACGCGCGCAGCACGATGCCCGAGATCGGCACGATCACGGTCAGCATCAGCCACAGCGCGACGATCGCAAGCGCGACCCAGCGCCATACGCCGAGCGGCAGCACCGTCGCGCGGCCGGCCTTGCCCTTCACGGTGACGAAGCGGTTCGCGGTCTTCAGCAGGCGGCGCTGCAGCAGCACGAGCGGGAAGGTGATCGCGACGATGCACACGGCGACCGCGGCCATCAGGTGATACGACGGCACGCCGAGCTTGTTGGTCAGCTTGTACAGGTAGGTCGCGAGCACGAGGTGGCCTTCCGGATCGCCGAGCACGAGCGGCAGGCCGAACACCTCGAAACCGAGGAAGAACACCAGCACGCCGGCGAACAGCAGCGCGGGCATCGTCATCGGCAGGCTCACGTCGAGCGCGACGCGGAACGGACGGGCGCCCGTCACGCGCGCGGCTTCCTCGACGTCCGAGCCGAGGTTACGCAGCGCGGCCGACGAATACAGGTACACGTGCGGCACGTGCGTGAGGCCGACGATCACCGTGATCGCGAAGATCGAATACACGTTCCAGGGCACGCTCTGCACCCCGAACAGTTCCTTGAACCACACCGAGTAGAAGCCGACCGGGCCGGCCGCGACCACGTAGCCGAACGCGAGCACCATCGGCGACACGAACACGGGCGTGAGCAGCAGCGGTTCGAGCCAGCGGCGGCCGGGCAGGTCGGTGCGCACCATCAGGAACGCGAGGATGCCGCCGAGCGGGATCGAGATGAACAGCATCCCGCCGGCGATGATGAACGAGTTCTTCACGGCCGACCAGAAGTCGGGATCGCTGAAGATGAAGCGGAAGCCGTCGATGCCGAGCGTCTTGTTCGCGTCGAAGAACGGCGCGGACAGGAAGCTCTGGAACAGGATGAAGCCGAGCGGCAGCGCGACCGCGACGGTCAGGACCGCGACGACGATCCAGCGCAGCATGCCGGCGAGCGGCTGCAGGCTGCTGACCGGCAGCGCGGGAATCGCGTCGCGCGGGCCGGTGGCGGGCGGAACGGCCGGTGCCGTGCCGCGTGTGCTGGTTGAACGCATGAGTTCGCCCCTGCGGCCATCCGGATGGCCGCCTCAAGGAAGTCGGTGAGGGGAAGGGGCCGCCCGCGCGACGCGCGGCGGGCGGCCTGGGTCAGCGGCTCAGCGGATCAGCGCTTGATCGCCTGCTGCCATTGCTTCAGGAACGCGAGGCGCTTCGACTGGTCGAGATAGACGAGCAGGCCGGTGCCGATCTGGATCGGCTTCAGCGAATCGCCGAGTTCCTTCGTGAGGCTCGCGGCCGACGTCTCGCCGGTCACGTCCGCACGGATCGCATACAGGTTCGCCTGGTTCGCGATCAGCGTCTGGCCGCGCTTGGACAGCAGGTAGTCGACCCACAGCTTCGCGGCGTTCGGGTTCTTCGCCTTCTTCGACACGGTGGCGAGGCGGCTCACGACCTGCGTGTAGTCCTTCGGAAACACGTAGCCGATCGACTTGTCCTTCTTCGCCTTCGCGTACGCATATGAACCGATGATGTTGTAGCCGATCAGGTTCTCGCCCGACGAGATGCGTTCCATCATCGCGCCCGTGCTCGACTGCAGCTTCGGGCCGGTCGCGCCGATCGCCTTCACGAGTTCCCACGTGACCTTCTCGTTCACGTGCGCGTCCTGGGTCAGGTAGTTGAAGCCGACGCCCGATTTCTCGATGTCGTAGGTCGTGACCTTGCCTTTGAACTTGTCGGCCTGCGTGGTGAGCAGCTTGATCAGGTCGGCGCGCGTCGTCGGCACTTCGTTCGCGGGGATCAGCCGCTTGTTGTAGACGATCGCGAGCGGCTCGAACGTCGTGCCGTACGCCTGCTTCTGGTACTGCGCCCATTGCGGCACGTTCGGGCTTTCGGGCGAATCATAGGACGCCATCAGGCCGTCGTTGACGAGCTTGACCTGCAGGTCCATCGC
The DNA here is from genome assembly GCF_002223345.1 of Burkholderia sp. AU16741. Taxonomy (NCBI): domain Bacteria; kingdom Pseudomonadati; phylum Pseudomonadota; class Betaproteobacteria; order Burkholderiales; family Burkholderiaceae; genus Burkholderia; species Burkholderia sp. AU16741. The sequence goes on from NZ_NKEZ01000008.1 coordinate 307,111, forward strand.
CGAGCTCCACAGCACGTCGGCGCTGGTGCTGCTCGCCGCGTTCTCGCTGATGTAGCGGTTGTACAGCTCGGTGCTGTTCATGTCGTTGTACTCGACCTTCACGCCGTACAGGCTTTCGAAGTCCTTGATCAGCGGACGCACGAGGCCCGTGTCGGTCGTCGAGTAGACGATCAGCTTGCCTTCCTTCTTCGCGGCGTCGATCACGCCCTGGTAGTTCCCCGGGTAGCCGGCGGGAACCTGCGCGGCGGCGCTGCCGGCGGCAGCGCCCAGAACGGCCGCCAGCGCGGCGGCGAGGTGCTTCGGTGCAAACGGCATGTCTTCCTCCAGTGATGCGTCGATGTTGTTCGAGTGACGCGGATGTTAAGGGCGGGGCACTTTCAGCCCGCTTTCATTCCCGTTCGCAAACGTGTCGTTCGCGTCATGGATTTCCCGAGGTCGACGCGGCGGCGGCCGCGGGTTTCGCGGCGCGCGGCGCGGCTGCCGAGCGCTGAGCGGCCACCGCCGGCGCTCCGCGCGGCGGGTTCGATGCACCCGCGCAACCCGTGTTTGCGCGAGGCGTGGAGACGGAAAGGATCATGTAATGTAGCGGGCTGTCGCTGACCCTACCGGAATCCCCATGCGTGTGCTGCTCGTCGAAGACAACCCGAACCTGGCCCAGTCGCTGAACGACGCGCTGAGCGCCGCGCGCTTCGCGGTCGATCACATGGCCGACGGCGAGGCGGCGGACCACGTGCTGCGCACGCAGGATTACGCGCTGGTGATCCTCGATCTCGGGCTGCCGAAGCTCGACGGGCTGGAGGTGCTGCGGCGGCTGCGCGCGCGCCGCAACCCGGTGCCGGTGCTGATCCTCACCGCGCACGGGTCGGTCGAGGACCGCGTGAAAGGGCTCGATCTCGGCGCCGACGACTATCTCGCGAAACCGTTCGAGCTGACGGAGCTGGAGGCGCGCGCCCGCGCGCTGATCCGGCGCAGCCTCGGGCACGAGCATGCGCGCGTCGAGTGCGGGCCGCTTTCGTACGACAGTATCGACCGCGGCTTTCATCTCGGGGGCGAGCCGCTGTCGCTCACGCCGCGCGAGCGCTCGGTGCTCGAGGTGCTGATCCTGCGCAACGGCCGCGCGATCAACAAGGAGACGCTGTCGGAGAAGATCTTCGGGCTCGACGAATCGGTCAACGCCGATGCGATCGAGATCTACGTGTACCGGCTGCGCAAGAAGCTGGAGAACTCGGGCGTCGCGATCGTCACGCTGCGCGGGTTGGGCTACCTGCTCGAAGCGAAGGCGCAAGCGTGATCCGCCTTCGCGCTCGCCGTCATTCGCCGTCCGTCGAGGGGGCGCATGCCGTCCCCGGCCGGCTTCGCGACGCCGGCCTCCTGCGCGAGCGCAGGGCGATGCGCCGCGAATGCTCCGCGATGCCCGTCGCGGCGGCCCGGCGAGCCGCACGATGACCCGCCCGAACCTGCGCGCGCAGGTCGCGCTGTGGCTGCTGCTCCCGCTGCTCGGCCTGCTCGCGCTCGACTCGTGGCTCACGTACCAGCGTGCGATGAGCGCCGCGCACGTCGCGTTCGACCGTACGCTGTCGTCGTCGCTGAAGTCGATCCGCGAAGGCGTGCGGCTCAACGACGGCGAGATCGAGGTCGACCTGCCGTATCTCGCGCTCGAAATGCTCGAATCGAGCGACGGCGGCAAGATCTACTACCTGATCCGCGAGGACAACGGCCGCACGGTCACCGGCTATCCCGATCTGCCGCTGCCGCATGGCCGCGACGCCGGCGACGGCGCACTGTTCGTCACGCGCTACTACGACGTCGTGTATCGCGGCGAGCAATTGCGGATGGCCGCGTTGCGTATTCCAGTGCACGACGTGCCGACCGCGCAGTCGCGCATCGTGTGGGTGATGGTCGGCGAGACGATCGAGGCGCGTCAGGCGCTCGCGCGCGAGATCCTGATCGGGTCGCTGCTGCAGGAAGGACTGCTCGTCGTGCTCGCGCTTGGCATCGTGTGGCTCGGCGTCGGGCGCGGGCTGCGGCCGCTGAACCGGCTGTCGGCCACCGTCGCCGCGCGCAGAGAGGACGACACGACACCGCTCGACACAGGCGCGATGCCGAGCGAACTCGCGCCGCTCGTCGATTCGATCAACCAGTACATCGGCCGTACGCAGCGGATGCAGGTGGCGCGGCGCCGCTTCTTCGCCGATGCGGCTCATCAGTTGAAGACGCCGCTCGCGGCGGTGCAGGCGGGTGTCGAACTTGCGCTGCGGCCCGACGAGCAGCCGCGCGCGAACGTGCACCTGCGGCGCGCGAACGGCGCGGTGCGGCAGGCCGCGAAGATCGTCCAGCAATTGTTGTCGCTGTCGCGGCTCGATTCGGACAGCGGTCACGCGGTCGCGCACAAGCCGGTCGCGCTGCACCGGCTCGCACGCAGCGTGACGCTCGACTGGTCGCCCGTCGCACGCGCGCGCGACATCGATCTCGGCTTCGAGCACGAGGCCGACGTCGACGTGCTCGGCCAGTCCGACCTGCTCGGCGAGATGATCGGCAACCTGATCGACAACGCGATTCGTTACTCGGGCGACCATGCGGTGATCACGGTGCGCGTGTCGCGCGACGGCGAGCAGGCGCGGCTCGACGTGATCGACAACGGGCCAGGCATTCCGGCCGGCGAGCGCGACGCGGTGTTCGAGCGCTTCCATCGCGGCAGCAGGACACAGACGGTCGAAGGCACCGGGCTCGGGCTGTCGATCGTGCGGGAGATTGCGCGGGTGCACCAGGGCAGCGTGACGCTCGCCGATGCGGCCGGCGGCGGCTTGATCGTGACGGTGGTGCTGCCGGCGGTGGCGCAGTAGCGGGGCTGCTTCGATCGGGCGCGGAAACTGCTCTGAACGGTGGTAGGGCGGCGACGCAAACGACGCGCCGCCCGCCGTCATGCTCAGTCGCCGAAGCCGATTTCCGCTTCGACGGACTGCCCGACCTCGAGCCACGCCCCCGCGCCTTCGACGACGATCGCATTGATGCCGAACGTCAGCGCATTGTCGTAGTTCAGGTTCGCGCGATAGGTCTGCATCGTGTCGGTCGGCTCGTGCGGCCATTCGGGATTCGGCGCGCCGGTGGCCTGATCGATCGTCGGCACCGGACAGCGCGTGCACAGCTTCACGAGACGCAGCCGCACGGGCGTCGCGCCTTCGGCGTCGAGATGTTCGACGAAATCCTCTTCATACGCGTCCAGATCCGACACGACGATGTTCGGACGGAAGCGGTTCATCGGAATCGCCGGCGCGCCCTTCGCGGCGAGCCTCGCGTTCAGGTCGTCGAGCGACGCCCGGCCGATCACCAGCAGCGGGTAGCCATCCGCGAACTGCGTATGCGTATCGATGTCGCCGGTCCATTTGCGGTTGCAGCCGCGGCGCGCGTCGGCACCGAAGCGCACGAGCTTCAACGGCGTGCCGACGAATTCGGTGAGCCACGCGGCCGTCTCGGCGCCCGTGTCGATCGCGTCGACGGTGTCGCGCCACACGGTCGCGGCCATTTTCGGCGTGGCAGCGCTTGCGTCGCCGTCGAGCGGCGTGCGTATCTCCGGCATGCCCGGCGCGTTCAGCACGAGCGCATCGCTGTCGAGCGTGGGGCGGATCAGCGCGAGCCGCGGGTGCGTGCGCTGCGTGATCATCATCCCGTCCGGGGTCGTGATCAGCCAGTGGCGGTCGTACGCGAGGCCGGTTTCGAGCAGTTGCGCGCGCGACAGCGCGATGCCGGCGCAGGATTTGATCGGGTAGACGAAGAGTTCGGAGATGGCTGGCATGACGCTGGCTGACAAAGGCGGGATGATCGAATCGCGATTGTGCCAGATCACGCGAGCGCCGTTCGGGCGGTTGCGCGCCGCGGGCCGGCGCAGGCGTGCCGTGTGGCCGGCTGCGCGTCACGCGAGCGGAAAGCCCGGGTCGAACGTCGTGCGCGCGTCGAGCGGCTGGCGCAGCAGGCCGGCCTTCAGGTAGAAGTCGGCCGTGCGCTGCTGCTGGGCGATCACCGTCGCGTCGATCGGCTGCCAGCGCGTGCCGCGTCGCTCGAACTGCAGCTTCGCGGCGGCCGGCGGAATGCCGATGATGCGCGCGAGCGCCGCCGAATACGCGTCGACGTGCCGGTACGACCAGACCTGCGCGCGCACGATGCGCCGCAGGAAATCGTGCAGCACGTCGCGCTTCGAGGCGATCGTCGCGTCGGTCGCCGCGAGATAGCTGAGGCCCGACCACAGTCCACGGCCGTTCACGAGCACGCGCGCGCGGCCGCTCGTTTCGGCGAGTGCGGTATAGGGCTCCCAGGTCGCCCACGCGTCGATCGAACCGGTGGCGAGCGCCAGCATCGTGTCGGCCGGCGGCAGGAAGCGGAACGACACGGCATCGGGCGGCAGGCCGGCCGCATCGAGGGCCTTCAGCGTGACGAAATGGCCGATCGAGCCGCGCGTGGTGCCGATGCGCTTGCCCTTCAGGTCGGCCGCGCCTTTCAGCGCGGCGTCGGGTTGCACGAGCACGGCCGTGCCGTACGGATCGGAACGGTTCGCGCCGATCACCTTGATGCGGGCGCCCGAGGCGAGCGCGAAGATCACCGGCGCGTCGCCGATCGGGCCGCAGTCGACGGCCGCCGCGTTCAGCGCTTCGGCGAGCGGCGCGGCGGCCGGGAATTCGGTCCACGCGATGTCGTACGGGAGGCCGTGCAGCTCGCCGGCCGCTTCGAGCAGCGCGCGCAGCCCGCCTTTCTGGTCGCTGGCGCGCAGCAGCGGGCGTGCGCCCGATTGCGCGCGCACGGCGGCCGGGGCGGCGGCGATCGTGGCAAGGGCGCTCGCCTGGGCGAGGAAGTGGCGTCGGGTCGGATTCATCGTGAAGTTCGGTCGAAGGAAGGATTCGTGGGTTCAATGCGGGAGCCCGGCCTGTACGTCGCGCACGGGTTCCTGGTCGACGCGCAGCAGCAGGGCGGTCAATGCATCGCCGCGGGCGGCCGGCGTGGACGGCCGGACAGCCGCCGCATCCGAGCGGCACAGCAGGTCGGCATCCGACCAGCCGGCGCTGCCCGGCAACGCGCGCGCCCGCAGCCAGCCGCGCCGATCGGCGAGCAGTTGCGTGCCGCCGAGCGCATCGGGCGCGACGCCGGTAATCGTCGCGAACGCGCGCCACGCATCGGCGGTCGTCGCGACGCAGTTCGCACGCGTACCGGCCGACGGCGGCACCGGCGCGCCGCGTTCGGTGACGAGCAAGGTCTGCCAGCGCGCATCTTCCTGCGGTGGCGTCGCGCCCGGCGCAAGCGCGACGACGCGCACGCGCTGGCCTTCGCGCCAGTGCTCGAGCGCCTGGGGCGCGGCGTCACCGCAGCGCACGTCGAGCGCCGGCAGCGGGACGGGCACCGGCCACGCGCCTTCCGCCTGTGCGCCGCTACCGGCGGCGAGCGCCTTCAGGTAGTCGAGCATGGCCCATGTGTCCTGCGGGCCGAGCGTCGCGGCGAAGCCGGGCATCGTCGATGCGCCGTGCTCGTCCCGCGTGCCGTGACGCACGCGCCAGAACAGTTCGCCGTCGAGGCGACGCGCGAGCAATGCGCCGGCGAAGGTCGGCGGCCATTGCGCGAGCGTGGCCGCGAGCGGGCCTTCGCCGCGGCCGTCCGTGCCGTGGCAGGCCGCGCAATGTTGCGTATAGAGGTGCGCGCCGCGCATCACGCTCGACACGGAAAACGGCGCGGGGCCGCGCTGGAAGCTCGTCGGCACGGCGGGCGCGAGCCACAGCGAAGCGGGCGGCCACGGCGCGAACCACGCGACGGCCAGCGCGGCGATGGCCGTCGCGATACGCCGCTTGCGTGAAACCAGCGCGATGCAGGCGAGCACGACGGCCAGCGCCGTCACGCCACAGGCGAACGCGAGCTGCCGCGTGAGCCCGGCGTCGATGCGCAGCGTTTCGAGCGCCATGCGGTGTGCCCACGGCCACGCGGCCTGGCCGTCGGCGTCGCCGGTCAGGCCGATCGCGTGCAGCCCGCGCGCCAGCGCGATTTGCGCGCCATACAGCAGTTGCAGGAACGCGATGGCCCAGTCGGCGAACGGCGGCGCGTTCATCGCGCGCGTCTCCGGCGTACCGCAGTCAAACGTCGAACGGCACTCGGCATCTACCAGCTCGCATCGAGCCCGAGATGCCGCAGCGCGTCGTGACGCAATTCGGCGAGGCGCAGGTCGCCGCGATGGCGCGGGTAGGGCAGGTCGACGCGCAGTTCGGCGACGATCCGTGCCGGGCGCGGCCCGAACACGATCACGCGCTGCGCGAGAAACAGCGCTTCTTCCACGTCGTGCGTGACGAGCAGCGCGGAGAAACCGTCGCGTTGCCACAGCGCGGTCAACTCGGCCTGCATCGTGAGCCGAGTCAGCGAATCGAGCTTGCCGAGCGGCTCGTCGAGGATCAGCAGGCGCGGATCGTTGACGAGCGCTCGCGCGAGCGCGACGCGCTGCGCCATCCCGCCGGACAACTGGTGCGGAAACACGTTCGCGAATTCCTGCAGCCCGACGCGCGCGAGCGCATCGTCGACGCGATGCTGCGCGGTGCGCGCCACGCCGCGCGCTTCGAGGCCGAGCGCGACGTTCGCGCGCACGCGCCGCCACGGGTACAGCGTCGGATCCTGGAACACGACGATGCGCGACGGATCGGGGCGCTCGATCGGCACGCCGTCTTGCGCGATGGTGCCTTGCCGCGCGGCGTCGAGCCCCGCGACGAGCCGCAGCAGCGTCGATTTCCCGCAGCCGCTGGGGCCGAGCAGCGCGACGAATTCGCCGGCCGCGACCGACAGCGACACGTCGTCGAGCACCGGCAGCGCGCCGCCGGGGCTGTCGAATGCATGGCTCACGCGGCGGATGTCGATGCGCGCGCCGCGCGCCGGCGTGACAGCCGGCGCCGCGACAGTTGCGACGGACGATTCGAGTACGGCGGCGCTTACCATTTGACGGTTCCTTTCTGCCAGGCGAGCACACGGTCGCGCACCGTGAACAGCAGCGCGATCAACCCGGAAAACAGCAGCGCCATCACGATCAGCGCCGCATACATGTTCACGTACGACGCCCAGCCCTGCGCCCAGCTCAAATACCAGCCGAGCCCCGACTTGACGCCCATCATCTCGGCGACGACCAGCACCGTGAACGATGCGCTCAGCCCCATGAAGATGCCGACGAACACGTGCGGCAGCGCGGCCGGAATCGCGACGCGCAGCACGAGGAAGCGCGCATTCGCGCCGAGCGTGCGCGCGACGTCGTAGTACTGCTTGTTCACGCTCGCGACGCCCGACCACGTGAGCACCGCGACCGGGAACCCGGTGGCGAGCGCGATCAGGAATGCGGCCGCCGAATAGCTCGACGGAAAGAAGTAGAACGTGAGCGGCAGCAGCGCGGTGGTCGGCACGGGCCCCAGCACGCGCAGCACCGGATGGACCCAGTAGCCGATCCGGCGCGACCAGCCGATCGACACGCCGACCGCGAAGCCCACCGTGACGCCGTACGCGAAGCCGAGCGCGAGCAGCTTCAGCGTATTGCCGGCGCTGCCGGCGAGGCGCGGCCAGTCGTCGACGTAGACCTCGATCAGCGCCTGCGGCGGCGCGAAGAACGGCGTCGGCAGCCAGCCGGTTTTCGCGGTGACGATTTCCCACGCGGCGAGCACGAGCGGCAGCGCGACGAGCCACGGGCCGGCCGGTCGCAAGCGGGCGAGCCGCGTGCGGGTTGCGGGAACGCGATGGCCGAGCGTCGCGGCGACGAGCAGCAGCGCGGCGATCGTCCACGCGGCCGTGCCGAACGTGTCGGTGTACGCCCAGTCGCTGAAGCCGACGATCCGGTTCGGCCACAGCTGCGTGAGCGCGCCGAGCGCGGCCCATGCGAGCGCGGCGGCGATCCCGGTCGGCCAGGCGCGCGCGCGCCGGGCGTCGGCGGCCAGCGTGGCTTCGCAGGCCGTGCAGGCTGCGCGCGCGGTGGCGGTAGCGTGCGCGGCGTCGCCGGCCGGGGCCGATGCGGTGCGTGCGGCGGAAGCGTGTTCGATCGTCGACATCGCGTTACCCCAGTACGTTCGCATAGACCTGCTGCGCGAAGCGCTGCGGGTCCGTGCTCTTCTTCAGCACGCTGATGCGGCGGAAATCGTCCGCATAGAACGCGATTTCCTGCTGCAGGTCGACGCTGGTCGGGTGATGCGTGTAGGTGAGCGTCGCGTACAGCTTGCGCAGATCCTCGGGGCTGATCTTCGGCGAATACTTCGCGAACACCTTCGCGGCTTCGTTCGGGTTGTCGTGCGTGTACTCGGTGGCCTGCACGATCGAGCGCGCGAGCGCGGCGGCCGACGGCCGGTCGTTGCGCACGAGGTCGCCGCGCGCGCCGATCACGCAGCACACCTTGCGCGCGTATTCGCCGGACAGGTTGGTCGCGAGTTCGGTGTACGCGCCGTTGCTGCGCTTTTCGAGCAGGTAGAGGTTCGGGTCGCCGTCGGCGATCGCGTGGATCTCGCCCTTGTCGACCGCGACGCCGAGCAGGTCGGCCGGATACTGCCGCCACGTGATGTCGCGCTCGGGATCGATGCCGTTTTTCGCGAGCAGGATCGAGAAGAAGTGCTTGCCGGGCGCGGCCAGATCGCTGACGCCGACCGTCTTGCCCTTCAGCGCCTGCAGCGTCGTGACGCCGGCCGCCTTCGCGCCCAGCAGCCGCACGCAGCCGCCGTGCGAGCTGCCGATGATCTTCACGTCGAAGCCGGCTTCGAGCGGCTTCAGCCAGCGGTGGATCATTCCGACTGCCGCATCGGCCTTGCCGGTCGCGATCGATTCGAGCAGTTGATCGGTCGAGCCGCTGTAGTTGATCAGCTCGACCTGCAGCCCGTTTTTCTCGAAGAAGCCGCGCTCCTGCGCGACGACGATCGGCGTCAGGCAGAACGCGTTCTGGTTCCACGCGAACGTGAGCTTCTTCAGCGGCGGCGCGGACCGCGCGTTGCGGCCGAGCGTGATCGCCGGCACGGCGAGCGCGGCGGCACCGGCCGCGCGCAGCAGCCGGCGGCGTTGGCCGTCGTGCGCGTCGGCGGGCGTGGGTGCGGTGGTTTGGGTCATGGTCTGGTCTCCGGTGTAGCGCTCAGTCGAGCAGATCGGGTTCGTCGGCGACGACGCGCGCGAACAGGCTGTCGAACGCATGCAGCGCGCCGTCGGGGCCGCCGATCTGGCCGTGCGTATGGCGCGCGGTCGCGCGATCGATCGGCTGCGGCGTGCCGGCCGCTTCGGCCAGCAACTGCGTGTGCGCGGCGTTGTCGAGCGCGATGTACCACCACGCGGCGGCCTCGACCGTCGGGCCGGCCGTCAGGATCCCGTGGTTCTTCAGGATCACGCCCTTGTGCGTGGTGCCGTCGGGCTTCGCGAGCGCATCGGCGATCCGCGCGCCTTCGCTGGTGTCGACGACCATCCCCGTGAAGTCGTCGAACAGCGCATGATCCTCGTAGAACACGCACGCGTCCTGCGTGAGCGGATCGAGCGGGCGGCCGAGCGTCGACCAGGCCTTGCCGTAGGTCGAATGCGTGTGCGCGGCGGCGACCACGTGCGGATGGGCTTCGTGGATCGCCGCATGGATCGCGAACGCGGCCTTGTTCAGCGGCCGCTGGCCGATCGCGGTTTCGCCGCGCGCGTTGACGAGCAGCAGGTCGGAGACCTTGATCTGCGAGAAATGCACGCCGAGCGGGTTCACCCAGAAATGGTCGGGCAGCTCCGGATCGCGTGCGGTGATGTGGCCGGCGAGGCCCGCCGCGAAGCCGAAGCGTGCGAACAGGCGGAACGCGGCCGCGAGCCGCTCCTGCCGGTGGCGGCGCTCGGCGGCGACGTCGATGCGCGGCGCGGGCGGATCGAACCAGAAGTGCTGGCGCGGCGTATCGGCGAGCACGAGGCCCGATGCGGTACGGTGGGGCGAGGACAGGACGGCGGACATGATCGCGTATGGCTCCAGTGGGCTCCGTTGACGCCGTCAGGCTCAGGCGGCGCGGCGTGCCGCGTCGCGGGCGGCGACGGCGCTGCGCACGCGCGGAATCAGTTCGCGGCCGTAGTCGATCGCGTCTTCCAGCGGGTCGAAGCCGCGGATCAGGAACGTCGTCACGCCGAGGTCGTAGTAGTCGAGCAGCGCGTCGGCGACCTGTTCGGGCGTGCCGACGAGCGCCGTCGAATTCGAGCGCGCGCCGGTGAGCTTCGCGATCTCGGTCCACAGCCGCTTGTCGACGCGCGAGCCGCGCTCGGCCGCGGCGAGCAGGCGGCGCGCGCCTTCGCTCTGCTGCGGGCCGCCGGCGCCGAGCCCGGCCGCTTCGCGCAGCCGGCGCGTTTCGTCGAGGATGCGGTGCGCACGCGCCCACGCTTCGTCCTCGGTCGCCGCGAGGATCGGGCGGAACGACACGGAGAAGCGCACCTGGCGGCCGTGCTCCGCGGCTTCGGCGCGCACGCGCGTCGTCAGGTCGCGCACCTGGTCGAGCGATTCGCCCCACAGCGCGTAGACGTCCGCGTGCTTGCCGGCCACCGCGAGCGCGGCTTCCGACGCACCGCCGAAGTAGATCGGCACGTGCGGCTGCTGGAACGGCTTCACTTCCGAGAAACACTGCTTGAAGCGGTAATGCGCGCCGTCGTGATCGAACGGCTGCGCTTCGGTCCAGATGCGCCGCAGGATGCCGAGGTATTCGTCGGTGCGTGCATAGCGCGCGTCGTGATCGAGGAAATCGCCGTCGCGCTGCTGCTCGCTGTCCGAGCCGCCGGAGATGAAGTGCACGGCGAGCCGGCCGCGGCTGAACTGGTCGAGCGTCGCGATCTGGCGCGCGGCGAGCGTCGGCGCGGTGAAGCCCGGACGATGCGCGAGCATGAAATGGATGCGCTCGGTCGCGGCCGCCGCGAATGCGATCGTCAGCGTCGCCGACGGGCCGGTCGAGTGATGCGGTACGAGAATCCGGTCGAAACCGGCGGTTTCGTGGGCGCGGGCAAAGTCGCGGACATAGTCGGGATCGACCGCGGGGCCGGACGCCGGGTGGATTTCCGACTGCTTCTGGCTCTGGATCATGCCGATGAATTCGACGCTCATCTGGGTCTCCGGTGCAGGGATGTCCCGGCGCACGGCCGGGCAGGAATGGAGCGCAGGTTAACGCCGGGATCATGCGGAATGGAAATAATCAATCCCGATTTGAATATCAGATTTGCATGGTTTGGGGCCGTATGCGTTGCGCATACGCTGTGGGCTCGCGAATGATCGGGCGCGCGTTGGCGCCGTATTTGCCGCCGCTGACGCGTTCGCCGCCGTGTTCGAGCTACCCAGGGAATCCGTTTCGATGTCCGCCAGCCTTGCCGTTTCCTCGCCGCCACCGCCATCTTCGCTGCGCCTGCTGCCTGCGCACGCCGCTCAACCCGCCGACGCCGCCGACGAGACGGACGACGACGCGCGCCTTGCCGCGCTGCTCGAGCGTCTCGCGCCCGAACTCGCCGCCGATGCGGCCCGCAACGACGTCGACGGCCGCTTTCCGCACGAGCACTTCGCGCGGCTGCATCGTGCCGGGCTGATCGCGCAGGTCGTGCCGCGCGGGCATGGCGGCGCAGGGGCGACGCTGGCGCGGGCGAGCCGGATCGTCGCGGCCGTCGCGCGGGCCGATCCCGCGACGGCGCTCGTGTTGACGATGACGTATCTGCAGCACCGCGCGCTCGGCCGCGCGGACAACCGCTGGCCCGCGCAGGTGCGTCGCGCGGTGTTCGACAGCGCGGTCGCGCACGGCGCGCTGATCAACGCGCTGCGCGTCGAGCCGGCGCTCGGTTCGCCGTCGCGCGGCGGGCTGCCGGACACCATCGCGCGCCGCGATGGCGACGGCTGGCGGTTGTCGGGCCACAAGCTCTACAGCACCGGGATTCCGGCGTTGCGCTGGCTGGCCGTGTGGGCGCGCACCGACGAAGCGGCGCCCCGGGTCGGCGTGTTTCTCGTGCCGCGCGACCCCGAGGCGGACGGCGATCGCATCCGCGTGATCGAAAGCTGGAATCATCTCGGCCTGCGCGCGTCGGGCAGCCACGAAGTCGTGTTCGACGAGGTGCCGCTGCCGGCCGAATATGCGGTCGACGTGCGCGCGCCGGACGCGTGGGCCGTATCGTCCGCCACGCATGCGGATGCCGACGCGCAGGCGGACCAACAGGCATGGATGGTCGTGCTGCTCGGCAGCCTGTACGACGCGGTGGCGCGAGCGTCGCGCGACTGGCTCGTCGAATTCGCGACGACGCGTGCGCCGAGCGGGCTTGGCGCGCCGCTCGCGACGCTGCCGCGCGTGCAGGAGGCGGTCGGCGAAATCGAGGGCTGGCTGCACGCGAACCGTGTGCTGCTCGACGATCACATCGCGCGTACCGACGCCGGCAATGCGCCGTCGCTGACGACCAGCGGCCTCGTCAAGCGCACCGTGACCGAGCAGGCGATCCGGACGGTCGAGCAGGCGCTGAAGCTGTCGGGCAATCACGGGCTGAGCCGCGGCAATCCGCTCGAACGCCATTATCGCGATGTGCTGTGCAGCCGCGTGCATACGCCGCAGGACGATGCGATCGCGGTGGCGGCGGGGCGCGCGGTGCTCGACGCGGCGACGCGCGGCCAGACGAGCGCGGGAGCGGACGCCACGTCACGTACCGGGATCGAACGCGATCGACGCGATGCGTGAGCCGGGCCGGGTTGCCGCGCACGGCAACGGCGCGGCGCGACGCAGGCATCGCGCGACCGCCGCGGCCATCGAGGCAACGTCAAGCAGCCTTGTCGTGCGATTGCTCGGGCAGCGCGAACGCCGTGCGCGCATGCGCGGCGACGGCCGCGAGCGGCGCGTCGAGGCGCGCCGTATCGTGCCGGCGCAGCAGCCACAGATCGATCTGCGGCTTGAAATCGGCGAGCGGCACGATGTCGAGTGCATCGCGCAGCGGGCTGCCTTCGACGAGCGGCAGCGGCATCAGCCCGAGGCCGAAGCCGTTGGCAACGCTTTGCAGTTGCAGGTCGCGGCCGTACGCATCGAGCGTGACCGGCATCGGCAGGCCCTGTGCGTCGAGCGCGCGCCGCAGGCCCGCCCGAAAGCCGCAGCCGTCCGGGTTCAGCACCCAGCCGCGAGCGTGGCAATCGGCGAGCCGGTAGCTGCGCCGCGGCCAGTCGCCCTTGCGGCCGACCGCGACGAGCCGCGTGGCCAGCAGCCGTTCGCCCTCGACCTGCGCCGGCAGCACCATTTCGCGGGCGAGGAAGACGAGCGCCGCATCGAGCTCGCGGCGGGCGATACGTTCGACGAGCAGGCCGCCCCATGCGGTCGTGACCTGCGTCGCGAGCGCGGGCCACTGCGCGGAGAGGTCCGCGATGAGGCCCGGCAGCATCAGCTCGCCGAGCCCTTGCGTGAGACCGATCCGGAATTCGCCGGCGGGCGGCTGCTCGCCGGCCGTCAGTTCGCGCAGCGCGTCGACCTCGCGCAGGATCGCGCGACACTGCTCGAACACCTGCCGGCCGATGTCGGTCGGCCGTGGCGGCTTCGTGTTGCGGTCGAGCAGCGTCACGCCGAGCGCCTCCTCGAGATTCTGGACGCGCCGCGTGATCGCGGGCTGCGTCATCCCGAGCTCGGCCGCGGCCTGGCTCAGGGTCTGGCAGCGGACGACCGCTGCAAAAGCGTCGATATCGCTAATTTTCATGTTTGTTCTGCATGGTCTTTCGGGTGCATCATGACGATCCATCATATTCGAGGAGACGGCCGATGAGTACGCTTTCGCTGCAACAGACGCCGCTACGTTTGGTCGTCGACGGTCTGGATGCGCTGCTCGTGTCCGGCGCGAACGAGGCGCGCATTCTCGACGAGGGCGGCGCGCTGCTTGCCGCCCTCGTCGAACACGACGACTGGCTGCCCGACGCGTTCGCGCAGCCCGATCCCGAGCGCTATCGGCAGTACCTGCTGCATCTCGACCCGGACGAGCGCTTCTCGATCGTCAGCTTCGTGTGGGGGCCCGGCCAGGCGACGCCGATCCACGACCACACGGTGTGGGGGCTGATCGGAATGCTGCGCGGCGGCGAGTTCTCGCAGCCGTACCGGTTCGACGCGGCCGGCAGGCCGGTGCCGGCGGGCGATGCCGTGCGGTTGCGGCCGGGCGAGGTCGAGGCCGTATCGCCGCGCATCGGCGACGTGCATCGCGTGACCAACGCGTTCGCCGACCGCGTGTCGATCAGCATCCACGTGTACGGCGCGAACATCGGCAAGGTCGAACGCGCGGTGTACCTGGACGACGGTACCGTGAAGCCGTTCGTGTCGGGCTATTCGAATGCCTGACGCACAGCCCGCTCGCGCGGCCCGTCGCGGGCGCGCGCCGCCAGGGCCAGGATCGCCCCGTTCCGTTTTCTTCACCGACTTCAACGTATTCAACATAGAGCCATCGTGACGCAATCCGCCGATTCCCTTTCCCGCTTTCCCGTGGCGTCGTACCAGGACGTACGCGCACGCCTGCTTGCCCGCGACGAGATCGCGCTGATCGACGTCCGCGAGGAAGATCCGTACGCACAGGGCCATCCGCTGTGGGCCGCCAACTTTCCGTTGTCGAAGCTCGAACTCGACGCGTGGACGCGGATTCCGCGCCGCGACACGCCGATCGTCGTGTTCGGCGAAGCAGGCGGCGAGGATCTCGCGCCGCGCGCGGCCGCGACGCTCGCGCGCCTCGGCTACACCGACGTGCGGCAGCTCGACGGCGGCCTCGCGGGCTGGGTCGCCGGGGGCGGCGAACTGTTCATCGACGTGAACGTGCCGAGCAAGTCGTTCGGCGAATGGGTCGAGGCCGAGCGCCATACGCCGTCGCTGTCCGCGCAGGAGGTACAGGCGCTGATCGATGCGAAAGCCGATGTCGTGATCGTCGACGCGCGCCGCTTCGACGAATACCAGACGATGAACATCCCGACGTCGACCAGCGTGCCGGGCGCGGAGCTCGTGCTGCGCGTGCGGGCGCTCGCGCCGGATCCGAAGACGCAGGTGATCGTCAACTGCGCGGGCCGCACGCGCAGCATCATCGGCACGCAATCGCTCGTCAACGCGGGGCTGCCGAACCCGGTCGCCGCGCTGCGCAACGGCACGATCGGCTGGACGCTCGCCGGCCAGGCGCTCGAACGCGGCGCCGCACGGCGCTTTCCGGACGAGATCGACGCGACGCAACGCGCCGACGCGCGTCGGGCCGCCCGCGCGGTGGCCGAGCGCGCCGGGGTGCCGCGCATCGCGCTGGCCGACGTCGCCGCGCTCGACGAGCCGGGCCGCACGCTGTACCGCTTCGACGTGCGCACGCCGGAGGAATACGAAGCTGGGCATCTGCCGGGCTTCCTGAGCACGCCGGGCGGCCAGCTCGTGCAGGAGATCGACCATCACGCGGCCGTGCGCGGCGCGCGGATCGTGCTGGCCGACGACGACGGCGTGCGCGCGGACATGACCGCATCGTGGCTCGCGCAGATGGGCTGGGACGTGCGCGTCGTCGAGCCGGCCGGCTCCGCGGCATTCACCGAGCGCGGCCAGCCGCCGCGCGACGTGCCGGCGACGCCGCCCGCGACCGACGTGTCGCCCGCGACGCTCGCCGGCTGGCTGAAGGAAGCCGCGGCCGGCGAACTCGCGATCGTCGACGTGACGGCCAGCGCGAACTACGTGAAGCGTCATATTCCGGGCGCGTGGTTTGCCGTGCGCGCGCAATTGCGCGGCGCGCTGGCGGCGATTCCGCCCGCGAAGCGCTACGTGTTCACGTGTGGATCGAGCCTGCTCGCGCGGTTCGCGGCGGACGACGCCCGCGCGCTGCTGCCGGCATCGGCCGACATCCGGGTGCTGACCGGCGGCACCGCCGCGTGGATCGACGCCGGATTGCCGCTGGAGAGCGGCGAGACCCGTCTCGCGTCGCCGCGCATCGACCGCTATCGGCGCCCGTACGAAGGCACCGACAATGCGGCCGCCGCGATGCAGGCGTATCTCGACTGGGAATACGGTCTCGTCGACCAGTTGAAGCGTGACGGCACGCATCACTTCAACGTGATCTGACCGATGCGATGCAGCCAGGTGCGGCGCGTCGTACGCGGCGCCCGGTCGCGATGCGGGTCGGCGCTTCGTATCAGCGCTTGAACGTATCGACGGCCGTGCGGCCGACGGCCGGATCGTCGGTGAAGAAGCCGTCGATGCCCGCGCGCAGGTAAGCCTGGATCTCGCGCACCGAGCCGGCCGTGTTGCGCGTGGCCGGCGTGCCGCCGTCCTTGAGCGACGCGGGCAGGAAGTTGTTCTCCGGGCGAAACGTGTACGGATGCACGATGAGCCCGGCCTCGTGCGCGTAGCGCACGTACGGCGTCGGCTGCTGCAGCGTGCCGTCCGCGGCAACCGCGATGATCGACGTCTTGTATGGCCCGACGCCGTTCGCATAGGTCGCGATCTCGCGCATCCCGTCGCGCGTCGACAGGTCGCCGTAGGTGCGCGTGTCGTTTGCCTTCACGAAGTCGTACGGGCGCTGGCCGGTTTCGTCCATCAACTGCACGAGCTTCCAGTTCGGCTGGCTCGACTTGATCCGGTTGCGGATCGTCTTCAGGTTCGCGACCTCGAACGACTGGATGTATACGGTCGCCGTGCGCGACGTGTATGCGTCCTTCAACAGTGCGTCGACGAGGCGGTCCTCGAGCGGCAGGCCGATCGACTGGAAGTAGGTCGGATGCTTGGTTTCCGGATACAGGTGGATCGTGCGGCCGGTCTGCGCGGACATCTGCTTCGCGAGCGCGACGATCTCGTCGAACGTCGGAATCTCGAACTGGTCGTTGTACGCGGTGTTGGCGGGGCGCACCTGCGGAATGCGCTCGCGCGCCCGCAGCGTCTTCAGCTCGGCAAGCGTGAAATCCTCGGTGAACCAGCCGGTCAACTGCGCGCCGTCGATCGTCTTGGTCGCCTTGCGGTTCGCGAACTGCGGCAGCGTCGACACGTTCGTCGTGCCCGAGATCTCGTTCTCGTGGCGCGCGACGAGCATGCCGTCGCGGGTCGACACGAGGTCGGGCTCGATCACGTCCGCGCCGTCCTCGATCGCCTTGCGGTACGACGCGAGCGTGTGTTCCGGGCGCAGCGCGCTCGCGCCGCGATGGCCGACCACCTGGACCTTCGCGGAAATCGGCTGCGTGGGATCGCGCGTCAGATCGTCGCCGCCGCACGCGGCGAGCAGGAACGCGGCGGCGCAGGCGAACGGGACGTAACGCAGGGAGGTCGGGCGCTGGAGGAGCATGTCGATGAACCTTCGAAACGGAGTCGGAAAGGAGCCGGAAAAGGGCGCTCGCGCCGGCGGTCCGGCAGGGGCGCCGGCTATGGTGTCGAACGGTGCGCGATCGTCGCATCGAATAGTTACATATGTATTACTTTGACCTTTCTTTTTCGTTTTGATGGGGCGACATACACGGCGGCGCGCGTGACGGCAGGCGGGCGCGCCTCGCATTCCGGCCGTCACAGCGAAGCCGCGCGCCGGATGCACTAAACTTGCGGGAATTTTGCATCGCCGCACCGGGGCCGCCGCCCGCCTGGCGCGACGATGCGGCGACTCGCGGGCCGGCGCGGGCGCCCGGCGCCCGTGTGCGTCCGGGGCCCGCGCCTGCCGATTTTTCCCGACCCATGACGACCCATACCGATCCCGCCTATCTGCTCGGCGAGCTGCTGAAGAACGTTTCCCGCTCCTTCTACCTGACGCTGCGCGTGCTGCCCGGCGGCATGCGCGACCCGGTCGGCCTCGCGTATTTGCTTGCGCGCGCGGCCGACACGATCGCCGACACGGCGCTCGTCGCGCCCGACCGCCGCGCGGCGCTGCTGACCGACCTGCGCGACGACATCGAGCGGCTCGGTGACGGCGCGGCGCCGTCGCGTTCGCTCGACGACGTGACGCGGATGCAGACCGATTCGCACGAACACCTGCTGCTCGGTTCGATGGAGCCGATGCTCGCGCTGCTGCGCGCGCAGCCGGACGCCGATCGCGCGTCGATCCGCAAGGTCGTCGCGACGCTCACGGCGGGGATGGAATTCGACTTGCGCACGTTTCCGGACGAGCAGTCGGGGCAGGTCGCATCGCTGCCGACGCGCGAGATGCTCGACCGCTACACGTACCTTGTCGCCGGCTGCGTCGGCGAGTTCTGGACCGACATGACGGGGATGCACACGCGCGCCGCGCGCCGCTGGGATCTGCCGGCCATGCGCGAGAAGGGCATCCGTTTCGGCAAGGCGCTGCAGATGACCAATATCCTGCGCGACTGCGCGAAGGACCTGCGCATCGGCCGCTGCTACCTGCCCGACGACGTGCTGGCCGCGCATGGGCTCGTCGTGGCCGACCTGCTGCAGCCCGAGGCTTCGGCGCGCGCGCGGGGCGTGCTGGTCGACCTGCTGCGCGTCGCGCTCGACCAGTATCGCGACGCATGCCTGTATACGCTCGCGATCCCGCGCCGTTTCGTGCGGCTGCGGCTCGCGTGCCTGTGGCCGATCATGATCGGCCTCGAAACGCTCGAGCTGCTGGCCGGCCACGCGGGGTGGCTCGATCCGGCGACGCCGGCCAAGGTGCCGAGAAAGCGCGTCTACCGGATCATGGCGGCGTCACTGGCGCTGGTCGGTTCGAACACGGCGATCCGCGCGCGCCTGACCGCGCTCGCCGACGCGGTGTCCGCGCGGCTCGCGCGCCCCGCCACGCAATAGCGAAGATTGCCGGCGCGATACGCGCCGGCATCGCCTCCCGGTCCGCGTTCGCCGGACCGTATCCGTCCGGTTTCCGGCACGCCGACTAAAAACGTTTTCATGATTTCGTGTCTCGAAATGCGGGTGTCATGAACGTCGGCGATCCTGCGCGGCGGCGTGAATCGCAGCGTCAGCTTCGATCCCGCATTTGTAAGACATTTTGTCGCCGAAGGCGTCTGACGACATCGGGCGGTCGCGTTGCACCTGTAAAAATGTAAAGCTAGGGTTTTCACCGGCAAATGCCGGAGGCGCCCGCCGCACAAGCGTTTTGAGGTGTCATGTAACCGTTTGGTGAACCCGCGCGTTGCGTCGATCATACGATGACCGACCGCACATGTTGGGAAACAATCGGTAATCCGTCAGAATCGCGTCGGCATGTACTCGCACATGTGTCGGTCATAAAACCACACCAGAAAAGAAACATTCTTTGAGGACGGAGAATCAATGAAAAAGCGCGTCGCTTTTGCCATGACGGCAGTCGGTCTCGCAGCCGCTACCGCCGCCCACGCCCAGAGCAGCGTGACCCTGTACGGTATCGTCGACAACGGTATCGCCTGGCAGAACAACTCGTCGGCAGTCGGTGCGACCTCGGGTGGTCACTCGAAGGTGCAGATGTCCACCGGCGTGTGGGCAGGCAGCCGCTTCGGCCTGAAGGGCAGCGAAGATCTCGGCGGCGGCACGAAGGCGATTTTCCAGTTGGAAGCCGGCGTCAACACGGCTAACGGCTCGTCGCAGTGGACGGGCGGCATCTTCACGCGCCAGGCATGGGTCGGTATGACGAACCCGACGTACGGTACGCTGACGGCCGGCCGCCAGTACACCGCGTACTACACGCTGCTGTCGCCGTACAGCCCGACGACCTGGCTGACGGGCTACTACGGCGCGCACCCGGGCGATATCGATTCGCTGGATACCAGCTACCGCGCGAACAACTCGCTCGTCTACATGTCGCCGAAGTTCTACGGCTTCACGGTCGGCGGTTCGTACTCGTTCGGCGGCGTCGCAGGCGCGACGAACCGCGGTTCGACGTGGAGCGCGGCGATCCAGTACCTGAACGGCCCGGCAGGCATCGCGGTCGGCTATCAGCGTGTCAACAACTCGACGCTCGGCGGCGGTGTGTGGGGCGCGAACTCGACCGCGCAGAACGGTCTGGACACGAGCGGCAACGGTGCGGAACAGGCCGTATCGTCGATCAACAACGGCTACAAGTCGGCACAGTCGCAACAACGCGTCGCGGTGACGGCTGGGTACCAGTTCACGCCGTCGTGGGACATTTCGGCGTCGTACTCGAACGTCCAGTACATCCCGGGCGTGGGCTCGTCGTTCCGCAACACGGCGATCTTCAACACGGCTGGCGCCGTGCTGCACTGGAAGGCATCGGCTCAGTGGGACTTCGCCGCAGGCTACTCGTACACGCGTGCGACCGAGTCGAACGGCATCTCGAGCTCGGCCAAGTACCACCAGGTCACGCTGTCGCAGTACTACAGCCTGTCGAAGCGCACGGGCCTGTACGCGGTTGAAGCGTACCAGCACGCGAGCGGCAACACGCTGAACGGCGCGGCGGTCATCGCTGCAACGACGTCCATCGGCGACGGCGTGGGCGCAGGTTCGAAGCAGAACCAGATCGGCGTCGGCGTCGGCCTGATCCACCGCTTCTGATGTCGCGCGGCGCGCGAGCGCCGCTCACGGCATGCGGTATGAAAAACCGGCCTTCGGGCCGGTTTTTTCGTTTACGTCGCGAGCCGATGCACGATCCGTCGCGTCGAATCACGGATCGATCGTCGACTTCAGCGGCTGATGCTCGCCCGTCAACCCGAACACGACGAGTTGCGCGGGTTCGGTCGCGCTCGCGTTGCGCGACACCTGATGGCGCGAGCCGGGCGGCTCGTACCAGCCTTCGCCGGCGCGATAGCGGCGCAGCGGGCCGCCGTTCACCTGCGACAGCACTTCGCCTTTCGACACGACGGCGAACACCGAACCGAGATGCCGATGCGCTTCGGACGTCTGACCGGGCGCATAGTCGACCGTCGCGACGACGACGCGCTTGGCCGGCGCTTCGGGCACGGCCTGCTGCATGATCGCGTGCACGCTGTCGCCGGCGTCGTGCGCGTGGGCGGCGGCCGGCAGCGCCGCGGCGAGCGCGAGCCCGGCGCACAGCGCGACGCGATGGAGTGTGGAGCGGATCATCGTCGCCGCCTTACTCGGGCATCTTGCGGAACGCGATCGCGAGGCGGTTCCACGCGTTGATCGTCGCGATCAGCATCGACAGGTCGACCAGCTCCTCGTCGGTGAAGTGCGGCTTCACGGCTTCCCAGACGGCGTCGGGCACATGGTTGCTGGCCACCAGCGTCAACGCCTCGGTCCATTCCAGCGCCGCGCGTTCGCGCTCGGTGAAGAACGGCGTTTCGCGCCACGTGACGACGGTCGCGAGACGGCGGTCGGTTTCGCCGCCCTTGCGCGCGTCGGTCGTGTGCATGTCGACGCAGAACGCGCAGCCGTTGATTTGCGACGCGCGCAGGCGGACGAGTTCGGCGAGCGGCTTCTCGATCGAACTCTTCGCGAGGAATTCCTCGGCGTTGCGCATCACCTTGATCGCATTCGGGCTGGCGGCATAGAAGTTCAGGCGCGGTTGCATGGCAGGTCCTTTTCGGTTGGGTAGCGCCGGGGTGGCGCGACAGGACCCACTTTAAGCGTCGTAATGGCCTGCTTGAATAGCCAATTTCATGGATATTCAGGTAGCCAGTGGCGACCCGCCCGCGATGCCGGCATCCAGCAAGCCGGCCAGCTTCGCGAGCGCGGTGTCGATGCGCAGCGCGTCGATCCCGCCATAGCCGAACAGCAGGCCCGCGCGCACCGGCACGCCCACGTGGAACGCGGAAATCCCGTACAGGCCGATGTCCTGCGCGCGCGCCGCGCGCACCAGCGCCGCTTCGTCGAGCCCCGGTTTCAGGTGCGCGGCCAGATGGATGCCGGCGCTCGGCACGGTCGCGTCGAACCACGGCGCGAGTTCGCCGCGCAGGTGCGCGATCAGCATCTTGCGACGCGCGTCGTAGTGCTTCTGCACGCGCTTGAGATGCCGCGCGAAATCGCCTTCGAGCATGAAGCGCGCGAGCGCCGCCTGCGTCAGCGTGCACGTGTGCCAGTCGACGATCTGCTTCGCCTTGGCCAGCGCGCCGCGCAGCGCGCGTGGCGCAATCGCGTAGCCGATCCGCAGCTCGGGGAAGATCGTCTTCGAGAACGTGCCGACGTACGCGACGAGGCCCGTGCGGTCGAGGCTCTTCAGCGATTCGACCGGCCGGCCCTCGAAGCGGAATTCGCCGTCGTAGTCGTCCTCGATGATCACCGCGCGGCGGCGCTGCGCCCATTCGAGCAGCGCGACGCGGCGATCGAGCGTCATCGGCATGCCGAGCGGGAACTGGTGCGACGGCGTCACGTAGACGAGCCGCGCGTCGTCGGGCAGCCGTTCCGTGACGAGGCCCTGCGCGTCGACCGGCACGCCGATCACCGTCGCGCCGAGCGACGCGAATGCGGCGCGCGCGGGCGGATAGCCGGGATCCTCGACCGCGACGACGTCGCCCGGTCGGACGACGACGCGCGCGAGCAGGTCGAGCGCCTGTTGCGCGCCTTGCGTGACGAGCACGTCGTCCCAGCTGCATGCGACCGCACGGCTGAATCCGACGTAGCGCGCGATCGCGCCGCGCAACTGCGGATCGCCGGCCGGGTCATGGTATTGGCCGGGGCCGCGCGCCTGCTGGCGCAGCCCGTGATGCAGGCAGCGCCGCCACGCGTCGAACGGGAACAGCGTCTTGTCGGTCACGCCGCCGCGAAAGTCGAAGCCGGGCGAGTCCTGCGGCGCGGGCATCGCGAGCGCGTCGGGCAGGTCGTTCCACAGTGCGCGTGCATCGACCGCGTCGATGCGCGGCATCTCGTCGACGATCGACGGCGCGGACGCGGCCGCGGCATGCGGCACGCGCGCCAGGCCGTCGGCGACGAACGTGCCGTCGCCCGCGCGCGTCGTCAGGTAGCCCTCGGCGACGAGGCGCTCGAACGCGTCGAGCGTCGTCTTGCGCGACACGCCGAGCTGTTTCGCGAGGTCGCGCGTCGACGGTAGCCGCGCCCCGCCTTCGAGACGCCCGTCGACGATCGCCGTGCGCAGTTGCCGGAAGATTTGCCCCGTCAGGTCGTGACGGCCTTCGATGCGGATCGCGATGTCCATCGCAGTGGTTACCTCGATTCCTGGGATTTTGCGTCGATCAGCATACCGGAAGTCGACCGTGCCGGCGGCGGTTCGAGGCTCGCAGCCGCAGCCGCCATCACGCGATTGGACCGCCGTGCGCGGCTGCCTTACGATCCACGACAAACCTCACCGTGGAGCGACCTCATGCTGTCCGAAGACGAACTGGCGCTGCTCGACGCGATCCGCGCCACCGGCAGCCTGTCGCGTGCCGCCGCGCGGCTCGGCAAGGCGCCGTCGACGGTGTCGCACGCGGCGCGCCAGCTCGAAACGCGCTTCGACGCGCTGCTGTTCGATCGCCGCGGCTACCGGCTGCAGCTCACGCCGGCCGGGCAATTGCTGGCCGACGAGGCGGCGCGGCTGGCGCTCGACGTCGCCCGGCTGACGCAGCGCGTGCGGCAGGTCGCGAGCGGCTGGGAGGACCGGCTGTGGATCGTCAGCGACGAGGTGCTGGAGTTCGACACGCTCCTGTCGGTCGTCCGCGCGTTCGATGCGCTCGATTCGGGCGTATCGCTGCGCTTCACGCACGAGGTGCTCGGCGGGACCTGGGAAGCGTTGCGCGACGGCCGCGCGGATCTCGTCGTCGGCGCGACCAACGAGCCGCCGGCGATTCCGGGCCTCAAGTGGTTCGAACTCGGTGCGATGGAATGGGTGTTCGCGGTATCGCCGCGCCATCCGCTGGCGGCCGCGAGCGGGGCGCTGACGCGCGACGCGATCGGTGCGCACCGATCGGTCGTCGTCGCCGATTCGTCGCGGCGCGCGGCCGGCCGCGCGTATGGGCTGCTCGGCGGCCAGGCCGTGCTCGCGGTGCCGTCGATGCGCGCGAAGATCCTCGCGCAGCGCGATGCGCTCGGCGTCGGCTGGGTGCCGCGCCGGCGGGTCGCGTCGCTGCTGGCGCGCGGCGAACTGGTCGAGAAACCGACGGCCGACCCGCGCGAGCCGAATCTGCTGTACGTCGCGTGGCACGACGACCGAGACGGTCGCGCGCTGCAATGGTGGCTGGAGCAATTGCGCGAGCCGCGGCTCGCACGGCGGCTGCTTGACGGGATCGACGTGCTCTGCTGAACGCGCCCGCACCAACATGTTCGACGTTTTCGAACATGTTCGTCGCGTCGGTCGTACGGCAACGCCGCGCGCCGCGCGCATCCTGTGTTTACGGTCAACTCACCGGTTCACAGGAGAACATCATGCAACGCTTCGAAGGAAAGACGGTCCTCGTCACGGGCGGCAGCAGCGGCATCGGCCTGGCGGCCGCCCACGCATTCGCGGCCGAAGGCGCGCGGGTCATCATCACCGGCCGCGACGCCGAAACGCTGGAAGCCGCCCGTCAAACGCTCGGCGAAGGCGCGCTCGCGATTCGCAACGAAGCCGGCAGCGTCGCGTCGGCCCGCGCGCTGGCCGACGCGATCGCCGCAGCCGGCGCGCGGCTCGATGCCGTGTTCGTCAACGCGGGCGTCGCGAAACTCGCGCCGTTCGCCGACAGCGACGAAGCGATGTGGGATCTCGTGTTCAACACCAACGTGAAGGGCGCGTATTTCCAGATCCAGTCGCTGGTGCCGCTGCTGAATCGCGGCGCGTCGATCGTGATCAACGGCTCGATCAACGCGCATGTCGGGATGCCCGGCTCGTCGGTGTACGCGGCGAGCAAGGCGGCCGTCAATTCGTTCGCGAAGACGCTGTCGACCGAACTGCTGCCGCACGGCGTGCGCGTGAACGTGGTGAGCCCCGGGCCCGTGCAGACGCCGCTGTACGGCAAGCTCGGGCTCGATGCGGCGACGCTCGACGCGACGGCCGACAAGATCAAGGGCCTCGTCCCGATCGGCCGGTTCGGCACGCCGGATGAAATCGCGTCGACGGTGCTGCACCTGAGCGCGCCGGAATCCGCGTTCATCGTCGGCGCGGAAATCATCGCGTCGGGCGGGATGGGGTTGCTCTAAGGGGCGAGGCGGGCGGGGTGCGTAACCGGCCAGTGCGCTGCCGGGCGAGCGGCTCCGTCACCCGCACCTACCGGGGCGTACACGCGCCACGCGTATCGTCGCCGGTTCCCAGCTGCGTCACGGTCAGTCCCGAAAACGTCGCACGGCCCTGCTCGGCAAACACGGCCACGCGATCGGCCTCGAGCGGCGGAAAAATCAGGTCCGTGAGCGCGACGCGGCCGCCGTTCGCGAACACTTCGACCGAGCCGCGATCGACGACGATTTCGAGCCGCAGTTTTCCCTGTTCGAGCGGCAGATCGACGATGTGTTCGCGGCTGAACGTGCCGGCGAAATTCGCGTCGCCGGATCGCGAGCGGTCGAGCGTCAGCGTGCGTTTCGCGGTGTCGTACACGATCCGGGTGCCGATCGACCCGTCGGCCGAACGCCGCACGATCAGCCCGGCGCGCGCGGCACGCCGCGGCGAGAGCGTCACCGTGATGCGCTGGACCACGCCGCGTGTGGCGGCCGATAGCGGGCGGGTAGCGGAATCCACCGTGACGTCGCCTTCATGCACGGCCGGCCGGCCGTCGGCCCAGGCGTCGAACGCGGCGGCGGGTGCGACGATGAGTGTCGGCTTGCCGTCGATCGCCTTCAGCGACAGTTCGCGCGGCAGCGTGGTCGCGCCGCGCCACGGGGCGGTCGGCACCTTTGCCGCGTAATCCCAGTTGCTCATCCATGCGATCGCGACCGGCCGGGCGCCGGGTGCATCGGAGAACGTGCCGGCCGCATAGAAGTCGGCACCGTGATCGACCCACCGGAATTGCGCGGGATCGGAGCCGGCGGGGGCGACGCGGTCGGGCGTAAACGTGCGGCCGTCGAAATCGCCGACGAAATACATCGCGCCGGAGCCGCCGGCGATCGACCACGGATTCACGTTGACGATCATGACCCACTTGATTCGCTTCGGATCGCCGTCGAGCGGCAGCGGTATGAGGTCCGGCATTTCCCACAGCGCGCCCGCATGCGGCACGTCGGGCAGCGTGAAGTCGCTCAGGAACGACCAGTGGATCAGATCGTCGGAACGATAGAGCTTCACGACGTGCGCATCGGCGACGACCGTCGTCATCAACCAGTAGCCGCCCGCCGCATACCACGACACTTTCGGGTCGCGAAATTGCTTCGATTCCGGATCGAGCGTCAGCACCGGGTTGTGCGCATACGGCTGCCAGGTCGTGCCCTGATCGAGGCTGTACGCGAGCGACTGCGCCTGTATGCCGGGCGCGTGACCCGAGCCGGGCTTGTAGACGCTCGTATAGAGCGCGACGAGCGGCGTGTGGCCCGGTGTGCCGAGGCCGGACGTATTCAGCGTATCGGCGACGATCGAGCCGGAGAAGATTTCCTCGGTGGCGTTCGCGCGCATCGCGACCGGCTGCTCGCGCCAGTGGACGAGATCGGTGCTGGTCGCGTGGCCCCACGACATGTTGCCCCAGTCGTTGCCGAGCGGGTTGTATTGATAGAACAGGTGATAGCGGCCGTTCGCGTAAACGAGCCCGTTCGGATCGTTCATCCAGTTGCGCTGCGGCGTGTAATGGAGGGCCGGCCGCCATTGCGGCGTGCCGTGTTCGGCGGGCGTCGGGCAGGGCGCGGCGGCGGCCTGCGTGCAGGCCATGCAAACGAGCAGCAGCCGGACGATGCGGGCGGAAAAACGGAAAGACGTCGATTTCATGCGGTGCCGGAGGCGCTTCGTCGGACGAAGCGGGAAAGGAGGGCGCAGGCCGCCTGCAGCGACGGCATGCGCGCCGGTCGAAAGAAACGTCGAAAGAAAAAAGCGGAGGCGTGCACGCGGCACGCGCGATACGCGCCTCCTGAACCTCGTGCCTTTACCGACGATCGTTATTGTTGGTTATTGCCCTGACCGTTGCCGTCGTTGTGGCCGGCCCCCGTCGCAGGCAGGTTCGCCGGGATGTCGCCGTAGCCGCCGAGGCCGCCGCGTCCATACGCGCGGTCGACCGTCGTCGACGTGCCGTTGATGTTCACCTTCACCGTCGGCGCGAGCGTGCCGCCGCGGCGCGGGCCGATCGCATCGATGAACGACTCGACGAGCCCGCCCGGCATCACGTAGTGCGAATACGACTGGAATTCGCGCGGGTTCTGGTTCGGGTCCTGCGCATACGGTGCGCCGGCCGGCGCCGAGAAGTCGGTCGGGTTGCCGAGCACGAGGCCGCTGCCGCCGTTCAGCGGCAGGTAATCGCTGCGGATGCCGTTGCCGACGAAGCCGTACACGCCGTCCGGGCCGTCGACGCCGGCCGCCATCGTCGTGCGGTGGCTGATCGTGAACAGGTAGTACTTGCCGTCCTTCAGGTAGATCTGCGGGCGCTCGGTCTGGTCGTCGACGCAGTTCGCCGACAGGATCGGCGGCAGGAACTTCCACGCGGTCAGTTGCGGGTTCGTTGCGACCGCCAGGCCGACGTTGGCCTTTTGATACACTGCGCCCGAATTCATCACCGCGTTGAGATCCTCGCGGTTCGGATCGTTCGGCGCATAGCCGAGATCGGCCTCGGTGCAGGTGCGTGCGCCGCGCGGGCCGCCGGTGTTGCCTTCGAACACCATGTAGGTCTTGCCCGGATGCGCGGGGTCGGTGAACACGAACGGATCGCGGAACGAGAAGTAGGTGTTCTGCTGGCCGGTCTGGTAGTAGTTGCCGTCCGGCTGCAGCAGCGCCTTGTGATCGTCGAAGCCGGTGAACCACACGTGCTTGTCGTCGGCGTGGATGTGGCCGTCGGCGCGCGTGATGATCGCCTGCGGCGGCGTGATGTCGGCGCCGCCCGGGGCCGAGCGGTTGAACGACGTCGCGGTGTAGTAGAGGCTGACGTTGCTGCCGTTCGTGAGGCGCGCGGAGCCCGACCATTCGGCGTTGTTGGTCATCGGCGCGGTGCCGAACACCCGGGCGCTCGCGCCGTCCGGGAACAGGTGGCCGCCCCAGGTCCAGCCGCCGTTCGCGGGGCGCTGCGACGCGGGAACGCCGGCGCGGCGATAGAAGAAGCCGATGCGGGCGTGAACGTGACGGTCGTCGAACGTGTAGCCCGCGTGCGGATCGGCGGTGAGCGAGAAGATCACCTCCCAGCCCTTGTAGCTGAGCTGGTTCGCGCGCAGGTCGGCCAGCGGCCACGTGTCCCACACCCACACGTTCGAGTTGATCAGCGGGAAATCCTGCGGGATGTCCGGCATCGTCAGCGCTTGCGGCAGCGAGTTCTTGTCGGCGCCGGCGGTGTGCGATTGCGCGACGATCTGGCGGATGTCCGCGCGCGTCCAGCGCATCGTGAAGTTGCCTTCGGGGTCGTAGGCTTGCTGCGTATGAGGCGTGGGCACGGGCGCGCCCGTGCCCGTGCCGCCGGACTGCGCGTGCGCGACGGACGCGAAGGCGGCGAGTGCGCCGCCAGCGAGCAGCAGACGTTTGGTCGCGACCGGACGGAAAAGGGGAAAGTATGTCATCTCGTCGTTGTTTCCTGGCAAGGTGAAAGTGAACGGCTGAGTGGGCATCGATGTCCAAACCGGTTTGGATGCTATTTCAAACCGGTTTGGAACGCAAAAGATATTTATTTGACGGTAATCGTTACCAACTGGAAACAATTACCCGGTCGGCGCGTCCCGGACATCGTGCGGCCGGGCGGATCGGCGAATGCGAGGAATGACGGTGAAGGTGAATCTGAAGGCGCTGTCGGATGCGCTGGGTCTGTCGCGGACGACGGTCAGCCGCGCGTTGAACGGTTACGACGACGTCAGCGAGGCGACGCGCGAGCGCGTGGCGAAGGCCGCGCGGGAAATGGGCTACGTGGCCGATCCGACCGCGCGCCGGCTGGCGACCGGCCGGGCCGACATGATCGGCATCGTCTATCCGTTCGGCGCCGGCGATCTCGGCGATCCGCGGTTCGGCGAGGTCGTCGCGGGCATCACCGAGCGGCTCGCCGAGCGCAATCTCGACTTCATCATCGCGTCCGCGCGACCGAACGCGGAACTGGACACCTATCGGCGGATCGTCGACGGCAAGCTCGTCGACGGGCTGATCGTCGCGCGCACGCAGGTCGACGATCCGCGTATCGCGTATCTGCATGCGAGCGCGTTTCCGTATGTCGCGTACGGTCGCACGCAGGCGGCCGGCTCGTATGCGTGGTTCGATTTCGACAACGAGGCGGGTGCGCGCGACGCTGTACGCCGGCTGATCGGTTTCGGGCATCGGCGCATCGCGATGATCAACGCGCCGCTGGCGCTGACTTTCGCCGCGCAGCGGCGCGCCGGTTATCTGGAGGCATTGCGCGAAGCCGGTATCGAGGCCGATCCGGCGCTGCTCGTCGAATGTCCGTTTACGCACGACGGCGGCCAGCAGGCGGCGCGGGCGTTGCTCGCGCGGGCCGAGCCGCCGACCGCGCTGCTGGTCGACAACAATCTCGCGGGCGGCGGCGCGTTTCGCGCGCTGGTCGACAGCGGCCTGCGCCTGGGGGCCGATCTGTCGTTGATCGTCTATGACGGTGTGCCGCCCGATATCGCGCACCCGTATCGTGTCACGGCGGTCGTGCAGCCGACCGGGCACGCATCGGGCCGCGTGCTGGCGGAACTGATGCTGCGTCTGCTCGACGACGGCGTGCGCGACCACCGGCTCGAAGCGCCTGCAATCGACGCGGGTGACACGGACGGGCCGTTGCGCGGGTAGCGGGCGGTAGCCGGCGCGGCGGCGGAGGCACGCCGGCCGGCAAAGTGATGACCGCCGTTACCGAACTGTGCCCCCGTCGCAAAGGCCATGACACCGGCAAGGGCGAATACGCGTTCCTCTAGACGACCGGTCTAATTCGAGGATATGATCCATCCTTCTGAATGCGGCGACGTCTCCGCAGGTTCATGCAGCGGGACGCCGTCGTTTTATTTCGGTTGCTTCTAGACGACTGGTCTAATAGGCGTATATCGCATGGGAATGAATGAATCGCACGTTGTCGCGCGTGGGCGGACTAACCGACAGGCGCGCCGCGTCGACGTGCGGCCCCGTTCCCCCGTTCATTTTCGAAGGAGTGTCCGATCATGAAGATTCTGGTTGTCCTGACCTCGCACGACACGCTCGGCGACACCGGCAAGAAAACCGGCTTCTGGCTCGAGGAACTGGCCGCGCCGTACTACACGTTCAAGGATGCGGGCATCGAGCTGACGCTCGCGTCGCCGAAGGGCGGCCAACCGCCGCTCGACCCGAAGAGCAGTGACCCGACGGCCCAGACCGACGCGACGCGCCGCTTCGACGCGGATGCGGCGGCCAAGGCCGAACTCGCGTCGACGCGCAAGCTGGCCGACGTGTCGGCGGACGACTACGACGCGGTGTTCTACCCGGGCGGCCACGGCCCGCTGTGGGATCTCGCCGAGGATCTGCATTCGATCGCCCTGATCGAGCGCACGCTGGCGGCCGGCAAGCCGGTCGCGGCGGTCTGCCACGCGCCGGGCGTGCTGCGCCACGTGAAGAACCCGCAGACCGGCGAGTCGGTCGTGCGCGGCAAGCGCGCGACGGGCTTCACCAACAGCGAGGAAGCGGCGGTCGAGTTGACCGCGGTCGTGCCGTTCCTCGTCGAGGACATGCTGAAGACCAACGGCGCCGAATTCGAGCGCAGCGCCGACTGGGCGCCGCATGTCGTCGCCGACGGGCTGCTGATCACCGGGCAGAACCCCGCGTCGTCGGCGCCCGCGGCCGAGGCGCTGCTCGCGAAGCTCGGCCACCGCTGAACATGGCGCCGGCCCGGCCGGCGTCTCGTCCTTGCCGTCGCCGGGCGCAGCCGGCCCGCCGACGGCCCGCACCGTTGCGCCGTGCGCACCGCACGGCGCATTCCCCCGTTTTGCAGAACCCAGCAAAGGAGTCGTGGATGTCTGCCCTGTTCGAACCGTTCAAACTCAAGGATGTCACGCTGCGCAACCGCATCGCGGTGCCGCCGATGTGCCAGTACGTCGCCGAAGACGGCGTCGTCAACGACTGGCATCACGTGCATCTGGCCGGCATCGCGCGCGGCGGCGCGGGCCTCGTGATCGCGGAGGCGACGGACGTGTCGCCGGAAGGCCGCATCACGCCGGGCTGCGCGGGGTTGTGGAACGACGCGCAGGCCGAGGCGTTCGCGCCGTCGGTCGCGGCGATCAAGGCGGCCGGCGCGGTGCCCGGCATCCAGATCGCGCACGCGGGCCGCAAGGCGAGCGCGAACCGCCCGTGGGAAGGCGACGACCATATCGCCGAAGGCGATCCGCGCGGCTGGCAGACCATCGCGCCGTCGGCCGTGCCGTTCGGTGCGCACCTGCCGAAGGTGCCGCGCGAAATGACGCACGACGACATCGCGCGCGTGCAGGCCGACTTCGTCGCCTCCGCGCAGCGGGCGCGCGACCTCGGCTTCGAATGGCTGGAGCTGCACTTCGCGCATGGCTATCTCGGCCAGAGCTTCTTCTCCGTGCATTCGAACCAGCGCACCGACGAATACGGCGGTTCGGCCGACAACCGCGGCCGCTTCCTCGTCGACACGCTCGCGGCCGTTCGCAAGGTCTGGCCCGAGCATCTGCCGCTGACCGCGCGCCTGGGCGTGATCGAATACGACGGCCGCGACGAAGAGACGCTCGCCGAGTCGATCGCGCTCATGCAGCGGATGAAGCGGGAAGGGCTCGACATGCTGAGCGTGTCGGTCGGCTTCTCGACGCCCGACGCGCAGATTCCGTGGGGCCCGGCGTTCCTCGCGCCGATCGCCGAGCGCGTGCGCCGCGAGGCCGGCTTGCCGGTGTCGTCCGCGTGGGGAATCGATACGCCGCAACTGGCGAACCGCGTGGTGGAGAAAGAGCAGCTCGATCTGGTGATGGTCGGCCGCGCGCATCTGGCCGACCCGCACTGGCCGTACTACGCGGCCAAGCAGCTCGGCGTCGAGCGTCCGTCGTGGACGCTGCCCGCGCCGTATGCGCACTGGCTCGAGCGCTACCGGATCGTCGACAAGGTGGCCTGAGCGGCGCGCGTCGGCACGGCGCCGGGTGGCCCGCGCTTCGATCGCGCGTGCCGCCGATCCGGCGCCGATGGATAGAATGGCGGTTCGTCCAGGCCCGTTGCCTGGACGAACCGCCATTTTTTTCATTTCGACTGAGGTGCCATGGGCGCACATGTCCCGTCGTCTTCCGATTCCGCCGCGCGGCCGCGCGCGCAGCAGGTCGCCCGCATCGCGCTGTATGCGGCGCTGCTGGTGCTCGCGCTGTGGGTGATCCGCGACTTCATTCCCGCCATCGCATGGGCGTGCGTGATCGCCATCGCGATGTGGCCGCTGCTGAAATGCTTCGAATCGCACCGGCTGTTCCGCAATCGGCCGACGCTGATCGCGACCGTCATCACGGCGGCGATCTCGCTGCTCGTCGTGCTGCCGGTGGCGGTCGCGACGACCCAGGCGTTCGCGCAGGCGCACGACCTGCGCGAGTGGCTGCACACGATCCAGGACAACGGCATCCCGTTGCCGGACGTGATCAACCGGTTGCCGTACGGCGCGGCGCAGATCACCGAATGGTGGCAGGCCAATCTCGGCCATCCGCTGCATGCGGCCACCGCGATGCACGGCGTCAACGGCGAGAAATTCATCGCGTTCGGCCGGCAATTCGGCACGAAGCTCGCGCATGTGCTGCTCGAATTCGGTTTCATGCTCGTCACGCTGTTCGTGATCCTGCGCGCGGGCCACAAGCTGTCGGGTGCGTTGCTGCAGGGCGCGCGGCGCGCGTTCGGGCGTAACGGCGCGGAACTGATCGAGCGCATGGTCGCGGCCGTGTACGGCACGGTGACGGGGCTCGTCGTCGTCGGGCTCGGCGAGGGCGCGCTGCTCGGTATCGCCTACGCGCTCGCGGGTGTGCCGCACGCGGCGCTGCTCGGGCTCGTCACGGCGGTCGCCGCGATGCTGCCGTTCTGCGCGCCGGTCGTGTTCTGCGGCGCGGCGCTCTGGTTGTTCGTGCAGGGGGCGACCATGTGGGCCGTCGTGGTCGCGGCGCTCGGGTTCATCGTCGTGTTCATCGCCGAGCATTTCGTGCGGCCGGTGCTGATCGGCGGTTCGACACGGTTGCCGTTCCTGCTCGTGTTGTTCGGCATCCTCGGCGGCGCCGAGACGTTCGGCCTGATCGGGCTGTTCGTCGGCCCCGCGCTGATGACGGTGCTGACGATGCTGTGGGCCGAATGGATCGCGTGACGCGGAGGCCGTTGCATCGGTTCGACGCAACGGCACGGCAATGCGGTTGCGCGCGCAAGCATGGGCCGGCTGCAACGATCGCTGACGATTCGACCGGCGCGCACGCCCGCAAACGCGGGGATTCGGATAAAGATCTCTACATTTCTTTTCGATCCGGACCCAAAGGTCGAGTAGCATGGGGCTTTCGATCACGCCGGTATGGCGCAGCAGATTTCCCGAGCATGCGATTGATTCCGATGGCCCGTCCCGCAGCGACGCTGTCCCTGGCCGCCAGTTGCCTGATGTTGCACGGCTGTGCGTGGTTCGACTCGTGGTTGCCGTTCTCGTATTCGCGCACGCCGCTGGCACGGGCCGCGTCGCGGCACGGCGCGACGCGTGCCGACGTCGTCCGCGCCGCCGGCAACCCGCGCAGCGTCTGGATGGTCCGCAACGGCAGCGGCGTCTGCTACAACTACTTCATCGAGCACGGCAACGATCACCGGGCGTACTTCGTTGTGTTCGACAAGGCCGGCGTCGTCACGCAGTCCGGCTTCGATACCTGCATGGACGCCGATCGCAAGGGCACGCTTCAGCCTGGCAAGCGCGCGTCGCGATAGCGCGGCGGCCACGCGCCGCGCGGGCGGGTCATATGGCCGTCACGGCCGTCACGCTATCGTGTCGACCACACCGCCGTCGACGCGCAACGCCGCGCCGGTCGTGGCCGATGCCTGCGGCGAGCACACGTACACGACCATGTTCGCGACTTCCTCCGTCGTCGCCGGCCGCTGGATGATCGAACTCGCACGTTCGCTGCGCACGAACTCCACGGCGATGTCGTCGATGCTGCGGCCCGTTTCGTCGGCCTGCGCCTTCAGCATCTCGCGCACGCCTTCGGACATCGTCGGGCCCGGCAGCACCGAATTGACGGTCACGTGGGTGCCGGCCGCGAGCTTCGCGAGGCCGCGCGCGATCGACAACTGCGCGGTTTTCGTGAACCCGTAATGAATCATGTCGACGGGGATGTTCAGGCCCGATTCCGACGAAATGAACACGATGCGCCCGGCATTGCGTTCGATCATCCCTTTCAGGTAATGCCGCGCGAGCCGCACGCCGGACATCACGTTGATCTGGAAAAAATGTTCCCATTCGGCGTCGTCGATGTCGAAGAACGCCTTCAGGCCGTAAATGCCCGCGTTGTTGACGAGAATGTCGGCGTTCGGCGTGTGCTGCGTGACGCGCGCGACGCCGGCCGCGTCGGACAGGTCGGCGGCGACGCCGTCGAAGCTTGCACCGGGCACGGCGTCGCGCAGTTTCCCGAGCGCGGACTGCACCGACGCATCGCTGCGGCCGTTGACGACGACGTGCGCACCGGCGCGCGCGAGCCCTTCGGCGATCGCGAACCCGATGCCGGCGGTGGAAGCGGTAACGACCGCGGTCTTGCCTTTCAGATCGATCTGCATGAGTGTACCGGTTGGAAGAGAAAGGGAACCCGCCGCGTCTGCCGCGGCGGCCGAATTCAAAGCTTAGGCGATCCAGCCGCCGGGCGTCGGCTCGCTGTTGCGCGGCGCCGCCCAGTCTTGTACGGTGAGCGTTCGCCGTTCGAACCTGGAGCCCGCCGCGTGACCCGTACCGCCAACCGATCCGCCGCACCGTCGCCGTTCTGGCGCGATGGCGCGCTGCCGTTCATCGAGGCGCGCACCGTCGACGACGGGCGCGCGATCTGCTACGCGAAGCATACGCACGACACGTTTTCGGTGGGCGCGATCGTCGGCGGGACGAGCACGTACGTGAACGGCGCGACGCACGCTCACGTCGGGCGCGGCGTGCTCGTGATCATCGATCCGGAGCAGGTGCACGCATGCAATCCGTACGGCCCCGATGCGTGGGCGTACCGGATGGTCTATGTCGACGTGCCGTGGCTCGCGCGGCTGCAGCATTCGCTGGGCCGCGATCCGAACCGCGATTTTCACGGGTTTTCGCCGAAGTTGACCGAGCGCGGCGATCTGTTCGCGCAATTTGGCGGCTTCTACCGCACGCTCGTGTCGCCCGGCCTCGATGCGCTCGGCAAGGAGAGCGCGGCGGTCGAATTCTTCACAGCGCTGC
Organism: Burkholderia sp. AU16741; assembly: GCF_002223345.1. Lineage (NCBI taxonomy): Bacteria > Pseudomonadati > Pseudomonadota > Betaproteobacteria > Burkholderiales > Burkholderiaceae > Burkholderia > Burkholderia sp. AU16741. Next base: position 342,287 of record NZ_NKEZ01000008.1, read on the forward strand.
ACGGCGCGCTCGATCGCGAACCGCTCGCCCCGCGGCCGGGGGACGACAACGCGAAGCTCGCGCGCGCGGCCGACTACATCGCCGCCCATTGCCGCGAGGCCGTCACGCTCGATGCGATCTGCGCGGCGGCCGACTTGTCGCCGTCGTACCTGATCCGCGCGTTCAATGCGCGTTACGGGATGACGCCGCATGCGTTCCTGATCGATCGGCGCGTGCAATACGGCCGCACCGAGTTGCGCCGCGGCCGGCCGATCGCCGAAGTCGCGCTCGACGCCGGCTTTGCGGACCAGGCGCATTTCCAGCGCGCGTTCCGGCGAATCGCGGCCGCGACGCCGGGGCAGTACCGCAGCGCGATGCGCTGAACGCGACGGCGGCTACACGTCGAGCAGAAACAGCGCGCTGCCCGCGAGCAGCAGCGCCATCAACCGGTTGAACACGCGCATGCGCCGCGCGTTCGCGAGCCGGTGCCGCAGCGATGCGCCCGCATAGCCCCAGCAGGCGATCGACGCGAAGCAGATCACCAGATACAGCGCGGCGAACTGCCAGACCTGCGCGCGGTCGCCGTCGGATGCATACGCGCCCATCGCGGCCACGCACGCGAGCCACGCCTTCGGATTGAGCCACTGCATCGCCGCGCCGGCCGCCGCCGACGGGCCGGCCACGTCCGGATCGGCCGACAGCCGGCCGTCGTCGAGCGCGAGCCGCAGCGCCATGTAGAGCAGGAACGCGATCCCCGACCACTGCGTGGCCGTCGTCAGCACGGGCCAGCGCGTGAGCGCCGCGTGCAGGCCGAGGCCGATCAGCAGGAACAGCGCGACGAAGCCGAGCGTCGCGCCGGCCGCGTAGCGCAGGCTCGCGCCGAGGCCGTGGCGCGCGCCCGCGCTGAGCGCGACGATGTTGACCGGACCGGGGGTGATCGACGAGGCCAGCGCGAACGCGGCCATCGAAACCAGCATGCTCATCAGGTGTCTCCATGCGACATGTTGAAAGTCGCATCGAGACTACGGGCGTTGCGTCGGCCCGTATTGAAGAAAACTGCCCTTGGCGGCGCGGCCGCGATTCACGTCACGCTGAACCGGGCGCAACGCTCGCGGGTCGACCGAAAGCGACAGGGCGCAGGCGTGGCGGCCGAAGCCATCGAGTGTCGCTTCACGAACGGGCGGGCGTCGCAAGTGCGTCGAACGCGTCGGCTTCCGGAAGCTGGCGCCACGACTCCGGCCCTGCGTCGATTTCTTCGACCGTCAGCAGGCATGCATCGAGTTCGCGACGCAACCGGCCGTGATCGATCGACTGCCCGATGAACACGATTTCCTGTCGGCAATCGCCTGCCGGCTCCTCCCATTGCTTGAGCACACCCTCGCGACGGTAGTCGTCTTGCGGCCAGTCCGACGGCGGCGTAAACCGCCACCATCGGCCCACGTAGCCCCACTGGAACGTGTCGCCGGCCTGCACGAGCAGGGCGGTTTCGGCGTATCGGTGCGCGGCCCACACATATCCCTTGCAGCGCAGCAGTCGGCCGTTGGTCCAGGGGCGGCGCAGCCACGCGAGCAGGCGCGCCGGATGAAACGGCGCACGTTCGCGATAGACCCACGACGCGATCCCGTACGCGTCCGATTCCGACGGGCGTTCGTCGGCCTGCATGCGTTGCATCCATCCCGGCGATTCGACGAGCGCCGGAAGATCGAAGCGCCGCGTATCGAGGACGTCCGACGGATCGACCTTGCCGTGCTGCATCGGCAGGATTCGCGCCGATGGATTCAGTGACGCCAGAATTGCGCGCAGCCGCTCGAAACCCGCGTGGCCGATCCGGTCGAGTCGGCTCACGAGGATCACGTTCGCATATTCGACTTGTTCGATCAGCAGGTCTGACAGCTTGCGTGGCGGATCGGCATCGCCGTCGTTCGCGGGCGGGGCGTCGCGCGTGACCGGTTCGGCCGACGCGATCATGTCCTCGAACGTCTCGCCGTTGACCACCGTGACGAGCGTGTCCAGCCGCGCGAGCTCGCTGAGGCTGAAACCGTCCCGGTCGAGAAACGCGAACGTCTCCGCGACCGGCATCGGCTCCGAGATACCCGTCGACTCGATCAGCAGATAATCGAAGCGATGCTGCCGCGCAAGCGTGCTGATCTGCTCGAGCAGATCGGCGCGCAGCGTGCAGCAGATGCAACCGTTGGTCATTTCGACCAGCTCGTCCTCGCCTCGATGCAACTCGACGTTGCGTCGCACATCGTCGGCGTCGACGTTGACTTCGCTCATGTCGTTGACGATCACGGCGACCTTCAGGCCGGCGCGATTGCGCAGGATATGGTTCAGCAACGTCGTCTTCCCGGCGCCGAGGAAGCCGGACAGCACGGTGACCGGAATCCTCGGCGGCGGAGCGGCCGGCACGTGTCGAATGGCCGGCGTCGTCATGCGCTCTGCCCGGACGCGCGATCCAGGTAGCCTTCGAACAGGTCGACCACGACATAGCCGTCGTCGGCGGCGTCGCCCCACAGATCCTTCACGCGGAACTCGACGTGATAGGTCGGCTGATGCGCGGCGCCGGTGTCGCCGTGGCCGATCGCGTCCGGGAATGGCCACGATTCGGTCGTCCGGTGCAGCACGACGCCTGTCTTGCCGCGAACGTAGCCCGGCGCGCGGATGTGTCCGCTGACGTATTCGTCGCGAACGACGACGCGATCGCCGACCTCGAACCGCGTCGAGTCGAGCGGGGCCGCCCGGCCGCCGGATCGCGGCGGGTTCGCGAGCCGGAAAGGCGCACCGAGCGCGCGGTCGAGTTCGTCCTGCGTGAGCACGCCGGTTTCGACGAGCAGTGTCGCGGTCGCGATCACGTAGCGCTCGTAGTAGCGCGTGCCGACGTGCTGGCGCACGTCGATGCGTTCGACCGCGTGACGCACCTCGTCGACGCTGAATTTTTTCAGTTGATCCACCCCGACGAACATCAGGCTGTACGCGAGATGCTCCCAGTCTTCCTTGAAGACCGGTTTGTAGCCGAGACTGTTGATCGTATGCGGCACCGGGCCGAAACCCTGGAATCCGCCGAGGTCGTGAAAGCCGTCCATATGTGATCTCCGAGAGGAAGGTCGAGAGCGAAACGGGGTGCGCGTCAGTGCGCGCGCGGCAGCGCGACGCCGATCAGCACGTCCTTCGTGACGAGCGTGCGCAGTTGTTCCTCGGTCATGTGCTCGGTGCCGGCCGGCCGCACGGGCAGCACGAGATAGCGGCTTTCGGCGGTGGTGTCCCAAACCTTCACGACGACGTCGTCGGGCAGGTCGGTGCCGAGCTCGCGCAGCACCGTGCGCCCTTCGCGGACGAGCCGCGCACGATATTCGAAGCCCTTGTACCACTCGGGCGGCAACCCGAGCACCGGCCAGTTCGTGCATGAGCACAGGCTGCAGACGATCACGTTCTTCAGCGTCGGCGTGTCTTCGAGCGCGACGATGTATTCGCCCTGCGGGCCGGTGTAGCCGAACTGCGCGCATGCGGCCGTGCCGTCCTTCAGCAGAAGTTCGCGAAACGCGGGGTCGACCCACGCACGCGCGACGATGCGCGCGCCGTTGGCCGGATCCCAGGTCGTGGACATCAGCTCGGTCAGATTGTCGATATAGCCGTCGGGAATCAGGTTCTTCTCTTTCATCACGCGAAACAGCGCCCAGGCGCGTTCGCCGGGCGTCGAGGCGGTTTTCTCGGAAGGCGTCGTATTCATCGTGGGGCTCCTTGTCGTGGTTCGGGGCGACCGCCGCCACGGCGTGGCGGCTGCCGTGGCGGGGGATGGCGCGTCGTGTCGGTCACGCTCGACGAGCAGGGTAAGAAGAGAAAAAACGCGGTTCTTTGCCGGCACGGATCGGAAACTATGCCGAGACGGCCCCATTGCACGGCAGGCGCCGACGCGCACCGGATGCGCGGCGATTCGCGGCATCGGCAGGGCGTCCGGCATGAGACGGCGGCAGCCCGGGCCGGTTTTGCGACCGCTGCCGGGCACTGGCCGCGGAGGTCCGCCACAGCCAATTTCTTGTTCCGCCGGAAAACAGAAATGCGGATTTTGCCTTTCTATTCTCATCCTCAAGCGATGGCCGTTCGATGTCGCGAATCGTCGGCGCTCCCTCGAGTACCGGCGGAATAACAGTCAGCCAGCACCCCGCGATTCCACCGTCCGGCAACGGTTCCCGTTCGTCGTACGTCGAGCGTGGCGGTGTCTGCGCATCCAGGTGAGGAGCATGATGGACAACGTCAACAGAATGAAACTGAAGCGCGTCGCGCGCTGGATCGGCCTGTCGCTGATGGTCGTCGCATCGCATTACGCGGGCGCGGTCGAGGTCGATCCCGGCGACTACGAGCAGTATCCGGTGGGCGCGACGATCGGCGTGCTGTACTACAACTATTCGGCGACGAACGCGTACTACGCGAATGGCCACCGGACGTCGGATTTCGACCTGCAGTCCAATGTCGGCATCGCCCGCCTGCTGCACGTGTTCCAGCTCACCGACAGGCTCACGATCGATCCGCAGGTGCTGCTGCCGTTCGGTCACATCAGCAGTTTCGGCAACGCAGGCGCGCTTGGCAGTACGAACGGCGTCGGCGACGTGATCCTGACCGCGCCGTTGAAATTCCGCCTGAACGAAGCGAAGGACGTCGTCGCCGCGACGGTCTACGTTTATGCGCCGACCGGAAGTTACGACCAGAACCGCGGCCTCAATCTCGGCGCCAACCGCTGGTCGCTCGATTTCCAGGCCGCCTACGTCAAGCACTTTTCGCCGCAATGGGCCCTCGATCTCGTCGGCGACGCGATCTGGTACGGCAACAACACGTCGTACGGCGCGAGCGGTGCGACGCTGCATCAGCGGATGAGCTACAGCGCCCAGGCGATGGTGCGTTACATGCCCGATCCGGGCACGTCGCTCGGGGTCGGCATCACCCAGCTCTGGGGCGGCGAAACGCGCGTCGACGGCGCGGACAACAACGACGCGTTGCGCACGACGCGCCTGCGGCTCACCGCGGCGAAGTTCGTGACGAAGGCCGACCAGGTGCAAATCCAGCTCGGCACCGACCTGAGCGTGCGCAACGGCCCGAAGAACAGCGTGCTCGCCGGCCTGCGTTACGCGCACATCTTCTGACGACACGCATGCGCCGGGCTATGGCCGGTGCATGTCGCTCCGAGTCCCCCACGTCGAACCCTCGACACCCGATTCCCTTTCCAGAGAGATCACGCATGGAATCCGCCATCGACAAACACCTGATGTGCCCGCGGACGCTGTCGCGCCGCGTCGCCGACGATTACCAGCCGCCGTTCCCGATGTACGTCGCCCGGGCCGCCGAAGACCTGAGCCAGGTCGTGATGGGCTATTTCGGCGTCCAGTATCGCGGCGCCGACAAGCGCGCGGCGGCGCTGGCCGCGTTGCGCCGGATCGTCGCCGATTTCGGTGCGCAGGACGGCCCGAACAATTTCGACCTGACGCAACACACCGACGACCAGGGCTACGAGAACCTGATTGCCGTCGGCTACTGGCGCGATCCGGCCGCGTATGCGCGCTGGATCGCGTCGCCGGCGCTCGTCGAATGGTGGGCCTCCGACGCACGCCTCGCGGACGGGATCGGCTACTTCCGGGAAATCGTCGCGCCGCGCGCCGAGCAGTTCGAGACGCTTTACGCATTTACGAGCGATTTCCCCGGCGTCGGCGCGATCATGGACGGCGTCAGCGGCGAGATCGAGGAGCACGGCTACTGGGGATCGATGCGCGACCGGTTCCCGATCTCGCAGACGGACTGGATGGCCGCGGACGGCGAGTTGCGCATCGTCGACGGCGATCCGGCTCGCGGCGGCCGTGTCGTCGTACTGGCGCACGACAACATCGCGCTGATTCGCTCCGGTCAGGACTGGCGCGCGGCGGAGAGCGACGAGCGCCGGCTGTATCTGGAGGAGATCGAGCCGACGCTGCGCAGCGGAATGGAGTTCCTGCGCGACAACGGCAAGGACGTCGGCTGCTACAGCAATCGCTACGTGCGCTCGATCGATCTGGACGGCAACGAACTCGACGAGAGCTACAACATTGGCCACTGGCGCTCGCTCGACCGCCTCGAGCGGTGGGCCGAATCCCATCCGACGCACCTGCGGATCTTCGTCACGTTCTTCCGCGTCGTCACCGGGCTGTCGAAACTGCGGCTGTATCACGAGGTTTCCGTCTTCGACGCAAAGCATCAGGTCTACGAATACGTGAACTGCCATCCGCGCACCGGGCTGATGCGCGACGCCGTCGCCGTCGCGCGATGAATCCGGCCGGCGCCGCCCAGGCTGGCGCCGCCGCTTACCGAACTGGAGAACGTCGATGGCCATCAAACGCCCGACCCGCGAACAACTGTCCGACATTGCAGCCGGTTTCGGCTTTCATGTCGATGCCCGCCAGCTCGCCGACTACGACGATGCGCTGCAGGCCAACTTCGACGCGTACGACATGATCGACGCGCTGCCCGACCCTCTGCCCGTCGTCGCGTATCCGCGCACGCCCGGCTACCGCCCGGAAGGCGACGAGAACCGTTACGGCGCATGGGCGCGCAAGAGCACGATCCACGGCGCCGCCGACGGCAAGCTGCGCGGCAAGACGGTGGCCGTGAAAGACAACATCTGCGTCGCCGGTGTGCCGATGCGCAATGGCGCGAGCACGTTCGAGGGCTACGTGCCCGATATCGATGCGACCGTCGTCACGCGGGTGCTCGACGCCGGCGCGACGATCGCCGGCAAGGCGACCTGCGAGTACTACTGCTTTTCCGGCGGCTCGCACACGAGCGCGTCGGGGCCGGTGCACAATCCGCGCAAGGCCGGATATTCGTCGGGCGGCTCGTCGTCCGGCAGCGGCGCGCTGGTCGCGAGCGGCGAGGTCGACATGGCGCTCGGCGGCGACCAGGGCGGCTCGGTGAGAATCCCGTCCGCCTATTGCGGCATCTACGGGATGAAGCCGACGCACGGGCTCGTGCCGTACACCGGCGCGATGCCGATCGAGGCGACCGTCGATCATCTCGGGCCGATGACGGGCAGCGTGCTCGACAACGCGCTGCTGCTCGACGTCATCGCGGGCGACGACGGGCTCGATCCGCGCCAACGGATGTTGCCGCCGCGCGCCGATTATCTCGGCGCGATTCGCGACGGCATCGCGGGCCTGCGGATCGGCGTGCTGCGCGAGGCGTTCGGGCTCGCGAATTCGGAGAAAGTGGTCGACGAGGCCGTGCGGGTCGCCGCGCTCCGGTTGCGCAAGCTGGGCGCGAGCGTCGACGAAGTGTCGGTGCCGCTGCATGCGGCCGGCACCGCGATCTGGCTGCCGATCGCGGCCGAGGGCGCGACGCAGCAGATGATGAAGGGCAACAGCCACGGCTTCAACTGGGGCGGCCTGTACGTGACCGGCATGATCGATCATCACGCGGGCTGGCGCGAGCGCGCCGACGAGTTGCCGGATACCGTGAAGGTGACGATGCTGCTCGGCGAATATTTCACGAGCCGGTATCGCGGGCGCTACTACGCGAAGTGCCAGAACCTCGCGCGACGCTTGCGATCGGCGTATGACACGGCGCTGCAATCGTATGACGTATTGCTGATGCCGACCGTCCCGATACGCGCGTCGGAGTTGCCGAAGCCCGGCTGCGCGATGTCCGAATCGCTGACGCGGGCGTTCGAGATGCTCGCGAATACCGCGCCGTTCGACGTGTCCGGGCATCCGGCCATGTCGCTGCCGTGCGGGGTCGCCGACGATCTGCCGATCGGGCTGCAACTGGTCGGGCGCCGCTTCGACGAGGCGACGATCTACCGCTGCGCCTATGCGTATGAACAGTCTTCCGACTGGCGTCAGGCGACGTTCGCATGACATGCCCGGCGCGGCCGCGTATCGCCGCCGCGCCGCCTGCGGGTCCGACCGGCGACGCGGCTCGCACGGTTGCCGATTGGACAAGGCGCTTTTGAACGGGCACGCTACCGGCTGCGTGTTGGCTAACCGATGTGGGGCACGACCATGACGATGCGTCCTTTCCCGCGCGCCGCAAGCGGCGACGCGTCCGGCCCGGCGGCCGACGACAGCCCGCCGGACGAATGGACGAATTCGGCGATCGAGGTGGCGACCGACGGCTCGGTCAGCCAGCGTATCGAGTTTTGGCGCGAGACGATTCTGCGTTTGTTCGCGGACGTGCAGATCGCGGCCGTGCAGAAGGCCGATTTCTTCGGCCAGGTGCGGCAGCGCAAATGCGAAAAGATGCGGATCTCGGAAATCTACGCCAGCGAGCAGGCCGTGATTCGGCGCTATCGCCAGGCGCGAAGCGAGTATGAGGACAAGTATTTCGGCGTATTGATGCTCGAGGGCAGCCAATCGGTCGAGCAGGACGGCAAGATCGTCACGCTGCACCCCGGGGATTTCGCGGTCTACGACGCGACCCGGCCTCACCACCTGCAGTTCGGCCAGTCGTGGCGCGAGATCGTCGTCAGCATTCCCCGCGCGACCCTGAACCAGCTCGTCGTCGGCATGGAGCACCGCACGGCCTGCCCGACGCACACCGGGCAGGGCGTGGGCAGCGTCATGCGTGCGTTTCTCGAGCAGATGTCGGCGCAGATCCGCAGCGTGACCGAGGACGAGATGCGGCAGTTGTCGGATACCGCGATCTCACTGATCGCGATGACGCTCGGGGGCATGCAGCGCAACGATCTCGCGCAATCGAGGATGAAGGCGTTGACGCTGACGCGGGTGAAGCGGCATCTGCTCGAACACCTGCACGATCCGGAGCTGAGCCCGATGATGATCGAGCGGTCGATCGGGATTTCGTCGCGGTACATCAACAAGCTGTTCGAGGCCGAGAACACGTCGCTGATGCGCTACGTATTGAACCTGCGGCTCGAACGGTGCGCGCAGGATCTCGCGAATCCGCAATGCGCGGTGCTGCGCGTGTCCGACATCGCGTTGCGCTGGGGATTCAACGACATGTCGCATTTCAGTCGCGTGTTTCGCGAGCGGTTTGCGATGTCGCCGCGGGCGTGGCGCGAGCAGGGCGGCAAGCCGCGCGCGTAACGCGTCGTTCCGGGCCGCGTTCGCGGCCGGCCAGCGCCGATCGGAAGCGGCTGGACGTCGACAGGCGCGACGCCGTCAGTGCAATGCGCGCGGCACGGGCGCCGCGCGAGCACCGCGCGGATCGGCCGGATTGGCCGCATCGCTGGAATCGGCGGCGTCGGCCGGACGCAGCGGCCCGCCCGACCAGGGTTGCGTCGACACCGAGAAGCCGAACGTGTTGACACCCCCGGAGCAGGCGACGAACACGCCGCCGCCGTGCATCTCGGCCACGGCCTTGACGATCGACAGCCCGAGCCCGTGGTTTTCCTTGCTGTTCGCGCGCGCCTCCTCGAGCCGGTAGAAGCGCTCGAACACGTGCGAGCGCTGCACCGGATCGATCGGCTCGCCGGGATTCGACACGGCCATCTCGACGAGCGTGTCGCGGCGAGTGATCGTCACGTTCAGCGTCGCGCCCGGCGCCGAATGCTGGATCGCGTTGATCAGCAGGTTCGTCATCGCGCGGCGGAACAGCGACGGATCGACGGCCGCGCGCGCGTCGCCGTGCAGCTCGGCGCGCAACCGCGCCTCGTCGAGCGGGATTTCGAGGAAGTCGAGCATGCGCCGCACCTCGTCGGCGAGCGACACGTCCTTCAGGTCGGTCGCGCGTTCGCCGCGGTCGCTGCGCGACAGGAACAGCATATCGTTGATGATCACGCGCAGCCGCTCGAATTCCTCGAGGTTCGACTGCAGCGTCTGGCGCATCCGGTCGACCGAGCGGTCGCGGCTCGTCAACGCGACCTGGGTTTGCCCGATCAGGATGCTGATCGGCGTGCGCAGCTCGTGCGCGACGTCCGCGTTGAACGCTTCGAGCCGTGCGTAGGTTTGCTGGATGCGTTCGAGCGCGCCGTTGAACGACGTCGCGAGATCGCGCAGCTCGGTCGGCAGCGCGTCGGTGTGCAGCCGCTGGCGGCGGTTCGTCGCGCTCACGCTCGCCGCGTCCTGCGACAGCCGGTCGAGCGGCGCGAGCCCGAAGCGCGCGACCGCGCGGCTCAGCAGCAGCGTGATGACGGTGGCCGTCGCGATCAGCGCGGCCAGCGTCCAGACGAAACGACGCAGCATCCGCTGCGTGCGCTCGCACGACGACGCGACGATCAGCTTCACGTCCGGGCGCTCGCCGCTGCCGGCGATCGCGACGGCCTTCGTCATCACGTTGTAGCTGCTGTTGTTGAGCGCGTACTGCTGGAACGCGCCGAACGGCTTGCCGTCGGGCACCCCGTCGACGGGACGGCCGAAGCGGAAATCGGCGTCGGGGCTGTCGACCTGATAGCGCGTCGACCCGTCGGGCGGTTCGAGGTCGGCGAGCTTTTCCTGCATCAGGCGGCCGCGCGCGGCCGTGGTCGCATGCGACACGATCATCTGCGCGACCTTCGCGCGCGTGTCGATCGTCGCGCGCAGCTCGGCGAGCAACTGGCGCTCCATCATCACGAACAGCCCGCAGCCGACCAGCGTGAACACGAGCAGCGACACGATGCCGAACATCGCCGACAGGCGCAGGGTGATCGAGCGTTTCATGCGTGCTTCTCCGCGTCGCCGTCCTCGCGCGCCTCGAGCACGTAGCCCATCCCGCGGATCGTGTGCAGCAGCTTGTCCGCGAACGGGCCGTCGAGTTTCGCGCGCAGGCGCTTGATCGCCGTCTCGACGACGTTCGCGTTGCTGTCGAAGTTCACGTCCCACACGAGTTCGGCGATGGTCGTCTTCGACAGCACCTCGCCGCTGCGCCGCGCGAGCACGCCGAGCAGCTGGAATTCCTGCGCGGTCAGGTCGAGCCGCGCGCCGTCGCGGGTCGCGCGGCGGCCGATCAGGTCGACGCGCAGGTCGCCGATCGAGATCAGCGTCGATTCCTGCACGCGGGCGCGGCGCGTCAGCGCGCGCAGCCGTTCGATCAGCTCGAGGAACGAGAAGGGCTTGGTCAGGTAGTCGTCGGCGCCGCCGCGCAGGCCCCGCACGCGGTCGTCGACCCGATCGCGCGCGGTCAGCATGATCACGGGCGTCTGCTTCTGCGCGCGCAACGCACGCAGCACGCCGAAGCCGTCGAGCTTCGGCAGCATCACGTCGAGCACGACCACGTCGTAGTCGAATTCGACGGCTTTCCACGCACCGTCCTCGCCGTCGAGCGCGGTGTCGACGACCCAGCCTTCCTCGGTCAGGCCGCTCTTCAGGTATTCGACGACTTTCGGTTCGTCTTCGACGATCAGCACTTTCATGTTCGTATTCCGCGTAACCGGGTTAAGGGCCGACGCCCGCGCCGTGCTGCGGGGCCGCCGACGCGACGTCGGACGGCGCGGGGCCGTTCGACGCATCGCCGTCCCAGCCGCCGCCGAGCGCCTTCGCGAGAAACACGACGAGCGCCGCGCGCTGGCCCTGGATCTGCACGGCCTGGCGCTCGCTCGTCAGCAACTGCTGCTGGGCCGTCAGCACGTCGATGAACGGCGTCAGGCCGCCCGCGTAGCGGTCCTGCGCGAGCGACACGAGCTTGCGCGCGTCGTCGACGGCCGCCGATGCCTGCTCGGCCGCCTGCGCGAGCACCGACAGGCCGGTCACCGCATTTTGCACCTCCTGGAACGCGGTGAGCACGGTCTGCCGGTAGCTGGCCTGCGCGGCGACGTAGCCGGCCTGCGCGAAATCGACGCCGGCCTTCAGCTTGCCGCCCTCGAACAGCGGTTGGCTGAGCGAGCCGCCGACCGACCACAGCAGCGCCGGCACGGTGAACAGGCCCGCGAAACGGGTCGCGTCCCAGCCGATGTCCGGCGACAGCGCGATGCGCGGGAAATACGCGGCGCGCGCGACGCCGATCTGCGCGTTCGCGGCGGCCATCGCGCGCTCGGCCGACGCGACGTCGGGGCGCCGCTGCAGCAGATCGCTCGGCATGCCGGTCGGCAGCGCGGGCGCGTTGATCGGCACCACGCGAGGCGGCAGCGAGAACGCGGGGGCCGGCGTGCCGACCAGCGTCGCGATCGCGGTTTCGACCTGCGCGCGCTGCTGGATCAGCAACTGCGCCTGCGTGCGCGTCGCGTCGAGCTGCGCGCGCTGCTGCAACAGGTCGAGACCGGACACCGCGCCGAGGTCGTGACGCGCGCTCACGTAATCGAGCGCCTTCCGCTGCAGTTCGATCGAGCGCTTGACGACGTCGATCTCGGTGTCGAGCTCGCGCAGCGCGAAGTAGCTCGATGCCAGATCGGCGCTCAGCACGAGGCGCGCATTCGCGAAATCGTCGCGCGCCTGCTCGGAGCCGGCCTGCGCGGCTTCGACGTTGCGCCGCACGCGGCCGAACAGGTCGAGTTCGTAGCTGACCGCCGCGCCGACCTGGATCTCGTTCTGCACGGTGGACATGCTTTTCGTCGCGTAGTTGGTCTGCGGCCGGTCGGCGGAGATCTTGAAGCGCTGGCCGCTCGCGTTCAGCCCGACGGCCGGATACTGCGCGGATGCGACCGACGCGAGCGTCGCCTTCGCCTGGTCGTAGCGCGCGGCCACCGCTTTCAGGTTCTGGTTGTTGCGCAGCGCATCGGCTTCCAGCGCGTCGAGCTGGGCGTCGCCGAATGCGGTCCACCAGGCCGGATCGAGCGGCGCGCGGGCCGGCGCGGCCGGGTGCCAGTATGCGTCGGCCGGGTCGAGCCGCCACGCGGCCGGCGTGTCGACGGCCGGGCGCCGGTAATCCGGGCCGACCGTGCAGCCGGCGAGCATCGCGGCCGCGACGATCGCGACGGCGCCGATCGCGGCCGGGTGCACGCGGGTGCGTATCGCACTCACGACTTCGCTCCCGCGACGGCCGAGGCCGGCTGCGCCGCCGGCGCCTGCACGACGACCGCGTCGCCGGTCGCGAGCGCGTCGCTCGGGTTCGCGACGAGGCGATCGTTCGGCGTGATCGGCCCGTCGACTTCGAGCGTCTGCCCGATCGTGCGCACGACCGTGACCTGCTTCAGCCGGACCTTGCCGTTCGCATCGACGGTCGCGACCGTCGGGCCTTCGGCGCGGAACAGCAGCGTATTGGCCGGCACCTGCAGGCGGCCGACCGGCGTCATCGGCAGCGTCGCCTGCACGTACGCGCCGGGCAGCAGCCGCCCGTCCGGGTTCGGCAGCGTGATCTCGATCTGCAGCGAGCGCGTGGCGACGTCGATCGCCTGCGACGTGCGCGTGATCGTGCCGTCGAAGGTCCGCCCCGGCAGCTCGGCCTGCGCGACGCTCACGTGCTGGCCAACCTTCACCTGCTGCGCATACGCCTGCGGCACTTGCACGTACAGGCGCAGCCGGTCGGCCTGCACGACCGTGAACAGCGAGCGGCCCGCGTTGCCGGAATTGACGAGATCGCCGACGTCGACGTTGCGCTGCGTGACGATTCCGTCGATCGGCGCGACGATCCGCTGGAAGCCCTTCAATTCGGTGAGACGGCGCACGTTCGCGTCGGCCGCCGCGAGATTCGCGGTGCCCTGGTTGAACGCGCCTTGCCGGTCGTCGAGTTCCTGTTGCGACACGGCATCGCGCTGGCGCAACTGCTGCGCGCGGTCGAACGACGTCTTCGCGAGCGCGAGCGACGCTTGCGCCTGCTGGCGCTGCGCGGTGGCCTGCGCGAGTTCCTGGTTCAACTCCGGCGTGTCGAGTTCGGCGAGCGTTTGCCCCTGCTTCACGTGCGCGCCGATGTCGGCCTGCCAGCGCAGCACGTAGCCGCTGGCGCGCGCATAGATCGGCGCCTCGACGAAGCCGCGCAGCGTGCCGGGCAGCGTCAGCTTGCCGCCGGTGGCCGCGTCGACCGGATGCACGACGCTCACGTACTGGCGCGTGTTCTGCTCGGCGACCGCGTCGAGGTGACGCTGGTTCAGTACGTTGACGACGATGGTGCGCGCGGCGCCGGCGGCCAGCAGCACGCCGATCACGATCACGACGATCCGTCCGCGCCGCGACACCGACGCGCGCGCCGGCAGGTGCATGCCGTGTTCGTCCACCTGGATGCCGACGGCGCTGTGATGTTTCTCTTCCATGAATTCAACCAATTCAACCGGGTAGTAGGTGAAAAGCAGGGCGAAAGTCAGTGACCGGCCTGGCGCGCGCGCCGCCGGGCCAGCCGTGAATGCACGCCGCCGAACACGAGCGGCACGAACAGCAACGTCGAAACGGTCGCGAACAGCAGCCCGCCGATCACCGCGCGGCCCAGCGGCGCGTTCTGCTCGGCGCCTTCGCCGAGACCGAGCGCCATCGGCACCATCCCGATGATCATCGCGAGCGCCGTCATCAGCACCGGGCGGATGCGTGTCGCGCCGGCTTCGAGCGCGGCCGTGAGCGGCGGCGCGCCGGCCGCGAGGCGTTGCCGCGCGAACGAGACGACGAGAATGCTGTTCGCGGTCGCGACGCCGACCGTCATGATCGCGCCCGTCAGCGCGGGCACGCTCAGGTGCGTGCCGGTGACGAACAGCATCCATGCGATGCCGGCGAGCGCGGCCGGCATCGCGCTGATGATGATCAGCGGGTCGAGCCACGACTGGAAATTGACGACGATCAGCAGGTAGACGAGCACGATCGCCATCGCGACGCCCGCGCCGAGGCCGACGTACGACGTGCGCATCGTCTCGATCTGGCCGCGCATCGCGAGGCCGGTGCCGCGCGGCAGCGACGCGCGCGCGTCGGACACGATGCGGTCGATCTCGCCCGCGACCGCGCCGAGATCGCGGCCTTCGACGCTCACGTACACGTCGATCGCCGGGCGGATGTTGTAGTGCGTGATCACGGCGGGGTTCGCGGTACTGCGCACCTGCACCAGGTTGCCGAGCAACTGCGGCGGCGTGCCGGTGCGCCCGCTGGCGGAGATCGGCGTGCCGAGCAGGTCGTCGACGGATGCGATGTCGTATTGCGGGGTCTGGATCTGCAGCGGGTACTGCACGCCGGTGCGCGGGTTGATCCAGAACGAGGGCGTGGTCTGCGAACTCCCCGACAGCGAGATCAGCATGTTCTGCGCGACGTTCTGCGCGGAGAGATTGAGCTGCTGCATGCGCGTACGGTCCATGTCGGCCAGCAGGGTCGGCTCGTCGTTGCGTTGCAGCACGTGCACGTCGACGGCGCCGGGGATCTGCCTGATCTTCTTCATCAGGCTGCTCGCAATGGTCATGTTACTCGCGAGATCGTTGCCGAGCACCTGCACGTCGATCGCGGCCGGCTGCCCGAAGTTGAGGATCTGCGTGATGATGTCCGACGGCTGGAAGAAGAACTCGACGCCCGGGAAGCGCTGCGGCAGCAGCCTGCGCAGCGTCTGCACGTAGTGCGCGGTCGCGCGGTGGCCGGGCTTCAGCGCGATCAGCAGCTCGCCGTCGAGCGTGCCGATCGTGCCGGCGTTGCTGTACGACAGGTTGATGCCGCTCACCGGCAGCCCGAGGTTGTCGACGATCGCGCCGAGTTCGTCGGGCGGCACGGTTTCGCGGATCACGCGCTCGACCTGATCGGCGAGCCGCGCGGTTTCCTCGATCCGGTAGCCGGTCGGCGCACGCATGTGCAGCCGGAGGTTGCCGGAATCGGCGTTCGGGAAGAAGTCGCGGCCGAGCACGAACACGAGGCCGGTCGACAGCACGCAGAAACCGAGGAAGCACAGCGCGTAGAAGCGGCGGCGCACGAGCAGGATGCTGAGCAGCACGATGTACCACGCGCGCAGCCGTTCGAACGCGTGGTTGAACGCGTGATGGATGCGCGCGAAGCGCGACGTCGAATGATCGGGGCCGGTGCTTGCCTGCTGCGGGCGGAACAGCAGCATCGCGAGCGTCGGCACCAGCGTGCGCGACAGCACGTACGACGCGAGCATCGCGAACACCACGGCTTCCGCGAGCGGCACGAACAGGAAGCGCGCGACGCCGGTCAGGAAGAACATCGGCACGAACACGATGCAGATGCACAGCGTCGACACGAGCGCGGGCACCGCGATCTCGCCCGCGCCTTCGAGAATCGCGTCGTGCAGGTTCGTCCCGAGATGGAGGTGCCGCTCGATGTTCTCGATCGTGACCGTTGCGTCGTCGACGAGAATGCCGACCGCCAGCGCGAGCCCGCCGAGCGTCATGATGTTGATGGTTTCGCCGAGCGCGGACAGCGCGATCAGCGACGTGAAGATCGACAGCGGGATCGAGATCGCGATGATCAGCGTGCTGCGCCAGTTGCCGAGGAACAGCAGGATCATCATCGCGGTCAGCACGGCGGCGATCAGCGCCTCGTGGATCACCCCCTGGACGGCCGCGTTGACGAACACCGACTGGTCGAACAGCGGCGTGATCGTGAGCCCTTCGGGCAGCGTCGGGATCACCTTCGGCAGCAGCGCCTTCAGGTCCGACACGACCTTGAGCGTCGACGCGTCGCCGTTTTTGAGGATCGAGATCAGCACGCCGCGCTGGCCGTTCTGGCGCACGACGTTCGTCTGCGGCGCGAAGCCGTCGCGCACCGACGCCACCTCGCGCAGGTAGGTCGTCGCGCCGTTGACGGTCTGGATCGGCAGGTTGCTGATGTCGGTGATCGTATCGGCCGACGCGTTCGTGTCGACCCGGTATTCGGTCTGGCCCATCTTCGCGGTGCCGGTCGGCAGCACGAGGTTCTGCGCGTTGACCGCGTTGACGATGTCGGCCGGCGTGAGGCCCTTCGCTTGCAGCGCCTGCGGATCGAGATCGATCGCGACCACGCGCGTGCGGCCGCCGTACGGAAACGGAATCTGCACGCCGGGCACCGTGATCAGTTGCGGGCGCAGGAAGTTGAGCGCGATGTCGGCGAGCGACTGCTCGCTGAGCGTCTTGCTCGACAGCCCGAGCTGGATCACCGGAATGCTCGACGCGGAATAGGTGATCACGAGCGGCGGCGTCGCGCCCTGCGGCATCTGCCGCACGATCGCCTGCGCGGACGACACCGTCTGCGCGATCGCCGTCTGCACGTTCGCGCCCGGTTGCAGGAACACCTTCACGACCGCGATGCCGGGCAGCGACGTCGATTCGACGTGCTGGATGTTGTTGACGGTGGTCGTCAGGATCCGTTCATGGACGGACGTGATGCGGTTCGTCATCTCCGTCGCGGAGAAGCCGCTGTAATTCCAGATCACGCTGATCACGGGGATGTTGATCGCGGGCAGCACGTCGACCGGTGTGCGCATCAGCGCAAGCGGGGTGGCCAGCACGATCATGATGGCCATGACGATGAACGTGTAGGGGCGCCTGAGCGCGAGATTGACGATCCACATGAAGGCGGCGGGGCAGGCGGTGATCAGGCGTCGGTGAAGGGAACCCGAATGATAGGCGTCGGCCCGCGACGGGTTACTGTCGCGAAACTGGCGGAATTGTCAGGTTGGGGCGCGCCGGTCGCCGGCCGATTCCGCAGATGGAATGCGTGGTCGCGACGGCGACGGTTTCGCGCCTCGGGCGGCGCTCACAGCTGCTCCATGCCGAAGCGCGCGAGCGCGTCGAGATCGACGACCTCGATCTGGTTGTACGCGAGCCGCAGCGCGCCGAGCTTCTCGAGCTGCTGCAGCGCCTGGTTGATCCGCTGGCGCGACACGCCGACGAGCATCCCCAGTTCCTCCTGCGAGATCGACAGCGACGGGCCGGTATCCGGATACAGCGCGGGGTTGAAGAGCTGCGCGAGCGCCTGCGCGACGCGCGCGTCGACGTCGAGCAGCCGGCTGTTCTGGATCGACGCGATGAATTCGCCCATCCGGTTGTTCAGCTGATGAATCACGAAGCGCGTGAACGGCAGGCTCGTGTCGAGCAGCGCGTGGAACGTGTCGACCGGCACGAACAGCACGGTCGAGCGCTGGATCGCGACGACCTCGTACTTGCGCAGCTCGCGCTTGATCACGCTGCCTTCGCCGAACCAGCCGCCCGACGGCACGCCGGAAAACGTGCAGCCGCGTCCCGACACGTTGAAGATCGCGAGCTTCAGCAGCCCCCGATGGACGCCGATCCAGTATGCGGACGGCGCGAGCCGGTGCGCGATCACGTCGCCGGCTTCGCACTGCTCGACGTGCGACTGGGCGAGCACGAGCGCCTGGTGTTCGGGCGCCAGCGTGCGGAACCACGCGCACTGGCCGAACAGCGTCGCGAGCGGCGGCAGCGGGCCCGGTTCGGGGAGCGTGTCGGCCGGCCGGGCGGCCGCGTCGGAGTGGTCGTGCATGGGTGCGGGTTTGCGAGGATAGGGATAACGCGCAGCGTTCGAGCGGCACTCTGTCGTTTCGATGACAGACGGCTCACAATAACGCCCGTTAGGCTGTCGGCAATTGAACCACATCAAAACGATCCGGGGTGCACGCATCCCGGTCGACAGAACACGGGAGACAGGATCATGACGCAGATGTTCGAGGCCGGGCTCGGCCGCCGCGATGCCAATTACGTGCCGCTCACGCCGATCGATTTCCTGATCCGCGCGGCCGAAGTCTACGGCGAGCGCCTCGCGATCGTGCACGGCGACGTGCGGCGCACGTGGGGCGAGACCTGCACGCGCGCGAAGCAACTGGCGAGCGCGCTCGCGCAGGCCGGCGTGGAGCGCGGCGACACGGTCGCGGCGCTGCTGCCGAACATCCCGGCGATGGTCGAGGCGCACTTCGGCGTGCCGATGGCCGGCGCCGTGCTGAACACGATCAACACGCGGCTCGACGTGTCGTCGGTGCTGTTCATGCTGCGTCACGGCGAGGCGAAGGTGCTGATCGTCGACACCGAATACGCGGAGCTCGCGCATCGCGCGGCGCTCGAGGTGCCGGGCCTGAAGATCGTCAGCGTGGCCGACGCGATGCCGGCCGACCCCGACCGCTTCGCGGGCGCGACCGACTACGAGGCGTTCGTGGCCGGCGGCGACCCCGACTACGCCTGGACGCCGCCCGCCGACGAATGGGACGCGATCGCGCTGAACTACACGTCGGGCACGACCGGCGACCCGAAGGGCGTCGTCTACCACCATCGCGGCGCGTATCTCGCGGCGATCAGCAACATCCTCGAATGGGACATGCCGAAGCACGCGGTGTATCTGTGGACGCTGCCGATGTTCCATTGCAACGGCTGGTGTTTTCCGTGGGCCGTCGCGGCGCGCGGCGGCGTGAACGTGTGCCTGCGCAAGTTCGACGCGAAGACCGTGTTCGACCTGATCCGCCGCGAGCGCGTCACGCATTACTGCGGCGCGCCGATCGTGCAGAGCGCGATCGCGAACGCGCCGGCCGAATTGCGCACGGGGATCGACCATACGGTGCACGCGATGGTCGCGGGCGCGGCGCCCGCGCCGGCCGTGATCGCGAAGATGAAGGAGATCGGCTTCGACCTGCTGCACGTGTACGGGCTGACCGAGGTCTACGGCCCGGCGACCGTCTGCGCGAAGCAGTCGCACTGGGACGAAGTGTCCGACGAGGAACGCGCGCGGCTGAATGCGCGCCAGGGCGTGCGCTACCACCTCGAAGCAGGCGCGACGGTGCTCGATCCCGACACGATGACGCCGGTGCCGGCGGACGGCGAGACGCTCGGCGAGATCATGTTCCGCGGCAACATCTGCATGAAGGGCTACCTGAAGAACCCGAAGGCGACCGACGAGGCGTTCCACGGCGGCTGGTTCCATACGGGCGATCTCGCGGTGCTGATGCCGGACGGCTATATCCGGATCAAGGATCGCAAGAAGGACATCATCATCTCCGGCGGCGAGAACATCTCGAGCATCGAGGTCGAGGACGCGCTGTACCGGCATCCGGCCGTCGAGGTGGCCGCGGTCGTCGCGATGCCCGACCCGAAATGGGGCGAGGTGCCGTGCGCGTTCGTCGAACTGCGTAACGGCATGAGTGCGACCGAGGCGGAGATCGTCGCGCACTGCCGGCAATTGCTCGCGGGCTTCAAGGTGCCGAAGGTCGTGCGCTTCGGCGAGCTGCCGAAGACGTCGACCGGCAAGATCCAGAAGTTCCAGTTGCGCAATGCGGTCGGCTCGAACACGGCGATCGACCTGGCGGGCGACAAGAAGTAGGCGAGCCGCCCGGCCCGGCTCGATCGCCGGCTGTCCGTCACGCGCTGCGTTCGAGCCGGAACACGCTGACGGCGTCCGACAGGTGCGCGGCCTGGTCGCGCAACGCGACGGCCGCGCGCTCGGCGTCCGAGATCAGCGTCGCATTCTGCTGCGTCGCTTCGCCGATCTGCGTGACGGCCAGGTTCACCTGCTCGATCCCGGTCGATTGTTCGCGCGACGCGGCGCTGATCTCGGCGATCAGCGTGCGGACCTGGTCGACCCGCGCGACGATGTCGCGCATCGTGCCGCGCGCGGCGTCCGCGATCCGGTAACCCTGTTCGACGGTCGTCGACGATTCGGCGCTCAGCGCGTCGATTTCCTTGACGGCGGCCGCGCTGCGCTGCGCCAGCGCGCGCACCTCGGCCGCGACCACCGCGAAGCCCTTGCCGTGTTCGCCCGCGCGGGCGGCCTCGACGGCCGCGTTCAGCGCGAGGATGTTGGTCTGGAACGCGATGCCTTCGATCGCGCCGGTGATCTCCGCGATCCGGCGCGTCGCGCGGCCGATGTCGTCCATCGTCGCGACCACGCGCTGCACCGCGGTGTCGCCGTTCGTCGCGGCGGCCGATGCGTCCGCAACCAGCGCGTTGGCTTGCGCCGCATGCTCGGCGCTCTGCTGCACGGCGGCGGTGATCTGCTCCCTGTCGTCGATCCGCTTATGTGCTTCATCGGCGAGTTGCTGGCCGGCGAAATGGGCGAGTGTCCACGCGAACACGGTAAACAGCAGGGCGACGAGCGCGCACGCGAGCGCGGCCAGACGCGCGCCGACGCTCACCCGGCCCAGTTGGGTCAGTCTCATGGAACATCCTGAGTGGGAGTGAGAGGGGGCGGAACGCACGCGTCACCGCTCGTGGACCCGTTAATACGGCAACTTTCTCGAAATCTTTAGCGGTGGTCGCGAATCGCGGACCGGCAGGCGCGGGAAGGGACAGCGCAGATCAGTGCGTGACGAGCCACGCGACGGCCAGATAGCGGCCGACTTTCGCGATCGTCACGATGACGAGAAAGGTCGGCAGCGGCTCGCGCAGCACGCCGGCGATCATCGTCAGCGGATCGCCGATCACCGGCGCCCAGCTCAGCAGCAGCGACCAGCGGCCGTAGCGCGCATACCAGCGCTCGGCGCGCGCGAGCGCGGACGGCTTGACCGGAAACCAGCGGCGCTCGCGAAAGTGCTCGATGCCGCGCCCGAGCGCCCAGTTGATCGCGGAGCCGGCGACGTTGCCCACGCTCGCGACGAGCACCAGCGCCCACACGGGTTCGCGCCCGGCAAGCAGCAGGCCGGCGAGCACGGCTTCGGACTGGAGCGGGAACAGGGTCGCGGCGACCATCGACACGGCGAACAGGCCGCCGTAAGTGAGCAATTCGGACATCGCGCGATTGTACTGGCGGTGTCGCCGCCGGGTACGGCGCGCATGGTCGCGCGGAAAGGCACGCGTCGGCGTTCTCAGTTCCAGCCGACCATGATCGCGCCCATCCCGACGAGCAGTCCGCCCGTCACGCGGTTCATCGCACGCATGCGCGCCGGCCGCTGCAACGCGCGGCTCAGCCGGTGCGAGAACAGCGCCATCGACGCGACGCCGCCCGCGAACAGCAGCGCGAACGTCGCGGCGAGCAGCAGATATTGGCCGTTCAGGCTCCAGTCGGCAGTCGGGCTGATGAATTGCGGAAAGAACGACGGAAAGAACAGCAGCGTTTTCGGATTCAGCCCGGAAGTCGCGACGCCGCGCCAGAACAGCGCGCGCCCGGTGTCGGTGTCCGGCGCGGCGCTTGCCGTTCCGGTGTCGGCGCCGGTGTCGGCCGGTGCCGCGGCTGCGCCGGCCGGCGCGCGATTCAGCCATTGCCTGGCGCCGAGCCAGACGAGATACGCGGCGCCGGCCCACCGCAGCACGGTCAGCGCGTGTTCGTCGAGGTGGACCAGCGAATTCAGGCACAGCGCGGTCAGCGCGAGTTGCAGCAGCACGGCGAGCGTGCCGCCCCAGACGCACGGCAGCGCGCGGCGCCAGCCGGTGCGCAGCGCCTGGTTCATCGTGAGCAGGTTGACGGGGCCGGGCGCGTAGATGAGGACGACGGAAGCAGCGAGGAACGACAGATAAAGCTTGAACGACATGACGAACGGGCAGGAACGGGGAAGCAGGCACCGGCCCCGCACGCGGTCGGATAGGCGTGCGGGCGGCGGGGAATCGCATGCCTGCCGGCCGGCACCGCAACTCGTGATTGCGGTCGTGCGTCCCGCTGCGAGGGGTGGTCGCGGGGAGCGTGCCGGGCAGCAGGCATGGAGAAAATGTATCAAGCGGCCCGGTTAAAAGGCTTCCTGTTTTCCAGCAAAACGGACCTGAAACCGGAATGTCGTTCAGATAGAATGCCGATTTCCAGTAGAAGATTCTTCTCGCCATGGCTACCCGCGAACGCACGCCGAAAACGCTCGACAATCAGGACCGCAAGATCCTCGGGGCATTGCAGAAAAATGCGCGTCTGTCGAACGCCGAACTGGCCGAACAGATCGGCATGTCGACCACCGCCTGCTGGAACCGCACGCGGCAACTCGAACTCGACGGCTACATCGACGGCTATGTCGCGCTGGTCAACCAGCGCAAGCTCGGTTATGCGGACATCGTGATTCTCGAAGTCACGCTCGATCGCCATGAGGACGACGCGCTGGCGCGCTTCGGCGCCGAACTGGCGGCGCTGCCGGAAGTGCTCGAGGCGTATCTGGTGTCGGGCGAGTACGACTACTGGATCAAGGTCGCGGTGGACGGCACGGCGGGCTACGAACGCTTCCTGCGCGAAAAGCTGTACCGGATATCGAGCATCCGCCACAGCCGTTCGATGTTCGCGCTGCGGTGCATGAAGGATGTGCCTTCGATTCAGGTGTGACGGAAGGGAGATGGAAGCGCGACCGGCGTGGCAACGGCGCGCGGATGCGGCGAGGCACTGGCGCGAACGTAACCGGTGAAAGGCTGAAAGGGAAGGCTGGCCGTGAAGACGGGCCGTTGACCCACAAAAACGGATGAATCTTCCGATTACGATTGCCGGGCGCTAATCGCCGTGGCTTTTCATGCGGGCAACCGGCTTGCAGCAAGCGGTTCGCGCCGATACATACGAATCGGCGCCTATATCGGCCTGAAACGCGGCCTCGACACGATCTTGAAACGCTCGCCGCGCGGCGAGCGTATTCGGCCGGGACGGGCGCGGCTGGCCTCTTCCTATCCGACCGGCGCACCCGTCCGGTGCCCGGTGCAACAGCCGCTCGCGGTGCGCGTCAGCGCAAACGCATCAGGCGGCTGGCGGTTCGCTCAGCGCGGCAGGCGCGCGTGTGCTTCAGCGATGACTTCGCAGTTCTCGAGGTGCAGTGCCCAGGCTTCCGCAAGCAGCTCGCCAACACGTGCGAGCCAGCCAGTGGATTGGGTGGAACGATCGGAGACATTAGACGTTTGCATGACGAAGCCCCATATAGGTGGCGAGTTAGGGATAACCCTAATCATAGCGAAACGGCCTCGCCTTGTGAAATGCGATTTCGTTATATGAGAATTACTGACAATTTATGTTGCTGCCGCGCAACATGAATATTGGCTGTCCGCGCGTGTCGGATAGGCGTGACGAGGCCGCGCCGGCACGGCCCCGCGGGCAGAAAGAAAGGGATTCGAACGTACGGTGTGGGGAAAGGGCGCGGCTACCGGCCGATCCACCCGAAGCGCCAGGACAGCCGTCGCGTCGCGGCGCGCAGTGCTTGCGCCAGCTCGCTGTCCGGCCCGCGCGGGAAGCCGCGCGACGAGCCGATGATCGCGATCACGAGCCGGATGCTGCCGGTGTGATCGAACACCGGCGCGGCGATCGTCCCGATGCCGGGCACCGGCGCGTCGAACGCGAAATCAAGTTCGTCCGCGCGGATCGCCGCGAGCCGTGAGCGGAAGGCCGCGTCGTCCGGCGCGGTGCGCGCGCCGGCGAGGCGCACCGGCTCGTTGGCGAGCAGGTCGGCCAGCACGTCGTCGGACATGCCCGACGCGAAAATCCGCCCGATCGCCGTATTGACGAGCGACATCACGGTGCCGACCTGCAGGCTCACGTGCTGCGGCCGCGCCGATTCTTCCAGCCGGATCACGGTCGGCCCGAGCGGCCCGAGCGTCGCGGCGGCCACGCTCATGTCGGTCGCGCCGGCGAGCGCGACGATCTCCGCTTCCGCGTCGCGCGTCGGCGACACGCGTTGCATCGCGATCAGCCCGAGCGCCTGCGCGAGCGGGCCGCCGTTGAAGCAGCCGGCGTCGTCGCGACCCAGCAGGCCGATTTTCTGCAGGCTGACCAGATGCGGAAACGCCTTCGCGGCCGGCATGCCGGCCGCCGTCGCGAGATCGCGCAGCGGCAATGCGCGGCCGGCCGACACCAGCGCGAGCAGCAGGTCGCCGGTGCTGTCGAGCGCATTGATCCCGCGCTGCGCCTTCGCGTCGTCGCCCAGCGCGGGCGGTACGCGCGCGGTGCCCGGCGCCGGCGCGGGCACCGGCTCCGCCGGTTCCGCGCCGAGCGACGCGGTGGCCTGCCGCGCCGCATCGCGCAACGCCGCCGCGATCGGGCCATCCCAGTCGACATCGATCGATCCCGTCGAACCGATCACGGTCAACGCGAGCTGCAGGCGCCCGTGCGCATCGAGAACGGGCACGCACATCCCGCTGACGCCCGGGCTCGGCCGGTCGATGCTGCGTTCGATGCCGCGCGCGCGGATGGCGTCGAGGTCCGCGTGTCGCGCGTCGGCGTCCGTCACGCGCGATGCGTGTTCGGCGCCGGCGAGCGTATCGCCCGCGCCGGCCTGACTGGCCGCCATCGCACCGATTTGCGCGGCGTCGCCGAACGCGCGGAACACCCGGCCGGTCGCCGTGGTGTCCAGCGACATCACCGAACCGACGTGCAGGTTCATGTGTAGCGGATAGCCACCGTGCTCGATGCGCACGATCGTCGGGCCGAGCACGCCCGGCACCGACAGCGCGACGCTCAGGCCGACCGTTTCCGCGAGCCGCGCCGCATGCGGCAGCGTCGCGCGGTAGGCCGGCTGGCGCTCGATCGACATCAGCCCGAGCCGCAGCGACAGCGGGCCCGGCTCGTAGTTGCCGGTGATCGCATCGCGCTTCACGAGCGCGAGCCGCGTCAGGCTCACGAGATAGGTGTGCGCCTGCGCGGTGGAGAGATCGGCCGCGGCGGCCAGCTCCGACAGCCCGAGCGGCTTGCGCCGGCGCGCGAGCGCGTCGAGCAGCCGGCCGCCGACCTCGACGCTCTGGATGCCGCGCTGCGCCTTGGGCGGCGCATCGTCCGCGCTGACTTCGTGGTTCTGCACGCGATGATTCTTCCGTTGACGAAACCCCGCATGGTATCCGACGCCGTTTTTGGCGCCAGCCCCGCAGGTTTACCCGTATTAAACAATAGCAAGCCGATTTGCCATTGACAAATATTCGGGGCGGGCAGATGATCCGCTCATTCCCCTCAACACATGGCTCGCAGCCACGGAACGCACAATGGCCAAAGCATTCGCCTCCCAAGCCGATCTGGAAGAGAAGAAAGTCACCTGGACGAAGCTGTCCGAGAACGCGTACGCGTACACAGCCGAAGGCGACCCGAACTCGGGCGTGATCATCGGCGACGACAGCGTGCTGATCGTCGACACGACCGCGACGCCCGCGATGGCGCAGGACCTGATCGCGAAGATCCGCAGCGTGACCGACAAGCCGATCAAGCACGTGGTGCTGTCGCACTACCATGCGGTGCGCGTGCTCGGCGCGTCCGCGTACTTCGACGAAGGCGCGCAGCACGTGATCGCGAGCCGCGGCACGTACGAGATGATCGTCGAGCGCGGCGAGGCCGACATGAAGTCGGAAATCGAGCGCTTCCCGCGCCTGTTCGCCGGCGTCGAGACGGTGCCGGGCCTGACCTGGCCGACGCTCGTGTTCGAGCGCGAGATCACGCTGTTCCTCGGCAAGCTCGAAGTGAAGATCATGCACGTCGGCTCGGGCCACACGAAGGGCGACACGATCGTGTGGCTGCCGTCGCAGAAGGTGCTGTTCTCGGGCGACCTCGTCGAATACGACGCCGCGTGCTATTGCGGCGACGCCCAGCTCGAACAGTGGCCGGCCACGCTCGAGGCGCTGCGCGCGCTCGGCGCCGAGAAGCTCGTGCCGGGCCGCGGCCCGGCGCTGCTGAATCCGGCCGAAGTGAACAAGGGCCTCGACTACACGAAGGATTTCGTCACGACGCTGCTCGCGCAGGGCCGCAAGGCCGTCGAGCGCAATCTCGACCTGAAGGCGGCGATGGCGCTCACGCGCGAAGCGATGGACCCGAAGTTCGGCCACGTGTTCATCTACGAGCACTGTCTGCCGTTCGACGTGTCGCGCGCGTTCGACGAGGCGAGCGGCATCGCGCATCCGCGCATCTGGACCGCGCAGCGCGACAAGGACATGTGGGCCGCGCTGCAGGAGTGAACGGCACGCGGCGGCGAGGCGGCGTTGACATGATCGCCTCGCCGTTTCACTGAGGGTTGCGGCATCCGCGGCGGCATCGCGCCGCGGCGCCGGCATCCGTATCCGGTCTCACAAGAAAGCAGGGCGCATGCACGCCCTCGGAGACTGCCGCGCGCTCGATATCGCGCGGCCCGTTTGGAGAGAGACATGCCTCAATCGCTTCCCGCCGAAGCGACGCTCGCGCACGCGAGCGCGTCGGCGCCGGCTTCCGCATCCGCACTCGACGACGCGCTGCTGTTCCGCAAGATCGCGTGGCGGATCGTCCCGTTCCTGTTCCTCTGCTACGTCGTGTCGTTCCTCGACCGCATCAACATCGGCTTCGCGCAGTTGCAGATGAAGCACGATCTCGGCTTCAGCGATGCGATGTACGGCCTCGGCGCCGCGGTGTTCTACGTCGGCTACGTGTTTTGCGAAGTGCCGAGCAACATGCTGCTCGCGCGGTTCGGCGCGCGTCGCACGTTCACGCGGATCATGCTGCTGTGGGGCCTCGCGTCGACCGGGATGATGTTCGTGTCGCAGCCGTCGCATTTCTACGTGCTGCGCTTCCTGCTCGGCGTGTTCGAGGCCGGCTTCTTCCCCGGCATCGTGCTGTACCTGACCTACTGGTTCCCCACGAACCGGCGTGCGGCGGCGATCTCCGTGTTCTTCGCGGGCGTCGCGGTGGCCGGCGTGCTCGGCGGCCTGATGTCCGGCTGGATCATGCGCGACATGAGCGGCGTGCTCGGGCTGCACGGCTGGCAGTGGATGTTCGCGATCGAAGGCGCGCCGGCGATCCTGCTCGCGTTCGCCGCGTTCACGTTCCTCGTCGACCGGCCACAGGACGCGACGTGGCTCACGTCCGACGAAAAGGCCCGCGTCGCCGCGCTGTGCGCCGAAGGCCGCGCACACGGCAACGCGCACGACGGACGCAGCGTGATGGCCGCGCTCGCGAACCCGCGCGTGTACCTGTTCGCGTTCATCTATTTCTCGCTGACCTGCGCATCGCTGACGCTCAATTTCTGGATGCCGCTGATGATCCGCGACTTCGGCGTGACCGACGTCGTCGCCGTGAGCCTCTACACGGTCGTGCCGAATGCGGTGGGCGCGGTGGGGCTGGTGCTGATCGCGCGCCGCTCGGATCGCACCGGCGAGCGCCGCAAGCACTTCGCGTGCTGCACGATCGGCGGCGGCCTCGCGCTCGCGGCGCTGACGCTGCACCTGCACAGCTTCGCGGCGATGCTTGCATGCCTGTCGATCGCGGCGACGCTGATCTTCGCCGCGCTGCCGATCTTCTGGGCCGTGCCGACCCGCTACCTGTCCGGCCACGCGGCCGCGGCCGGGATCGCGTTGATCAGCAGCATCGGGATCACGAGCGGCATCGTCAGCCCGTGGGTGATCGGGATGATCCGCACGCGCACGGGCAGCATGGATCTCGCCGTGTATCTGCTGGCCGCGCTGCTGGTCGCGAGCGGCGTGGCGCTGATGGCGGGCGTGAAGGGCGAATCCGCGCGGCGCGGTTGACCGTCGATTTCGGCCGGTCGCCGTCGGCGGGCGGCGGCGACCGGCGTCGCGTTTCACGTCCGGCCCGTATTCGCATCCATCGAGGAGACGATCGATGTCCATCCCCCTGCAAGCGGACGCCGCGCACGCGGCTGCGTCCGGCCCCGCCGCGTCCGGCAACGACGCGCTTTACCGCCGCATCGGCATGCGCATCGTGCCGTTCCTGTTCGTCTGTTACATCGTGTCGATCCTCGATCGCAGCAACATCGGCTTCGCGCAGTTGCAGATGCGGCAGGATCTCGGCCTGACCGACGCGATGTACAGCCTCGGCGCGGTGCTGTTCTTCGTCGGCTACGTGCTGTTCGAGGTGCCGAGCAACGCGCTGCTGCGCCGCTTCGGCGCGCGCCGCACGTTCGCGCGGATCATGGTCCTGTGGGGGGCGGTGTCGGTCGCGATGATCACCGTCGACAGCGCCAAGCAGTTCTACGTGCTGCGCTTCCTGCTCGGGCTGTTCGAAGCCGGTTTCTTCCCCGGGGTGGTGTTCTACCTGACGTACTGGTATCCGGCGCGCCGTCGCGCGTCGGTGCTGTCGATCTTCTACGCGGGCGTCGCGGTGGCCGGGATGATCGGCGGGCTGCTATCGGGCTGGCTGATGCGCGGGATGTCCGGCGTGCTCGGGCTGCACGGCTGGCAATGGATGTTCGCGATCGAGGGCGCGCCCGCGATCCTGCTCGGCGTGATCGCATGGTTCTGGCTGTGCGACCGCCCCGAACACGCGCGCTGGCTGTCCGGCGACGACCGGCAGCGGCTCGCGGCCGATCTGGCCGCCGATCGCGCGGATGCGCCCGCGCACGCGGCTGTTTCGCTGCGGCAGGTGCTGACCGAACCGCGCACTTACCTGTTCGCGTTCATCTATTTCTCGCTGACGACCGCGCTGCTGATGCTGCTGTTCTGGATGCCGCTGATGATTCGCGAATTCGGCATTCACGATGTCGTGCACATCAGCCTGCTGTCGATCGTGCCGAACGCGATCGGCGCGGCCGGGCTGATCGCGATCGCGCGGCGCTCGGACCGCAAGCGCGAACGCCGCCGGCATTTCGCCGTGTGCGCATTCGGCGGCGCGGTGGCGCTCGCGTTGCTGACGCTGCACCTGCCGAGCATCGTCGCGATGATGGCGCTGCTGTCGATCGCGGCGATGCTGATCTTCGCCGCGCACCCGGTGTTCTGGGCCGTGCCGTCCGCGTATTTCGCGGGGGCCGGCGCGGCGGGCGGGATCGCGCTGATCAGCAGCATCGGCGTATCGAGCGGGATGATCACGCCGTGGATCGTCGGCGTGATCCGCACGCGCACCGGCAGCATGGATGCGGCGATGCTGATGATCGCCGGATTGCTGGCCGCGTGCGCGGTGGCGATGCTGCTGGGCGTGCGCGCGACGCCGCGGGAGCCGGCGCACGCGCCGCGTTGATCGACCTGCGCCGGATGCATCGACGCGGCGGGCCGGACGATGCCGGCCGGCCCCCGCTCGGTGAGCAACGGCCACGCGAGATGCTGGCCTGGCCCGGGCGCGATGCCGATACCGTCCGGCTAGCGCACGGCCGCGTAGCGCGGCGCGGGCGTATCGGCCGACAGGTGCGGCGCCATCGTGCGGCGCGCGGCCTCGTATGCGTCCCATTCGTCGCCCGCGTGCAGCGACGGGATCGTCACGAGTTCGCCGCGATCGAACCCGACCAGCGCCGCATCGACCATGTCCGGCGCCGTCATCACGATTTCCTTCGGCAGATGCTCGAGCGGCAGGCCGCCCGTCTGCCAGAAATCGGTGGCCGTCGCGCCGGGCAGCACGGCCTGCACCTGCACGCCCTTGTCGGCGAGTTCGTGATGCAGCGACTGGCTGAACGCGAGCACGAACGCCTTGCTGCCGCCGTACACGCCGTTCAGCGTTTCCGGCGAGATCGCGACGATCGACGAAATGTTGATCACCGCGCCGCGGCCGCGTGCGACGAAGCCGGGCACGGCCGCATAGGTCAGCCGCGTGAGCGCGGTCACGTTCAGGTCGATCATCCGCGTCATCGCGTCGACGTCGCTGTCGAGCAGCGGCGCATGCGTGCCGATGCCCGCGTTGTTCACGAGCAGCGTGATGCTCGCGTCCTGTTTCAGCTTCGCTTCGACGGCGGCGAGCGCCGCGCGGTCGTTGAGGTCCGCGTCGACGATCTCGACGCCGCGCTGCGTGTCGTTCGTGATGCGCTCGGCGAGGGCGTTCAGCCGGTCGCGGTTGCGTGCGACCAGGATCAGGTCGTAGCCGCGGCGCGCGAGGCGATCGGCGTAGACGGCGCCGATGCCCGACGACGCGCCGGTGATGAGGGCGGTACCGCGATGTGCTTGCGTCATGATGTGCTCCGTTTCGATGAGGATGGCCGGATGGCGTGAAGGCATTCTGGCCTCGAAACGCGGCGACACAAATGACGTAGATGGGTATGATTCCGGACATCGGGCCATTCGGCACGAAACCGGAGAACGCAGATGCACCGAATCGGCTTTCTGATCAGCGACGGCTTCCAGATCATGGCGCTCGCCGCGCAGTCGGTGTTCGAGTACGCGAACGTGGGCATGGACGCGCCGTTCTACACGATGGACAACTATTCGGTCGACGGCGGCGACGTGCGCTCGTCGCTCGGGCTGTCGGTCGCCACGCGCGCGCTGCGCGGGCGGCTCGGCGTCGACACGTGGATCGTCGCGGGCGTCAACGATCCGCTCGCCGCGCCGGCACCGGCCGGCGTCGTCGCCTATCTGCGCCGCGCGAATGCGCATGCGCGGCGGATCGCCGGCATCTGCACGGGCGCGTTCGTGCTGGCCGAGGCCGGGTTGCTCGCGCAGCGTCGCGCGACCACGCACTGGGCGTTCGGCCGCGACATGCAGCGGCACTACCCGGAGATTCGCGTCGAGGACGACCGGATCTTCATCGTCGACGGCCCGATCTGGACGTCGGCCGGAATGACGGCCGGCCTCGATCTCGCGCTCGCGATGGTGGAAAAGGACCTCGGCGCCGACGCCGCGCGGTCGGTCGCGCACAAGCTGGTGATGCATCAGCGCCGCGCCGGCGGCCAGTCGCAGCATTCGGAAATGCTCGAGCTTGCGCCGAAATCCGACCGGATCCAGAACGCGCTGAACTACGCGCGGCAAAATCTCGGCCGCGCGCTGACCGTCGAGGAGCTGGCCGAGGCCGTGCACCTGAGCCCGCGCCAGTTCAGCCGCGTGTTTACGCTTGAAACCGGGCAGTCGCCGGCGAAGGCGATCGAGCGGCTGCGGCTCGAATCGGCGCGGCTGATGATCGAACAGAGCCGCCATCCGCTCGACGTGATCGCGAAGGAGAACGGCTTTCGTGACCGCCGGCACATGCGCGACGCGTTCGTGCGCGGGTTCGGCGTGCCGCCGCAGGCGTTGCGGCGCGACGCACGGGCGGATGAGCGGGAAACGGGCTGACGCGCGCGGCCGCACGCCAGCGCGGGTCGGAAAAATCGCGCAGAATTTCGTCGACATGTTTCGCGAGGAGACACGATGCACGCCGAGCCGTTCGACATTGCGATACCCGATCAAGCACTTGACGAACTGCGTCGACGCCTGCGCGACACCCGCCCGCCGAACCTGACGCCTGCCGAGCCGTGGCAGCAGGGCGTCGAGGGTGCGTGGCTGCGCGAGCTGGCCGCGTACTGGGCCGACGGGTTCGATTGGCGTGCGGCGGAACGCGCGCTGAACCGGCTGCCGCAATTCGTCGCGGACGTCGACGGCCGGCGCGTGCATTTCGTGCATCGGCGCGGCACCGGCCCGAAACCCTATCCGCTCGTCGTCACGCACGGCTGGCCCGGTTCCGCATTCGAATTCCACGCGCTGATCGATCGCCTGTGCGATCCGGCCGCGTTCGGCGGCGATCCGGACGACGCATTCGACATCGTCGCGCCGTCGCTGCCCGGCTTCCTGTTTTCTCCGGCGCCGACGGCGCCCGGCACGTCGGCGCTTCAGGTCGCCGACTGCTGGGCGGAATTGATGGCCGGCCTTGGCTACCGACGCTTTGGCGCGCAGGGCGGCGATCTGGGCGCGGGCGTGCCGGTCGCGTTCGCGCGCTTTCCGAAGGAAATCAGCCGTCCGCCGCGCGGTTGGCTCGAACGCGTGTTCGACGTGGCGCAGTGGACCGACATGCCGAGCGGCGGTCATTTCGCGGCGATGGAAGAACCGGATTTGCTTGCCGACGATATTCGGCGGTTTTTCAGGCGTTTCCGATAACGCGCGGAGCGGCCGGCGAAGCGGGCGAAGGACGTCGGTGGCCATCCTGGCGATCGGGTGCGGCCGTATCGCGCGGATCGCGCCGCGCCGACGCCTGTCCCGAGTCTTACCGCGTAACGAACGCCGTGGCCGCATCCGGCGCCGTACGCGCATGCTTGCGCTGGCGCAGCAGCGCGACGCGGCAGTTCTCGCGCGCCGTTTCGCGGCCGTCGTCGTCGAGCAGCACGAGGTCGCCGCGCATCACGTTCAGCGTGATCACGTCCTCGCCCGGCGCGCCGAGCGTTTCCGGCGTATGCACCGAGCCGGCCGGTTCGAGCACCGTCGAGCCGGCGTGCGCGACCCAGTCGTATTCGCGGTAGCGCCATGCACCCTGCAGCGTATGGACGAACACCTCGCCATCATGCCGATGGCGCGGCAGCGTGCCGCCGGCCGGCATCTTCAGCAGCGCGGTGAGCGTGTCCTCGGCCGCGTTGATGTGCAGGTACTTGATCGCGAGCCCCGGCAGGTCGGCGCTCATCGGCAGCCACGGCAGCGCGTCGCCGGGCAGGCACGAGATCGGCGGCAGGTCGGTGGAGAACGGGGCGGACGGCTGCGTCATGGCGGAAGGCGGCGCGGAAACGGGAGAAGCCCGCATTATCGCAGAGCCGGCTCGAGCGGCCGGACGGGGGCGGCATCGCGGCGAAAGCGGGTGCGGGTGCTCCGATCCTTACGCGATGAAATATACAGTCAAACTGTACAGTTTGGCTGTCGATATGCTATCTTGAATTCATGAATTCCCCCTTGTCTCCCCCTGACACGCTGCCGCTGGCCGGCCTCGCCGGCGAACTCCGCATCTCGGTCGGCAAGCTGATGCGGCGAATGCGGGAGCAGGCCCATCCGAACGACCTCACGTCCTCGCAGAAATCGGTGTTGCTGCGGCTCGATCGCGACGGCCCGGCAACCGTGTCGGCGCTCGCACGTGCCGAAAGCGTGCGTCCGCAGTCGATGCGCGTGACGGTCGCGACGCTGGAGGCGCTCGGCGCGGTCGCCGGCGCGCCCGATCCGACCGACGGCCGGCAGACGCTGATCGCGCTCACGCCTGGCTTCCGCAAGGTGCTGCAAGCGAACCGCGCGGCCAAGGACGACTGGCTGTTCCGTGCGCTGCACGCGCAACTGTCGGCGGCGGAACAGGCCGAGCTCGCGGCGGCCGTGAAGCTGTTGCAGCGGCTCGCCGAATTCCAGGACCCGGCACGTCCGTAAACCGTATCGACCCGCTCGCCGAAAGGATGGCCCGCCCATGAACTTCCTGCATCTCGTGTCGTACTTCTTCTGCGGCGCGTTTCTCGCGAACGCCGTGCCGCATCTCGTCAGCGGCCTGCGCGGCGAGCCGTTCCAGACGCCGTTCGCGAATCCGCCCGGGCGCGGGCTGTCGTCGTCCACCGTGAACGTGGTGTGGGGCGTCGTGAACCTCGTCGTCGCTTATGCACTCGTGCGCCGGATCGGCGATTTCGACCTGAAGATCACGGCCGACGCGGCGGCGTTCGGCCTCGGCATCCTCGTTCTGGGGCTGTTCCTCGCGCGGCATTTCGGCGAACTGCACGGCGGCAACGCGCCCGACCGGGAGCGGCGATGAGCGTGTCGGCCGCGGGCGTGTTCCGCTCGCTTCGCAGCTTCAACTATCGCGTGTGGGCGATCGGGTCGTTCGTGTCGAACATCGGCACGTGGATCCAGCGCACCGCGCAGGACTGGCTCGTTCTCACGCAGCTCACGCATCACGACGCATCGGCGGTCGGCACGGTGATGGCGCTGCAGTTCGGCCCGCAATTGCTGCTGTTGCCGTGGACCGGCTACGCGGCCGACCGCTTCGACCAGCGCAAGCTGCTGATGGCCACGCAGGCGCTGATGGGTGCGCTGGCGCTCGTGCTCGGCGTGCTGACGGTCACCGGCGCCGTGCGGCTCGAGCACGTGTATGTGTTCGCATTCCTGTTCGGCTGCGCGTCGGCGTTCGACGCGCCGGTGCGGCAGACCTTCGTCGCGGAACTCGTCGGCGACCGCGAGCTTGCGAACGCGGTCGCGCTCAATTCGACGTCGTTCAACGCCGCGCGGATGGTCGGCCCGGCGGCGGCCGGCTTCCTGATCGCATCGGTCGGCACCGGCTGGGCGTTTTTCGCGAACGGGCTCAGCTTCTTCGCGGTGCTGGCGTCGCTGTCGCGGCTTCGGGAAGACGAGTTGCGCGCGAACGTACGGGCCGGCCGCTCGCGCGGCAGCCTGCTCGACGGGTTCCGCTACGTGTGGCGCCGCCCGGACCTGACCGCGATCCTCGTGATGCTGTTCCTGATCGGCACGTTCGGGCTCAATTTCCAGTTGTTCATTTCGACGATGGCCGCCAGCGTGTTTCACGTCGATGCGCGCGGGTTCGGCTTCCTGTCGTCGATGATGGCGGTCGGCACGATCTCGGGCGCGCTGCTCGCCGCGCGCCGCGAGCAGCCGCGGTTCCGTCATCTGTGGATCGGCGCGGCGCTGTTCGGGCTCGGCTGCACGTTCGCGGCGCTGGCGCCCGGCTACTGGTCGTTCGCCGCCGCGCTGGTGCTGACCGGCATCGCCGCGATCACCTTCATGAATTCCACGAACAGCTTGATGCAGCTCTCCACCGAGCCGGCGATGCGCGGCCGCGTCATGGCGCTGCGCCTCGCGGTCGCGCTGGGCGGCACGCCGATCGGCGCGCCGGTGGCCGGCTGGGTCGCGAACCATCTCGGCCCGCGCTGGGCGCTCGGCGTCGGCGCGGCGTCCGGGTTTGCCGCGGCGCTCGTCGCGACCCATTTCGTCACGCGCGGGCGGGCGCGGCCGCGCGCGGCCGACGACGGGGCCTGAACGAAACCGAAACCGAAACCGAAGCCGCCGGCTAAGCCGCCGGCAACACCGCCGCATGCGCGGCTTCGAGGCACGACTGGAACAGCAGCGCTGCCCGCGACGGCCGCGGCGAGCGCCGCAGCAGGCTCACGAACCGGCACCGGTAATTGAACCGGTGCGGCGCGATCGGCTGCATCAGCCCCTTGTTTTCGAAGCTCTCCGCGTAGTGATCGGGCAGGAACCCGAGATAGCGGCCCGACAGGATCAGCGTCGCGATCGACTCCTGGTCCGACGCGGTCGCGCTGCGCGTGAGCTTTGCGCGGTGGCTCAGCTCCATGTTCGGCGAATGGAAGCCGAGCCCCGCGAATGCGTGGTGGCGGATCGTCGTCCACGTGAGCTTGCCGTGCGGTGCGTCGAAGAGCGGATGCTGACGGCCGCAGTAGAGCAGCATCCGTTCGTCGAACAGCGCCGAATACACGAGGCTGCCCGAGTTGCGGTGCGCGGGAATGATCCCGACGTGGTAGCTGCCGTCGATGACCCCGCGCTCGACCTCGTTGATCGACGCGACGTGCAGGTTCAGCGCGACGTCGGGCGCTTCGTCCGCGAACTGGCGGATCGCGTCGCCCAGGCGCGCATGCGGGTTGGTCGCCGTCTTGTCGAACACCGCGATGTGCAGTTCTCCGCCCATCTTGTCGTGAATGCCGTCGATCCGGCTGCGAAACGCTTCCATCGACGCGAGCAGCCGCAGCGTTTCCTCGTAGACCGTCTGCCCCTCGGGCGTCAGCGTGAAGCCCGCACGGCCGCGCCGGCACAGCACGAGGCCGAGCCGCGTTTCCAGATCCTTCACGTGCCGGCTGATCGTCGAGATGCCGATATTCAGCTCCAGTTCGGCCGCCGCCATCCCGCCGCACTGCACGACGCCCTTGAAGACCCGCAGCAGGCGGAGATCCATGTCGCTGAGCTGCCCGAGCAGCGCGCGGCTCTTCGGTTTCTTTGCTTGCATCATTGCGCAAGTGAACATTGATATTGCGATATTCAAAAGACTAATTGGCGTCCCGACAATGCGCAATATCAATACGAGAAGGAGGGGCG
Organism: Burkholderia sp. AU16741; assembly: GCF_002223345.1. Lineage (NCBI taxonomy): Bacteria > Pseudomonadati > Pseudomonadota > Betaproteobacteria > Burkholderiales > Burkholderiaceae > Burkholderia > Burkholderia sp. AU16741. Next base: position 378,510 of record NZ_NKEZ01000008.1, read on the forward strand.
CGCCGCGCCGACCGACATGACCGACATCACCACCGCCCAGCACGACGACACGAACCTCCGCACCGACGCCGCATGGCTCGACGCGCACTGGATGCCGTTCACGGCCAATCGCCAGTTCAAGGCCGATCCGCGCCTGATCGTGTCCGGCAAGGGCGCGTATTACACCGATGGCGAAGGCCGCAAGATCTTCGACGGCCTGTCAGGCCTCTGGTGCACGGGACTCGGTCACGGCCGCACGGAAATCGTCGAGGCGGTGAGCCGCCAGGTCGCCCAGCTCGACTACGCGCCGGCCTTCCAGTTCGGCCACCCGAAATCGTTCGAGCTGGCCAACAAGATCAAGGAACTGACGCCGGCCGGCCTCGACTACGTGTTCTTCACGGGCTCGGGCTCGGAAGCGGCCGACACGTCGCTGAAGCTGGCCCGCGCGTACTGGCGCGCGAAAGGCAGGGGCACGAAGACGCGCCTGATCGGCCGCGAGAAGGGTTACCACGGCGTGAACTTCGGCGGTATCTCGGTCGGCGGGATCGGGCCGAACCGCAAGCTGTTCGGCCAGGGCCTCGACGCCGATTTCCTGCCGCATACGCAACTGGCCGAGAACAAGTTCTCGCGCGGGATGCCCGAACACGGCGCGGAACTGGCCGACCGCCTGCTCGAGCTGATCGCGCTGCACGACGCGTCGAACATCGCGGCCGTGATCGTCGAGCCGTTCTCCGGTTCGGCGGGCGTAGTCGTGCCGCCGAAGGGCTATCTGAAGCGCCTGCGCGACATCTGTACCGCGCACGACATCCTGCTGATCTTCGACGAGGTCATCACGGGCTTCGGCCGGGCCGGCGCGATGACGGGCGCCGACGCCTTCGGCGTGGTGCCGGACATCATGAACTTCGCGAAACAGGTGACGAACGGCGTGCAGCCGCTCGGCGGCGTGATCGCGACGAAGGAAATCTACGATACGTTCATGGCCGCGGGCGGCCCCGAGTACATGCTCGAGTTTCCGCACGGCTACACGTATTCGGCGCACCCGGTTGCATGCGCGGCCGGCGTCGCGGCGCTCGACTTGCTGGTGAAGGAAGATGCGGTGGCCCGCGTGCGCGATCTCGCGCCGCATTTCGAGGCGGCCGTGCACGGGCTGAAGGGCCAGCGCCACATCGCGGACATCCGCAACTACGGGCTGGCCGCCGGCCTGACGATCGCCGCGCTGCCGGGCGAGCCGGCGCGGCGCCCGTACGAGATCGCGATGCGCTGCTGGGCGAAGGGTTTCTACGTGCGCTACGGCGGCGACACGATCCAGCTCGCGCCGCCGTTCATCGCCGAGAAGCGCGAGATCGACAACCTCGTCAACGCGCTGTCCGACGCACTGAACGAAGTGGACTGAGCCCGCGCGCGTTCCAAGCGACAACCGAATTCACGAACGAGCCTGAACGATGAAACACGACAGCAATGTGACTTCCACCGTCGGCCACCTGATCGACGGCAAGCGCGTCGACGGCGGCAGCCGGGTCCAACCGGTGTTCGACCCGGCCACCGGCGAATCGCACAAGAGCGTCGCGCTCGCCGACAAGCTGACCGTCGAAGCGGCGATCGCATCCGCGCAGGCCGCGTTCCCGGCCTGGCGCAACACGCCGCCGCTGAAGCGCGCCCGCGTGATGAGCCGCTTCAAGACGCTGCTCGAGGAGCATGCGGAAGAACTGTGCGCGCTGATCACGGCCGAGCACGGCAAGGTGCTTGCCGACGCGATGGGTGAACTGCAGCGCGGGATCGAGAACGTCGAATACGCGTCCTACGTGCCCGAACTGCTGAAGGGCGAGCACAGCAAGAACGTCGGCCCCGCGATCGATTCGTGGAGCGAGTTCCAGGCGCTCGGCGTGGCCGCCGGCATCACGCCGTTCAACTTCCCGGTAATGGTGCCGCTGTGGATGTGGCCGATGGCCGTCGCGTGCGGCAACACGTTCGTGCTGAAGCCGTCGGAGCGCACGCCGTCGTCGACGCTGCGCATGGCCGAGCTCGCGCTCGAAGCCGGCCTGCCGCCGGGTGTGCTGAACGTCGTGAACGGCGACAAGGAAGCGGTCGACACGATCCTGACCGATCCGCGCGTGAAGGCGGTGAGCTTCGTCGGCTCGACGCCGATCGCCGAAACCATCTATTCGACCGGCTGCGCGCACGGCAAGCGCGTGCAGGCGCTCGGCGGCGCGAAGAACTTCGCGGTCGTGATGCCGGACGCCGACATCCCCAACGCGGTGAACGCGCTGATGGGCGCCGCGTACGGCTCGTGCGGCGAGCGCTGCATGGCGATTCCGCTCGTCGTCGCGATCGGCGACGACACGGGCGACCAGGTCGTCGCGGGGCTGAAGGCCGAGATCGAGAAAATGAAGGTCGGCCCGGGCAACGGCGCGGGCGTCGACATGGGCCCGCTCGTCACGCAGCAGCATTTCGAGAAGGTGACGGGTTTCGTCGAAGCGGGCGTGGCCGCGGGCGCGACGCTCGTCGTCGACGGTCGCGGCGTGAAGGTCGACGGCCACGACGGCGGCTATTACCTCGGCCCGTGCCTGTTCGACAACGTGAAACCCGGCATGCCGATCTATCAGCACGAGATCTTCGGGCCGGTGCTCGGCGTGATCCGCATGAAGTCGCTCGACGACGCGATGGCGCTGATCGACGCGCACGAATACGGCAACGGCACGTGCCTGTTCACGCGCGACGGCGAGGCGGCGCGCTACTTCAGCGACAACATCCAGATCGGCATGGTCGGCATCAACGTGCCGCTGCCGGTGCCGGTCGCGTATCACTCGTTCGGCGGCTGGAAGCGTTCGCTGTTCGGCGATCTGCACGCGTACGGCCCGGATGCGGTGCGGTTCTACACGAAGCGCAAGACGATCACGCAGCGCTGGCCGTCGGCCGGCGTGCGCGAAGGGACGGTGTTCAGCTTCCCGTCGAACCGCTGAGTCGACGCGCGCGCCGGCAACATGCAGCCGGCGCGACGTAAGAAGGCGCCGCCGAGGCCCGCCCCGATCGACGATCGGAGGCGGGCTTTTTTACGTCCCGGCGAAACGCGCGGAACGCGTCGACAGCAGGTTCAAGGCGCGACCACGTGCCACACGTTCTTGAAGTTGTCGCCGTTGCGTTCGCCCTGTTTCATGTCCTTCGAGTAGAAGTACAGCGGCTTGCCCTTGTACGCCCATTGCGGGCTGCCGTCGTCGCGCTTGACGATCGTGTAGGGGCCGACCGGTACGTCGGTCGCACTGGCCTTGTACGGCGGCCAGAGGGTTTCGCATGGGCCTGAACAGGCGCTGGTGCCGGCGTTGGGCTTGTCCTTGTCGAACGAGTAGACGGTCATCCCGTTCGCGGCGACGAGTGCGCCGTTTTCTTCCTTCGTGATGGAACCCTGGGCCGTGGCCGAAGCTGACGCAATGGCGAGCAGGGCGGAGCTGACGAGCAGCGCGGCTTTCATGAGTGCCTCCTGATAATCCGGTGGGCGGCCGCGATTGCGTGCACGGGCGAGCGTGCGCCGGAATCGCGATGAATGGTGCCGGAGCACGGCGCCGTCGCCGCCCCCCGCGAGCGACGTCGGGGCGAAAGGCGGCAAACGGAGCGCCTTATTCACGATAGGCGGTTTTTGGCGGTGCTGCGAGAAGATCGGGGGGCATATCGGCGGCGCGCACGCAGTGCGCAACGGCGCGACGATCGTCGTCGTGCCCGGGTATTCGGCATCCGTCCCCGAGCCCCAGCCGCGCGTGCGTTGCGGCGGCAACGACCCGGATACGGGTTTGCGTGGATGACATCGCGCGCATTCCGCCGGAATATCGTCGTCAGCGCGAGCCCGGCTCGCGCCGATCCTTCCGGGAGGGGACGACGATGCTTCAGGATCCAGGCGATGTCGCGCGCGCCAGCTATCGCGCGTATGTCGACAAGGACCGCGACGCGATCGAAGCGCTGATCGCGCCGGATTTCCATTTCACGAGCCCGCTCGACAACCGGCTCGATCGCGATGCGTATCTCGCACGCTGCTGGCCGAACAGCGCGATGCTCGCCGGTTTCGAATTCGTCGACGTCGCCGTGCACGGCGAATACGTGTTCGTCGTGTACGAAGCCGTGACGACCGCCGGCAGGCGGTTCCGCAACGCCGAACGGTTGCGCGTTCGCGATGGCCGGCTCGTCGAGGCCGAAGTGTATTTCGGCTGGTACGTGCCGCATCCGGCACCGGATGGCGGGTTCGTCGAATCGGGCAGGTGAATGCAATCGCGCGGTGCGAAGCCGACGTTTCGCCGTCGCCCCGCCCGCGCAGGGCCGCCTGCCGGCGCGTCGCCGGCCGACGGCGCACGCGCCGCTCAACCGGCTGCGTCGTTTTCCCCCAGCGCCTGAATGAACCGCGAAAACAATTCGGGCTGTGAAGAAATCCCGAGCTTCGCGTACAGGTGCCGCCGATGCACCTTCACCGTTTCGGGCGAGATCGCCAGCCGTTCGGCAATTGCCTTGGACGAATTGCCGCGCAGCACCATTCTTGCGATCGCCATCTCGCGATCGGTCAGCACACCCGCGCCGAAGCGCGCGAGCGCCTGCTCGACGCGCGCGCCGAGGTCCGCGTCGGGCGCGGCGCGCGCGGCATCGCCCGCCAGCCGCCAATGCTGCCGGATGACCGCGAGCACCCATGGCATCGCGGCCGTCAGCTTGCCGAGCGGCTCGACGTCGAAGCGCGTCGCCGCACCGAGCGACAGCGACAGCAGCGTGTCGGCATTCGGCCGCACGAGGATCTGGATCTCGTCGTCGCCGACCGCATCGCGGAAGTAGCTCTGGAAATACTCGCTCTGCCGGAACAGGTCGGGCGCGACTTCCTCGAGCCGGTAGCAGCCGTCGGCGAGCCCGTCGTGCGCGGCCTGCAGGAACGGATCGAGCAGATATAACCCGTTCAGGTAAAGCGGCACCGGCGACGCGGAGTCGGTGCCGCCCGTGTCGTATTCGTCGAGCACGAGCGGCACGCCGTCGCGGCCGATCGCGGTCGCGAGCGCGTTGTCGAACGGCGTCATTTCATTGAGCAGCAGCACGAGGAACCGCCAGAAGCGCGGCTGGCCGAGATGGTCGATCGCGCGGCCGAGCGCCTGATGCATCGCGATTTCGGAAAAGAGACGATCCATACCACCACCGGAAGGGCGTAACACGAAGGGGGAATAGCGGTCCTGAAATTGGCTTCCTAGACTGCCACGCAATCAATCGGGCCCGAGTATGGGTGTTCAAAAAAAGGCGGCAAAGGAACAAAGGAGCACGAAATGGCGATGATGTCGGAATCGACGGGCACGCTGCAAGCGGCGCCTGCAACGGAAGACGCGCCGCGCGCGCTGTCGCAGACGCTCAGCGTGCGCGACGCAGTGATGATCACCGTATCGGGCGTGACCCCGGCCAGCTCGATCTTCGTGATCGCGCCGTTCGCGATCCAGCAGGCCGGCAGCGGCGCGGTGCTGTCGTTCGTGCTCGGCGGCGTGCTCGCGCTGGCGTTCGCGCTCTGCTATGCGGAACTCAGCGCCGCGCACCGCAGCGCGGGCGGCGAATACGTGATGGCCAAGCGCGTGTTCGGCACGCTGCCCGGCTACCTGACCTTCATCACGGTGCTGTCCGTCAGCGTGTTCATCCCGGCCGTGCTCGCCAGCGGCGCCGCGCCGTACCTGAACAGCGCACTCGGCACGCACTTCGGCAATCAGTCGGTCGCGCTGACGATCGTGCTGCTCAGCTATCTGCTCGGCATGCTGAATATCAAGACGAATGCGTGGATCACCGGCGCGTTCCTGGTCGTCGAAATCGGCGTGCTGATGCTGATCGCCGGGCTCGGCTTCGGGTCGCCGCATCGCGGCGCCGAAGTGCTGATCGCACCGGTCGTCGCGAGCGGCAATGCGCTCGTGCCGGCCACGCTCGCGGCCATCGTGCCCGCGATCGGCACCGCGATCTTCTGCTACAACGGCTTCGGCTCGGCGGCCTATCTCGCGGAAGACCTGCGCGGCGGCAATCGCAACGTCGCGAAGGCGGTGATCTATTCGCTGCTCGTGATTCTCGTCGTCGAGCTGGTGCCGCTCACCGCGATCGTGCTCGGCGCGCCGTCGCTGACGGAACTGACGAAGAGCGCCGATCCGATCGGCTATGTCGTGCGCTCGCTGAGCAATCCGGCCGTGTCGCGCGTGATCAGCGGCGGGATCTTCCTGTCGGTGTTCAACGCGATCATCGCGATCGTGATCGCGATGGGCCGCCTGCTGTACAGCAGCGGCCGGCATGCGCTCTGGTCGCGCACCTGCAACCGCGCGTTCTCGACGATCCATCCGCGCCTCGAATCGCCGTGGCTCGCGACGATCGCGCTCGCGATCCCGTCGGCCGGGCTCGTGTTCGTGTCGAGCCTCGACGAGCTGACCGCGTTCACGGTCGACCTGTTGCTGCTGATCTACCTCGTCGTCGGGCTGGCCGCGCTTGCGAGCCGGTTCGTGCGCCGCGACGTCGAGCATCATTACCGGATGCCGCTGTGGCCCCTGACGCCGCTGGTCGCTGTGGCGGGCGCCGCATACACGCTCTACACGACGCTCGCGACGGCGACGAAGCCGACCGACCTGATCATCATCGCCGGGCTGCTGGTCGCGGCGCTCGTGATGTACGCAGCGTGGGCGCGCCACAGCGCGGCATTCCGTGCGCTCTGAGCATCGGGTCGACACCCTGTATCACCGCTACACCGAATCATTGAAAGACGGGAGGAATGACATCATGCGCACGAGGGATCTCGGCATCCGCATCGGACTCGGCACGCCGGGCCGCTTCAACGCGATCACGGACGTAGCGGGCGTGCGGGTCGGTCATTGCACGCTGAACGTGGCGAACGGCGACGCATCGATCCGCACCGGCGTCACCGTCATCGAGCCGCGCGCGGGCGCCGCGCACGATTCGCCGTGCTTCGCGGGCGTGCACGTGCTGAACGGCAACGGCGACGCGACCGGGCTCGAATGGATCCGCGAAGCCGGCCTGCTGACCACGCCGATCGCCTATACGAACACGCACAGCGTCGGCGCGGTGCGCGACGCGTTGGTCGCGAACGAACGCGAAGCGGCGGCCGGCCGCGTGTACTGGTGCATGCCGGTCGTGATGGAAACCTACGACGGGCTGCTGAACGACATCTGGGGGCAGCACGTGAACGCCGCGCACGTGCAGCGCGCGCTGGCCGCCGCGCAGCCGGGGCCGGTCGCCGAAGGCGGCGTGGGCGGCGGCACGGGCATGATCTGCCACGAGTTCAAGGGCGGCATCGGCACCGCGTCGCGCGTGCTGGCGAGCGACGCGGGCGGCTGGACGGTCGGCGCGCTCGTGCAGGCGAACTACGGCGTGCGCGAGATGCTGCGCGTGGCCGGCTACCCGGTCGGCGAAGTGCTGCGGCACGTGCATTCGCCGTTTCGCGAAGCCGAAGCGAAAGGCGAGGCCGGCATGGGTTCGATCGTCGTCACGATCGCGACCGACGCACCGTTGCTGCCGCATCAATGCAGGCGTCTCGCGCAGCGCGCGAGTGTGGGGCTCGCCCGCGTCGGCGGCGGCACCGAGGATTCGAGCGGCGACATCTTCCTCGCGTTCGCGACCGGCAACGCCGGCTTGCCTGCCGTGAATTACGGCAGCAAGGGCACGCCGACCACCGACGTGCGGATGGTCAACAACGACCATATTTCCGCGCTGTTCGTCGCGGCGGCGGAAACGGTGGAGGAAGCGATCGTGAATGCGTTGGTTGCAGGCGGCGACGTCGAGTCGCGCGGGGCGCGGGTCGAAGGGCTCGGGCAGGCGCGCTTGCTGGATGCGTTGCGCGAAGTGGGCTGGCGGCCGGGGCGCGGCGCCTGAAACGGCAAGCGCCGCTTCAATCGAAGCGGCGTGGTGCAGGGCGGCGATGCGGCGATCGGCCGGACCGCCGTTCGCCCGCGCACGTCATGCATGCGGTGCGGGCGATGCGGGCATGGCCGTGACGACGCGGCGTCATGCTCAACTGCCGAAGTAGATGTTGCAGAAGCTGACGGGGCCGACGCATGCGTTCGGGTCTTCCTGCTTCGATTGCGCACGATCGACGCGGCCGGCGGCCTTGACGGCCTCGGCGCGGTTCGCCTGTTGCGGTGCGGCGTCTGCCGGCGCCGGCTGCGCGTGGGCGACGGCAGCGGTGAGCGACAGGGCAACGAGGGCGAGGTGCAGCGGCTTCATTTTGTTTCTCCTGGGTGAGTGCCAGTCTCGCTGGCAGTGAGGAAACTATAGGCTCGCACTGCTTAAAGATTAATCACCACGCCTGGAGAGCTTATTTCCATCCGGAACAACGATCCCGTTGCGCGCGCATCGATCTTCAATGGCGGTGCCGGTTGAACGGTGCGTCCTTGTCGAGCAGCGCGCTGCGCATGAAGTGCAGGCAGCCGACGATCCGCTGCATGTTGCGCCGCGCGTCGGGCACCGCGTACCACGCCTGCAGCGCGTGCTGCGCCGCGCGGATCGCGAGATTCACGGATTTCAGCGTGCGCGCATGGCGGGCGGGCGTCGGATCGTCGAAGAAGCGTGGCAGTTCGAGCAGCACCGCATCGATCGACCCGGTCCAGCGCAGCATCTGCGGCGGCTTCGCCGCGCCGAACGCGTGCAGCTCGTCGCGCAGGTCGATGACCGCGTGGCCGATCTCGAGCGTCGACAGCATCCAGCGCAGCGCATCGCGATGCTGCCGCGTGCGGCGCACCAGCAGCGTCCGCAGTTGCGCCATCAGGTCATGCGTGCTCGACTGGAAGCGCTGCGCGAGGCCGTCCGGCGCGCCTTCGCACGCAAGCGTCACCTGGCGGCGCAAGTCGTGCGCGATCCGGCTGGTCAGCCAGGGCATGTGGGTGGGGAACACGACGGCGAACACGAGCGAGCACGCAAGCATCGCGACGACGACCGCCAGCCCGTTGTTGATCAGCACTTCGGGCGTATACGCGATCGTGTTGTCGGGGCCCGCGAGCAGGCAGAAGAACACCGCGAAGCCGATCCCGTAGCCGGACAGGCCGGGCCGCATCGCGAGAAACGCGCCGAGGCCGAGCACGGGGGCGAGCGCCGCGCACAGCAGCGGAAAGCCGTCGATGTTCGGATAGACGTAGCACAGGAACAGATAGCCGACCGCGGTCGCGAACGCCGCGCCCGCGCCCATTTGCGCGACGAACTTCGGCGCGCGCGGCGACGTCGAGCTGAGCGCGCACGCGATCGCGGTGGCGATCACCGCGAGCGAGCCGCTCGGCCATTCGGACGCGATCCAGAACGCGCTCATCGCGCCGACGGCGACCACCGTGCGCAGGAACGCGAAGCCGACGAAGAACGCATTGGTTTTCACCGCGTAATGCGTGACCGAGCGCTCGAACGCGTGATCGTCCTGATCGAGCGACGCGTAGGTGTCGACGTAGCCGAGATATTCGTCGATGAACCGGTACAGCAGTTCGATCGCGGTATCGAAGTCGAGCAGGCCGCCGGCCGCATGGTCCTCGATGGCCCGCCGCGACGCGCGCGCGGCCTTCGGCAATGCACCGTGGAAGCGGCGCAGTTCGAGCAGCGCGCCCGTGGCCGGCGCGATGCCGCGCGGGCGTTCGTCGCGTAACGCGGCAAAGCGCAGCGCCAGCGCGTCGACGTGCGGCGCCAGCGCATCGAGCACCGCGTCCGACTGACTCGCACGCAGCCGTTTGACGAGCTGATGCAGCGCATGCAGCCGCGTGCATGCGTTCATGAACTCGCTGTTCAGCCGCGCGAGCCGGCGGCTGCGCGCGCGAATGTGCGGATCCTCGAACGACGCGAACGCGCGGTTGGCTTCGAAGCCGACGATATCGTCGACGAAATCGGCGAAGCGCCGCTCGAAATCGCCGCGCGCGACGTCGCCCGAGAGCGCGCCGGCCGTGAACGCCGCGAACGTCGCGTGGCGTGCGCTCAACGAGCGCATCAGCGCCTTCGCGGAACTCAACGGCAGGATCAGCGCGCTGACCGCGCCCGAGCACGCGATGCCGAGGGCGACTTCGGCGGCGCGCGTGAGCGCGGACTGGAACAGCGTCTGCGGCGTCATCACGGCCGGCAGGCCGATCAGCGCGGCCGTATAGCCGGCGAGCACGAAGCCGTACCAGCGGAAGTGGCGGTTGCGTACCGCGAGCGCGATGCAGCCGCCGATCCACAGCGTGATGCCGGCCATGTACAGCTCCGGCTGCTGCGCGAACAGCCCGCCGAGCGCGAGCGCGCCGACGAGGCCGGCCGCCGTGCCGAGCACGCGGTAGAAGCTCTTCGCGAACACCATCCCCGACAGCGGCTGCATCAGCACGAACACCGTCGTCATCGCGGTGCGCGGCTGCGACATCTCGAGACGCATCGCGATGCCCATCGCCAGCAGCGCCGCGAGCACGGTTTTCGCGAGGTGCAGCCAGATCATCCCGTCGGTCGTGGCCCAGTCGCGCGCCGCGTTGCCGAGCGGATCGAGCCATCGCCTCCATCGTGCCGGTTCGATGGAAGGTCGCGCGATCGCAGGTGGTGGCTTCATGAAAAGAGGGCCCAAGGCCGACCGCGCGAGCTGCCGCGGCGGGTCCGAACGGGTCCGTTCGACTGGTGAGGCGCCGATTGTAGGAGTGCGGCGCCCGCGCATTAACGCAGCTGCGGGGAAACGATAGTTGCAGCCGGAGTAACAATCTGTCGCATCCGGTGGAGGAAAATGGCGGCTCCGCTACAGGTCGCTCACAGGAATGGATACCCTACAAAACATGCGGGTGTTTTCGCGCGTCGTCGAGACGGGCAGCTTCACCGCCGCCGCGCAATCGCTGAATTCGACGACGGGCGCGATGTCGCGCGCGGTGTCGGAGCTCGAGGCGCGCTTGCGCACCCGTCTGATGAATCGCTCGACGCGGCGTCTCGCGCTCACGTCGGCCGGCGAAAGCTATCTGCGGCGCTGCCGCCAGATCCTCGCCGACGTCGACCGCGCGGAAGAAGAGGCGAGTTGCGCGCACGAGCGCCCGGCCGGCGTGCTGCGCATGCACAGCTTCGCGAGCGTCGGTCATCACTATGTCTTGCCCACGCTGACGCGCTATCACGCGCAATTCCCGGACGTGTCGATCGAGCTGTCGCTGTCGCAGCGCATGCCCGACCTGTTCGACGGCACGAGCGACACGGCCGTCGTCACCGCGTCGTCGCTGCCCGATTCGGAACTCGTGTCGCATCTGCTCGGCTCGACGTTCAGCATTCTGTGTGCATCGCCCGACTACGTGAAACGGCACGGCGTGCCGGCCCGCCCGCAGGATCTCGCCGCGCATGCGTGCCTGACGCTGTGTACGCCGGCGTTTCCGACGCACGAATGGGTGCTCGAAGGGCCCGAAGGCGTCGAGCAGATCCACGTCGCCGGGCCGGTGCAGACCAACACCGCCGAATCGCTCGCGCTCGCGATCCGCGACGGCATCGGGATCGGCATGCTGCCGCTGTATTCGGCGATCGACGCGCTACGCGACGGCACGCTCGTCCGCGTGCTGCCCGCGCATATCCTGCAGAAGATGAACGTGTATGCGCTGTACCCGTCGCGCCGCTTCGTCGATGCGAAGGTGCGGACCTGGGTCGAGATGCTGCGTGCGCAGGTGCCGACGATGATCGCGCGCGACGTCGAGATGCTGAACGCGATCGGCCGCGAACCGCAGGCCGCCTGAGCGCAGGCCGCCTGAGCGCAGGCCGCCTGGACCCCGCGCGCGCATCGGCGCGCGGCGGGTTGCTTCATTTCATGACCATGCCAAAACCACGTCGCTCGCCATGCACGCTTGATGCGAGCGACGCGCGTCGTCACAGCGCGGGCTTGGCCGCCGCGCCCGATTCGGTTGCCGGCTCGCCGGCCGGGCCGTACGCAGCCCGCGCCGCTTTCCGCTCGGCAAGACGCTTCGCCTGCAGTCGTTCCTGCGCCGCGAGGACGTCGTCCGGATAGTTGCCGACTTCCCCGCGCGCCGGGTTGTAGCCGACCGATTCGAGATCGATCAGCTCCTGCAGCACCTGCGCGCGCGTGACGGGCGACTTCGCCTGCTGGGCGAACGACAGGGCCGGTGCGGCAAGCAGGACGGCAGCGGCGGCGGTAACGACGAGCGATTTCACGAGGTTCTCCTGAATAAGGGGTGGGTGGCCGGATCGACACGCGGTGCGCGGCGCCGACCTTCGACGTCAGTCTACGTAGCGAGTCCGCGTGCAAACACCCCGATTCCAGGAGGGCTGCGTTCCAGAAGGAACAACATTGGCGTCGTCGTCCGCGGCCGCCGGACCCGTGTGTGCACGGCGCCCGTGCACACGGGCGCCGTGCATACGGACGACGTCGCGCGATGCCCGTCAGAACCGCGTGCGCATGCCGATCGTGCCGACCACCTGGTTCGCGGTGCTCGATGCGCCGCCCGACGTATTGATGAACGCCTGGTAGCCGCGGCCCGACGCATGCTGGAACATCGCTTCCGCGTACAGGTCGGTGCGGCGCGACAGCTTGTACACGGCCTGCAGGTTCGCCTGATGCCATTTCGGGTCGGTGCCGTGTTTGCTGTCGGGATTCGACACGCTGGCGTCCGTGTACACATAGGCCGCGCCGACGCTGATGGCCGGCGTCACCGCATAGCGCACGTTCACGTCATAGTTGTTGAACGCGATCTGGCCGCTGGAGCCGAACGCGCCCGTGTTGTCGTACTGCGAACGCGTGTAGACGAAGCCGACGGTCGCCGGGCCGAACACGTAGCTGACGCCGCCGCCGTAGGTGCGCATGCGGTCCGAGCCGATCGACCAGCCGCCCTGGTTCAGGCTCTTCGCTTCGGCCGAATCGGTCGCGCCGGGGCTCGCGCTCGTCGAGCCCTTCGTGCCGTTCATCTGCAGGTAGGCGCCGGCCAGCTTCAGCGGGCCGTTCGTGTAGCTCGCGGCCATGCTGTACGCGCGGTTCGCGCTGAAGTTCGCCGAGTTGGAGAACGCGTACAGCGCGCCGACCTTGAAGCCCGCGATCGTGTCGCTCGTGTACTTGACCGCGTTGTTGATGCGCAGCGAGTGGTTCAGGTTGTCGTTGTCGAACGGATGCGCGAAGCCTGCATCGCCGAAATCGCCGGACGTCGCGGACAGCGGCGCGACGAAGTCGACCATCGTGTCGTACTGCCGGCCGAGCGTCAGCGTGCCGTAGCCGGCCTGGCTCAGGCCGACATACGCGTGACGGCCGAACAGCTTGCCGTCCTGGCCGAGCCCGCCGTTGTTCGCGTTGAAGCCGTTCTCGAGCACGAACAGCGCCTTCAGGCCGCCGCCGAGATCCTCGGTGCCGCGCAGGCCGAAGCGGCTGCCGTTGATCGTGCCGGTCGCCATGCGCCACTGCGACGCGCCGTTCACGTTGTTGGTATAGGCGATGCCGGCGTCGATCAGGCCGTACAGCGTGACCGAGCTCTGCGCGTGGGCGAGCGGCGCGAACAGGGCGGCGGCGCACGCGCCGGCGATCAGGGTTTTTTGCATCATCAAGCTCCTGCGTGTGGGACGGGAAACCAAAGTTCGGCGCAAGTATAGGAATGCGCGTCGCGCGCACGGGCCGAGCGGCCGCGAGCGCACTGTTCCGGATCGTGCAAGAGTCGTTCACAAAACCGACACGACGCGATGCGCCCGCGCCGGCCGGCGGTTCCTGCGCGATGGCCGGCCCGCAGCTTCCGTCCGGCGCGGCCCGGCTGTCGTGTCGATGCAACATGCGCGGTACGTGCGCGCATCGCCGCTTTTCCTCCATACTGGTCGCCCGGACCGCACGGCCGCCGACGCAGATCGCGCGGCCGTGTCAACGCATACGACAAGAGGCCTCCCCATGAACCTGTTCAACGTACGCCTGCGCGGCCGCGACGGCCTGTTCACGATCGGCATCGATGCCGGCAAGATCGCGCGGATCGATGCGCAAATCGCACCGGTCGCGTCGACGAACCCCGACCATATCGACGGCGGCGGCCGGCTCGCGATCGCGCCGCTCGTCGAACCGCATATCCACCTCGATGCGGTGCTGACGGCCGGCGAACCCGCGTGGAACATGAGCGGTACGCTGTTCGAGGGCATCGAGCGCTGGGCCGAGCGCAAGGCGACGATCACGCACGAGGACACGAAGGCGCGTGCGCATGCGGCGATCGCCATGCTGCGCGACCACGGAATCCAGCACGTGCGCACGCACGTCGACGTGACCGATCCGACGCTGGCCGCGCTGAAGGCGATGCTGGAAGTGAAGGACGAGGCGCGCGGGCTGATCGACCTGCAGATCGTCGCGTTCCCGCAGGAGGGCATCGAATCGTTCGACGGTGGCCGCGCACTGATGGAGCAGGCGATCGAACTCGGTGCGGACGTCGTCGGCGGGATCCCGCATTTCGAGAACACGCGGGAGCAGGGCGTCAGCTCGATCCGCTTCCTGATGGATCTCGCGGAACGCACGGGCTGCCTCGTCGACGTGCACTGCGACGAGACCGACGATCCGCATTCGCGCTTTCTCGAAGTGCTCGCGGAAGAAGCGCGCGTGCGCGGCATGGGGGCGCGCGTCACCGCGAGCCATACGACCGCGATGGGTTCGTACGACAACGCATACTGCTCTAAGCTGTTCCGGCTGCTGAAGCGGGCGGGGCTGAACTTCATCTCGTGCCCGACCGAGAGCATCCATCTGCAAGGACGCTTCGACACGTTTCCGAAGCGGCGCGGCGTCACGCGCGTCGCGGAACTCGACCGTGCCGGGATCAACGTGTGCTTCGGGCAGGATTCGATCAAGGACCCGTGGTATCCGCTCGGCAACGGCAACATCCTGCGCGTGCTCGACGCGGGCCTTCACATCTGCCACATGATGGGTTACCAGGATTTGCAGCGCTGCCTCGACTTCGTGACCGACCACAGCGCGACGACGATGCATCTCGGCGATGGCTACGGCATCGCGGTCGGGCGGCCGGCCAATCTGGTCGTGCTCGACGCGGACAGCGACTACGAAGCCGTGCGCCGGCAGGCGAAGGCCACGCTGTCGGTGCGCCACGGGGAAGTCATCATGCGGCGTGAACCGGAGCGCATTACGTATCCGGATTGATGCGGAAGGCGGGCCGTCGTGGCCCGCTGGCCGTCAAGTATTCGTAAAATACATCAGTCGATTCGAAAAATACGTTTGTCTCATGAGAGGCCGGGGCCTACGATTCGGTCCTGACGACGGCGTGCCCCTTTGCGCACCGTCCTTTTCCCTCTTCGTTCGCCGACCCCATGCGCCTCGATCTTCCGTCCGCCCCCGTTGCTGCTTCGCCGACCGCCAGTCCGTTCGCGCGCATGGCTGTCGTCACTGTCCTGACCGGCCTCGGCGCGGGCCTCGGCGGCATGCTTCTCGCGCTGCTGCTGCATGCGATCCAGCACCTCGCGTACGGCTACAGCCTGGCGCACGTGATCGGGCCGGAGAGCTTCCTCACTGGCGTGACCGCGGCCGAGCCGTTGCGCCGGTTGGCGGTGCTGGTCGGCTGCGGGATCGTCGCCGGCGGCGGCTGGTGGGCGCTTTACCGGTATGGCCGGCCGCTCGTCAGCATCCGTCGCGCGGTGCGCGCGGCCGATCCCCGGATGCCGTTCGTCAGCACGACGGTTCATGCGCTGTTGCAGATCGTCACCGTCGCGCTCGGCTCGCCGCTCGGCCGCGAAGTCGCGCCGCGCGAGATCGGTTCGCTGCTCGCCGGGCGGTTTGCCCACGCGGCGCGACTCACGCCCGACGACTGCCGGCTGATGGTCGCGTGCGGCGCCGGCGCGGGGCTCGCGGCCGTCTATAACGTGCCGCTCGGCGGTGCGATCTTCGTGCTCGAGGTGCTGCTCGGCACGTTCGAATTGCGTGCGCTGATCGTGGCGGTCGTCACGTCCGCGATCGCGGCGGTCGTCGCGTGGATCGGCCTCGGCAACGAGCATCAGTACACGGTGCCGGCGTTCGTGCTGAGCACGCCGCTCGTCGCATGGTCGATCGTCTGCGGGCCGCTGTTCGGCTTCGCCGCGTACGGTTTCGTGCGGCTCACGAGCCGCGCGCGGGCGAACGCGCCGAAGGACTGGCGGCTGCCGGTGTTCGCGCTGCTCAATTTCGCGGTGATCGGCGTGCTTGCGATGGGGTTTCCGCAACTGCTCGGCAACGGCAAGGGCCCGGCGTCGCTCGGTTTCGACGGCACGCTGACGATCGGTTTCGCCGCGACGTTGCTCGTGCTGAAGGTGCTGATCGAGGCCGGCAGCCTGCGGGTCGGCGCGGAAGGCGGGCTGCTGACGCCGGGTCTCGCGAACGGCGCGTTGCTCGGGGTCGTGCTCGGCGGACTGTGGAGCGCGGTGTGGCCGGGCGCATCGCTCGGCGGATGCGCACTGATCGGCGCGACCGCGTTTCTCGCCGCGTCGATGCAGATGCCGATCACGGCCGTCGTGTTGATGCTCGAATTCACGCGTGCGAATCACGACAGCCTCGTGCCCATGCTGCTGGCCGTGGCGGGCTCGCTTGTCGCGTACCGGCTTGCGCAGAAGCTGGCGGAGCGGCGAGCGACAGCGATCGCAGCCGTCAGCACGCCGGAGGCGGTTGCACGCTAGCGGGCTTACCCCAGGGCTCGAATACGCATCGACGAGCGCCGCGATTCATCCACGACGTGGCGTATCTGGGGGCGTTGCGCGGGTACGGGAAGAGCATGCAACGCTGACGCCTCAATTCCGTCTCGGAGTGGATTGGCTGGCAAAACCATCGTACCGATCGCGCAAATTTCTGGAGCCTGTCATGAGGGGAGTCCGGATCGCTGCCGCGTTGGCGTGCATCGCGTTTCAACCGACGATGGCCGTGGCGAAGGCGTCGTACAAACCTCGCCCGAGGCCGGCTCACGAACTTGCCTCCAGAACTTCAATGCAACGGCGCGCCGCATGCCATTTCATCGACGCTACTCAAGCGTCCGGATCGAATTGCTGATCCCGCGCGCGCAGTCGATTACCGCCGGCGCGAGCTTGCGGCGCGCGTCGTCGAACGTCCAGCGGCTCGTCGGCGCGACCACGTGCACGGCCGCGACCGGCTGCCCCTGGCTGCCGAGCACGGGCGCCGCGATCGACATGTCGCCGATGAACAGTTCTTCCTGGTTGGTCGCGTAGCCTTCGCGCCGCGCGCCGTCGAGCAACGCGACGAGATCGTCGAGCGCCGTGACCGTGCGCGGCGTATGCGGCGTGCGCGCCATGCCGTCGAGCCGCATACGTGCTTCTTCCGGCGGCAACGCGCTCAGGAACGCACGACCGGAGCCGGTGCAGTACATCGGGATGCGGCTGCCGATCGGCATGTGGATCGGCACGAACTTCGTCGACACGAAACGCGCGACGTACACCATTTCATCCTCGTCCGGCTCGGTGAGATTGGTGGTTTCGCCGGTCAGGTTCGTGAGCTCGGACAGGAACGGATTCGCGACGTCGATCAACGTATCGGCCGCGAGATAGTTGAAGCCGATCCGCATCACGTGCGGCGTGAGCTGGTAGCGCCGCGTGACCGGATGCTTGCGGATGTAGCCGAGCTTCTCGAGCGTATAGACCATCCGCTGCGCGGAGCTTTTCGTCATCCCCGCCGCGTCGGCCACTTCCGCCAGCGTCATCGTGCGCCGCTTCGCGCTGAACGCGCGCAGCACGTTCAGCCCTTTTTCCAGCGACTGGTTGAACAGCAGATCGTTTGCTTGGTCGGGCGACGTGTCCATGGCGAGGGGCGGGATCGATTCGATATCGCATCATATCGTATCGAATATCGATACGCAAAAATCTATTTGCGATATTTTTGATTCGTTTTAAGATCAAGTCATCGTCGCAGCGTCGATTAGCGACCGGCCGGCGCCCGGATTATTCGAGGAGGAGTCACCATGGTTCCGTTCATCAAGCGGTTCGGCGCACTGGCCGCCGGTTTCGCCACCTGTATCGCACTCTCCACGGCATCGGCGGGTGCCGTTGCGGCCGAGCCCACGCTGAAGGTCGGCGCGACGGCCACCGGCGTGCCGTTCACGTTTCTCGACGTCAAGAGCAATTCGATCCAGGGGATGATGGTCGATGCGATCACCGCGGCCGGGAAGTCGGCCGGGTTTCGCGTCGACGTGCAGCAGACCGTGTTCTCGGCGCTGATCCCGTCGCTCACCACGCAGAAGATCGACATCATCTCGGCCGCGATGCTGAAGACGCCGGCGCGCCAGCAGGTCGTCGATTTCTCCGACACCGTCTATTCGTTCGGCGAAGGCCTGATCGTGAAGGCCGACGACCCGGGCCGCTATACGTCGATGGACGATTTCAAGGGCCAGGTGGTCGGCGCGCAGGTCGGCACGGCGTTCGTCGACGCGCTCAACAAGAAGGGCATCTTCAAGGAAGTCCGGACCTACGATTCGATCGCGGACATCATGCGCGACGTCGCGCTCGGGCGCATCAAGGCCGGCTTCGCCGACCAGCCGATCGTCGCGTACCAGATCGAGCACGGCGTCAATCGCCAGGTGCGGCTCGTGCCCGAATACCAGAGCGTCGTGAAGGGGCAGGTGTGTTTCATCGTGCGCAAGGGCGATACAGCGACGCTCGAGCAGCTCAACGGCGCGATCCGCAAGATGAAGACCGACGGCACGCTGCAGCAGATCCTGCAGAAGTGGCACATGAGCTGAGCGTCGTCGCTCGATTCCCGACCCGCATCGCCCGCGCGTCGCGGGCATCCATCGCGGCGCGCCGTCCGGTCGTCGCATAGGAGGCCTCATGTTTTTTCAGAACGCGATCGATTTCCTGCCGATCCTGCTGAAGGGCGCGGTGGTCACGATCGAGATCACCGCATGCGCATTCGTGCTCAGTTCGGTGCTCGGGCTGATCCTCGCGCTGCTGAAGGTGTCGCGCCATCGTGCCGTTTCGACGGCCGGCAGCACGATCATCAACGTGATCCGCGGGCTGCCGATCATCGTGCAGCTGTTCTACATGTACTTCGTGCTGCCCGATCTCGGCGTGCAACTGTCGGCGTTCCAGGCCGGCGTGCTGGGCCTCGGCATCGCGTACTCGGCGTATCAGGCCGAGAACTTCCGCGCGGGCATCGAGGCGATCGACCACGGCCAGATCGAAGCCGCGCACGCGATCGGCATGCGCGGCCCGATGATCATGCGACGCGTGGTGCTGCCGCAGGCGTTTCGCATCGCGCTGCCGCCGTACGGCAACACGCTGGTGATGCTGCTGAAGGATTCGTCGGTCGCGTCGACGATCACGGTCGCCGAGATCACGCGCGCCGGCCAACTGATCGCGTCGTCGACGTTCCAGAACATGAGCGTCTACACGCTCGTCGCGCTGCTGTATCTCGCGCTCGGCCTGCCGCTGATGTTCGGCGTGAACCGGCTCGGCAAGCGGCTCGCACTGAGGAGAGGCGCATGATCCGGATCGATTCGATACACAAGCGGTTTCAGCAGCACGCGGTGCTGAAGGGCGTGAGCCTCGACGTGCAGCAGGGGGAGGTCGTGTGCCTGATCGGGCCGTCCGGGTCCGGCAAGTCGACCGTGCTGCGCTGTATCAACGGCTTCGAGACCTACGACGAAGGGTCGATCACGATCGACGGCGTGACAGTCGACGCGCATTCGAAGCGGATCCACGAACTGCGGATGCGGGTCGGCATGGTATTCCAGCGCTTCAACCTGTTTGCGCATCGCACGGCGCTCGAGAACGTGATGGAAGGGCCGGTGCACGTGCGGCGCGTGCCGGTTGCCCAAGCGCGTGAGCAGGCCCGCGCGCTGCTCGACAAGGTCGGGCTTTCGCACCGGATGAATGCGTATCCGTCGGAGTTGTCGGGCGGGCAGCAGCAGCGCGTCGCGATCGCACGCGCACTCGCGATGGCGCCGCAGGCGATCCTGTTCGACGAGCCGACGTCGGCGCTCGATCCCGAGCTCGTCGGCGAAGTGCTCGGCGTGATGCGCGGGCTCGCCCGCGACGGGATGACCATGGTGGTCGTCACGCACGAAATGGCATTCGCGCGCGAGGTGGCCGACCGCGTGTGCTTTCTGCACGACGGCACGATCTGCGAAAGCGGGCCGGCGCGCGACGTGCTGACCCAGCCGGCCCATCCCCGCACGCAGGAATTCCTGCGTCGTCTGCTGGCGTCGGACGGCGCCGATCACCCGGATCGAACATGAGCGCAACGAACGCGGCACCCGGATGGCCGGATTCGCTGTGGGCGGCGACCGCCGCGCCGGCGCCGGATACGCCCGCGCTCGATGCGTCCGTGTCGTGCGACGTGGCGATCGTCGGCGCCGGCTTCACGGGCTTGTCGACGGCACTTCATCTGGCCGAACGCGGCGCGAACGTCCGCGTGATCGACGGCGCGCAGCCGGGCTGGGGCGCATCGGGCCGTAACGGCGGGCAAGTGATTCCAGGGCTGAAATACGATCCGGACGAACTGGTCCGCCGGTTCGGCGACGAGACTGGCGAGCGGCTTGCCGGCATCGTCGGCGGCGCGGCCGATACCGTGTTCGACCTGATCGCGCGGCACGGAATCGACTGCGATGCGCGTCGCGCCGGCTGGATCCAGCCGGCACCGACCGCCGCGATGCTCGACACGGTCGCGCGCCGTGCGCAGCAGTGGGCCGCGCGCGGCGCGCCGGTCGACGTGCTGAGCCGCGACGACGTCGCGCGGCGGCTCGGCACGCCGGCGTATGCGGGCGGCTGGATCGATCGCCGCGCGGGCAGCGTGCAGCCGCTCAGCTATACGCGCGGCCTGGTGCGCGCCGCGCAGGCGAGTGGGGCGGTCGTGCACGGCTCGACCCGCGCCGTCGGGTTGACACGTGCCGACGGCCGCTGGCGGATCGCGACGTCCGGCGGCGCGACGTTGTCGGCCGAGCGCGTCGTGATCGCGACCAACGGCTACACCGACGGGCTATGGCCCGGCTTGCGCCAGTCGGTGATCGCCGCGAACAGCTTCATCGTCGCGACGGAACCGCTCGCGCCGGCGCTCGGTCGCGACATCCTCGCCGGCGGCGAGGTCGCATCGGATGCGCGGCGCCTGCTGCTGTACTTCCGCCGTGACGCGGCCGGGCGCTTGCTGATGGGCGGCCGCGGCCCGTTTGCCGACCCGCGCGCGCCGAGCGACTGGCGCCACCTCGAACGCGCGACGACGCTGTTGTATCCGCAACTGAAGGGTGTTCGGTTCGAATACCGCTGGGCGGGGCGCGTGGCGATCACCGCGGACTTCCTGCCGCACGCGCATGAGCCCGCGCCGGGCGTGACGATCGCGCTCGGCTACAACGGCCGCGGCATCGCGATGGCGACGACGCTCGGCAAGCATCTGGCCGCCCATTTGTCGGGCGATGCGCAACTGCCGCTGCCGTTTCGGGTCACGCCGATCCGGCCGATCCCGTTGCACGGGCTGCAGCGCTTCTATATCGCGGCCGGCGTCGCGTGGTATCGCTTGCTCGACAGCCTGTCCTGACGCAGGCGTGACGGCAGTCGCCATCCGTTATCCGATCGGGCAGAATCGGCCTGCCCCGTTTCGACCGACGGATACCGCATGAACGAACCGACCGAACCGACCGAACCGAACGAATCACCCGGCCGCCGCGCGTACGCGAGCTTCGCGCAACGCTATGCGGACATCGCGCCGACGAAGGCGCACAACGCGCTCTACGAGCGACCGGCCACGATGGCGCTGCTCGGCGACGTCGACGGCCTGACGGTGCTCGACGCCGGCTGCGGGCCCGGCATCTGCAGCGCGCATCTCGCCGGTCACGGCGCGACCGTGCGTGCGTTCGACGTGACGCCGGAGATGGTTGCGCTCGCGCGAACCCGTTGCGCGGGGCTGGCGGTCGACGTCACGGAAGGCGACCTCGAAGCGCCGCTCGCGTGGCTGCCCGACGCATCGGTCGACAAGGTGCTGTGCTCGCTCGCGCTCGACTACGTGCGCGACCTCGCGCCGACGCTGCGTGAATTCCGGCGCGTCGCACGCCCCGGAGGGACGCTCGTGTTCTCGATGGCGCATCCGATGCGCGACTGGATGGACGAACGCACGCGCGGCGACGGCACGTACTTCGACACGTCACGCTTCGGTTTCCACTGGTCGGGGTTCGGCGAACCGCGGCCCTACGTCGAAGCGTGGCGGCGGCCGCTCGCCGACATCCTGAACGCGGTGGCCGACGGCGGCTGGCGGCTCGACCGCTTCGTCGAACCGACGCCGCTACCGGAGATGAAGGCCGTATCCGAACGGCTCCATGCGGAGCTGTCGCTGGCGCCGGCCTTCCTGTGCATCCGCGCGCGCTGCTGACCCGTCGCGGCGCCCGGCCGGCGGCTCAGTGCTGCGCCGGGGCGTCCGTCAGCGTGCCGAGAAACGCCTCGATATCCTTGATGTCCTGCGCCGTCATCGCGGGTTTGTCGCCCGGCTTGCGATCGAACGGCGCGTCGGTCACGTCGACGTTCGCGCGATATTTCGGCGGAATGTCGTCGTATTCGTCGACCTTGCCGTCCGCGCCGCGCGAATAGAACTTCTGCGGCGAAATGCTGCGCTCGTTGTAGAACGCCATCACCTGATCGAGCGTGTGGAACACGCCGTTGTGGAAGAACACGTGGCGCGTCGCCGAATTGCGCAGCGTCGGCGTCAGGAACATCCCGCAATACTGCGTCTGGTCCTTCAGGTCGTCGCGGAACGGCCCGCACACGCCGAGATCGTAGAACGCCGGGTTGCGGTTCTGCGCGAGCGCCCGGTTGCGCGGCGCGCCGAGCGCCTCGTACTGGTAATCGGTAAACATCGGCGGCAGCCCGTCCTTGCCGGGTTTCGACAGGTGGCACCCCGCGCAATTCGCCTTGTCCGGATCGTTGAACAGGCGCAGCCCGCGCAACTCGGCCTGCGTGAGGCGCGCGCGGCCTTCGAGCCAGCGGTCGTACTTGCTGTCGTACGGGTGGAACGACGGATCCTCGACCTGATACCGCGCGATCGCGAACATCGCCTCCGACACCGCGAGCTGCGGCGTGGAAAACACGCGCGGCCCGAACAACTGCTCGATCTGCGCGCGATGCGACGACTGCGCAAGCTTGCGGGCGACGTCGTCGACGCTCGCATTCGCCATCTCGACCGGATTCAGCAGCGGGCCGAACGCCTGCTGCTGCAGCGTATCGGCGCGGCCGTCCCAGAACATCCCGCCCTGCGGCACGAGCTGCGGCGCGGCCGACGTGCCGGCCACCTTCTGCGCCTTGACGACGCCGGCCGCCGCCGTGGCCTGCTGCGCGACGCTCGGCGCGGCATCGTTTTCGCCGGCATCGGGACCGATGCTGAAGTTCGGCTGGCGGTACAGGTACATCAGCGACGGCGGCGGACGATAGCCCTGCTGCGTCATCGCGAGGCCGCCCGGCTGCACGTCGAGCCCATTCGGCGGGCCGTACGCATGATCGGGGCTGTGGCACGACGCGCACGACTGCTTGCCCGACGCCGACAGCGACGGATCGTTGAACAGCGCGCGCCCGAGCTGCGCGACCGCCGACAGCGGCTGCGCGGCGGGCCGCTGCAGCACGACCGGATGCGGGTTCGCGCCGGTCCAGTCGGCGACCACGGTGCCGATCGCCGCCGGCACCCGCGCGGGAAACGCGATCGCGAACGCGGCATAGCCGAGCACGGCCGCGCCGAGCACGAGCGCCGCGCGGCGCGGCAGGCGGGAAAGGGCGCGCGGCGCGGGCGTGCCGGCGGCATCGGGAGACGGAAACGCGGGGCGAGCTGTCATGCTGTCGTTCGAAAATCGGGCGCCGCACGAAGCGACGCGTTGAAATGGAAACGGCCGGCGCGTGACGCGCCGGCCATGCGGTCAGGCAGTACCGGTCAGATCGCCGGGGCCGCGCTCAATGCGGTGCCGAGCGTCGGGTCGAGATACAGCGGCGACGTGTTCGGCTTCGACGTGAAGTCGAACAGGTTGCGCAGGTCGCCGGCCGTCGCATCGAACGAACCGCCGCCGATACGCTGGCCGCCGAGCCAGTTGTCCTCGATGAAGCGCACGACGGACGCCTGGTCGAGCATCGTGTGATCGACGTAGTTCTGCTTGGCGTACGGCGAAATGACGACGAACGGGATACGGACACCCGGGCCGCAGCGGCCGTTGACCGGCTGCCCGGCCAAGCCTGCGTCAGCCGTGCCGGTGCCGCACTTTCCGGCGCCGTTGAGCTGGTCGACGGCATCGAACGACGCGTGCGTCGGCGGCGTGTACACGTGGTCGTACCAGCCGTCCGAGTCGTCATAGGTGACGATCACGGCGGTGTTCTGCCAGTCCGGCTGCTGCTGCAGGAAGTTGACCACCTTCGTCACGAACACCTGTTCGTCGAGCGGATCCGAGTAGCCAGCGTGGGCGTCCTGCGCGGCCGGTGCCTTCAGAAAGCTGACCGACGGGAAGTTGCCGGCTTTCACTGCCGCGAAAAAGTCGTCGCTGTCGTACTGGTGATTCGCCGGTTCAGCCGTCTTGCCGTCGGTCTGGACGCTGGAGCCGATCGCCGCGATCGAGCTCGGGCGCGTGTGCTGCGGGTTCGCGGTCGACGCGTAGTACTGGAACCAGTTGTGGTGCGGGATGTAGTCGGCCGTCGCGGCGTTCACGGCGGTGGCGACCGTGCTGCGCGCGCAGCCCGTCGTGCCGTTGCCGTTCGTCGTCGACAGGTTGAAGCCGCCCATGAAGCCGCCCCACGTGATCTTGGCCGCGTTCAGCAGGTCGCCGATGTTCTTGCCGGTCATCATCGCCTGGTCGGTCTTGCTCGAGCACACGTCGTAACCCGGATCGACGTCGTTGATCATCGTGTAACCCGTCTGGCCGTCGTTGATGTAGTACGACGTGGCGGCGAGCGTGGACGGCTGCTTCGAGGTCTTGACGATCTGCATCCCGTTGGTTTGGCCGGCGATCAGGTTCAGCGCGCCCGGCGTCGACGGGCCGTAACCCGTCGTGAACGTGTTGTCGCTCATCGCGAAGCGCTGCGCGTAGTTCCACAGCGCGGTCACCGTGTTGCCGTCGAAGTAGCCCATCACCTGGCCCTTCGTGCCGAATGCGCCGGCGCCGCCGGACGAGCCCTTGCCCGTGTATTTCGGGAACAGGTCTACCAGGCCGTTGTCCTCGGCCTGCTGTTCGGCCGTGTACGCGTGGTTCTGGTCGGCGGTCGCGGCCTGCGTGCGGTCGAGACGGAACGGGTTCGCCGCGTCGGTGCCGTTGGCCGTGTTCGTGAAGTTCGGGTTCGCGGTGAGCAGCGTGCCCGTCAGCCCGTTGATCGTCGGCGTGCCGGCCTTTGCGGTGAACGCCGGTTCGCCGGCCGGGTTCGACGCGTTCGGGTAGGTGCCGAAATAGTGATCGAACGACACGTTTTCGCCGTAGATCACGACGACGTGCTTGATCGGCGTGGCGGTCTGCAGCGCATCCTGCGACGACACGGCGGGCGTCGGCGTGGAATCGTCGCTGCCGCCGCAGGCGAACAGCGCCAGCGCTGCGGCTGCGCAGGCAGTGACGAGCAAGGCTTGACGGAACATCGGGAAACTCCAAAAGGTCTTCGGTGGTGGAGAGCGGCCCCGTCGCCGTGTCGGTTCGGCGCGAAGCTCGCGAGAGAGCACGCGCATTGGAACAGCCGCGTGTGAAGATATGGGGACGGAGTGTTTTCGCGACGGTTGCGCTCCGGTATCGGTTTCATTACGGTGCGGCGCGAGACGAAAGAGAATGGAAAGGGATGGGGCGCCCGCAACCTTCGCGTCACATGTCGTGGCGTGGCGGCTGCTTGCGGCGCAAGCATTGCCGGGCGGGCGATGGGAGCAGGCGGCCGGAACGTTGATGGCGCGTCGAGCGTCGCGTTTTTGACAATCCGGTGACGCGTTCATACGATGGACGCCTGCCGCGCACCGCGCGGCCCTCCCACCCGTCAGCGAGGTTTCAGCGTGCCGATCCCCGTTCTGTTTGCCGTTCTGTGCGCGGCGTTCCTGCATGCGTCATGGAATGCGCTGGTGCGCAGCAGCGGCGACCGGCTGCGCTCGGCGACGGTGCTGCAGATCGCGATCGGGCTGTTCGCGCTGCTGTTCCTGCCGGCCGCCGCGCCGATCGCACCCGCGAGCTGGCCCTGCGTCGTCGCGTCGGCCGTGATCCACGTCGTCTATACGCTGCTGCTCGTCCGCGCTTACGAGCATGGCGACCTGAGCGTCGCGTACCCGGTCGCGCGCGGCACGGCGCCGCTGCTCGTCACGCTCGGCGCGGCGGCGTTCGCGGGCGAGCGCCTGAACGTCGGCGCGCAATGCGGGCTCGTGCTGATTTGCGCGGGCATCATGGCGATCGGGCTGGAGCGCGGACGCGGCGCGCAACACCGGATGATGCAGGTGCTGCCGACCGCGGTCGCGACCGGCGTGTCGATCGCGGCATATAGCGTGGTGGACGGGATCGGTGTGCGCGAGAGCGGCAGCACGGTCGGCTATACCGCGTGGATGTTCGTGCTGACCGGCGCGATGATGGCCGCTTACTACCGGCTGCGGGCCGGGCCGTTGCGGCTGACGCAGGCGGTTGGCGAGACGGCGAAGGCCGCCTGCGGCGGGGTATTCGCGGCGCTCGCGTACGGCATCGTGATCTGGGCGATGGATCGCGCGCCGATGGGGCCGGTGTCGGCGCTGCGGGAAACGAGCGTGGTGTTCGCGGCGCTGATCGCGCGCGTGTATCTCGGCGAGCGGCTGACGCCGCGCCGGGCGGCCGGTTGCGCGGTGATCGCGGCGGGCGCGTTGTTGATCAGTGCGTTCGAGGTGGTGCGGTGAACGCATCCGCCTGGTACGCACCGGCCGGGTGGGTCAGCTTTCCACCGGCATCGCGCTCGTACACTTGATTTCGTCGAGGCATACGCTCGAATGCACGCCGCTCACGCCGGGAATGCGCATCAGCGTTTCGAGCAGGAATCGCGACAGCCCCTTCAGATCGTGGGCGACGACTTTCAGCACGTAGTCGATGTCGCCCGTCACCGAGAAACATTCCTGGATCTGCGCGAGATCCGACACGAGCTTCTGGAATTTCGACAAATCGCGGATATGTCCGCGCTCCATCGTCACGTGCACGAACGCGGTGACGCCGAAGCCGAGGGTGTCGGGGCAAAGCCGGGTTTCGTAGCGGCGGATCGCGCCGATTTCCTCCAGCCGCCGGTGACGTCGCAACGTCTGCGCGGGTGACAGCCCCACGGCCTTCGCCAGATCGAGGTTCGACGCGCGGCCGTTCTCCTGCAGCACCGACAGCAACTGGCGATCGATACGATCGAGAACCGGGTCAGGCATTTTTGTTTCCTCATTCGTCTCCCGGATGCAATCTTATCTCATAATGTAGGGTTTGCATGAGCGAGTTACGCAACCCGATTTCGCCGTCGCGACGCTAAACTGACGCCGGATTTTCGTGTGCGGCCGCAGCAGTGCGGCGTGAGCGGGCGACTCGGCGGGCGGTCTGGCCGGCCTGCTGACGCGGATCGGTTGCGGCCGCACGCGAAGATTGCAGTCCCCAACCCGGCGCCCCCACGAACGGTCGCCGGCACAGCAAAACAGCGCCCGGCACACCGAGGCGCGCCGCACCGCTTCCGGCGGAGGCGGGCAGAATGGAGAAGACATGGTTTCTGGAAACGAGAGCGACGGCCTGAAGCGCGGGCTGAAGAACCGGCACATCCAGCTGATCGCGCTCGGCGGCGCGCTCGGCACGGGGCTGTTCCTCGGCATCGCGCAGACGATCAGGATGGCCGGCCCGTCCGTGCTGCTCGGCTATGCGGTGGCCGGCATCGTCGCATTCTTCATCATGCGCCAGCTCGGCGAGATGGTCGTCGACGAGCCCGTCGCCGGCTCGTTCAGCTACTTCGCGAACAAATACGTCGGCCACTTCACCGGCTTCCTGTCCGGCTGGAATTACTGGGTACTGTACATCCTCGTCAGCATGGCCGAGCTGTCGGCCGTCGGGATCTACGTGCAGTACTGGTGGCCCGGCGTGCCGACCTGGGTGTCGGCGCTGGTGTTCTTCGTCGCGATCAACCTGCTGAACCTGGCCAGCGTGAAATCGTACGGCGAGACGGAGTTCTGGTTCTCGATCATCAAGGTCGCCGCGATCGTCGGGATGATCGGCTTCGGCGGCTGGCTGCTCGCGAGCGGCCATGCGGGGCCCGAAGCGAGCATCGCGAACCTGTGGCAGCACGGCGGTTTCTTCCCGAACGGCGTGTCCGGGCTCGTGATGTCGATGGCCGCGATCATGTTCTCGTTCGGCGGGCTGGAGCTGATCGGCATCACCGCGGCCGAAGCGGACGATCCGAAGCGCAGCATTCCGCGCGCGACCAACCAGGTCATCTACCGCATCCTGATTTTCTACATCGGCGCGCTAGCCGTGCTGTTGTCGCTGTATCCGTGGGAGAAGGTCGTCACCGGCGGCAGCCCGTTCGTGCTGATCTTCCACGCGCTGAGCAGCAACCTGGTCGCGAACGTGCTGAACGTCGTCGTGCTGACGGCCGCGCTGTCGGTCTACAACAGCGGCGTGTACAGCAACAGCCGGATGCTGTTCGGCCTCGCGCGACAGGGCAACGCGCCGAAGGTGCTGTGCTCGGTCAACAAGCGCGGCATCCCGCTCGCCGCGCTCGGCGCGTCGGCGCTCGCGACCGGCGTGTGCGTGCTGGTCAACTACTTCATGCCGGGCAAGGCGTTCGAGGTGCTGATGGGCCTCGTCGTGTCGGCGCTGATCATCAACTGGGCGATGATCACGGTGATTCACCTGAAGTTCCGCCAGGCCAAGCGTGCTGCGGGGGGAGCAGACTTCCTTCCGCAGTCTGGGCTATCCTTTCACGAATTACCTGTGCCTGGCATTCATGGCCGGCATTCTCGTCGTGATGTACCTGACGCCGGATCTCCGCCTGTCGGTGTACCTGATCCCGGTATGGCTCGCGGTGCTCGCGATCGGGTATCGCTTCCGTCAGAAGAATGCCGGCTTTGCGGTGCACGACGGCGCTTCCGCACGCTGATGCAGGCCACGACCGACCATTCTTCCAAACGAGACCGACTCAAGCCATGTTCGAACACATCGACGCGTACCCGGGCGACCCGATCCTGACGCTCAACGAGAACTTCCAGAAAGATCCGCGCGACCAGAAGGTCAACCTGAGCATCGGGATCTATTTCGACGCCGAAGGCCGGATTCCGGTGCTGGGCGCGGTGCGCGAAGCCGAAACCGCGCTGCAGCGCGACAGCGGCCCGAAGCCGTACCTGCCGATGGTCGGCCTGGCCGCATATCGCGACGCCGTGCAATCGCTCGTGTTCGGCGCCGATCATCCGGCCCGCGCGGCCGGCCGCATCGCGACGCTGCAGACGCTCGGCGGCTCGGGCGCGCTGAAGGTGGGCGCCGATTTCCTGAAGCGCTATTTCCCGGATTCGCAGGTGTGGCTCAGCGATCCGAGCTGGGAAAACCATCGCTTCATCTTCGAGCGCGCCGGCTTCACGGTGAACACGTATCCGTACTACGACGAAGCCACGGGCGGCCTGAAGTTCGACGCGATGCTCGCGGCGATCGACGCGCTGCCGGCGCGCAGCATCGTGCTGCTGCACGCGTGCTGCCACAATCCGACCGGCGTCGATCTCGACGAAGGCCAGTGGGAGAAGCTGATCGACGTGATCGAGGCGCGCGGGCTGCTGCCGTTCGTCGACATGGCGTACCAGGGCTTCGGCGCGGGCCTCGACGCGGACGCGTTCGCGGTGCGCGAGCTGGCCCGCCGCGGCGTGCCGACGCTCGTCGCGAACTCGTTCTCGAAGAACTTCTCGCTGTACGGCGAGCGCGTGGGCGGCCTGAGCGTCGTCTGCGAGGACGCGGCCGCGGCCGAGCGCGTGCTCGGCCAATTGGCCGGCGCCGTGCGCTCGAACTACAGCAATCCGCAGACCTATGGCGCGAAAGTCGTCGCGGCCGTGCTCGGCACGCCGGCGCTGCGCAAGCAGTGGGAAGAGGAACTGTCGGCGATGTGCCGCCGCATCGCGCGGATGCGCCAGTCGATCCATGACGGCCTGCGCGACCACGTGAGCGGCGAAGCGCTCACGCGCTACGTGAAGCAGCGCGGGATGTTCACGTACACGGGCCTGACCGAATCGCAGGTCGACGCGCTGCGCGAGGTGCACGGCGTGTACATCCTGCGTTCGGGCCGGATGTGCGTGGCGGGCCTGAACGACTCGAACGTCGGCATCGTCGCGGATGCGATCGGCAAGGTGCTGAAGAGCGGCGTCTGAGCGCGGCGCGGCGGCGCGCCAAGATGAAGAACCGGCTGTGTCCCGTCGCGGGCGCAGCCGGTTTTTTGTTGGGCGGCCGCGGTCATGTGCGATGCCCGGCTGACGCATGGGCAGGCGCGGCGGTACGATCACGGGATCGCATGCGGGACAGGGAGGCAGAGGAGCGACATGGGCATCCGGATCATCCAGCTCGGCACGCCGCGCGCGGCCGGCGAGGGCCTGCGGATCGGCACGGTGCGGCGGCCGCCGCGCGGCGTACCGAAGGCGGAATTCGCATCTCGCGACTACTATGACGTATGGTTGCCGACGCTGTCGCCGAGCCCCGAACTCGTCGCGCAGGCGCAGGCCGCCGAAACCGACGCCGAATGGAAGGCGTTCAAGCGCCACTTCCGCGCGGAGATGGCGCACGGCGACGCGGCGAAGGTGCTGGATCTGCTGGCCGCGCTGTCGGCGACGACCGCGTTCGCGATCGGCTGCTACTGCGACGACGAAAACCATTGCCACCGCGGCGTGCTGCGCGAACTGCTCGCGGCGCGCGGCGCGGCGATCGAGCCCGACGCCGGCTGAAGCGGCGGCGCGGCGCCGCACCGTGATCGTGCGGCGCAGCGAACCGATTGACGTGAATCAAGCGCGCGGCCGCGCGCGCCACTATGCTCTCGTCATGGAGCCATCACGACGATGACAGGCCGACACATGCACATCGTTTTCCCGCCCGAACCGCCGGAATACTGCGCGCGCGATCTGGTCGTCGCGTTTTCGGCGCTGGTCGACGGGCGTTGCGTCCAGTGCGCGGTCACGGCCGAGGCGCTGGAAGACCATTTCGGCGCGCGGTCGCTGCTCGAACGCGATCTGCTGGGCGCATTCGACGCGCATCGGTCGGCCATCGAGGCGATGGCACGGCGAATGCTGGAGGAAATCGGCGGCCGGCCGGTGCTGCTGCATAGCGGGCACTTCCGGCTCGAAGGCTGATACCGCAGGAGGGCGCATGACACTGCAGGGCAACATTCACGAACGCGACTGGTCGGTCGAAGTGGAGACGCGCCCGTGCGAATCGGGCGAATTCCGCTGCCGCGTGTCGGTCGAGCACGGCGCCGGCGCCGCGCGGTTTCATCATACGTTCGAGCACAGCCACGCGTATCCGACGGAGCGCGAGGCGATGATCGAAGGGCTGCGAGCCGGCATGACGTGGATCGAGATGAAGGCGTCGCAGACCTTCAACGTATGAACGGCCCCGCGCCAGCGCGGCGCGGGCAGACTATCGGCCGGCAGCGATCGAAGAATGCGCGCCGCGCCACGGGAAACACGTGCCGCCCATCGTGAGGCGGACGGTACATGCAAGGCGGTCGACGAGCGGGCGGCCCCGTCAGGAGAGACGACATGGGCGTGGGCATGCAGATCGCCTGCCTCGGATTCACGGGTTCGGCTGCGGTCGAGGCCGAAGCCGGCGCGCAACTGGTGCGACTCGAACGGTTTCGCGCGCTGATCGACGGTTGCCATCTCGCGATCGAATCGCGCGCGGCGGCCGATGGCGCGCACCGGTACGACGTGCGGCTGGACCTGGTGATGCGCGACGCGACGCTCCGGTCGCTGCCGCCGTGCGTCGGGGCCGACGTGGACGACGCATTGCGTCGCGCGTTCGCGCAGGCCGAACGGGCGCTGCTCGCGTGGCAGGCAGGCGCCGCCACGGTCGCGCTGCGCGACGCGGCGACAGGCGACGCGACGCGGTGACGCCGCGCCGGCCGTCCGGCGCCGTGCGTCAGACCCGCGCGAGCGCTTGCGCGTCGATGATGCGCACGCGCTTGCCGCGCGTTTCGACGAGCGCGTCGCGATGGAACCGCGAGAACATCCGGCTGACGGTTTCGAGCTTCATTCCGAGATAGCAGCCGATTTCCTCGCGCGTCATCCGCAGGTTGAATTCGGTCGCCGAATAGCCGCGCGCCTCGAACCGCGACGACAGGTTCAGCAGGAAATGCGCGACGCGCTGCTCGGCCGACATCGTGCCGAGCAACAGCATCTGGCTCGATTCGCGAACGATCTCGCTGCTCAGCATCTGGTAGAGGAAGTGCTGCATCGGCTTGATCTCGCGGCACGCCGCTTCGAGCGCGCCGAACGGGATGATGCACACCACGCTGTCCTCCAGCGCGATCGCGTCGCAGCAGTGCTGGCCGCCGCCGATGCCGTCCATCCCGAGCGTTTCGCCGGCGATCTGGAAGCCCGTCACGTGCTCGCGGCCGTCGCGATGCATCATCACCGTCTTGAACGAACCCGCGCGCACCGCATAGATGCTCTGGAACGGATCGTCGGTGCGGAACAACGCGTCGCCCTGGCGAACCTGCCGCGTCGTGCAGATGATCGCGTCGAGGCGGCCGTATTCGGCGGGCGTCAGTTGCGGCGGCAGGCACATCGAGCGCATCGCGCAGGCCGAGCAGCGTGCGGCCGGGTGCTTGGCGGTATCGGCGCGCGCGACCGGGCGCAGCGGAATCGTTGGCCGGGGTACGACGGACACGTCGGCGAAGGCGGTGGCGGTGGACATGAGGCGCTCCGGCTCGTCAGGGGCGGCGCACGCGAGCGTGCACCAGGGATTCGATGACACGGCATGCGGCGTCGAATTCGACGGTCTTGTCGAAGAAGTAGTCGGCTCCCGCCGTCGCGCATGCCTCTCTGAATGCCGGCGCCGAGTGGTTCGTCAGCACGATCGTGACGATGCGCGGCGCGGCCTTCGACAGCATCCCGATCAGGTCGAGACCGCTGCCGTCCGCGAGCCGCACGTCGACGATCACCACGTCCGCACGGCTGATGCGGATAAGCGTCCACGCGTCCTGTCCGTCTTCCGCTTCGCCCACGACGGCGACGCCGCGGATCGCACCGACGAGCAGCGCGATCCGCTGGCGGACGGCAACCGCGTGATCGACGAGAAACACCCTGAGTGCGGCGGGGGACAGGCTGGCATTCATGCGGGCAGTATCGTGTTGCGCCGCCGAAATTGAAATCGGCCGAATTGGAACTTCATGTAGGCCGCTTCGACGCGGTGTAGGGCGTTTCCTACACCGCGTACGGGAAATCGCCGGTATGAATCCGACGATGCGATGCCGCGCGAGCGGCGCGAACGATTGGGCGGCGGGTCAGCCGGCCTCGCGCGCGGCCAGTGCGTCGCGCGCGGCGCGGCACGCGGCCAGATCCCACGCGGCGCAGCCGACGCTCTTGAACAGCAGCGGGCCGCCGC
This sequence comes from Burkholderia sp. AU16741, assembly GCF_002223345.1. Taxonomy (NCBI): domain Bacteria; kingdom Pseudomonadati; phylum Pseudomonadota; class Betaproteobacteria; order Burkholderiales; family Burkholderiaceae; genus Burkholderia; species Burkholderia sp. AU16741. The sequence goes on from NZ_NKEZ01000008.1 coordinate 411,899, forward strand.
GGGCGAAGGTGCCGTTCAGCACGTCGGCGAGCGACGCGACGTGCTGCCAGTCGACCTGCGCGACGATCAGGTCGCCGGCTTCGTGGCGCGCGCCGGCCGGATCGTCGACGACGAGCCGGCTGCTCCGCACCGTGCTCGCGTCGATCTCGGCGGCATCCGCGGTGAACGCGCCGACGCCGACCACGAGCCGGCCTTCGCGCGCCGCTTCGCGGTAGACGGGCGTGCGGCTCGTCGTCAGCGTGACGACCGCGTCGATCGCGTCGGGAATCGTGTCGCCGTCGAGCGGTGCGAGCCGCGGCGCATGCGCGCGGTGGGCGGCGCAGAAGGCGGCCGCGCTGTCCGCGCTCGTGCCGCGCACGTGAAGGCGCGCGTCAGGGAAGATCGCCGCGAGCGCTTCCGCGTGATTGGCCGCCTGCTTGCCGGTGCCGATCAGCAGGATGTCGCGCGGCGCGGCGCCGTGCAGCGCCTGGATGCCGAGCGCGGTGATCGCCGCCGTGCGGCGGCCGGTGACGGTCGGGCCGTCGAGCGCGAAGCGCATTTCGCCAGTCGTCGCATCGTACGCGGTCACTTGGCCGAGGATCGTCGGCAGCCCGCGCGCGCCGTTGCCGGGACACACGTTCACGAGCTTGTGGCTCGCCAGGTCGTGGGCGCTCGACGGCATCGACAGCATCACGCCGCCGCGTTGCAGCGGCACGACCAGGCGTTCGGGGCTGACGATGTCGCCCGCCGCATAGTCGACGACCGCTTGCCTCAGCGTGGCGAGCAGCGCCGGGTAGTCGAGCAGCGCGGCCGTGTCGGCCGCATCGAAAACGGGAATCGGGGAAAAGGCGGTCATCGTGTCCGTCGTGGGCGTCGGTGAGCGTGGGCGGCGGACGCATGCCGCGGCCGCCGCAGGTCTGCCGGGTACCGTGACACAGGGCAGTGTGGATCGAATCTATACCACTTGCTGGCGCGTCGGCAACCCAGAAAATAAAGCGCGCCGGGGATTTTGGTTCTAATATCTGGCCAAAACGTTCGCTGCTGCGGCGCTGCCCGCGCCGCTCCGGTATAGTGCGAACCCATTCCAGATCCACGCCCGCGAACGGGCAGGAGCCAACCGATGATGTCCGCGCGTCCCGACTCACTCGAAGGCGGTTTCAGGCCGCTGCAGATCTACGAGCAGGTAGCCGAAAAGATCCGCGACGAGATCCGCGCGGGGCGCTACGCGGCCGAGTCGCGGCTGCCGTCCGAGCGCGAGCTCGCGGCGCTGTTCCAGGTCGGCCGGCCGGCCGTGCGCGAAGCGCTCGGCGCGCTGCAGAACGAAGGGCTCGTGTTCACGAAGCGCAATTCGGGCACTTACGTCGTCGCGGCACCGCTCGACGTGCTCGCGCAGCGCGGCGACGCGCACGCGGCATCCGAGGCCGACTTCAGCCCGACGTCGACGCTCGACGTGCGGCTGATCCTCGAGCCCGCGATCGCGCGCCTCGCGGCCGCCCACGGCCGCGCCGACCCCGGCGCCGAGCGCTATCTCGCGCAGATGGAAACCATCACCGACGTCGACGATCCGCACCAGCGCGCGCTGTGGAACGAGAGCGACCGGCTGTTCCACCGGCAGCTCGCGCTGATGACCGGCGACGCGCTGATCGTGAAGATCGCGGACGAGGTCGCGAAGACGATGGACCAGCCGCTGTGGAAGCGGCTGAAGGACGACGGCATCTACGACGCGGGCCGGATCCGGCTCTACGTGTCCGAGCATCGGTTGATCTACGAGGCGATCGTGTCCGGGGATGCCGATGCGGCCGCGTTCTATGTCGAACAGCACATTCGCCGCGTGCGCCGCGACATTGCGCCGAAGTGAAGGGCGTGCTTTGGTCTTTAACGTGACCAAAATCCTGATAATTATTTTGAAATTGCTTGCGATGTAACCACGCGTGTCCTACATTGGTTTCACACAAAACCAATCAGGAGACATCATGCGACACCTCGTGACCGCGCTCTCGGTGGCCGTTGCCGCCGGCGCGCTGACTTCCGCTCATGCGCAGGAAGTCGTGACGATCGGCCATTCGGCGCCGCTCACGGGCCCGCAGGCCGCCAACGGCAAGGACAACGAAAACGGCGCGCGGCTGGCGATCGACGAGCTCAACAAGGCCGGCGTGAAGGTCGGCGGGAAGACCGTGACCTTCAAACTGGTCTCCGAAGACGACCAGGCCGATCCGAAGGCCGGCGTGCAGGTCGCGCAGAACCTCGTCGACAAAGGCGTTGTCGCGGTGCTCGGGCCATACAACTCGGGCGTCGCGATCCCCGCGTCGCGCGTGTATTCCACCGCCGGCGTGCCGATTCTGCCGGTCGCGTCGAACCCGGCGCTGACCAGGCAGGGCTTCAGGAACATCTTCCGGATCGGCGCGAGCGACGAGCAGCTCGGCGGCACGATGGCCACGTTCGCCGCGAAGACGCTGAACGCGAAAACCGCCGCCGTGATCGACGATCGCACCGCGTATGGGCAGGGCGTCGCCGAGCAGTTCATGAACGTCGCGAAGGCGAACGGGATCAAGATCGTCGACCAGGAATACACGAATTCGTCGGCCAGCGATTTCCTCGGCATTCTCACCAAGATCAAGGCGGCCAACCCCGACGTGATCTTCCTCGGCGGATATGCGGCGCAGGGCGCGCCGATGGCCAAGCAGATGAAGCAGCGCGGGTTGCGGGCGAAGCTGCTCGGCGGCGACGGCATCTGTTCGGCCGACATGGGCAAGGTCGCGGGCGAGGCCGCGTCGATCGTCTATTGCGCGCAGGGCGGCGTCGCGCTCGAGAAGACGCCGGCCGGGCGCGAATTCCTGAAGAAGTACCACGACACCTATCACACGGATACGCAGGTCTACGGCGTCAACTACTACGACGGCGTGAAGCTGCTCGCCGACGCGATGGTCAAGGCCGGCACGACCACCGACAAGGCGAAGCTGATCGCGCAGTTGGCGAAGTCGAACTACGCGGGCGTGGCCGGCACCTACTCGTTCGACGCGAACGGCGACCTGAAAGGCGCGCCGACCACCGTCTACGTGATTCGCAACGGGCTGCCGGTACCGTACGCGAAGTAATTGCCGTACGCCCGTTACCGGACGGCGGCCCGGCCGCCGTCCTTCGTTTCAACGCATTCGATTTCCCATGAAAATTTCCCGATCCCTGTCCACCGTCGAAGTGCACACCGGCGGCGAGGCGTTTCGCATCGTCACGAGCGGGTTGCCGCGGCTGCCCGGCGACACGATCGTCCAGCGCCGCGCGTGGCTCAAGGAGAACGCCGACGAGATCCGCCGCGCGCTGATGTTCGAACCGCGCGGCCATGCCGACATGTACGGCGGCTATCTGACCGAGCCCGTGTCGCCAAATGCCGATTTCGGCGTGATCTTCGTGCACAACGAAGGCTACAGCGACCATTGCGGACACGGCGTGATCGCGCTGTCGACGGCGGCCGTCGAGCTCGGCTGGGTGCAGCGCACGGTGCCCGAGACGCGGGTCGGCATCGACGCGCCGTGCGGCTTCATCGAGGCGTTCGTCCAGTGGGACGGCGAGCATGCGGGGCCCGTGCGCTTCGTCAACGTGCCGTCGTTCATCTGGCGGCGCGACGTGTCGGTCGACACGCCGTCGTTCGGCACCGTGACCGGCGACATCGCGTATGGCGGCGCGTTCTATTTCTACGTCGACGGCGCACCGTTCGACCTGCCGGTGCGCGAATCGGCGGTCGAGAAGCTGATCCGCTTCGGCGCGGAAGTGAAGGCCGCCGCGAACGCGACGTATCCGGTCGTGCATCCGGAGATCCCGGAAATCAACCATATCTACGGCACGATCATCGCGAACGCGCCGCGCCATGCGGGTTCGACGCAGGCGAACTGCTGCGTGTTCGCGGATCGCGAGGTCGACCGCTCGCCGACCGGCTCCGGCACCGGCGGGCGCGTCGCGCAGCTCTACCAGCGCGGGCTGCTCGCGGCCGGCGATACGCTCGTCAACGAATCGATCGTCGGCACGGTTTTCAAGGGCCGCGTGCTGCGCGAAACGACGGTCGGCGACATTGCGGCCGTGATCCCGGAAGTGGAAGGCAGCGCGCATATCTGCGGGTTCGCGAACTGGATCGTCGACGAGCGCGATCCGCTCACGTACGGATTTCTCGTGCGCTGAGCCGCAGCGCCGCTCGCGCAGCCGTCGCGCGGCGTTCAGGGTGTCGTACCAGGTTTGGCGCGTCGCTCCGGTTGCCGGGCACGCGCCTTTTTTGCGTCGTGAGCGCCGTCGTCATTCCGCACCGCGTGTGCCGGCCCGGGGCCGCCGCGGGTCGGCCGGCCGCGCGAGTTTGGTACGATGCAGCCTTTTCAGCCGAGCTCCACCCGCGTGAATCGCCGAAACGTGTCGTCAGTGCGTACCTTGTGTGCCAGATGGGTCGCGCGCACCCAACCCGTCGCGGCGGCCGCCGTCGCGCGGGTCAAGCCTCTCGCCGCCACCGCGTGGCGCCATGTCCGCCACCCGACGCGCCGCGGCGCGCTGCTCGCGGCCGCCGCGGTGCCGGCGTTGTTCGCGGTGTACGTGGTCGTGCTCATCCCGTTCACGCCGGGCATCGGCGACATCCGCAAGGCGCGCGTCGACCAGCCCGCGCAGGTGCTGTCCGCCGACGGCAAGCTGCTGGCCGAATTCAAGCCGTCGAACCGCGAATGGGTGTCGCTCAAGCAGATCTCGCCGCACATGGTCGATGCGCTGATCGCGACCGAGGATCACCGCTTCTACGAACACCACGGTCTCGACTGGAAGCGCACGGCGTCGGCCGCGCTCCATACGTTCTCGGGCAGCCGCCAGGGCGGCTCCACCATCACGCAGCAGCTCGCGCGCAACCTGTATCCGGACGAGATCGGCCGCGCGCCGACGCTCACGCGCAAGGTGAAGGAGGCGATCACCGCGCTGAAGATCGAGGCCGTCTACAGCAAGGACCAGATCCTCGAGACCTACCTGAACACGGTGCCGTTCCTGTACAACGCGTATGGCGTCGAGATGGCCGCGCGCACCTATTTCGACAAGTCGGCCGACGAACTCGACGTGCTCGACAGCGCGACGCTCGTCGGGATGCTGAAGGGCAACAGCTACTACAACCCGGTGCTGAACCCCGAGCGCGCGCTGCAGCGGCGCAACACGGTGCTCGGCCAGATGGTGAAGTACGGCAAGCTGTCGCCGGCGCAGTTCGCGCAGTTGCAGCGCCGGCCGCTGCGCATCGATTTCGAGCGCCAGAAGGAGCCGCCCGGGCCCGCGCCGCATTTCGCGCAGCAGTTGCGCAAGTGGCTGATCGCGTGGGCCGACCGCAACGACTACAACATCTACTCGGACGGGCTGATCGTGCGCACGACGATCGACTCGCGGCTTCAGCAGATGGCGACGCAGGCGCTGACGCAGCACGGCAATCAGTTGCAGGGCATCGCGAACAACGCATGGAGCGGCCGCGACGGCTGCGGCACCGACAACGAGGTGTTCCGCACCTTCATGCGCGAATCGCCCGAGTACAAGGCCGCGCAGGACGCCGGCAAGGACGACGCGGCGGCGATGAAGATGCTCGCGGCCGACCGCGGCTTCCTGCGCGCGCTGTGCAAGACGAAGACCGACGTGCAGGCCGGCTTCCTCGCGATCGATCCGCGCGACGGGCAGATCCGCGCGTGGGTCGGCAGCCGCGACTTCACCCGCGAGCCGTTCGACCACGTCGCGCAGGCGCGGCGCCAGCCGGGCTCGACGTTCAAGCCGTTCGTCTATGGCGCCGCGTTCGCGAGCGGGATGAAGCCGGAGGATACGTTCATCGACCAGCCGGTCGAGATCCCGCTGAAGGGCGGCGAGATCTGGCGGCCGAACGACGACGTGCCGCCCACGGGCAAGCCGATGACCCTGCGCGACGCCATCGCGCTGTCGCGCAACCGGATCACCGCGCAGGTGATGGAGAAGGTCGGGCCGGCCGCCGTCGCGCGGCTGGCGCGCGACATGGGGGTGCGCGAAAGCCCGCTCGAACGCGTGCCGTCGCTCGCGCTCGGCACGAGCCCGGTCACGCTGAAGGAAATGGTCGCGTCGTACGCGACGATCGCCAACGGCGGGCTGTACGTCGAGCCGCAGATGGTCACGCGCATCGAGAATCGCCAGGGCGAGGTGCTCGCCGAATACGCACCGGCGCCGCCCGAGCGCGCGCTCGATGGCGAGACCGACAAGACGCTGCTCGACGTGATGCGCGACGTCGTGACGCGCGGCACGGGCGGCAGCATCCGCACGCGCTTCGGGATCCGCGGCGACGTGGCCGGCAAGACCGGCACGACGCAGGACAACGCGGACGGCTGGTTCATCCTGATGCAGCCGGGCCTCGTCGCCGGCGCGTGGGTCGGGTTCGACGACGGCCGCGTGACGCTGCGCAGCGATTACTGGGGGCAGGGCGCGCACAGCGCGCTGCCGATCGTCGGCGACTTCTTCCAGCGCGCGCAGCGCGCCCGGATCGTCGATACGAAGGCAAAATTCGATACCGAGCCGTCGCCGGGCTGGTTCGGGTCGCTGCGCGAGCGCGTGACCGATCTGTTCGACACGTGGTTCCCGCCCAAGCCGAAGAAGGCGCCCGCGCCGGTCAGGACGCAGCGCATCGAGCGCCCGGCCGAGACCGACGAAGGCGCGGCGTCAGAGGCGTCGGGCGCATCGGGCCCGGAAGCCGCATCCGGCGGCATCGTCGAGGAATGGGTGCCGGCGTCCGAAGTGGCCGCGTCGGCCGCGGCGCTGTCGGCGGGCGCATCGCAGCCCGCAGAGCCGCCGGCTAGCGCCAGCATGACGAGCGCAAGCAGCGCCGGTGTCGGCGCCGCCCCGTCGGCCGTGCCGGCTCCGCCACCGCCGCCGCCAGTGCCGGTGCCTGCCGCGCCCGATGCCACGGGCGCGTCGCAGTAGCGAAGCCGTTCAGATCCGCGCGATGCTGCCGTAGTCAAGTCGTCACGATAGCTCGCGCGGTCGCTCCGCGCCTCTCCGATGCGGCTTTCCACCGACTACGTCGCACTCGCGCACGTGCTGCTTCCCTACGAAACCGGCGGTCGCGTCGAGCAACTGGTGCTCGAGTGCACGGTGCGAGCCGTGCATGCGACCCGGCGGCCCCGGCGCTGACGCTGCATCATGCGGCGTTCGGCGACATCGATGCCGACGATCGGGTGCGCCTCAAGGCGTTGCTGTTCGACAGGCAGATGGCGTCGGCGGATCCCGATCGGCTGCGCTGATGCGTTGCCGGCCGTGCCGGATGCCGAGTCGCGGCATTCGGTGCGCGAGCGTCGACAATCGTCTGATGAATCGGGTTATTCCCGCGAGATTGTACGGTTTCCGTCAACAGTAAATTTGCGATTTAAGTATTTACCCTGATAGTCGGGCCTCCTAGACTTCTACTCATGCGCAACGACTCCGAGTCCGAAGCGCCTGACAAAACAATCCTGGAGGTAACGCATCATGAAATCGCTGATCAAGGCAGTTGCACTGGCCGCCCTCGTGGCCGCACCGGTCGTCTCGTTCGCCCAATCGAACCCGCAGCCGCTGACGCGCGCGCAAGTGCGCGCCGAGCTGGTTCAGCTCGAAAAGGCCGGCTACAACCCGAACGACTGGATCAACTATCCGGAAAACATCCAGGCCGCCCAGGCCAAGATTGCCGCCGCGCAGAACACCGGTGTACAAGCCGACGCAACCGGCTACGGTTCGAATCCGGTCGCGACGTCGCAGTCGGGCCAGCGCGCGGTCGTGCCGACCGTCAGCGACCGCTCGTCGGTGTATTTCGGCCACTAAACCGGCCGTTGTGTCGCGGTCCTCGGGCCGCGGCTTTAAGGCTTGTCGAGAAAGCCCGCACTCGTTTCAGTTTCGAGTGCGGGCTTTTTTGCGTCTTCCTCATCGAATTGCCGCCACACGAATTCCGGTGGCCGAATCGGTCGTGGATATTCGGCGGCGCGCATGAGCGAAGCGAAACGCCGGATGCCGGCCGGCGCCGGTTCGGTAACACCTTGCCGTGAACGGTCGCGCCCCTCGCAGCGCCGCACCCGCTGACAATCCGCCGCGGGTGCGCTAGCATCGCGGTCGATGTCGCCGCGGTAGCGCGGCCCATGCACACGGGGCGCAACAAGGCACCGGATTCCACACTTCAACGAACAACAAAGGAGCATCCATGCGTGTCTTGACCGGTCTGTTGGGCTCGCTGGCGCTGGTGACGAGCGTCGCCCATGCGCAGGCGAACTGTGCGGACGCGACGGATCAGGCGACGATGACGGCGTGTGCCGATCGCGCGTACAAGAAATCCGACGGGGAACTGAACCGAACCTACCAGGCCGTCACCGCGCGCCTGCGCAACGTGCGGCCGCTTGCCGACAAGCTCGTGGACGCGCAGCGTGCGTGGATTGCGTACCGCGACGCCGAATGCCGCTTTTCGAGCGCGAATGCCGAGGGCGGCAGTGCGTACCCGATGGTCGTATCGACCTGCCTCGACGATCTGACGAAAACGCGAACCGAAACGCTGAAGGGCTATCTGTCCTGCGAGGAGGGCGACCTCGCTTGCCCCGTGCCCGCGAAGTAACGCGTCATGAGCGGGCGCGCCGAGGCCCGCACCACGCCGGCTACACGTCGTCCGTTACACGTCGTCCGTTTCGTCGAGCAGCTTGTGCCGCATCGCGTAACGCACGAGCGCCGCTTCGTGCGGCATCTGCATCTTTTCCAGGATCCGGGTCTTGTAGGTGCTGACCGTTTTCGCGCTCACGCACAGCGCATTCGCGATCTCGGTCAGCGTCTGGCCGGCCGCGATCCGCCGGAACACGTCGAATTCGCGGTCGGACAGCCGCTGATGCGGCAGCGTTTCGGCCGGCTCGTTCAGGCTCTGCGCGAACTGCTCGGCCATCGCGAGGCTCACGTAGACGCCGCCCGATGCCACTTTCGTGACCGCGCCGACCAGTTCCGCGCTCGCGCTTTCCTTCGTCAGATAGCCGGACGCGCCCGCGCGGAACGCACGCACCGCGTATTGCTGCTCCGCGTGCATCGTCAGCACGAGCACGCGCAGCGCGGGCTTCTCGTCCTTGATCTGCTTGATCAGTTCGACGCCGTTGCGGCCCGGCATCGACAGGTCGAGCACGAGCACCTGCGCGGGCGTCGCCCGCACCAGCGCGATCGTCGACGGGCCGTCGAAGGCTTCGCCGGCCACCTCGAATCCGGTGGCGTTCTGGAGAATGTGCCGCAGACCGTCGCGTACGAGCGTATGGTCGTCGGCGATGAGCACCTTGATCATGTGATGAGCGTGTCCTGTTGAACGGCGCCGAGCGGAAACGCGACGGTAATCGAGAAACCGCGTGCGAGCGCGGTGTCGATGGTCACGGTGCCGCCCAGCATGTGTGCGCGTTCGCGAATGCCGATCAGGCCGAATGATTTGTCTTCGTGGGCCGGACCGCCGGGCGACGCGCCGCGGCCGTTGTCCGCGACGCGCAGCACGCAAAAGCCTTCCTCGATGTCGAGCCGCAACGTCACGCGCGTCGCATCCGCATGGCGCGCGACGTTCGTCAGCGCCTCCTGGACGATCCGGAACAGCGTGGTCGCGCCCGTGCTGGTGAACGTGAGGCCGCCCGTTTCGATGTGACGCTCGACATCGATCCCGTAGCGGTTCGTGAAATCGTTCGCAAGCCATTCGATCGCGGGCACGAGGCCGAGGTCGTCGAGCATCACCGGCCGCAGGTCGGCCGCGATGCGCCGCACCGACGCGACTGTCGCGTCGATCAGCCGCCGCATGCCTTGCAGATGTGTCTGCAGGCCGTCGGGCTGCGCGCGGCCGGGCATGCGCAGTTGCTGTTCGACGACCGACAGGTCCATCTTCAGCGCGGTGAGCTGCTGCCCGAGATCGTCGTGCAGCTCGCGCGCGATGCGGGTCTTTTCCTCTTCGCGCACGTTCTGCAGGTTCGCCGACAGTTCGCGCAATTCCTCGCGCGATTGCTTCAGTGCGTTCTCGGCCCGCTGCCGCTCGGTGATGTCGCGCAGCATCACCGTATAAAGCTTGCCCGACGCGTCGCGGATCTGCGAGATCGATGCTTCGATCGGGAATTCCTCGCCGTTGGCCCGTAGCCCGAACAGCACGCGCTGGCGGCCCATCTGCCGCTCGGACACGCCCGTCACGCCGAACTGGTCGACGTGTTTCGCGTGCGCCGCGCGGAACCGCTCGGGAATGAAGCGCGACAGCGGCGCGCCGATCGCCTCCATCGCGGACACGCCGAACACCTGCTCGGCCATCGGATTGAAGATCACGACCGTCTGCTTTTCGTCGATCGTGATGATCGCTTCCATCGACGAACGGATGATGCCCATCATCCGCGCCTCGTTGAGGATGCCGCGGCTGCTCGCACCGGCATCGGCGCGGCTGCGCAACAGCGCATGGACGAGCGCCGCGAACCCGAACGATGCGATCAGCCCGGCGGCGAGCACGGTGCCGGCCGCACGTTGCGCGCCGGTCGCGCTCGGCCGGCCGTCCGCGGAATAGGCGAGCGTCAGCGCGGTGCCGCCGAAATTCAGCAGGTCGGTGCGCCGCATCAGGTCGGGCGACGCCGACGCTTCGTCGGTCGTCGTCTCGACGCTGACGATCGCGCGCGAATCGCCGCTGGCGGTCATCCACAGATCGATCCCGCGTTCCGCGTCGAGCGCGCGCTCGACCAGGCGCCGCGGGCTCAGCGCCGCGAACAGCATCCCGTCGACGCCGGCTTCGCGCGTGCCGGACGGCGTGGCGGCGGCCAACGGCGAGGTCGTCACGGGCAGGAACAGCGTCAGGGTGCGGGCGTCGCGGGAGGCATCGTCGTCGGCAGGGTGGACGCCGAGCGCGATATCGCCGGTCCGCAGCGCGCGCGTGAGCGGCGCCGCGTCGGACGCGCCGAAGCGCACGACCGGCGAGCTCGAGGCGGGGGCGCTGAGCGTCGCTGCCGCGAGCGGATCGGCCGGCAGCGGCTTCGCGCCGGCCAGCGCGCCGCGCGCCGCGCGCGTCAGCGGCGCATAGCCGATCTGCCGGACCGGCGAGCGGCCGCTGTCGAGATCGAGCGTCTCCGCATACCGGCGCCATTGGCCGGGCGTCATGTCCGGGACGAGGCCGAAGGCGCCGCGCGCACCTTCGAGCACGGCGACACCGGCCTGCAGTTCATGCCGCAGCATCGCGGTCACGTGCGTCGTCCGGCGTTCGAAACGCGTATGAACGGCGGTTTGCCACTGTTCGCGCACGAGCAGCGCGACGCCGAGCGACAGCACGGCGCCCGCGCACAGCGCAACGACGCCGGCCGCGAGCGGCTGGCGTAACATGATCTCGAGGCGCGTGGGCTCTCGCGCGTCCCGCGTCGGGGTTCCACTGGCGGTCATTCGATGGCCATTCTGTTATTCGGGCTGCCCGGGGGCACTTGGGCAAGCGCGGCAAAACCGGGGGAAACTCGCACCGGCTGCATGCAACGACTATTTTCAAGATGAAATTGTGCGCGTTTTACACATTTTTTGTAATGGGGTCGGTTGAAATTGCGGCAAACGGCGTGAAGCAGCGGGCGCGCCGGCACGCTTGACGCGCGTCAACGCACGCGTCGGCACGTGGGGCAGACTGTTCGGCAGGCAAGCCGGCACCGGGCCGGCTCGCGGTAACGGGCCGTCGTTGCGCAAGTGCGCGACGCGCGCTCGGTCGGAGGACGGACCATGTACAAGCGGATTTTCGTCGGGCTCGACGGCAGCCCGAGTGCGCGTCTCGCGCTGAACGAGGCGATCCGGATCGCGGCCGCGTCCGGCGGCGAAGTGACGTGTGCTTACGTCGTCGAACATCGGCCGCAACTCGTCGACGTCGACGCCGGCTTCGCGGCCGAACGCGACGGCGACGTCGCCGCGACCGATGCCGCGACGCCGGTGCTCGACGACGCGAAAGCCGCGCTCGCGCAGCAGCATGTGCGGGGCACGGTGCGCGCGCTCGACGCGTACGGCGAGGACATCGCGACGGTGCTGATGCGCACGGCGGCCGAAGCCGACGCCGATCTGGTCGTGATGGGCACGAGCGGGCGGCACGGCCTGCGCAGGCTGTTGCTCGGCAGCGTGGCCGAATCGCTGCTGCGCGCGGCCGACCGGCCCGTGCTGCTGGTGCGGCACGCCGAGGCCGGGACGTCGGCGGCCGCGTAAGCGACGCGATACGGCGGCCGGCTGGCGGGCCGCGCGGCGTCGCGCGCTTGGTCGCACACGGGCGCGATCGGGCGGTCTGCGCCGTGCCACCGGTACGCGCGCCGGTGCGCGATTGCACGTCGGCGGTTGCATCCCGCCACGCAGTTCTGGCAGCATCGGCCGGTGTCCGCTTGTTCGCCGCGCGCATGGCCGCGGCGATCGACGCAGGGACATCCGGCGGCGCCCGATCGCAAGAATGAGGATCGGACAGCCCGCCGGATGCCGGTTTTCATCCTTACCGACGTCATCCGCCATGCCGATTTCCGCGACCGACCTGATTCGCCAGTTCGACCTGCAGCCGCATCCCGAAGGCGGCTATTTCCGTGAAACCTACCGCGCGACCGATTCGGTCGTGCGTCCCGCCGACGGCGCGCCACGTGCCGCGTCGACCGCGATCTACTATCTGCTGTGCGACGGCGCGTATTCGTCGTGGCATCGCATCCGCTCCGACGAGGTCTGGCATTTCTACGCAGGCGATCCGATCGAAGTGTGGGTGCTCGACGCGCGCGACGGGCTGACGATCCACCGGCTCGGCAACCCGCTCACGCATCCGGGCACCGTGTTCCAGGCGGTCGTGCCGGCCGGAAGCTGGTTCGGCGCGCGCTGTGCGTCGCCGGAGCACGTCGCGCTCGTCGGCTGCACGGTTGCGCCGGGGTTCGAATTCGCGGAATTCGAGCTGGCGGATGCCGCCGCGCTGGCGGCCGAGTTTCCCGACTACGCGGAACACGTCGCGCAACTCGCGCAGCGCCCGGACGTGTGACTGTCACGGTCGCGTCACGCCGGGCAAAGCCCGTGCGGACGGCCCGTGTTCCGCGCGGCCGCGGCCAAACCCGTTTAGAATGCGCAGGATGCACCGGTCGGTCGCGGACATGCCGCGGCGGCCGTTGCGCCGCCGTACCGACGGCCCTGTCGCGCGGCCCGCATGTCTTCCAGGAGCGCCGCCGTGTGGCACTTTCCCATTGCTATTCCATCGTCGCTCGGCCCGTGGGCCGTGTTCGCGAGCGTGTTGATCACGCAGCTCGGCGTGCCGGTGCCGGCCGTGCCGATGCTGATTCTCGGCGGCACGATGGCGGCGATGGGGCAGGCGTCCTGGGTCAGCATGTTCGCGGCGGCGATCGGCGCGACGATGCTGGCCGATTCGCTGTGGTTCTTCATGGGCCGCACGCGCGGCCGGCGCCTGCTGAACGGCCTCGTGCGCTTCTCGCTGTCGCTCGACACGACGCTGCGTTTCGCGCGTAACGTATTCGAAAGGTATGGCGCGCCGCTGCTCGTGCTGTCGAAATTCCTGCCGGGCCTCGGCCTCGTGTCGGCGCCGCTGCTCGGCACGACCGCGATCGGCATCGGCGTGTTCCTGTTCTGGGATCTGGCCGGCGCGTCGCTGTGGGCGGCGTTCTGGCTGATCGGCGGCGCGGCCATTCACGACCAGATCGTCCAGTTCGTGCTGTGGGTGCGCGCGAGCGGCGGCACGATTCTCGACGCGTTCCTCGCGATCTTCATCACGTTCCTGCTGTACCGCTGGGTGCGCCGCGTGCAGTTCCGCCGCTATCTCGCGCAGGTGCGCATCTCGCCGCCTCAGCTCGTCGAGATGATGACGTCCGACGAACCGCCGCTGATTTTCGACGCGCGCCCCAAGGCGATTCGCGAACGCGAGCCGTACCGGATTGCCGGCGCGGTGCCGGTCGATCTCGATTCGCCGGACCTGCTCGACCCGGAAGTGCTGAAGCGGCCGATCGTCGTCTATTGCGTGTGCCCGAACGAGGCGACCGCGAAGCGGCTCATCGCGAAGATGCAGCGCAAGAAGATGATCCACAACATCCGGGCGTTGAAGGGCGGGCTCGATGCGTGGGAAAAGCACGGGTATCCGGTCGAGCCGCTGCCGGCCGATCTGGATTCGTCGCGGTATTTCGTGCGGCCCGATCACGGTGGGCTGGAAGGCGAATATACGGTGCGGGCGACGTTGTCGAAATAAATACGCGTGCCGCTAATACGCACGCCGCATCGCACGCATTCAAATCCAACCACCAATCACCCACCGCGATTTTCCCCAAAATCGCCTGGCGTGAAGCCGCCGATCCTCCCTATAATCCCGCCTGCATATTGCGTGCGCTTGACTGCGCACATTCGACGCGCGTTCGTTCGCGCCGAAGGCGATGGATCCCGTTACCGCTCGTCACGCGCACAGCCGCGTCGCGCGGGCCGCTCGGGTGTATTCCATGAAAGGCCTTATCCGTATTTCCAGATTGTTCCGGGAATTACGGATAATCCGCGGCAATCCCAACCGAATTGCCACGGCATCCATGTCGTTTCTCATTCGGAAATCGACAGCAGGGATTATTTCGTTTTCGGCTGCCAAAATGGGCATGAACGACCGCGCATTATCATCGCCGCAATGACGGCGGCCCGCTCGCGGTCGCCAGGAGACGAATTTGAAACAACCAGAGGAACAGTTGCACCGTGGGCTGGAAGAACGGCACATCAACCTGATGGCGCTCGGCGCGACGATCGGCGTCGGCCTGTTCCTCGGCTCGGCATTCCGGCCGCCGCCGGCATCATCAACTTCGTCGTGCTGACCGCGGCGCTGTCGTCGTGCAACAGCGGCCTGTTCAGCACCGCGCGGATGCTCTACAACCTCGCGCAGCAGGGCCAGGCGCCCGCCGTGCTCGGTCGCGTGAATCGCAGCGGCGTGCCCGTGCATGGCGTGGCCGTGTCGGCTGCGCTGCTGCTGATCGGCGTGTTGCTCAACTATCTCGCGCCGCAGCACGTGTTCACGTGGCTCACGTCGGTGTCGACGTTCGGCGCGATCTGGACGTGGTGCGTGATCCTGGTCGCGCAGATGCGTTTTCGCCGCACGCTGTCGGCCGACAGGATCGCGCGTCTGCCGATCCGCGTGCCGTTCTATCCGCTCGGGTCGTTCGTCGCGCTCGGGTTTCTCGTGCTGGTCGTCGTGCTGATGGCGTTCACGCCGGATACGCGCGTCGCGCTCGTGATCGGGCCGGTGTGGATCGTGCTGCTCGGCATCGCGTACGCGCTGTTCTACGCGAACCGTCCGGCCGCGTCGATGCCGACGAAGTCGTAAGCCGCGCGGGCAGGGGGGCGGCGCGAGCGTTCGCGATCGTTGATCGCGATCATGCACGCGCGGGCCGGACGGCCTATGCTGAACGAACGCATCGCTTGTCCGCGCTTCGCGCGGCATCCCGCCGATCCCTGCGACCGCGGCGGCTAGCCGGCCACCGCGCGAAGCGCCCCGTCGTCGCCCGGCGATGACGGGCACGCACGGAGACCTTCGCCATGCAGCCTGTCCAGCCCATCCCGACGCTCGCGCGGATCGCGCTGGCCGTCGATCCGACGCCCGAATCGCTGACCGCCGCCCGTTACGTGCGCACGCTGCTGCGTCCCGGCATGCGATTGCGCATCATTTGCGCGATCGACAATCCGCGCCTCGTGTTGCCCGACATTCCGCGCATCGATGCGCTGCTGACGTCGGCACGCGAGGACATGATGCGCGAAGCGCAAGCCACCTGCGCGCGGATCGCGGCGCTGTTCGCCGACAGCGGCATCGAGGTCGAACAGGTGGTCGTCGATACGTCGGTCACGGGCGGCTCGGTCGCCGACGCACTGGTCGACGAGACGTCGACGTGGCACGCGGACGTGCTGGCGATCGGCGCGAATCCGCATCACGGGCTGTTGCGGCTCGTCGAAGGTGCGATGTCGGACGCGCTGACGAGACGCGCGCGCTGCGCGCTGCTGATCGTGCCGACCGCCTATGTACGGCCGTCGGACGGCACGCTGCAGCGGCTGATGTTCGCGGTCGACGGTAGCGAGCCGTCGCTGCATGCGGTGCGTGTCGGGCTCGGCTTCGCGGGGCCGACGACGTTGCTGTATGCGGCGTACGTGGTCGATCGCGCGGTTCGTCTGACCGATGTCGTGCCGGTGCGCGCGCTCGAGGATGCGTACCGCGCGGAGGGCGAGGATGCGCTCGCGAAGATCGGCCCGCTGTTTCATGCGACGGGCAATCCGACCAAGCGGGGCATTGTCGAAACGCATCCGACCAGCGACGACGTGGCCCATGCGCTGATGCGCGATGCGGTGCACTGGCGGGCAGAGCTGCTGGTGGTCGGCACGCACGGCCGTCGCGGCATCGCCGCCTGGCTGATCGGCAGCGTCGCGCGGCGGGTCGCGCATCTCGCGCAGGTGCCGGTGCTGCTGGTGCGCGGCGCGCAATGAGTCGCGGGTCGTCGTGATCGAAGCGCGCGCGGATTGACCTGCATCAGAAACGCAACGCATATCGCGTGAGACAGTGACGGAGCGTCCCGTGGCGCGGCTGGCCTGTCGTGCAAACGCGACCATCGCCGCGCCTGCATGCGAAAGGCGATCGCTGTCGCACTCGCCGCCACACTATGTTCGGACGCCGCGCCGCGTGTTTGTCCGGCGCGTCATCCAACCGGAAACTCTCTGGCACGAGGGTAGGCAACCAACGGTTGCCTTGGAGGACGGGCGGGGTGGAAGTCACCCCGTCCGCTTTCCGCCTGGCCCCGTCGAATTCATTTCCCCGCAGGCATGGTTTGGAAGGCGGCGCGTCATCGCGCGCGCTCACCTCGATACGGATCGCGGCGGACATGGCGCATGCACGGCGAGGCGCCGGCATGGCGCGCGTGTCGTGACGCGCAACCGATGCCCGGCCCCCGTGCAGTACGCCGGTGACGTACGCAGATCAGAGGGATCGAAGAATCGAGCGCAAGTCGTGCCGGCGGCCCGTGCCGCGACGTACTCGCGCATGCGGATGCACGACATGGAGCGGCGCACACGTGCTGCACGTGCGGCTGCGCAAACGATTCGCATGCGGCCAGCCGGGGCGCGCCTTGCGACGCGGCTCCCGCTCGGCCGGCGCGTCGGCTGCGTTGCGCGCGCGCAGTGCCGCGGCGAATCGCTGCAACGCGAGGACCGACCCCGCGACGCTCTGATACTTTTCGCGGCCGATCTGCCCGTCGAGCGTGACGAGCAATCCGGCCTCGCGTGCGAGCGCGAGCAAGGTGTGGAGGTCGTCGGGCGGACGGTTGCCGGCCGACGCGGCCCGGGCGGGCAGGGCGCGCGCGTTGCCCGACGCGTGCCGCTGGCCGTCCCGGCCCGGTAAATTGCGATGTGCCATGGTTGGTCTCCTGCGCCGGCCCCCGCGTGCCGGCTCGATGGCCGACTGAGCGATGTTCCGGTATGAACGCCTGGTTCATGTGATCAGTATCGTGTGGCGACCGCCCGCTGCCAAGCGGCGCGCGCTGAAGTCGCTGTCAGGAAATTGCGCGACGCTATCGGAATCCGCTGACACGCGCGGCGGCCAACTGGCCGCACCGCCGCGTTCGTCCGGCGAATGGATGGCCGCGGGCGCTTGACGCAGGATTTCGGACGGTCTAAGTTTCCCCACTGCATCGGCGTCGCGCGGCGTTTCACCCGCCGCTCGTCGCCCATGCCGCGCCCCGGGGTGGCGTGGCAAGGCTTCCATCCAGTCTCGTTCGCGAGCCACGCGCAACGCGAATCCTGTGCGAACGGTTCGGAAACGGACCGAGCGGCGGCACGCAATGTGCCGTTGATCGCGCGCAAACCCGCGCTGGCGCATCGTACGCCGCGCGTCTGCCCAGTCTTTAAGCTTCCAGTACCGTCATCTTTTCGTTCCTCGACCGTCAGGAGCCTGTCGATGTCCAAGGACAATTTGCTCGATTCACTCAAGGAAGCCGCCGAACGGCGCGCGATCGGCGCGGATCAGCTGCGTGCGATGCTCGACGACGAAGTGCGCGCGCTGTCGTCCGGTGCGCGGGTGCACGACTACATCCATGTATTCGCGATCCGGCACCTGCGCGAGCGGATGCGTCAGAAGGACGTTTTCGACCGCGACACCCGGGCCGATGCGGCGCCCGCGGACGCCGATCCGCGTCCGAGTCACCGGCTATAGCGGGCGGTGGCCGGCGCGCAGCTCACGCGTCGAAGCCGGCCATCTTGACGATCCGCTGACAGTCACGGACGCCAGTCGTCATACGTTTCATTGAATCGTCACAACGACCTCAAGGAAGCGGTGCGTTTTGCCGTTTACCCGGTGAATTCGTCCACCGGGTATTCCCGCTCTCTTACCGAGTCGTTGCCATGTTCTCGTCCATTCGCGCCCGCATCCTTGCCGCGTGCGTCGCCATCGTCGTATTCGCGCTCGTCGCCACGACCCTGATCAACTATTTCATCGCACGCTCGTACAACGACGACGCGATCGACCGCAACCTGATCTCCGTCGCCAGCGGCCACGTGGTCGGGATCGCCGATTGGGTCGCGACCCGCAGCCGGATGATCGCGTCGCTGCAGGATGCCGCGCTCACGCCCGATCCGCTACCGGTGTTCAAGCAGATGGCCGCGGCCGGCGGCTTCACCAACGTCTACGCCGGCTATGCCGACAAGACGTTCCACTTCTCCGACCCGACCGGCATCCCGCCCGACTACGACCCCACCGGCCGCCCGTGGTACAAGCAGGCCGCGCAGGCCGGCAAGCCGGTCGTCACGCCGCCGTACGTCGACGCCGGCACGGGCAACCTCGTCGTCACGTTCGCGGTGCCGATCCTGCGCGACGGCGCGCTGAAGGGCGTGGTCGCCGCGGACCTGTCGATGGACAGCGTGATCGCCAACGTGAAGTCGATCCACCCGACGCCGGCGAGCTTCGGGATGCTGATCGACAGCAGCGGCCACGTCGTCGCCCACCCGGACGCGAAGCTCACGCTGAAGCCGGTCGCCGACGTGTCGCCCGAACTCGGCGCACTGGGCGTGGCGTCGATCGCGGCGGCGAACGCGCCGGTCCAGGTCAGCGTCGGCGGCGACGCGAAGCTGGTGCGCGCGAAACCCGTACCGGGCACCGACTGGTACGCGCTGGTGCTGCTCGACAAGAACGAGGCGACGGCCGGGATGCGTTCGCTGCTGACCGCGTCGCTGATCACGCTGATCGTGATCGTCGGCGTGGCGTCGCTGATCATCGGCGCGATCACCGCGACCGCGTTCCGCCGTCTGTCGCAGGTGCGCCAGGCGATGGCCGCGATCGGCTCGGGCGCCGGCGACCTGACGCAGCGGCTGCCGGCGGACGGCCGCGACGAAGTCGCCGACATCGCGCGCTCGTTCAACAGTTTCGTCGACAAGCTGAACGACGTGATGCGCCAGATCCGCGAGGCGAGCGAATCGGTGCGCACGGCCGCGAACGAGATCGCGGCGGGCAACCAGGACCTGTCGTCGCGTACCGAATCGGCGGCGGCGAGCCTGGAGGAAACCGCCGCGTCGATGGAAGAGATCACCGCGACCGTCGGTCAGTCGGCGGCGGCCGCCGGCCAGGCCGACGAGCGCGCGGCGGCCGCGTCACGGATCGCGTCGCACGGCGGCGTGGTCGTGTCGGACGTCGTCGCGACGATGGGGAAGATCGAGGAAGCGTCGGGCCGGATCGGCGACATCATCGGCGTGATCGACGGGATCGCATTCCAGACCAACATCCTCGCGCTGAACGCGGCCGTCGAAGCGGCGCGGGCGGGCGAACAGGGCCGCGGCTTCGCGGTCGTCGCGCAGGAAGTGCGCAGCCTCGCGCAACGCAGCGCGCAGGCCGCGCGCGAAGTGAAGGTGCTGGTCGAATCGACGGTCGCGAGCGTGTCGGCCGGGTCCGGGCAGGTGCGCCAGGCCGGCGACACGATGCGCGAGATCGTGGCCAACGTGTCAAACGTGACGACCATCATCTCCGAGATCACGCATGCGGCGAACGAGCAGACGCGCGGGATCCAGGAAGTGAACCGCGCGGTCGGCCAGCTCGACGAAATGGTGCAGCAGAACGCGGCGCTCGTCGAACAGTCGACCGCGGCAGCCACCGCGTTGCAGTCGCAGGCGAATGCGCTCGCGACGACGGTCGGGCAGTTCAAGGTCGCCTGACGCGGTAGCGGCCCGCGGCAGGCGGGCCGCGCGGCTTACGAACCGTCCTGGTCGCGCATCAGCGCGAGCCGGTTGTAGAGCGTCTTCAGGCTGATGCCGAGCGCCTTGGCCGCGCGCGGCTTGTCGCCGTCGAAGTGATGCAGCGTCGCCGCGATGAAGCGCTGCTGCACGTGGTGCAGTGTCGCCCCGACCGGCAGGGCCATCGCGCCTGCCGACGTGCTGTCGGCCACCGGCATCGGCTGCTTCGGCAGGGCGACGTCGATGCCTTCGTCCGCCAGGATGTACGCGCGCTCGATCGTGTTGTGCAGTTCGCGCACGTTGCCGGGCCACGAATACGCGCGCAACGCGGCGATCGCCGCGTCGGTCAGCCGCTTGTGCGCGCGATGCCGCGCGTTCAACGTGTCGACGAATTCCTGCGCGATCGTCTCGACGTCGCCGTCGCGCTGGCGCAGCGGCGGCACGTAGATCGCGAACGCGGCGAGCCGGTAGAACAGGTCCTCGCGCAGCCGGCCGTCGCGCACGGCGTCGGCCGGATTGTGGCGGGTGGCCGATACGAACCGCACGTCGAGCGGAATCGATTCGGTGCCGCCCACGCGCACGATCGTGTTCGACTCGATCGCCCGCAGCAGTTTCACCTGCAGCGCGGCGGGCATTTCCGCGATCTCGTCGAGCAGCAGCGTGCCGCCCCGCGCGGCTTCGAAGAAACCTTCGCGCTGCGCGATCGCGCCGGTAAAGCTGCCTTTCTCGTGCCCGAACAAGTGCGCCTCGGCAAGATCGGCCGGAATCGCGCCGCAGTTCATCGGCACGAACGGGCCGTCGCGCCGCGTGCTCAGATCGTGCAGCCGGCGCGCGACGATATCCTTGCCGACCCCGCTTTCGCCGGCAATCATCACGCTCGCGTCGGTCGGCGCGATTTTCTCGATACGGCCAAGGAGCGTGCGCATCGCGGCGGACCGGCCGGACAGCCGGCGACCGTCTGCGCGCTGCTTCGTCCGGTTGGCGGATTCACCCATAGGCGTTCGCGGGCCGTTTTGAAAAACGGCATCACACGTCCCGTTGATTGCAATATTTATCATCGACAGCGAAACGACGGTGAAGGTGCCGCGGTATAGAAAATTCCAATGTGCGGGATGCGAGCGAAAGAAACAGGCCATCGTTGTTTCGCGCACCCTTGCACGACGCCTCTTTTGAGTGACAACCGGCGCTTTTTTACAGAAACCCGATGAAAAAGCCGCCAGCGACACATTGCGCCGGCGCGCCCGGCACTACCGACAGCCGCCCATGCGGGCTCCGGCCGCACGGGCGCAGGGCCCGGCCACCCATGGCCGAACGCCGCACGCGCCCGCCACCGGGCACGACGTTTGCTGGCGTCTTCACGCTCGCCCGGCGCGCTCGACGGTATGCCGGATGGCCGAAAGGCGGCATTCCCCGCACGATGGGAGCCGGCGCGATGCAAGGACGCAATGAGGACTTTGACCCGTGAGTTGTTTCGGCAGGGTGCATGGGTCGTGCTGGCCGTCGGGCTGGCGTCCGCGCTGCAGGCGTGGGCGATTCAGGTTGTCGGCCAGCACGCGCCGTTTGCGCCGCTGCCTTTCTATGCAGGCGTGGCCGCCGCCGCGTGGCTGACTTCGTTCGGCGGCGGCCTCGTCGCGACCGTCGCGAGCGTCGGCGTGATCGCCGCGTTGTGGTGGCGCGACGCGCCACTGGCCACGCTGCTGGCGCAAGCCGGCGCGTTCGTTGCGATTGGTTTCGTCGAATGCGTGCTGGTGGCGGCCGTGAAGCCGCTGCTCGCGAACGATCGCCCGCGCGAGATCGGCGACGTCGACGGCGGTCCTTCCACGCCGCGCGAACCGTCGTCCGTCACCGGGGTGTCCGACGACGGACTGTTGCGCTGCGTGGTCGATGCGTCGCCGGACGCGATCGTCGGGACCGACGCCGAGCGCCGGATCATCAGCTGGAACCCGGCCGCCGCAAGAATCTTCGGCATCGATGCGGTCCAGGCGAACGGACGCGACGTCGTCACGATGATCGCGCCGCGCTGGTTGCGCCGGCATTCGATGCCCGCGTCGTTCGCGGAACTGCGCAAGCTCGTCGGGCCGCTCGACGTACTGTGCATGCGTCCCGACGGCAGCCGTTTTCGTGCCACCTTCGCCGCGTCGCCGATCGTCGACGCGCAGGGCAATTGCGCGGGCCTGTCGCTGACGCTGCGCGAGGCGGGCGAACGCCGCCACAACGAACGCCATTACCTTCGCTCGTTGCGCGGCGCGCGCGACGCGCGCGTGCAGGCCGACGCGTCGAACCGGCTGAAGGACGAACTGCTGGCGACGGTGTCGCACGAACTGCGCACGCCGCTGAACGTGATCTACGGCTGGGTCGAGGTGCTGCGCAACGCCGACGGGCAGGGTTTCACGCAGCAGGCGGTCGATGCGATCGATCGCAGCGCGCGGTCGCTGTCGCACATGGTCGCCGACTTGCTCGACGCATCGTCCCTCGCGACCGGCCGGCTGCGCCTCGAACGCGTTCCGGTCGATCTCGTGCGGATCGTGCGCGACGCCGCGCGTGAATTCGACGCGACGGCCGAGGCGAACGGGCTCGTGCTGTCGACGGAGTACGCGATGCCGGCCTGCGTGATTCCGGCGGACGGCGAACGCCTGCGCCAGATCCTGTCGAACCTGCTGTCGAACGCGATCAAGTTCACGCCGCCGGGCGGACGCATCGACGTGTCGCTGACGCGCGCCGGCGAGCGGGTGCGGCTGTCGGTCTCCGATACCGGGCAAGGCATCGCGCCGGAATACCTGCCGCACCTCTTCGAGACGTTCAGCCGGCCGGAAGGCGCGTTCACGTCGCCCAAGCGCGGCCTCGGGCTCGGTCTGTCGATCGTGCGCAACATCGCGCAACTGCACGGCGGCGAGGTCGTCGCGACGAGCGCGGGCGCCGGGCGCGGCATGACCGTCACCGTGACGCTGCCGGCCGGCTGGGACGCCGACGATCCGGCGGAGCAGCCGCGCGCGAAGGGGGTGTCCGATACGGTCGCGCTCGACGGTCAGCGCGTGCTGGTGGTCGACGACGACCCGACGTCGCGGACGAGCCTCGCGACCGCGCTCGAAACGATGGGTGCGCAGGTCTCGACCGCGCGGTCGGGGCACGATGCGCTCGATGTGGTCGAGCGGCAGCAGCCGAGCGTCGTGCTGTCCGATCTCGCGATGCCGGACGGCGACGGTTACTGGCTGTTGGACCGGATCCGGCACCTGCCGAACGGCGGTGGGCACCTGCCGGTCGTCGCGGTGACCGCGCACGCCGGCAAGGCCGACCGGCGCCGCGTGATGGCCGCCGGGTTCGATGCGTATCTGTGCAAGCCGGTCGACATGCCGACGCTCGCGAGCGTGATCGTCGACGTCGTGCCCGACGACAGGCGGGACCGGAACGACACGGGCGACGGGAAGCCCCGCAAGCGGTAGCGGCGCACACGGACCATGCGGCGCGCTGTTCGCCTGACCGCTGACCGCATACGAAAAGGAGACACGATGGACGCAACGGAAAATACGCGGCGCGACGGCACGGGCAGCAAGCCGGCACGCACCCGACGCAGGACGCCGGTCGTGCCGATCGCGAGCATACTGATACTGTCGTGTGCCTGGATCGCGACGCCCCGCACCGCATCGGCCGAGGAGAGCACGCGTGCGAAGCTCGCGAGCCAGGCGTCGGCCGTCGGCGGCCAGATTCGCGATGCGACGCTCGCGTCCCGCGTCAGGGCCGCGCTCGTCGCCGAACGCGGCCTGGCCTCCGGCGACATCGACGTGCAGGTTCGCGATCGCGTGGCCGAACTGACGGGCAACGTCCCCGACGAGCGGCAGCGCGCGACCGCGATCCGTGTCGCGCACGACGTCAGCGGCGTGAGCGGCGTGCGCGACAAGCTGCAGATCCGCCGGAAGTAACGTGATGCGCGGGCCAGCGCCGGGCCGATCGGGCGTCGCGCGCCGGCGACCCTGCGCGTCACCGGGCAGGAGAGTTCGACATGGACACCATCATCGCGGGCCGTTTCTCGCGGCTCGAGCAGGCGGAACGCTGCGCGAAGCAATTGCGCGGCCACGTTATCCATCGGGACGACGTGAAGGTCTTCTTTCTCAATCCGCCCGGACAGCACGCGCTGTTCTGGCTCGGCGGCGACGTCTATGCGGACTCCGCCGCGCGGCCGGGCGGGATCGGTGCGCTGGAAGGCGTGGCCGTCGGCGCGATCGTCGGGCTCGCCGGGGCCGCGCTGCTGTATCTGGGCGGCCTTCATGCGCCGCTCGCGTGGATCGGCGTGCCCCTCGTGGGCGGTTACGTCGGCGCGTTGTGCGGCGCGCTCGGCCGGATGCGCGGCGATGCGCCGGAGGGGCATGGCGCGCTCAAGCAATGCGAAAACGGCGTCGTGCTGGCCGCGCATGTGACGCGGCGCACGATCACGTTCGCGGAGCGGACGATGCTCGCCGCCGGCGCGCTGTCGGTGGAGCGCACCGAGGGCGCATGGCACCGCGGCGCGTGGACCGATTTCTTCGCGTCGTCCCACCGTCCCGCGTGATGGCCCGCCGCGCGGCTGGCCCGCTCCGTCGTCTCACACGGAGGCCCGCATGACAGGACCGAACCGGATCAAGCACCGCACGCCCCGGCCGCTGGTCAGCGTGCTGACTGCCATCGCCGGCGTTGTGGCGCTCGCGTCGTCGCACGCGCAGACGCCGGCTTCGTCCGCGCAGGTCGCTCCGGGCGTCATCCGCCCCGGCCCGACCGCCGACGAGCCCGGCATGACGCAGCGGCCGACCGGCATCGACGCCGAGTTCGTCGACAAGGCGGGCATGATCGGCAAGGTGGAACGGCAAGCCGGCCAACTGGCGCTCGACCGCTCGTCGAACGCGGACGTAAAGGCCTTCGCGCGCCGGATGGTCGACGATCACGCCCGTATCGCGGACGAATTGCGGCACCTCGGCGCGCAAAAGGGCGTGCCGGTCCAGACGCGCATGCTGGTGGACCCGGCAGTGACGGCATTGCGGGCGAAGGACGGACGCGCGTTCGATACGGCGTATGTGGCCCTCACCGGGCCACGCGCGCACGAAGCGGCGATCCGGCTTTACGAAACCGAGGCGAAAGAAGGCCGCGACCCGCAGCTTCGCGCGTTCGCGGCCCGCACGCTGCCGATGCTGAACGCGCATCTGGGCGCCGCGCGGCAACTCGCGAAGACGGTGGCCGCCGCGCAGTGACCCGCTTTCCGGCGGCCAGGCCCGGCTCGCTTCAGTGCCGCCTCGTGCCGTCTTCGGGGCCGCCCGGCGACGCCTCGTACGGCGGCGAATCGAGCGCCGTTTCGCCTTCCTCGATCAGCCAGTACGGCGACCGGCCGTAATACGCATGCAGCGCTTCGGCCCATTCCGGGTCGGCCATCGTCGGCCAGTGGCTCTTGTCGAAGCCGGGTGACTCGCGCACACGTGCGGTATCCACGGGCAGCACGAAGCATCGGCGTTCGGCATCGAGGACGAGCGCGTTCCACGGCACCGCGAGCAGCTTGTCGCCGATGCCGAGCAAGCCGCCCGACGACACGACCGCATACGCGATCCGCCCGGCGCGCACGTCGAGCATGATGTGGGCGATCTTGCCGATGTCGTCGCCGTCCATCGTCAGCACGCGGTCGCCTTCAAGCGTGCCGGCGGTCATGACGTCGGGCCCCGGCCCGCCGACGGCCTTGCGAGGATTCGCGTCGGCGATGCGCGCGGCGTCGCGCGACGGTTTGTCCGTTGTCATCGAAAACCTCCTGGTCGAAGCGGCACCCCGGCGCGCGCAACTTGATTGCGCGGATAGTGCGCCAGGGCAGCAGGCCGCGGGATGATGGGCACGCCGATCGGTCAGCGGCGGCGCGGTAACGAGACGTCCTCGAGCGTATTGGCCAACTCGTCGCGCGCCGGGCCGCCGGCGCGCGTCGCGATGTCGCCGAGCGACACCATGCCGACGAGCTTCCGGCTGCGGTCGAGCACCGGTAAGCGGTGCAACTGCACGTCGGCCATCCGCTGCTGGACGTCGCCGACGCCGTCATCCTCGACGCACCACTGCACGGGCCTGGAAGCGACCGCCTGCACGGGCGTATCGGGCGAATGACCGTGCGACAGCGCGCGCACGGCCAGGTCGCGATCGGTCACGATCGCGACGAGTTCGGTGCCGTCGCAAACGGGCAGCACGCCGATATCGAAGCGCTGCATCAATTCGGCCGCATGGCGAATCGTGTCGGTCGGCGCGACGCACACTACGTCGCGCGACATGATTTCGTTGACGCGATACATGAACGCCTCCTTCGTGGTCGGGACGAGTAGGGAGCACCGCGCGTGCCGCGCACGGGGCACGCACGCTGGCGCCAGGGCCTGTTCGCGCTGATAACGGGCTTGCACCGGCTACCGGGCGACGGAGCAATTTGCCAGCGTGCTTGTACATCTTCCACGGCGGCGGCCGTGGCCGATCGATGCGGGACGTCAGTGGCCGATGCCCGTCATCGTGACGATTGCCAGCACCACCGCGCTTTCGAGCGCGGCCAGCGCCGCAACGCCGGCCGCGCCACTGATTTCATGCCATCTGCGTTCAAGGACTTTCATCGAATCGCTCCTGATTGGGCCGACGCGCGGGTGCGCTGCCACGCCACGCGCGCCGGGTGCCGCCGTCAGCCGTGATCGCGGGGCGGGGAAGGGACGTGCGGGGCGCGCCGTTCGCGCTCGCCGGACGGGTTGGCGGGGTCGATACGCGTCGCACCGCCGACGGCGGGCGGATCGCTGGCCGGAAACGTCTCCTCGAGCCCTTCGTCGATGCGCTCCTCCGTCTTGTCTTCAGACGGTGGACGCGACGGGGCGAACCGGAGCAGTCCGGCGGCCGGTGACACGGCGTCGCGGCGGCCGGTGGCGTGTACGGTCATGGTCGAACCTCCTTGTCGATGAGAAGACGCAAGCCTTGTACCCGCGACGGCCGCGGCACGGCGCTTGCAAGCCGGCGGGAACCGGCCGGCACGCGTCCGGAATGGGCGAGAGGGCATCGTGATGAAGGAAGCCAGGGAAAGAATACGTTACGACGCGAACGTACGCGGTGGCGATTCGGCCACGTTCGCGAGCGTTTCGATACGTGGAAGCGCGAATCGCGGGTCTATCGGCCGGAGCGGCGCCGATTCGACGGCAAGGACGAGGTACGCGAACTGACCGACACCGTCTACGACGGCCCGGAACGCGCGCAGCAGCCGCTCGTCGCGCAATGCGAACCGTCCGATCCGTTCGCGCTCGCCGTGCAGCTGACCGCCGAGGGGCGCACGATGTGGCTCGTCATGGCGGCGTACGACGAGCCGACCGGCCAATGGGCATGGCGCGACAGCAGGCACGCCGCTTGCGAGGGCTCGCCTCATCGAAAGGCGCGCGCCGTCGCGCAGGAGTGACATGAACACGCCATCCATGCTGCACCGTCCCGAACCGACGACACCCGACGTCGACCCGGATCCGCCGCCGCCCGGGCACGACGACCCGGTCGATCCGCCCGTGCCCGACGGGCTGCCGCAAGGCGACCCGCCGTCGAATCCGCCGCCGATGCGGATGCCGGGCGGGGGCCATGCGCCACGACCGGCCGCGCGAACATTGAAAGGAGGACCGTCATGGACATTCACGTGCAATCGCCCGACAAGCGCGCGATCGCTCAGGTACTGGGCCGCTATTTCGAATCGCGTTCGCTCCGCTATCACATCGAGGAATTGCCGGGCGGTGTGCTGCAGATCGGCTTTCGCGCGAGTGGCCGTCCGGTCGCCGTCACCGTTTCGTTCGACGATGCCGCCTACGACACCTACACGCACTGGGACGCGAGCCAGAAGCAGCTCGCGCTCGGCCGGCTGGCCGACGGTTTCTCGCGGATGATGTCGACCCGCAGTCCGGCCGCGCTCGCCGGCGACTATCACGTCGAGCGTTTCTGATTCCGCAATTGTCCGCCGGCGCATGCCGGATCCCGGCAAAGTGCCCGCATACAACGGGCGCTTTGCGTCTGCGCGCGCCTCGCGTAGGATGTCCGTTAATTCAGCGCATGCTACGTTCGCGCCACAGGCTGCCTGCCGTTGCAGCCGGTGAAGCGCGACGCGCTTTCCTTCAGGTTCGTTTCGTGCAGCCGACGGAGACCGCCTTGACCACTGTTGCTCGCCTGTTGCTGTCCCCCGGCGCACGCCGGTTCGTATCCAGCCTCTCGGCATTCGCGGCGCTCGCCGCCGCCGGCGCCCGCGACGCGTCGGCCCAGACGCCTTCGCCGCTCGGCGAATGGCAATACACGGCGGGCGTACCGCTGCGGAAACTCTTCGATCCGAACATCCCCACGTGGCAGGTAAGCGTCGGCGCCGCGATGACGCTGCAGCCGCGCTACGCGGGCGCCGACCGCTATCGCGTGATGGGCGGCCCGAATTTCGACGTTCGCTATCGCGACCTGTTCTTCCTGTCGACGGGCGAGGGCCTCGGCGCGAACGTGCTGCGCGGGCCGAACTGGCGCGTGAGTTTGTCGGTCGGCTATGACCTCGGGCGCCGTTCGGCCGACGATCTCGGTCATCTGAACGGTCTCGACAACATCAACGCGGCGCCCGTGATGAAGCTCGCGGCCGACTACGTGGTCTCGAAGGATTTCCCGCTCGTGCTGCGCGCGGACGTCCGGCGCAGCATCGGCGGCTCGAACGGCTGGACCGGCGATTTCTCCGCGTACATGCCGATGCCCGGCAGCAACGAGCACTTCTTCTGGTTCGCGGGGCCGACCGTGTCGTTCGCCGACTCCCGCTACATGAACAGCTGGTTCGGCGTGAACCAGGGCGCGGCCGCGCGCTCCGGGCTGCCGGCCTATTCGTCGGGAGCCGGGATCAAGTCGGCCGGCGTGGGCATGACGATGGTGTGGTTCGTGAACAAGCACTGGTTCGTCACGGTGGACGGCGCGCTCGAGCAGCTCGTCGGCCGCGCGGCGCGCAGCCCGATCACGCAGCAGTCGACCAACGGCGTGTTCGACATGTCGGTGAATTACCAGTTCTGACCGGGGCCGGGCGGCGGAAGGGCGATGCCGCGTGCGGCATTGCCCGTCACATTTGATATGATTCCGACCTGTACAAATGTACAGTGATCGATCCCCGTGACGCCTGCCTCGCCGACGCCTCCGGCGTTTTACTACCTGACCAATTTCGAACGCGCGCTCGCCTGGCTCGGCGAGCGTTACGGCGACCTGTTCGACGCGCACGAGCACGCGTTCGTCCGGCAATTCGCGACGCTGCCGCAGGCGTCGCGCGCGCTGCTCGTGCGGATGCTGATGCGCAACGGGGCCGATTTCCGCGCGAGCAAGCTCGTGTACGACGAGATCGGCTGCACGCTCGACGCCGCCGCGCCGCTCGTCGCGCTCGGCTGGGTCGATCCGGCGCCCGCGCTCACGCTCGACGCGTTGTTCGCGCTCTCCACCAAGGCCGATCTGCTGCGCATCTTCCCGGCGCTCGCCGCGCATGCGGGCGAGCGCAAGGCCGACTGGCTCGAGCGGCTGCGGCCCGCGCACGACGTCGCGCAACCGCTCGACGCGTGGTGCGCGCAGGCCGACGACCGGGTGCTGCGCGTGACGGTCGGCGCGCTGTGCGACCGGCTGCGGCTGATGTTCTTCGGCAATCTGCATCAGGACTGGAGCGAATTCGTGCTCGCCGATCTCGGCGTGTTCCAGTACGAAAGCGTGCCGATCGCGCCGTCGTCGCGCGCGTTCCAGCAGCGCGGCGACGTCGACGCGTATCTCGCGCTGCAGATGTGCCGCGACGCGCTCGAAGCCTGGCCCGACGATCTGCCGTTCGACGACCTGATCCGCGCGCTGGACGCGGTCGACTGCGCGCAACCGTGGCTCGCGACGCGCCGCGCGAAGCTGCTGTTCGCGCTCGGCCAGGCGTGTGAACGCCGTGCCGACTGGTGCGCCGCACTCGACGCGTACGCGCGCAGCGCGTGGCCCGGCAGCCGCCATCGGCGCATCCGTGTGCTCGAACGCTGCGGGCGCGACGACGACGCGCTCGCGCTGGCGCTCGACGCACGCGGCGGCTTCGAGAGCGACGAGGAGCGTCAGCGCGTCGAACGCATGCTGCCGCGCCTGCAGCGCCGCGCCGGCCAGCGCGTCGAACGCGCGGCCGCTGCCGCGGCCGTGCCGCGCGAGACGCTCGTGCTCGCGCGCCCCGACGCATCCGTCAGCGTCGAATTCGCGGTGCGCGACCATCTCGCGCAGCCGGCGTCGCCGGTCCACTACGTCGAAAACACGCTGATCAATTCGCTGTTCGGGCTGCTGTGCTGGGAGCCCGTGTTCGCGGCCGTGCCCGGCGCGTTCTTCCACCCGTTCCAGCGCGGCCCGGCCGATCTGCACGCCCCCGATTTCGCCGTGCGCCGCGCGGCGGCCTTCGACGCCTGCTTCGCGCAGCTCGAGTCGGGCGCGTACCGCGACACGATCCGCCGGCATTTCGCGACGAAGGCCGGGCTGCAGTCGCCGTTCGTGTTCTGGGGCGTGCTGACCGACCAGCTGCTCGACGAAGCGCTCGCGTGCCTGCCGCCCGAGCACTTGCGGCTGTGGTTCACGCGCCTGCTCGCGGATATCCGCGGCAACCGCTCCGGCTTGCCCGATCTCGTCCGCTTCTGGCCCGACGAGCGTCGTTACGAGTTGATCGAGGTGAAGGGCCCCGGCGACCGGCTGCAGGACAACCAGACGCGCTGGCTCGCCTACTGCCTCGCCCACCGGATGCCGGTGCGCGTCGTCGATGTCGAGTGGGCCGGCGACGGCGTCGCGCACGCCGAGGCGGCGGGGTTGTCCGCATGAGCTACGTCGTCGCGGTGCGGGCGATGTGCGAGTTCACCGCGCGGCGCGGCGATCTCGACCTGCGCTTCACGCCCGCGCCGACCGCGCTCGAAGGCATCGCCGGCCACGGCGCGGTCACGTCGAAACGCGGCGCGCGCTACGAAACCGAGATCGCGCTGACGGGCACGTGGGGCACGCTCACCGTGCGCGGCCGTGCCGACGGCTACGATCCCGTGGCGAACCGGCTCGAGGAAATCAAGACCTATCGCGGCAGCCTCGACGCGATGCCGGCCAACCATCGCGCGCTGCACTGGGCGCAGGCGAAGGTCTATGCGCACCTGATGTGCGACGCGCGCGATCTCGAGGCAATCGACGTCGCGCTCGTGTATTTCGACATCGTGTCCGAGCGCGAGACCGTGCTGACTCAAACGCTGGATGCCGCCACGCTCGCCGCATTCTTCGCCGAGCAGTGCGCGTGCTTCGTCGGCTGGGCCGAACGCGAGACGGCCCATCGCGCCGCGCGCGACGCGGCGCTGCGCGCGCTCGCGTTCCCGCACGGGCAGTTCCGCAGCGGCCAGCGCGAGCTGGCGGTGGCCGTCTATCGCGCGGCGCGCGACGAACGCTGCCTGATGGCGCAGGCGCCGACCGGCATCGGCAAGACGCTCGGCACCGTGTTCCCGCTGCTGAAGGCATGCGGCGAGGGCGAGCTCGATCATGTGTTCTTCCTCACCGCGAAAACACCGGGCCGCGCGCTCGCGCTCGACGCGGCGACGACGCTCGGCGCCGGCACACCCGCGCTGCCGCTGCGCGTGCTGGAACTCGTCGCGCGCGACAAGGCGTGCGAGCATCCGGATCTCGCATGCCACGGCGAATCGTGCCCGCTCGCGAAAGGCTTCTACGACCGGCTGCCGGCCGCGCGTGATGCGGCGATCGAGGCCGGGTTGCTCGATCGCGATACCGTGCGCACCGCCGCGCTCGCCCACGACGTCTGCCCGTATTACCTGGCGCAGGAGCTCGCGCGCTGGTCGGACATGATGATCGGCGACTACAACTACTATTACGACGGCAGCGCGATGCTGCACACGCTCGCGCAGCAGAACCAGTGGCGCGTCGGCGTGCTCGTCGACGAAGCGCACAACCTGCTCGACCGCGCCCGCAAGATGTACAGCGCGTCGCTCGATCCGTTCGCGTTCGCGGCCGCGCGCGACGCCGCGCCGGCCGCGCTGCGCAAGGCATTCGACCGGCTCGCCCGCGCGTGGGGCACGCTCAATCGCGCGCAGGCCGAGCGCTATGCGGCCTATCCCGAGGTGCCGGGCCCGATCGTGTCGGCCGTGCAGAACCTCGTCGCGGCGATCGGCGAGCACCTGACCGACGCGCCGCGCGCGAACGGCGACGCGCTGCTGCGTTTTCATTTCGAGGCGATCCAGTTCGGCGTGCTGGCCGAAGCGTTCGACAGCGCGTCGATCTTCGACGCGACGCTGCATGGCGAGCCGATGCCGCGGCAGCCTGCGCTCGATGGCGTCGCCACGGCCGGCCGCCGGCGCCGCGTCCAGTCGACGCTGTGCGTGCGCAACGTGATCCCGGCCGGTTTCCTGGCGCCGCGCTACGAAGCCGCGCGTGCGACCGTGCTGTTCTCCGGCACGCTGAGCCCGTTCCATTTCTATCGCGACACGCTGGGGCTGCCCGGCGATACGGGCTGGCTCGACGTCGACGGGCCGTTTCGCGCCGAGCAACTGACGGTGCGCGTCGCGAGCCACGTGTCGACGCGCTGGCGCGACCGCGATCGTTCGCTCGAACCGATCGCCGACCTGATCGCCGCCCAATACGCGGCACGCCCCGGCAACTATCTCGGCTTCCTGAGCAGCTTCGACTATCTCGGGCGCGTGGTCGCGCTGATGCAGATGCGCCATCCGGACGTCCCCGTGTGGGCGCAGGCGCCCGGCATGGCCGAAAGCGAGCGCGACGCGTTTCTCGCGCGCTTCGACGCGGGCGGCCGCGGCGTCGGCTTCGCGGTGCTGGGCGGGGCGTTCTCGGAAGGCGTCGACCTGGTCGGCGAGCGGCTGATCGGCGCGTTCATCGCGACGCTCGGGCTGCCGCAGGTCAACGACATCAACGAGCAGATGCGGCGCGCGATGGACGCGCGCTTCGGCAACGGTTACGACTACATGTACCTGTATCCGGGGCTGCAGAAGGTCGTGCAGGCGGCCGGGCGCGTGATCCGCACCGAGCACGACGAGGGCGTCGTGCACCTGATCGACGACCGTTACCGACGGCGCGAGGTGCGCAACCTGCTGCCGCGGTGGTGGCGGATCGGGTGACGGCGGCCGCTACAGCACGTTGAGCATTGCGAGTGCGGCTTCCTGCAGATGCGGCAGCACGCGCCGCACGGCCGCGTCGGTCGTCTCCGCGCCGATCGGCATGTTCGTGCTCAGCGCGGCGACGACTTCGCCGTGACGGTTCTTCAGCGGCACCGCGATCCCGCGTACGCCGACCTGCAATTGCTGTTCGATCGCCGCGTAGCCGGCGTCGCGCGCGTGGTCGACCTGTTCGAGCAGCCGCGCCTTGTTGGTGATCGTATGCGGCGTGAACGGCGGCAGTTCGGTCTCGTCAAGCCATGCGCGCACGGCTTCGCGATCGGGATGATGGGCGAGGAGGACGACACCGGGCGACGTCAGCGGCGCCGGCACGCGCGCGCCGAGCACGAAGCCCGTCGTCATCACGCGCGACACGCCGTTGCGGGCGATGAACACGAGCTCCCAGCCGTCGAGCACGCTGACGTACGCCGATTCGTTCAGCGACGCGCTCAGTTGCTGCAGATAAGGCTGGACCGTGCGCGGCAGCCGCGCCGAATCGAAGTACGACCAGCCGACGCGCAGCACGCGCGGCGTGAGGCCGTACAGCTTGCCGTCGGTGTACACGTAGCCGAGCGATTCGAGCGTCAGCAGGTAGCGCCGCGCGGCCGTGCGCGTGAGGCCGGTGCGTGCGGCGGCCTGCGTGGGCGTCATGCGTGCGTGCTGGCTGTCGAACGCCTCCAGGATCATCAGGCCTTTTTCGAGACCGGCAATCCAGTCGCGTCGGTCGAGGTCGGGCTTTTTCGTCATCACGGGGGAGCGGTGGCGCGCGGTGTTCGCGCAGGAGTGGGCGATTATCGCGCGAGCGGTGGGGGAACGGGAGATCGGTTGAGGCGTTTCAGAGGCAAGCTGCCGGGCGATTTCAGGTTCAGGCGGAACGACGCAAACGAGTCGGATTGAGTCGACCCATTCAAGCGTCGGAGCGCAGTTGCGGCGCGGTCGGCGCTTACCTGTGTTCGTGGCAGAGCGCGGCAATGCGCCATCGCGCGTCGATCACGCACCACTGCTCGACGAAATCGAAGCGCGAATCGGTTGTGTGATTGATCCGTACCGCCCCGATGTTCGTTATCGTCGCCCGTTGCCCGCGCGTGACAATCTGCATGGTTTCGTCCCGATATGCGATACCCGATCTGTCCGACGGGCGCTCGGCCGCGACTACGCGCATTCGCGCAAGAAATTGCGCCTTCGTGCGAATGCGAGCTTCGTGCTGGACAAAGAAGCCCGGGCTAGCGACGAAATCGAGTTGTTCGACGTCGGCGTGACGATACGCGTCGATCCACACGTCGCGCATCTGCGCCAGGGTGAATCGGGGTTCCATGGGCTACGCATTTTCCTGCTGGAGCGCGGGTGCGCGGTTTTTGGCGCTATCCGCCGGGTCAGGAAGGCAGCCTATGGCCGGGCTCACGTTTCGGCAATTGGACAGGTCTGAATCTGGTTTTCCGCGAGCGGGAAAAAGCCGATGGGTCGTGGAAGCCGATGTCCCGATGACGCATCGTCAGCCTGGCGCCGACTACGGGAAGAGGCGTGAAGCAGCACGTAGCGTGCTGACGTGAACGGAAAGCTGGCGATGGCAGAGCGCTGTACGGCCGCGCATGGAAGCGGCCGATACGGCATGAAAAGCGGAGAAACCGGATGCGACGCGACCCTTCCGCGCGCCGCATCCGTCACGACCTTACTCGCTGCTCGTCCACTCGACGTTCGCACCGACCGAACGCAGGTTCTCGACGAAATGCGGATGCGCGCGGCGGATCGGCAGCGCGTTCATGATTTCCGAGCGGCCTTCGATGCTCGCGGCCACCATCAGCAGCGCGATCGCGACGCGAATGATGTACGGGCTCTCGACGCGCGCCGGCGTCAGTTGCAGCCCGCCGAACGTGATCAGCCGGTGCGGGTCGGACAACAGCACGTGCGCGCCGAACTTCGACAGTTCGCCGGACCAGCCGAGCGCGCCGTCGTAGACCTTGTTCCAGAACATCGCGCTGCCTTCCGCGCGTACGCCGAGCGCGATGAAGATCGGCAGCAGGTCGACCGGCAGGTACGGCCACGGCGCGGCCTCGACCTTGGTCAGGATGTTCTGCGTGAACGGCCGGCGTACGCGCAGCGGGCCGTCGCGTTCCGCCCGCGACCAGCCGTCGCGGTGCGTGACGGTGACGCCGAATTTCGCGAACGTGCGGTCGATCAGCGGGAAATGCTCGGGCGACGAATTGCGCACCGTGATGTCGCCCCCGGTGATCGCGCCGAGCGCGAGGAACGTCGCGATTTCGTGGAAATCCTCGGCGAAGCGGAACTCGCCGCCGCCGAGCTTGCCGCCGCCCGTCACGCACAGCCGCGACGTGCCGATGCCCTCGATCGCGACGCCGATCATCGCGAGGAACTGGCAGAACTCCTGCACGTGCGGCTCGGAGGCCGCGTTCATCAGCGTCGACGTGCCGTTCGCGGCCGTCGCGCACAACGCGAAATTCTCGGTGGTCGTCACCGACGCGTAGTCGAGCCAGTGATCGTTGGCCGTCAGCGGGCCGTCGGTACGGACGATCAGCGAATCGGGCGTGCGCTCGATGTGCGCGCCGAAACGTTCGAACACCTCGACGTGCGGATCGATCTCGCGCACGCCGAGCGTGCAGCCTTTCACGTCGTTCTCGAGGCGCGCGACGCCGAAGCGCGCGAGCAGCGGCGGAATCAGCATGATCGACGAACGCATCGCCTCGGGCAGCCGATGGACGGCCGGATCGAACGTCGTGTTGCGATGGTGAAGCTCGAGCAGGCCCGTCGTGAAATCGACCGACACGTCGCTGCCGAGCGTGCGGAAGATATCGAGAATCTTGCGCACGTCGGTGATGTCCGGTACGCCGACGAGACGCAGCGGCTGATCGGTCAACAGGGTGGCGCACAGAATCGGCAGGACGGCGTTCTTGTTCGCGGACGGCTTGATGTCCCCGCGCAGCGGAGTGCCGCCGTGGACGATGAGATTCGACATGATATGGGGGCGTATCGGTGACTGACGTAGGCCCATATGATGCCATTGGTCGGCACGCGGCGTGGAATGTTCGGAGGGGAAAAGGGGAATCGGCGCGCGCAACTGACAGTGTTTGACGTCGCGTCCGCGATGCAGCAGGTGGAGTACCGGCCGGCGCCGGCATGGCGAAATGGCCGGCCGCGTATCGGGCCGGCCACGCGCTCATTACGTCATTGCGCGGCCCGCATCCGCGCGGCGACCACCAGCGAGATCAGGCAGCCGATCGCCAGGTAGCCGGCGACGAGGTGCCACGAACCGCCGGCCACGCTGACGAGCCCGACCGCGATGAACGGCGTGAACCCACCGCCGACGACGCTCGCGAACTGGTAGCCGACGCCCGCGCCGCTGTAGCGGTATTCGGCGCCGAACAGCTCGGTGAACAGCGGCTGCTGGACGCTCACGACCATGTCGTGCGCGGCGTTCGCCAGCAGGATCGAGAAGATCACGATCCACGCGATCGAGCGCGACTCCAGCGCGACGAAGAACGGCACCGCGGATGCGAGGCCGATCAGCGCGCCGATCAGATAGATGCGGCGCAGGCCGTAGCGGTCGGCCAGCCACGCGAAGCAGGGGATCGTCACGCAGCTCACCGCGCCGACCAGCAGGCCGATGTTCAGGAACAGGTCGCGCGACATGCCGAGGTTCGTCGTCGAATAGCTGAGCGCGAACGCGGTGACGATGTACATCGTGAACAGTTCGGCGAGCCGCAGCGCGACGATCAGCATGAACGCCTTCGGGTGGCGCGTCAGCGCTTCCAGCACCGGCAGGCGCAGCTTGCGGTTGCCGTGCTCGACCTTCTCGACGAACTCCTGCGATTCGTCCATGTTCTTGCGCACCCAGAGCCCGATCAGCACGAGCACGATGCTGAACACGAACGGCAGGCGCCAGCCCCACGACTTGAACGCGGCCTCGCCGAGCGTATGGCTCAGGATCGAGACGATGCCGGTGGCCAGCACGAGCCCGACGCCGTAGCCGACCTGCACACCGCTGCTGTAGAACGCCTTCTTCTGCTTCGGCGCGCTTTCGACGGCCATCAGCGCCGCACCGCCCCATTCGCCGCCGACCGCGAACCCCTGGATCGCGCGCATCAGCACCAGCAGCACGGGCGCCCACCACCCGATCGTCGAGAACGCCGGCAGCAGGCCGATCGCGACCGTCGACAGCCCCATCAGCATCACGGTGAGCACGAGCATCCGCTTGCGGCCGAGCCGGTCGCCGTAGTGGCCGAACACGATGCCGCCGAGCGGCCGGAACAGGAAGCCGACACCGAAGGTGGCGAACGCCGCGAGCGTGCCCATCGTCGGGCTGACTTTCGGAAAGAACTCGGAATTGAACACCAGCGCGGCGACGATCCCGTACAGCAGGAAGTCGTACCAGTCGACGACGGCGCCGACGAAGCTGCCGATCGCGGCCTTGCGGGCCTGGCTGCGCGCACGGGCGCCGGCGGCGGCGTCGAGGGTGTCGAAGGTGGGGGTCATGGCGATGTCTCCTGGCACGGCGCATCGTGGAATCGTGGCGGCGCCGCGTCCGATGCTGCATTGAAGTCGATGGGTGAACGGAGAATAGGGCCCGCGCCGCGGGTCGGCAATTAGCCAATCGGATAATGTGCGCGATTATCGTTCAATTCCGTGCGATTATCGAACGATTTCCGGGTTTGCACTAGGCGGCGCGACGATATCCCGTTCGGCCGGGGTGTGCCGCCGTGAACGATCTGGTTAAAATCTGCTGCATCGACAACTCGCCCGTCCGGGGCGGAGGCGCGGCCGCCACATCGGCCGCGCACGCCGCACGCGACAGGCACCATTCCCCCCATCGACCGCATGCCCCCGGAGACTGGAATGCCCGGCAATTCCCCCCCCCTTGTCCAGCGATACGCCGCCCGTTGCCGATCCGGCCGCCAATCCGCTCGGGATGGCCGGCCTCGAATTCGTCGAGTTCGCGGCGCCCGTGCCGGATGCGCTTGCACAGCGCTTCGAGCAGCTCGGGTTCAAGGCGATCGCGCGGCACGTCAGCAAGAACGTCACGCTGTACCGGCAGGGGCAGATGCATTTCCTGATCAACGCCGAGCCCGATTCGTTCGCCGCGCGCTATGCGGAGGAATACGGGATGGGGGTCTGCGCGATCGGGTTGCGCGTGGCGAACGCCCGGCGTGCGTTCGAGCGCGCGATCCAGCTCGGTGCGTGGGCGTTCGAAGGCGAGAAGGTCGGCGTCGGCGAACTGAAGATTCCGGCGATCCAGGGCATCGGCGATTCGCACCTGTATTTCGTCGACCGCTGGCGCGGGCGGGACGGCCAGCGCGGCGGCGTCGGCGACATCTCGATCTTCGATATCGATTTCCGGCCGATCGACATCGCGACCGCGCATACCGATCTCGATTGCGCGGGCGTCGGCCTGCAGCAGGTCGATCACTTCACGCAAACCGTCGGCGCGGGTCGCATGCAGGAGTGGCTGGATTTCTACCATGACCTGCTGCATTTCCGCGAGATCCACCAGATCGACGCGCACTGGCATGTGTCGGAGGAATCGCGCGTGATGGTGTCGCCGTGCGGCGCGGTACGGATTCCGGTCTACGAGGAAGGTACGCGGCGCACCGAGCTGATGCATGCGTACCTGCCTGACCATCCGGGCGAGGGCGTGCAGCACGTGGCGCTGGCGACCGACGACATCCTGGCGTGCGTCGATGCGCTGCGTGCCAACGGCGTCGAGTTCATCGAGCCGCCCGCTCGCTATTACGACGACGTCGATGCGCGGCTGCCGGCGCATGGCGTCGATCTCGATGCGCTGCGCCGCCGCGCGGTGCTGGTCGACGGCGAAATCGGCAGCGACGGCGTGCCGAAGCTGTTCTTCCAGACCTTCGTGAAGCGCAAGCCCGGCGAGATCTTCTTCGAGATCGTGCAGCGCAAGGGGCACCACGGGTTCGGCGAGGGCAACCTCGCGGCACTCGCCCGCGCACGCGACGCCGGCTGAACGTTCAGGCGCCGGCTGCCGTTACGCTGCCGCGCGCCCTCGGCCACGCCGATCTTGCAGGCCACGGCGAAATCGTGGCCCACCGCATCGGCCAGGCGCAGCACGTGTGCCGGAAACGCTGGCCGGTGCGCGGCCTCGCCGTACGCACCGCGGCGGGTGATTGCACAGCGGCGACAGGAACCGGCCCGACAGCCATTGAACTCGCGCAGCGAAGACCGGCGCCCTGTTGCTGCCGGTCGCTTCGTCACGCAGGATCGGCCGCCGCGAGCTTGCGGCTGTGCCGACGCATGCCGTCGAAGATCGCGTCGGCCACGTCCGCCGGAAAATCCGCCGGGATCTGCGCGGCGGCTTCGGCAATCGCGGGCTCCGTCCGTGCGGCGACGGCCGCCATCGCGGCACGCACGTCGTCTTCGGTCAGGCCGACGCGGCGGCCCTGCGCGATCCAGTGGCGCGGCTGGATTTCGCCGATCACGTAGTGCCGGTTCTTCCCGCAGACGGCCATCGCGAGGCGTGCGCGGCGCGGCGGAATCTGGTTGCGGCGTGTACCGATGATCGGATGCGCGGACAGCACGTCGTACAGCGGCGTGCTGCGATACGCATTGCCGGGCAGGTGCGCGATGCTGAAGTTTTTCGCGTGGCCGTCGATCGCCGCCAGCACCCAGAACACGAGCTGGGCGACGAAAAAATTCATTCGGTCGCGGGACGCATCGGCTGAATTCGCGAGGATGCCCATGATCGTCTCGATGCCGGGGCCGCCGTCCGATTCGTATTTCGCCCCCGATGGCGTGCCGGTCGCCTGGCACATGTCCTCCTGCGGCAGTCGCAGGATCCACGAGCCGTCGCGCGACGGACGCCGGTCGAAGCGCTCGACGATCAGCGCCTTCTGGTCGTCGAACCGGCCGATCTCGCACGGCGCGACCGACAGGCCGTACGCGGCGACGAGCTTCGAACACAGCCATTCGTTTTCGACGGACGTGCGCATGTCGGCCTGCATGTTGCCGACACGACCGAGCGGCAGCTTGAAGATGTGCGTTGTCGGCGTGCTGCCCGACGGCCGCAGCCAGCGATTGCGCCGACGCAGCAGCGCGGTCTTTTCCTGCGCGCCGGCAATCGACAGGCGCAGGTCGGCGTCCGGCTCCGCGCGGCCGGGCAGCGGCGCGGCAGTCGCGTGGCGCAGCACGTCGGCGACGGCTGCGTCGTCGAGCGTCGCGCCTTCGATGGCCTCGAGATCGACCGGCGTCTCGCCTGGCGGCAGCATCTGGAGTGCGCCGACGCAGTCGCGGCCGATCGACGCGAGCAAGTCGAACGGCGCCGTCGATCCGAGCCGGTAACGCTGCGCGATGCGGCGGCGGATCGGCTCGCTGTCAGGCAGCAGGTTGTCGAAGTAGTCGGCCACGATCGCGCCCTGGTGCGGCTGGTTGCCGGGCGTGAAGGGCAGCGACAACGACAGAGGCCGCCCTTGGGGATCGTCGAGCCAGTCCGGCAGATAGACGAGACGCTCGACGCCGCGGCGGATTTCCCAGTACCCGACGGGAATGCCGTTCATCCACAGGTCGAGCCGGTCGTGGCGGGCGCGTGCGGCCATCGTCACCAGTCCTCCCGCTTCGACACGCGTGGTCTGCCCCGAGTCGTCGCGGCCGGGCGCTTTCGCGCGGCGTCGGCCGCGGCCCCGGTCGGGGCGTTGGCGGCCGTGGTGCCGCGCTTGTTCGCGACCGGCTTGCGGCGCGCCGCCGGCTCGGCGCTGGAGGTCGAATCGGCCGCTTCCGCCGGTGCATCCCGTTCGTCCAGGCCGAGCATCATGCGAACGCCGAGCGCGTTCAGCACCTTGAAAAGCCGCTCGATGCTGACCGCCGACGGGTTGGCTTCGAGCTGGGCATAGGATTGCTGGGTGATGCCTAGGCGGGCGGCCAGTTGCGCCTGCGTGAGCCCCGCGGATTTCCGAAAGCCGACGAGTATCGGGCGCAACTGGGTCAGGGTCTGGACAGGAAAGGCCATCGGGCGCTCCGCGAGATGACAGGCGATCGTTTGTAATCGGAAAATACAGTCTATGGCATGTATTGTGAAAATACAAATCATAGCCTGTATTAACGAAAAACAAGCGATAGCCTGTTACGCGGAGGCCGATCGTCCAGGCAGCGGCGCGAACCGGACGTCAGGCGAGACCTGCGGCGCTCACGACCCGCGCGTCGAGCGATTCGCCCAGTCCGCCCATGCCGGCCACTGCGCCCAGCCGCGCCGGACGAACCCGGCGCCCGTGCGGATCACGAGCGCGCCGATCGCGAGCGCCGCGAGGTCGTCGAGACGGCCGAAGCCGACCAGCGCCGCGCTCATCGCGAGCGCCGCGAGCAACGACGACAGCGCATCGGTCCGCACGTGCCAGCCGCTCGCCTCGAGCAGCGCGGAGCCGGTCTCGCGCGCCTTGCGCAGCATCCAGTACGACAGCGCGGCCTTGCCGGCGAGCGTGGCGAGGACCAGCACGAAGGCGGTCGCGCCCGGCTGCACGGCGGGCGGCGTATCGAACCGCGTCAGCGCATGCCAGATCATCTGCGCGCCGGTTACGGCCAGCAACGCGCCGAGGCCCGCGAGCGCGAGCGGCTCGTAGGTCGGGCGGCGCTCCGGAGGCAGGCGTGCGTCCAACCGGCAGGCGACGAGGAGCAGCGCATCGGCCGCAAGATCGAGCGCGGCGTGCGCGACGTCCGCGAGCAGCCCCGACGAATGCGCGAACCATGCCGCCGTCGCCTCGGCGGCGAGCAGCAGCAGGTTGATCGCAAGACTGACGGCGAGGGCGCGAGACGTGGCTGCGTAAACGTGGGACTTGGTACGCGACGGGCGCTGCATGGCGGATCGCTTGTCGGAATCGGGGACGACTTCGAACGCTACCGGCCGACGGTGGCACGCGAATGACAGCCGGGTGACCGATTTCTTCAGGGAGGCCGCCCGGGGGTGCTGAACGCCACTCCCGTAACGCGTCGCGCCCGGAGTGGCCATCGTATGCATGCCTATGTTGCCGGGCGGGGCGTGTAACGCGTAACGCCATCGCACTCGGTGAGCCGGCGCGCAAAGGGCGCCGTTCCGATCTGGCGGATTCCCCGGGACCCTCGACGAATCTACGCCCCATGACCCGATAGAGAATTCCAACGTTTGGTTGCCGCACCGTGCCACGCCGCCGTAACAAGCGGAACGGATTTGCACGTCTCTGCCTACAAACTCTCAACATTATAGAAATAATGTCAAATTAACGCGCTAATGAAATTAGATATTTAACGGTTTACGTTATATTATTTACGAAATTTCCCTCGAAGCCTGCCATGTCCGATCTCGCCGCCGACGAACCCCGCCTGACCGCCGAAATCGAGCGCCTCAAGGCCAACTTCCCCAAAACCCGCGAGCTGTACCGCGAAGCCTGCGCACTGCTGTTCTTCCGTTTCGGCATCACGCCGACGGCCAATCGCCTGTACCAGCTCGTTCGCAAGGGCAGCATGAGCACGCCGACCGCCGTGCTCGGCGAGTTCTGGGCCGAGCTGCGGGAAAAGAGCCGTGTGCGCATCGAGCATCCGGACCTGCCGGCCGATCTCCAGGCGGCAGCGGGCGAACTGGTCGCGGCGCTGTGGAACCGGTCGAGTACCGACGCAGCCGCCGCACTCGACGCGCTGCGCACGGAAGTCGAGGCCGAGCGGGCAGAGGCGCGAACGGAAGTGGCGACCTTGCAAGCCGAACTCGCCCGCACCGAAAGCGCGCTGGAGCAACGCACGGCCGCGCTGCTGTCCGCGCAGGTCCGCATTCAGGAACTGGAGCAGGCGAGGGCGGCGGACGATGCCTCGCGGCAAGCCATGCAAGCGGATATCGCACGCCTGAAGGCCGACAACGCGGAGGGCGACCGTGCACTCGCGCAGGCCCGTGCGGATTTCACCACCCAGCTCGACCGGTTGCGCGACGACGCTGGCCGCGCGGAAGAGCGGCTGCGCGCATCGGAGAAGCGGGCGCTTCAGGAAATCGATCGCGAGCGGCTCGCGGCCGCGCGCTTGCAAAAGGAACTCGACGCGGCGACCTCGCGGGCGGAACAGCGCGATGCGCAGCAGCGGAAGGAAATGACCGCGCTGCAGGCACAACTCGGCGACGCGCTGCATCGCTGTGGCGTGCTTCAAGGGCAGCTCGACGGCGCACTGGCGACCGGCTTGGCGCGCAGCACCGAGCTCGATGCGCTGAGACGCGAGATGGCGGCGCTGGTGCGCCGGCCGCCGTTGCGCGGCGTCAAGACCATCCCGGCCGCCGAGCGGAGCGAGCGGCGGGCGCGCACGAGAAAGCGCGCCGACAAGGCGCCGCGCTGACGGCGAAACCGTGTGCGTGGGCCGACCGTCGGCGACGCACGCCCGCACGAAGCAACGCAGGCGGGATGTCTGCCGCCCCCGAACGCCCGTCTGTCCGTTCGACTCAACTCAGCACATACCGCGCCGGCAGCGGCGGCGCGTCCGCCGGAATCGTCACCAGCGACGTATTCAACCAGCCTTGTGGCGTGCCATTCGACTGCGCATACGCGCCGACGTACGGCATCATCCGCGTCGTCTGATAGACCTGCGGCGTCCAGCCCGCCGGCGCGAGGAAGATCGACGTCGCGCGCTTCTCGCTATACGCGGATGCGCCGTACGTCGAGATGTTCCACAGCGTCTGCTGATAGGTCGCGTAGTCGGCGTTGTGGCGCGAGCCGCCGGCCTGCCAGCCTTCGAGCTGGATGAACGTGTTGTACGTGCCGGCGCCGGCGAGCAGGTCGTTCACCGTGCGCCCGTACAGGAACGACAGGATCAGCCCGCAGTTCGCCGGCGCGAAATCGTTGCCGACGCTCAGGTAATAACGCCCCGTCGTGTTCACGACCGATGCGTAGTGTGAATTGCCGATATCCGTCGACGTCGACAGCCCGCTCGCGCCCATGAAGCTGTCGAACGCCTGCATCGTCACGCCCGCCGGCAGGTCGCTGCTCGCGCTGATCGCGACGAGGTGCGACCCGGCCGCCAGCAGCGTCAGGAACGCGGACAGCGTGGCGGCGTTCCAGTTGCCCTGCGCATCGACGAACGGAAACGCGCGATAGCCGGTCAGCGAGAAAACCGCCGGATCGGAGCCGGCCTGCCACGCGATTTGCGGCACCCACATCGTCAGCGGGCCGGCGTTCGACGCGCTGGACACGTACTGCTTCAGCGCATCGATCAATTGCGCATCGGCGCCGGGCAGCACCGTGTACGACGCGCCGCTCTGCCAGCGCCGCACCCATTGCGCGACGAAGCCCGCCAGTTGGCCGCCGGTGAAATCGG
The DNA here is from genome assembly GCF_002223345.1 of Burkholderia sp. AU16741. Lineage (NCBI taxonomy): Bacteria > Pseudomonadati > Pseudomonadota > Betaproteobacteria > Burkholderiales > Burkholderiaceae > Burkholderia > Burkholderia sp. AU16741. The sequence goes on from NZ_NKEZ01000008.1 coordinate 456,463, forward strand.
CGGGCGGCACGTAGCCGAGCGCGCCGGTGCCCTGATACGCGGACCGGATCGCCGCGGCCGTGCGCACGTTGCTGCCGAACATGCTGTTCGCGAAATCCTGGCAGTTGTTGGCCGGCGGCGTCGCGAGCTGCGCGAGCGGGACGACCCATGCGCCGTTCGCGGTCGCGACACCGCGGTACAGGTTGAGATTCGCGACGGAGTCGTGGCCCGGAAACGTCGCGGCGTCGGCGCCCAATACGTAGCCGGCCGACGGCGTGACGCTGACGGTGGTCGGCTGCGAGCCGAACGGATGCGTATACGCGATCGCAAACGATGCATCGCCGCCGGCCAGGCTGAACGATCCGGTGCAGTCGCCCCAGCTGTTCGATGCGCTGACGGCGGTCGATTGTCCGGTCGCGACCGACGCTCGCGATGCCTGCGGCGTCGAGCCGCTCTGGCTCGACGCATTGCCGAACGTGAGCGTCGTCGATGCAATCGCATTGACGACGTTGATCGTGATCGAGCGATCGGCAATGCCGTAGCTGCGTGCCGACGTATTCGCGGCGCCGGTGGCGGCGAACGACGACGCGGCGGCCGGACTGCCGTCGCCGCCGCAAGCGGCCAGCGTGCCGACGAGCGGCGACAGGGTCAGCGCGGCGCCGCGCTGCATGAAGCGGCGGCGATTCGGCGCGGTCGGTCGGGCGGGTTTCGAAGCGGTCATGGAGCGTTCCTGGTCACGGGTCGAGAGGAGGCAACGACGGTTCGGCGCGTTGCACACGAGTGCAATGCCGGCCGCATCCTTGCGGGTCGTCGGCACACGCGCCGCGCGTATTTATGCGGGAAATCGATGAAATGCCCGCGACGAATTCGAGGCGCCGATGTGACGCGGCCCGCGAAGCACCGGGCAGGCATTGGGCAGGAGACAGGGATCGGGTAAAGTGCCGCTCAACATGCCGGCTCGACGTTGCTAGACGACCGGTCTAATCGTTGTTACCATACGCCATCATGAATGCATCTTCAGGCGCCGAAGTCCGCCAGCACATCCTGAACATCGCGAAGCCGATCATGCTCCACAAGGGGTTTTCGGCGGTCGGTCTGAACGAGATTCTCGCCGCGGCGGGCATCCCGAAGGGCTCGTTCTACCATTACTTCGGCTCGAAAGAAGCATTCGGCGAAGCGCTGCTCGAGTCGTATTTCGAAGGCTATCTCGCGCATCTCGACAAGCTGCTCAAGCAGCAGGCCGGCACGGGCGCCGAGCGCCTGATGACGTACTGGGGCAACTGGCTGCACACGCAATGCGCGGACGACCTGGAAGGCAAGTGCCTCGCGGTGAAGCTCGGCGCGGAAGTGTCGGATCTGTCGGAAGCGATGCGCGCGGTGCTGCGGCGCGGCACCAGCCGGATCATCGAGCGGCTCGCGGGCGGCATCGAGGCCGGGCTCGCCGACGGTTCGCTGAGCGGCGTCGACGATCCGTCGCACACGGCCGCGATCCTGTACGAGCTGTGGCTGGGCGCGACGCTGCTGGAAAAGATTCACCGCAACCGCCAGCCGCTCGAAAGGGCGATGGCCGAAACGCGGCGCATGCTGAACCTGCCGCCGGCCGCGCCCGGCGGCGCGCAGTCGTAGCCCGGGCGCGCATCGGCGCGCCTTGTTTTTGCGTTGACTCTAGACGACTGGTCTACTCAATCACCCATGACGAACACTTCCCGCCGCGTTACGCTGTCCCGATCGTTTCCACCGCCTGCGTGCGACCGCACCGGCCCGACGGCCGATGCCGCGTCAGGCGCGCACTTCCCGCTGGTCCATCCCTGATCCGATCGTGCCCACGAAGCACGCTCATTCCTGTTGACGGAGGCTCACATGCCGCAAAGCAAGACCGCAAACCGCCAGATCGTCCTGAATTCGCGCCCGGTCGGCGCACCGACGCCCGACAACTTCCGCGCCGAAAACGGTGACGTGCCGGTTCCCGGCCCCGGTCAGGTGCTGCTGCGCACCGTCTGGTTGTCGCTCGACCCGTACATGCGCGGCCGCATGAGCGACGCACCGTCCTATGCGCCGCCCGCCGAACTGGGCCAGCCGATGGTCGGCGGCACGGTCAGCCGCGTGGTGTCGTCGAACCTGCCGGCGTTTCGCGAAGGCGATCTCGTCGTTGCCGGCGCCGGCTGGCAGGACTACGCGCTGTCCGACGGGCGCGACCTGATTCCGCTCGGCCGCGACTTCGCGCACCCGTCGTATGCGCTCGGCGTGCTCGGCATGCCGGGCTTCACCGCGTACACGGGGCTGCTGAAGATCGGCGAGCCGAAGGCCGGCGAAACCGTGGTCGTCGCGGCCGCGAGCGGCGCGGTCGGCGCGGTGGTCGGCCAGATCGCGAAGCTGAAGGGGTGCCGCGTGATCGGTGTCGCGGGCGGCGCCGACAAGTGCGCATACGTGACCGGTACGCTCGGCTTCGACGCGTGCATCGACCATCGCGATCCGGCGTTTGCCGCGAAGCTGAAGGACGCGTGCCCGAACGGCATCGACGTGTATTTCGAGAACGTCGGCGGCGCGGTGTTCGACGCGGTGTGGCCGCTGCTGAACGACCATGCGCGGGTGCCCGTCTGCGGGATCATCGCGCACTACAACGACGCGGCCTACGACGACAAGGCGGTGTCGACCGGCCACGACCGCGTGCCGGCGCTGATGGGCGCGATCCTGCGCAAGCGCATCCGCGTGCAGGGTTTCATCATCCTCGATCACTATGCAACGGACTACGCGCCGTTCCTGAAAGACATGAGCGAATGGGTCGCGCAGGGCAAGGTCAAGACGCTCGAGGACGTCGTGCCCGATCTCGACGACGCTCCGCAAGCGCTGATCGGCTTGCTCGCCGGCAAGAATTTCGGCAAGGTCGTCGTGCGCGTCGGCCCGGACGAACTGGCCTGACCCGCCGCTCGGCGACAGACAACTGCTGCACGCTGGCGTCGCGAGACGCCCGCTTGTGGCATGCTCGTTTCCGTTTTCAAAGGAGTAGAAAATGGCGCTTCACGTGATTGCTTCGCTGTTCCCGAAACCCGAACACGCGCAGGCCGCCGAGGCCGAACTGCGCAGCATGGTCGCGAAGACGCGCACCGAGCCGGGTAACCGGCGCTACGACCTGTTCCGCGAGCAGGACGGTTCGCCGAACCTGCATCTGTACGAGATCTTCGACGACCAGGCGGCGTTCGACGCCCACCTCGCGAGTCCGTACTTCGGCGAATTCCGCACGAAGTCGGCTGACTGGTTCACCGCACCGTCGGTGATCAAGGTGCTGTCGGCCATCGACGTGGCCGAGTAACGACGCAGGCCCGCAACACCACCGCCGCGGCTCGCCCGCACCCGGGCCGCGCGGCACCCGTTGCGCACGACGCAACGGCGACGCCCCCATGACGCAGCGCGCATCGTTCGCGCCGCTCCCCCAATACAACGGCCCCGGAGGCTGAATGATCACCCTCAACATCAACGGCGAAACCCGCTCGGTCGACGCCCCCGACGACATGCCCTTGCTCTGGGTGCTGCGCGACGTCGTCGGGCTGACCGGCACCAAGTTCGGCTGCGGGATCGCGCAATGCGGCGCGTGCACCGTGCATCTTGACGGCGTGGCCGCACGTTCGTGCGTGCTGCCGGTCGCCGCCGTCGCGGGCCGCAAGATCACGACGATCGAAGCCGTCGGCGCGACGCCGGCCGGCCACAAGGTCCAGCAGGCCTGGCGCGAGCTCGACGTCGTCCAGTGCGGCTACTGCCAGTCGGGGCAGGTGATGGCCGCCACCGCGCTGATCGCGTCGAACCCGAACCCGAGCGACGACGACATCGACGCGGCCATGGCCGGCAACATCTGTCGCTGCGGCACGTACCACCGGATTCGCGCGGCCGTCAAACAAGCCGCGAAGGAGGCCTGACATGTCGCGAGGACTGATCGAAGCAGGTCGGGCCGGCGCGGGCGTGTCGCGCCGATCGTTTCTGAAACTCGGCATGTCGCTCGGCGCGGCGGCCGGCGGCGGCTTGCTGCTCGGCTTCAGCCTGCCGGCCGCGGGTGACGACGCGCGCCGCTCGGTGATCGGCGGCGACGCGGCCGAGCCCGCACCGTCGGGCGTATTCGCCCCGAACGCTTTCGTGCAGATCGACCGCGCCGGCAAGGTCACGCTGGTGATGCCGAAGGTCGAGATGGGGCAGGGCGTCTATACCGCGCTGCCGATGCTGATCGCGGAAGAACTCGAAGTGCCGCTGTCGAGCGTGACGCTCGATCATGCGCCGCCGAACGAGAAGCTGTTCCTCGATCCGCTGCTCGGCGGGCAGCTCACCGGCGGCTCGACGTCGGTGCGCTACGCGTGGGACCCGCTGCGCCGCGCGGGCGCCACCGCGCGCACGCTGCTGGTTTCGGCGGCCGCGAAGCAATGGAACGTCGATCCGGCCAGTTGCCGCGCGGCGAACGGCGAAGTGCAGCATCCGCCGAGCGGCCGGCGCGCATCGTACGGCCAGTTGGCCGACGCCGCCGCAAAGCTGCCGGTGCCGAAGGACGTCGTGCTGAAGCAGCCGGCGGATTTCAAGCTGATCGGCACGCCCGCGAAGCGCCTCGATTCGCCGGAGAAGGTCGACGGCACCGCGCAATTCGGGCTCGACGTGCGCCTGCCCGGCATGCTGTACGCGGTGATCGTGAACAGCCCGGTGTTCGGCGGCACGGTCGCAAGCGTCGACGACACGGCCGCGAGGAAGCTCCCCGGCGTGCGCCAGATCGTGCGCGTCGACAACGCGGTCGCGGTGATCGGCGACCACACGTGGGCCGCGAAGCGCGGCGCATCGGCGCTCGTCGTGAAGTGGAACGAAGGCGCGGGCGCGAAGGTGTCGACGAAGGATCTGTTCGCGGATCTCGCGCAGGCCGCGGCGAACGGCAAGGGCGCGGTCGCACGCAAGGAAGGCGACGTCAGCAAGGCGTTCGAGAACGCGAAGACGCGCGTGGATGCCGTCTACGAGCAGCCGTTGCTCGCGCACGCGACGATGGAGCCCGTGAACTGCACGGTGCACGTGCGCGGCGACGGCTGCGAGATCTGGGTCGGCACGCAGGTGCCGACGCGGGCGCGCGATACCGCGCAGCAGCTCACCGGCCTGTCGCCGGACAAGATCGTCGTGCACAACCACCTGCTCGGCGGCGGGTTCGGCCGGCGGCTCGAAACCGACATGATCGGGCAGGCCGTGAAGGTCGCCAAACAGGTCAATGCACCGGTGAAGGTGATCTGGACGCGCGAGGAAGACGTCCAGCACGACATGTACCGGCCGTGCTACTACGACACGATCTCGGCCGGCCTCGACGCGAACGGCAAGCCGGTCGCGTGGCGGCACCGGATCGTCGGCTCGTCGATTCTCGCGCGCTTCGCGCCGCCCGCGGTCAAGGACGGCGTCGATCCCGACGCGGTCGAAGTCGCGGCCGAGCTGCCGTACGACCTGCCGAACCAGCTCGTCGACTACGTGCGCCAGGAGCCGCGCCACGTGCCGACCGCGTTCTGGCGCGGCGTCGGGCCCACGCGCAGCACGTTCGTCGTCGAAAGCTTCATCGACGAACTGGCCGCGCAGACCAAGACCGACCCCGTGCAATACCGCCGCGCGCTGCTCGACAAGACGCCCCGCGCGCGCAACGTGCTCGACGTCGCGACGAAGGCGGCCGGCTGGGGCGCGTCGCTGCCGAAGGGGCAAGGGCGCGGCGTATCGGTGATGCACGCGTTCGGCAGCTTCTTCTCGATCGTCATCGACGTCGCGGTGGACGGCGGCGAAGTGCAGGTCAAGCGCGCGGTGTGCGCGGTCGATTGCGGGATGTATGTGAATCCGAACACGATCGAGGCGCAGGTGCAGGGCGGCATCATCTTCGGGATCACGGGCGCGCTGTACGGCGAGATCACGATCGAGGACGGCCGCGTCGTGCAGAGCAACTTCACCGACTACCGGATGATGCGAATCAACGAGGTGCCGCCGATCGAAGTCCATCTGGTGAAGAGCGGCGAGGCGCCGGGCGGCATCGGCGAGCCGGGCACGGCCGCGACCGCGGCGGCGCTGGCGAACGCGATCTTCGCGGCGACCGGCACGCGGCTGCGCAAGCTGCCGGTCGGCAACCAGCTGAAAACGGCCTGAGGGGAGGGAACGACCATGCGACATCTCATCCTGAACCCGAATGCGCTCCGCGCGTCGCTGCTCGCGCTGTCCGCGCTGATGGCCGGCACGGCCGCGCAGGCCGCGCAAACGACGCCCGCCGACAGCGCACTCGTCGCGCGCGGCGCCTATCTCGCGAAAGCCGGCGACTGCGTCGCGTGCCACACCGCGCCGCGCGGCACGCCGTTCGCGGGCGGCCTGAAGATGGTCACGCCGATGGGCGCGATCTACACGACCAACATCACGCCCGACCCGGAGACCGGCATCGGCGGCTATACCGAAGCCGAGTTCGCCGGCGCGTTGCGCAAGGGCGTCGCGAAGGACGGTCACAACCTGTATCCGGCGATGCCGTATCCGTCGTACGCGAAGCTGAAGGACGACGACGTGAAGGCGCTGTATGCGTACTTCATGCACGGCGTCGAACCGGTGAAGCAGGCGAACCGGCCGTCCGACATCCCGTGGCCGCTCAACATGCGCTGGCCGCTCGCGTTGTGGAACAAGGTGTTCCTCGACACGACGCCTTATGCCGACAAACCGGCGAAGGACGCGATGTGGAACCGCGGCGCGTATCTCGTGCAGGGGCTCGGGCACTGCGGGTCGTGCCATACGCCGCGCGGCGTCGGCTTCCAGGAGAAGGCGCTCGACGAAAGCGGCGCGGCGTTCCTGTCGGGCGCCGCGATCGACAACTGGTTCGCGTCGAACCTGACCGGCGAGCACAACACCGGGCTCGGCCGCTGGAACGAGGCCGACGTCGCGCAGTTCCTGAAGACCGGCGCGAACCAGCACGCGACCGCGTTCGGCTCGATGGTGAGCGTGATCAACCACAGCACGCAGGAGCTGACCGACGACGATCTGGCATCGATATCGCGCTACCTGAAATCGCTGCCGGCGGCAGGCGGCACGGGCGCGCCGCCGTACCGCTATGATCCGAAGGCGACGCAGGTCGCGCTGGGCCGGCCGGCAACGGATCCGGGCGCGAAGGTGTATAACGCTTACTGCCTGCATTGCCACGGTGTGGACGGGCGCGGCTATGCGCCGCTGCTCGCGCCGCTCGCCGGCAATCCGAACGTGCTCGAGGCCGATGCGTCGTCGCTGATCAACGTGACGCTGAACGGCAGCGACACGCTCGTGATCGGTGGCGTGCCGTCCGCGTATCCGATGCCGGCGTTCGCGAACCAGTTGAACGACCGGCAGATCGCCGACGTGCTGACGTTCATGCGCGCCGGCTGGAACAACGGCGCGCCGGCCGTGCAGGCGGCGGACGTCGCGAAACTCCGCAAGGCGACGGCGGCCGCGCACTGAGCGCGGCGCGCCGCGCAACGACGGCGGGCCGGCGTGCCTGCCGTCGACGCCGCCGGGTGCGTGCCTGCCCCGGCGGCGTGGCTTTTTCTGTCAACCGGCGTGCGGCCGTTCGCGGCAGCGCGCGTTTTATCGACGCAATGTAGGGGTGTCTGGATGGCTAACGTGACTTATACGGATACGCAACTGCTGATCGACGGCGAGTGGGTCGACGCCGCGAGCGGCAAGACGATCGACGTCGTGAACCCGGCGACCGGCAAGGCGATCGGCAAGGTGGCCCATGCGGGCATCGCCGATCTCGACCGTGCGCTCGCCGCCGCGCAACGCGGCTTCGAAGCATGGCGCAAGGTGCCCGCGAACGAACGCGCGGCGACGATGCGCAAGGCGGCCGCGCTGGTGCGCGAACGCGCCGACGCGATCGCGCAGCTGATGACGCAGGAGCAGGGCAAGCCGCTCACCGAAGCGCGCGTCGAAGTGCTGTCGGCGGCCGACATCATCGAATGGTTCGCGGACGAAGGCCGCCGCGTGTACGGCCGGATCGTGCCGCCGCGCAACCTCGGTGCGCAGCAGACGGTCGTGAAGGAGCCGGTCGGCCCGGTCGCGGCGTTCACGCCGTGGAATTTCCCCGTCAACCAGGTCGTGCGCAAGCTGAGCGCGGCGCTTGCGACCGGCTGTTCGTTCCTCGTGAAGGCGCCGGAAGAAACGCCGGCATCGCCGGCCGCGCTGCTGCGCGCGTTCGTCGACGCGGGCGTGCCGGCGGGCGTGATCGGCCTCGTGTACGGCGATCCGGCTGAAATCTCGTCGTACCTGATTCCGCACCCGGTGATCCGGAAGGTCACGTTCACGGGTTCGACGCCGGTCGGCAAGCAGCTGGCCGCGCTCGCGGGCCAGCACATGAAGCGCGCGACGATGGAACTGGGCGGCCACGCGCCGGTGATCGTCGCCGAGGATGCGGACGTCGCGCTCGCGGTGAAGGCCGCCGGCGGCGCGAAGTTCCGCAATGCGGGGCAGGTGTGCATTTCGCCGACGCGCTTCCTCGTGCACAACAGCATCCGCGACGAATTCACGCGCGCGCTGGTCAAGCATGCACAAGGGCTGAAGGTCGGCAATGGTCTCGACGAAGGCACGACGCTCGGCGCGCTCGCGAACCCGCGACGCCTGACCGCGATGGCGTCGGTCGTCGACAACGCGCGCAAGGTCGGCGCGAGCATCGAGACCGGCGGCGAGCGGATCGGCGCGGAAGGCAACTTCTTCGCACCGACCGTGATCGCGAACGTGCCGCTCGAAGCGGACGTGTTCAACAACGAGCCGTTCGGCCCCGTTGCCGCGATTCGCGGGTTCGACAAGCTCGAGGATGCGATCGCCGAGGCGAACCGTCTGCCGTTCGGTCTGGCCGGCTACGCGTTCACGCGGTCGTTCGCGAACGTGCACCTGCTGACGCAGCGCCTCGAAGTCGGGATGCTGTGGATCAACCAGCCGGCGACGCCGTGGCCGGAAATGCCGTTCGGCGGCGTGAAGGATTCGGGCTATGGGTCGGAAGGCGGGCCGGAAGCGCTGGAGCCGTATCTCGTCACGAAGTCGGTGACGGTGATGGCTGTTTGATGGTCGGTTGAGGGTGGGCGCGCTGCTGTTGGGGCGCGCCCGATTGGCGGATTTATGCGAACGACGGTGAGCTACTGTCGCGTTTGGGACGGCGAGCTCACGGGACTGGCGGTTTGCGGAAAGTTGAGACAGCACTGGCTCGCCGCGCGGCGAGCGCCGCATCTTGCGGCCGCGGCAGCAAGACTGACGAGGTGTGTGCCGCGTGTCGCGGTCGTTAGCGACACGCGGTTGCGCTATGCCTCGGCGTGATCGCGTGAAATCTGAAACGAGTCGATGCTCATTTCTCGAGCAGCTGGCAGCACAGTAGCCGGGCGTCACTTCCGGATTACCGGAATCAAAAAATTCTTCTGTCTGATCATTTTGATTCGCAGCCGCGGAGTTTAATAGGCCCGCTCCGACCTATTGCGTAATCCTGTAGCATCGCGAGCGTGCCCGCCGGCATGTCGCGCTGATGCCGCATGCCCGCTTTTTTCGTCTGTCGCGGTATCGCCGGCAATCACCGCCGATGCCGATTCGCGTGAGGTCAGTATGCGTCGCATTGGACTTGTTCTCGTCCCGCAGTTTCAAGTGATGAGTCTGCTCGCATTGTCCGTATTCGATATCGCCAATCTCCGTGCTGGCCGTTCCGTATACGAAGTCAGCGTGATCTCGGAAGATGGGTGCCCGGTTGCGGCGTCTTTCGGCATGTCTGCGTCGACGAAGTCGGCGCGAATGTCGGACCTGCATACGGTGTTCGTCGGCGCATCGCTATCGACGCCGCCGCAAGGGCTCACGGACGGCATGCGCGAACTGCTCCTGGAATTATCCGGCAAGGTCGAGCGAATGGCGTCGATTTGCATGGGCGCATTCCTCCTCGCCGAGGCGGGGCTGCTGGACGGGCGCCGCGCTACGACGCATTGGGCTTTTCTCGACCAGTTCCGCGACCGCTATCCGGCCGTGACGGTCGAGCGGGACTGCATCTTCGTGCGCGACGGCACGCTCTGGAGCTCGGCAGGAATGAGTACGGCCATCGACATGGCACTCGCGATGCTCGAAGACGATCTGGGCCCAGACGCCGCCTTCCAGGTGGCGAAGGATCTCGTGATTGAGCGCTGGCGACGTTCAGGGTCGCAGCCGCAGTCTTCCGTGCTGATTGAACATCCGGCGCGTACCAACCGGATCCACGACGTCATCACGCACATCCGAGCGAATCTCGGAACCGACCTGACCGTCGACAAGCTGGCCGACGTGGCGAGAATGAGCAGGCGCCAGTTTACGCGCCGCTTCAAGGATGAAACAGGGCTGACGCCCGCAAAGGCAGTCGAGCGCATCCGTCTCGAAACCGCTCGGGATTTCGTGACGGGCTCATCGTGGACCATCGACACGATCGCGCGTGAGACCGGATACGCCGATCCCGAACGGATGCGGCGATCGTTCATGCGCGCCTTCGGCCAGCCGCCACAGGCGTTGCGTCGGCAACGCAAACCGGAACAAACAGGCGCCGACTGAGCGGCGCCGGCCGTTACCGCATTCCGCGCTGCAACAGCATGGCCCGAAACGAGGGAACTGCGTCCCTCCGCGCGCGGCCTTCGTCAATAGAATGTTCTCTGTTGGGGGCACCGCATTCCGCATGCCGAACCGACGACGACCCGTTGCCAACGGGTCGCACGGGTGGCGGTCGGCGTTTTCGCGGAACCGCCTCATGCAGCGTTTCCGTCACCTCGCCGGCCGCGTGAGCCGAACGCAAGTGTTCCGCCGGCCCGCCATGGCCGGGGCCACGCTTGCCGCCCGAAGCCCGACGAGAAGTCGAACGCCCCCGTCGTCCTAGCGCACGAGAGGCGCTTCGCGACGGTGTAGCTGAAATTGAATGAATGGTTGGGGCGCAGGATATGTCAGATGCAGCGACGCAAGACGATTCGACCGCGGTGGTATACGTCGTCGACGACGATCCGGCCATGCGTGCATCGCTCGATACGCTGTTGCGATCGGTGGGCTTGCGTGTCGTGACGTTCGCGACTACCGCGGAGTTGCGCGCAACGCAGCGGGAGAACGTCACGAGCTGCCTGCTTCTCGACGTGCGGTTGCGCGGCGAGAGCGGACTGATGTTCCAGCACGCGCAGGACCGGCCGCCGATCCCGATTGTCGTCATCACCGGGTTCGCCGATGTCGACGTGTGCCGAAAGGCGCTGAAGGGCGGGGCGGTCGACTTTCTGGTCAAACCCTTCACTGATCAGGAGTTGATCGACGCTGTGAATCTCGCGCTATCGCTCGATGCGGCGCGGCGCGTCCGCAACGACACGCGCCACGAACTGCAGCAATCGTTCGAGTTGCTCACGCGCCGTGAACGCGAAGTGCTGGCTTACGTCGTCAGCGGAGCACTGAACAAGCAGATCGCGTCGCACCTCGGCTTGAGCCTGATTACGATCAAGCAGCACCGCGCGTCGGTGATGCGCAAGATGAACGCATCGTCGCTCGCCGATCTCGTGCGCAAGTCCGAGGTGATCGGCGTGTCGTTGTCGACATGACGTAGCACACCACGACCGTCATGCATCGAGGTCCGGTTCCAGTCGATGCGCGGGAAGGGCGAACGAGAAGCAGCAGCCGGCACCCGGCTCACCGCGTGCCCAGATTCGTCCGTTGTGCGCGTCGACGATGGAGCGGGCGACCGTGAGGCCCATCCCCATGCCGTCGGGCTTGCTCGTGAAAAATGGCTGGAAAAGCTGATCGATCGATTGCTGCTCGATACCTGGCCCGGTGTCACGCACGTCGAATACGACATCGGATCCGTCCTGCCTGACCGAGACCGTGAGCGTTCGCTCTGGCGACGGGCCGCTTCCGATCGCCTGAATGCCGTTCATCAGCAGGTTCGCGAGCACTTGTTGGACTTGCAGCGGATCGGCAAAGACGTGCGCGCCCGGATCGATCGCGCTGTCGACACGAACGTCCCGCGCAGCGGCTTCGGGTGCGATCAGGAACAACGCGGCCTGCACCGCGTCAGCGGCCGCGAAGTCGACGCATTTGACCGGTGCCTTGCCGACGAAGCCGCGGATCTTGCGGCAAATTTCCGTCGCGTCGCGCGTCCAGCGCGCTGCCTGGGCGATCGCGTCCGCCGCTTCAGCGATGTCGGGCTCGTCGCGTGCGAGCCAGCGCAACGCCGCTTCGGCCGCCGAGCCGGCCGCCGACAGCGGTTGGCTGACCTCGTGCAGGATCGAGGCTGACATCTCACCGAACAGCGAAATGCGCGCCGCACGTGCCGCTTCGGCGCGCAATGCGGTGAGCCTGTCGGCGTTTTCCTTCTGTTCGGTCACATCGAACGCATAGAAATGCAGCCGCCGGTAACCGTCCTCGTTCTTCGGCAGGGAGCAGCGCCATACGATCGGCACACGGCGACCCTTGAATGTCACCAGCGTGCGCTCGCCCTGGCAGGCTGCGCGATTTTCGTAGATTGCGCGCAGCACCGCGCAGTTGCTGAGCCTGTCGGCCGGCAACAGTATCTCCGCATGCTGCAGGAAATGCTCTTTCGATTCCGCTTCGAAGAGGCTCACCACTGCGTCGTTGGCCGCCACGAACGCGTGCAGGCTGCGAAGGGTCGAGACGGCCTGCGGATGCTCGTCCAAATAGCGGTCGATGTCGTCGATGCCGGCGCGCCGGAGCTCGCTCACCGCCCGATAGACGCGCGACCAGTCCTCGATAAGGATCGGGATTGGCGCCGACGTGAAAAGCTCGCTTTCCGCGGAGTGGAAACCAGGGGGCTGGTCGAGCGTGACGATTGCGGACGTTGACATGGGGACGTGGTGCTCGCGCTGGGCCTCGCGCGATGCGCGAGACCGGATGACCGTAAGTGAAGCATCTGAAGCATCGGGACGACGGACGACGCATTGCGTGCGCGTTCGATGCAGCTTCAACTATAAGACAGATCGGTCGAGTCTCGCTGGCTTGAATCGGCCGCCCTGCCACTCGTACGCATGACGGGTGCAATGGTGCACACCTTGGTATGGGCGTGCATCGACCACAGGCTGATGGATCGCGGAAATTAGTTCCCCTAGACTGCGCTTCAACGTGAACGAAGTGTGTGGCGCAGGGCGTCGCAAAGCCGCGAAGTTCACGGCTTTGCGACAGAATTCGCCGTCATGTTCGCAGCACATGCGCGTTCGATGCGAGGGGAACCGTAGATATGACACAGCCAATGTTCGCACACGACGATGTTTTCGAAAGTGCTTTGCTGCGCCTACTGGACCCATCGAGGATGCCCGGCCCGCGCGACGGTTTGCCGGGAACGGCAGACCGACACAGGCGGCGAGGGCGCGGCATACGCAACGACGGGGCGGACGCCGCCGCGGCGTCGCCGGCATCCGCGCGGATCAGGATCGTAGAGATTCTGTCGGATACGTCGGTCAGCGTGCGCTGGAGCGATCCGAGATTCGGGCATTTCGGCGAACAGGTGTGGCAATGCGTGACTGCGCGAACGTCGTCGCGCTGCGTGCTGACGGGCCTGCCGATCCGTTGCGGCGATCGGGTATATCGACCTCAGGGGCGTGGGCGCACCATTCCGTGCAACTGGGACAGGATGATCCATGCGGCGGCCGTCATGCAGGCCCGGTTACGCCGCGACGACAACGAGTGAAGCGCGAACGGATGCTGCCGGTATGGGCGGCACCATACCTCGGCATGATTGTCGCGGCACGGTAGGGCGGATACGCTGTCCGAAATCCGGTTGCGTTGCCGGCTTCAGCCGGCGAGTGCGACGTCACGCGAGACACCCAGTGCACGACAAGACGGTTTGCATCATCGACGATGAAGTGGCGATGAGACAGTCGCTGGAATCGCTCGTGCGATCGATGGGCGTCCGCGTGAGGCTGTACGCGTCGGCCGAAGCGTTTCTCGAGTATGGAAGGAACGGGCCGTCGCACTGCATCGTATGCGATATCCAGTTGGCCGGCATGTCGGGCATCGAATTGCTCGACTGTCTGCGCGCGGGGTGTTGTGATGTGCCGCTCATCTTCGTGACTGCGCATCCGAGTACGCGCCGCCTGATTGAAGCGCGACGTCTCGGCGCATTGTGCGTGCTGGAGAAACCGTTCGATCCGCGCGAACTTGTGCAGTGGCTGATGCGAGCGCTCGCGGGATGCTGAAGGATTGGCAGGCAAGCACGTGGCTAGAACAACGGTGCCCGGGTGGCGTCGCCGCGGTTGCGCGTTTTGACTGCGTGGTTTCGATTTACACGACAGGATAATTTATGGAAAACGATAAGCCCAGTCTCGGCGCGAGAACGCAGTTCGTCGACGTCGATGGGCGGCGCCTGGCGTATCGAACGTTCGGTTCGGGAACGCCGCTCGTGCTATGCGTGCGCTTTCGCGGAACCATGGACACGTGGGACCCGCTGTTCCTCGACAGTCTTGTCGAACAGGGATTTCAGGTCACGATTTTCGACTACAGCGGGCTCGGGCAATCGACCGGCGAGCGCACGTACCATCCGGCCTCGCTCGCGAAGGACGCGATCGATCTGATTGTCGAGCTGAAGCTCGGGAACGTCGTCATTGGCGGATGGTCGGTCGGCGGAATGGCGGCTCAGATCGTGGTCGCGACGGCGCCGCAGCTTGTCACGCATGCAGTCCTGATCGCGACCACGCCGCCGGGGCCGCTGGTCAAGCCCGGCGAGCAGCTCTTCTACACGATGGCGAAGCGCGAAAACGACTTCGACGATTTCGTCACCCTGTTCTTTGAGCCGACCTCGCCGGCGAGTCGTGCGGCGGCCGAGCAAGCCGCGGCGCGGATCGCACAACGGACGCTCGACCCTAGCCCGGCCGTGCCGATCGAATGGGCGGGGCAGCAGGTCGGCGACGGCCCGCGGAATCCCGTTTTCCCGGCCGACGCCGTGCTCGATGCACTCAGGGCAACGTCGATTCCGGTTCTCCATGTCGGCGGCGATCACGACATCGTGTTTCCGGTCGAGAACTGGTATGCGCTCAACAGCCAACTGCCGACGCTGCATGTCGTGACGCTGCCGCGCACCGGACACGGGCCGCAGCTCGAGTATCCGGTGGCCTGCGCGAAACATATCGCGGCGTTCGTCGGCACGCGCGCCGGCTGAGCGCGCACGCAAAAGAAACAGGACACGTCGGCACGCTGCCGATCGAACCCTGTAATGAATGGCGGAAAGACGTATTGGTTTATTGATAAGGAATGCAAATGGAAGATCTGGTCGAGTTGGCGATTCGCGCGGCAGGTGGCATGGAACGCTTCATGAGTTTCCGCAACGTATCGGCGCAATTGCATCACACGTGCGTGATCTGGCCGCTTAAAAAGCGCGACGGCGTGCTGACCGATTCGCACGTGACGGTGCACCCCTGATCGTCGGCGTCGATTTGTCCAACTTCCGTTTCGAGTAACGAGGAAAACATGACTCATTCAACGACCTACCGCGCGGCGGTAGTCAAGGCGCCCGGCCAGTTGGAGCTGGTCGAGCGGCAGATTCCAGAGCCCGCATACGGACAAGTGCGTATCCGCGTGGAAGCGTGCGGCGTGTGCCATTCCGACAGCGCGACCGTTGAACGCCAGGCGCCGGACGGCGCACCGCCACGCGTGCCGGGCCACGAGGTCGTCGGGCGCATCGAGGCGGTCGGCAACGGCGTCGAAGGCTGGCGGATCGGCCAGCGCGTTGGCGTCGGCTTTCTGGCCGGCGAGGACCGTACCTGTTCGTCGTGCCGGCACGGCGACGTCGTGAACTGCGAGAACCCCGTGATCACCGGGATGACGACCGACGGCGGTTACGCGGAGATCATGCTGGCCGAAGCGCGCGGTCTCGTTCGTGTGCCGGACGATCTCGACGCGGCGGAGGCCGCACCGTTGCTCTGTGCCGGCCTCACTACGTTCAACGCGCTGCGCAATGCGGGCGCGCGGCCGGGCGACGTGGTTGCGATCCACGGGCTGGGCGGTCTCGGCCATCTTGCCGTGCAGTTCGCGAACCGGATGGGTTTCCACACCGTCGCGATCGCGCGCGGTGCGGACAAGGCCGCGCTCGCCGCGCAGCTTGGCGCGCATCGCTATATCGATGCGCGGACCGAGGACGTCGCCGCCGCGCTGCGGGCAATGGGCGGTGCGAAGGTCGTGCTCGGGACGGCGCCGACCGGCTCCGGGATGGCCGAGACCGTCGCGGGGTTGTCCGCGCGCGGCAGGCTGGTCGTCGTCGCCGTGCCCGGCGAGCCGATCGCGGTGAACGCGGTCGACCTCGTGTTCGGCGGTCGCTCTGTCGTCGGCGCACTGACCGGAACCGTGGCGGATAACGAAGAGACGCTCGCGTTCGCACGGCTGCAGAACGTGCGGCCGATGATCGAGACGTTTCCGCTCGAGCAGGCGCAAGCCGCATATGACCGAATGATGCGCGCGGACGTCCGTTTCCGCGCGGTACTGACGATGAATTCCGCCCCCACAGGAGTTAGCGCATGAACGCAATCGCTCAAACCGTCATCGACGCCCACGGTGGGCTCGAGCAGTGGCGCAAGTTTCGGCAGGTTCGGGCCCGGCTTGTTCAGGGCGGCGCACTCTGGGGCCTCAAGGGGCACGCCGGCGTGCTCGACGATACGACCGTAACGGTCGCGACCGATCGCCAATGGGCGTCGCATGCGCCGGTCGGCGCATTGGCCGCACGCAGCGAGTTCACCGGCGAGCGTATCGCTCTGTTCGATGCGTCAGGACACGTGCTCGCGCAGCGTGAGCAGCCGCGCCAATCGTTCGACGGACATACGCTCGAAACAGGTTGGGACCCGTTGCAGCTCGCATTCTTCGCCGGATGCGCGATGTGGACGTATCTGAACGCACCGTTCGTGCTCGCGTGGGACGGTGTGAGCTGCGAAGAGGACGGCATCTGGAACGAGCAGGGCGAAACGTGGCGCAGGATTCGAGTCCACTACCCGAATACGCTCGAAGTGTTCAGTAAAGCGCAGACGATCTACGTCGGGCCAGAGGGGCTGATCCGCCGTCTGGACTACGACGTCGAAATCGCGGGCAACACGCCCGGCGCGCATTACGTCAGCGATTACACGACCGTGTCCGGCATCCGTTTCCCGACGAAGCGGCGCATCTACCCGAGAACGCCGGATGGACACGCGGTTCCCGAGCCGCTCGTCGTATCGATCGACCTGCACGACATCGCGCTCGGCTGAGCGCGAACCACGTCGCGCATCGCATGGCCATCGAGGACCGAACCATGACTGAAATTGCATCATCCATCGCACCGACGCGCTACGTCGATGCATCCGGCGTGCGCTACGCGTATCGTCGCTTCGGCAACGAAGGCGGCGGTCTTCCGCTGCTCTGTCTGCAGCACTTCACCGGCACGCTCGACAACTGGGATCCCGTGATCGTCGACGCGCTCGCGCGCGACCGCGAAATCATCCTGTTCGACAATGCCGGCGTCGGCCGCTCCGGCGGACAGGTTCCGACGTCGATCGCGCAGATGGCCGAGCACGTGCTGCGGTTCGTCGACGCGCTGTCTATCGGCAGACTGCATATCCTCGGATTCTCGCTCGGCGGGTTTCTCGCACAGGACATCGCACTTGCCAGGCCCGACTTGGTCGAGCGGATGATCCTGTCGGGCACCGCGCCCGAAGGCGGCGAAGGCGCGGGGATGGACCGGCCGGAATTGCTCGCGATCTTTACGGACGACGAGATGCCGATGAGCGAAAAACTCAAGCGCCTGTTTTTTCCGGCGACGCCGGCGGGCCAGGCGGCGGCCGACGCATTCGTCGGTCGCCTCGACGCGCGCGGCGCGGAGCGCGATCTGCCGGCCGGGCCCGAAGTCGCGTCTGCGCAGCTGCACGCGATGATCGCGTGGGCGAACTCGCGCGGTGACGCGGCCGGCAAGTTGAGCGGAATCAAGCAGCCAGTGCTCGTCACCAACGGCGACGACGACCGCATGATTCCGACCGCCAACAGTTTCGTGCTGGCGCAAGGTCTGCCCGACGCGACGTTGATCGTATACCCGAATTCCGGACACGGCGCGCTTTTCCAGTACGCGCCGGCGTATGTGTCGCACGTGCGCGAATTCCTGCGCGGCGCGTGACCGGAAAGCCATCGTTCGCCCCTTCAAGGAGCCATTCATGAAAGCCATCGTTTATGCCAAAGCTGGTCTGCCGATCGACGACCCCGATGCGTTGTACGAAACGGACCTCCCGGTGCCGGCACCCGGCCCGCGCGATTTGCTCGTGAAGATCGACGCGATCGCCGTCAACCCGGTCGACTCGAAGCTGCGGCTCGGCGTTCAGCCGAGCGCCGCGCGCATTCTGGGCTGGGACGCGGCCGGAACGGTTGAGGCGGTTGGCAGCGACGTCGAGTTGTTCGAACCGGGCGACAAGGTCTGGTATGCCGGCGACATCACGCGCCCGGGCAGCTACGCGGAATACGGTCTCGTGGACGAGCGCGTCGCGAGCCGCCGGCCCACGACGCTTGGCGCTGCCGACGCCGCGGCACTGCCGTTGACGGCCATCACGGCGTGGGAGCTGCTGTTCGATCGACTGAACGTCGCCGAGCGCGGCGGTGCAGGGCAGAGCCTGCTGGTAATCGGCGCGGGCGGTGGCGTCGGGTCCATCCTGGTGCAACTCGCGCGCAAGCTGACCGCGCTGACCGTGATCGGCACGGCATCGCGGCCGGCCACGCAGGCATGGGTTGCCGAGCTCGGAGCGCACCACGTGATAGACCATGGAAACCCGTTGCAGTCGCAACTGCATGCCCTCGGCATCGAGCAGGTGGACCACGTGATCAGTCTCACCCATACCGATGCGTACTACACGCAGATTGTCGACATCCTCAAGCCCCAGGGCCAGCTCGCGCTGATCGACGATCCCGACACGCTCGACGCGATGCCGCTGAAGCGCAAATCCATCTCGCTCCATTGGGAGTTCATGTTCACGCGTTCGATGTTCCGCACGCCGGACATGGACCGTCAGCACGCGCTGCTCGCACGTGTGGCGACACTGATCGACAACGGCGTGCTCAAGAGCACCGTCGGCGAGCACCTCGGCAAGATCGACGCGACGAACTTGCGACGCGCGCACGCATTGCTCGAAGCGGGGCGTGCGAAGGGCAAGATCGTGCTGGATGGTTTCTGAGCATGCTCCGATACAACACCGACGACAACACCGTGACCACCACCACGAAAGACGGCATGCGGATTTTCTACAAGGACTGGGGCGTCGGCCGCCCGGTCGTGTTTTCGCGCGGCTGGCCGTTGAACGCCGACGCATGGGACGCGCAGATGCTGTTCCTCGTGCGGAACGGCTACCCCGTGATCGCGCACGACCGGCGCGGCCATGGAATGCGCGGGATTCACCGGCATCGAATTGGACGAATGGAACTTGGAGGCCAGAATGGCGGACGTCAAACGAGTTGAGTATCTTTTTCTGGGTGGCGGCAAGGGCGGTAAATCGCTCGCGATGGACATGGCCCGGCAGGGCAGGCGCGTTGCGGTGATCGAGCGGGGGATGATCGGCGGGTCGTGCATCAACGTCGCGTGCATCCCGAGCAAGGCGCTGATTCACAATGCGCGCGCGATGCACGCATGGCGCGAAGCGGCAAGGCGGGAAGACGTGACCGCGGATATGACCGCCGTTTCCTCGTACATTTCGTCGGTCGTGGACGGGATGGTCGACCTCAATCGCCGCGCATTCGCGCAGTCGGGGCTCGAACTGGTGATCGGGACCGGGCGGTTCGTCGCGCCGCGAACCATCGCCGTCCGTGCAGCGGACGGGACCGAAACGATCTACGAGGGCGAGAACGTCTACATCAACACCGGCACGGTCGCGTCGATTCCGGACGTGCCCGGCCTGCCAGATGCGCAGCCGCTCACGCACGTGGAAGCGTTGCGCCTGACGACGCTTCCGGCGCACCTCGTCGTCATCGGCGGCGGCTATATCGGGCTCGAGATGGCGCAGGCATTCCGGCGGCTCGGCAGTGCTGTCACGCTCATCAGCGATACGCCGCGCGTGGCGATGCGCGAGGACGACGACGTCAGCACGGTCATCCAGCAGGCGCTGACCGACGACGGCATTCGGCTCGAGCTGGCTGCCAAGCTCGTCGACGTGCGCGGAAAAAGCGGCGACCGTGTCACGGTGGCGCTGGCCGACGGCCGCGTCGTCGACGGCTCGCATCTGCTCGTTGCGACCGGGCGTGTGCCGCAGACGGCCGGCATCGGGCTCGAGCTTGCCGGCGTGGAGACCACCGAGCGCGGATTCATCAAGGTCGATCATCAGCTCGCGACGACCGCGGAACGCACTTGGGCGATCGGCGAAGTTGCGGGCACGCCGATGTTCACGCATGCGTCGTTCGACGACTACCGCGTGCTGAAGGCCGGTATCGAGTGCCGATCGGCGAGCACCGCCGGACGCATCGTCCCTTATGCGTTGTTTATCGACCCGGAGCTGGGCCGCATCGGCCTGAACGAAGTCGATGCGAAGGCGCGCAACATCGACGTCCGGGTCGCGAAACTGCCGATGACGGCCGTGCCGCGTGCCCGCACCGAGGGTAACACGCGGGGATTTTTGAAAGCGCTCGTGCACCCGGGCACCGGCGCGATCCTGGGATTCACGATGGTCGGCACGGGCGCCGGAGACGTGACGACCGCTGTCCAGATGGCGATGCTCGGTGGACTGCCGTATACGGCAGTGCGCGACGCGATCATCGGTCATCCGATTGTTTCGGAAGGGCTGAACCTGCTGTTCGCTACGTTACGTTGAATGTGATGTAAGCGAGCAAGCGAAGCGACGGCGATTACCAGTCTGCAGGCACTTCGGTGCCAGCGGATCTTTGTTCAGTGCGATTACCCGGCTAAATTTAACATAACGTGAATTATCGTTATTTTTCGTGTAAGAGCAAAGTTGTAATGTCGTATCTGGGCAAAGTTGAAATGTCCGCTTTCGGGCGCGTACGCTGTTCGGCCGCCGGCCCGAATCGACCGGCTGCCGCGTGCACGCATCACTGGCGCATAGGTCATCCGGGCCGACACCCGCGAGCCGTCGTCATTCGCGCGGCCTTTCGGCCTCGCGGCCATTACATCAATCCGTGCTGCCCAACGCTTCCCGCAGCGCGACAGCGGCCTCGCGGTGCGCATACGCGGCTTCGGGAATCACGCGCCCCATCGAAAAAAATCCGTGGATCATCCCCCGGTAGCACCGCGCCTCCACGCGATTTCCGGCCCGTCGCAACTTGTCCGCATAACCGGCATGCTCGTCGCGCAACGGATCGTATTCGGCGGAAACCAGCCACGTCGGGGCGACGCCATGCAGATCGGCCGGCGCGTGACGCTCGCCGTCAAGCGGCGCAAAGCGCCAGTCCGCGGCATCGGCCGCATGTCGCAGATAGTTGCGATGGATCCAGCGGATCACGTCGTGCGTCAGGAAATGGTCTTCGCCGTAACGCCGGTGCGCCGCGCTCCCGAGCGATGCCGACAGCGCCGGATAGATCAGCAGTTGCATCGCCAGCGCGATGCCCATCTCGCGGGCCCGAACGGCGACCACCGCGGCCAGCGTGGCCCCCGAGCTTTCGCCGCCGACGGCCAGCCGCGATGCATCCAGACCGTAGGTCAGCGCCTTGCGGTGCAGCCACCGCAGTGCGTCCAGCGCGTCGTCCACCGCGCACGGAAACTTGTGCTCGGGCGCGAGCCGGTAAGACACCGACACGACCGCGCACCGTGCGTCGGCCGCCAGCATGCGACAAACGGCGTCGGCCGTATCGAGCGAGCCGACGACATAGCCGCCCGAATGAAAATACAGCAACGCCGGCAGCGGCGCGCTCCAGTCGGGGGCGCGCGGATAGTAGATGCGCGCGGCGATGTGCGCCCCGTCGCGCATCTCGATCACGCATTCGTCGATGCTGTCGACGCCGCGCGGCGCGAGATCGGCAAGCGGTACGTAGTACGCGAAATAGCGGCGCGCCTCTTCCAGCGGCAACCGGTCGAGCGATACCGCGCCGGGCCGCGCGCGACGCTCGAGAAACTGTCTGACACTCGGTGCGACGGGCATGGGACGTCTCCTCGACGGGTGCTTGGCGCCGCGTGTCGTCCCGCGCGGCGCATCGGGCGCGAATGGGGCCTTGCTTCGGGGCCTTGCCTTACCTCGGCAGCGCGAGCGCGCGCAACTGCTCGCCGACGTGCAGCAACGCAACCTGGTCCTTCACCTGTCCGATGAACATGCCGATCATCAGCGCGAGCAACAGGACGGCCAGCGCGCCCTTGACCGGCTGCGCGAGCGAGACGAGATCGAGTTTCGACGCAATCCGCGACAGCAGCCCCACCCCGACGTCGACGAGCAGCAACAGCAGCACTGCCGGGCCGGCGAGCTTCGCGATCGTGACCATCAGCGAATCGGTCTGCTGCATCACGAACGCCTCGATGAATGCGCGCGGCACCGGTGCGAGGCTGCCCAGCGGCCACCAGACGTACGTCTGGAACACCGCGCCGAGCAGGAAGGTCATGCCGCCGAGGGTCCAGAACGCAACGGTCGCGCATTGCATCAGCAGCGTGGAGGTCAGCGTCGTCTGCTGTCCGAGGCTCGGGTTCGTGATCTGCACGTTGTTGTAGCCGGTGAGATCGTCGATATAGGTGCCGACGGCTTCCGCGACCCAGAACACCGGTGACGCGACGAATGCGATCACCAGCCCGATGACGGCCTCCTTGACGACGACGGCCAGCAGGAATCCGCCATGCAGTTGCGTCATCAGCGCCTGCTGCCCGTAAGCGACGTAGATCGACCACAACACGACCATCGCATTGCGGATGCGCTTCGTGATCAGTTCGCCGCCCGTCGGCGGAAAGATCGTCATCAGCACGAGCAGACGCACACCGCAGACGGCGACCAGGATCATGAACGACAGCAGCGCGCGCCCGAGCTGCGGAATGCCGGTCGAGAACGGATCGATCATCGCGAGCCCTCGGTGGCGCCGCGGCGCGGCGTGTGCGCGGCCGGCGCGGCATTGCGACGCGCGACGAACGTTTCCTCGCTCTCCTCGTCCTGCAGATCGTCCGCGCGGGCCTCCGCGAGACGGTTCAGGCGATCCAGCCGCGCACTGCACAGGTCGATCCGCACGTCGTGGCGGAGAATCGCGGTGCGGGTCGTACCGATCGCGTGGTCGATCGCGGCAACGCCGTCCCGCAACTGCTGCAGCGTGTCGAGTTCGCGTGCGCGCCGCGCGTGCGCGTCGGCCAGCAGCTTCTCCCAGTCGAGCAGTTCGTCGATCCGCACCGGCCCGTGGCCGTCGAGCAGGCGGTCGATGCGCGCGGTGCGCCGGTCGACCTCTTGCGCGGCGTGCGCGAGCACGCGCTGCTGCTCGGCCAACCGAGCGTCGGCCTCGTCGCGTTCGCGCTGCTGCTCGGCCAGCGTGTCGCGCAGCGCGGCGCGAGCCCGCGTGAGGCGATTCCGGATCGTCGAGAATGCCATGACGCGCCTGTCTTTCATCGTCGTCACCCTTCGCCCGTGGCATCGGCGGCCGCGCTCACGCACGCAGGCCGCGCAACGCGTCGCGTGTCGCTTCGCGTGTGCTGAATTCGTCGGTGCGCTGACAGAGGAATTGCCGGATGGCCTCGATCTTGCGCACGGCTTCGTCGGCGACCGGATCGCCGCCCGCCCGGTACTCGCCGAGTTGCAGCAGGGTTTCGATGTCCCGATGCTTGGCCAGCAGCCGGCGCACATGACCGGCCGCCTCACGATGCGCGTCGTCCGTCACCTGCGGCATCACGCGCGACAGGCTCGCCAGCACGTCGATGGCCGGATACTGGTTGCGTGCGGCGATCTCGCGCGACAGGATCATGTGCCCGTCGAGGATGCCGCGCACCTCCTCGGCCACCGGATCGCTGCCCGATTCGTCCTCCGCGAGCACGGTGTAGAGCGCGGTGATCGAGCCGTGCTCCGACAGCCCCGCCCGTTCCAGCAGGCGCGGCAGCTCGGCGAAGATCGACGGCGGAAAACCGCGCCGCGCGGGCGGCTCGCCCGCGGCCAGCCCGATCTCGCGCTGGGCGCGCGCAAAGCGCGTCAGCGAATCCATCATCAGCAGCACGCGCTTGCCGCGATCGCGAAAGTATTCCGCGATGGCCGTGGCCGAATAGGCGGCCTTCACGCGCTCGATCGACGAGCGGTCGGAAGTCGCGCACACCACGATGGACCGCGCGATGCCTTCCGGGCCGAGGATCTGTTCGATGAACTCGCGCACTTCACGGCCCCGCTCGCCGATCAGCGCGATCACGTTGAGGTCGCAGCGCGTGCCGCGCGCGAACATGCCCATCAGCGTGCTCTTGCCGACGCCGGCCGGCGCGAAAATGCCGACGCGCTGGCCTTCGCCGAGCGTCATCAGCCCGTCGACGACCCGCACGCCGGTGTCGAGCGAACGTTCGAGCAGCGGGCGGCTCATCGCATCCGGCGGCGCCGCGTAGAGCGCGGCGGTCTCGGTCGTGTCGATCGGGCCGCGGCCGTCGATCGGCCGGCCCATGCTGTCGACCACGCGGCCGAACAGCGCGGAACCGACGGGAATCGCGAGCGGCCGACGCAGCCCGATCACCTGGGTGTCCCGCGAGAGACCGTCGAGGCGCCCGAACGGCGACAGCAACGCCGTGTCGCGGGAAAAACCGACCACCTCGGCGCATTGCATCAGCTCGCCCTGCCCGGTCCGGAGTTCGCACAGCTCGCCGTAGCGGACGTCGATGCCGCTCACGCGGATCAGCGTGCCGAGCGCGTCCAGCACCTTGCCGCGTGTCGACAGGTGCGCCGCGCGGTCGAACTCCTGTTCGAGCGTGTCGGTGAGCCGGATCAGCGCATCGATGCCGGTGGCGTCTCGCGACACGTCGCTCATGCCTGCCCCCCGACGCTCTCGGCCGGCCCCGCGCCGCTTGCCGATTCCAGTTCCTGTTCCGGCGGTTCCGGCAACCCGGGCGGTGCCGCATGCGTCCTGACTTCGGCGAACGCCTCCGGGGCGAGCGTATCCGGTACGCCCGGCACGCCCGGCGCGTTCGCGTCGCGCCGCAGCGCCGCGTCGGCCGCCATGCGGACCGCGTCGATCTGTACCTTGAGGCTGGCGTCGACGGAACCGATGTCGGTGTCGCACACGCACGCGCCCGGGTCGAGCGTGCGGTCCGCGTGGACCGTCAGCTGGACCGGCTGGCCGCGCGCGCGCCACTGCGCCACCGCATGCGAGAAGGTTTCGACGGCCGCGTCGTGCTCGTCCGGATGCACGCGCACCTGCAGGGTCCGGCTGCCTTCGATGATGCGTTCGACCACGTCGCTGGCGCGGGCGAACAGCGCCGCCGGCTGTTCGTTGACGACGATCTTCTCGACCGCGGACACCACCAGCCCGGCGATGCGCTGCTTCAACGACATCTGCAGTTCGTAGCGTTGATCGAGCAACTGCGCGGTGCGCGCGTACCACTGCGAAAGCGCATCGCGGCTGCCTGCGTCGTAGCCGCGCTGCCGCGCGGTGTCGTACTCGCCGCGGGCTTCGGCGCGCAGCGCGTCCGCGTCCGCGCGGGCCGCCGCGAGCATGGTGTCGGCATCGCGCGCCGCTTGCGCGAGGACTTCCGCGTGCTGGCGCTGCAACGCGAGATAGCCCGCGTCGAGCTGCACCAGCGACGCCAGGGCCTCGCGCGGCACGACGTCCGCTTGCACGCCGACGCCCGTGTTGCACGCGCGCGCCGCCTGTTCGGTGCCCGGCTGTCTGAGCCAGATGATCATCGCGTTTCCTCCTCCGCAAAAAAATCGTCGAGCCGCATCAGCACGCGCCGGCTGTCGTCGCGCGTCGCGTCCGCGTCGTTCGCCTGCAGCCACGGCGCCGCCACCGCATCGCGCGCCCATGCCAGGCGCAACAATCCGGCCGGCGCATCGGGTTCGCACATGCCGCTCGCGCGGAACAGGCAAAACCCTTCCCAGCTCAGCGTGCGCTCGTCGAGATGATCGAGCGGATGCATGCCGAAGTCGCGGATCCAGCGGTCGACCGGCTGGACGCGCGGCTCGGCCATCAGCCAGCGCAACGCCGCCGCGCCGTGCCGGCCGAGCCACGCGCAGACCTTGTCGCGGCTCTCGCGATCGACCCAGTAACGCAGTTCGGCGCGCCGGCCGTACAGCGCGCGCAGGCACAGCACGGCGAGCGCATCGTCCAGCGCCAGCGCGCCCAGCCGTCCGCTGTCGCCGCGAAACGTCCGGTAGGCCGGCACCGGCAGCCCCTCCCGTGCGAGCCAGCCCTCCAGCGCCCCGGCCCGCAGCCGGGCGAGCTGCGCCCCGCCCGTGCCGGCCGCCCGGCGCCACGCGTCCGGAAACCAGCCCGGCGCGATCCAGTCGGGCAGCCCGATACGGTTCGCCTGGTACTGCACAAGACGCCGTGCGAGACCGAAGGCGACACTGCCGTGCTTGTCGATATCCATGATCGTCCGCCGTGCCGCGCGCCGGTCAGCGCCCCGCGCCGTCGCCGGCCGGCTTGCCGCGGAACGGGCCCACCGGCAGCTTCGCCGCCAGGCCGGCCGCCGCGTGTCCACCGGGCGCGCCCGGCGCGCCGGACGCCTCGGGCGTGTCGGCGCCATTCGCGCGCGGGCCTCGCTTGCGCGCCACGATGACGAGCAGCGCGAGCGCCGCGAGCACGCATCCGGCGATCGCGATCGCGCGCCACACCCCGCCGCCGGACGGCGCGCGCGGCATCACGTCGAGCGGGCTGCCGGCGACGGCGGTCAGGCTGACCTTGTCGTACGACAATCCTTCGACGCTGTGGACCACGAGGTTCTTGATCTGCGGTTCGATCGTCGCGAGATTCGCCGTCGGCAGGTACTTGATGAACACCGACGCGGATGACGGCTTCACGTGCATCGCGAGCGGATCGTTGTCCGGCAGCACGATATGCACGCGCGCCACCATCACGCCGTCGATCTGCGACAGTGTCTTCGACAGCTCCTGCGACACCCCGTAGATGAAGCGCACGCGTTCCTCGGTGGGCGTCGACACGAGGCCGTCCTTCTTGAAGAGATCGCCGAGATCGTCGTACTTGTGCGCCGGCAGGCCATGCTCGCGCAATACGTTCATCGCCTGCACGATATGTGCATCGTCGACCTTGGCGCTCCACGTCTTGCCGCCGTCCGCACTCTCCTTCTTCGCGTCGATGCCCGCCTGCAGCAGCGCCGCGACGATCTCGTTGCAGTCCTGCTCGCTGAGGTTTCCATAGAGTTCCTGTTTGCAGCCGGCCAGCGCGATGCACAGCGCGACGCACAACATCACGCACGCATGCACGCTCGCGCGGCCGGCGATCCGGATCCGGGCGTTCATAGCTATTGGTTCTTCATCAGGGTTTCCAGCGCGCCTTTCGACGATTCGACCACGCTGATCTTCATCGACATGTCGACCTGCAGGCTCGCCGTCTCGATCTGCATCTGCACGGAGGCGGCCGCGATCTGGTTGAACGACATGTCGCCCGCGTTGTGCAGCATGTACAGCGCGTCGTTGGAGACGGTCTGCAGCGCCTCGTCCTCGCTGAGCACGAGGTGCCTGGCGAGCGATCCGGCCTCGGACCCCTGCGGCTTCGGCGGCGCCGTGACGCCGCCCGCCATCATCTGCTCGAAGCTCGCGACCTCGTGCGGCGGCACGACGACGGGCAATGCCGGCACGCCCGGATCGATCGCGTCGGGCAAGCCGGCCGCACCGCCGCCGCGTGCGAGCGCCAGTTGAAAATCGGGTACGGGAGGAATCGGATTCATCGGAAGCCCCTTTTCGACGATGCGAGGACGCGTTCAAAGACGCAGGTACTGGCTTTCTTCCGCGGTCGGCGCCGCCGCGGACGGCTGGGCGCCGTCGGCATGCGCATCCGGCCCGTTCGCGTCGTGCAACGCCGGCGTCTTGATGCCGAGCCGGTCGCGCAGGCGCTTCATCATGTCGGTCATGTGGAACACGCCGGTGGCCTGCGCATCGCGATTCGCGCGCTCGAGTTCGTCGCGCAACTCGACCGAATCGAGCAACGCGCGCGCGTCGTCGGTCAGGCTGGCCTCGTCCTCGCGCATCTTGGCGGCCACGATGCGCCAGTCGGGATTGCCGCTCGCCGCCAGGCAATAGACGAGCATGGCCTGCGCGCCGGGCATGCATTCGCAGCGCGACGCGAGCCCGTCGAACACCGCGATCGCATCGATCCAGTTGCGATGCACGATGTGCACGTAGCCGTCGTACAGGATCAGCTCCGGCCGCGCGGGCCGCATCACGTGCAGCGCATCGAGCAGATGTTCGGCTTCGTCGCTCGTCATGCGCGGATTCGGAAACTTGTCGACCAGCGCAAGGCGCACGATCTCGCGCATTGCACTGACGAGCCTGTTGCTGCACTGCATGTATTCGGGTTTGCCGTCCATGTTCGTGTCCGCCTTCAGGTAACGGGATTGTCGGGACGCGGCTGCCGTCCACGCTCCCAAGTTAGCAAACCGCCACGGCGGCAACGCCATGCGCGCGAAGGCATTTGCCGCGCGGCGAAGACCGCATCGCGCACGCGGCGCCTCGCCGGCACGGACGCCGCGCGCTTCGGGCCGGCCGCGCCGCCTTCGCGTGCATGCGCGCTGCCGGGCGGCGGCCGCGCTACCGTGCGACGACGCATGACGACGCGAACGGAGCGTTCATGAGCGACGAGAAAACCGAACAGCCCACGCGACGCAAGCTCAAGGAGGCGCGCAAGAAAGGCACCGTGGCGAAGAGTGTCGATCTCGTCGCGGCGGTACTCGTGCTCGTCTCGCTCGCGCTCTTTACGTTCGCATGGCATCCGCTGCTCGACGCCCTCCACCAGAACATCGCGCGCGCAATCGATTTCTGCGCGTCCGCACGTTCGATGCATGCGCTGTGGTCCATCCTGATGCACGAGCTGGCCAACGGCGCGATCGCGTGCTGCGCGATCAGCGTGGGCGCGGCGCTCGCGGCCGCGCTGTCGATCGGCGCGCAGGTGGGCCTGCAGGTTTCGTTCGACCCGGTCATGCCGAAGATGGACCGGCTGTCGCCGGCGGCCGGGCTCAAGCAGATCTTCTCGAAGCGCGCGCTGATCGACCTGCTGAAGATGAGCGTCAAGGCCGTGGTGATCGCCGCCGCGCTGTGGCACGTGATCGTGTCGCTGTTTCCGTTGATCACGTCCGCGATGGCCGAGCCGCTGGCGGCGCTCTCGCAGATTCTGTGGCACGCGCTGCTGAAGCTGCTGTTCGCGGCTGCCGTGCTGTTCCTCGTGGTGGGCGTGGTGGACTGGAAGATCCAGCACTGGCTGATGATGCGCGCGCAGCGCATGTCGAAGGACGAGGTCAAGCGCGAACTGAAGGAGCGCGAAGGCGAGCCGAAGCTCAAGCACGAGCGGCGCAAGCGCGCGAAGGAACTCGTCAACGGCGGCGGCGAAAGCCTGTCGGGGGCCGTCGGCCGCGCGAACGTGGTGGTCGTCAATCCGACGCATTACGCGGTCGCGCTGCGTTACGTGCGCGGCGAAACGCCGTTGCCGGTCGTGCTTGCAAAGGGCATCGACAACGCGGCTCGCGAGATTCGTG
Source organism: Burkholderia sp. AU16741 (assembly GCF_002223345.1). NCBI lineage: Bacteria > Pseudomonadati > Pseudomonadota > Betaproteobacteria > Burkholderiales > Burkholderiaceae > Burkholderia > Burkholderia sp. AU16741. The sequence continues at coordinate 485,981 of NZ_NKEZ01000008.1, forward strand.
CGCTGGCGACGCAACGCGGCATACCGATCGTCGCCAACCCGCCGGTCGCGCGCGCGCTTTACGAGGTGGCCGAGCATCGGCCGATTCCGTCCGAACTGTTCGAAGTCGTCGCGGCGATCCTGCGCTGGGTCGAAGCGGTCGGCCCCGGCACGCCCGCTGCCGAACCCCGTTGATTCGCACCTGGAGCGCGACATGTTCAAGAACCTGAAGTTGCCCGCGGGCGGCGAAATCGGCATCGCCGCCCTCGTCACGGCCATCGTTTCGCTGATGATCCTGCCGCTGCCGCCGGTCGTGATCGACATGCTGCTGTCGGTCAACATCTGCATCAGCGTCGTGCTGTTGATGGTCACGCTGTACGTGCCGTCGATCACGCAGCTGTCGGCGTTTCCGTCGGTGCTGCTGTTCACGACGCTCTACCGGTTGTCGCTCAACATCGCGTCGACCAAGTCGATCCTGCTGCATGCCGACGCGGGGCACATCATCGAGAGCTTCGGCGAACTCGTGGTCGGCGGCAATCTCGTCGTGGGCCTCGTCGTGTTCCTGATCATCACGACCGTTCAGTTCATCGTGATCGCGAAGGGTTCGGAACGGGTGGCCGAAGTCGGCGCGCGGTTCACGCTCGACGCATTGCCCGGCAAGCAGATGAGCATCGATGCGGACTTGCGCGCGAACCTGCTGACGCCCGACGAGGCCCGCCGCAAGCGCGCGCGGCTCGCCGTCGAAAGCCAGCTCTACGGCGGCATGGACGGCGCGATGAAGTTCGTCAAGGGCGACGCGATCGCCGGACTCATCATCACGCTCGTCAACATGACGGCCGGCATCGCGGTCGGCGTGGCCTATCACGACATGACGGCCGGCGACGCGGCGAACCGCTTTTCGATCCTGTCGATCGGCGATGCGATGGTGTCGCAGATCCCGTCGCTGCTGATCGCGGTATCCGCGGGCGTGATGATCACGCGGGTATCCGACGAGTCGGCCAAGCAAGGCAGCTCGCTCGGCGAGGACATGTTGCGCCAGCTCGGCGGCAACGCGCGCGCGATGCTGTTCGCGGCCGTGCTGCTCCTCGGCTTCGCGATGGTGCCTGGCTTTCCATGGGAACTGTTCCTGCTGCTGTCCGCGCTGCTCGGGTTCGCGGGTTACCGGCTCGCGCGGCGCGGCGACGGCACGTCGTCGGCCGCGCCGGGCAAGACGGTCGCGGCGCTGCAGCGCGCGGGCTCGAAAGGCGACGCGCCGACGATCCTCCGGCACGCGCCGCAATTCACCAGCGCGCTCGGCGTGCGGCTCGCTCCCGATCTCGCCGACCGCCTGTCGGCCACCGCGCTGAACGACGCGTTCGAGACGCAGCGCATGCTGCTCCAGGAGCAGGTCGGCCTGCCGTTCCCGGGCATCACGATGTGGACCGCGTCCGACCTGGCGGCCGGCACGTTCGAGATTCTCGTGCTGGACGTCCCGTCGCTGACCGTGACGATTCCGCCCGGCAAGGTCATGGTGCCCGGCGCGGCGACCGACCCGGCGCTGGCCGCGCAATGCGAGAAGGCCGGCGCGGCAGGCGGCCAGGCGGACAGCTACTGGGCGCCGGAACGGCAGCCGCCCGGCGGCGCGACGGTGTGGCGCGCGGAACAGGTGATCGCCAACGACACGATCGCGCTGCTGCGCGCCCGCGCGAAGCTGTTCGTCGGCATCCAGGAAACCCAGTGGGTGCTGGAGCAGCTCGGCGCCGAATTCCCCGGGCTCGTCGCCGAGGTGCAGAAGGCGTTGCCGCTGCAGCGGATCGCCGACGTGCTGCGGCGCCTGCTGGAAGAGAACGTTCCGATCCGCAACGCACGCAGCATCATGGAGAGCCTCGTGAACTGGGGGCCGAAGGAGAAGGACATGCTGCTGCTGACGGAATACGTGCGCGGCGATCTCTCCCGCTATATCGCATACAGCGCGACGGGCGGCGCCGCGTCGCTGCAGGCCGTCCTGTTCACGAGCGACCTGGAGCAGCACATTCGCCAGTCGATCAAGCAGACGCCGACCGGCAACTATCTCGCGCTCTCGCCCGACGAAGTTCGCACGCTCGCGGAGCGGATCGGCGCTTACGTGGGCGACGTGCCGCACGACGAAGTCGCGCTCGTCACGTCGATGGACATCCGCCGCTACGTGCGGCGCATGGTCGAGGCACACCTGCCGTGGCTGCGCGTGTACTCGTACCAGGAACTCGGCGATTACGTCGAACTGCGCCCGCTCGGTCGCGTCACGACGTGACGGCCGCGCGCGGGGACAGCCATGACGACCCACCCGATCACGCCGCGCATCCACGCGCCTGACGACGACGCGGACGACGCCGCGCACCGCGCGCCGCGCCCGACGCGAGGCCGGCGCGGCATCGACTATGCCGAACTGGTTCGCGATGCGCGCGAACGCGGCGAGCGCGCGGCGCTGCACGACGCGTTGCGCGCGCACGGCCGGCGCATGTGCGGCGAGCCGCCCCGCAGACCGACCGACGCCGACGCATCCGACGACACGCTGGCCGACACGGTGGCCCCCCCGACACCGATGCAGACGCGGACGACGATCTCGACGCCGACGCGCCGCCGGCCGAGCGCGCGCGGCGGCTCGACGCACAGGTCCAGCCGTTCGTCGCGGCGCTCGGCGCCGAACAGATACGCGTGGTGGAGCTGATGCGCTTCGTTGCCGCGCACGTCGCCGATTTCTGCAGCGACGCGGCCGTGCTCGAGAACGGCAACTGGACCATCCGCCTGAGACTCGATCTCGACCTGCTGCCCGGCTGCACGCTCGAACTGCATCTTTCGTATTTCGACCTCGCGCTTCGGTTCGACGCCGACGCGCCCGAGATCCGCCAACTAGTCTTTCGTCATGTGCACGTGCTGCACGAACAACTGGCGAACCTGCTGCATCGCCTCGCCGTTGCGCGCCACGTGTCGATCGAAGTCGCGTGACCGCCAGCCGATACGAATGGTTGCGCGCACACCCACTGCCCCGTCGAAAGAACCGCTCACACACGACACGATGAATGCCACCGGCCAACCTGCTCGCCACACCGTCCGCGCGTTGCGCGACGACCCGAACGGGCTGCCGCGCATCGATGCGGAACTCGCGAGCGTCGCCCGTTTGCTGGGCGATGCGCGTCTCGATGCGTGCGTTGCCGGACTCGACGGCGCGGCGGACTGGCGGCTGGTGCCCGGCGACGTGGCCGACGGCAACCTGTGCTGGGTCGCGCTGCAGTACGACGGCGCGCTGGCCTGGATCGGGCTGAACGCCGACGCGCACCCGGCGCTGGCGGCGCTCGCGGATGACGATGGCTCGCCGCTGTCGTGCGCGATCGCGGGCCTGCTGCTCACGCCGCTGATCGATCTGCTCGACACGCTTGGCGCCGTGAACGTCAGCGTCGCGGCGATCGGGCGTCATGCCCCGTTGCATCGCGACGGCCGCCGCGCGGCGACCGTCGGCATGCTCTGCGTACACGGCGCGCACCGCCATGCCTGCCGGATCGGGCCGGCCGATCCCGGCTGGATCGACCTGATCGAACGCCGAATGGCCCGCCATCCGGCGCCGCTGCCCGCGCGGCTCGGCCGGATTCGCGTGCCCGGCTACCTGATCGTCGGCGAGAAGGCGTTGCCGATCGCGACGCTCAGGCGGCTGCGTCCCGGCGACGTCGTATTGCGCTTCGCCGATCCGGCATTCGCCGGTTCGGACGGCGCCGCGCCGGCCCACGCGCTTGCGCTGCGCTGGGGCGTGGCCGGCATGCATCAGTACGTCGCGCACGCCACGCTCGACGGCCCCCGACTCGTTCTCGATACGGAACCTGCCATGACCGACCGCCACGACCACCCGGTGCCCGGCGCCCCCGACGCCGACACCCAGACCTCGCTCGACGAACTCGAGCTGCCCGTCAGTTTCGAAATCGAAACGGTCACGCTGCCGCTCGCGCAGTTGTCCGCGCTGCGGCCGGGCTACGTGATCGAGTTGCGGGGCACGCTGCGCGACGCGCGCATCCGGCTCCTCGCGTACGGGCAACTGATCGGCATCGGCGAACTCGTCACGGTCGGCGAGCAGCTCGGCGTGCGGGTCATCGACGTATTCGGCAGCCATGACGCAGATTAACGAACTGACCGCGCTGCTGGTCGCGGTCATCGCGATCGGCCTGATCCCGTTCGTCGCGATGGTCGTGACCTCGTACGCGAAGATCGTCGTCGTGCTCGGGCTGCTGCGCAACGCGCTGGGCGTGCAGCAGGTGCCGCCGAACATGGTGCTCAACGGCATCGCGATCCTCGTCACGCTCTACGTGATGGCGCCGATCGGGATGAGCGCGGCCGACACGATGCGTCACGAGCAACTGGCGAATTCGCCGGCGGAAATCATGGTCCAGGCGTTCGGCGCCTCGCAGGCGCCGTTCCGGACTTTCCTCAAGGCGCATTCGCGCGAACGCGAGCGCCTGTTCTTCATGCGCTCGGCGCACGTGATCTGGCCGGAGAGCCTCGCGAACGCGCTGCACGAAGACGACCTGATCGTGCTCGCGCCCGCGTTCACGCTGACCGAGCTCGCCGACGCGTTCAAGATCGGCTTCCTGCTGTACATCGCGTTCATCATCGTCGATTTCGTGATCGCGAACGTGCTGCTGGCGATGGGCCTCAACCAGATCCAGCCGACCAACGTCGCGATCCCGTTCAAGCTGCTGCTGTTCGTGGCGATGGACGGCTGGTCGGCGCTGATTCACGGCCTGATCCTCACGTACAAGTAGGCGCGCAATGAATACGGACACCCTGATCGGACTGACTTCGCAAGGCTTGCTGCTCTGCCTCTACATCTCGCTGCCGGCGATCATCGTGTCGGCGCTGTCGGGATTGATCGTCGCGTTCCTGCAGGCGATCACGTCGCTGCAGGACCAGACCATCTCGCACAGCGTCAAGTTGTTCGCGGTCATCGGGACGTTGCTGCTCACGGCCGGCTGGGGCGGCACCACCATCCTGCGCTTCGCCCTCCGGCTCCTCAGCGCGGCGGTGCCGACATGACGACCGTCCGTCACGACCCCGGCGCGTCCGGCCCGCACGAGGTCGCTCCGGCCGCGGCGGGCACGGCCGCGCATGCGCGAGCGCGCATCGACCAGCGTGCGCGGCTGTACCGGAACAGCATCTTCCGGCACGCGGCGCGCGCATGGCATCCCTCGCACGGCGCCGCGCACGCGCGACAGGTGGCGGCCGATCACCTGCGCCACCTGCTCGCCGCACACGGCGGCCTGTCGCACACGTCGCACACGTCGCACCTGCCGGGCCGCCACGACGGCCACGGCGGCAACGGTGCGCCGCGGCCACGACAATCGACCGCGCGGCCCGACCCGCAGCAGAAGCATCGGCAACAACAGCAGCAGTCACGCCATCCGAAAAACCCGCCGCAGACGCCGAAGCACGAACGTCGCCCGTCCCGCCATCCCGCGCACGGCAGTTGGACGTCGCGCCGGGATGCGACGCCCGGCGCGCGCATGCCGTCGTTCAGCGACGGCGGGTCGCAATCGAACGGCGGGCGTCGCGACGCGCCGGAGGACGGCAAGCGGCGCATCGACGCGATCCGGCGCGTGGCCGCGGCCGCCCGCACCGAACTCCAGGCGCTCGCGGCATCGACCGCCGACCAGCCGCTCGTCTACCCGGACGCGATGCGCGAAGCGGTCATCCGGCAGCGTTGCGCGGGGCACGACGCATTCGCGGTTTCAACCGACGTCCTGAAAGCCCGTCAGCTGGCCGGCGACGACGCGTCCAGCAGCTACGACGACCTGCTGCGCTTCCTCGTCGACTTCAAGCGACTGAGCGCCGGAACCGGCGCACGCGGCGCGCTCACTCCGCTGCTGGCCTTCCACGACCTGCGCCCGTCGACTGCCGCGCTGCGCGCGCGTTCGCTGGTCCGGCTCGACGCGATCGTGCGCGTGCGCAACGGCGTAGCCGGCAGCGTAGCCGGGCGCAATGAGCCGTGAATGCACGCAGGTTCGCGGCACGGGCGATGCGTTCGCGATCGCGGCCGGCTCGCGGCGCGCCGCTGCCTACACTCGCAAACATGCGGTAAGCGGCGGCGCCGTGCATCCGCGGCGCCGATCACCGAATCCCTGCCTGCCAACGGACCTGCTCTCATCCCATGAAGACACTGCGCATCCTGACCGGCACCCATGCGGGGATTCAGGCGCGCCTGACGCCGGGTCGCTACCGGATCGGCGCAGCCGACGACACCGATATCTGCATTACCGACTGGGACGAGGACGACGTGTTCGTCGAGCTCGATGCACACGGCGCGGTCAGCGCGCGGCGCGCGGACGCGGCCGCGCCCGATCAGTCGATCGTATGGATTCCCGATTTCGTCGCGTTCCCGTTCGGAACGACCGTGCTGTGCTTCGGCGACGAAGACGCCGCGTGGCCGCCCGACATCGAATTGCTCGCGGGCCTGTACCACGGCACCGGCGACCGGCAGGCTGCCGGCGACCGGGCGCCCCGTGCGAAGCGCCGCACCCGGCTGCTGCTCGCGGCCGCGGCCGTCGTCGCGTTGCTGGCGGCCGGCGGTTCCGTGATCGCCAATGTCTGGCCGGATCGCGGCAACGCGCCGCCGCCGCCCGATGCACGCTCGGTGGCAGCGCGGCTCGAGCGCCAGTTCCGCGACGCGCGCATCGCCGGGTTGCGGGTCCGCGCGCAAGGCGACACGGTCGTCGTCGACGGCATCGTCGACGAAACCTCGCAGGACATCGCCGCACGGGCCCTGCTCGCCCGCGCGGACTACCACGCGATCGCGCGCCAGTACGACGTCGCGCACGACGACGTCGCCAGCATCGAGGAGTCGATCGGCATCGACGGCGTGCGCGTGCGCTATGCGGGCGACGGCGTGTTCGACGTGACGGGCGTCGCGCCGTCGATCGCGCGCCTCGAGGAAGCGCTTGGCCAGTTGCGCGCGGATCTCAACGCGAACATCCGGCGCCTCGACGTGAACGTCACCGAAGCGCCCGCGTCCGGCGGCGTGCTGTACAGCGCGATGCTCGACGTGGGCGCCACGCGTTACGTCCAGACGATCGACGGCGTCAAGCACGTGTTCACGTCGACGACCGGCGACGCCGTCGGCGGTCCGCGGATATTGCGCGAATCGATCGTGCCCGGGCGCGATGCGATCCGCTAGTTCCCCGTCAACCCGGCCCGTCGCGGGCCATCGAAGGAGTTGCCATGTACGACGCACTGGAAGCCATGATCGACGAAATGAAGGGCCTCGAGCAGACGCTCGCGGGCGGCCATGCGGGCGCGCGGATCGGCGCGATCGCGGCCGCGTTCGAGGACTGCGCGCAGCGCGTGTCGGACGCGACCGCCGCGTGCGCCGATGCCGACGAGCGCGCGGCGCTGCAGAAAATCTACCGCGGGATGATCGCGGGCCAGCGCCTCGTGCATCGGCTGAACGAACTGGCCGCGGACGATTCGACCGTCAGCCATTGAACCGGTGTTGGGCGTCTCGTCCAGCCGCCGGGCGCGGATGCCCGGCGTAATCGGCCGGCATGCGAAGCCGCAGGGGCTTCGTGTGCCGATCCGCATGTCATTCAACTTGTTCCGGAGGAAGTTATGTCATTTGGCGCCAGCGCGGCAATGATGGGCATGATGCAGACGATGGTCAGCACCATGATCGAAGCCACCATGATCCAGGTGATGATGTCGATGATCCAGTCGGTCTGCAACATCGCGAAGACGGGCGCGCAGGATACCGAGGAGGATTCGAAGAAAGGCTGATCCCGTCGGGCGTGGCGGACGCGGCGCGCGCCGCGTTCGCCCGCGCCGGATCGTCGCCGTCATGAGCATCGAACGCTTCGCGGAAATCGTCCGCGACACCTGTGCCGTCGTCGGCCTGCCGGATGCGGACTACGTACTGCAGACGCGCACGATCGAAGTCGAGGGCTTCGACGTGCGGCTCGATCACTTCGAGAACGATCCCGAGGCGATGTACGTGAATTTCCACTACGGCACCGTCACCGCCGGGCGCACGCTCGTGATCTTCCGCCTGATGCTCGAGGCGAACCTGCTGATCTACGCGCAGGACCAGGCGCAGCTCGGGCTCGACGCCGATACCGGCGGCATCATCCTCATCCTCAGGCTGCCGCTGACGCCTGACGTCGACGGCGCCGTCGTCGCCGATACCGTCTCGCACTACACCGAACACGGCCGCTACTGGCGGCGCAACATCATCGAGTCGACCGACGAGATGTTCCAGAACATCGTCAACGGCGATTACGCGTGGCTGCGCGCGTAGCGTCGTCGGCGGCGTGGGTGCCGGCCGCACGCGATCGCACGGTCGCGGCCGGCGCATGCGGCGCCGGCCGCGCTCATCGGCACGCCGCGGCCGGCTGACCGGGCACCGCCCTTTCACCCGTATCGGCGAGCGACGCACAGCCGTCGACCGGATGCGGCGCGAGCAGAATCACCCGCATCGACCCACGCCCGGCGGCCGACGCGGACACACCGGGTTCCACCATCGCGAGCATCTCGCCCGGCCCGAGCGACGCGCGCGCGACGTCGATCGCCGCACCGCGCCATTCGACGGCCAGTACCACGCGGGGCGGCTCGGTCCGCATGTCGAGCGCCGGCACGATGCGCAGCGCGTCGTCCGCGGCCGGGCCCGGATCGGACGCTGCCGCAGTGGCCGCGACCGTGCCGTCCGATGCGGCCGTGTCCCGCTGGCCGCCCGTCGGCGCGACGGGTCGTTCGGCGTGCCGTTCCCATGCAACGGCCACGCCGTCGTCCGTCTGGAGCGCGCTATCGGTCAGCATGCGCACCCCTGCCATGCCCCGTAGCGCGGCGCTCACGTTGCGCGCCGCGCGGGCCCGCATCACCGTGGCGCCCTGCGCGCCGAGCCCGATCGCGCCCAGCGCATCCGCATCGACTTCGGCCACCAGCAGCGCGACGCCGACGTGCTGCCGGGGCCGGTCGAGCGCGACGATCGCCCGCACGTCGGCGTCGAGCCGCTCGGGGCGATCGCGCACCAGCACCGCGTTCGTGCCCGCATCGGCGCCGAGCACCGGCAGCGGCGCCTCGTATTCGGTGATGGTCGCGCGCAGGCCGTCGTGGGGATCGAGCACGCGCGCCGCGCGGCTCGCGACCCCTTGCACGACGTTCGTTCGGCCGTTCGCGAACGCCGTGCGGTCCGCCGCGTTGCCGTAGTGGAGCGGCACGATGCGCACCGCCGTCTTCACGCGCGCACGCGCGTCGGCATCGAGGCGCTGCGCCGCGCGGCCCACGAGCGCGATCCACGCCGGCGGCCCGCGAAACGTGACGAGGCCGCGGGCCGGCGTGTCATCGCGCGCGACGAACCGCACGTCGTCGATGCCGGTCTGCGCGAGCAAGGCATGCAGGTCCGCCGGGCGCGCGTAGTTGAGACGGACGATCAGCGTGGTCTGCGCGCCTGCCGCATCGACGTGCAGCACCGTGCCGTCGTAATACCAGACGAGCCCGTAACCGTGCGCGAGCATCTCGACGAAGCGCTGCGGCGGCAGCTCGAAGCGCCCTTCGACGCGGCCGGGGAGCCTGGCGTCGAACGCAATCGGCACATGCGTTGCGGCGGACAGCGCACGCAGCGTGTCCGGCAGCGATGCGCCGCTGGTGGAATAGCGGTACGGCGCGGACGACCACGGCGGCACGTTGGGCAGCGCACACGCATGCGCGCGGCAGTCGGGCGACCTGCGTCGCGGCGGCGGCGCCAAGGCATGCCCGTCGCCGGCGGCCTTGCTGGCGGCGTGCCCGCGCGTCGCGCGGCGCGCATGCGGCGACGCGGTCGCCGCCGGCGCGGACACGGCCGATGCCGGCGCGGGCCGAGGCGCCGGCGCGGCCGGCTCGGGTTCGCCGCATGCGAGATGCAGCAGCATGCAGACGCTGGCGAAAAACCCGCTCAACGCTTGTACTCGATCGCCCCTTCGCCCTGCTCGACTTCCTGGTCGACGGGCATGTCGGTCAGGTTCAGCCGGTAGCCGCGGCCGTACACCGACTGGATCACCCAGTCGACATTCAGGTTCTTCAAGCGCGTGCGCAGGCGGCTCACGTACATGTCGACCGAGCGGCTCTGCGATCCGCCGTCCCAGCCCCAGACGACCGAGTACAGATCCTGGCGCTGCACGACGATGCCGCGATGCGACGCGAGGTGCCAGAGCAGGTCGAACTCCTTCGCGCCGATCGAGTGCGAGGTCGTGCCGCGGCTGATGTTCAGGTTGGCGCGGTCGAGGATGTAGTCGCCGACGATCATCCGGCGCCGTTCGCTGCCCGCCGTCTGGAAGCGCCGCAGCAGCGCGCGGATGCGCGCGAGAAAGACGATCCGGTCGACCGGCTTGATCAGGAAGTCGTCGGCCCCGGTATCGAGAATCCGGACGATTTCCTCTTCGTCGGAATGCACGGTCTGGAAAATCACCGGGACCGTCGAGCGGGATCGCCCGCGCACCCAGCTGAGCAGCTTGTCGCCCGACAGGCCGGGCACGTCCCAGTCGAGGATCATCAGGTCCGCCCAGTGATCCGACAGATGGTTGCGTGCCTCGATGCCGTTGTCGAACGCCTCGACCTGATATCCCTCCGCCTTGAGCCACGAGACCAGCATCGTCTGCTGGATCCGGTCATCCTCCAACAACATGATTCGCGTCTGATTGAGCATGGTTACGATCCGCTCGGGCCCTCAGCCCGGTGTCAAGCGCCGCTGACGAGGAGCCTGGTCGAGCGGCGGGCGCTCCAGCGCCGCGGGGCCAGTGCGCCGGCCGTCCGGCGAGTGTCGGATACCTGCCTGCAGCACGAGCCGCGGCAGGCGCAACACGAAATCCGTGCCGGACTCGCGATTGACCTCGGCATGCAGCGTGCCGCCGTGCAGCACGACGATGCGCGCGGCCAGCTTGAGGCCGATGCCGTAGCCGCCCGATGCCTTCGGCGACAGCGCGTCGAAGTCCGTCATCGGGCGATCGGGCGAGAGGCCCGGCAATCCGCCCGCCTCGTCGCCGACCACCACGACCGCCGTGCCGTCCTCGACCCGCAGCGACACCGTCACGCGCGCCCCGGCACGCGACGCCTGGATCGCGTTGTCGATCAGGTTCTGCAGCGCGCGCATCACGAACACCTGCACGCCGCTGATCCATACGGCCGGCCCGTCGGCCAGCCATAGCCGCAGCGCGACGTCGCGATAGACGGCGGCCACCTCGAGTTTCGGAATCAGGCTGCGGATCGCGCGGCGCAGGTCGAAGCGCACGAAATCGCGATGACGCACGACATCGGCAACCGACGAGAAGATGTACTGATCGCCGAGCGACAGCGCGTAACGCGCGAGTTCGGCGATCCGCTGCATGCCGCCGCACGCTTCGAACGCCGCGTGATCGTGCTCGTGCAGCTGCGTGAGCGCGACGATCGAATTCTGCGGCGAGCGCAGGTCGTGCGACAGGAAACGCAGCGATTCGGTACGGCGGTCGAGCGCCTGATGCAGGTCCGTCACGTCATGCAGCCACGCGACGGCCGCGGCGGGATTCCCCGGACGGGCGGGCTCGAGCTTCACCCACAGCCAGCGGTCGGCCGCCTGCAGCTCGATGCCGCGCTCGAGATCGCGCTGCAGCGCGCCATGCGCGGCCGTATCGTCGGCCGCTTCGTCATCCTGCCGATACGCGCGCAGCAGCGGCAACAGCGGCACGCCGGCGTCGAGCGGCCGGTCGAGCAGGCGCGCGGCGACCGGCGTCGCGAACAGGATCGCGCCGTGCCCGTCGACGGCAATCGCGCCCTGCGGCTGTGCGTCGAACAGGACCCGCGCCCAGTCGATCGCGGATGGCGGGCGCACATCGGATCCAGGCTTCGTCGACATCGATGCCATTCAGGTTTCCGTTTATCAGAAGCGGGCAGTCCGGCGAGCATATCATCAGTAATATAAAGCTAATAATATTAAATTTCTTTATGCCGGGAAATTGGCGTCAAATGCCGATGTAAATCGCGATCGAAATTCGAGTTGCCATGTTTAGAAAACGAAATGCTTTCGTTTTAGCATTTCGCGCTCATAGCTCGATGATTCGGGGCGTCAGCAGAAACAGACGTTCCATCCGGGTGTTCTCGCGATCCGTATATTTGAACAAATTACCGATCACGGGGATTTTTGAAAGAACGGGCACTCCGGTCGTCGTATCGCTGCGGCCGTCGTTCTTGTAGCCGGCGATCAACAATGCCTCGCCCTCATTGACGAAAGCGGAGGTATTGATGTTCGTGCTCGAGATCACCGGGATATTGTCGACGGTCCGCGACGTGAGCTGGCCGTCCTGGATCGCGACGTCGAGCTTGATCTGGGTTCGGCCGCCTTCGTCGACGACCATCGGCAGCACGCGCAGCGACACGCCGGTCGACACGCTGTACAGGTCGGCCGACGTGTATCCGCTCACACGCACGAAGAACTGCGTCTGGTTCGCCATGTCCGCTTCGATGTTGTCGAGGGTCGTCACTTTCGGGCTGGCGTCGATCTTCGCCAGGTTCCGCTCCTCCAGCGCCGACACGTTCGCCATCAGATAGCGGCCCGCGTTGCCGATCACCGCCGACAGCACGCCGCCCACCGGCATCGCCGCGGCGGTCACGTTGCCGGCCAGCGTCGTGTTGCCGAAATTCTGCGTCAGCGTGCCGCCGTAGGTGTTCTGCGCGCCCAGGCCGTTGCCGGTCTGCAGGTCGACGTGGCTGTTGTGCGCGGTCCAGTTCACGCCGAGCTGGCGGATCGACGACGTATCGACCTCGAAGATGTGCGCCTCGATCTCGATGAGGCGCGGCTTCACGTCGAGCCGCTGGATCAGCGCCGGATACTGGTACATCCGGTCGGGCGTGTCGCGAATCAGGACCGAGTTGGTGCGCTGGTCGGCCTCGATGACGGGCAGCGCTTCCTCGTCGCCGCCGCCCGATGCCTGCCCGCCCGCATTCGGCCCCGAGCTGGCGACCGCCGACGACAGTTGTTGCGAAGGCCGCCCCGACAGGCCCGACAGCAGGCCCAGCGACGACTCGCCGTTCGCCAGCGTCGTGCCCGGCGGCAGCGGCGCCGACGGTCCGCCCGCCTGCATGCGCGCGCCGCCGACGTTGCCCATCGGCTGCGTGCGCTGGACGTTCGGCGCGCGCCCGCCGCCGCCCCCCGAATTGCCGCCGCCGCCCTGTTGCGGGTGATAGACGTTGTTGAGCACCGTCGCGACACCGAGCAGGGTCATGTTCTGCCCGTCGGCGACCACCGAGCGATCCATCGCCCACGCGTGATGCAGCGGATAGACCTGCACGACCGTGCCGGCGCGGTGCCGCGTCGTCGTATCGAGGCGCTGCGCGACGTCGCCGACGAGCTTGACGTAGTTCGGCGGCCCGTTCACGATCGCCGCGCCCTGCACGTCGTCGTAGGTGATCCTGAAGCGCGGATCCGCTACGTTCATCGCCGCGAGCGTGCCGCGCAGTTGCGCGGTGCTGCCGTGATCGAGCTTGATCAGCGTGCTCTTCATTTCGTCGGGCGTCACGATGTCGAGCACCTGGCCGTCGTAGTACCAGACGAAGCCGAACGACGACGCGAGCGTGTCGAGCAGGCGCTGCGGCGGCATGTGGAACTTGCCCGTGACGCTGCCCTGCACGTCCTTCGAGATATCGGCCGGAATGCCCTGGCTGGCGGCGAAATCGCGCAGCACGTCCTTGATGTCCTTCGAGTCGGCCGTGTAGTCGACCATGCGCGTATGCCAGTTGACGGGCGCGGCGTGGACCGTCGCCGCCACGCACGCGGCGACGAGGATGAACAACAGGCCGAAGCGGAAGGTGGGCATGATCGTCTCGCTCGCACGAAAGGCTGGTCGTGGGATCGATGATTGGCCGGCCGCCCCGTCGCGTCAACGGCCGCCGCCCCGTCGCACCGCCTCCGCTTCCGGTGCATGCATGTCCGTTCGCATCGCGCCCGGTCAGTAGTAGGTATTGATCGTCCATCCGTGCACGACCGGCGTATTGGGAATCGCCTGGTTCTGCTGGCCGAGCAGGCTGCTGGTCCACGGCGTGGTGATGACGGCGTAGGTCGCCCAGCTCGTGACGATACGCACGCGGTACGTGCCGGGCTTCACGGCTTGCGTGAGCGACGTCGTGATGCCGCCCGAATCGTCGATCAGCGTGGGCGATTGCGCTTCGGTATGGCCGTAGCTCGCCGACAGCGCATCGTTCATCACGTCGACGGCCTGCGAGAGCTGCGCCTGCGCGCCGCGCTTGCCGGTGCTCACGCCGTCGTTCAGGTGCCCCCAGGTCGTCACGGCGATGATGCCCGGCTTGGCCATCGTCACCGGCACATAGTAGTAGTACGAATAAGTGCCGTTCGCGCCGTTGTAGGTGAACGGCCCGCTCGACCACGCACCGCCGGGCACGCCGCCGCACCCCGCATAGTCGGTGGCGTTCGGCGACGCCATCAGGATCGTGCAGCCCGTCTGGTTCGTCACCGGTTCGATTTCCGCCTGCGTCTGCCACGTGCCGTCGCGGCACGACAGCACGCGGCCCGACGCATCGGTGGTGACGGGCGTCGTGTTCGCCTCGTCCTGCGCGCACGGCGCGCCGACCGTCTGCCCGTTGCCGAGGTCGAGATAGCCGGCCTCGTTGACCGCGAGCGCCTGCCACGCCGTGCCGTTGAACGTATAGGCGCGGCCGGTGGCGAGCGTCACCGCGACGTCGCCGGGCAGCGGATTCGGCAGGCTGCCGAGCGCCGCGGCCGACGCGACCGGGTCGCGCCAGTGCAGCGACGTGATCGGTTTCCACATGCCGCCGCTGCAGGTGACGACATGATCCGACGCATCCGCCGCGATCGAGCCCGTCGCGGACGTGCACGCGGCGTAGTCCTGCTGCCGCGCGAGCGTGACCGGCACCTGCATCGTGTTCAGCGCGGGATTGCCCGGCACGCTGACGCGATAGAGGAAATCGCCGTTCTGCGCCTGTGCGTTGGCCGGAAACACCTGGCTCACGAGATGGCCGAACCCGGTCGCGTTGCCCGAGCACGATTTGCGCGACGGGTTCGGTGTCGCGATGCTCCACGCCCCGTACGCGCCGAACGCCGCGCCGGCCGCATTGTTCGTGCGCGGAATCGAGCCGCCGCCCGCGCCCGCATTCGCCGCGATGTAGCCGAGCTGCACGTCGCCGATCGTGGCGCCGCCCTCGGTCACGAGCAGCCCCTGCACCGTCGTCGCGTCGATGCCGTAGACGAGCAGGCACGGCGTCTGCCCGTACGCGTTCTTTCCGGACACGCCGGGCGGCAGATAGCGCGCGAGCTGGTAGCCGCCGCCCGCGAGCGGCACGACGACCGGCACGGTCGGCGTGGCCGCGCTCGCGAGCGCGCTCTGGTTCTGCGTGATCAGTTGCGCGGCGGCCTGCGTCATCTGCGCCTGCCAGGCCGCCGCCTGCTGCCCCTTCGCGTCCGCGAGGGAAGTATCGATCATCGCCGTGACGCCGACGATCATCAGCGAGGCGATGGCGAGGGCCGCGAGCATCTCCACGATCGTGAAGCCGCGCTGACGTTTCCGTGATGGGCTCATGATGAAGTCGACGAGTTCAGGGGCGGCGCCGCGCCGCCCGTCAATACGCCTGTGCCATCCAGACGGGCGCACCCTCCGGAACGGCGGCGGCGACGATTGCCGGCAGGACGACGGCCGGATTCCCGGGCGACACGATCGCGCCCGCGTGCGCCGCGCCGGCCAGCGCCGAATGGAACGCGAGCGCCTCGATCACCGGAATCGCCGCGCCGGCCGCCGTCGACGTCGTATAGACGACGACCATGCTGCCCGCGACCGTCGTGTTCGGTGCGACATAGACGCGCCAGAGCGGATTGGCCGCGCCCGCGCCGAGATACGGCCCGAGCGCGCCGTCCGATACCGTGCCGGCCGCGGCCGGATTCGCGAGCGCGTACCGCACGCCGGCGAGCCGGTAGGCCGCCATGCTCTGCCCCATCGACGTCGCCGTGACGGTCGGTGCGGCATCGACCGCACGCGCATCGACGAGCGCGTAGACGCCGGCGAGCGCGATCATCGCAGCCGCGATCCAGAGCGCGAACATTCAGCCTCCTCCCCTCAGCGACGCCAGCGCGTCGGATGCGATCAACGACATCATCTGCTGACGCAGCGCGTCGCCGAGTTCGTCGTAGCGCCCGTCGCGCACCTGCGCCCGCGCCGGCGCGCTGTCCGCGAGCATCAGCAACCGGGCCTCGAATCGCTGCTGCCCCGGCGCCGGGCAGGCGAGCCGCTGGTGCAGCACGGCCGCCACGCCGTCGGCCAGCAGCGAGCGCACCGACGGCGCGTCGAGCACGCGGGCCGCGACCGTATGCAGCCGCGCGATCGCCCGGCCCACGTCGTCGGCCAGTACCGTGCTCACGATCAGGTGGCCCTCGCGAGCCGCCAGCAGCACGTCGATCAGGAGCGCCGGATCGTCGAGGTTACCGACGAAGATCACGCGTGCGCCGCAACCGAGCGCCGCCCGCAAATCCTCCTGCCGGTCAGCGCTGGTCAGCGTCGGGATGCAGACCCCGTCACCGTATGCGCCGCCCGGCGCCGCGTCGATCGGCTCCTCGATCGTCATCGCGATGCCGCCGTGCAGCGTCAGCCGGTCGCGCACGAGCGCGCCGGCCGTGCGGGTCTTGCCGCTCTTGGCCGCACCGCAGACCACGACGAGGCCGTCGAGGTCCGCGCGCAGCAGCCGCCGCACGTAGGCGCCGGGCAGGCCGAGCCCCGCGAGCGACGCGAGCGTCGGGTCGAGACGGCGCAGCACGTAGATCGGCCCGTCCGGCGTCTGCATCACGCGTACCCGGTACGACACGCCGCCGGATTCGAGCCGGAACGCCCGCGCGCCGGGCCGGGCGCTGCCGCACGCGGACTTCAGCGCATCCAGCTCGGCCCGCAGCGTCGGATGCGCGGGCAGCGCCTGCACGCGCCGGGCGGCCCCGTCCATGAAGCAGTCGCCGATGCGGGCATGCCCGAGGTACAGGTAGGAAAAAGCCAGCCGCTGCAACGATTCGGTTTCGAGGGTCATCGCGTCGGTTCACCGGCATCAGGTCGAGGTCCAGGCCACCGTATTCGTGTCGCCGCTCGCGCACGCGGTCGCCGCGCTGTCCGGCGTCGCGGGCAGCGTGAGCGCCGTCTCGTTGACGGTGATCGAGATCCAGCTGCCGCCCGCGGTCACGCTGTTGACGCACACGCTGCGCGGCACGTTCGTATAGGTGATCGTGAACTGGTTGCTGTTGTTCGTGGCCGCCGCGACCGTGATCGTGCCGTTCCACATGTTGGTGATGGCGCCGCTGCCGGACGCCGGCGCGAGGGTCGACGGAAACACGCCGGCGCTCGCCAGGACCGAATTCGACAGGTTCGCGTAGCTCGCCGACTGCCCCATGTACAGCTTTTTCACGCCGCTCTGGATCGCGTTGACCTGCTCCGTGATCGAATTCGTGTTCGCGCTGCTGAATGCGCCGGCCAGCAGCGCGATCGCGCCGATCACGACGATCGCCGCGATGCCGAGATAGGAAATCGCCTCGAGCAGCGACGCGCCGCGCTGCAGCGCGGCGCCCGGGTACGCGGGCCCCCATGCCGGCGGCGGCATGCGCGCGACGTCGCGCCGCTTCGTTCGCCTCGGCAGCCCATGGTGCGTGATGACCGCTTTCATCGCCTTTCCCCTTGTTGATGAACCTGCGTGATTGACCGGAGTACCGCTAATGCATCGCCCTGCTCATCGTGGCGAGTTCCTGCTGGATGCCGAAGAACCCGACGATCAGCATCCCGAGCATGATCGCCATCGCCACGATCGCGACGCCGTTGAGCACGCGCATTTGCGCGGACACCCGCTCGACGCCCGTTTCGATCCATTCGTCCGCGAGCGTCTTGAGCGACTCGGCGAAGCCTTTGTATTGCGCGTACACGCACAGGTCGTCGACGATTTCCTGCGACGGAAACCGGTGCCCGCTCATGCGCATCGCCTCCCCGACATTCAAGCCCGATTTCACGCCGAACAGCGTGTCGTCGATACGCTCGCGCAGCCATGGCTTCGCATGGTCGGCCAGTTGCGCGAGCGATTTCTCGACGGTGAAGCCCGCCGCCTGCATCGACGCGAACGCGGTCAGAAAGCTCGAACCGACCATCAGCCGATACAGCGACCACGGCGCGTAATTGTCGAAACGGCTGCGCAGGCGCCCGGACCAGCGCGGCATCGACCAGACGAGCAGCGCGACCAGCACGGCGACCACGATCAGGCATTCGGGCAGCCATGCCTGCACGAACACGGACAGGTCGTACAGCAGGCGTGCCGAGCCGTGCCAGCGCTCGGGATCCTCGATCGCCGCGAATTGCGGCACCAGCCGCGCGCCGAACAGGTAGAGATAGGCCAGCATCATCGCGAGCAGCGCGACGGGATACGCGAGGCCCTGCGCGATCGCGTTGCGGATGCGCCGCCCCGACGTCACGATGCCGGTCACCGAGCGCAGCGCGCCTTCGAGGCGGCCCGACTGCTCGCCCGCCAGCACGATCATCTGTTCGGCCTGCGGCACCCAGCCGTCCATCCCCTCCGCGAGGCTGCCGCCGTTCTGCACGGTGCGGCGCCATTCGCCGAACAGGATCGCTTCGGGCAGCGTCGGCTTGCGTCCGTCGTGCGACGCGCGCAGTTCGAGTTCCTCGAGCACCTTCAGCAGCGGCAGGCCGTTCGAGAGCATCTTCTCGATCTTGCGATAGTGCCGCAGGCGGGCTTGCGGCGTCGCCTGCAGCTTGGCCCACCGCAGGTGCGGATCAAGATTCATGGCCCGCTCCCGCGACCGCGCCGCCCGGGTGCCCGCGCCGGCCTTCCGTCGTGTCGACCGGACGCAGCCGCACCGGCTCGTTGCGCGCCACGAGCGGGCCGACGATGCGTTCGGCCGCGCGCGGATCGACCAGCCCCGCGGCGACTTTCTCGATCGTGTGCTCGACGGTCGTGCGCCCGCCGAGCTCGTCGAGCCAATATGCGCGCGCCGCCTGTTTGTCGCCCTCGCGCAGATAGGCGAACAGCCGCGCATCCGGCCGGATCACCTCGGCGACGACCGTACGGCCGATGGTGCCGCGCCCGCTGCAATGTTCGCAGCCGGGCCCCTGCACGAAGACCTTGTCGAACGACGCGCCGACCGCGCGGCGCACCCGCGCCGCCAACGCGTCGTCCTGCTGCGGCGAACCCGCGAGCCGCTGCTTGCAATGCGGGCACAGCAGCTTGACGAGGCGCTGGCTGACGAGCCCCGTGATCAGCGATTCGTCGGTCACCATCGCGAGCGGCAGGCCGAGATCGACGAGCCGGTCGATGATCGCGAGCGCGCCGTTCGCATGGACGGTGGTCCAGACCTGATGGCCGGTCATCGATGCGCGCAACGCGCTTTGCGCGGAAGCGCGGTCGCGCACCTCGCCGATCATGATCGTGTCCGGGTCGAGCCGCATCGCGTTGGCGATGGCGCCGGCGAACGCCAGCGAGCGTGCTTCCTCCGTCGGCGCGTTGACGACCGGCGTCTGCACCGCGCCCGCGATCGGATACTCGACCGGATCCTCGACGGTAATGACGTGGACGGACCCGTGGGTCTCGGCGATCTGCCCGGCCAGCACGCGCTGCAGCGTGGTCGACTTACCCGAGCCCGTCGGCCCGCTGATGATGTTCATGCCGTGCGGCAGGCGCCGCAATTCGTCGATCTCCGCGGCCTGCGCATCGGAGAATCCCAGCAGGCGCAGGTCGATCGAATCGCCCGCATCGTTGTAGAGCAGTCGCAGCACCATCACGTTGCCGGTGCTGGTGGGGGCCGTTGCAATGCGGACGCCGAACAGCTCGGCAGGCAGTTTGTCGCGGTCGCCGATCGCCGCGTCCTGGCGTTCGTGCGGCTTGTACGTGTTGTCCGAGACGCTCGCCATCGCCGCATAGAGCGTCGCGAGCAGGCGCGCGCCCTGCTCGCGGGTCTGCTCGCTCACGCGCACCAGCTCGTTGTGAATGCGAAACAGGATCTCCGTGCTGAAGCGCTTCACGCGGATGTGGATGTCGGACGCGCGTTCGCGGCACGCGTGCGCGATCAGTTCCTTCGCGAGGATCTGCATCGCCGTGTGATCGACGCGTTCGCCGGTGCCGTCGGAGCGCATCCCCTCGTACGCGCGCCGCACCTCGTCGAGCCCGACCGCCTGCATCCGGTAATGATGGCGAAGCCGGTCGAGCCGCGCGCGATAGGACAGCACGTACGGGCTCAGTTCGTGGCCCTCGGCGATCAGCAGGCGGCCGTCGTCGAGCAGGCACAGCAGCTTGCGCTCTTCCGCGCTCGCGGCCCACGGGCCCTCGCCGGACAACGGATGCGCGGTATCGGCGCCGGCGGCGCCCCGCTGCGGCGCCGCGGCGCCCGGGCGCCCCAATCGAAGTGAGCTCATCGGAAGCCTCGCCTGGCTACTGCGCCGGTTGGTACGCGGGCGGCAAACCGGCCGCCGCCGCCGCGGGATCGGCGGCGGGCACGAGCGTGCCGCCGGGTGCGCCGCCGCCCATCGCCGCACCGGTATTGGCGGCGCCGTTCGCGGCGGGGTTCGGCCCGCCGTTGAACACCGCGCCGCTGCGCGACGCGAGCACCGGCACCATGCGCATCTTCTGCCCGTTGCCCCAGCGCCCGACGACCTCGTTCGCGCCGATCGACACGATCTTCATGCCGTTCGGCAATTCGTCGCCGGACGCGACGTCGAAACGCTCGCCGATACCGGTCTGCACGATCGCGGTATAGCGATGCCCGAAGCCCTCGATCGCGATGACGCGCACGTTCTGCGCGACCGGGTCGATCGTCGCCGCGCTGCCGAGCCGGGCCAGCGCCGCCGTGCGTTGCGCGACTTCGGCCTGCGCGTCGAGCTTCCTGATCTCGGCCTTGAGCAACACGGTCTGCTCCTCGAGCCGCGTCAGTTGCGCGGCGGCCCCGCTCGACCAGCCGGCGGGCGGCGCCTCCTGCGCGGCACCGGTCGTGGGGGCAGCGCGAAGCGGCTTCGCCACCGCGACGCCCGCGGATGCCTTCGGCACGGTCGCGGCCGGCTCGGACGCGGCGGCGAACGCGCAGCCGGCCCGGATCAGCGCAGCGACGATCAGCCCGGCACGGGCGCACGATTTCGTATCAATTCGCATAGACGACTCCCTCCGCGGACCAGTCGCCCGCCTGGTAGGTCAACTTCACAAGGCGCACGCCGGCCGCGCTCAGCAGCGGCGTGAATTGTTCGGGCGGCAAGCCGCCGAGCCGCGCCAGCAAGCGCCACTGATGCCACGGCGGCGGCGTGCTGCCCACCGGCGCGAGTGCGTCCTGCTGCGGCGCCGCGACCGGCGACAGCGTCGCGGGCACGTTCATCGCCTGAAACCGCGCGAGCAGCGCCGCCTTCAGGTCCGCGCCCGGCAGCAACGCTTCGTCGCGCGGCGTGCCCATCTCGAACGGTTCGCTGAACGACGCGTGTTCGCCGCTCGCATCCAGTTGCGCGGACGGCGCACCCGCGAGCAGCAGCGCGACCGTCGAGCCGTTGCGCGACCACGCGTACTGCACGCCCTGCGGGTCGCACACATAGCGATCGAGCGTCCAGCCGCCCGGCGCGAGCAGCGCGAAATGCCGCTGGCATGCCTTCGCGAACTGCCCGGGATCGGGCAACCTCGCCCACGGGTGGGTGGCGGGCCCCGACGCGCCCGCGCGCAGGCCCGCACGCGCCAGCGCGAGCGCGCGGTCCCGCTCGCGCTGCTCGGCGGCACGGTGATGGGCGTACCAGACCGACACGCCCGTCGCCGCGACCGCGACGCCCGCGGCGAGCCCGAGCGCCTGCCACGGCAGGCCGCGCCGCACCGGACGCAGGCGGGTCCATTGCGGCGCCCGCACGCGGCCGCGCCGGCTGTCGAGCAGGTCGTCGATGCGCCGCGCGTAGAAATTGTGGAACCCCATCGGCTCGATCTCGGGGTCGCCGATCACGGTGTTCCAGCCGCCGAGCGCGTAGTCGGAGTTCAGCCGCTCGAACACCTCGTCGGCGGACCCGATGAAATCGCCGTTCGGCAAGAACGAGCCGTCGCGGATCGCGAAAAAGGCCCAGCGTCCGTCGGGCAGCCTGAACGCGCCCAGCCAGTTCGGCGCGGGCTGCTGACGGCCGTTGTAGAACGCGCCCTGCTTCGCGATCGCCTTCGCGACGACGATGCCGAGCGACGCCACGCCCGACTGCACGCCGTCGCCGGCATTCGCGAACCCCGCGGCCGCGACGCTGCGATCCATGCGCAGCACCATCAGGTCGAAGCTGAGCTTCCTGCCGAGTTCGATCGCCTCCTTGCGCAATTCGTGGCGCCGCGACAGCGACTGCCAGAACAGCCCGCAGACGAAACGCTGATGCCCGATCTGGATGACGTGAGTGGCCATGGCGGAATCCGTCTCGCGCGCGTCAGGCGCCGTTCATCATGATCGGCGTGATCAGGATCACGATTTCCTGGCGGTCGCGCGCGCCGTCGTATCCGCCGCCGAACGCGTAATTGTTCGGCGTGCCGATGCCCGACTTCGTGAGGTTGTCGTTGGATGCCTCGTAACCGCTCAGCACCAGCGTCTGCCCCGATTTCATCGATACCCGCTGCAGGAAATTGCGCGTGTCGATCTGCGGCGTCTGGATTTTCTGACCGCCGCTCTCGATGGTTTTCAGCTCCAGCAGCGCCGAGATGTTCGTGTAGAACTGCAGCAGGACCGTGCCGTTGTCGAGCACGTGCGGCAGCAGCGTCATGTTGAACCCGGTCGTGACGGTGCCGGGCGTCAGCGCCGTCTGCGAGCCGACGTTCGCGGTATTGGTCGTCGACACCGACGCCAGGTAGCCCTGCTGGGTCGCCACCTGCACCGGCACCGGCTGATCGTTGAGCGTCGTGATCGACGCCGAGGTCTTGCGCCGCACCTTGCCCTGGCGCGACAGCGCGCTGATCATCGCGAGCGTGCCCGACGCGCGGCTGTTCGGCGTGATCACCTGCGCGGTGAACGAGACCGGATTGGTCGCGGTCGTCGAGAACGTGTTCGCGAGCGAGAACGACGTGCCGAGCGCCTGGTAGACGGCGCGCCAGTTGATGCCGTAGCTGTCGTCGTCGGACAGGTCGACCGACAGCACGGTCACGTCGATCAGCACCTGCTTCGACAGCGAGCGATTCTGCGCTTCCATGAACTGCCCGACGCGATCGAGCACGTCCGGCGTGTCGGTGACCGTGATCGACCCGGTCGCCGGCGACGACACCACGCCGCCATAGCGCGACAGCATCGCCTTGATCGACGCGCTCAGGCTGTTGAACACCGACAGCTGCGAGTTGACCACCGTGTTGGCCGTATTGGTGGCCGATACGCTCGGCTGGTTCGAATTCGCACCCGAGCCGCCCGCCGACGTGTTGCCGCCTCCGAGGTTGTCGCTCGTCGCGCCGCTCATCACGTGCGCGTCGACCGATGCGTCGCCCGGAATCGCGTTGACCTGGAACGTGCGCGTGTCGGTGAAATAGAACAGGATCGCGCCGTTCACCAGCTTCCACGAGACGCCGAAGCGCGCGGCGGCGGCATCGAGCAGGCCGCGCAGATCGCCATGCCGATACGAAATGTGGGTCGGCGCCGCGAGGCCCGCGATCGCGTTCGCGCCGGGCGCGCCGCCGCGCGACCCGTCGAGCCCCGGCAACGTCGGCAGCGGCGGCAGCGGCGGCACGTTGCCGAGCACCGGCGTCGACATGCCGCGGGCGCTCGCCGGCGCATCGCCGGTCGCGTTCGGCGAGACGCGCGTCGGGATATGCGTGAGCCGCGAAATGCGCTCGGAGAATTCGGCCAGCGAGCCGACGTCGCTGTCGAAGGTGGCCGGCTGCAGGAACACCGGCGGCAGCACGTCCGCGTGATTCAGCTTGATCGTCGTGCCCGACAGCCACAGCGTGTCCTTGACGATCACGCTGTCGGCGCCCGAGCGCGGGCGGACGTCGCCGGCAAACGCGGCATCGATCGCCTGCTTCGACTGCGCGTGATCGTGGTCGACGGCGGCGGACAATTTCTCCGACAGGCCGGTACAGCCGGCCGTCAGGGTCGCGGCGAGCGCGAG
Organism: Burkholderia sp. AU16741; assembly: GCF_002223345.1. Classification (NCBI taxonomy): domain Bacteria; kingdom Pseudomonadati; phylum Pseudomonadota; class Betaproteobacteria; order Burkholderiales; family Burkholderiaceae; genus Burkholderia; species Burkholderia sp. AU16741. Next base: position 510,027 of record NZ_NKEZ01000008.1, read on the forward strand.
AGTGATCGCGAGATGGCGCATTAACCGGCTCCCTTTTCAACGATGCGAAGCACCTTGTTGCCTCGATAGAGAATCGCCTGCACGGGCGCGTCGGTGGCCGACAGCGCGCCGATCACCGACTGCAGCGCTTCGTCGAACGTGCCGGTCAGGGTCGCGGGCGCGTCGACGGCGAAATCGACCGGCGCTTCCCAGATCAGTCGCCAGCCCGCCTCCTGGGTCCAGCGCGTGAGTGCGCCGCGCACCGTGCGATCGGACAGCTCGATGCGCCACGTCCGCGCCGGCGGCGGCAACGGCCCCGCGCCGGCGGGCAGCGCGCCCGCGACCGGATGACGATCCGCCGCGCCGCCGCGCGCGCCCGGAAGCGGCAATTCGGTGTCCGGCGTGCGGTCGGCCTGAGTCGCCGGGCGCGCGTCCGCAGGCGTCGCCGCCGAGGCGCGCGACGCGCCCGGCGCCGACGGCCGCGAGGCAAGCCGCGACGCGCCGGGCTTGCCGGCCGGGCCCGCGCGATCCGGCATCGGGCTCGCGGGCGCCGCGCCGCCGATCGGGCCGCCGACCACGACACCCGGCGCGGAGCCGCCGTCGGCCACGCCGCCCGGCAGCGTCGCGGACGGCATCGGCGCAACCGGCGGCGGCATCAGCGCACCCACCGTATCGGAGCCGAACGGCTGCCGGTAACGGACGGTGACAAGCTGGAAATCGGTGTCGACCTGCGCGGCGAGTTCCGGATGCCCCGCGAGCATCTCGCGCAGCGTTTGCGCGAGCGAATGGCCCGCGCTCCACGACACCGGTGTCGCCGCCCATGCGCCGGCATTCGGCAGGTTGATGCTGTACGTGACCGGCACCATCCTGCGCAGCGCGGCGCGCAACGGCACGCCCGCGCCCTGCGTCGTGACGCGCGGCGTATCGTGCGCCTCGCCGGCCACCGAAACCTGATCGTCGAGCGCCGTGCCGCCGGGGCCGGTGGCCTGCGCATGCGCGGCCCCCCAGCCTCCGACCATCCAGAGCGCTACCATGCATGCCTTCAACGTACGCATTCAGCTCGTTCCTCCAGCCAAGGCGTCGCCGACGCCCGATGATTTGCCTGCCGGTTGCCGCGTCCCCGCCGCCGCGCTGGACAATCGCGCGGCGGCCTGCGAGGATCGCGTTACCCCCTTCGCTGCAATCGACACACGATATGCACAGTCACCCGTCCGAACCGCGCGACCTGACCCAGGAGATCCTCGACCTCGTCGATCAGCGCCGCTTCTTCACCGACCTGCACATCGAGCAGGACCGGCCCATCATGATCAAGACGCCGCGCGGCTGGGTCGAGACCGAAGGCGGTCCGATCATGCTCGACGAAATGGCGCCGATGCTCGATGCCGTCGACGACGACTGGGACAATCGCCTGCGCGACGGCGCGATCGATCGCCAGTTCGTGCTGACCGGCTGCCGCCTGCGCGCGCACGTCTACCGCACGTCGAACGGCCGCAAGACCGTCATCTCGATCCGCCGCCTGCCGCTCGCCCCGCTGCCGCTCGACAAGCTCGGCCTGCCCGCGTACATCCGCTCGACGATCGAGACCGCGAGCATGGGGCTCGTGCTCGTGACCGGCGTCACGGGCTCGGGCAAGACCACCACGATCGCGTCGCTGCTCGACCATCTCAACCGCACCCGCAACTGCCATATCGTCACGATCGAGCAGCCGATCGAATACGCGCTCGACAGCCACCAGTCGATCATTTCCCAGCGCGAGGTGCCGACCGACACCCGCAGCTTCTCCGCCGGCATGCGCGAAGTGCTGCGCGAGCGCGCCGACGTGATCATGGTCGGCGAGATCCGCGACATCGAAACCGCCGAGGCCGTGCTGCAGGCCAGCGAATCGGGGCACCTCGTATTCGCGACCATGCATACCGGCAGCGCACTCACCACCGTCACGCGCCTGCTCTCGTTCTTTCCCGCCGAGCAGCGCGAACGTCACGCGGCATCGCTCGCGAACGCGCTGATCGGCGTGATCTGCCAGAGCCTCGTGCCCAGCGAAAGCGGCGATCAGCTCGTGCTCGCCAGCGAACTGCTGTTCAACCACAATCAGCAGATCAGCGCGTTCCTCACCGATCCGTCGAAGATCCCGATGCTCGCGGAATTCGTCCGGCGCAAGGAGGACAACATGTCCCGCTCGCTCAACGAAAGCCTCGCGCAACTCGTCGCCCGGAATGCCATCACCGCGCGCGATGCATTACGTGCGACCTACAACCGCATCGAACTCAACGAAATGCTTCAGCAAACCGGCCTGCGTTGAAGTCATTCTCGCCAGCCGGACAACGCGCGAAGACAATCTTTGACAATCTGTTACGATTCGCGCCGCGCCGGCCGCAGCCGGGGCGCCCGCCCGCTCGCCGTATGCGATGTACTGCCGTTTTCGATCAGGATCGGGCGGGTTTGTCGAGGCCGAGTTTTTCCATTGCCTCGTGCGCGTCGATCACCATCGTCGCGACTTCGCCGACGGTCACGCGCAGGCGGGTCGCACGCGAGCGGAGATGTTCGTAAGCGTCGTTTTCGCTCAACTGGTGCGATTCGATCAGGATGCGCATCGCGCGCTCGATGTGGCGGCGCGCCTTGATCGCGTCCTCGAGCTTGCCGATCTTGCTCTGCAGCCGCTGCTGATAGCCGGACGACGCGCGCGCGAGCACCAGCGTGCTCAGGATGCCCGTCGAGCGATAGGGCTTGGTGATGACGCCGTGCGCCTGCGTATCGACGAGGATCTTCAGCACGGTCGGGTTTTCATAGTCCGACAGCGCGATCAGCGTCGCCCGCGTGTCGGCCGCGCACCAGTTGCCCGCGCGGCGCGTCTCCGGCCCGACCAGGAAGAACACCGCATCGGCATCGTCGGGCAACTGCGCGGGAAACGGCCACAGCACCGTCACCGGGCAGCCGATCCGGCCCAGTTGCTCGACCAGCACGTTGCGATCCTCGCCGGGCGGATGGATCACCAGCACGCGCAACGTGCGCAGATCGTCGAACAGCCGATGCGCCCACGTGGTCATGGCCGTTCTCCATCGAGCCAGAACTCGGCGAATCCGTACGACACGAGGTACGGATCGGGCTTGACGGGCCCGCTCCCCTCCCAAACGATGTCGAACGCGCCGTCGGGCCGGCACACGGCGATGCGCGGCGTGAGGATCGCATGATTGTTGTCGCGGTCGATGCGCAGCATGCCTTCGGGCGAATCGAATTCGACGTCGTGCACCGCGTCGACCAGCTTCGCCGTGTCGAGGCTGCGCGTGCGCGCCAGCGCGAGCGCGAACAGGCGAACCTGGTTGTACGCCATCTCCGACCACATGCTCGCGGGCTGCTCGCCGAAGCGCGCGCGCCACGATGCGAGAAAGCGCCGGTTGCCGTCGAGATCGAGCGTATTCAGGTAGCTGGCCGACACGATATGGTGGCCGCACAGTTCCGGGCCGATCATGCGCGTCTCGCCCTCGGTCATCGTCAGGCTCGCGATCGGCACCTGGGCAGGATCGATGCCGTGCTCGCGATACAGCCGATAGAACGCGCGCGCGCTGCGGCCGATCAGCGTCGAGAACACGACGTCCGGCGGCGCCGCGCGAATCTGGCGAACCACCTCCGCGAGCGCTTCCGGATCGGCGTCGTTCGGCAGGTAGATTTCGTCGACGATCTCGCCGCCGTGCTGCTCGACCATGTCGCGCATGATGCGGTTCGATTCGCGCGGGTAGATGTAGTCGGCGCCCACCAGGAAGAAACGCCGCCCGCGGTTGCGCAGCAGATAGGCCGCCAGCTGCATGCTGTTCTGGTTCGGCACCGCCCCCGTATAGATCACGTTCGGCGAATATTCGAAGCCCTCGTAGATCGAGCAATACCAGAGCAGCGCATTGTTGCGCTCGATGACGGGCAGCACCGCCTTGCGGCTCGACGACGTCGAACAGCCGAAGATGACCGTGACGTCGTCGTCCTGGATCAGGCGCGACGCGAGCCGACGATATTCGTCGGGATCGCCGCGCGGATCGTAGACCACCGGGTCGAGCGGGCGTCCGTCGACGCCGCCCGCCGCGTTGATTTCCTCGATCGCGAGCACGGTGCCGAAAAAGTGCTCGGATTCGGTCGCCGCCGTGACACCCGTGCGCGAATACAGCACGCCGATGCGCCATCCGGCATCCGCGCCCGACTGTCCCGACGACTGCTGCGACTTCGCCTGCATGTCGTTTCCTCCAGTGTCCGTGCTCATCGTGCCGGCACGCGCCCGCTTACGCGACCGAGATCGCCTGCTCGACGAACCGCGCCGCCGCGAGGCAGCGCAGGTCGTCGCCGCGCGGGCCGATCACCTGCACGCCGATCGGCGCGCCGCGCGCGCCGCGCAAGCCGGGCACGTTCACGCACGGCGCGCCGAGCAGGGTCCAGTTCCGGTTGAATGCCGGATCGCCGGTCGACGCGAGGCCGTCCGGCGCCTCGTCGGGCGCGCTGGGTGTCAGCAGCGCGCTCAATCCGTCGAACCAGCCGCCGAGTGCGTCGCGCGCGGCCGCGAGTTCGGCACAGGCGGCGAGATAGCTCGCCGTATCCACCTGCGACGCGCGCTCGAGAAACGTCGCGAGCATCGGCGTCAACGCGTCGCGATGACGATCGTACTCGAAACCCAGCGTCCGGTATGCCTCGTAACGCTGGATCGTCTCGTGCGCATCGGTCATGCGCGCCATCCATGGCGCGAAGCGCACACGGCGCACGCGGGCGCCCGCCCGCTCGATCGCGCGGATCGCCGTGTCGAGCACCGAGCACGCGTTGTCGGACGGCTGCGTCCACGGCCACGACTCGGGCACGCCGAACACGGGGCCTTCGAGCGGCGCCGCGTCGACGGTTCGCGGGTCCCGCGCGGCCAGGGCTGCGCCCAGGTACGCGACGTCGCGCACCGTCGCCGCGAACAGGCCGACGGTGTCGGCCGTCCACGAGAAGCTCTTCATGCCGGCGGTCGGCAGCATCGCGACGGTCGGCTTGTAGCCGGCGATTCCGCAGAACGACGCGGGACGGATCGTCGAGCCGCCCGTCTGCGAGCCGATCGCGAACGGCGCGTAGCCCGCGGCGACCGCCGCCGCCGATCCCGACGACGAGCCGCCCGCGGTGCGGCCCGGGTCGCACGGATTGCGCGTGACCGTCGGCGCCATGTACGCGAACTCGCTCGTCACGCTCTTCGCGATCACGACACCGCCCGCGCGCCGCAGCATCGTGACGATGGCCGCGTCGGCGGCCGGCCGGTGCCGCGCATAGATCGGCGAACCGTGGCAGGTCGGCAATGCCTGCGTGTCGAAGATGTCCTTGACGACGACGGGCAAGCCGCCCAGCGGCCCGTGCGCCGCGCCGGCCGCCGCCAGCGCGGCCTCCCGCGAGACCACCGCCGTCAGCGCGCGGACCGACGCCTCGACAGCGTCGATCCGCGCGAACGCGTCGTGCATCGCGCGACTGCGCTCCGCGTGCGCGCCGTCGATTCGCGCCAGCATCTGCAGCGCGGAGCGCGGGCGATAAAAACCGGTTTCGTGCATGTGCGTTCCGTGTGTAAGCAGACCCTAGACCCGCAGGTGCGCGAAGACCGACGCGGCAGCCGACGGCGCCTTCGCATCGCCGTCGTCGATCAGCGCGCCCTGCTTCAGCACCGCATAGCGATCGGCGACCTTCAGCGCGAACGGCACGTTCTGCTCGATCAGCAGCAAGGTCGTGCCGCGGCGCTCGCGCTCCCACAGCAACACGTCGGCGAGCCGGTCGATCACCGACGGCTGCAGGCCTTCGGTGATTTCGTCGAGCAGGATCGTCGACGGCCGCATCATCAGCGCGCGCGCCACCAGCAGCATTTTCTGCTCGCCGCCGGACAGCGTTCCCGCGTACTGCTTCAGCCGGCTCGCGAATACCGGAAACACCGGTTCGATCTCGGCGAAACGTTCGTCGAACGTCGATGCCTGCGCCAGCCCGAGCCGCAGGTTGTCGCGCACGCTCAGGTCGTGAAACAGCGCGTGCTCCTGCGGCGCATAGGCGATCCCCGCACGCGCGATCCGGTGCGGCGGCAGCCGCGTGATGTCCGCGCCGTGCGCATGGATCGAGCCGCCCGTCTTGGGCAGGTAGCCCATGATGGTCTTCAGCAGCGTCGTCTTGCCCATGCCGTTCTTGCCGAGCAGCGCCACCGCCTCGCCGGCGGCGATGCGCATCGTCAGGCCGCGCAGCACGATCGCATCGCGATAGCCGCTCGTGACCGCGTTCACGTCGAGCGCAATCCCGCTCATGGCGCCTCCTGTCGCACGGCCGCGGCGCCGCCCTGCGCGCTGCCGGCATAAATGGTTCGGACCAGTTCCGACGCCACCACGTCGGCGAAGCTGCCCTGCATCACGATCCTGCCTTGATGCAGCACGACGATGCGGGTCGCGACTTCCGCGACGAAATCCAGGTCGTGCTCGACGAGCAGGCAGCACAGCCCGTACCGGTGCGCGAGCGCCGCGAGCACGTTGCCGATCTGCGTGCGCTCGACCTTGGTCAGCCCCGCCGTCGGCTCGTCGAGCAGCACGATGCGCGGCTCCAGCGCGAGCACCATCGCCAGTTCGAGCGCCTGCTGCTCGCCGTGCGACAGATCCTTCGCGACGGCATCGAGCTTGCGATCGAGGCGCGTCGCCCGGATCACCTCCAGCGCGTACGGCGGCAGCGCGAGCGTCGTCGCGGAACGCACCAGCGACGGCCGCTCGACGAGGGTGCCGGCGATGCGCAGGCATTCGGCCACGGTGAGGCTGTCGAACACGTTGGCGTTCTGGAACTTCCGGCCGAGGCCGAGCCGCACGCAGCGCTCCGGCGGCATCCGGCCGATCTCCGTGCCGCCGAGCGCGACGGTGCCCGACGAGCGCTCGGCGCCGTCGCTCATGCAGCGCATCAGCGTCGTCTTGCCCGCGCCGTTCGGGCCGATCAGGCCGACCAGCTCGCCGCCGCCGGCTTGCAGGTCGATGCCCTGCAGTACCTTGAGACTGCCGAAATGCCGCTCGACCGCGCGCATGTCCAGCGCGGGCGCGGCGCCGGCCGCGGCGTCGCGTGCGCGTACCGGCCGCTCCACGAGCACCGGCAATGGCCGTCCGCTCGCGATGAAGCGGCGCACCGGCCGCGCGAGCAGCGGCACGAGGCCCTTCGGCAGCAGCACGATCACGACGACGAACGCGGCGCCGAGAATGAGTTGCCACGCGAACGGCATGCTCCCGCTCAGGTAGGCCGTCGCGACGTTGATCAGCAGCGAACCGAGCACGGGGCCCCATAACGTGCCGCGCCCGCCGAGCGCCACCCACACGACGAGTTGCGTGCCGAGCACGAAACCGGACAGCTCGGGCGCGACCACGCCGCTGAACGCGCCGTAACCGAACCCGGCGAGCCCGGCGATCATCGCGGTCGCGACCAGCAGCACGATCTTGACGATCGACGTATCGATGCCGAGATACGCACAGCGCGCCTCGTTGTCGCGGATCGCGACCAGCAGGCGGCCGCCGTCGCTGCGCACGAACACCCAGGCCAGCACCGCGACGGCCAGCAGCGCGGCACCGGCGATCCCGTACCACTGGCCCAGCGACAGGTCGAAGGTCTCGAAGCCGGTCAGCCCCGAGCTCGAGCCGGTCCATTCGCCGCCCGACAGCAGCGATTGCGTCAGCACGATCGGCAGCACCAGCGACATCACGGTCGCGAAGAACGGCGACGCGCCGCGATAGAACGACAGCCAGCCGAACACCGCGGCGACGGCCGCCGTCGCGGCGAGCGCCGCGCCGATCGCGAGCAGCGCGTGCGGCGCCGAAAAACCGCCGTGCGTGAACACGAGCCCGGCCGCGTACGCGCCGATGCCGAAGAACGCCGACTGGCCGAAGGTCAGGTAGCCGGTATAGCCCCACAACAGGTCGACCGTCACCGCGACGATCGAAAAGAAGAACGCCTGGATCAGGACGTTCAGCAAATACGCACCGAACACGAACGGACCGGCGACCAGCAGCACGGCCGCCACGGCGACCACGATCGCGAGGCCGCGCCACGCGTGCGCACGCGGTGCACGCGCGCCCTGCGCCGTCGAATCGGCGCGATGCGGCTCGAACGAGGCGTCGACCTTAGCCATGAGCGAACCCCCGCGGTCGGATGCGCAGCGTCAGCGCCGCGAGCACCGCGATCGTCAGCCCGCCCAGCACCGGGCTGACGAACGTGCTGACGAGCACCTGGCATGCGCCGAACACGATGCACGTGACGAGCAGGCTCGTCATCGAATGCCCCGACACCATCACCAGCATGAACGCGCTGACGATCCACCCGACGCCCATGTCGGGATCGACGCTCGACAACGGCGTGATCAGCGCGCCGGCGAGCGAGCCGAGCGCCGCGCCGAGGGCGAACGTGACGAAGCGGATGCGGCCCGAATGAATCCCGAGCCCGCGTGCGAGATCTTCGTTCATGATGACGGCCCGCGTCTTCACGCCGAAGCGCGTACCCGACAGCAGCAGCGTCAATCCCGCGCAGAGCCCGAGCGCGATCGGCACCAGCACCAGCCGGTAGGCCGAGTATTCGGTGCCCGCGATCGATACCGCGCCCTTCATCGACGTTTCGACGAACTGCACTTCACGGCCGAACACCATCACGATGATCTGCCCGATCACGATGCCGAGCCCCCAGGTGGCCAGAATCGCGTCGAGCGGCCGTTTGTACAGCGGCCGGACGATGATCCATTCGACCGCCATGCCGACCACCGTACCCACCGCGATCGCGAGCGGCACGCTCACCCACGGATCGAGCCCCAGCCGCGTCACGACGAAGCTCGCGTAGGCGCCCAGCGTGAGCAGCGCGCCGTGCGCGAAGTTCACGATCCGCATCACGCCGAAGATCACCATCAGGCCGACGGTCACGATGAACAGCACGGCCGCCGTCGTACAGATGTCCAATGCCAGTCCCATGTCTGCCTCCCGATTCAGGTCTGGTTCAGGTGAGGTTCGCCGCCGGCGAACCCGTGTGCGCCGCGGTGCGCGCTACTTGAGCTTCGGGCACTGCATGCCGGGGTCGACGTCGGCGAACGTCTGCAGCACCTTCACCGAACCGTCCGGCTGAATCTGTCCGAGGCGCATCGCGAGCGGCACGTGGCGGCTGCGGTTCATCGCGACCGTTCCGCGCGGCCCGTCGAACGACACCTCGCCGAGCGCTTTCACGACCTTCGACGAATCGGTCGACCCCGCCTTCTCGACCGCCGCCTTGTAAAGGAAGAACGCTTCGTACTGCGGCTCGGACAATTCGTTCGGCGTCTTCACGTCCTTGCCGAACTTGCTGTCGAGCGCCGCGATGAACTTGCGGTTCTGCGGCGAATCGATGCCGGTGAGGTAGGACGCCGTCATGAACACGCCGGTCGCGACGTCGCCCATGCCCTTGGCCGTGCCTTCGTCGATCGCGAGGTTGCCGTACGGCAGCGTGAGGCCCGAGCTCTTGAGCTGCTTCGCGAGCGCGACGTTCGGCGCGCCGCCCGCCGTGGCGCTGATCAGCGCATCGGGTTTCGCCGCGCGGATCTTCGAGAGCACCGGCGTCCAATCGGTGCCGTCGATCGGCAGGTAGGTCTCGCCGATCACCTTCCCGCCGTGCCGTTCGATGTACTGCTTCGTGAAGTCGAGCATGCCGCGGCCGAACGCGTAGTCGTTGCCGACGAGGTAGAACGTCTTCGCGCCGCGGCGCTTGTCGAAGTAATCGACGATCGGCGCGACCACCTGTTCGGGCACCCAGCCGTTCACGTACATCCACGGGCTGCACGAGCGGCCTTCGTAGAACGACGTATAGATGAACGGCTTCTTGCCGCGCGCGACGATCGGCAGGGCCGCGTTGCGCGCGGCGCTCGTTTCCATCGAGATGATCGCGTCGACGTTCTTCTGGAACACCAGCGTGTCGTACGCCTTCTGCGCGCCCACCGCGCCCGAGCCGTCGTCGGCGATCACGAGTTCGACCGGACGCCCCAGAATGCCGCCCGCCGCGTTGATCTCGGCCACGGCCAGTTGCGACGACTGCACGACGGCCGGCGCGACGACGCTGTTGGCGCCCGACAGCCCGACCGCGACGCCGATCCGGATCGGCTCGGCCGCCGATGCGGCCATCGATGCCGCGACGATGAAGGCGGCGGCGATTGTCTTGTTCAACGACCTCATGATGCTTCCTTGTAGTGGGGGTGAATCGCGGCGCATCGCGGTGAATGACGCCGGGTGAGGCACGCAACGGCTGACGCGGTCATGGCGGCGACACCGGCCAGCCGGTGCCGAGCATCGGGTCGTAGATATCCGCGCGCCGGTCGCGCAGCACGTGGTTGTGCGCGTTCAGCGCGCGGCCGGCGCGCGTGCGGGCCACGTCGATCGTCCCGTAGACGATCTCCTCGCGATCGATGCTGGCCGGGCCCGCGACCGGCCAGCCATCGCCGCCGACGATCAGGCTCTGGCCGATGAACGGCTGGCCGCGCTCGATGCCGACCCGGTCCGCGCACGCGATCGCGACGCCGTTGCTGTGCGCGGCGGCCATCGTCAACGTGGTCGCCATGCCCGGACGGTCGTCGGGCTGCGACGGCATCGGCACCCAGTTGGTCGGCACGCAGACGAGATCGGCGCCCTGCATCGCGGCCAGTCGAAACGTCTCCGGAAACCACACGTCGTAGCAGATCGCCATCGCGATGCGTCCGAGCGGCGTGTCGAACACCGGCACACCGCGGTCGCCCGGCTCGAAAAAGCGCTTTTCGTTGTCCCACAGATGCAGCTTCCGGTACACGCCGAGATGCCCGCCGGGCCCCGCGAACAGCGCCGAGTTGTAGAGCCGCGCGCCATCGCGTTCGGCGATGCCGCTCACTATGTGAACATTCAGGCGCCGCGCGATCGCTTCGAACGCCTGCGCCGTCGGGCCGTCGGGCACGGGCTCCGCGAGCGCCAGCGCCTCGTCGCGATCCTCGAACACGTAGCCGCTGTTGGCCAGCTCGGGCAGCACGATCAGCGCCGCGCCGTTGCGTGCGGCCGTCTCGATTCGCTCGAGCGCGGTCGTGAGGTTGTGCTGCGCCGCACCGATCCGCGGCTCCATCTGCACGCAGGCGATCGTGAATGCACGCGCGTGCGCCGCATCCCCTTTCGCCGGGCCGTATTCCGCCATCTGTCTTTTCTCCCGAAAAACAAAAAGCCCCCGGACCGGCGTCGTGCGACGCAAGTTCGGGGGCTTCGTAGCCGTCCATATGTGGCGCGGCAACGTTGCCGCGGAGGCGCCGTCGAGCTTGGCGCCTCAGTCCGGCCGAATATAAGAAGCCATTTTCGACGTGTCAAGCGATTCCTCCGGCGTCGTTGCCGCGTCATGCCACCCCGGTTTTCGACGCACTTGTCGCGTGCGGCCGCGACGCCTGCCGCCCTGTCGCGGCCGCACGCGCACGACTACAGGATCTGCTGCTCCCACGGCGAGTTCGGGGGCAACGCGCCCTCGTAGTGCTTCACCATGCTCTGCACCGCGTTGATCGCCGCGGCGAACGGACCGCTCGCGAAGCCGGCCTCGGCCGTCACCTTCTCGTTGATGAAATGCAGCCCGCTCGACTCCAGCGTGTTGGCGTACAGCGTGCGCGTATTGTCGAGATCGTTCGGCGCGTCCATCTTGAATGCGCCGCCCTGGGTCGGCACCTCGGTCCAGTGCGTGTAATGACTGCGCGCTTCCCAGTGCTTGTCGATCAGGTCCGCGAGATTGCGCAGCTTGGCGCCGTCCTCGGGTTCGGCGCGCTTCGCCGATTCACGCAGCGTGCCGACCAGGTTCTCGATCTGCTCTTTCTTCGTCTTGCCCTCGACCTTCTTCGCGTTGTCGCCGAGCGTGTAGCTGAGGTAGATCACCGCGTTGTCACCTTCCTTCGCGGGGGCGTGCAGATACAGTTGCTGGAACTCCGCGGTGGACTGCAGGTTCTTCGGCAATGCCTCCGGATGGAACTCGTCGGCCGGCACGGTCATCGTCATCTTGGTCGCGCCGACGATGTTGACGCTGTCCAGCGCCACGGCGAGTTCCGCCGAGACGAGGCTGCCCTCGCCCTGCTTCGTCAGGCCCAGTTGCGTCGCGACCTTCGGGCTCGCCGCGAAAAAGACTTCGTCGTACGTTTCGGTCTTCGTTTCGCCGTTTTCCTTCCACGACACGCGGTACTCGTCCTTGCCGGTCGTTTCGTTGGTCGTCTTTTCGACGCCCATGGCCGGCGCATTCAACCGGATCGCGCCCTGAGCCTCGAGCGACTGGCGGCCGGGCGGCAGCCCCGCGGTATCCGCGATCATGCGCTTGAGCGGTTCGTCGGCGCCATCGACCAGCAACTGGTGGTTTTCGAGCCGTTCGTCGACGAGGAAGCGCATTTCCTCCAGGAAACCCGTGTTGTAGTAGCCCTTGTAGCCGCCGACGCCGATGCCGACCGCGCCGAAGGTTTCCCAGTGCTTGTCGTCCCAGTGAATGCCGTTTTCCTTCAGCAGATGCTCCACGCCTTCCTTGAACGTGAACGGATCGAACCGGTTCTTCGCGGCCTCGCACAACTCGCGAAATTTCGCCGTATCGCCCGCGTCCCGTGCGTCGCGCATCGGCTGCGTCAACGATCCCATCGCCTTGTCGAAGTCGGACTTCACCTGCTTCAGCACCGGGTCGGTCGGCTCCTTGCCCGGCTCCGCCTTGCGCACGCTTTCCTCGAGCAGCAGCAGCGCACCGACCTGGCTCGGGTTCGTGAAATCGATATGCCGGAGTTCGTAGTGCTCCGCGAAGCTCCAGTAGAAGTTGCCGTGCGTCGTGTGAAAACGCATGCCGCCGGGATGCGTGGCGGTCGGGCTCTGGGTGCCGTCGTCGAGCTGGCGATGGTGCGTCGCGAGGCGGCCGCCGATGTGATCCTCCGCCTCGAGCACCGTCGACGTCACGCCGATGCGGTTCAGGCTGTCGGCCGCCATGATCCCCGCCGGGCCCGCGCCGATCACGCACACCCGGAGCTTTTTCGCGACGTCCGGCGGCAGGGTGCCGACCTTGCGGCCGTTGTCCCAGTAGAAGCCCTTGTAGTCGTACATGTGATCGAGCGGCAACGTCATGCGCATGTCGGCATCGCGTGCGCGGACCGCGCCGCGATGCGTTTCGTCGGTGGCCGCCTTCCCGAACGACCCTTCGAGGGCCGTGCGCGCCGACGTGCCGCACGCCGCGAGCAGGCGCTCCGCATCCGCGGTCGGCATGTGGGCGGCCGTGTGTTCGAGCCACGTCGCGACGTTCGGCTTGCCGGCGAGCCGCTTGCTGCCGGCGCCGACCGTGTCGAGCACGTCGCTTTTCTCGCGCTCGGACAGGGCGTGCCAGTGCAGCGTCAGCTCGCGGCGCATCTGCTTGATCTGCGGCGCCGCGCTCAGGGTCGAGAGCGTGGTCAGGTTGGTCGTCATCGCTTCGAGCAGCTTGGCGCGATTGTCCGCGGACGGCCATTTGCCTGCTGCCTGCGAGAAGTAGTGGCCGAGCGACTGCGGCTTGAGCGGCGGAATCTCGCGCCCTTCGGACGACAGTTGCTCGCGTGCCGGCCGCGCCCTGTTCTTGGACGATTCGGCGCCCAGGCTGAAGGCCGCCGTATCGATGCGGCTCGACGGCCAGCCACTGGACGTCTCGGTGCGCGAACGCTTGGCGGCGGCCTCGAGTTCGGCGGCCGACGCGCGCGGGCTGCCCTGCGTGGGCAGCGCGCTGCGGCGCGTCACGCCCGTGACTTCGGGCAGCGTCGAACTCGACGGGCCGACCGGCGACGAAGGCGATGCCGGACGCTCGAGCGTGGCGTGTTCCGCGCTTTCGGCGGTGTGAACGTTGGGATTGACCGATTCCATTTCGACGTTTCCTTTCGGGTTGCAGAAGGGGATTGAGACAACGATGGGGTGAAACGGGCCGCGACGGCTGCGTGTCGCATGCGGCTGCGTGGCGGCCCGAATCGGGTCCCGGCGCACCGCGCCGAGACGCGCGGGTCGCGATGCGCCGGGCGGCGACGGCGGCGTCAGGACGTCTCGCCCGTCGACGTTCGCCGCGGCGACTCCGCAGGCGGCAGTGCGCGCGACACGTCGGCGGACGACGACGCAGGCGCGGGCAACGCACCCGATGCGACCGGCGCGCTGTCGGGTTCGCTGCCGCTGTGTTCGTCGACTTCCTCGATGCGCGACGACATGTCGTCCTCGTCATGGAGAAACGCCGGCCTTCTCGATATCAGTGCGTCGCACGTCTGGATCAGCGTGCCGAACGCCTCGGTCGCCAGGAACTCCATGATCATCAGCGCGCCGGGCACCGCCAGCGCCGAGCGCGGCGAGATCCGTCCTTTCGGCAGGTCGGCGTTGTCGGGATCCTGTTCGATCAGGTGCGCGGTCAGCACGAGCGCGGTCGCGATGACAAGACCCGCGTGCGCCGGCACGCCGACCAGCCGGCCGAACTTTTCGGTCCAGAGCGTCTTGATGCCCTGCCCCATCGCGCGCGCGGCGTCGCTGCCCGATTCGAGCAGGCTCTTGTTGTGGTTGACGAGTCTCGCTTCCAGCCGGTCGAGCGGTTGATGCGCGATCAATTCGCCGTGCGTCGGCGCCTCGAGGCCTTTTTCCCGCATCGCATCGCCCGATTGCCGCAACCGGCCGAGCGCCGACTTCACCGCGCCGCCCACGGCGCTCAGCGCGCTTTCGAGCGTCTCCGCGCCAAAGAACGTCGTGGCGTCGGCATACACGTCGTTCAGTACCGTCAGTTGCAGGTCGAGCGAACCGCCCGTCCGTAGCGCATGGAATACGGGCACGAGCGTCACCATCGCGCGCACCAGTTGACGCTCCATCTCGGCCCGCACGCCCGGCGGCAGGGCTTCTTCCGCGTACCAGTCGAAGCGGCGCAGCACGGAAGGCGGCAGTGAGGTCGCCTCCAGCGGCGGGATGTAGTGCGTCTCGAGGCCTTCGCGCGCGCCGGTCGAGTTGGTCGTCGCGAACATGACCGTCGCACCGATCGGCAAACCGGTGGCCGGCGACGGCACGTGCTTGCCCACGTAGGTGCCGGCAAGCGACAGTGCGACGAGGTAACCCGAACGCCCGACGAGCGGCGCCGCCCGCTCCGCGATGGACTGCTTCAGAAAGCCGCGCAGCGCCTTCTCGTCCGTCACGCCATGCCGTTCGTACAGCGGCGCGCGTTCGAGCAGGCTGCGCAGCACGTCGTCGGGCATGCGGTCGGCATGCGGGCCGTACAGCACGTGTGCGGTCGTGGCCGCGATCCTGACATGCGCGGCCGGCACGCCCGGGCCACCGAGCGCCGCCAGCCTGTGTTCGCATGTCGCGTGTCCGACTTCGGCATCGACGTCGCGCGGCACCTGCATGCGCCGTTGGCGCAGGGTCGTGATGGGTTCGTGGTCGGAAACGCCGGACGGGCGAGTGCGCGCGGCCGGCAACCCCGCCGTGTGATGGGCCATCGACGTCGACTCCGGTCTGGACGTCGTCGCATCCTCCCGAGTCCGTTCGGTTTCCTCGGGCAGTTCACCGGTCGCTTCATGATGTGCAATCGTGGACGGTTCCATAGCTATCCTGATAGATCGGTTTGCAGTCGGCGCGACGAATGCCGTGCGCGCCGCGGGGAGGCGCTCGCATGCCGGGCCCAGGCGGGCCGGCATGCGCGGCATGGGGTCGTTCCGGATACGAGAATAGGATTCGGCGCGGGCGGCCACCCCGCTTGCGCGAAGCCGTCGCGCGACGCGCGAAGCGCCGCCGCGCCGGCCCACGTGTTCAGCGCTCGGGCCGGCGCGCGATCGTATGCAACCCGTCGCGCAGCGGCGTATCGAGCGTGACCGGCGCCGTCGCGAGGGCGCGCCGCGCATGCGCGGCGGCGTTGACGGCATCGCCGAGCGCGTCGTAGATCTCCGCCAGCCGGCTCAGCACGTCGAAGCTGTCGTAGCCGCCTTCGAGCGCGCTCATCAGGAACGGCAGCGCCGCGCGCCGGTTCGCGTCGCCGCCGCCCGCCAGCAGCAGCCGCGCATGCAGATAGCTCCATTCGGGCAGCGCGGGCACGTCGTTGGCGAGGGTCGACAGCGCGTCGCGTGCGAAGCCGGGGTCGACGCCCGCGTCGATCATCGAGCGCACCATGTCGCCCACGATGCCGTGGTGCCTGCGCGTGCGGTACAACTCGACGATCAGCTCGCCGAATTCCGCGTTGACCGCGCGCAGGCGGCTCGCCATCGCGTCGGCACGCGCGCCGCGCACGGGCTCGCCGTCCCACGCGACGATGTCGTACAGCTCGGCGCCGAACGGGCTCAGGTCGATCCAGCGCGGCGCTCGCCGCCCGCCTTCGATCACGTGCAACCCGCAGCCGGTGCCCGCTTCCCGCGGCGCCGGCGCGGCGGCGGACGGCCACGCCGCGCCCCGGCTCTTGCTGCGCGTGCGCGCCATGCTGGTGCCGACGAACAATCGCCCGGCATGCGCCAGCGCGCCGCGCACATAACCGTCGAGCGGCCGGTCGGCGCCGCGCGGCGCGCCCGCGACATGCACGAGGCTGCCGTCGCGCGACGACACGCACAGCAAGGTCCCGCGATCGATGAACAGCGAGTGCGGATGGCGCAGCCCGCGCCTGACGACGCGGCCCGCATCGGTGAGATCGAGGATCTGCCCATCGCAGGCGTCGCGCCACGACGCGCCGGGCTTGCAGCCGAACATCGACAGATACACATGTCCGCCGAATGCCTGCAGCGAATTCATGTGCAGCGTATCCGCGCCGGGCTCGATTTCGAAGAACACGCGCAGATGCAGCGCACCGTCGCGCGGCCAGTCGATCGCGAACACCTGGTTGGTGCCGCTGCTCACGACGAGCAGCTCGCCATGCCACGCCAGCAGCGAGTGCGCATCCAGCACCGGCGCGAGGCGCGCCACGCGCCGGATGCGCGCGCACGCATCGATTTCGGCCAGCAGCGTGCCGACCGTGCCGGGCACGCGGATCTGCAGCGCCGCGTAGCAGCTCGCGTCGACGCGGCACAGCCCGGTCGCGCCGACGACCTGCGCGGCGACGTCGCCCAGATCGATCCATTCGAACGTGTCGGCATCGACGTCGAAGCGCGCGAGCACGTGCCCGGACGGCTTGGCGTAGCAGAAGCTCAATAGCAGTTGGGTCATGAAGGCATCGGGTCGTGGAGGAACAGGCGGATGCGCCGCTACCGCGCGGGTCGCGGTGCACGGACGATCATCGGGGCCAGGCGGCGCAGCAGGTCGTCGGTGCACTGCGCCGGCGTGCGGCCGCCGGTGTCGACGACCATCGCCGGCGAAGTCGGGCGCTCGTACGGCGCACCGACGCCGGTCAGGCCGTCGAGCCCGCCTGCCCGCGCGAGCCGGTACAGCCCTTTCGGATCGCGGGCTTCGCAAATCGCGAGCGGCGTGCTGACGAACACCTCGACGAAACGCGATGCGCCGACGATGGCGCGAGCCAGCGCGCGTTCGCGTCGATACGGCGTGATGAGCGCCGCGATGACGACGAGCCCCTGATCGTTGAGCAGCCGCGCGAACTCGGCCGCGCGTCGCACGTTTTCCGTGCGATCCGACGGGGTGAAACCGAGATCGCGGCTCGCGCCGCCGCGCAGCACATCGCCGTCGAGCGTCGCGGCGACCACGCCACGCGCCGACAGCGCGGCGCGCAGGTGCATGGACAGCGTCGATTTGCCCGCGCCGCTCAGGCCGGTCAGCCATACGGTGACGGCGCGCTGGCCGGGCACGGCGGCGACGCCGTGCCGCGCGTCGAGCCTGCCGCTCGCGCGCGCGTTCATTGCGCGGCACCGTCGATCGTCATCGCCCCCCACTTCACGAGCGTCGCCTTCACGAGCCGTGCGTATTCGTCCCGCAGGCGCGGGCTGCGCGAATGATAGGCGCCGACCGCGTCCCAGGTATTGCCGTAGGCGGCAATCTGCTTGCGCAGGTGCCACGCGGCCACGTAGACGTTCACGCATTCGTCGAGCAGATCCTTGGCGCGAATCCCGAAGGCGGCCAGCTCGCGCAGGTGAATCGAATTGATCTGCAGCTCGCCGATGTCGGTCGTGCCGTTCTTGTTACGGTGGATGGCCTGCGGATTGCCGCGCGACTCGACGTTCGCGATGGCCCGCAGGATCATCGGGTTGACACCGTGATACTCGGCGGCCGATTCGAAACAATCGGCGTGCGCGGCCGTGCCGGCGCAGGCGAGCCACACGCACAGCGCGGCGCGCGGTACCCAGTGGCGCGGCCGTGGCGGCGCCGAATGACGTTGGTTCATGGTCGACCTCGAGACGATCGGGAATGGCGGTCAGCGACCGCGTCGAAGCGAAACTTAGCGACGTATCGCGGGGCACGTCGAGCGTCGAGCGGCGGCTGCGGGTGCCGCGCTTCGGATTGGCGCCGTTCGCTTCGGCACGCATCGGCGCGGGCGAACGCGGCCGATGCACCCGCTTCGCGCCCGCGCGTGGCGCTTCGCGCCCCACGCCGCGCGGCCGAGGCGGCCCGGTATAAAACCTTCATCCCCGCGCCGACGCCGTTCGGCCGGCGACCTGGACCGTCTGGAGAACGCCATGCCGAGAACCGAGGAACGCGACCCGAGCCTTCATCCCGCCGAGTTCGGCCACGATGCGCTCGCGCATGACACCGAAAGCGCCGACGGGCACATCACGTCGTCGCGGCTGGACCGTGCGCGATTCCAGGCGCTGGAGCCCCAGCCGCCCCTTCGGTCGCGAATTGCGCAATGGAACGACGAGGTCCGCCAAGCGACGCGCGCGGACCGCTCGCCTTCGACGTGGGTATCGCGTCCCGAACCGTCCCGATCGGCGGACATGACGCCGCCGCTGCCCGGTTCGCCTGCTCCGCTGGCATCGGCACCGCCGGGACGCCGGCCGATCGGTGCGACGTCGTCGCATCCCCGGCCGGCGCCGTTCGATCATCATCGGCCGACGGCAAACGACGACGACGCGCACGATGCGCGGTGGCGGCCCGACGATGGCGATTTCCGCGTGGGCGAATCATGGATGCCCACGCCGTCGCGTCCTGTGAGCCCGATGTCGTCCCGGCACGAGCACGCGGTGCCGCCCGAGCGCCGCGCCTCGGCATCCGATGACGGCCGCGTCCCGCTGCTGTCGGACGACGACGGTTTCCGTACGGAACCGCGGCATACACCATTCCCGTCGCGGCCGGTCACCCCGTCGACGACGTTCGACGCGAGCGATCGCGATAGCCGTGCCGGTACGTTCGCGTTCACCGATCGCGCCACGTACGATGCGTCGAACAACTGGCAGGATCCGTCGTTTCAGAACGATTTCACGCCGGGCATGCAGCGCCCCGGGCAGCCGCGCCGCTCCGGCATGAACGGGCCCGACGACCGCTGGACCTCGCGGCTGCGGCCGTGGGAAAACGTGATCGAAGGCGGAGCCAGCGTGATGGCGATGATGGCGCGGACCATCATCAACGTCGTGCAGTCGATCGCGCAGATCTTCGAGAAATGGGGCGACGCGCTCGTTTCGCTGACGCGCCGTTGACCGGACCGACCTCATCATGACGCCCATCTTCGACGAAACGCTCGCGCACAAGACGCTCTTCGAGCTGCTGACGGACGCCGCCGACGATCGCGACGCGTTCTACGACGCGATGCCGGCGCTGCCCGGCGCCTATCGCGACGTCAGCGGCACCTGGATGGTCGGTCGTTACCGGCTCGCGTGCGCCGTGCTCGACCACCCGGCGCTGACGACCCGTTCGCCGCTGGTCGAATGCGACGTCGTGCGCGACGAGGCCGGCCTTCTCGACACGATGCTGTTTGCCGACGATTCGATGCACGAACGCATGCGCAAGACGTTCGCACCGCTGTTCGCGAAGCCGCGCCTGGCGGCGTTGCGCACGCACCTCGCCAGCGACCTCGACGCACTGCTCGAGCAGGTTCCCGATCCGCGGCGCTTCGACCTCGTCGAGCACCTCGCGCAGCGCCTGCCGGCGCTCGCGGCGTGCCGGCTACTGGGCATCGACCCCGTGCACGCGCCACGCCTGCAGGCCCAGTCCATGGGGCCGATCCGGCTGATCAGCGCGATGCCGATCGGGCCGGCGGACCATGCGCTGGCGGTCGCCCAGACACGGCGTTTCGTCGACGAGCTGGACGTGCATCTCGATACCGTGTGCGCCGTGCTGCAGGCCGGCGGCACGCGCCCGGCGCTCGCGCGCCGTCAGTTGCTCGCCAACGTGCTGCTGACGTTCATCGCGGGCTATGGCACGACCATGCTGTCGCTGGGCAATACGTTCGCGCAGGCGCTAACGCGCCGCGATCTGTGGCAAGCGCTCGTGCAGGCGCCGCGGCACGTGCCGCTCGCGCTGCGCGAACTGATGCGGATCGAACCGGCCGTGCACGTGATGATTCGCTTCGCGCGCGCCGACGTCGAGCTCGACGGGCTCCGGATGGCGAAAGGCGATGTCGTCGCCGTGGTCGCCGCCGCCGCGAACCGCGATCCCGACGCGTTCGCCGCGCCGAGCGACATCCGTCTCGATCGCGCGCACGGCGGCCTCGTATTCGGCGCCGGTTCGCACGGCTGCCTGGGCGCCGCGCTCGCGCGCATGCAGCTGGCCGTCGTATTCGAAACGCTGCTCGCCCGCATGCCCGGCCTCATGCTCGAACCCGGCGCGCATCCGCGTCTGCAGGAAGGGGCGTTCCGCGGCTACCGCTCGCTGCGGGTGTACGACGCGGCCCGCGCCTGAGCGGCGCGGACGCACGGGCCGCCGAAAGTAACAGAACGTCACAAATGCCGGCCGCGGCGAAGCGACGGTGCCACGATGCGCTCACCGACACGTTCGTGTCATCCATCACGGGAGCGCCTCATGTCCTCATCGATCTACTTCGCCGTGGCTTCGACCCTCGCGTCGGTCGACGCCGAATCGCCGCTGTTCGCCATGATGCTGAACGGCCAGTTCCGCGACGCGTCGGTGGCCGCGGCGGCGCGCGCCGAGCCGGCCGTGCCGGGCGCGCCGGCCGACTACGCGAGCCTGCAGACGTACGCCGACGTGCTGCTGGTGCTCGGGCAGTACGAAGAAGCCGAAGACGCATACCGGCATGCGCAGAAGGCCGTGCGCGGCGAGCACCGCACGGCCCGCGCCGCGCTGTCGCGCAACGCCGGCTGGCAGGCCCTGTTCCAGAATCATCTCGGGACGGCGCTCAAATGCTTCCAGCGCGTGAGCGACGACGAAGACGCCAGCGCCGGCCAGCGGCTCGAAAGCCTCGTCGGCTCGGTGCTGGTGCTGTTCCGGCTCGGCCGCCTGGACGGCGTGCATGCGCTGCTGACCGCGTTGCACGGACAGGCGGGCCGCGCGCAGGATGCGCGCTGGACGCGCGTCGCCTACATGCTGAACCGCGACATCGTCGATCAGTACAAGCTGCGTTCGAGTGCGCAGTTGGCCGATCACATCTACTGGCATTCAGCGGCGCTCGAAACGCGCTCGAAGGCCTTCGACGAGACGTTGCCCGCGCAACCGGACGACACGCCGCCGATCGGCGTCCTGTCGCGCCACGCGGATTATCTGAATCATCTGCGCTCGCTCGCGGGCGGCGCCGAATCGGCACTCGCCCGCATCGAAACGCACTTGCGCTGGAGCCAGGGCGCGGGACTCGCGGAATACCACCGCGAATTGCGGCTCGAAGTCACGCTGGCCGCGCTCGCGGGGCGCCTCACGCACGTGGCCGAAACCACGCTCCACGTGTTCGGCGAACGCGCGTTCCAGGGCAACCAGCACGCGCACTGGTACAACGAGCTGCTCTATTGCCAGTCGAAACTCCGTCAGCAACAGGGCCGCCTGCAGGACTACGCGCAGATGTATGCGCGCTATGCGCTGCAGTCGCTGCGCCACGTGCGCGCCGACAGCGCCGCCGTGCCGGCGGTGGCCGCCGAACGCGCGCAGCCCGCCGCCGACGACATCGCCGCGCGGCTGCCCGGCAAATACCGGCGCGCCTATCGTTACCTCGTCGAGCATCTCGAGCGGCCGGATCTGTCGGTGCGCGAAGTGGCCAGCCATATCGGCGTCACGGAACGTGCGTTGCAGGCCGCATTCAAGGCCAATCTCGGCTACACGCCGAGCCAGTTGATCCGCACGCGGCGCATGGAACATATCCGCCACGACCTGCTGGAGGACGACGCGCACACGTCGAGCGTGCTGCGCATCGCGAACCGCTGGGGCGTCCAGCATCGCTCGACGCTGCTGAACGGCTATCGCCAGTTGTTCAACGAAGCGCCGTCGGAAACGCTCGCGCGCTGACGCCCATGTGCGCGCCCTGCTCGCCCATGCCGGAACCCGCCACGTCCGGCTTCACGGTTCCGCGCGTCATCGAGGCCGGCACCGTGCGGCTGCGCCCGTTTCGCGCGGACGATGCGCCGGCCCTGTTCGCGGTCCTGCTCGGCGATCCCGGCGTGACGGCGTGGCTGCCGATGCGCACCCATGCGAACGTCGCCGAAACGCAGGCGTTCATCGCCGGCTGCGATGCGGCATGGCGCGCCGGATGCCGCTACACGTGGGCGCTCGAGGACGCCGCCAGCGGCACGCTGCTCGCCGCGATCGAATTGCGGCCCGAGCCGCCGCGCGCGGAGATCGGTGTCGTGATCAGCCGGCTCGACGGTCACCGGCGTCGGCGGGCGTGTCTCGCCGCGCTGCTCAAGCTCTTGCGCTGGCTGCTGACGCGGCCTGCCCTGTGCCGCATTCACGCGTATTGCGCGCCGGAGGGCGCGGCGGCAGGCACACTCACGCGGCTCGGCTTCCGGTTCGAAGGCCGGCTCACGAACTGGGAGCCGCGCCCCAACCAGGGGCTGGCCGCCGCCGATGCGCTGCTTTTCGCGATCACGCGCGAGCCGGGCGCGGCCGCGCCGTCGATGCACCGGCTGGTCGACGCCTGAGCGCGGCGCGGCAATCGCGCCGCTGCCCGGCCGCCTCCCCGCCAGTCGACCCACCGCGATTCCGAGCGATTCCGCAGAGGACCTTTCCTGTGCGGCGCCTTAATCGACCGCCGCACGATCTCCAATAATGGCCGCTCGATCCACCGAGCCGCCAGGCCGGTCCAACAACAACAAAACGCCTATGCATTCCTGCCAAACGAACCAGCATGCCGGCGCACGCGTCGCGGGGACCCTCATTGCCGCCTGCCTGAGCGGCTTCGTGCCGGATGTCGCGCTTGCCCAGAGCAGCGTGACGCTGTACGGCCTGATCGACACGTCGATCACCTATTCCACCCACCAGCGCACGCGCGGCGCCGGCTCGCCCGGCAGCGGCGGCATCGCGATGACGAGCGGCGCATTGAATGCGTCGCGCTGGGGGCTGAGCGGCCGCGAGGATCTCGGCGGCGGCATGGCCGCGGTCTTCACGCTCGAAAACGGCTTCTCGGGCACCACCGGCAAGCTGTCTCAGAAAGGCGTCGATCTGTTCGGCCGCCAGGCATGGCTCGGCGTGAGCTCGCGGACGGCGGGCGCGCTGACCTTCGGCCGCCAGTACGACCTGATCCTCGATTTCGTGACGCCGCTCGGCGCGTCCGGCCCCGGCTGGGGCGGCAACCTCGCGGTTCACCCGTACGACAACGACGATTCGAACCGCAACCTGCGCATCAACAATGCGGTGAAATACACGAGCCCGACGGTTCGCGGGCTCAGGTTCGGCGCGATGGTCGGTTTCTCGAACGCGGCAGGCCAGTTCTCCAACAACGCGGTGTGGAGCACGGGCGTGTCGTATGCGAACGGGCCGCTGAAGCTCGGCGCCGGCTACCTGAAGATCAGCCGCGACCGCAACGCGCCGAACCCGGACGGCGCGCTGAGCACGGTCGACGGCTCGGCGACGATCACGGGCGGCAACCAGCAGATCTGGGCGGTGGCCGGCCGTTATGCGTTCGGGCCGCATTCGGTCGGCGCCGCATGGTCGCATTCGACCACCGACGGCGTGACGGGCGTGCTCCAGGGCGGCAACATCGCGCCGCTGAAGGGCGAATCGCTGGTGTTCGACAACTTCTCGATCGACGGACGCTACCTCGTCACGCGCGCGCTGAGCGTCGCCGCCGCATACACGTACACCATGGGCCGCTTCGACACCCGCACGGGCCACGCGCGCCCGAAATGGAACCAGGTCGTCGCGCAGGCCGACTATGCGCTGTCGAAGCGCACGGATGCGTATCTCGAAGGCACGTACCAGCGCGTGAGCGGCGGCAACGGCAATCCGGCATTCAACGCGACGGTCTGGACCATGACGCCTTCCGCGAACAGCAACCAGGCCGTCGTCGCGCTGGGGCTGCGGCACAAGTTCTGACGATGCGGCGTGGGCGGCGCCGTCGCGCGGGCGACCGAGTGCATGCGGCACACGCTTCCCCTGTCGCACGATCGCCATGACCGGCACGGACGAGGCCGCGCCCGTGCGCAGCGTCGTCATCACAATGGCGTCGCATACCCCCACCCGCGGCAGCAAGAATGCCTCCCGCCTGTCGCGTCTGCGCAAAAAATCCGGAGATACTGGGCACGTTGTGACATTTTTCCTAATCTGTTTGCAGCGACGCCGCGATCCGGCGTTCCGGCCGCAACATTCTTTCATCTGGCGCACCACCGGCTTACGAACCTGCATCACGGCAACGACGCCGGGCCTTTCGCGCCATGACGGCCGGACGGCCGCGTGCGAACGGCACGCGCCCCGCTTTCAACGCAGTCAACCGCTGGAGAAGAACGATGAGCAAAATGAACCGAATTGCGGTCCTGGCAACTTTCGTCCTGCTGGCCGGTTGCCATCACGCGGCGAAAACGCCCGAAAACGCCGCCGCGGCGCCGGCCCCGTCGAGCGAAACCGTCGCGACGGTAACGGCCGACGATCTGAACAATCCGAACAGCCCGCTCGCCAAGCGCAGCATCTACTTCGATTTCGACCAGTACTCGGTGAAGCCCGAATTCCAGTCGCTGCTGCAGGCGCACGCCGACTACCTGCGCAGCCATCCCGCGCGACACGTGCTGATCCAGGGCAACACCGACGAGCGCGGCACCTCCGAATACAACCTCGCGCTCGGCCAGCGTCGCTCGCAGGCCGTGGCGAGCGCGCTCGAAACGCTCGGCGTGCCGGCCACGCAACTCGAGGCCGTCAGCCTCGGCAAGGAAAAGCCGGTCGCGCTCGGCCACGACGAGGAAGCATGGGCGCAGAATCGCCGCGCCGATCTCGTCTATCGTTGATCCCGGCGCCGCCGCGGCGATACGCAAAAAGCATGGAATAAGCGGCCCGGCCGAACCGTCTTGTCATCGCGCAGACGCGCGGTTCACGCGAACCGCCTTTCCTGTGGCCTGCGCGCGGCAAGGAGAACACAATGAAATCGGCAACGTTGGCTGTGGCGTTGATCGCGGCGCTGATGCTGGTGCTGTCGGCGGGCTGTACGTCGTCGGGCAGCGGTACGTCGCAAGGACCGGGCATGAGCCGGTACGGCGGCGCGGGAGGCAGTGGAAGCGGAGGCGGAGGGGGCGGCGGCTACTGACACGCCGCCGCAACGAAAATGAGTGACGAAATCGCGCGCGAGCACCGAAAGCCGGCCGCTCGCGCGCGACGCTCTACCCCACGGCACGGCTCAACGCATCGCCTTCACGTCGGCCGGCGTGACGCTCGCGGGCTGGCCGCCCCACGTCGCGCGCAGGTAGTTCGCGAGCTGCGCGAGTTCATCGTCGCTCAGCGTTTTCGCGAAACCCCGCATCGGCTGCAGGTTTTCGAAGCCCGCGAACTTCTGCTCGTCGATGCCGTCGAGCATCGCGACCAGCAGGTTGCGCGAGTCGGCCTGACGCAGCGTCGAATTGCCGTTCATCGGCACCGCCACGTGCGGCTTGCCTTCGCCGTTGAAGCCGTGACAGCCCGCGCACACCGCGAGATACACCGAGCGACCAGCCGCCAGTTGCGCCGCATCGGCCGACACCGGCTTCACCGGTTGCGGCGCGGGCGGCGTATCGCCGAGCAGGTAGGTCGACAGGCCGCGCAGGTCGTCCTTCGTCAGGTACTGCGTGCTCAGGTGCACGACCGGATACATCTCGCCGAACGCCGAGCCTTGCGGCGCGATGCCGACGCCGAAGAACGTCTGCAGGTCGCTCCCCGTCCAGCCGCGCGCGGCGAGGCCGGCCGGCGTGATGTCGGGCGCGGCCACGCGGCCGAGCGCGGCGCCCGCGAACGGCTTCGCCCCGTCGAGCTGGCCCGTGAACGCGCGCGGCGTGTGGCATTCCGCGCAGTGGCCGAGCGCGCCCGCGAGATAGCGGCCGCGCCGCCAGTCGGCGGATTGGCCGGCCGACGCGTCCGGCAGGCTGTCCTTCAGGAACAGCATGTCCCAGAAGACCATGCCGAAGCGCAGGTCGTACGGAAACTTCAGATCGTGCGCGCGGTTTTCCTGCGCGACGGGCTTGACCGTCATCAGGTACGCGTACATCGCATCGGCGTCGGCGCGCGTGAGCTGCCGGTACGACGTGTACGGCATCGACGGATACAGGCGCTTGCCCGGCGCCTTGCCGTCGTGCAGCGCGGCGTAGAAATCGTCCGCGCTCCAGTTGCCGATCCCGTGCTCCTTGTCGGGCGTGATGTTCGAGCCGTAGAACGTGCCGAACGGCGATTCGAGCGCCGCGCCGCCGGCGAACGGCGCGCCGTCCTTCGCGGTGTGGCACGCCGCGCAGTCGGCGGCCTTGACGAGATAGCGGCCGCGCGCGATCTGGTCGGCGCCGGGCGCGCCGGACGCCGCCCTCGACGCCGGCGCGTCGTGGCCGCCGCAGGCGGCGAGCAGCAACGCGCAGGCCGCCGCGAGCGCGGGCAGGCCCGCCGCCCGCGCGGCACGATGAGCGAGTGTGCGTGTCATGGGGCTTCCTTCACGAGTCCCTGCGTCGTCAGCACCACGTCCTTCACGGCTTCGTAGTAGCGGACATAGCCCGTGCAGCGGCACAGGTGCGCGTCGAGCGCGTCGGTGATCGTGCGTTCCACGTCGGACTTCGCGATCGGCTCGCGCTTCAGGCGTTCGATCAGCACGGTCGCCGCGTTGACGAAACCCGGCGTGCAGTAGCCGCACTGGAAGCTGAAGTGCTCGAGGAATTTCTGCTGGATCGGCGACAGCTCGACCACTTCGCCGGCTTCGTTGCGCTTCGCGTGCCCTTCGATCGTGCGGATCGAACGGCCGTGGAAGAAGTACGCGCCGGTGATGCAGGTGCGCATTTCCTCGCTCGTGCCGTCCGGCTTGTCGACGATCACGACGCACGCGTGGCAGATGCCCTGTCCGCAGCCGAGCCGCGAACCGGTGAGGCCCAGGTACTCGTGCAGGAACTCGATCATCATCAGCCCTTCGGGCACCTGCATCGGGCCGACCGACTTGCCGTTGATGTCGACCGACAGCGGCTTCTGCTGGAACCGGACGAGCGGACGCTCGACGGCGGCCGAAGCCGCAGCGGGTGCAGCGGGTACGGATGCCGGAGCGGCCGAAGCCGCATTCGGCACGGAAGCGCCGGTCGCGGCCGCGCCGGCGCTCGCGGCCGAAGCCGCGGTTTGGGCGGTCGTCATGCGAGCACCTCCTGAATCTTTTGCGGGGTCACCGGCAGGTCGGTGAAACGATGGCCGATCGCGTGCGCGATGCCGTTCACGATCGCGCCGACGACGGGAATCATCACCACTTCGGCGACGCCCTTCGGCGGATCGGTCTCGGACAGCGGCGGCAGCACGTCGCCCGTTTGCGTCCAGACGGCGACGTCGGACGCGCGCGGCAGCTGGTAACGGTTGAAGTTCCACGTGCCGTTGCCGGGGCCGTCCTCGTAGAGCGGCAGGTATTCGTGCAGCGCATGGCCGATGCCCATCGCGAGACCGCCCTGCAACTGGCCCGACACGAGCTGCGGCGAAATCTGGTTGCCGCACTCCATGATCGAGTGATGCGTGAGCAGTTCGACCTTGCCGGTCGCTTCGTGCACGGCCAGCTCGACGAGCGTGCCCACCGCCGTGTAGTAGGTGACGGCCGCGTTGTTGCGGCTCGTCGGCGGGATGAACACCCGCTTGCGGTCGAGCACGCGATAGCCGTTCGCGGTCGGCGGCAGCGTGCCGCGCAGCGCGGTCGCGCCGGCCGGTGCGGCGGTGCCCGGCACCGGGCCGTAGTCGCCGGTCTTCGGCGCGCCGACGCGCAGCGACAGCCCGTCGATCGGCAGACGCTCGACCGCACCGCCCACTTCGAATTCGGCGTCGGTCCACTGCCAGCGGTTGAACACGTGCACGACGGCGCCGGTCGGCAGGCCGAGCGCATGCGCCTGCTTCGCGAGCTGCTCGAACGTCAGCGGCTCGAGGCCGTCGGCGGTCAGCTTGCCGTCGACCCAGCGCGCATCCTCGATGCGGATCGCATACGGCGCGGCTTGGCCGCCGCCCAGGCCGCGCGTCCAGATCGACATCGCGGCCGGCCACAGCCCGTAGCGGAACACCGCACGTGCGGCTTCGCGCGTGCTGTGCGTGAAGTAGTACGCGGAGTTCGTCGCGCTCGACGGCGACGCATAGCCGGGCGACCAGCGCGGGTTCGCGCTCAGGCGGTCCTGATCGGCCTGCGACATCAGGTACGGGTCGCCGCTCGTCTCGACCGGCAGGTCCGGCCATTCGGTGACGGCCACGCGCACGTCGGTCGCCGGACGGCCGAGCCATTTCGCGACCGCGACGGCCTGCGACGTCGACATCCCGGTGCCGATCTCGGCCGCCGTATGCTGCAGCGACACCTTGCCGTGCGCGTCGAATTCGACCTTCGCGAACGACGCTTCCGCACCCGTGCCGAAGTCCTTCTGCACGCACGCGAAGCCGACGCCGTAGCGCTTGCCCGGATGCGCGGCCTCGAATTCGGCCTTGCGCGCGGCACGACGCGTCCACAGCGGATGCTGCTTCGCGCGCTCGAGCACTTCGTCGACACGCAGCGCGCCGGCGGGAATCGCGCCCTGCGTGTTCTTCATCCCCGAACGCAGCGCGTTGCGCAGCCGGAAGTCGATCGGATCGAGGTTCAGTTGCGCGGCGATCTCGTCGACCGCCATCTCGGTCGCGGCCATGCTCTGCAGCGTGCCGTAGCCGCGCGCGGAACCGGCGTCGATCGCGCGCGACGCGATCGCGACGGCCGCGAGGTCGCTCTTCGGGAAGTAGTAGATCGATTGCGCGGCGGTTGCGCCGACCATCGCCACCGACGGCGAGAAGTTCGAGCGACCGCCGCCGTTCGCCTCGAAGTCGCCCTTGAACGACTGCAGCAGGCCCGTGTTGCGGTCGACCGCGATCCGGTAATGCATCTTGAACGCGTGACGCTTCAGCGACGTCTGGAACTGCTCGTAGCGGTCGTTCGCGAACCGTACCGGGCGGCCGTCCGCGTACAGCGCGCAGACGAGGCCGTAGAACGGCACGTTGAAGTGATCCTTCGAGCCGTAGCCGACCGTGTAGCACGGATGCACGAACAGCTTCTTCACCGGAAAGCGGCATTTCGCGACCATCGCGGCCGCGTTCTCCGACACTTCGAGCGGCGACTGGGTCGGCACGACGAGATGCAGCGATTGCGTCGCGGCGTCGTACCAGCAGTTCGCGTTGTCGGGCTCGAGCGCGGCCGTATCGACCGACTGCGTGTTGTATTCGCGCTCGAACACGAGCCAGTCGGCCGACGGATGATCGAGTTCGGCGGCGATCTGCCCGGCGAGGAACATGCCCTGCTCATCGAGCTTGCCGTGCTCCTTGCCGTCCGGCCAGACCGGCAGGTGCTTGCGCATCATGCTCGGGAAGATCGGCGCGTCCTTCAGGCTCGAATAGACGTCGTCGTCATAGGCCGTCTTGCCGCCCACGCGCACGTAGCGGAAGGTGCCCCACGGATCGCGCTCGAGCGGGCCCGTGACCGCGCCGTAGCGGATCACGTCGTCGCGGAACTTCAGCGCGTTCTTCGCGAAGCGGAAGCGCGCGAAGTCGTGATAGATCAGGATCGCGACCGCATGGCCGAGATACGCGGGCGTCTTGCCGGCCGGCAACAGCATGTCGTCGCCGTAGAACGCCGGGAACGCGACGCCGTCACGTGCGAGATCGTCGGCCGTGACCACGCGGTCCGGCTTCAGCTCGTCGCCGAGCAGCGACAGGTCGAAGCCTTCGTACGTCCGGTCGGCCTGCGTGACGCGCAGGATCAGCGCGTGCGATTGCTGCTGCGGCCAGTGCGGCATGTCGGCCGCGCGCACGTCGCGGGCGAACACTTTCGAGCCCGTGACCTTCGCGATGCCGTCGATGCGGAATTGGGGGATGCCGGTGACGCTATCCCATTTGACGGGTGTGAGGAGTTTTTCTTCGAAGAGCGCCGCGAACGCGCGGCTGCCGATGGGCGCGACATACACCGCGACACCCGCCAGCACGCTGGCTTTCAGAAAACCCCGCCGTGACAGGCCGTGGTTTTTCATTGGGGGGGAACCTCCTGAGGCTGCTCGGACGGCGATCGGGTGTCGCGGCGTTCGGAGCGGCGCGCATTCTGGCATTGTTTTAGATATATCGCCTATAGTATTTCCCGCATGAAATACTTATTGGAATTCTTATAACGGGGTTCAGCCGGGCTGCGGCGGGTGGTCGCAGGGCGATTCGCTGGCGGTTTGCATGCGGCCGGATGCCGTCGTACATCGTTCCGTTCGCAACGACCCGGCCTTTGCGCCGCCGAATCCGCAAGCCGCTCGCAGCCGGGACTGACGACCCGCACGACGCAATGCGCGGTGCCGCCGGGCGGCCCGCGCCGCCGCCGTTTTTTCATCAGTTGCTCCAAGAAACGCCGTCCTTCAGAACGGGGAGGAAAGGAGCGCCGCTGTTTGACAGCGGCATTCCACCGTTAAAATGGCCGGCATGATCCTTGTCTACCGCTACCGGGTGAAATCGCTCAACGGACTGCTCAACAAGCAGAGCCGTGCGGTGAACTACGTCTGGAACTTCTGCAATGACACGCAGAAGCATGCGCTCAAGTGGAGCAAGAAGTGGCCGACGGGTTTCGACCTGAACGTGCTGACGACCGGTAGCAGCAAGGAACTCGACATCCACTCCGGCACGATTAACGCGACGTGCGAGCAATATGCGAACTCGCGCGGTCAGCACCGTCGGCCCTACCTGCGCTATCGCGGCAGGAAATCGCTGGGCTGGGTGCCGCTGAAGGGCCGTGACCTGAAGCGCGAAGGTGACGCGTTCCGTTTTGCCGGCAACACCTTCCGCGTGTTCAACAGCCGACCGCTTCCCGAAGGCAAGATCAAGGATGGGTCGCCAGCCATCGAGACATCGTGTCGAGGTCGACAATCATGGCAGTCAGCGCGTCTCTCCTGAACTCCGTTCTCGCCACTCCACCCTCCGGCAACCACCGCGTGACGGCCGCGCTGCGTCCGTCGATGCTCGTGACGCTGTTCGAGGACGTGCGCCCGATGGCGCTGTCCGGACTCGCGAGCGGCTTCGTCGCGGCCGTCGCGCTGATCCGGCTGCAGCAGCTGTGGTGCCTCGCATGGCTCGTCGCCGACGTCGGCCTGCTCATTGCGCGCCTGTCGATCGCACGGGCCTACACGGTGCGGCGCAACGCCGGCGACGATCGCGCCGAATACTGGGCGATGCGCTATGCGCCGGTGTCGCTCGTTGCCTGCTTCGTGCTCGGCCTCGGCGTGATGGGCTGCGTGCAGGCCACCGACGTCGAACTCGGCACGCTGTCCGTGATGGTCGCGGGCGGCGTGTTCGGCGGGATCGCGTCGCGCAACTCGGCGCTGCCGCGGCTCGCGATGACGCAGGTCGCGCTCGGCGTGCTGCCGATCGGCGTCGGCGCGCTGCTGGCCCATCGGCCGGGCGCGTGGCTGCTGTTGCCGCCGCTCGCGATCTACCTGGCGGCGATGCGTACGGTCGTGCAGCGTCACTACCGCGTGCTCGTTGCGCTGATCGCCGCACGCCAGCGCAACGCCGAACTCGTCGCGCGCTTCGACGCGGCCCTCACCTACATGCCGCACGGCCTGTGCATGATCGACGGCGACAGTCGCGTGATCGTCGCGAACCGGCGCACCGCGCAACTGTTCGGCTCGCCGCGCGAGATCATGCTCGATACGCCGCTGCCGGCCGTGGTCGCCGCGCTCGGCGCCCATGCCGCGACCGATCCCGGCGGCGCCGGCCTCGCCGCGCAGTGCGACGCGTGGCTGAGCCGCACCGAGTGCGGGCCGCTCGACATCGTGCTCGCCGACGGCCGCCAGCTCGAACTGACGCGCCACCGCGTGCCGGACGGCAACGCGGTGATCATCGTCGAGGACGTCACCGCGCGCCGCCAGACCGAACAGCATATCCGGCACCTCGCGCGGCACGATGCGCTGACGGGGTTGCCGAACCGCCACGAACTGCATGCGGCGCTCAAGCGGATGCTCGCGCGCCGGCCGCGACTGCCGAGCCCCGCGCTCGCCGTCATGTATCTCGACCTCGACGGCTTCAAGTCGATCAACGATCGCTTCGGCCACCAGGCCGGCGACGAACTGCTCACGCAAGTGGCCGAGCGGCTCGGCAAGACGCTGCCGCCGGGCGAGCTCGCCGCACGCATCGGCGGCGACGAATTCGTCATCGCGATCGACGACACGACGATGCAGGCGTGCTCGATCCTCGCCGCGCGGATCATCCGGCAGATTTCGGCGCCGTACGTACTGTCGATCGGCGAGACCGTCTGTATCGGCATCAGCATCGGCATCGCGCTCGACGACGGGCACGGCTCGCCCGACGAGCTGATCCGGCAGGCCGACAGCGCGCTGTACGACGCGAAGTCGGCCGGCAAGGGCATCTACTGCTTCTACTCGAGCGGCAGCGGCAGCCGCCGCATGGCGCCGGCCGCCGCGACCTGAGCCGCCGCGCGCGCCGCGCATCCGCCCTTTCCGGGCCTGCCGCCGCTTCCCGACGATTCAATTCCGAAACGCTTTGCGGGTTCGCACGTGGCGCCGCGCGTTCGCATGTCACGTGACGTGTTCCGTAACATCGCAGGCCGGCACCCGGCACGATGACGGCAGAAGCCCGCACGATCGAAGCAGAGGGCGGCATT
Source organism: Burkholderia sp. AU16741 (assembly GCF_002223345.1). NCBI lineage: Bacteria > Pseudomonadati > Pseudomonadota > Betaproteobacteria > Burkholderiales > Burkholderiaceae > Burkholderia > Burkholderia sp. AU16741. Next base: position 543,021 of record NZ_NKEZ01000008.1, read on the forward strand.
TACCGGCTGGCATTCTTATTGCTTCTTGATGGGGAAAGAACGTTTCAGGGAGCCCAACATGAATACCGTCGACGTCCTCGCGCAAACCGACATCATCGACGAACAGGCGGTGATCGACGGCGCATCGCTGATCCGCCGGCTCGTGTCCGACCGCCGGATGCCGGCCGCGTACGAAGCCGCATGCATCGACAATCCGCCGCTCACGCTGTACGGCGCGTTTCGCCAGGGCGTCGCCGATCACGCCGCGCGGCGGGCGAATCCGTATCGCGCCGGCAGCCGTTTCTGGGCACTGTGGGAAGAAGGACGTCTCGAAGCTGAAACATCCGGCCGGTGAGTCCGTTGCACGCGCCGATCCTGTCGCGACAAGGGATCGGCGCGAACTCGGATGCGCGAATGCTGCCGGCCTGAGCGCCGGCGTGCGTCACCGCTGCAACATCCGCGTCGTCTGACGGGGCCTCTCGCCGGTCGAGAAGAACGCGGGCAATCGCGACCGGCGTTGGATGCAACGACATCGATCATCAGCCGATCCCGACAGGGTCACCCCAGCGCGCACCGCACGTGGATGCCCGACGCCGCCCCCCATCCGGCTGCCGCGCGCCCTTCCCTTCAGCCGAACAACTTCATCGCCGTCGTCAACGTATTCACCACGCCCCAAGCCAGCGGCACCAGCACGTACAGCCAGAACACGGCCAGCATCGCCTTGTTGGTCGGACGAACGGCAGTCACGGTTTGATTCATTTCGAGCGTCTCCAGAATTTATTTGCCGGCTTCGAGCTGCGCATCGGTCATGTGATGGCGCTCGTTCACGTGCTTGACGAACAGGTTGCAGACGAAACCGATCACGAGCAGCGCCGCCATGATGTGAACCGTCATCGTGTATGCGTCGGCCTTCACGACGCCGTGCGCAACTTCATACGCGCGGATGTAGTTCACCAGCACCGGCCCCGCGATACCCGCCGCGGCCCACGCGGTCAGCAGGCGTCCATGAATCCCGCCGACGTACGCGGTCCCGAACATGTCCGCGAGATACGCCGGCACCGTCGAGAACCCGCCGCCATACATCGACAGAATCAGGCAGAACGTCAGCACGAACAACGCGATCTGCCCCGACGACGCAAACAGCGGCGCGCAGAAATACAGCACCGCGCCGAGCGCGAAGAAAATGAAATACGTGTTCTTGCGGCCCACCCAGTCCGACGCCGACGCCCAAACGAAGCGCCCGCCCATGTTGAACAACGACAGCAGCCCGACGAAGCCGGCCGCGGCAGCCGCGCTCACCGCCCCCTTGAAACTTTCCTGAATCATCACCGACGCCTGCCCGATGATGCCGATCCCGGCGGTCACGTTGAGGAACAGCACGAGCCAGATCAGATAGAACTGCGGCGTCTTCAGCGCTTCGTCGATGTGCACGTGATTCGACGTGATCATCTTGTTCTTCGTCACCGCGGGCGGCGTCCAGCCGGCCGGCTTCCAACCGGCGGGCGGCACGCGGATCGCGAGCGCGCCGATCGACATCGAGATGAAGTACGCGATGCCGAGCACGATGAACGTCTCCGCGACGCCGACGCTCGTCGCGCTCTTGAAGTGATTCATCAGCGCGACGGACAGCGGGGCGGCGATCATCGCGCCGCCGCCGAAGCCCATGATCGCCATCCCGGTCGCCATCCCGCGGCGATCGGGAAACCAGCGGATCAGCGTCGAGACCGGCGACACATAGCCGAGCCCCAGTCCGATGCCGCCGACCACGCCGTAGCCGATGTACAGCAGCATGATCTGGTGCGTCTTCACGCCGAGCGCGGAAATCAGGAAGCCGCCGCCGAAGCAGCATGCCGCCGTGAACATGGTGCGACGCGGGCCGACCCGTTCGAGCCACTTGCCGGCGAAGGCCGCCGACAAGCCGAGGAAGAAGATCGCGAGCGAGAAGATCCAGCCAAGCGTCGTCAGCGACCAGTCGCCGGGCGCGGAGTCGGTGACGCCGATCACTTTCGTGAGCGGGCCGTTGAATACGGAGAACGCGTAGGCCTGCCCGATGCACAGATGCACGGCCAGCGCCGCGGGTGGCACCATCCAGCGCGAAAAACCCGGTTGCGCGATGGTGGCTTCCTTCGAAAAGAAAGGCGCGGCGCCCGCAGGGGCGCCTGGCTCGATAACGCTGCTCATCAGTGGTGTCTCCGTTGGGGATCGTGTGCGATCCGTTTTGTATGTCGGCGTCTCGACCGGACGCTGTCGCCGCTCGCTGGCGGGGGCGCCGCCTTATATGAAACATGCGTTCATATTGAACGTCGCACCAGGTCAATTCGCCGGCCGTTTTTGGCATCGGCCTTGATGAACTTAGTGCATCAAAACTGCATGTTCAATATGCAATTTTTTATCCTATTCGCGATGACCCGGCGGGCGACGCGGATCGGGATATGCTTGAATACCTGCCGGCCGCCGCCCGACCGGCCGCGGCGGCGGCATCGGCAAGCGGCCTCACGGGATATCGCTTGTCGCGTGACCGCGACCGATGTGGTCCTCTAAATCACGCGACGGATGGGCGCGACGGGCCATCGGATGCGGCTCCCGTGTCGTGCATCGCGGCCATCGGCACACTCTCCGCCGCGCGTGCGTGCACGCATGAATGGGGATCAGCCCGGTATGGGAACCGTATTTCGATCGACACGTGCCGGCGTTCGACACTGAACGCGCCCGGCGCGGCGCGCAGCGCTCGTTTCCTCTATAAGATGGCAGATTCCGTTCATCGAACGACGCTGCCATGACTTCCTCCTCCCCCCGAAATCCCATTCACTGCGAAATCGATCTCGACGCGCAAGGCAAGCATGCGGGCTACCTGCGGCTGCCGCACTCGGTGCACCGCTCCGCGTACGGCTGGCTGCCGATCCCGATCGTGTCGATCCGCAACGGCGACGGGCCGGTCGCGCTCGTGATGGCCGGCAACCACGGCGACGAGTACGAAGGCCAGATCATCGTGTCGCAATTGATGCGCGAGATCGAGGCCGACATGGTCAGCGGGCAGTTGATCCTGCTGCCGATGGCGAATTTCCCGGCGGCGGACGCAGGCCTGCGCGTGTCGCCGCTCGACGGTGGCAACCTGAACCGCAGTTTTCCCGGCGAGCCGACCGGCACGCCGACGCAGATGATCGCCCACTACATCGAGCACGCGCTGCTGTCGCGCGCGCAGTATCTGGTCGACCTGCATTCGGGCGGCAGCTCGCTGCTGTACCAGGGCGGCAACATGCTCGCGATCGATCCGCTCGACGCCGACGAAGCGGAGAAGCTCCACGGGCTGCTGGTCGCGTTCGGGTTGCAGAACGCGCTGCTGCACGCGCCGAATCCCGTGCATTCGGCGTCGGCCGCGCGCCGGCAAGGCGCGATCTCGATCGTGACCGAACTCGGCGGCGCCGGCATGGCCGATCCGTCGCTGATCCGGCTCGGCCGCCAGGGGCTGCTGCACTACCTCGGCTATATCGGGCTGTTGCACGGCGTGCTCGTGCCGGACGCGCCGCCGACCGTCACGCGCTTCATGCGCGTCGACGGCGATCGCCATTTCGTCTATGCGTACGAGCGCGGGCTGTATGAGCCGCTCGTCGAACTCGGCGATCAGGTGAAGGCCGGGCAGCCTGCCGCGTGGGTGCATTTCCCGGATACGCCGTTGCGCGAACCGGTGCTGCACCGGTTCAACGGCGATGGCGAGGTGGTGTGCAAGCGCGTGCCGGCACAGGTCCAGCGCGGGGATTGCCTGTTTCAGCTGGCGGAGTTGTCGACGCCGCCGCGCGTCATCGAGTGAGGCAGCCGACTGACGCGTTCATGACCGTCGTGCGCGGATGCCGATGCTGCACGCTGCCGTCAGCCGGACGACGCCGGCGACTCGCTCCCCTGCGCAACGCCGCATTGATGGCAATGCGGGAAAAAGAAGAAATTCCGGCCGCCGCATTCGCATACGTTGAAAAGCCTTAATCCGCAATGCACGCAGAACGTGGAGTCGTCGCCGCCGAGATTCCATTGTTTGTCGCATGACGGGCAGCGCTTTTTCTCGAGCGACCGGACGGCTTTTTCGTATCCGATCGTGCGCGCCCGTTCGCCCTGGTCCTGCTGCAACTCGAGCCGTTTGCGTTCGGCATAGCGCTGAAATGCCTTCATCATGTAAAGGCCGGCGAATACCGTCAGCACGATGCCGACCAGGACCCGCACATAGCCGCCGAAATTCGGCAGGTACGGCACCAGTTCAATGAAAAACGCGCTCAATGCAAACAGGCCGAAACCGTACACGAACGGCCAGTAGCGCGCCTTCCGGTAGCGGATGAACAGCCAGGTCGCGACGAGCAGGATCGGCAGCGTCAGCGCGAGCCGCAGCCCGAACACCTGCATCTCGTAGCGCCGCGTCGCGTCGTCGAAGCGCCGTTCGGCGGCTGCGTCCGCTTCGGCGATTTGCGTGTCGACTCGAGCCTGCTGCGATGCCAGTGCCCGTTGCTGGTCGCCGATCGCGTCGATCTGATGCTGCCAGTTGACCACCACGGCCTGGAGCGCATCTAGCTTGCGGGTTCTCGCCAGAATGTCCGGATCTCTCGCCCCATCCCCTGTCACCGCGCGGGTGGCCAGCCAGTTGCGGAAGCTTTCCTTCTCGGCCGCGTATTCCTTCGCGGCGCGGCCGCGCGCCACTTCCATCGTGTCGGCCTTCTCGGCAAGCGCGTCGCGCTGCGTCTGCAGTTGGCGCCGTGCCGCGTCCAGCCGCGCTTTCGCTGGCGCATCGGCGAATTGCTCGACGACCGGCGGACCGCCCCTCGGGGCGAACGCCATGTCGCGGATCACGAGACTGCCGAGCATGTTCAGAAAAACGGCGAAGATGATCGCAATCGCCCAGGAGGCGAGTCGCAGGAGCCGCGCCGGGCTGGTCAGGCCGTCGCCGGAAGTCATCATTGTTTTTGCCCTCTTGTTGGAATGGCTTTCATTGTCATCAATCCTGACGCAGCCGTCGATGGTCTCTCTTTTCCGATAGCGGGACTGCCCACGATCGTGGATCGATGCATCAAATGTCCGCAACTGGCCGCTAACCGCCTCGTCAGCTAGAATGACGCGCTTTGCCCGTACGCCTATGTGGTTCAAGAACCTTCAGCTTCATCGTCTTCCCGCACCCTGGGCCGTTACCCCCGACCAGATGGAAAAATGGCTGGCGCCCCACGCGTTCCAGCCGGGCGGCAGCGTCGAGATGCAGCGTGCCGGATGGGCGTCGCCGCGTGACGACGGCGCGCTCGTGTATTCGAACAACCGGCAGATGCTGCTGCTGTTTCGTGCCGAAAAGAAGCTGCTCCCGGCGTCGGTCGTCAATCAGGTGACCAAAGCGCGCGCCCTCGAAGTCGAGGAGCAGCAGGGCTTCAAGGTCGGCCGGAAGCAATTGCGCGAACTCAAGGAACAGGTGACCGACGAACTGCTGCCGCGCGCATTCAGCATTCGCCGCGATACCCGCGTGTGGATCGACACGGCGAACGGCTGGCTCGTCATCGATGCGGCGGCCCAGGCGCTTGCCGACGACGTTCGCAGCCTGCTCGTGAAATCGATCGACCCGTTGCCGCTCGCCGGCGTTCAGGTGGCGCGTTCGCCGGTCGCCGCGATGACGGACTGGCTGCTGTCCGGCGACGCGCCGGGCGGATTCACCGTCGATCAGGACGCCGAGCTGCGCTCGAGCGGCGAAGGCGGCGCCACGGTGCGATACGTCGGCCACGCGCTGGAAGCGAACGACATGCGCCGGCACATCGAAGCCGGCAAACAGTGCATGCGCCTCGCGATGACCTGGGATGACCGGATCTCGTTCGTGCTGACACCGTCGCTGACGATCAAGCGCGTCACGCCGCTCGACGTGATCAAGGAGGCGGCGGATCCCACCGCGCAGAACGACGATGAACGCTTCGATTCGGATTTCACGCTGATGACGGGTGAATTGGCGCGGATGCTGACCAGCCTTGTCGAGATCCTGGGCGGCGATCGGCAGGACGCGATTCCTCAGGCGGCGGCAGCCTGAACGCCGTCGTCGTTGACGATCGTCGCCCCGCGCTGACGCGACAATTCGAGGAACATCCGTCGCCACGCTGGCGGCGGACTCCGGCCTGGCACTCGCGCCCCTGACGGCCACGTGCCGAATGTCGCGTGAGCGGCATGGCGCGTTGAGCCGGTAACCAGATGGGAGCGGCGTGCCGGCGGGGAGGCGCTATCGGCGCGCGGCGAATTCGCGCGCTACCCGGCCGAACTGTTCGCGCCGCCCGACGGCGCGTTCGTGCTAAATGCGGATGTCGCGATCGCGACGCGTCGCGGCAGCGGGCTCGCGCCCGCGCTGACGCTCGCGCCAATGCGCTGATCGGCAACGGCCGCGACGGGCAGGCGCTCGCGCGCTGGGGATTGCAGAGCGAGGCGATCGCACGGGCGCAGACCAATCCGCCGGGGTTGCCGTCGTTCTGACGCGCGGCAGCGCGGCGCGCCAATCCGGCCAGGTTTCGGCGAGGTCCGTCACGGGCAGCGCGGCGCGCGAGCCAGGTCCACGTCGGTCGTCGACACCTGCTTGCCGTTCACATGCAGTTGCCGCAGCTTGGCCTCGATTCCCCATTTCGCTTCGTAGGGGAACACTTCATAGTCGAGACCGGGTTGCGGCACGAACGACCGCGCAACATGCTCGACGCGCTGGCTGATGGTGGTCGTGCCCGCCGCGCCCATGTCGATGATCCGCTGTCCGCCGATCTGAAACGTCATCGTGAGCGGCAGGTTCGCCTTGACCACGTACTCGTCGTAGTACTTGTATGCGTCATCCGGCAGCGGCATGCCGATCGTCGTGTTGCCCGCCAGTGCACGCGTAAAACCCGGCACGGCTACATCCATGCCGGGCGGCCCCTTGAGAAACCAGTCGTCGGTCGGTTCGCAGGTGGTGTTGAAATAAAAATGGGAACTGGCGCCCAGATACACCCGAATCCGCGCTTCCGTTGCCGGATCGTACGCGCCACCACGATTCGCCCCGGTATTCGCACAACCGGCCAGCACCCCGCATGCCAGTAAAACCCCTGCCATCTTTCGCATCGATTGCTTCGCTTCGTTATTCGATTTCTGATTTCGAATCGTAAGACGGCGCTACCCGTGCGGCGCCTCGCGATCCCGCTCTCGTCGGCCATGGCCCATGGTCCGATTCGCGGATTGTAACCGGCGGCGGTTCAGCCCCGACTCGGGGAGGCGCCGCGAACGCGCCCGCATACGAGCGGTCGAGTAGCTTCGACGTGTCGTACGCAGCCGGAATCACGCCTGACTTGTGCAGGAAGTCGGCCGTGTTCTGCGCATCCTTCGCGGCCGTCTCGTCAACCGGGCTCACGCGCTGTTTCGCGTTGTCGAGCCAGCGATACGCGACGTCGGCTTCGAGATTCGCGCGTTTCGCCCACAGGTCCGCGTACTCGCGCGGATGGCTGTCGACCCACTGGCGCGCGGCCACCACGCGCCGCAGGAAATCGGTGATCTCGGCGCGCTTGCGCGACGCGGCCTGCTCGTTCGCGGCGACGAAGCTCAGCGCCGGCATCAGCCCCTGCGCGGTCGTCACGGGCCGCGCGCCCTGCCGCAACGCGAGCGTGCTGACGAACAGCTCCCACCGCGATACCGCATCGACCGAGCCGTTCGCGAGCGCGTTGGCCGCGTCGATCGGCATCAGGTACGCAGCGCGGAATCGCCGAGGAAGCCGAGGTCGATCGCGTTGCCGTTCAGGCTTTCGGCCACCGGCGCGGCGGCCTGGAAGTGCTTCCATTCGATCGTGTACGGCAGGTCCTTCAGCACGCCGGACGCTTCCATCGACGCCTGGGTGTTGAAGTCGTTCTGTTCACCGACGCGCAGCGTGACGGTGTCCTTGGCGATGCCCGGCTGCGCGGCGAGCGCCAGCAAGAGCGCCGTGACGATTCGGCTCAGCAACATGATCCTCCGGAAAGTTGGCGGGCAGCCGCGCGACGGCGGCGACGCCCTTTTGTCCGTTTTGTCCGCCGTGCGAAACCGCCGGCGAGATGGATGGAACCGGTGAAGATCTGTCGATCCACGACATGACACAAATGCAATCTTCTTCTCTGCAAAGATGCAAATATTTTATGAAGTACGGGTGCATGCCCGGTGCTCGCCGCCGGCCGCCACCCCGTGAAGTTCGAAGGATTTCTCGATAGATATTTCGCGCGCGAAATAAATTCCCGACTATATTTCGCATACGAAATAACTGCCCGAGCGAGCACGACCATGCCCTCCCAACCTATCGAGTTTTCCGCCGCGGACGGCTACGTGCTGCACGGCACGCTGTGGTCGCCGGACGCGACACCGCGCGCGCTGGTCCTGATCCATCCGGCGACGGCCGTGCCCGAGCGGCTGTACGCGGGCTTCGCGCGGTTCCTGACCGAGCGCGGTTTCGCGGCGCTGACCTACGACTATCGCGGCATCGGCGCATCGCGGCCCGCGCGCCTGGGCGCGCTGCGGGCCCGCATGCGCGACTGGATGGAACTCGACGTGGGCGCCGCGACCGCGTGGGCGCGGCACGCCTATGAAGGGTTGCCGCTGCTGGCGGTCGGCCACAGCGTCGGCGGGCACGCGATCGGCCTGTCCGGCGCGACGACGCATCTGCGCGCGGCCGTGCTGGTCGCCGCGCATGCGGGCAGCACGCGGCTGATCGCGCACGCGGCCGAACGCCTGAAGGTGCGGCTGATCCTGCGCGTGCTCGGCCCGCTGACGTCCGCGCTGCTCGGCTACGTGCCCGGCAGGCGGCTCGGGCTCGGCGAGGATCTGCCGGCCGGCGTGTTCCGCGAATGGAGCCACTGGACGACGCTGCCGCACTACTTCTTCGACGATCCGACGCTCGGCGCGGCCGAACGCTTCTCGAAGCAGCAGTTGCCGATCCTCGCGCTCGGCTTCGACGACGATCCGTGGGCGAACCCGGCCGCGATCGGCCTGCTGGTAAGCTATCTGACCCGCGCGAAGGTCGAGCGCCGTCAGATCGATCCGCGCGCGGCGGGCAGCGGCCCGGTCGGGCACATGGGCTTCTTTCGCAGCCGGCCCGGCGCCGTGTTGTGGCCCGACGTCGCCGACTGGCTCGCGCAGGCGCTCGACACGCCGCGCACCGCGGGCCGTCCCTCCCTTTCCGTTGCAGCCGGGAACCCAGCTTGAGCGAAGACCGACGACTGTTTTTCCTGTTGAACATCGGCCAGCGGCGCGTGCAGCGCTGGATCGACCGCAAGGCCGAGGCCGACACGCGCGCGAGCGCCGCGCAGGCCGGTGCGCTGTTCTGTCTCGCGAAGCAGGACGGCGCGCTGATCGGCGAAGTCGGCGCCGCATTGCAGCTTGCGCCCTCCGCGATGACGGGGCTCGCCGACCGGATGGCGAAGGCCGGCCTGATTACGCGTCACGCCGATTCGGACGACGGCCGCGCAACGCGGCTGTACCTGACCGACGAAGGCCACGCGGCACTCAAGCGTGCGCGTGTGCTGCTGCGCGAACTCAACGGCAAGCTGTGCGACGGCTTCTCCGACGACGAACTCGACGTCGTCGCACGCTGGCTGCACGCATTGCAGGAGCGGTTTCCGGCGGAGCGCTGAACAGCGCATCGCGCTCGCGACCGGCGCGCGCCGGCCTCCATCGCAAGCGATTGCGATTCGCGTCTTCGATTCGACTTTCATGCCGCCGCAACGGCAAATCTTGCGTGCCGGCCACCGGCTTCCGGCAACGCTTTCCGGCTACGTCCTGTTACAAAAAACCGCCTGTCGCGCGACATTCGAATCGCCTACATTGCAATCCACTTCGACACATTCGTCGCATGCCCGCACTGGCGTTCCCGTCGGGTCGACATCGCAGACACACCCGACAAGCATTGAAAACGAAGAGGAGTCTTAACCGAAGCGCTGGCGGCATCCAGCGCACGCGGATGGCGATGACTGAAGCGGCACGCTGAATGGCACGTCACGACGTGCGCGGCACGATTGACCGCGCCCCGGCTCGCGTCGTCTCGTCTTGCCCCGCCATCGCATTCGCACCTCACCGAGGAGTCGTCCATGCGACGCATGATCGTGTCCCATCCGCTTGTCACCCGCCTGTCCGCCGCGATGGCGCTGGCCGCCGCTGCCGCCGCGCATGCCGAGCCCGTCGTCGTGTCCGGCCCGAGCCCGTTCGCCGCGTGCACCGTCGGCGGCCCCGGCACCAACTACGTGAATGCAGAAGTCGAACCGTGGCTCGCGGTCAACCCGGCGAACCCGAACAACATGATCGGCGTGTGGCAGCAGGACCGCTGGTCGAACGGCGGCGCCCACGGGCTCGTCGCCGGCTACACGTTCGATGCGGGCGCAACCTGGGCGCGCACGCCGCAGCCGTTCAGCGCCTGCGCGCCGGGCGGACTCAAGTACGAACGTGCGTCCGATCCGTGGGTCTCGTTCGGGCCGGACGGCACCGCTTACTCGGTGTCGATCTCGTTCAATCAGTCGAACAACGCCAACGCGGTCGGCGCGTCGGTGTCGACCGACGGCGGGCAGACGTGGAGCAACCCGGCCGTGCTGATCGCGAACGACGAGCCGACGACGCAGTTCTTCAACGACAAGGAATCGGTGACGGCCAACCCGGTGAAGGCCGGCACCGCATATGCGGTATGGGACCGCCTCGAACTGCCGAACGGCAACCCGTACGCGAACCTGCACACGCAGGCGTACCGCGGGCCGACGCTGTTCTCGAAGACGACCGACGGCGGCAAGACGTGGAGCGCCGCGAAGGTCATCGTCGACGTGCCGTCGCGCCAGCAGACGATCGGCAACCAGATCGTCGTCGATCCAAAGAGCGGCACGCTATACGATTTCTTCGACCTGATCCAGCCGCCGTTCAACAAGGCGGCCGGCAAGGTCGCGTTCGTCAAGTCGACCGACGACGGCGCGACGTGGACCAAACCGCGGATCATCGCGGGGCTGCAGACGGCCGGCGTCACGGATCCGAACACCGGCGAACCCGTGCGCACCGGCGACATCATTCCGGAGCCGGCGATCGACCCGGCATCCGGGCAGCTCTACGTCGCGTGGCAGGACAGCCGCTTCAACGGCGGCACGTACGACGAGATCGCGCTATCGACGTCGAAGGATGGCGGCGCGACCTGGAGGGCGCCGCAACAGGTGAACACGCCGACCGGGCGCCCCGCGTTCAATCCGTCGGTGCGCGTCGACAACACGGGGGCGGTCATGGTCACGTACTACGACTTCCGCGACCTGCAGGCCGGCAACACGACGACGCTGCCGACCGGCTTCTGGCGCAAGATCTCGCACGACGCCGGCGCCACGTTCGCCGACGAGCGGCGCGTCGGCGGCCCGTTCGACATGAAGCTCGCGCCCAACGCCGAAGGGTTCTTCATCGGCGACTACCAGGGGCTCGACGTGCTGCCGTCATCGTCGTTCCATCCGTTCTTCGTCCAGACCAACGCGGGCAACCTGACGAACCGCACCGACGTATTCTTCGCGCCGTGATGCGAGGATGACCGTCACGCCGCCGCCGCGATGCCATGCGTCGCGCGGCGGCGTGCGCACGTTCACGGCATCAATGCATGTCGGTCAGCACGATGCGGCCGTCGACCTTCCCTTCCCGCAGCTTCGCGAATACGTCGTTGATGTTGGCGAGCCGGTCGCGATGGATGTGCGCGCGCACCAGGCCTTCCGCCGCGAAATCGAGCGACTCTTGCAGATCGCGCCGCGTGCCGACGATCGACCCGCGTACGGTGATGCCGTTCAGCACGGTCGAGAAGATCGGCAACGGGAAATCGCCCGGCGGCAAGCCGTTGAGCGCCACCGTGCCGCCGCGGCGGACCATCCCGAGCGCCTGCGCGAACGCGCTGCGCGACACGGCCGTGACGAGCACGCCATGCGCGCCGCCGATTTCCTTCTGAAGCACCTTCGCCGGGTCGTCGACCGACGCATCGATCGTCAGGTGCGCGCCCAGCTGCCGCGCCAGCGCGAGCTTGTCGGGCGAGATGTCGATGGCGGCGACGTGCAGGCCCATCGCACGCGCATATTGCACGGCCACGTGCCCGAGACCGCCGATGCCGGAGATCGCGAGCCACTGGCCCGGCCGCGTGTCGGTGACGCGAATGCCCTTGTAGACCGTGACGCCCGCGCACAGGATCGGCGCGATCTCGTCGAACGCCACCTGCGCGGGCAACTGGCCGACGTAATCTGGATCGGCCAGCACGTATTCCGCGTAGCTGCCGTTCACCGAATAGCCGGTGTTCTGCTGGCCATGGCACAGCGTTTCCCAGCCCGTGCTGCAGTACTCGCAATGGCCGCAAGCCGTGTAGAGCCACGGCACGCCGACGCGATCGCCCTCGCGCACGTGGGTGACGCCCGCGCCGACCGCCGCGACGATCCCGACGCCTTCGTGGCCCGGGATGAACGGCAGCGACGGCTTGACGGGCCAGTCGCCGTCGGCCGCGTGCAGATCGGTATGGCAGACGCCCGACGCCTTGATGTTGACGAGAATCTGGCCCGGCCCCGGTGCGGGGATCGGGACTTCCTCGATGCGCAACGGCTCGCCGAACGCGTGTACCACGGCCGCTTTCATGGTCTGGGTCATGCGTTGCTCCTGTCTGGTCGATGAGCGACCCAGTATCCGGTTTCGGCATCGGCGCACGTTGATACGCGTCAACGCATCGGAACGGATCGGATGCAACGGCCGACATGGCTTCGCCACGAGCGGCGTCGTGCGGCGTCGTGCGGCGCGAAAGCCCGACCCGGCGCACGCACGCCGCTTCGCCGCCCACGCGACCATTTCACCGATCCGACAGAAAGCCGACGGAATCCCGCCATTCGGCTTGGAATTTGAAATGATATAACATATCATTTCGCGTGCTCGTCCGCCTGACGCCGTCCGAACCCAGGTGGCCGGGCCTCGCCGAGCGATGTTCCAACGGGTCATTGCGCGTCACAGGCGCAACAATATATCGTATCCAGCGGTGACCCGCCTCGCTCGTTATCCGATCCGATTCCAACCGATTCACCGACCATGCGCGACCTTCCTCGCTTACCGCTTCGCCCGCTCTCGTCCCTGTCGTTGATCCTGTTCGCCGCCGCGGCTCATGCGCAGGCCGATGCGCCCGCCGCGTCCGGCACACCCACGCCGGCCGCCGCGCCGCTCGCGCCGATTTTCGTGACCGCGAACCCGCTCGGCGACACCGAACTGATCGCGCCGACCGTCCAGCTTTCGGGCGATGCGCTGACGCGCCGCCAGGCCGATTCGCTCGGCGAAACGCTCAACGGGCTGCCCGGCGTGTCGACCACCACCTACGGGCCGATGGTCGGCCGTCCGATCATCCGCGGGATGGACGGCGACCGGATCCGGCTGCTGCAGAACGGCGTCGCGGCCTACGACGCGTCGTCGCTGTCGTACGACCATGCGGTGCCCGAGGATCCGCTGTCGATCGAGCGCGTCGAGATCGTGCGCGGCCCGGCCGCGCTGCTGTACGGCGGCAACGCGGTGGGCGGCGTGGTCAACACGATCGACAACCGGATTCCGCGCGAGGCGATCGAAGGCGTGACCGGCGCGCTCGACGCGCGCTATGGCGGCGCGAATTCGGTGCGCGCGGGGGCCGCGCAAGTCGAAGGCGGCAACGGCCGCTTCGCGTTCCACGTCGATGCGTTCGACCGCGAAACGAGCAAGCTGCGGATTCCCGGCTACGCGCGCAGCAGCCAGCAACGCGCGATCGACGGCCCCGACACGCCGCAACCGGAAGGCAACGTGCCGAACAGCGACGGGCGCGTGCACGGCGGCGCGGTCGGCGCGTCGTACACGTGGGCGGACGGCTTCGCCGGCCTCTCGTACAGCGGCTACGAATCGAACTACGGCTCCGTCGCGGAAAGCGACGTGCGGCTGCGGATGCGCCAGGAACGCCTCGCGTTCGCGTCCGAGGTACGCAACCTGAGCGGGCCGTTCACGAAGCTGAAGTTCGATTTCGCGTACACCGACTACCGCCACAAGGAAGTCGACAATGGCGAGACGGCGACCACCTTCCGCAACCGCGGCTACGAGGCGCGCATCGAGGCGCGCCATCGCAAGATCGGGCCATTCGAAGGCGCGATCGGCGTGCAGTTCGGCCAGAACACGTTCTCGGCCCTCGGTGACGAAATGCTCGTGCCGTCCACGCGCACCAACAGCGTCGCGCTGTTCGGCCTCGAGGAATGGCAGGTCGTTCCCGCGCTGAAGCTGAGCCTCGGCGGCCGCTTCGAGCACGTGAAGGTCGATCCCGATCCGGCCGGCGTCGAGAAATTCGCGGGTGCGCAGCCGCGCGACTTCAATGCGGGCAGCCTGTCGGCCGGCGCGCTGTTCTCGCTGACGCCGGTTTGGTCGGTCGCGGCGAACGTCGCGTACACCGAACGCGCACCGACCTTCTACGAGCTGTATTCGAACGGCCCGCACGATGCGACCGGCCAGTTCCTGATCGGCAACCCGAACGCGTCGAAGGAAAAAGCCGTGTCGACCGACCTGTCGCTGCGCTATGCGAGCGGGCCGAACCGCGGCAGCATCGGCGTGTTCTACAACCGCTTCTCGAACTACCTGACCGAGTACAACACCGGCCGCGTGGTGGACGACGACGGCGAACCGGTCGCGCCGGGCACCGACGGCTCGCTGAACGAGGCGATCTATCGCGGCGTGCGCGCCGAGTTCTACGGCATCGAGCTGGACGGCAAGTGGCGCGCATTCGCACGGCGCGGCCACACGGTCGATCTCGAACTGACCGCCGACTACACGCACGCGCGCAACGTCGACACGGGCCAGCCGCTGCCGCGCATCGCGCCGCTGCGCGCGACGCTCGCGGCCGACTACGGTTACGGCCCGTTCGGTGCGCGGGCGCAGGTCACGCACGCGTGGTCGCAGCATCGCGTGCCCGACGACGATTTCTCGACCGACGGCTACACGTCGCTCGGCGTGATGCTGACGTACAAGTTCCGCGTCGGCCCCACGCACTGGCTCGCGTACCTGCGCGGCGACAACCTGACGAACCAGGAGATCCGCTACTCGACGTCGGTGGTGCGCGGCTTCGCACCGGCCGGCGGCCGCAGCGTGATGGCCGGATTGCACACCACGTTCTGACCCTCACATGGCTCGCGGCGCCCGCCGCGGGCTCCATCCGGCGTGCCGACATGGCACGCCGGGGGCCGTTCATTCCTTCATTGCGCCCGTCGGGCGGCGCACGCCGGTTCTCGATACCGGTTTCCGGACTCAATCCCCCGAAATTCCGCCGGTTATCCATAAATCAAAACACAACTCCCAGATGACTGTATTAAAGGGGGTGGTTTTTATTTCGCCAGCAAAAACAATTTCAAATTTCATGCATAAACGAGTGAATTACGGATGCATGCAACTTATTGATCTGGATCAATAATGCCTATCCGGAAAGCCCGCTTCAGTAAAAAAACGAACATCAGGGTTTTTGAAGGGTAAAGAATCATTCCGACTACCCGTTAAAGCCGGCACGAGCCCGTATCTGGTCGAACGATAAATTCCAAATTGCCAACCACACGCGCAGGGGCACAACGTGAAAATCGCCAGAATGAGCATCAAAACAAAACTCCTTGGCGGCTTCGGCCTGCTCGCCGCGGTCGTCGTGATTGTGTCGGGCGTGGCCCTCAAGGCGCTGTCCGATACGAACACCGAGTTTTCACGCTACATAAACGGCATCAACGCGCGGGCGAACCTGTCCGCGCAAATCCGCACCGCGGTCGACCGGCGCGCGATCGCCGCGCGCAACCTCGTGCTCGTCACCCGGCCGTCCGACATCGAAGCCGAACTGGCCGAGGTGAACCAGGCGCACAAGGACGTGCAGGACCGTCTCGCGAAGCTCAAGGAACGCATGGCGAACGCGGCCGACACCTCCGATCGCGCACGCGAACTGGTGGCCGACATCGTGCGCATCGAGGCCGGCTACGGGCCCGTTGCGCTGCGCATCGTCGGGCTCGCGCAGGCCGGCAAGAAGGACGACGCGATCGCCGACATCGACGACAATTGCCGCCCGTTGCTCGCGCAACTGGTGCGTGCGACCGACGCCTATGCGACCTATACGCACGAACGCGAGATCGAGATCGCGCAGGCATTCGCGGATCGCTACACGGTGGAGCGCAACCTGCTGGCCGGCATCTGCCTGATCGCCGTCGCGATCGCGGCCGGCGGCGGCCTGTGGCTGACGCGCAAGATCACGGCGCCGATCGGCTCGGCCGTGGACGTCGCGCGCACGGTGGCGAACGGCGATCTCGGCAGCCGCATCGAGGTACGCGGCAACGACGAAACGCGCGACCTGCTCGACGCGCTGCGGACGATGAACGAGCGGCTGATCGGCATCGTCGGCCGCGTGCGCGACTCGTCGAACAGCATCGCACATGCGGTGGGCGAAATCGCATCGGGCAACCTCGACCTGAGCCAGCGCACCGAGGAACAGGCTGCGTCGCTGCAGGAAACCGCGGCGACGATGGAGGAATTCACGTCGACGGTGCGCCTGAACGCGGAAAACGCGCAACAGGCGAGCACGCTCGCCGCGAATGCGTCGGACGTCGCGCAGCGCGGCAGCTCGGTGGTCGGCCGCGTGGTCGACACGATGACGGAGATCGGCGACAGCTCGTCGAAGATCGCCGACATCACGGGCATCATCGAAGGCATCGCGTTCCAGACCAACATCCTCGCGCTCAACGCGGCGGTCGAAGCCGCTCGCGCGGGCGAACAGGGCCGCGGCTTCGCGGTCGTCGCGAGCGAGGTGCGCAATCTCGCGCAGCGCTCGTCGACGGCGGCCAAGGAAATCAAGGAACTGATCTCCGCATCGGTGCAGACGATCCGCGACGGCTCGGCGCTCGCGGGCGAAGCCGGCAAGACGATGTTCGACGTCACGCAAGCCGTCGCGCGCGTGACTGACATCATGGGCGAGATCGCGGCCGCGTCGGCCGAGCAGAGCCGCGGCATCGACCAGGTGAACCTGACGATCACGCAAATGGACGAGACGACGCAACAGAACGCGGCGCTCGTCGAGCAGGCGGCGGCCGCATCCAAGTCGCTCGAGGCGCAGGGCCGCGAGTTGGCCGAAACGGTCGCCGCGTTCCGGATGCCGTCCGGCGTACATGGGGCGTCGGCGGGCACGCATGCGGGGGAAGCCGACCCGCGTCACTGGCAACCGGCTGCCGCGTAACGGCCTACGCGACGGAAACGAGGATGCGCATATCGTGCTGACGCATCCCCCTCGTCAGCACGATTCCCCGCGATTCGGCCGCTCGCCGCCCGCCCTTGCGCACACGGCGTTCGTCGCGTGCCGCAATTTTCGGTCCCGCTCTGACATCACCCGTTGCCGCACCGCCGTGATGGATATCGGCCCGCGTGCTCGGCCGCGCCATTCGTCGACACAGACTTTTAAAACGCACGAATGACGAGTATCCTAAAAAAGCACTTTTCGACCGGACGGCGAATCGCATGCCCTGACTCCCGTCCGATCGCCATGCGGCCCCGTCGTATCGCGCAGCGCGCGCCGATGGCGGCGTATGCCTCTCGCGCCCCGGCCGCACGACCCTTCCCCAACAATCGTCAGGAGAGCTGGTGAGCCGACTCGTCGTCGTATCCAATCGCATCGCAGATCCCCGTAAAGCCGCGGCCGGCGGGCTCGCCGTCGCCGTGAAGGACAGCCTGCAGGAAACCGGCGGCGTCTGGTTCGGCTGGAGCGGCAAGCTACGCGGCGGCGACGATCGCCCCACGCATGGCGACGACGTGCAGATCCAGAACGTCGGCGGCATTCAACTCGCGACGGTCGATCTCGACCCGCAGGACTACGACGCTTACTATCTCGGCTATTCGAACAACGTGCTGTGGCCGGTGTTTCACTACCGGCTCGATCTCGCGCAGTTCGACCGGCTTTTCGCCGACGGCTACCGGCGCGTGAACCAGTTGTTCGCGCGCAAGCTGCGCACGCTGCTGCGCCCCGACGACGTCATCTGGGTTCACGACTATCAGCTGATTCCGCTCGCGGCCGAGCTGCGCGCGATGGGCTGCACGAATCCGATCGGCTTCTTCCTGCACATCCCGATGCCGCCGCCGCCGATCATGGCCGCGATCCCGGAACACGAATGGCTGATGCGTTCGCTGTTCGCGTACGACCTCGTGGGCTTCCAGACCGAATCGGATCTGCTCCACTTCGAGCATTACGTCGAAGCCGAAGCCGGTGCCGCGCGGCTGCCGGACGGCCGGCTGCGCGCGTTCGGCCGCACGTTGTCGGCCGGCGCGTTCCCGATCGGCATCAACGTCGACGAATTCGAGGCGCTCGCGCGCGATCGCGACGGCCTCGACATGTTCGAACGCATGCGCGACGAATATTCGCGCCGCCAACTGCTGGTCGGGGTCGACCGGCTCGATTACACGAAAGGGCTGCCGCAGCGCGTGCATGCGTTCCGCGAGTTGCTCGAACAGTATCCGGAGAACCGCGACCGTGCGACGCTGATCCAGATCGCCGCGCCGAGCCGCGAGGATCTCGGCGCATACGACGATCTGCGGCGCGAGATGGACAGCCTGTGCGGCGCGATCAACGGCGACTACGGCGAGCTCGAATGGATGCCGATGCGCTACATTCACCGCACCGTCGCGCGCAAGCGCCTGCCGGGCCTCTACCGCGCGAGCCGCGTTGCCCTCGTCACGCCGCTGCGCGACGGGATGAATCTCGTCGCGAAAGAGTTTCTCGCCGCGCAGGACGCGGCCGACCCCGGGGTGCTCGTGCTGTCGCGTTTCGCGGGCGCCGCCGAGCAATTGAAGTCCGCGCTGCTCGTCAATCCGTACGACACGCAAGGCACCGCGCAGGCGATCCAGCGCGCGCTCACGATGCCGCTCGAAGAGCGCCGGCAGCGTCACGCCGCGCTGATGGCGATCATGCGCAAGACCGACGTGCACTGGTGGCGCACGCGTTTTCTCGAAGCGCTCACCGAAGCGGCCGAAGTCGCGGCCGCGACTGAATCCTGACGCGCGCTCACGCCCCCCATCGTCGTGCGTTCGAGCACGATGTCGTTCGACTGGTTCGTGCGCGCCGCGCATGGCGACGCCGTGGCGGGAAAACCGTAAAGAAGGCGTGCGGCGTCGGGATATCGGCGCGCGCAGGTCGCCGGCCCACGCGGCGGCTTCAGCGATCCGATTCGGGCGACCGGCCGCACGCGACGAAATCGCGCTCGACGGTGGACGCCGGCTCCGTTTCGATCGCGGCGCCGCGCGCACCGGCGTCGTCGCCCGACGAGGTCGCGGTGGCACCGCCCTCGATTCCAGTCTAGTTCGCCCGCGGGCGTCTCGCATCGCTCGCCGCGCAAGCATCGAATCGTCCGACGAACGGTTTTCATCCGCCCCCTTGCCGCGTTATAGTCGCGTGCATGACATTTTTGTGACAGCTGCCTCGCACCGCCGCGCGAGGCCGGCCGTCTCATCCCGTCCCGCGTCGCGGCAGCCCGCGCGGCGCCGGCGCGCATCGAACGACAACGCCACCCGCCCATTCGAGGAACCCACGACGTGAACGACACCCCCGATCGCCCCGACGACCTTCCCGCCGATCCCGACCGCCGCCGTGTGCTCGGCGGCCTCGCCGCGCTCGGCGCCGGTGTCGCGCTCACCGGCTGCGAAACCACCGCGGGCAACGCGCCGCGTTCGGCGGCCGACCTGCGCATCGACGAAGCGTTGCGCGCGCGCGTGCGCCACATCGTCGTGATCTATGCGGAAAACCGCAGCTTCGCGAACCTGTACGGCGATTTCCCGGGTGTGCGTCATCCACTGAGCGAAGTGCGGCCCGAACACGCGCAGCAGCTCGATCGCGACGGCAAGACGCCGCTGCCGGTACTGCCGAAGATCTGGGGCGGGCTCGTGCCGCAGGCGCAGGAAGTGAACGGCAAGCGCTACGCGATCGCCGAGCGCGACATCGACAAGCTGCCGAATGCGCCGTTCCGGATTTCGGACGCGCAAGGCAAGCCGCTGCCGAACGGCGTGATCACGCGCGACCTGTGGCATCGCTTCTACCAGAACCAGATGCAGATCGCGGGCGGCCGCAACAACCAGTTCGCCGCCTGGGCCGATTCGGGCGGCCTCGTGATGGGCCATTACCGCAATTCGGCCGACACGTTGCGACTGTGGAATCTCGCGCGGCAATACACGCTGTGCGACAACTTCTTCATGGCGGCCTTCGGCGGTTCGTGGATGAACCACATGTTCCTGATTTCCGCGCAGCCGCCGCTCTATCCGGACGCGCACAAGCATCCGCATGCGGCGAAACTGCTGTCGAAGGTCGAAGGCGACGATCCGGCCGGCACGCGCCTGAAGCTCGCCGACGATTCGCCCGCGTCCGCGCTCGACGGCCCACCGAAATTCGCGGTCGACGGCCCGCTCACGCCGGACGGCTACGGCGTGAACACGATGGCGCCGCCGTACCAGCCGAGCTACGTGCCGCCGCCCGATCCGGGCAACGCCGCGTATGCGGATCCGGCCGACCATCGCGTGATGCCGCCGCAGGGCTACGCGACGATCGGCGACCGCCTGTCGGAAAAGAACGTCGACTGGGCGTGGTACAGCGGCGCGTGGCAGTACGCGATCGAGCATCGAGACACGGGCACGGTGCCCGATTTCCAGTACCACCACCAGCCGTTCAACTACTTCGTGAACTACGCGCCGGGCACCGAAGCGCGCCGCAAGCACCTGCGCGATGCGGGGCTCGGCGACGAGCCGTCGACCAATCACTTCATCGCCGACATCGACGCGGGCCGCCTGCCGGCCGTCACGTTCTACAAGCCGCAGGGCAACCTGAACATGCATGCGGGCTATGCGGACATCGAATCGGGCGACCGTCACATCGCGACCGTGATCGACCATATCCGGCGCGGGCCGCAATGGGAAAACACCGTGATCGTGATGACGCACGACGAGAACGGCGGCTGGTGGGATCACGTCGCGCCGCCGGTCGGCGATCGCTGGGGCCCCGGCTCGCGGATCCCGGCGCTCGTGATCTCGCCGTTCGCGAAAAAGGGCTTCGTCGATCACACGCTGTACGACACGAACTCGATCCTGCGCTTCATCAGTCGCGTGCACGGGCTCGCGCCGCTGGACGGTGTGGTGCTGCGCAACAACGCGTTCGCCGCGCGCGGCGCGACGCCGCCGGGCGATTTGACGAACGCGCTCGATCTCGGCTGACATCCGCCGATCGCGGAAAAGGACAACGCCCCGGGCCATGCGATGAATGGCCCGGGGCGTCGTTCGTTTCAGGCCGGCGAGGCTACGCGGCGCGACGCATTGCAGCACCCGCTGCGCCCATAGCGGGCACGCGCGGCGTCCAAACGACACATCCCGCCGCCAGCAAGACATGCCGGCGGCGGGACATCACGGACGATGACGCGGCGTACCGTCAGCCGCCGAGACGCTGCTCGATCTTCTTCATCGTGTCGGTCATTTCGGCGGGCAAGCGCAGCTTCAACGTATCGAACAGCGCCGCATGCAGCTTCAGCTCCTCGCGCCATTCGCCGGCGTTCATCGACGTCACCGCATCGAACTGATCGCGCGTGAAATCGAGGCCGTCCCAGTGCAGGTCCTCATACGCAGGCGACACGCCGAACGCATGCTCGCCGCCACCGCCCGTGCCTTCGAGACGATCGAGCATCCACTTCAGCACGCGCATGTTCTCGCCGAAGCCCGGCCACACGAATTTGCCGTTCGCATCCTTGCGGAACCAGTTCACGCAATAGATCTTCGGCAGCGTCGCGCCGGCGGCTTCGAGTTGCTCGCCGATTTTGAGCCAGTGCGCGAAATAATCGCTGACGTTGTAGCCGCAGAACGGCAGCATCGCGAACGGATCGCGGCGCACGACGCCCTGCTGGCCGACGGCGGCCGCGGTCGTCTCGGAGCCCATCGTCGCGGCCATGTACACGCCTTCGACCCAGTCGCGCGCTTCGGTCACGAGCGGCACCGTGGTCGAGCGGCGGCCACCGAAGATGAACGCGTCGATCGGCACGCCGGCCGGGTTTTCCCAGTCGTCGTCGATCGACGGGCACTGCGCGGCCGGCGCGGTGAAGCGCGAATTCGGATGCGCGGCCTTGCGGCCGGTCTCCTTGCCAATCTCGGGCGTCCACGGATTGCCCTGCCAGTCCGTCAGCTTCGCAGGCGGCGTGTCGGTCAGCCCTTCCCACCACACGTCGCCGTCTTCCGTCAGCGCGACGTTCGTGAAGATCACGTTTTCCTTCAGCGTGGCGATCGCGTTCGGGTTGGTCTTCACGCCCGTGCCCGGCGCCACGCCGAAGAACCCGGCCTCCGGATTGATCGCATAGAGGCGGCCGTCGCGGCCGGGCTTCAGCCACGCGATGTCGTCGCCGATCGTCGTGACCTTCCAGCCGTCGAAGCCCTGCGGCGGGATCAGCATCGCGAAGTTGGTCTTGCCGCACGCGGACGGGAATGCGGCCGCGACGTGATACTTCTTGCCGGCCGGCGACGTCACGCCGAGGATCAGCATGTGTTCCGCGAGCCAGCCCTGATCGCGCCCCATCGTCGATGCAATGCGCAGTGCGAAGCACTTCTTGCCGAGCAGCGCGTTGCCGCCGTAGCCCGAGCCGAAGCTCCAGATCTCGCGCGTTTCCGGAAAATGCACGATGTACTTGACCGGGTTGCACGGCCACGGCACGTCCTGCTGGCCGGCTTCGAGCGGATGGCCGACGCTGTGCACGCACGGCACGAAATCGCCGTCCTCGCCGAGCACGTCGTACACGTCGCGCCCCATGCGCGTCATGATCCGCATGTTCACCGCGACGTATGGGCTGTCGGACAACTCGACGCCGACGTGCGCGATCGGCGAGCCGAGCGGGCCCATCGAGAACGGCACGACGTACAGCGTGCGACCGCGCATCGAGCCGCGGAACAGCCCGTTGAGCGTCTCGCGCATTTCCGCGGGCTCGATCCAGTTGTTGGTCGGGCCGACGTCGTCGCGCGACGCCGCGCAGATGAACGTGCGATCCTCGACGCGCGCGACGTCCGACGGATCGGATTGCGCGAGATACGAGTTCGGGCGCTTCGCCGGGTTCAGGCGCGTGAGCGTGCCCTGGTCGACCATCGCCTGGCACAGCGCGTCGTATTCCTCCTGCGACCCGTCACACCACACGATGCGCTCGGGCTCCGTGAGCGCCGCGATGCGCGATACCCAGTCGATCAGCTTGCGATGTTTGACGAAGGCCGGCGGAGCGATCAGCGGGCCATGTGTCGCTTCGGCCAAAGTGTTCTGCAACATGGGGACGTCTCCAGATTATTGGGCGGGGATGGGGATGCGGGGCGAGCCCGCGAGATGGGGAATGCGTGCGGAGCGCAGGAAGATGCGGCGCGCAGGACGGGACGCGCGAGCGGCGCGCGCGTCGATGCCGCGATGCGGGCGAGAGAAGATGAAGTCTCGTCAGAAAGTGCGAACACGAGTTTCGCCATGCAAGCAACCTGCCATACAACTCCATGCCGGCCAGCATACCATCGCCGTTATTGACGGGGCGTTGCGTTGCAACAAGAAACAACTGTGACGGCGTGCCGGCATGCGTGTTGCAGGCAGGTGCTTTTTACGGCCGCGGCACGCCCGCTTTGGGGACGAAACAAGCGTGACGACCGCCCCGCAAGGGTTTCGCACGAACGGCAATTTCAACTGCCGCTCGTGCGTACGAACAACGCGAACCCACGTCGTGCGAATTGGCGTTTTCGCTACTCAGGCAAACCCTGAATTAGGTTGCGTACACAAACATCCTGTTCGAATACCCGCTTCACGTCGCTGCTCAAAACGGTGCGCGCGGCAATCCGGGGTAATACGCGCACGCTGCCATCGCGCCGGCGGTGAGCGGTCCGTGCGCGCACGTCGATACGGTTGCGGTGAGCGAAAAATTCCCGCGCAACGCGGCCGAGATGTCGGACCCGCTGCGCGCGCCGCATCGATTCGACACGATCGACGTGCTGCCGACGAGCCAGTTTGTCGCAACAGCCGCGCGCGGATCACACGCTTCGCGCGTCGAACGAAAAAAGCCAACCCGTGACGAGTTGGCTTTCTACCGCGGAATGACGGGTTACGAGAACTGGTTCATCGTGTTGTCCTTGCCCGCCGCCTTCAGCGCCGCTTCGCCGCTGAAGTATTCCTTGTGATCGTCGCCGATGTCCGAACCCGACATGTTCTGGTGCTTCACGCACGCGATGCCCTGACGGATTTCCTTGCGCTGCACGCCGGCCACGTAACCGAGCATGCCTTGGTCGCCGAAGTATTCCTTCGCCAGGTTGTCGGTCGACAGCGCAGCCGTGTGGTACGTCGGCAGCGTGATCAGGTGGTGGAAGATGCCTGCTTCACGCGATGCATCTGCCTGGAACGTGCGGATCTTCTCGTCGGCGAGCTTGGCCAGTTCGGTTTCGTCGTATTCGACGCTCATCAACTGCGCACGGTCGTAAGCCGACACGTCCTTGCCTTCGGCTTTCATCGCATCGTAGGCCTGCTGGCGGAAGTTCAGCGTCCAGTTGAACGACGGGCTGTTGTTGTACACCAGCTTCGCGTTCGGGATCACCTTGCGGATCTCGCTGACCATGCCGCCGATCTGCGCGATATGCGGTTTTTCGGTTTCGATCCACAGCAGGTCGGCGCCGTTTTGCAGCGACGTGATGCAGTCGAGCACGCAACGCGCCTCGCCCGTGCCGGCGCGGAACTGGAACAGGTTGCTCGGCAGGCGCTTCGGACGCAGCAGCTTGCCGTCGCGCTTGATGACGACGTCACCGTTGCCCAACTGGTCGGCCGACAGTTCTTCGCAATCGAGGAACGCGTTGTATTGATCGCCCAGGTCGCCCGGCGTGTTGGTCACGGCGATCTGCTTGGTCAGGCCCGCGCCCAGCGAATCGGTACGCGCGACGATGATGCCGTCGTCCACGCCCAGCTCCAGGAACGCATAGCGGATCGCACGGATCTTCGCGAGGAAATCCTCGTGCGGCACCGTGACCTTGCCGTCCTGGTGGCCGCACTGCTTCTCGTCCGACACCTGGTTTTCGATCTGGATGCAGCACGCGCCCGCTTCGATGAACTGCTTGGCCAGCAGGTAGGTCGCCTCCGCGTTGCCGAAGCCGGCATCGATGTCCGCGATGATCGGCACGACGTGCGTGACGTGGTTGTCGATCTTTTGCTGGATCGCGGCCTTCGCGGCCGGGTCCTTCGCGGCATCGAGCTCGCGGAACAGGCCGCCCAGCTCACGGGCGTCGGCCTGGCGCAGGAACGTGTACAGCTCGCGGATCAGCGCGCTGACCGAGGTCTTCTCGTGCATCGACTGGTCCGGCAGCGGGCCGAATTCCGAGCGCAGCGCGGCGACCATCCAGCCGGACAGGTACAGGTAGCGGCGTTCGGTGCTGTTGAAGTGCTTCTTGATGGAGATCATCTTCTGCTGGCCGATGAAGCCGTGCCAGCAACCCAGCGACTGCGTGTACTTGGACGGATCGGCATCGTACGCGGCCATGTCGGCGCGCATGATCTTCGCGGTGTACTTCGCGATGTCCAGGCCGGTCTTGAACTTGTTCTGGGCACGCATGCGGGCCGCATACTCGGGGCTGATGGCATTCCACGCGCTACCGTGGTTTTCCTTCAAGCCAGCCACTGCCTTGATGTCGTCTTGATATTGGGACATGTCTATCTCCTGGGAACGAAGCGCATTTGAGTAAAGGGTTCAGCGTGCCCGCCGCGTGTGACGAAGCGAACTGCATGGACTCAATAGTAATCCTGTCCGGCGCGTTTTCGGCCAGGTCTTATATAAGACATAAGATATAAATTTCCGTTATTTTTCAATGAGATAGTTGGTCGTTTTTGCGATGCAAAACACGGTTTCAAGCGGCGGTAAAACGCGGCGGCGGGAATCCGGCCTGAATCCCGCCATATGAAACGGCCTTTCGGCTGCTGAAGAATCGGCGCGATTCGAGCACACTGACGCCACGACGTCCGGCGCTCTTTGTCAGGCCAATGACAAAACGTCTATAATTGGACGATTATTTGACCCGACTGCCTCGACGCATCGGCCCGCCTGCCCGGAGCGACATGAACGACTCTCCCGTTTTCGACACGCTGTGCGAACTGCTGACGACGTCCGGCGCGCGTTTTCGCGTGCTCGAGCATCCGGCGGAAGGCAAATCCGATGCGATCGCCGCGCTGCGCGGCACCCGCCCCGAACAGGGCGCGAAGGCGATGCTCTGCACGTTCAAGGGTGGCGGCGACCCCGCCGCGCTCGCGGTGATCCCCGGCCATCTGAAAATCGACTTCCGCAAGGTCGCCGATGCGGTCGGCCGGCGCAAGGCGACGCTCGCGTCGCCCGACGTCGCGGCCGCCGTCACGCGCTGCGTGATGGGCGCGGTGCCGCCGTTCGTGTTCGATACGAACGTGACGCTCGTCGTCGATCCCGCGCTGGTCGAGCGCAACGCCGAAATCGCGTTCAACGCGGGCCGCCTCGATCGCTCGGTCGTGCTCGACGCGGCCGACTACGTCCGGATCGCGCGCCCGCTGCTGGCCGACATCACGCGGCCGGAAACGACGGACCCACAAGCCCCCCAGGACCCCGCATGAGTACAAACCGCAAACCGCTGCTGTCGGAGCAGGCATCGCTGATCGAACAGGTGCAGCGCATCGCCGAAGGGCTCGGCGAGATGTTCGCGCCGTTCACCGAGGTTGTCGTGCACGACCTGCGCACGCCGGAGCACGCGATCCTCGCGATCCACAACAATCTGTCGGGGCGCGCGGTGGGCGATCCCGCGACCGAGCTCGGCCTCGCCCGCATCGCCGACGACGATTTTCCGCAGGTGCTCGCGAACTACCCGAACCGCTTCGCCGACGGCCGCACCGCGAAAAGCACGTCGATCGGCATCAAGGATTCGACCGGGCGCTATGTGGCCGCGCTGTGCATGAATGCCGACGTCACGCTGTTCCGCGGCTTCCAGGGCATGCTGAACCAGTTCTGCCGCACGGACGGCGAAGCCGTCGTCGAAACGCTCGACCCGGCCGGCGCGGACGCGATCCGGCAACGCATCGACACCTTCGCGACGCGCCTCGCGACGACGCCGCGCGAGCTGAAGACCGACCAGCGCCGCGAGCTGATGCAGACGCTGAAGGCCGATGGCTTCCTCGAGGTGCGCCGCGCGATGGAGATCGTGTCGCAGCATCTCGGCGTGTCGCGCGCCACCGTCTACAACGACGCGAAGTGACCCGGCGCGCCCCGCATTCCCGTCGACCGACTTTTTCCATCCTCGAGCAACCATGAACGCTTCCGCTCTCCCCACGTACGACGACATCGCCGCCGCCGCGGCCCGGCTCGAAGGCCACGCGCACCGCACGCCGGTGATGACGTCGCGGACGATCGACGACGCGCTCGGCGCGCAGGTGTTCTTCAAGTGCGAGAACCTGCAGCGCATGGGCGCCTTCAAGTTCCGCGGCGCGTTCAACGCGCTGTCGCGCTTCAACGCGCAACAGCGACGCCACGGCGTCGTCGCGTTCTCGTCGGGCAACCATGCGCAGGCAATCGCGCTGTCGGCGCGCATCCTCGGCATTCCCGCGACGATCGTGATGCCGCAGGACGCGCCGGCCGCGAAGATGGCCGCGACGCGCGGCTACGGCGGCAACGTCGTGACCTACGACCGCTACACCGAGGATCGCGAGCAGATTGGGCGCGATCTCGCGGAGAAGCACGGGCTCACGCTGGTGCCGCCCTACGACCACCCGGACGTGATCGCCGGCCAGGGCACCGCGGCCAAGGAACTGTTCGACGAAGTCGGCCCGCTCGACGCGGTGTTCACGCCGCTCGGCGGCGGCGGGCTGCTGTCGGGCACCGCGCTCGCCACGCGTGCGCTCTCGCCGCATGCGAAGCTGTACGGCGTCGAGCCCGAAGCCGGCAACGATGCGCAGCAATCGTTCCGGTCCGGCACGATCGTGCATATCGACACGCCGCGCACGATCGCCGACGGCGCGCAGACACAGCACCTCGGCCACCTGACGTTCCCGATCCTGCGCCGCGACGTCGACGACATCCTCACCGCGACGGACGCGGAACTCGTCGACTGCATGCGCTTCTTCGCCACGCGCATGAAGATCGTCGTCGAGCCGACCGGCTGCCTGTCGTTCGCCGCCGTGCGCCGGATGAAGGATGCGCTGCAGGGCAAGCGCGTTGGCGTGGTGATCAGCGGCGGCAACGTCGATCTCGAGAACTTCTGCGCGCTGGTGTCGGCGCCGGCCTGAGCGGCGCGGCGCGCATCGATAACGGCACGCGCCCGCCGCTGGCCCTCAGAGCGACGAAACGACGGCGGCTAGTTCCGGCGCGGCGGCATGCGTGTGAATCCGGCCGTTTCCTCAGATATGAAACGCTGCCCGCCCACCTCGAACGAAAGGATTTGGAAAGCCGCCGCCGGGCAATGACGTTTTTTCGCATCCGCGCGCGGCCGGACGATTGACGTGCCCGAGCGCACGCCATTACCCTTGCGCGCTGATGGTTCCCGGAGACGGGATCAAAAGGGAACGCAGCAGGGGCAACGCCCCGAATCTGCGGCTGCCCCCGCAACTGTGAGCGGCGAATCCGTGCCACCGCATGCCACTGGGAAACCGGGAAGGCCTGCACGGATGACGACCCGCGAGCCAGGAGACCTGCCATCGACCCGAGGTCCACGCAGCCGCACCGGGCGGGGTGTCCCGATGCGCCTGGCACCGCCCCCGGCGGTCGCCCGTTGCATGGACGACCCGACCTCAGGATCCGTCAGATGTCCATCGTTCCCGAATCCGCTTCCCCACCGGAAGCGTCGCACCGACGCGCCGTCGGCACCCCCAACCTGCCCGCTCTCCGCCCGCGATCGCCGTACACGTCACACACTTTGTTCCGCCGCCTCATGAACGTTCGTCACCTGCTCGCCACGTCCGCCGCCACCGCGCTGCTTTCCCCGCTCGCCCATGCCGCCGGCGACACGACGCTCGCGCAGCCCGCCGGGCCTGCGGAAGGCGCCGACCTGCCGACGATCAGCGTGACCGACACGCGGCACCTGCCCGAATCGTTCGACCGCCGTTACGCGTCGACGCAGGTGCTCACGCGCGAGGATCTCGACCGGCTGTCACCCGCCGACCCGAGCATCACGCAGGCGCTCGCGACGCTGCCGGGCGTGACCGTCACGCAGAACGGCGGGCCGGGCTCGTCCGCGTCGGTCAGCATCCGCGGTTCGTCGGCGAGCCAGGTCGCCGTGTTCATCGACGGCATCCGGATCGGCTCGCCGACCACCGGCATCGCGCCGTGGGCGGACCTGCCGACCGAAGCGTTCGAGCGCGTCGAGGTGATCTCCGGCCCGGCCGCCGCGTCATTCGGCAACAACGCGATGGGCGGCGTCGTGCAACTCTTCACGCGCCGCGCCGCCAACCAGCCGAACCGGACCACCGTGTCGTTCGGCGGCGGCTCGAACAAGACGTTCGACACGCAGTTCCGCACGTCGGGCACGGTGCCGTCGACCGGGCCGCTGGCCGCGCTCGGCGGGCTCACCTATTCGCTTGGGCTGCACGACTACAACACGGCCGGCATCGATGCGACGCGGCCGTTCTTCTACGGCCACGAAGACGGCCGCAATCCGTATCACGCGCAGGATCTCGACGCGCGGCTCGGCTACGCGCGCGACAACTGGTCGATCTCGACGTTCGCGCTGTACCACCGCTCCGATCTGTCCTACGACAACAGCGGCTACGCCAATCGCGAACTCGATCACCAGCTGACGACCGGCGTCGCGTTCCATCTCGACATCACGCCCGATACGCAGTTCGACCAGTCGTTCGGCTATGCGAACGACCGCCAGTTCATCTACGCCGACAACCCCGCCCTCGCGACCGACCAGATCAATTCGCAGCGGATCAGCACGTCGACATCGCTGACCCATCGGGAGCACGGGTTTCACCTGTTCGGCCTGCCGCTGTCGGGCGAATCGAAGCTCGCGTACGACTTCACGCGCGAGCAGGCATTCCTGCCGGTCGACATTCCCGGCGGCGTGCCGACGCGCAACGATTCCGCGTTCTCGCTGCATCAGTCGGCGACGCTCGACCGCGTGACGATGTTCGTCGCCGGCCGACACGAGATCATCGCCGGGCAAGCGGTGAACACCGGCAATGCCGCGCTGTCGTGGGCGATCACGCCGGTCTATACGGCGCGCATGTCGTACGGCAATGCGTTCCGCCTGCCGACCTTCAACGACCTGTACTACCCGGGCTACGGCAATCCGAACCTCAGCCCGGAACGCAGCACGTCGGTCGAGGCCGCGCTCGATGCGAACACGGCGTACGGCACGTTCACCGCGGCGATCTACGACACGCGCGTCAACAACCTGATCGCGTACAACCCGGCGACGTTCTCGCCGATGAACATCGGCCGTTCGCACATTCGCGGCATCGACCTGTCGTACAAGGGAACGATCGGCCGCTCGACGCCGGTCAGCGTCGCGGTCGGCATCCTGAATCCGCAGGACGAAACGAACCAGACGTGGCTCAGCCGCCGGCCGCGCCAGACGGTCAGCCTGAACGTCGATCACACGTGGGACGAACTGAAGCTGCATGCGCTGAGCACGGGCGCGTCGCTGCTGTACGGCGGCTCGACGTTCGACGATCCGGCCAACCGGCAGTATCTGGCGTCGTACCTGACGGTGAGCCTGCGCGCGTCGTACCGGATCAATTCGCACCTGACGGTGTCGGCGTCGCTGTCGAACCTGTTCGATCGCCAGTACATGACCGCGTACGGCTACAACACGCTCGGGCGCACCGCGTTCGGCAAGGTCAGTTATACGTTCTGACGGCGCCACGCATCGGCGCAACGCACCACCCGGCACGCGCGCGAAATTGACATCTCGATGAAAGCTAATAGAATTAGGTTTTTAACTAATCTTCATAGCATTCGTCATGGCGCGTGCCGGCATTACCGTGGACAAACTCGTCGAAGCCGGCGCGCAGCTCGCCGATGAAACCGGCTTCGAGCAACTCACCGGTGCCGCGCTCGCGCGGCATTTCGACGTGAAGCTGGCGAGCCTGTATTCCCATATCCCGAGCTTCGACGATCTCAAGAGCCGCATCGCGCTGTTCGCGCTGCAGGAGCTGGCCGAGCGCGCCACCGACGCGCTGGCCGGCCGCACCGGCAAGGACGCGCTGGCGGCGCTCGCGAACGTCTATCGCGACTACGCACGGGCGCATCCGGGCCGCTTCGCCGCCGCCCGTCATCCGGTGAGCGCCGAGCGCGCCGCCGCGAGCGTGGGCGGGCAGCTCGTCAGGATGACGTCGGCGGTACTGCGCGGCTACGCGCTGCCGGATGCCGAGCACGCGCATGCGATCCGCCTGCTCGGCGGCTTCTTCATGGGCTACGTGACGCTCGAAAGCGCCGGCGGCTTCTCGCACAGCGCGCCGGATGCCGATGCGTCGTGGTCGCGCAGCCTCGATGCGCTCGACGCGATGCTGCGCCACTGGCCTTCGCCCGCATGACGCCCCGAACGGAGCCCAAGCGATGAAAGACAAACCCGACGGCGTCGTGCTGCCGAGCCGTGTCGTGCCCTTCCCGACCTCGATCAGCGACGAAGCGCGCGCTGCGCTGCAACGCCTGACCGGCGACGACGGCGTGCCGCTGAACGCGTTGCACGTGATGCCGGCCCCGGACGAC
The DNA here is from genome assembly GCF_002223345.1 of Burkholderia sp. AU16741. Taxonomy (NCBI): domain Bacteria; kingdom Pseudomonadati; phylum Pseudomonadota; class Betaproteobacteria; order Burkholderiales; family Burkholderiaceae; genus Burkholderia; species Burkholderia sp. AU16741. The sequence continues at coordinate 574,691 of NZ_NKEZ01000008.1, forward strand.
ATCGACGCGTGGATGCGCGTGAAAGCCGGCGCCGACGCGCATTACGCGGCCGCGGTCGCGCAGCTTGCCGTCGCCTTGCGTTCGCGCGTCGAGACGATCCGCGTCGGCGCTGCCAACGTGCATGTCGCGACGCCGGAAGCCGCGGCTTCCGGCGCATGCGCAATCATCGACCTGCACGGCGGCGGGCTGATCGTGGGCGGCGGCGCCGCGTGCCGTACCGGCACGCAAATACAGGCCGACCGGCTCGGCATCCGCTGCTACGGCGTCGACTACCGGATGCCGCCCGAACATCCGTACCCGGCCGCGCTCGACGACTGCATCGCGGCCTATGCCTACGTGCTGGCACATCACGCACCGGAAAACGTCGTCATCGGCGGCCGTTCGGCCGGCGGCAATCTCGCCGCGGCGATGGTGCTGCGCGCCCGCGACGAGGGCCTGCCGTTGCCGGCCGCGCTCGTGCTGCTGTCGCCGGAAGCCGACTTGACCGAATCCGGCGACAGCTTCGAGACCAACCGCCTTGTCGATGTTGTGTTGCCGGCGCCGCTGATGGCCAACAATCTGCTCTACGCGAACGGCGCCGATCTCGCGCATCCGTACCTGTCGCCGCTGTTCGGCGATTTCGCCGCCGGCTTCCCGCCGACCTTCATCCAGAGCGGCACGCGCGACCTGTTCCTGTCGAACGCCGTGCGCCTGCATCGCGCGTTGCGGCGCGCGCAGGTGCCGACCGAGCTGCACGTATTCGAAGGGATGCCGCATGGCGGGTTCATGGGCGCGCCGGAGGATATCGAGCTGAGCCACGAAATCGCGCGCTTCGTGCACGCGCACCTGCGTTTTCACGTATCGAACTGAGCCGGCGATGAACGGAAAAGCACACAAGAACGACATCGGCATCGGCTCGGATCGCTGGATCGCATGCGGCGATCTGGCCGGCGGCCACGCGCATGCGATCGACGTCGATCCGCATCTGGCGACCGTCATGCCGTTGATCGACGCGCTGGAAACCGACTGCGTCGCAGGATGCTGCGGCATCGACGCGTTCGGTCTCTGGCCTGAGGAAATCGCTGTTGCACTGCACGCGTGGGCCCCCGATGCGCTGACACGGCTCGTCGACGATCTGCGGTCGGTTCAGCTTGCGATCGAAGCACTGCCGTCCGATATCGTCGTCAGCATGCGAATCAACCAGTACCTCCGGAAAACGGTGATGCTCGAGTTGCTCGCCCATATCCGGACGACGGTCGACGCGATCCGCTCGACCCGCGCTGCCCCGCGCGCCTAGATCAAGCCACGTACGCCGGCGACGAGCTGGATCGCGCCGAATACCGCGACGACGGCCGCCGACACGCGCGACAGCGCGTGCATGAACGTGAACGACAGCCTTGCGCGCAGTGCGGCGGTTGCGCTGCTCAGGCACAGCCACCACGTGGCCGAGCCGACGAACACGCCGGCCACCATCCACGCGACGGTCGCCCACATCGGGCCTTCCCGCGCGCCCGGCAGCGGGCCGAGCGCCGCGAAGATCCCGACGAACGACACGATCGTCATCGGGTTCGACAGCGTGAGGCCGAACGTCGTCAGGAAATCGCGCAGGACGGGCGTACGCAGCAACTCGCGCTGCCCGGCCGGCGCGGCCGGCGCCTGGCGCGCGATGGTCCACGCGAGCCACACGAGAAACGCGCCGCCGCCGATCTTCAGGCCGACCGTCAGCATCGGGAACGCGGTGACGATGCCCGCGACGCCCAGCGCGCCGAGCAGGCCGTAAATCGCATCGGCGCACGCGGCGCCGATGCCCGTCGCGAATCCCGCCTGGAAACCGCGGCTCAGGCTGCGCTGGATGCACAGCATGCCGATCGGGCCGACCGGCACCGCGATCGACAGCCCCATCACGACGGATTTGATGAACAACATCGCCTGCTCCTTTCCACATCCCATGGCTCGAACAGGCATGGTAGGGAAAGTCCGCTTCCCGCTGAATGCGGTTTTTAAGGAAAAATGGCGGCTCTACCTTAAAAACGCCCGCCTCGATGGACGATCTGGACTGGAAGATACTCGCGCTGTTGCAGGACAACGGACGCCTCAGCTATACGGAGCTCGCGCGCCAGGTTCACCTGTCGGTGCCGGCGGTGACGGAGCGCGTGAAGCGCCTTGAAGCAGCCGGCGTGGTCGAAGGCTACACCGCGCGGATCAATCCGTCCGCGGCCGGCTACCCGGTGAGCGCGCTGATCGGCATCACGGTGCAGCAACCGGCGAAGGCGAAGTTCCTCAAGCTGCTGGAGACGATTCCCGAAGTCGTCGAATGCCATCATGTGACGGGCGCGGATTCGTATGTGATGCGGTTCGTCGCCGTCAGCATGACCCATCTCGAACAGCTGATCGAACGCGTCAACCTGTACGGCGAAACGCGCACGTCGATCGTGATGTCGACGCCGCTGCCGGCGCGCGGGCTCGCGCGGCCGCCGTCGAAGCCGGGCGACACGCGCAGGTAGCGGGCCGAGGTTTCAGGATTCATCGCCGATTCCTGCCGGGAACGGGACGACCGAGGGCGGCCGCCCCGGTCATGCAGTCAGGTTCCCGCATGACGATCAACGCGGGCCGGCTATTTGCCGACCGCGCCGCCGAGCAGGCCACCCGCCAGCGACGTCACCGGCGCGAGCGGATTGGAAAGACCGCCCAGCGGCGAGCCGGCGCCGCTCGTAACGGCCACGGAGCCGTCGTGCACGGTCGCCGGAATGCCGCCGACCACGCTCGTCACCAGACCGGCGACCGGCACCGCGCCGTTCGCGCCGCTCGGGTTCACGAGGCCGCCCGCATTGGTCACCGTGTTGCCCGCCGCCCGAACGAGACTGCCGGCAGCGCCGACGATCGGCTGCGGCGACGTGGCCGTCACCTGCCATCCGGCCGACGTGATCGCCGCCCCGAGCTGTCCGAGCAGGCCCGCGACCGGCTGTCCGAGCCCGGTTGCGGTGCCGGCCTGCTGCGTGAGTTGACCCGCCGTCGTCACGACCGGCGTGATCGCGGTGCCGAGCGCTTGCGTCGCCTGCTGGACCGGACCCGACGACAGCGTCGAGCCGAGCATGGCGCCGCCTGACTGCAAGCCCCCGGCCGCCGTGTCGAGCAGGCCTCCGACGGGCGTCGTGATCGGCGCGAGGGGCGACAGCGGGCCGGAGCCGAGCGCCTTCACCGTTTCGCCGAGGCCGTTGACCGGGTTGCCGATCGAGCCGACGACGGTGCCGAGGCCCGTGACCGTCCTGCCAACGGGGTCCGGCGTGAAGCCGATCTGGCCGATACCGTTGCTCACCGCGTTCGTCGTATCGCGGATGAGCGTGCCGACGCCGGTGACCGTGTCGGCCGGCCCGGCCGTCGCGGCCTTGCCGACGCCGGGCAACGTCACGTCGCCGAGCGTCGAACCCGCGGCCAGCACGACGGCGCCGGCGGAACTGATGATGCCGTTCGTGCCGGGTGTGCCGCTGGTTCCGCTGGTTCCGCTTGTGCCGCTGGTTCCGCTTGCGCCGCTCGTACTCGTCCCGATCGTGTTACCCGCCGGCATCGGCGCCGTAACGTCCCCGCCGCCGCACGCCGCGAGCGCACACGCAGCGGCAATGGCGACGAGCGCAACGTTCGCCTTGATGAAGTGATCTTGCATGCAAGCCCCCGTTCGCTATTCCTCGCGATCACTCCAACAAGCATCTACCGTGCCATTTCCATCGGCCTCCTTCACAGTTTCACAAGCGCCTTGCGATGGCCGTCCAGCCCGCGCCGCGGGGCAGCGCGCATCGAATGCGGATCGTACCGCCCGGCCCGTGCAGGCATTTCGATACCTGCGTTACGTAGCACGATAAAAAACCGACGACGCCCCGTACACGCGCCGCATCGTCGTCACGGCCGCTTCACCAGCTTCACGATCGTCGGTGTGCCGTTGACGTTTTCCACCCGCACCCGGACCTTGTCGCCCACATGCAGCGACGGAATCATCGCCGCGTCGCCGGCCTTGAATGCCATCGTCATCGGCGGCATCCCGATGTTGTCGAGTGCGCCGTGCTTCAGTGTCACGCGCCCGCGCCCGGCGTCGATTTCCTTGACTTCGGCATCGGTCAGTTTCGCATCCTGCGCCGACGTGCCCGCATCGCTTGAATGCATGCCCGACATGTCGCCGCCCGCCAGCGCCGGCAGTGCAACGACCGCCATCGCGCACGACGTGGCGACGGCACGAAAGCGGATCTTCATCGGGCGCCTCCCTTCGTGTCCGGCCTGTTCCTGTAGCCAGCCGGTGCCGCGCCTCACACGATCAACGTCACACCGGCCCAGGCAATCAGCACGACGCCGAGCACGCGGCCGATACGATCGCCGCCGGGCAGAACCTTTTCCACGAACACGAACAGCGACAACGCGACGATCCACACGACATTCATCACGCCGCCGACGAACAGCAGCGCCATCAGCAACCAGCAGCAGCCCACGCAAACCACGCCGTGCCGCGCGCCCAGCAGGAAGCTGCCCGCAACGCCCGGACGCCAGTGCGCGACCAGGAACGCCGCCGGCGCGCGGCATTGCCGCAGACACGCGCGTTTCAGCGGCGAAAATTGATAAAGCCCGGCCAACGCCAGCACGATGGCGGAAAGAAGCGCGCTCTTCGACCACAGCATCATCGCGGAGATCAGCCCGGCCGGCTGCAGCAGCGCCTGAAGCAACGCCGCGCCGATCGAGAACGCGAGCCATGCCGTCAAATAGCCGGCCAGCAGGGCCACCGACGTCAGCGCCGATCCGGCCGCCCCGTTGCCGTGCTGCCGCAGCACGCGCCGGTACAGCATCACGAGCGGCGCGGCGCCGGGCGTCATCATCGCGATCATCATCACCCACCACATCGCGATCACGGTCGGCAGAGACGGATCCATGCTGCCCATGCCGTCCGCCAGCCGATGCGGAAACAGCGCGACGGTCGTCATCTCCAGCGCCGACATGCCGGTTCCCGCGCCCGTCCACAGGTAGAACCAGCACAGGCCGACGAGCGCGGCCATGCCGAGCAGCGTGACGGCACGCTCGCGCGCGAGCCAGACGTCGAACGGAGTCATGCCGCGGCGCGATGCCGGATCAGCCCGTGGTTGTTCAGATGCAGCCGCGCGAATTGCGCATAGGTTCCGTCGAGATTCAGCGTGATGTTGCCCTGCGAGCGCCCCGTTCCCGAACCGATCTCGGCCAGCTCGTATTCGAAACCGTGCGGCAGGTCGATTCGCACACGGTGCTCGTCGCCCGTCACCGGATTGCGGATCGGTTCGCCGGTGGCATCGAACACACCGTCCACGTGAATCCGGCCGCGCCGGGCGTCGACATCGACGTCGAAATCGATCGCCGTGAAGATCGGATCGAACGCGTGTTCAAGCGTCGACGCATACACCGAGAACATCGTCGCAAATGGATCGGTATCCTGACCGGTCATGATCTTCAGCACGGCCTCGCGCTGCGCCGGACTCGCGCGCTCGTCGACGATCGGCTGGCACTTGCCCTTGCCTTCGTGAACCGCGCCCGGCCACTGAAACACCACCGCGATCCTGACGCCATCGAGCACCACGTCGCCGTAGTGGCCGCGGTCGATCGAAATCGCCCCCATCGCTTCGCAGTTACCGTTGGTCGGCAGCGCATTGAACTGACAAGGGCAACCGTATGAGCAATTGCAGCTGATCATTTCGGTTCCCTGAATTTCCCACGGCGTCATGGATCCACCTCGCGCGCTGAAAGAAGACCAACGCTTCGAATCTAGTGCACGCGATCGGGGAAAGCAAAGCGGTAACGACAGCGTGAAAACCGTCGGCTCCGGCCTCACGTCAGACGTTTCGGGACCGGTTCGCCGGGTTGTTCCGAAAACCGTCCCGTCACGCTGTTCTCACACAATCAGCGACACGACAATCGCACACCACACCGCGCCCGCGCCGCACAGAAACACGCGTCGCGCGACGAACATTCTCGACTCGTCGTCGGGCGTTTTCATCGGAGACGTCGCGAGAAACGGCACGCTGGCGAGGCACGCGAAACCGGCCAGCGCGGGAACGATCACGACGTAGTCGCCGAACCGCCAGGGCAATGCTTCGTGCAATCCCCAGTAGCCGAGAAACAGCATGCCGATCGAGAACATCGTGGCTGCCGCCGAGCTGAGCGCGACCACCGATCCTGTTGGAAATTGCACGGGAACCTCCCCTCGCGCCGCGCGCGATGCAACGCCTGTCCCCGGCGATCGGCATGATCTCGTCCGCCGGCAGCGGAATCAGACGTTCGTTTCGGACTCGCATGCATCGAGCGCACCGCCGCGCCTCGTCAGCGAATGCGCGTTGTCACGGATTGACGGGATTCGATCCGGTCGAGCGGTATTTCGTGCCTGTTCACCCGGGCAGCACGACCATTACGTGGCTAACCCGGTTTCTTCGTGCGCTGCGCAACGGAAATCCACCCCACCACCGCCGCGGCGACCCAGCAACAGGTAATCATCAGGTCCAGATCCATCAGGCCCTGGAAATTCACACTGTTTTCGAAACTGCAGCGCCGATGGCCCCTGACCCACATGCAGCCGCTGATCAACTGCTGGATATGCATGTAGATGCTGTACACGGCAACGGCCGACGCGATGACGGCGACCCGCAGGCTTATGCTCGTTTTCATTGACGCTGAAGGCATAGGATGGTCTCCCACCGATCTTAAGCCAATGGCGACGCACGACGCAATCGACCCGGTATCGACCCGATTGACCCGATTGAGCCGCACGCGTAAAAGCCCATCGATCTCGCACGGCAACGCGGGCCACTATGACGACCCAGAACACGATTGCACTGATCGTCGATCCCGACGGCGGCGGGCGAATTCACGACATCGCTGCGCACGCACGGCATACGCGAGTCGTGACGAGCGACACGAACGATCCTGCGATCAGGCAGATCCGGAATACGCGTCGAGCAGAACCGAATCGAGCCGCGAAGGCGGCGTGACGTCATGCGGCGCGCGGGCATGCCGCTTGCGTGCGAGAGGTTTCCGGGCTGCTGACACCACGCTGTCGGCAGGCAACGTCCGGGCTCGATCGACCGGCACCCGAGGCGCCCCGCCCGTGGCCCATGCCGAAGGACCGGCCGCCCCTGGCCGGGCGCACCGTCAAACGCCGCGGCGCGCCCCTGCTCACGCTGTGCGTCGCCGTACTCATGGCCCAAGTCGACACGGCCGTCGTCAATCTCGCCACGCGCGATCTGCGCCTATTTCCATGCCGGTGTCGGCGCATTGCAATGGGTCGTCGACAGCTACAACCTCACGTACGCGGTGCTGCTGACCGGCGGGCTGCCCGCCGACCTGTACGGCCGCCGCCGCGTCTTCTTGGCCGGCACGGCCGTCTTCATCATCGCGTCGCTGCTGTGCGCACTCGCGCCCCGGTGTCGGTGCTGATCACCGCACGCGCGCTGGCGGGCGTCGGCGCGGTCGTTCAACTGACAGGCGCGGCGGTGTCGGCCGTCAGCGTGCAGCGGGCGGCATGACGCGCCACCTGCGTGCTCGCCCTTCGCTCAACGATGCTTCCCGCCATGCTTACGCGCCCGATGCTCGGCGCGCTTATTCAACAGCACCGGCATCAGTTCCTCGATGTACTGCCGTGCCTGCCCGCGCGTGACGATCTCGCTGAAGCGCTGGTGAGCCTGTTCCTGGCCGACCAGGGCCGCATGGGCTTTCCTCAGGACATGCAGATAGGCGATCAGGCTCGTGCCGTCGCGCACGGGCAGCGCATCGCGTGCGTCCGGGGTCGGGGTGGGACTCATGTTCCGATCCTTTGTGGACAATCCGTCCGGCACGTCGTCGTGACGAGCCCGAGCAGGTCGTTGGCGAGACGATCGCGGTCGGTCAGCGGCGCGAGGCCGAACAGCCGCTCGAGCGTCGCGCCTATCGACGCGTGGTCATACGGTGTGTGATCGACGTGCCCGGCCGCGACCCACGGTGAAATCACGATCGCCGGCACGCGCACGCCATACACGTCGAAGCCGAAGCCGCTCGCATTCAACGTGGCCGGCGCGCCATCGTTAGGCGGCGGCGCAGCGCCTGGCCTGACCGAATCGTAGAAGCCGCCATGCTCGTCGTAGACGATCACGAACAGGCTGCTGTTCCACACCGGCGAATTGCGGATCGCGTTGTACACGCGCGCGGCGAGCCGGTCGCCGCCGGCCAGCCCGTCCATCGGGTGCTGCGAGCTGCCGTTCCGGTAGGTGCCGTGCACGATGTCGCCATAGCCGGGCTCGATGAACGTGTAGCGCGCGGTGTAGCCGGCCGCGAGATCGGCTTCGAAATGCGCGAGATCGTCGACGTCGAAGAAGCTGATGCCCTTCAGCGATGCGACCTGCGGCACGTGGCCGAGCGGGTCGCCCGACTGGTCCTGGTAGATGCGCCAGTGGTCGCCGCCAAGTGCATCGAAAATCGAACCCTTCGGATAGCGAAAACCGTCGAGCGTATCCCATCCGGCCATCTCCTCCCGGGTCGGCGAATGGTCGAGGCCGGCCGACGAGGCGCCATGCAGGAAGAAGCGATTCGGCCAGGTCGGCCCCGGCATCGACGCGTGCCACGCGTCGCACAGCACGAACGCATTCGCGAGTGCATACAACGACGGCGCCTGCGTGCGGATATCAGCGCCCTGCATGATCGTGCCCGCATTGTCGGCTTGCGGCGGCGAGCCCTCGGAATGCGACGTCGCGTAGTTCGACACAAAGCCGGAATTGTCGATGCCCGGATACGGCTGCCCTTTCACGAACGGCACGCCGGCGCCGCAAAGCTGTTCGAGCACGTCGGTGAATTCATGGCACGGATCGGTCGGCATCTGGTCCGGCGCGCCGCCGCCGAACGGATAGACCGCGCCGCCGTACGCGTTGCTGTCGCCCGGCGACGCGGCGACGATGTCGGCGATGCCCGACAGCGCGAACAGGTGATCGAAGGAACGGTTCTCGAGCATCAGCACGAACACGTGCCGGATGCGATCCTGAGCCGCGGGTGCGGCGGGAGCGGAAGAAGATGCGGGGGCTGCGTCTGCACTCATGGCGCCTCCTGGCGTCGCGCGACGAATGTCATGCGAGTACGATCGTCGGCCCGTTGAAAGCAGCTGCACGGCTCGAAAGCCACGTACACGGGCCGCGAATCGCCGACGAGTGTACGGCTGCGCCGGCCGGCGCGTAAAGAAACATGCCGTGCATCACGAACGCATCGCGCCAGCCGTTGACTTCCGCCGGACGACCCGATACGATCGATCCACTTTCAAGACGCCCTCCCGGTCCGCCGGGAGGGCGTTTCGTTTTGGTTCCCGGACCAAAAGGAAACGACTTGAAATGAACCTTATCGACACCCTCGCCTCCCGCCCGGCCAGCGTGCCCAGCGGCCTGGGCTACCTTCAATACGGCACGGGCCCCGAGTGCGTGATGGTCCTGCACGACTGGCTCGGCGACCACACGAACTACACGGCGCTGCTGCCGTATCTGGACGAAACGGCCTTCACGTACGTATTCGTCGACCTTCGCGGCTACGGACGATCGATCCACATGAGCGGCACGTACACCGTCGGCGAGATCGCGGTCGACTGCCTCGCGCTCGCCGATCGGCTCGGCTGGCAACGTTTTCACATCATCGGCCATTCGATGACGGGCATGGCGACGCAACGCATCGCCGCCGATGCTCCCTCACGCATCAAGAGCGCGATCGCCGTATGCCCGGTGTCGGCGGCCGGCAATCGCCTGAGCGGCGACGCGCATGCATTCTTCGCGAGCACGACCGTCGACGACGATGCATTGCGCCGGCTCGTACGGTTCGTGACGGGTGGATTGTCGGCGCGTTGGGCCGAAGTGAAGCTGCGGCAGAATCGCGAACGCGTAGCGCCCGCATGCCGGCTTTCGTATCTCGACATGCTGACCGGGGCGGATTTCGTCGACGACATCCGCGGCCTCGACACGCGCTATCTGGTCATCGTCGGCGACAAGGACCCAGGGCTCGACGAAGCGGCGATGCACGCGACGTTTCTCGCATGGCACCCGAACGCACGGCTGCTAAAAATTCCGAATTGCGGGCACTACCCGATGCAGGAATGTCCGCCGTATTTCGCGACGATCGTAGAAGATTTCCTGCGAGACGCGGCCACTTGAGCGTTGCACACGCACAGCGGCCGGAGATGACCTCGGCCGCCGCGGCGTAATGACGCCGACGGCGGCCGACGAGCGGCGCAAATCGCGCTCTCCATCCAGTGTGTCCGGCCGCATGACGGGGCCGGACGGATGACGATCGGAGCCGTGTTGCGCGCCCGATCGTTACTGCTTAGCGGCGCGGTTGCCCGCTACGCGGCGGACGCGGCGAGTTCGCGTCCTTGTGCCGGAAGTTGATGCGGCCCTTGGTAAGGTCGTACACCGACAGTTCCAGCGTCACGCGATCGCCCGCGAGAATGCGGATGTGGTTCTTGCGCATGCGGCCCGACGCGTATGCGCCGACCACGACGCCGTTTTCCAGCGTGACACGGTATTTGCTGTCCGGCAGCACTTCGTCGACGATTCCGTCCAGTTCCAGCAGTTCTTCTTTTGCCAAACCAATTCCTCCAGACAAGGTGATTGACCGCGGCCGCGGCAACTGCCCGGCGCCGCGCCCGCAAACGGGACGGCGGCCGGCAGGCGGCCGGGATCGGTTCGTTCAGACGGGCCTCGGGCCTGTCTTGCGATCGGAGCCCGGCGCGTTGCGACGTTCGGGCGGTCGGTGGCTGCGGCGCCAGCAGCGCCGCGCAAGTCGGGACCGCGCCAGCTACGGCATGGCGGCGGTCTGCTCGGGTTGATGCGTTGAAGCGGTGATGCGCTCGCGAAACGACGTGCGCTTCGCGAGGGCGTTGCGTCGCATGCGGTTCACGCATGCGATGAGGGAGGCGTCACGACCGATGCATCGTGAATGTCGCGATGCATCGGTCGTGCGCATCGGAACGCGCGGGCCGCCGTCATGCAGCGCCCCGCGCGATACTCCATCCGGCATCGGCCGCCGCTTGGCGCCCGATGCCGATGCGACTTACTGCGGCGTGATGTTCGACGCTTGCAGACCCTTCGGGCCGCGCTTCACTTCGAAGCTGACCTTCTGGCCTTCGGCCAGGGTCTTGAAGCCCGTGCCGCGAATTTCCGAGAAATGGGCGAACAGATCGTCGCCGCCGTTGTCCGGGGAAATGAAACCAAAGCCCTTGGTTTCGTTGAACCACTTGACGGTACCGGTATCCACAAATACTTCCTTAATACAAATAATTGAACATGCGCCCGCGACGGGCACAGAAAGAATCAAAGAGGGAGAGACCAACGACTGCCGCACGGTGTACGGCCAATGATGAGCAATCGGACTTCTTGATGACTTCGGTCTCGGACACTACGCGGTAGTGACCGTTTCGTCAAGTTATTTTGATGCGGCGCACAAGCGCGGGCCGTCGGGCGCTGGCCAGGATGCCGGCCGCTCATGGGGCTACATCGCCTGTCGGGACGAGAAGATGAGCGGTGGAAATAGGGGGCTGATCGTTGATCAGGGGTGGCCGCGATCAGCTTGTGAGTTCGTGCGTCGGATCGGGCGCGCAAATGTCCGAACATCTGGCTGGGCCCGATATCGACCGACAGGATGTTCTCCGCATAGCCGGACAGGATCATCGCCATCCAGGCCTCGAATGCCGATGCCTGGCTGTGATCGTCGCGATGACGAATCAGATCGACACCGCGCCGCAGCTCGGCCACCGCGACCACGGACGGATAAAGCGGGCTCGCTTCGGCTTCGGCCTGAAGAATGTCCTCCGCACGCCGAGGTTGGTTCGCTTGCCCTTCCTGATTTCGCTGATGACGCGCGTATCTATCGGATAGGCGGGATGACCCGCCCCTACTTTCTTTTATTTCAATTGGTTAGATGCGGTTTTTTTGTAGAAGAATACCCTTGCAAACTGCGTAGCTGCATGCCGGTAAATCAAGCGCCTCCCATATGGCGCTGACGAGAGATGTCCCGTACTTCTGCCAACACCGCGCCGGAGAAATAGGAGTCTTACATGGCACCCAATAACCAGAACGCATTCACCGCTCTGCGCTTGCTCTCAGCCTACGCGGTCATCATCACTCACAGCTACGTCGTGCTTGGCCTCCCCCATGACTGGCTTGAAGCCCACGGCTTCCCGCAGTTCAGCGAGTTCGGAGTAAGCTCGTTCTTCGCGGTCAGCGGGTACCTCGTCTGCAAATCGTTGCAGCGCAATTCGAACCCGTTCGTCTACTTGCGCAACCGAGCTCTGCGAATATTCCCAGGGTTGTTTGTGCTCGTACTGCTTACGATCTTCGTCGTCGGCCCGATCATGACGCATGGGTGGTCTGCCGGCTGGCTAAAATACCTGACGAACCTTTCTCTATATCGACTCGTCCCGACGCTTCATCAATTCTTCGTGACGAATCCGGTTGCTGTCATCAATGGATCTCTCTGGACGTTATCGCTCGAGGTAACGTGTTATCTGATGCTACTTGGCATATCGTGGGCGGGGGCGTTGAATTGGAAGGGGCTATTGTTGATGCTGATCGGCTGTTACGTGGCGCTGATGGGTGATTTGCTCTGGCAAGGGAACTACCTGATCGGCATGAACACCTTCCAGCTTTCTCGCCTTGGCGTGTTTTTCTGGGGAGGAGCGTTTCTCGCGACTGTAACTTTGCCGCGCAGCTGGATCCTATGGGCGGCTTCGGTCTTGCTGGTCCTGCTACCCTTCTATCTGTTCGCGGCCAGTCCAAACTGGAAGATCAGGGCGTATGCCTTCAATCTGCTGCTGCCGTTCGTTGTTATTTTCGCGGCGGAACGCCTGCCTAGGCTAGCCTTCCTGAACCGCTTCGACATTTCGTACGGCGTTTATATCTACGCGTTCCTAGTGCAGCAGATTCTGGTGTGGCACTTCGGAATCGGCATTAGCCCGACCAAGCTATCTCTTTTCACCGCCGCCATCGTAACCCCACTCGCCGCAGCTTCATGGTTCCTCGTAGAAAAGCCGGCACTCGCTCTGAAAAGCGGATTCGCCGGCTTTCGGAGAAAAGGTGTGCAAACGTCTTCCGCATAGCGCGCCACGCATCGACGCGCGTCGCGTCGACGACGACATAACCCCACGCACGGACATCAATCATGCCGGCGTGCTCCTGATTCAGTATCCGCTGTTCGTGCAGGATTCTGGCCGGGGGTGACGGCCTTACATCGTCCGTCGGGACGAGAAGACGAGCGCTGAAAGGCTCTGAGTGTGAAATGTCGCCGCCGGGTTAGGCCGGTCGCGGGAACCAGCGTCGAGGCGCTGGCCTGCGTGCCGACCTCCGCCCGCCCTGGCTTCGCACGACGACTGCCACCACGACGCTAATCGAACGGATTCAGTAACCGTACGCCGGTGCGAGCGAAATCGTCGACGTTGCGCGTGACGACCGTCAGATCGTTGATCAGCGCAGTGGCCGCGATCAGCTTGTCGAGTTCGTGCGTCGGATCGGGCACGCGCAAATGCCCCCACATCTGGCTGGTCTCGATATCGACCGGCAGGATGTTCGACGCATAGCCGGACAGGATCATCGCCATCCAGGCCTCGAGCGCCGACGCCTGGCTGTGATCGCCGCGATGGCGGATCAGGTCGACACCGCGCCGCAACTCGGCCACCGTCACGACGGACAGATAAAGCGGACTCGCTTCGGCTTCGGCCTGCCTGAAGAACGCCCGCACGCCGCGGTTGGTTCGCTTGCCCTTCCTGATTTCGCTGATGACGTTCGTATCAATCAAAAACACGCCTGACCTCGCCTGAATCCTGAACACGTTGGAAATCCGCGTCTTCGCCCACCTCGGGCATGCTCATCAGCACTTGCGCAAACGTCTGCCGCTTCGGCCGGCCGAGCGCTTCGGCCAGAATGGCTCGATGTTCGGCCTCGGCGCTCCTGCCATTGGCCGCCGCCTGCTCGCGCAGGCTTTGAACGATAGTGTCATCCACGTTACGCACCAGAAGATTTGCCATGAGTACCTCCATCCAGATTTGCTATCAATGATAGCGCCATGAAGGTAAATTGCAAGCATTGCTATCACTTTCATGACCGGACGGACCTCGGGTCGGCGTGCACCAGCAACAGCGGACGGCACGAATCCGCCCTCTTCCACCGCTGGCCCGACGCGTCGAACTGCTGTCGCCCAAGGTAAGCCGGAGCGGCCCGATGGGGAAGCCGGCCGAATGGCCAATCGAGCGCCAATGACGACGGCGAAGGTCCGGCCCACGAGGAACGAAATTTGCGGGGCGAGCCCAGCGGGTGACAAGCACCGCGAATACGGGCGCCGCCTCGATTCGCCCTGAAACATCGTGTTGCACAACGGGCCGCCACATCGCCCGCGCCGCACGTGATCGTTTGATACCATCGGATCACAAGACCGGCGATCGAAAGCCGTGCGAAGCGCGCAGAAGACCTTGCATCGACGCGGACCATCCGACCATCCGTGCCTGACATCCCGATCCAAGACACGAGACGCTCTTCAGTGGACTTTGTTACGCCCTCTCTGAAAACCCTGTTCTCCCCGACACCCGACCAACTCTACTTCCCGGCATGCGTTGCGGCCGTGGCGATCATCGCGTGGCTCGTCGCGCGGCACGTACCGTTCTACCGGTCGGCCGTCGACAAGTCGCTGTCGATGCGCTATCGCAATCTCGACGGTTTCCGCGGCCTGCTGGCCGTCTCCGTGGTCTTCCATCACTTCGCGTGCAATCAGGCGTTGCTGTCGACCGGTGTCTGGGGCGCCGGCACCGATTTCCTGCGCAATCTCGGGACGATTCCCGTCGCGATGTTCTTCATGGTCACCGGCCTGCTGTTCTGGGAACGCGCGTGCCGAGGCGCGCTCGACGTGCGGACCTTCTTCGTCGGACGCGTGCGACGCCTCGCGCCGCTCTATCTGTTTTACGCGGCCGTCATCGTCATCTGCACGCTTTACTGGTTTCCCCGCAACGCCGTCGGCGCACCGGCGCAGTTGCTGGCCGACCTGCTCAAGACCGTTTCGCTCGGCTGGTTCGGCGCGTTCCCGATCAACGGAGCGGAGCGGACGCCGTATCTGAGCGGCGTCTGGTGGACCCTCGCCTACGAATGGCGGTTCTACGTCGCCGTCCCGTTTCTCGCATGGTTCGTCGCCACACGTGCGTGGCGCAAGCTGCTCGCGCTCGCGATCGTCACGGCCTGCGCGGCGTTGTTCGGGCCGCCCGGCGGCATGGCGCTGCTGTTCGCGCTTGGCGCGGTGGCCTACGAGATGTCGCGCCACCCCGCGATCCGCGCGCGGCTCGCCACGAAACAGGCGGCGACCGTCGCGCTGCTGATCCTCGCGATGTCGCCGTCCCCCGCCGAACGCTATTCGATCGAAGGCGCGCTGCCGCTGCTTCCGGTGTTTCTCTGCATCGCCAGCGGAAACACGTTCTACGGGCTGCTCGAAACCCGGCCGCTCGCGCTGCTCGGCACCGCCAGTTTCAGCATCTACATGATCCACATGGTGATCGTGTACATGATCGTTCATGCGTTCAACAAGTTCGTTTTCCCGATCGATTCGGCCGGCGATTCCGGCATCTGGGCGCTCGCGCTCGCATGCGCGCTGGTTGCCGTCTTGTGTTCGCTGCTGACTTACCGCTACGTCGAGCATCCGTTCATCGCCAAGCGCCACGATGCGCGCCCGGCACGCGGCTCGGACGGGCGAACGCGCGCGTGCCGCGTCGAGCAGCGTCCCCCCGGCGACGAACATGCCCTCGATGCGGTCGGCGATACCGCTTCCCGATGACCGGCGGAATCGGTACCATCGAGCGCTTGAAGTCCGGCGGGCGCCGCGCGACCGTGCACCGGCGCCCGTCTCTCGTACCATCGATTTCGCCATGTCCCGGGAACCCACACATTCCGTGCTGCTCTGGATCGTCGCCGCTGCGTTCTTCATGCAGTCGCTCGATACGACGATCGTCAACACCGCGCTGCCGTCCATCGCACAAAGCCTGCATGCGTCGCCGCTCGCGATGCAGCCCGTCGTGGTCGTCTACACGCTGACGATGGCGATGCTCACGCCAGCCTCCGGCTGGCTCGCCGACCGGTTCGGCACGCGCCGCGTATTCTCGGTCGCGATCCTCGTGTTCGTGCTCGCGTCGATCGGCTGCGCGGCGTCGCACACGCTCGGCCAGCTCGTCGTCGCGCGCGCCGTGCAGGGCATCGGCGGCTCGATGCTGCTGCCGATCGGGCGGCTCGCCGTGCTGCGCCGCGTGCCGGGCGAGCAGTACGTCGCGGCGATCGCGTTCGTGTCGATCGCCGGCCAGCTCGGCCCGATCGTCGGGCCGACGCTCGGCGGCTGGCTCACGCAGGCGATTTCGTGGCACTGGGTGTTCATCGTCAACGTGCCGGTCGGCGTGATCGGTTTCATCGCGGTACAACGCTACCTGCCGCACGACCAGGCGACGCAGCCGCCGCCGTTCGACTTCGTCGGGTGTGCGCTGCTGTCGGCCGCGATGATCGCGCTGTCGCTCGCGATCGATCCGCCGATGTCCGCGCACCGCGCCGCGTGGGCGGCGGGGCTCGCGGGGCTCGGGCTGGCAAGCGCGCTCGCGTACCTGCCCCATGCGCGGCGCCGCACGCAGCCGCTGTTCCGGCTCGGGCTGTTTCGCGAGCCGAACTTCGGCTCGGGGCTGCTCGGCAACCTGCTGTGCCGGATCGGCACGAGTTCGGTGCCGTTCCTGCTGCCGCTGCTGATGCAGGTGCAGCTCGGCTATACGCCGCTGCAATCGGGGCTGATGATGCTGCCGGCCGCGATCGCGGGCGTCGTCGCGAAACGCTGGATCGCGCCGCTCGTGAAGCGCTTCGGCTATGCGGCGTTTCTGGTCGTGAATACGGGGATCGTCGGCTGCGCGATCGCGGGGTTCGCGCTGGTGTCGGCGCGGCCCGCGCCGGTGCTGGAAGGTGTGCTGCTGATCGTGTTCGGCGCGGCGAATTCGATGCAGTTCGCCGCGATGAACGGCGTGACGCTCAAGGGGTTGTCGCATGCCGATGCCGGCAGCGGCAACAGCCTGTTCACGATGATGCAGATGCTGGCGATGGGGCTGGGCGTGTCGATCGGCGGCGGGCTCGTCAACCTGTTCGCCGCCTATCGCGGCTCGATGGCGCACGGGTTCATGCTGTCGTTCGCGTGCATGGGCGCGGTGACGCTGCTGTCGTCGGTCGTGTTCCGGCGGATCGATACGGCCGCGCCGCCGGCCGGTGCGGCGGCGCGCCCGTCCACGTGATCGTGGCCGTCAGTTCACCTGGCGGCGCTCGACGACGCGCTTGAGCACCCAGCGGATCGACGAACCGTCGGCCGGCGGGCGCGCGGCGCGGTATTCGTCGACTTCGAGCGTGTACAGGTAGCCGGGCTGGTAGGCGAACCCTTCGATTCCCGCGTACCACAGGCTCCACGGCTCACTCGCGCTGCCACGAACCTGCAGGCACTCCATCGGCGCGACGCCCGTGCAGCGCGCGGACCGCGGCGCGACATAGACGGTCTTCGTCACGGGCCTCCCGTCGGCCGGGCGCGCGGCACTCGGCGCGGGTGCCGCGGCGTCGGTCCGGCATCCGGCGACGAGCGTGCTGCCGGCAATGACGGCCTCGCCGAGCCACGTTCGGATCGTGTGAATCATCGGGTATGCGTCTGCGAGCGTGGAAGGGCCAATTAGACGAACCGCCCGGCGAGAAGGTTCACAAACACCTTACGGACCGCGCTCGACGACCGGCGTTGATCGGATGTCGCGTGCAAGCCGATACGTCACCGTGCTCCGGTTCCGCCGCGCGCTTCGTCACCGGCCAGGCGATCGCCGTCGACGACGGCTTCATCGTATGGCGATCGTGTACCATCGGCGCTTCCGATACGCCTTCGCGTGCTGCGTTCGTCCGCCCGGCCACGCCCGCGCGATGCGCGCAGCGCGTTTCCTTCGCATGACCTCATCCGCTTCGCCCGACACGGCACTCCGGCCGCTGCCGATCGATACGCTGACCGTGCCGGCCGCGCTCGACGGACGCACAGGCACCAATCGCTCGGGCAGCGCGCATCCGCAGATCGCCGCGACCAACGATCTCGACGCCGTGCGCGCGTGGCTCGCGCGCTTCGTCGATACGCCGACCACGTTCCAGAACTACCGCAAGGAAGCCGAGCGCCTGCTGCTGTGGGCGGTGATCGCGTGCGGCAAGCCGCTGTCGTCGCTCACGCACGAGGATCTCGTCGTCTACCGGCAATTCCTGCTCGCCCCCGCGCCGGCCGAGCTATGGTGCGCGAACGGCGGCCGCAAGCATCCGCGCGACGATCCGCGCTGGCGGCCGTTCTACGGGCCGCTGTCGGCAGCCAGCCAGCGGCAGGCGCTGGTGATCCTGAACGTGATGTTCTCGTGGCTCGTGCAGGCCGGCTATCTGGCCGGCAACCCGCTCGCGTTGTCGCGACAGCGGCAACGCCGGCCCGCGCCGCGCGTCACGCGCCATCTCGGGCAGCCGCTGTGGCAATCGGTGAAGGATGCGATCGCCGCGATGCCGCGCGACGATGCCCGCGCATGCTTCCATGCGGATCGCGCGCGGTGGCTCTTCACGCTGCTGTATCTCGGCGGGCTGCGCATCACCGAAGCGGCCGATACGACGATGGGGCAATTCTTCTGCCGGCGCGACGCGACCGGGCGCGAGCGCTGGTGGCTCGACGTGACGGGCAAAGGCGGCCGGCAGCGGCTCGTGCCGGCCACCGACGAAATGATGGCCGAGCTGTCGCGCTACCGGCGTGCGCACGGCCTGCCCGCGCTACCGCGCGACGGCGAAACCACGCCGCTCGTGCTGCCGGTCAGCCAGGCACGCAAGCCGCTCACGCGCGCGGCGCTGCACCGGATCGTGAAGCAGGTGTTCCGGCACGCGGCCGACCGGCTGCGCGCGAACGGCGAGGCCGGCGAGCAGCCGGCGCGCGTGCTCGAACAGGCGTCCGCGCACTGGCTGCGTCACAGCGCGGGCTCGCACATGGCCGACGGCCGCGTCGACCTGCGGCTCGTGCGCGACAATCTCGGTCATGTGTCGCTCACGACGACGAGCCAGTATCTTCACGCGGACGACGACTGGCGCCATCGCGAGACGGAAGAGAAGCACCGGATCGGATGGTAGGTGCGCCTCGCGGCGGCGCTCACCGAACGAGATCGAGCCCGCCGAGGCCGCCGTTGCCGCGGCACTTCGCACGATCGCATGTCGCCGGATGCCCGTCGCCGGGATCCGCAAGCTTAGGCCAACGCGCGTCGCCGTTCAATACGCTTCCCGGCATCCGCACCGCGCGGCACGTCGCGCACGATCAGTACACTGCCACCCAATGCCCCGGCACCCACGCCCAGTGATTGCCGGCCCACCGGTAATGCCCCTTCGCCCAGCGATAGCCGGGCGCGGGCGGCGGCGGCGCCACCTCGACGACGGGCGCAGGCTGCGGCGGCCGCACGGGCTCGACCACACAGGCGGACATCAGCACGGCACTCGCACTCACCAGCACGGCCAGCGAAACGGATTGGATCTTCATTGTGATTCTCCCTGTTGTGTCATGGGTCGATCGGGCCGAGCACGGCATGCGCCGCGTCACGCGACCCCGCGAATCAGGCCGTTCATCGGCCGTGTCGCGCCGCTTTCCGCAAACAACGCGGACGCGGTACGGCGCGGATCGAGCCGCAGGCTGTCGGCGGCCGCGCCCGCGATCAGCGCGTCGAGCGACGCGGTCGGCTTCAGGTCGCGCCCTTCGTACAGGTCGCCCGGTCGCAGCCCCGGCCAGTCGGCGATCACGCGCCCGCCGGCAACCGCGCCGCCCGCCAGCATCGCGACCGACGCCTGCCCGTGATCGGTGCCGCCCGTGCCGTTCACCGCGGCCGTGCGGCCGAACTCGGTCGCGACCAGCACCGTGGTCTGCTGCCACGCAGGTCCAAGGCCGTCGTGCAGCGCGGCGAGCATCGTGTCGAGCGCCTTCAACTGATTCGCGAGCCGCGCGTTCTGCGCGCTATGGGTGTCCCAGCCGCCCGTCTCGATCATCGCGATCCGCGGGCCGTCGTCGCGCGCGAGAAACGTTGCGGCGAGCTTGCCGACGCCCGCCGGGTCCTGCCGTGCATGCGCGTCGCCGGCGAGGCCGCGCGCTTCCATCGCGGATCGCCATAACGGGCCGAGTTGCGCGTCGGCTTCGTAGAGCGACGACACGCGCGTGAGCAGATCGTCCGGCGCGGCCGGCAAGCCGGACGGCGCATACGACGCCGCCTGCACCGTGCCGCGCAGCGCGAGCGGCACGGTCGGCGCGAATGCGATCGCGTTGTCGCGCGTCGCCGGCAGCAGCGCGGCCAGCCGGTTCAGCCAGCCGTCCTTCACCTGGTACGGCGCCCGGCCGCCCGTTTCGAGCACGTTCTGGCCGTCGAAATGCGAGCGGTCGCGATACGGCGACGCAATCGCATGGACGAACAGCGCCTGACCGTCGCGGTACAACTGCGCGGTCCGCGCGAGCGATGGATGCAGCGCGAACGTGCCGTCGAGTCGCGTCGCGGCCGCCGTGTCGATCGCGAGCGGGCCGCGCAGCGACGCATACGCGGGCTCCGCATACGGAACGACGATGTTCAGGCCATCGGCCGCGCCGCGCTGGATCACGAACACGAAGCGCCGGTCGGTCTCGACGTTCGCGAATACGATCCGCGGCGCGACGAGGATCGCGCCCGCGCCGGCGGCGGCCACGCTGAGGAATTGTCGGCGGGACAGTGCCATGGTCATCTCCGTTGGAAATCGGGCGACACGAGCAGCAGCGCGAGCGACGTCGTCGCGCTTTCCGCGCGCGCGAGCGCGGTCGCGGTCGGCGCGCTCATCGAACCGGCGAGCAGCGTGTTGCCGAGCGTGCGCGGGTCGAGCCGGTCGCCCGTCCGCGCGGCGAGGCGCTGCGCGATCTCGACGCGGCGCACGAGCGCGTCGGGCGCCGCCCAGCTCGCGGCGACGTCGTCGTAGCCGGCCGGCGAGCCCGGCCGCCACACCGGCTGGCCGAGCTGCGCGAGCAGCGGCGCGGCCTTGAGATCACCGGTGTCGCGCCAGCCGAGCCCGCGCAGCGACGATACGGCCCACTCCCACGGTGTTTTGAACTTGCGGTTGACCGGCGACCACGCGTCGGGCGCGTCGACCAGCGCACGATAGACGGTCGGCAGGTCGCCGCCGCTCGCATCGAATGCGCGGGCGAGCCGGTCGGTCAGCGCGGGCGGCGGCGTATCGGCGACGAAATGACGGGCGAGCTGGAACGCGATGTGTCGGCCCGTCGCCTCCGACCGCGCGAGGTCGTGCAGGACCGCGCGCGCCTGCGCTTCGCCCGGTTGATCGTAGGTGCGGCCGATCACCGTACGCACGCCCGGTTCGTGCAGATTCGGGCGAAACACGAATGCGCCGGGCGCCGCATCGCCCGGTTGCGGCCCGCGGCCGCCGGCGATGCTCCAGCCGGTCAGCGCACGCGCGAATTCCGTCACGTCGGCTTGCGTGTAACCGGTGCGCACGCCGAGCGTATGCAGTTCCATGATTTCGCGGGCGAGATTCTCGTTGAGGCCGCGCCTTGCCGACGGATTGCGTGCCTGCGCGCGCAGCGCGGCCGGACTGTCGGGGCCGACCGAGCGCGCCTGATCGAGGAACAGCTGCATCGCGGGATGCTGCTCGACGGCGACGAGCATGTCCTCGAAACGGCCGAGGACGTGCGGGCGGATCGCATCGCGCTCGAACGCGCCCGCATACGCGGCCACCTGCCCCTTGTCGACCGACACCGCGAAATGGTTTGCCCAGAAATGCACGAGACGCTCGACGAACGGCGCGGGCGTGTTCAGCGCGCTGTTCATGCGCGCGGCGACGGCACTGCGATACGCGTCGTAGCCGTCGCGGCGAATCGACTGCTCGGTCGCGCGCTTCGCGGCCGGGTCGTCGCTCGTCATCGCGTTGCGGGTGCTCGCGAAGCGCGTGGCGAGCGTGATCGCGTCCGGCTCGCTGGCCCAGGCCGCGGGCCGCGCGTCGTAGCGTTCGAACTGGGCGAGCAAGCCGGCCTTCGGGTCGGCTTCGGGTGCTTCGTCGGCCCGCGCGCCGAGACCGAAGCGGTTCAGCGCGATCGCGGCCGGCGTGGCGTCGTTCGGGTGGTCCATGACGGGCTCTCTTGCGGTGCGTACCCACGTTCAACGCAAGCACACCGGGAAATCCGTCGCAGGCAGGGAAATATTTTTTGTGTTTGTGATGGGGGAAATGCCGGGCGAAAGTCTCGCAGCGCGGCGGCTTGCATGGTCAATGGATAACGACCGCGCGATTCATCGGAACCGGTGCACGCATGACGCGCGAGCAACACGCGGATCGCGCGCCGCTCGCGCGGTTTACTCGATTTACTGGCTCGCCGATGCGTCCGGCTTCTTCTGCAGCCTCGGCGGCAGACGCCAGTTCCCGCTGTGCTGCAACCCGTCGACGAACTTCATGCGCTCGTCGGGCGTCAGCGTCGCCGCGAAATCGACGACGCTGCGCTCGACCTGCGCCCGCATCGCGGTGTCGGCCGCGCGCGTGCGGTCGAGCGCCGCATCGATCGCCGCGCGATCGAGTTGCGGCGCGGCGAGCAGATCGAGCACGGTAATCCGGCCGTCGCGCCCTTCCCGCGCGAAATCGCGGCCGCTCTTGCGCGCCGCCTTTAACGCGGCGGCGAACTCGCGCTGCCGCGCATCGGGCAATTCGTCCGCGGCGAAACGCAGCGCGGTGCGCGATGCGGGTGCGCCGGCCGCATGCAGGTCGCGATGGGTCGAGAACCATTGATACGCGCCGCCGCCGATTGCGCCGAGCATGAACACGTTCAGCACGACCGAGCCGACGAGGGTGAATTTCCAGCCGCGTTCGGTCATTCGTCGGCTCCGTCGATGCTCGGGCCGCCGAACGTGGTCGTCAGGTAGCCCGGTTCGTGTTGCGCGATCGGCGCGCTGCCGAGCATCAGCATCGACACGACCACCGCACCGGCGAGCGCGCCGGCCAGCCCGACGCCGGCGAACGCGGCGCCCGACCACCACACGCGGCCGCGGCGGCGCGCGCGTTGCGGCGGCGCCGTCGCGACGATACGTTCGACCAGCGCCGGCGCGGGCGGCGCGACCGTGTCCTGCATCAGCCATGCATCGAGCTCGGCGGCCTCGTCGAGCGCTTCCAGCGCGTCGCGCGGATGCGCGTGCGCCCACGCTTCGGCCGCCGCGCGTTCGGCTTGCGGCCAGCGCCGCGCATCCGAGCCGTACGCGGCGACGATGGTACGAAATCGTTCGGGTGTCATCGCTTGTCCTCGCTAGGTGGGTCGCCGGCCAGTTGCGCGCGCAGGTTGCGCCGCGCACGGGCGAGCAGGCTTTCCAGCGCATCGACGGTAATGCCCATCAGGTTGGCCGCTTCCACGTTCGACATTTCCTGATAGTACTGGAGCACCAGCGCTTCCCGCTGCCTCGGCGGCAACGCGGCCAGCGCCTGCCGCACGCGCGCGTCGCGCGAACGCAGTTCCGCATGCATGGCCGGCTCCGGCTGCGTGTCGGGCACGTCGGGCAGCGTATCGACGGGCTCCTCGCGGCGGCCGCGCAACCGGTCGTAGCACAGGTTCAGCACGACGCGATGCAGCCACGTGTCGAAGCGGGCCTCGCCTTCGCGCCAGCGCGGCGCCTGGTTCCAGATTCGCAAGAACGTCTCCTGCGCGACGTCCTCGGCTTCGTTCCGGTCGCCGAGCATGCGCGTCGCCAATGCGAGCAGCCGCGGCAGCTTGCGCGCGACGAGCACGCGTACCGCCGATGCATCGCGCGCGCCGACGCGCGCGACGAGTTCCGCGTCCGGATCGCGGTCGCCGCGATCGTTCAACGCCGCCTGCTCCGTCGCACGGCGCGCGGGCGCCGCCCTGTCGCGGCAGAGGGACCCGCCGCCCGGCTGAAGCTCATCGTCGTGCTCTCCTTGCATGCGTCGGGCCGTCGCCGGACGGCGCCATGCCGACGGTTCCGATGGTCCGGCATCGCCGCGCGCGTCGCGCCCGGCGTCGCACACGGTATCGGCCGTGCCGGTTTCATCGATATCCGGTTCGCGCCGCATGTCGATCCTGTCTGCCGGCCGCGCGGCCGTCGGCCGGCGCGCTCAATATACGACGACCGGCGCGGGCCGGTAATACACCGGACGGGCCGGCACCACGACGCAGCCGGCCAGCACGATGGCTGCGGCCGCCAGTATCACGATGGTTCGAACGGGCATCGCTTCGGCTCATGATGTTGCATGAAGAATCCGCTGCGCGGCATCGCTTCGACGCGCGGCGGCGTGCACGTCACGCCCAGTGGCCCGGCACCCAGCGCCAGGCAGGCCCGCGCGCGGACCAGTGTCCGGGCACCCAGTGGTAACCGACCCGCACGACACGCCAGTGGCCCGGAATCCACACGTATCGGCCGTGCCGCCAATGCCAGTGGCCCTGATCCCAGACGTAGCCCGCACGGGGCGCCGGCATCACTTCGACGCGCGGCGGCGGCGGTGCGTAAGGCGCGACGATGACGGCCTGCGCGAATGCGGCGGAGGTCGCGAGCGCCGCCAGGCAACCGGCAGCCCATCGCAATGGAATAGAAAGTTTCATGAAAGACTCCGAAATAACGGCATCGACCGGAAGCGATCGTTCATGCGTTAAACGGCGCGGGCCGGAGAAATCCGTCGCGACATCGGCGAATAATTTTTCGGGAGGCCGCCCGGCGCCGATGCCGACCGAAGGTGCGTGACGCGCGATCGTACGTATCGGCCGCCGCGCGCGCACGGTTGCGGAACTGTCACAACGCGGCAAAACTGCCCTTCAACAATGCATGCGACCGGGATCCCGCTCGTTTCCGGCCCACGCCCCGGCCGTGCCCGCGCATGGCCGCGCGGTTCCCCTCTCGCGCCCCATCAACGAACACACCGATCATGTCGAACCAGGACACTTCCCCCGATCAGCCGAACGAGCCGGCCGCCTCCGTGTCGCGTCGCGGCTTCCTGAAACTCGCGGGCGTCTCCGGCCTCGCGACCGCCGCCGGCGGGCTCGCGGCCGCCCGCGCCGCCGCGTCGAATGCGGACGGCACGCCCGAACAGGTTCACCTGACGTGGGGCAACGACCCGACGTCCGAAGTCGTGATCTCGTGGGTGTCGCTCGCCCCAGCCGTCAATCCGCGCGCGCGCATCGTCGCCGACGGCGAGCCCGCGCGCACCGTGCACGGCGTCCAGCGCCTGTACACCGACGGCCTGAACGGCGAGACCGTGTTCGCGTATCACGCCCGCGTGCACGGGCTGAAGCCCGATACGCGCTACCGCTACGAGATCACGGCCGACAACGACAGCAACGCCGCACAGCCGTTCTCGGCGAATTTTTCGACCGCGCCGCGCGGCCGGGCGCCGTTCCGTTTCACGAGCTACGGCGATCTCGCGACGCCGAACGGCGCGTGGGTGCTGTCGTCGCCGCAGAGCCGCTTCGCGGTGCAGGCCGTCGAGCAGTTCCAGCCGCTGTTTCACCTGCTGAACGGCGACCTCTGCTACGCGAACCTGAACCCCGCGCACCAGCCCGAGGTGTGGCGCGATTTCGGCAACAACAACCAGACGTCGGCCGCGAATCGTCCGTGGATGCCCTGCCCCGGCAATCACGAGATCGAATTCAACAACGGCCCGCAAGGGCTCGACTCGTACCTCGCACGCTATACGCTGCCGGAAAACGGCACGCGCTTCCCGGGCCGCTGGTACAGCTTCCGCGTGAGCTCCGTGCTGTTCGTGTCGCTCGACGCCGACGACGTCGTCTACCAGGATGCCGCCGCGTTCGTCGGCGGTCCGGCGCCGCTCGTGCCGGCCGCGAGCACCGGCCGCCCGCCGATCGAGCCCGGCACGTCGTTCTACGTGCGCGGCTACAGCAACGGCGAGCAGACGCGCTGGCTCGAACGCACGCTGCGTCATGCCGCGCATGACGACGACATCGACTGGATCGTCGTGCAGATGCACCAGGACGCGCTCAGTTCGTCGAAGACGGGCAATGGGTCGGACAAGGGCATTCGCGAAGCGTGGCTGCCGCTGTTCGACCGTTACGGCGTCGACCTCGTGCTGTGCGGCCACGATCACGACTACGAGCGCAGCTACCCGGTGCGCGGTTGCAATCACCGCGCGGGCGTCGATGCGAAAACCGGCGAGGTGGTCGAAACGCTGCAGCCGCGCCCGGTCGGCTCGAACGACCCGGACCGCACGACGTTCGACACGAGCCACGGCACGATCCACCTGATCCTCGGCGGCGGCGGCACCAGCGCGCCGCTCGACGTGTACGGCGAAAACCCGTCGACCGGCTTTGCGCAGGCGAAGGTGTTCACGAAGCCGAACCGGCCGGTGCCGGGCACAGCGCCGAACACGTTCGTGCGCCAGCCGGCCGATGCGCTCGAGGATGCGATCTGGTCCGCGCGCCGCGATACGGGCACCGGCTACGGGATCGCGGTGTTCGATCACGATCCGGGCAAGCCGGGCGGTCATACGACGATCACGATGCGCTACTACCACGCGCCGGGCGCCGACCAGCACCCGACCGCGCAATACGAGCTGTTCGAGACGATCGAGCTCAGCAAGAAGCGGCGCGAGCGGTGATCGACGCATCGGGCGCCCGCTGCGGCGGGCGTCCGATGCGCGGCCGTCGACGGACGGAAGGGGCGGCGCGGGTTGGACTGCCCGCGTCGCACTCCGGCCCATGCAGATGAGTTTCGAATACCGCATTCACACGCCCCCCACGGCCGACGCATTCGACGCCATCGCGAATATGCTGCGGCAAGCGCATGGCGACATCGACGTCGATCCACGCGAACGACGACTTGGAATTCGCGATGCAGCCGGCGGCTGGCCGCTGATCGATCTGTCGATCGAGGCAGCCGGTTTTCTCCTTGTCACGACGCTGGGCCCGACCCGAAACGCGAGGCTCGACGCGATCGGACGCGGGCTGTCGGAAATCCGCGCACCGTGGCGTATCGACGGCGCGTGATCGGCTCGCGCGACCGAATCGATCGGACACGTCGGTCCGGCTGAATCGCCGCGACCGCTGCGCCCCCGTAAAATGCGCGCTTCCGGCGAAATCTCCGCCTTGTATCGCCGCTCGCGATGACGGCACGCGCGAGCCGCTCCGAATCATTCGAAATCGAATCAGCATGTTGAAACAGGCAGCAAGCATGAAACGCAAGAACAACGCAACGCTCGCCGGACTCTGCGCGGTGCTGTTGTGGGCGTCGGTGGTCGCGCTCGTGCGCGGAGTCAGCGAAAGCCTCGGCGCGACCGGCGGCGCGGCGCTGATCTATACGGTGGCGTCCGTGCTTCTGCTGTTTTCGATCGGCTTCCCCGACCTGAGCCGATTCCCGAAAAACTACCTGCTGTGGGGCGGGCTGCTGTTCGTGTCGTACGAGCTGTGCCTGGCGTTGTCGATCGGCTATGCGAGCGACGCTCGACAAGCGATCGAAGTCGCGATGGTCAACTATCTGTGGCCGAGCCTGACGCTCGTCGCGGCCATCGTGTTCAACAAGCAGCGCGCGAACCGGCTGGTCGTACCCGGCGTGCTGCTGTCGATGCTCGGCATCTGGCGAGTGCTCGGCGGCGACCGGGGGCTCGACCCGGCCGGCATGCTGCGCAACGTCGCGGACAATCCGCTGAGCTACGGCCTGGCGTTCTTCGGCGCGCTGATCTGGGCCGGCTACTGCACGGTGACCGCGCGCATCGCCGACGGCAAGAATGGCGTGACGCCGTTCTTCATGCTGGTTGCCGTGGTGCTCTGGATCAAGTTCGCGATCGAAGGCGGCGGCGGCATGACGTTCAGTTGGCGCGCGCTCGCGTATCTCGTGCTGGCGGCGTCGGCACTCGGCTTCGGCTATGCGGCCTGGAACACCGGCATCATGCACGGCAACGTGACGGTCATCGTCGGCGCATCGTACTTCACGCCGGTGCTCGCCGCCGCACTCGCCGCCACGCTGCTGCGCGCGCCGCTGTCGGCGGCATTCTGGCAAGGCGTGTCGATGGTGTGCGGCGGCTCGATCCTGTGCTGGCTCGCGACGCGCGGACGGCATCGTGACAAGACCGAGCCCGTGCCGATCGTCAAGGAAGCGAAGGGCAATTGCCACGGATGACGATGCCAGATGCCGTCGGCGCAAGGCCGGATCGCTGCCGACGCTTCTCGGAACCGCCGACCGACGCGCGCTAGCTGCGCGATTCCAGCGCGATCCGCACGGCCAGCCCGGCCAGCACCGTCCCCATCAACCCGCGCTGAACCGCGGCCCAGAGCGGCCGCCCCGCGAGAAAACCCGCGATCGAACCGGCCGCGCATGCGATCAGCGCGTTGACGCCGACGCTCACCGCGATCTGCACGCAGCCGAGCGCCAGCGATTGCACGAGCACGCTGCCGTGCCCCGGCTCGATGAACTGCGGCAGCAACGACAGATACATCACCGCGATCTTCGGGTTCGCGAGATTCGTGACGAAGCCCATCGCGAACAATCTGACGCGGCTGTCGTGCGGCAACTGCCGGACCTGGAACGCGGAGCGCCCGCCCGGCTTCAGCGCCTGCCACGCGAGGTACGCCAGATACACCGCGCCGGCCACGCGCAGCGCATCGTACGCATACGGCACGGTCAGCAGCAGCGCGGTGATGCCCACTGCCGCGCACACCATGTAGAACACGAATCCCAGCGCGACACCGCCGAGCGACACAAGGCCCGCGCGGCGGCCCTGGCAGATCGAGCGCGAAACCAGATAGATCATGTTCGGTCCGGGCGTCAGCGCCATGCCGAGCGACACGAGTCCGAACGCAAACAGGGTAGCCAAGGCCGGCATGGCACGCTCCTTCAGGGCAATGACAACGAGGTCCGAACAATGTATTGCATCTCGGCCATCGTCGGCATGAATAAGTTGCAAGTGGTTAATGAGCGCGGTGCATCGTGTCTGCCGGTCGCTATTTGCCCTTTTTCGCGCGCGTCCGGGCCGTCTTTTCCGCCTTCGCGCGTCGCGCGTCGACGAGCCGCACGAACTCATCGGCAACCGCATTGCCGGCGGTATTCCACGCCAATCGCACGGAGCGATGCAGCCGTGGCGACAGCGCCAGCACGCGCCCGCCGAACGGCGTGTACGTCAGCGTGATGCGCGGCACGATCGACACGCCCATGCCGGCCTCCGCCATCGACAGGATCGTGCGCATCTCGACGACGTTGAACGCGGCGCGAAGCGGCACGCCGCCGCGTGCGAAGTAATCCGCGATCACGGGCCCGCACCCCGCCTTCGAGAAAATGAACGGCGCCGCGGCCAGTTGCCTGGCCGACACGCTCTTGCGGCCCGCGAACAGGTCGTCCGCCACGACCGCGACGAAATCCTCGTCGAGCAGCGGCAGGTTGTGCGCGAATGTCTTGGTGCCGGCCACCACGCCGACGTCGGCCGTCCCGTCGTCGATCCACGCTTCGACTTCACCGTCCGTGCCTTCGAGCAGCACCGCCGAGACGCCCGGGTGCATCTCCTTCAACGCCTCGAGCGCGGGAACGACGAACGCCAGGGA
Organism: Burkholderia sp. AU16741; assembly: GCF_002223345.1. NCBI lineage: Bacteria > Pseudomonadati > Pseudomonadota > Betaproteobacteria > Burkholderiales > Burkholderiaceae > Burkholderia > Burkholderia sp. AU16741. The sequence continues at coordinate 604,250 of NZ_NKEZ01000008.1, forward strand.
CACGCTCGGCAGCGATGCGACCACCAGCCTCCCCTCGAGCTTGCCGCGCGACAGGCTGAACTGCTGGCGCAGCAGTTGCGCTTCGCGCACCACGCTCTGGACATACGGCCACAGGCGTTCGCCGGCCGCCGTCAGGACGACCGGCTGCCGGTCGCGCCAGAGCAGCTTGACCTGCGTGATGTCCTCCAGCTCCGTCAGCGCGTGACTGATCGCGGATTGGCTGCGGCTGAGCCGGTCTGCCGCGGCGGTCAGCGAGCCGAGTTCGACCACGGCGGCCAGGGCCTGCAACTGGGCAAGCGTCATCGGATTTCCTCGTTCGGGGATATGTACGCCGCGCATGAGGCGGTCAATTCCCTTGAATTATATTGAACCGGTTCGGCGGTCATGCATCGGGCGCGAGCGGGATTGCGCATGGGTTCTGAAAGCTGCGACGCGTAGTATTCGCAGACCGGCGTAGCGCTACGGCGGACAATGTCTTTAGAGGCTCGAAATGGAAACCTATGTGTTGCTGGGCTGTGGATTGGGCCTCGGCCTGTTGATCGCGATCTGGGGTATCTGGTCGCTCCGATGACGCGCGGCGGCCCCGTCCGCGTGCACGGAATCCGTATGGACAAGGACGGGAAACCGTGGTGTCGGAGAACGGTTCCGCTTCGCTCGATTCGCAGTCCGATTCAGTCCGCCATCGCCCATACCTGGCGCCGTCGGCCGGCGCGTCGCCCGTCCGGCGCCATGCCCTGCTCCATTCCAGAAGACGCGTTAGACTATTCGGATGGAACAATGCCGTTACTGTCAGAGAATCCGCGATGAATGGGATTGCCACGGCGACGAATGCCGCCGCGCAATCGCGAAGGCGCTGCGCCGGCAGCGCGCGGGCCTGCCGATGGTGCCCGACCGCATCCGCAACGAACTGCCGTCCGGCGCGCCGACCCAGCAGGTGATCGCCGTCCTGTCGCGCCAGCGCCTGCGCGCGCGGCGTGGCAACGAGGAACGCCGCGAGCGCAAGGAAATCGACGACGACGGGGTTTGATTCGCCAGCGTTGTAGCCCTGTAATCCCTGCGCGGGGTATTCGCCCCGTCGTCGTTCGCCGGCGGGGCTTGCCGCCGCCCGCGCGCGATGCTCCCATACTCTTCCGCCATTGCCCGCCATCCCGGCAATACAGCATGGGGACGGATCGTATTTGCCTCCGCATTATTACCCGTAACGCAACGATCTTTCGCTCAAACTCACGTTTACCCTAGGTGAGCCGACGCCTACGATGTATTCAACCGCTGACGACATGGTGTCGAACGCGGAAAGCCAATAAACATCGGAGGTCATCATGAAATCGCTCGTTTCCGCAGTCGTTGCAGCCGTTGCCCTGTCCGCGTCGTTCGGCGCATTCGCGCAAAGCACCGTGACCCGCGCCCAAGTGCGCAACGAACTGGTCCAGCTCGAACAGGCCGGCTACAAGCCCAGCCAGGCGAGCCCGCACTACCCGGCCGACATCGAGGCCGCGCAAGCCCGCGTGCACGGCATCGACAACAGCGGCTTCGGTGCGCAACCGGCCGCGACCGTCGAGGGCGGCGCACCGGTCGGCCGGGCAGCACACAGCCCGCGCGACTCGGTCTACTTCGGCCACTAAGCGTGCCGCTGCGCGCCTCGCGCGTGCAGCCCGCATGCAAGACGAGCCCGTCCCGCGACGGGCTCGTCGCGTTTCGCCGCGCCGTCAGCGGTTGCCGCCAGACGCGGGGCGGCCGGTCTCGTCCGGCGCGCCGCCGCGGACCAGGTCCTGATAGCGTACGCACACGTACTGCGCGGATGCCTTCGCCGCGTACATCGCCGCGTCGGCCTTGACGAGCAGCTCCTCGGCCGATGCGCCATCCGCGGGAAATTCGCTGACGCCGATGCTCGCGCCGACAGCCATGCGCCCTTCGTCGAACTCCAGCTCCTCGGCCATCACGATCTGGATGCGCGTCGCGACATCGCCGATCACGGCCGGCGAACCCACGTCGGAAATCAGCACGACGAATTCGTCGCCGCCGAGCCGTGCAGCCATGTCGTCGCCGCGCAGCACCTGGCTCAGCCGCTTCGCGACCGCGACGAGCGTGCGGTCGCCGGCCGAGTGCCCGTGCTGGTCGTTGATCTGCTTGAAGCGGTCGAGATCGACGAACATCACCGCCAGCCCCTCGCGCACCGCGGCCGCATGGCGGATCGCCGCATCGAGATGCTCCATGAACAGCAGGCGGTTCGGCAGGCCGGTCAGCGGGTCATGACCGGCGAGATGCGTGAGCTCCTGCTGCTTCGCGCGCAGCATCGCCATCTGCGAGCGGATCTCGACGCGCATGCTGTCGAAACAACGCGCGAGCACGCCGATCTCGTCGGCCCGCGCGACCGGCAGCCGTTCGGTGGCCGAATCGTCGAACACGTGCGTCGCCGCGCGCGCGAGCGCCTGCAACGGCCGCGTGATCGCACGCGCGAACAGGATCGCGAGAATCACCGCCAGCACGCTCGACACGAGCACCATCCTGACGATCCGTTCTCCCAGCATGCCGTCCGGCGCGAGTACGTCGGCCAGCGGGCGGGCCATCCCGAGCACGACGAAGCGGCTGCCCTCGTCGTGCCCGAACGGCGTACGCACGAACGCGAACATCTGGCCCGGCGCCTGATCGGGCTGCGCGAGCCCGTTGAACGTCACGTTCGTACGCCTGCTGTCGAACAGCGCGCGCGTGACGGCAAAACGGTCCTGCATCAGCACGCGCCGGCCGCGATCGAAACCGAATGTCTGTTCCGGATCGGGATGGACGAGAAAATCGCCCCACTGGTTCGCGAGATAGACCGCATAGTCGTCCGGCAGATCGCGCTCGATCCGGGCGAACACCCGAGAGAGTTCGACGTCGACGACGAGCGCGCCAACCGTCTGGCCCGACGCGTCGACCACCGGCGTCCCGACGCGCAGGATCGGCAGCCCTTCCGCCGCATGCGATCCCGTCTCGTGATTGATCACGATCGGTGACAGGTAGATATGACCGGGCGCCGTCGCGAGCGTGTCGAATACGTAGGAAAACTGCCCTTTCTCCTGAAACGCGCTTTCGGGCAGCACGACGATGCCGCGCGCATCGCGATCGACGCGAATGCGTTCGATCCCGAAGTGCCCGCTCGCGATCAGGCGGATCTGCAAGTATTCCGCATGATTTCTCATGAAGCTGTAATACACCTGCTCGAGCCGCATGCGTCGCGTGTTGTCCGGATTGTCGCCGCCCGCGACGGCCGCGGACGACGGCAACTGCGCGAGCACGAGCGCGTCGTCGGCAACGTCGGCGAGCGCGTTGGTGAAGCGCTGCCCGAGCAGTTGCGTCGACATCAGCAGACTGTGCTGCGCCTCCTGCGCCAGCATCGCGCGGTTGGCCCGATACGCGTAGTAGCCGGTCGTGCCGGACGCGATCACGCCGATGCACGCGAACAGCACCGACAGCTTCGACGTGAGCCCGAGCCGGATCATTTGGCGAACCGCTCCGGCCGATCGCCCGACACGATGCGGCTCCACAGCGACTCGCGGCGCGCGATGTCCTCCACCGGCTGAAGCCACACGAGATGCCGGCGCCCGGTATCCAGGCCGCGCGACGGCTCAAGGGTGTTCGCCAGCCCCTGACGCTCGGTCAGCAGCGTGCCGATCGCCGGTTCGAGCATGTAGTTGATCCACGCGAATGCAAGCTCGGGCCGTCGCGCGCCGCGCGTGACGGCCCAGCAATCGAGCCAGGCGAGCGCGCCTTCGTCCGGGATCACGTAGCCGACGTCGGCGCCGGCGCGACGCAATTGCTCGACCTGCTGCGTGCCGTAGTTGCCGAACATCAGCGCCGCCCGATGCTGGACGAACAGCGCGGTCGCTTCCTCGGGCAGCGTGTAGTACGTCAGCAGGTTGCGGCGCAGGTCGATCAGCTTGCGGGCCACGGCAAGCGTTTGCGCGGGCGACAGGCGGAACGGATCGGGATAGCCGAGCGCCAGCGCCGTGAACGAGAAATTGTGCTGCGCGCTGTTGAAGTCGAGCACCTTGCCGCGATAGCGCGGATTCCACAATTCGCGCATCGAGCGCGGCGCGGCCGGCACCTGCTTGCGGTCGTAGATCAGCCCCATCGACGAATACGTGAACGGAATCGCATAGAACGCGCCGTCCTGCACGAGGCCGCCGATCGTCGCGAGTTGCTGGAAATTCGGCAATTGCCGCCGCCGGTTCGGGATGCGCGACAGGTCGATCGGGGCGAGCAGGCGTTCATGCGCATAGCGCTGGATCTCGGCCGTGTTCGCGGCCAGCACGTCGTACGGCGGCGGCGACGCGCTGTGCATCCGCGTCCACAGCGCTTCGTCGGAATCGACCAGCGTCACTTCGACGCGCACATGAAACTGCGTCTCGAATGCGCTGACGATGTCGCTATCCGCGTAGCCGGGCCAGGCCAGCACGCGCAGCACGTTGTCGTTGACGGTTTCGGGAGAGGCGGCGAAGGCCGGCAAAACGGAGGCGAGCCCGCCCAGCATCGATATGACGAGCAGCATGCGCACGGCGCCGCGGGCGCGCGCACTTGCGCCGATTCCCCTGATCAACCGGACCCCGCGTGACTCGCCCGCCTGCATCCGACTGTCCTTTTTTGAGTCGATGCGATATCCCGCAACGAGACCATAAAACGCAGGGGCACGCAATCGGAACAAGCCGCACATCGCGCATATTCGCGGGCCTCGCGGCCGAACGCACCCCAATTACCGGGCCCGCGTCGGGGGCACGCCGACGCACGCGCACGTCGCATCGCGCGGCGGGATCCAGAACTTCGCGGGCCATCTCGCGGACATCTTCTTCACGACCTTCACCGGCGTGATGCCGTCGATCACGACAGGCTCGTTCGTGGCGCCGTTCGCCGCGGGCGGCGTGCCGTGCGTGCGCGTGGTCGGCAAGGTGCGCCGTGCCGTAGCCGTCGCCGCACGGCGGCAGCGGGCCGATCGTCGAGCCGAACGCGGCCTGACGCAGCGGGACGGCGCGGCCGCAACACCCGCGCCTTTCCTTTTCGGGCCGCGCATCGGACAATGAGCGCCGCCCGCCGGCGCGGCGCCGCTTCGCCCGCGCCGGCGACGACGCGCTCCGCCCACGCCGATGAAACGCTACGAAACCCTCGCCCATACGATCGCCGACGACATCCGCAACGGCAACCTTGCCGTCGGCACGCGCCTGCCGTCGCTGCGGCAGATCATCGCGCAACATGGCGTGAGCCAGTCGACGGTGTTTCGCGCGTACTACCTGCTCGAACAGTGGGGGCTGATCCGTGCGCGCGAACGCTCGGGCTACTACGTCGCACCGGGCGCCCAGCCGGCCGCGAGCCCGGCGACGCAACGCCGCGCGAGCCGCGCCGGCGCCACGCGCAAGGTCGACATCAGCAGCCTCGTGTTCTCCGTGCTCGATGCGGCCACGCAACCCGGCATCGTGCCGCTCGGCTCCGCGTTCCCGGCGCCGCAGCTGTTTCCGCTGCCGCGCCTGGCGAAGTCGCTCGCGCAGGCCACGCGGCTCGTGAGCCCGTGGAGCACGGTCGTCGACCTGCCGCCCGGCAACGAGGCGCTGCGCCAGCAGATCGCGCGGCGCTATCTCGCGACCGGCATCTCGCAGCCGATCGACGAAATCGTCGTCACGAACGGCGCACTCGAGGCACTGAACCTGTGCCTGATGGCGGTGACGCGGCCCGGCGACGTCGTCGCCGTCGAAGCACCGGGCTTCTATGCCGCGCTGCAGGCAATCGAGCGGCTCGATTTGCGCGCGGTCGAGATTCCCGTCGATCCGCGCACGGGCCTCGATCTCGATGCGCTCGCGAATGCGCTCGACCGGCACGACATTCGCGCGTGCTGGTTCATGACCAATTTCCAGAATCCGACCGGCGTGACGCTGACCGCCGAAAAAAAGCGCGCGCTCGTCGAATTGCTCGCGGCGCGCAACGTGCCGCTGATCGAGGACGACGTGTACGGCGAACTGCATTTCGGCCCCGACTATCCGCTGCCCGCGCGCGCGTTCGACCGCCACGGCCTCGTGATGCACTGCAGTTCGTTCTCGAAAACGCTCGCGCCCGGCTACCGGATCGGCTGGGCCGCCGCGGGCCGGTTCGCGGAGAAGGTGCAGCGGCTCAAGCTGATGACGACGCTGTCGGCCAGCATTCCCGCGCAGGCCGGCATCGCGAACTATCTCGAACACGGCGGCTACGACCGGCACCTGCGCAAGCTGCGCGGCGCGCTGCACACGCAGCTCGACCGAATGGACGACGCGCTGCGGCGCTGGCTGCCGGCCGGCGTCGAATGGGTGCGGCCCGACGGCGGCTATTTCCTGTGGCTCGCGTTTCCCGATGCGATCGACGCGATGGCGCTGCATCGCGAGGCGATCGCACGCGGCATCAGCTTCGCGCCGGGCCCGCTGTTTTCGGCCGCGCACGGCTTCGAGCGCTGCGTGCGCGTGAACTTCGGCCATCCGTGGAGCCGCGACATCGAGCGCGCGATCCGCGTGCTCGGCGAACTGATCGCGCAGCCGGCGGTCCGCAAGGCAGGCTGATCGCGCAAGGCGCGCTGCGCCGGCCGCGTCACGGCCATGCAGCCGATCCGTACGCGGGTTACATTGCAGGTCCCGCCGCCCTTTCCCGATTGCCCATGAGCCAATTGCCTTACCTCGATCACGACGCGCTGCTGAAACTGACGGCCGAAGCGGCACACATCCCGCAGTCGTGCACGTGCACGAAGACCTCGCTCGCCGGCTGGACGACCCTGCCGCTGTCGCTGCCGGACACCCAACTGATCGAAGTGGCCACGCTCATCCCGCCGGGCGAACCCGAGCCGACCTACTCGGAATATCATCCGGCCGGCACGCGCTACGCGTCGGACGACGCGCCGATCGCGCCGCGCCATTTCCCGTACAACCGCTGCACCGTCAGCCGCTGTCGCGCGTGCGGCCGCCTGTTCCTGCGCTACCAGGAAGGCGGCGGCTACTTCATCGACCAGCGCATCCGCGCGCTCGATCCGACGCTCGTCGTCGACGCGTGACCGCGCGCACGGGCATGCGCGCATGCCCGGCCCGCACCGGCACCCCGCCGGTCATCTGCTACGCCTTTTTCGTTCCGATCTGCTGCTTGTCCCGCCGCATCGCGTTCCCTACGCTGTCTCCCGTTGCCTGACATCCGTCGCAACGTCCTTCCGCGCCGCGCGCCGTTCGCCGTGGCGCCTCTCGCGTATCACGTCATGTATCGATATACCGATTTCGACCGGGCGCTCGTGCACAGCCGCGCCGCCCAGTTCCGCGACCAGCTGGAACGCTGGCAGCAAGGCACCCTCGGCGAGGACGCGTTCCGGCCGCTGCGCCTGCAGAACGGCTGGTACGTGCAGCGCCACGCGCCGATGCTGCGCGTCGCGGTGCCGTACGGCGAGCTGTCGAGCGCGCAGCTTCGCATGCTCGCGCGGATCGCGCGCGACTACGACGTCCCCGACGACCCCACCTATCGCGCCGCGTGCGACGCGCAGGCGTTGCTCGGCACGTTGCGCCTGCCGACCCGCACCGCGCACTTCACGACGCGCACCAATGTCCAATTCAACTGGATTCCGCTTGCGAAGGCCGCCGACGTGATGGACCTGCTCGCGACCGTGGACATGCACGGCATCCAGACGAGCGGCAACTGCATCCGCAACATTTCGTGCGACGAACGCGCGGGCGTCGCGCCGGACGAGATCGCCGATCCGCGCCCGTTCGCCGAAGTGATGCGCCAGTGGACGACGCTGCACCCCGAATTCGCGTTCCTGCCGCGCAAGTTCAAGATCGCGCTCACGGGCGCGACCGCAGACCGCGCGGCGACCGACTGGCACGACGTCGGGCTGAAGCTCGTGCGCGACGAAGCTGGCGCACTCGGCTTTCGCGTGAGCGTGGGCGGCGGGATGGGCCGCACGCCGACGATCGCGACGCTGCTGCGCGCATTCCTGCCGTGGCAGCACGTGATGAACTACATCGAGGCGATCGTCCGCGTGTACAACCGCTACGGGCGGCGCGACAACAAGTACAAGGCGCGGATCAAGATCCTCGTGAAGACCGAAGGGCAGCGCTACATCGACGACGTCGAGGAGGAGTTCCGCCAGATCGTCGTCCACGACGGCGGCCCGCACACGATCCCGCAGGCCGAATTCGATCGCGTCGCCGCGTCGTTCGTCCCGCCGCGGTTGAAACCGCGCACGCTCGACCTCGCGGACGCGAACGCACGCTTGTCCGCGCAGGCGAGCCGTCATCCGGCGTTCGCCCGCTGGCTCGCCCGCAATGTCGCCGATCATCGCGACCCGGCGCTGCGCATCGTCACGCTGTCGTTCAAGCGCCGCCTGCAGGCGCCCGGCGACGCATCGCCGGACCAGCTCGATGCGCTCGCCGATCTCGCCGACCGCTTCTCGGCCGGCGAGGCGCGCGTCACGCACACGCAGAACGTCGTGCTGCCGTGGGTACACGTCGACGACCTGTTCCTGCTGTGGGAAAACGCGCGCGCGATCGGCCTCGCGAGCGCGAACGTCGGGCTGCTGACCGACATGATCGCGTGCCCGGGCGGCGATTTCTGCGCGCTCGCGAACGCCCGCTCGATTCCGGTCGCCGACGCGATCGCCGAGCGCTTCGACGATCTCGACCTGCTGCACGACATCGGCGACATCGACCTGCACATCAGCGGCTGCATCAACTCGTGCGGCCATCATCACAGCGGCCACCTCGGCATCCTCGGCGTCGACAAGGACGGCGCGGAGTGGTACCAGGTCACGCTCGGCGGGTCGGACGGCTCGATCGCGAGCGGCCCCGCGCGGCCGGGCAAGGTGATCGGCCCGTCGTTTTCGGCGGACGAAATCGTCGATGTCGTCGACGCGCTCGTCCATGCGTATCTCGACGTGCGCATCGACGCGAACGGCCGCTGCGAACGATTCATCGACACGGTGCGCCGCGTCGGCGCGGAGCCGTTCAAGGCCGCCGCGAACGCCGCGCGTCATCAGGAAGAACCCGCATGAACCACGAGACCGCGAACGCAAACGAACGCATCCGGCTGCTGACGCCGGCCGAACATGCCGACGACACCGAGCGGCACGGCACGACGACGCTGACGATCGGCAACGACGAGGAACTGCCGCCGCTCGCCGCGCGCATCGCGCAGGCCGAGCGCATCGACCTGCAGTTTCCGTCGTTCACCGACGGCCGCGCCTACAGCCAGGCCTACCTGCTGCGCAAGCGCTACGGCTTCGCCGGCGACTTGCGCGCGACCGGCGACGTCCTGGTCGACCAGTTGCTGTTGATGGAACGCACGGGATTTTCGAGCGCGGTGCTCGGCGACGACACCGATCTCGCGGCCGCACGGCGGCAGCTCGACCGGTTTCCGGGCTTCTATCAGCGCGATGCGAGAACGACCATGCCGCCGCAGGACGCGGCAGCGCAGCCCGGAAAATGAAACGGGCGGCTCGCTGGCCGCCCGTACGATGAACCGGAAGCAAACCGGCCGGCGCCCGCCGTCACGCGGGCGCCACCGGCGTTCAGCGCGCCGCCGCCGGCTTGCCGAACCCGCCGAGGATCTTCTTCTCCAACGCGATGTAATCGCGGCCGAAGTGGTGATCTCCCTGCGTCCTGATCACGTCGGCGCCCGTGTTCGCGAGCGCCGGGCACATCGTTTCCTTCTCTTCCGCGCCATAGAAGCACTGCACGAGCGACGGCGGCACCTTCGCGATTTCCGGCGCGACCTTCAGCGCACTGTCGCTCGCGGGCATGCCGAGCCAGCCCGTCACGCGGATCTGGAAATCGGCCGACGGCGCGAAGCCGAGCAGCGACATCACCGCGACCTTGTCGCGCAGGTCGGCCGGCAGCCGGTTGTACGCGAACGGCATCACGTCGGCGCCGAACGAGTAGCCGACCAGCGCCACGCGGCTCGCATGCCAGCGCGCCATGTAGGTGCGCATCACGCGGGCCAGATCGCGGCTCACCTGCGCGGGCGGCTTCTCGCTCCAGAAGTAACGCAGCGCGTCGATGCCGACCACCGATACGCCGTCGCGCTGCAGCGCTTCGGCGATCGTCTTGTCGAGATCGCGCCAGCCGCCGTCGCCCGAGATCACGATCGCGAGCCGGTCGCTGCCGCCCTTGGCCGGCAGCTCGACGAGCGGCAGGTCCGACACGTCGAGCTCGTCGCTGCTGCTGGTGTCGCGCAAGTGCGACGTGACGAGCGAGACGAGCTTCTCGGTGTCGCCCGCGGCAGCCGTTTCGACGAAACCCGGCATCGCGCGGCGCACGATCGTCGGGTCGGGCGGGCACGGCTTGAAGCGCGGATCGAGCTTCGTGGCCGGGCCGACCGCGACGACGCCGGCGATCGTGTTCTCCGGCGCCATCGACAGGATCTGCTTCGCGATCGCGCCGCCCTGGCCCACACCCGCGACGATCGGCGTGAAATAGCGCGACGACTGCGCAAGACGTTCGAGCTGATGGCTGACCGCCTCGGCGTCGCCGTCGAGGTGGTGGCAGGCCTCCTGCTTCGCGGCGAGATTCGCCGCGTAACGCCCGGAATCGACGCCGACCGTCATCGCACCGGCTTTCGCGAGCGCGTCGGCCGCCTGCTGATCGGCGGCATGCCAGCCGGCCTCGCGCGAGAACAGCACGACGAAACCGCGCAGCGGCCCGCTCGGCTTGGTCACGGTCACGGGCCCATAGCGGCCGCCCGATACGGTTTCGGCTTTCACCGTGGCCGGCTGCGCGGCGCACGCGGCGCCGGCCAGCATCATTCCCGCGCAGGCGGCTACCGCCCGCGCGATTCCCTTCTTCGACATCATGAACGCCGACCTCCAGCCAGCAATGACAGATCCGCGAGCGTGACGAACACGCCGACCGAGCCCGAGGCCGCGAGATAACGCGGCTCCCAGTGCGGTTCGAACTTGCTCTTGAAAGCGCGCAAGCCGCGGAAGTTGTAGAAGCGGCCGCCGAAGCGCCAGACCATCAGGCCGAGCCGGTGGAACGGCGACGGCATCTTCGCCGCGCCCATCCCCGAGAACGGCGCGATGCCCAGGCTCAGCTTGCGGAACCCCGCTTTCTTCAGATGCAGCGCGAGCTGCGTAAACAGATACTCCATCGCGTACGGCGACGCGTCCGGCAGATGGCGCATCACGCCGACCGTCGCCTCGGTGTTGAGGTCGGTCGTCATGAACGTGACGAACGCGATCGGCTTGTCGGCCTGCCGCACCAGCATCACCGACTGCGTCGACAGATAGCCGTCGTGGAACGCAGCCACCGAGAAACTCTTCTCGCGCGCATCGCGGCTGTCGAGCCAGCCGTCGGAGATGTCGCGCAACGCCGGCAGCGCGGCCTGCACGTCGCCCGGCGCGATGACCTCGACCGTCAACGCATCCTTGTCGCCGCGGCGCAGCGCGTAGCGCAGGTGCGAACGGTTCGATCCCTTCAGGTCGAACTGGTCGAGCGCGATGTGCGCTTCCTCGCCCAGCTTCATCAGCGTGAGCCCCGCGTCGAGATACAGCGGCAACGCATTCGCGCGCACCTGGTAGAACGCGGCGCGGCCGCTGTGCGCGTGCGCGAGCGCGATGAACTTGCTGATCAGCGCCGGCCACTCTTCACGCGGGCCGACCGGGTCGTGCAGCGCGGCCCACGTGCGGCCGTTCTTCGCGTACATCAGGAACGCGCGGCGCGATTCGGAAAACAGGAACGACTTGTCGCCCATCAGCGCGAGGCCCGCGTCGCTGCATTCCTGCGCGCGGATGATCTGCTCCGCGTCGATCAGGTCCTGCTCGGCGGGCTTCACGAAACGCCCGGGCGCCGGGCGCAGCAATTGCCACAGCGCGAACAGCGCGACGAACACGCCGGCGGCGAGCGTCGCGCGCAGCGCACGCGGCGCGCGCGCATCGAACGAGAAATGCGACCACAGATCGCGCGTATAAGGCACGTCGCGGAACGCGAAGAACAGCACCCACACGGCCAGCATCAGCACCATCGCCACCGACACGAACCAGCTGACGGTGAAGCGCTCGGCGAGCAGCGACGAATGACGGTTGAACCGGCGGCGGCTGACGAGCAGCAGCACGAGCAGCGTGCCGAGCACGCCTGCCTCGACGAACGCGAGGCCCTTGGCCAGCGACAGCGCGAGGCTCGCGAGCGTCAAGGCGAACGTCATCCACCACGCGCCGTCGAGCCGGCGCAGCAGCCCGCGCGCGACGAACAGCAGCGCGACGCCGAGCACGCTGCAGATCACCTGCGAACCTTCGAGCACCCACAGCGGCACGATGTGGCGCAGGATCGCGATGCGATGCCAGAACGCGGGCGTCGCGCTCGAGATCACCAGCATCCCGCCGACCGCGAACGTCACGAGGCTCAGGAACACCGGCGCCAGTTGCGACACGCGCACGGCCTGCCGCGTCACGAGCCGGCGCCGCAGCGCGCGGCCCTCGAAGCCGGCCAGCAGGCCGGCCGACAGCACGAGCGGCACGCCGAAGTAGATCGCGCGATACGCGATCAGCGCGGCGACCATCGCGTGCGCGGGCACTTCGCGACCGAGCGTGAAAACCATCGCCGCTTCGAACACGCCGATCCCGCCCGGCGTATGGCCGATCATCCCGAGCAGCAAGGCGGCCGCGTAGACGGTGATGAAGGTCGGGAAGCCGACCGGCGCCGCCGGCAGCAATACCCACAGCGTCAGGCCCGCGGCGACGACGTCGAGCACCGCATAGAAGACCTGCGCGACGAGATCGCGCCGCGCCGGCACGTCGAACGACAGCCATTTGAAACGCGTGACGACCGGGCGCGCGGTATTGCCGCACAGCACGACCAGCGCCGCGAGCGCGACGAGCAGTGCCGCGCCCGTCCACGTGAGCACGCCGGGCGCGACGTGCAACATCGCGGCGAGCGCCTCCGGCACGCAGACCATGCCGACCGCGGTCATCAACACCATCGCGAGCGCCAGCGTGCCGCTCGTGAACACCGTCATCCGGCCGATCTGGGCGGGCGTGACGCCCGACACGCCGTACACGCGAGCGCGCACCGCCCCGCCCGTCAACGCGCCGAAGCCGGTCGCGTTGCCGAGCGCGGAACCGGCAATCGCGCCGATCCACAGCGCGACGCGCGGCACCTTGGCCGCGACATAGCGCAGGCCGACCGCATCGCGGGCGACGAGCGCGAGATAGCTGAGGGCCGTCGCGGCCAGCGACGCGCCCCATTCGCCGGCGGACATGTAACGCAATTGGCGGATCACCGACCGGTAGTCGACGGATTCCGACAGATGCTGGAAAACCACGATCAGCAGCAGGCCGATGCCGAGCGCGAGCAGCGGCGACAGCACGCGCTCATGGCGGATCAGCGCCCGGGCACGGGCGATCACCGCCTCGGCACGGCCGGGCGAACCAGGGTGGCGGGAAGACATAACGTGTTCAGTGGTGGTGCATAGCGTGTCGCGGCGCGGATTGGCCGGGCGGCGACAAAAATCTCGTTGTTCTCCTCGGGCGGCCGGCCATCGGGAAGGCTGGGGCGCCGGGATCAGAACTTACGAGTATAAGGAACTTATATTACAAAATCTTTCACACGGGCATTGTGCGGTTTTGTGGCACGTTTGCCGCGCGTCCGTGGCCGGTCGCGTGCCCACCTCGCATCAAAATGCGTGCGGCGGACACGCGCAAGGTGCGCATCATACCGGGAACCGCGGTGGTTTTTTCATCAGATGAATGACTTGCGATGCATTTGGGAGGAATCTGCCGCGCCGAGCCCGGCCGGCGAGGACGGAAACGCGACGGCCCGGCACGTTTCGGAATGGCGGCGGGTCGATTCGGTGCGCCTCTCCCGGCGCACCACGCGTATGGAAATTCGCTGCCGCGCGTCACTTCGCGCGCTCATGCTCCCCCAACCCGATCGCCTTGTAGTCATAGGTCGGGTAGAACTCCGTCCGGTACGCGCCCCAGGCCGTATCCTCGAGCACGCGGTTGACCTCGCGCAACCGCGACGCCGGCAGCCGCAGCACGACGATCTGCCCGATTCCCATCGTCACGGTCCAGCTCACCACCTCGACGCCCGGCGGCGGAAACGCCTTGTAGAACCCCTGCTTCGCGAGTTGCGCATTCAGCTCGGCAAGCGGGCGCGACTGGTCGTGCTTCAGGAATACGGTCAGCAGCACCGCGTTGTCGGGCGTCGCAGCGGCCGAACCTGCCGGCGCCGTCGACGTCTGGCCGATCGCCGGTGCGCTGGAAACCGCGGCGACCGCCAACGCGGCGGCAATCGCGAACGTTCGAATCGGAAAATGCGGGAAGACGGTCATCACGCGACTCCATGGCTTCGTTGGGGAGCCGACATCATGCGCCGCCGGACCCATTGCTGCAGCGAGCGGCCGATGCGGTTCCGACGCGCCCGAGCGGCTGGCGTTTCCGCTCGAAGCGTTCATGCGCGCCCAGCAGGCGCACGCACGGGAGCGCCTGCAGTCGACCTGCCAGCGAAACTGGCGGACAACCGTGCGCCGCTCGCACGCTCAATACACGTCGCGCATGTACCGCCGCGCCTTCGAAAGCCGCGCGACGTAGTCGTTCGCGGCTTCGTCCGACATGCCGCCGTGCTCGGCGACGACCGCCTTCAGCGCCGTATCGACGTCCTTCGCCATGCGCGCGGCGTCGCCGCACACGTAGAAGTGCGCGCCTTCCTCCAGCCATGCGAACAGCTCGGCGCCCTGCTCGCGCATCCGGTCCTGCACGTAGACCTTGTCGGCCTGATCGCGCGAGAACGCGAGATCGAGCCGCGTGAGGAACCCGCTGTCGCGCATCGCGCTCAGTTCGTCGCCGTAGTAGAAGTCGGTCTGCGCGTGCTGCTCGCCGAAGAACAGCCAGTTGCGCCCGCGCGCGCCGCGCGCCTGCCGCTCGTGCAGGAAGCCGCGGAACGGCGCGACGCCGGTGCCCGGGCCGACCATCACGATCGGCACGTCGCCGTTCACCGGCGGCCGGAAATGCGCGGACTTCTGCACGAACACGGGCACGCGGCCGTCGTCCGCGCGATCGGCGAGGAACGTCGACGCGACGCCTTTGCGCGCGCGCCGCCCGTTGTGATAACGCACGGCCGACACGGTCAGGTGAATCTCGCCCGCGTGCGCGCTCGGGCTCGACGCGATCGAATAGAGGCGCGGCTGCAGGCGCTTGAGCATGCCGACCAGCTCCGCGCCCGACAGCTCGACCGGGTATTCGTGCAGCACGTCCGCCAGTTGTTGCCCCCACAACCATTGCTTGAGGTCGGCCTTGCGATCGTCGCCGAGCAGCGACTTCAGCGCGCCGTTCGCGCTGCGCGACGCGATGAAGGCCAGCGTGTCCGGATGCGGGCGCGTGATGTCGAAGTGGCGCGCGAGCGCGTCGCCGAGCCGGATATCGCCGACGCCCGGCACCGACACGGGCGCATCGGCCTTCAGCGCGGTGACGGACAGCAGCTCGTCGACCAGCTCCGGACAGTTGGTCGGCCACACGCCGAGCGCGTCGCCGGTTTCGTATTCGAGGTTCGCGTCCTGGGTCGACAGCGATACGTAGCGCGTGTCCTTCGCGGCGCCCGGCCGGTTCAGCCGCAGGTTCGCGACGAGCTTCGACGGCGCCGGATGCGCTTTCGTCGGCAGCAGCCCCGACGGGCTCATCCCGCCGGACGGCACCGCGTGCAGCGCGGCATCGGCCTCCTTGATCCGCGCGACGACGCGCTCGAGCCACTGATCGGCATCGTGCTGGAATTCGACGTCGCAATCGACGCGCGCACAGAGGCGCGCCGCGCCGAGCTCCGCGAGCCGCGCGTCGAGCCGGCGGCCGTGGCCGCAGAACTGGTCGTAGTTGCGGTCGCCGAACGCGAGCACCGCGAAATGCACGCCGTCGAGGCGTGCGGCGCTGCCGGCCTGCAACGCGTCCCAGAACTCGCTGCCGTTGTCGGGTGCATCGCCGTCGCCGAACGTGCTCGTCATCAGCAGCACGTATTGCGCACCGGCCAGCGATGCAACCGGATAGTCGGACATGCACGCGGTGCGGATCTCGAAGCCCGCGTTCATCAGCTTCGTCGCGTAATCCTCGGTCAACGATTCGATGTTGCCGGTCTGCGACGCCCACAACAACGTGACCTTCGGGCGCGGGCGCACGATGCGCACGCCGCCGGCCGCGGCGGCGTCGGCCGGCAGCGCCGGCGCGGCACGCTCGGCGGCGTGCGCGGGCAGCGAGCGGCTGAACAGCCCCGCGAGCATGCCGTCGAGCCAGAACCGCACGGGCGGCGTCAACGGCGCGCCGGCCGGCAGCACGGGCACGCCGCCGTCGCGACGGCCGGCGCTCGCCTTCAGCCCGCTGACGAGGCCGGCCACGTACAGCCGCTCGGTGTCGGTCAGCGGCGGCGGCGCGAAATCGGCGACGCCCAGCGCGGCCGCGAAAGTGTCGATGTCTGCCATGTCGGGTTCCTGTGAAGCAGTGGCCTGCACCGTCGCCGGCGCGGGCCGCGCATCGTCGGCGCCTGCATCGGGTTGCGCGGTGTCGTCGTCGGCGTGCGCGAATGCATCGGCTTCGACGCGCGTGAGCGCGACCGCGCAGTATTTCAGTTCGGGTTGCTGCGATTCCGCGTCGATCGCGTCGTTCGTCACCGCGTTGATGCACAGGTCGTCGCCGTACACGTCGTTCCAGTGCATCGGCGCGAAGCAGTTGCCGCGCCGCACGCGGTCCGTCACGACGGCCGGCAACACCGCGCGGCCGCGCGCCGAACGAATCTCGACGCTGTCCTTCGCGGCGATGCCGAGCGCGCTCGCATCGTCCGGGTGCAGCTCGACGAACGGGCGCGGGTTGAGCTTGTTCAGCATCGCGACCTTGCCCGTCTTCGTCATCGTGTGCCACTGATGCTGCAGCCGCCCGGTGTTCAGCACGATCGGGAACGTGTCGTCGGGCAGCTCGGCCGGATCGACGTGCGGCCGCGCGAAAAAGCGCGCCTTGCCCGACGGCGTCGGGAACGCGATGCGCGGCGCGTCGCCGCCGTCGGCTGCCGTGCGCGGCGGCTGGCTCACGCCGTCGTTCAGGTAGCGGATCGGGTGCCGCTCGCGCGCGGCGCCCGGCGCGACCGGCCATTGCACGGGCCCGTCGCGCAGCGCCGCGTGGCTCGCGCCGCGCAGGTCGTAGCCGGTCGCCGGATTCGAGAAACGCACGATCTCGTCGAACACGTCGGCCGCCGACGCATAGTCGAATGCATCGCCGAAACCCATCGCGCGCGCGACTTCCGCGATGATGCGCCAGTCGGGCAGCGCATCGCCGGGCGGCGCGACCGCCGCGCGCATCAGCGTCATGTTGCGCTCGGAATTGATCATCACGCCGTCGCCCTCGGCCCACAGCGCGCCGGGCAGCAGGATGTCCGCGTAGCGGTTGGTCTCGGTGTCGAGGAATGCGTCCTGCGCGATCACGAGTTCCGCGGCTTGCAGCCCGGCGATCACGTTGCGCCGGTTCGGCACGGTCGCGACCGGGTTCGTGCAGACGATCCAGCACGCCTTGATGTCCCCGGCCGCCATCCGCTCGAACAGGTCGACCGTGCCGTTGCCGGTGTCCTTGCGCAGCGTGCCGGCCGGCACGCGCCACAGGTTCTCGACGAAGCGGCGATCGTCGTCGGATGCCACCG
Organism: Burkholderia sp. AU16741; assembly: GCF_002223345.1. Taxonomy (NCBI): domain Bacteria; kingdom Pseudomonadati; phylum Pseudomonadota; class Betaproteobacteria; order Burkholderiales; family Burkholderiaceae; genus Burkholderia; species Burkholderia sp. AU16741. The sequence continues at coordinate 621,874 of NZ_NKEZ01000008.1, forward strand.
AGCGCTGGCCCGGCAACCCCGGCCCCATGTAGCCCATCTCGCGTCCGCCCATCGCGTTCGGCTGGCCGGTCAGCGAGAACGGCCCGCTGCCCGGGCGGCAGATCGCGCCGGTCGCGAGATGCAGATTGCAGATCGCGTTGGTGTTCCATACGCCGTGCGTGCTCTGGTTGAGCCCCATCGTCCAGCAGCTCATCCATTCCTGTGCGTCGCCGATCCATTGCGCGGCCGTGCGGAGGTCGGCTTCGGCCAGCCCCGTGATCTCCGCGACGCGCTCGGGCGTGTAGTCGGCAAGGAACGCGGGCATCGCGTCCCAGCCTTCGGTGTACGTATCGATGAACGCGGCATCGGTGCGCCCGTTCGCGTGCAGCAGGTGCAGCAGCCCGTTGGTCAGCGCGAGATCGGTGCCCGGCCGAATCTGCAGGAACAGGTCGGCCTTGTCGGCGGTGCCGGTGCGGCGCGGATCGACGACGATCAGCTTCGCGCCGGCCTTCACGCGATCCATCATCCGCAGGAACAGGATCGGATGACAGTCGGCCATGTTCGCGCCGATCACGAAGAACAGGTTCGCGCGATCGAAATCCTGGTACGACCCGGGCGGCCCGTCCGCGCCGAGCGACTGCTTGTAGCCGGTGCTCGCGCTCGCCATGCACAGGCGCGAGTTCGACTCGATGTTGTTGGTGCCGACGAAGCCCTTCGCGAGCTTGTTGACGAGGTATTGCGCCTCGATCGACATCTGCCCCGACACGTAGAACGACAGCGCATCGGGCCCGTGCGTATCGAGCACCGCGCGCAGCCGCCGCGCGGTCTCGGCGATCGCGTCGCGCGCCGGCAGCGGCACGAGGTCGTCCTCGCGGGCGCGCCGCACGAACGCACGGTCGAGCCGCCCCGAGCGGCGCAGCGCGACGTGCGCGGACGAACCCTTCGTGCACAGCCGCCCGAAGTTGGTCGGATGGTCGGCGTCGCCGGACACCTTGACGACTTCGCCGTCCTCGACGTGCAACACCATCCCGCAGCCGACGCCGCAGTACGGGCACACGCTCTTGACGGGGGTGGCGGTCATGCGTGCTCCGGGGCGTTCAGGCTGCGATCCATACGAAGCCGTCCTCGACCCGCGACGGATACGCGCTCACCGACTGCTCGGGCGCTTCCAGGCATTCGCCGGTGCGCAGGTCGAAGTGCTGCTTGTACAACGGCGATGCAACGACGACGCGCTCGCCGAGGCTGCCGATCAGCCCGCGCGACATCACGGCGGCCTGCGACACGGGATCGACGTTGTCGATCGCGAACACGCCGCCGTCGGCGTGCGCGACGTGAAACACCGCGACCTGCTCGCCGTTGACGAGCGCACACACGCCGGTGTTCGGCACGATGTCGTCGAGCGGGCACACGCGGGTCCAGAACAGCGGAAGACGATCGTTCATGATGGGCTCCTTTAAAAGATGCGGGTGTCGGTCGGGGTCAAACGGTCGCGGGTTCGGCGACGACCGGAATCGCCACGGGCTTGCCGCCCGTGCGCTCGCCGGGCGTCGCGGGCCGGATCTGGCCGCGCGTCTCGACGAATTCGATGGTCGTGTCCGGCGCGTCGCTGTTCACGAAGTGGCGGAAGCGCTTGCGCGTGTCGGGATCGGTGACGGCGCGCTTCCATTCGCACTCGTAGGTGTCGACCACGTGCTGCATGTCGGCCTCGAGCTCGGCCGCGATCGCGAGCTTGTCGTGCACGACGACGTCGACCAGGTAGTCGAGGCCGCCTTCGAGGTTGTCGCGCCACACGCTGGTGCGCTGCAGCCGGTCGGCCGTGCGCACGTAGAACATCAGGAAGCGGTCGATGTAGCGGATCAGCGTGTCGCGATCGAGATCGGACGCGAGCAGTTCCGCGTGGCGCGGCTTCATCCCGCCGTTGCCGCACACGTACAGGTTCCAGCCCTTCTCGGTCGCGATGATGCCGACGTCCTTGCCCTGCGCTTCCGCGCACTCGCGTGTGCAGCCGGACACGCCGAACTTGATCTTGTGCGGCGCGCGCAGCCCCTTGTAGCGATTCTCCAGGGCGATCGCGAGGCCGACCGAATCGTCGACGCCGTAGCGGCACCACGTCGAGCCGACGCACGACTTCACAGTGCGCAGCGCCTTGCCGTACGCGTGCCCCGATTCGAAACCGGCGGCGATCAGCTCCTCCCAGATCGACGGCAGTTGCTCGACGCGCGCGCCGAACAGGTCGACGCGCTGGCCGCCGGTGATCTTCGTGTACAGGCCGTATTTTTTCGCGACCTGGCCGACCGCGATCAGCCCTTCCGGCGTGACTTCGCCGCCCGGCATGCGCGGCACCACCGAATACGTGCCGTCGCGCTGGATGTTCGCAAGGTAATAGTCGTTCGAATCCTGCAGGCCCGCGTGCTCCTTCTTCAGCACGAACTCGTTGAAGCACGACGCGAGGATGCCCGCGACGGCCGGCTTGCACACGTCGCAGCCGAGCCCGCGGCCGTGCTTGTGCAGCAGTGCGTCGAACGTCGTGATGCGCTCGACGCGGATCAGGTGGAACAGCTCCTGGCGCGAATACGGGAAGTGCTCGCACAGATGATTGTTGACCGCGAGGCCCTGCTTCTTCATCTCGGCCTTCATGATCTGCGTGACGAGCGGCACGCAGCCGCCGCACGACGTGCCGGCGCCCGTGCAGGTCTTCAGTGCGCCGAGGCTCGTCGCGCCGTCGGCCACCGCCGCGCAGATCTGCGACTTCGACACGTTGTTGCACGAGCAGATCTGCGCGTCTTCCGGCAGCGCATCGACGCCGATCGCCGGTTTCGCCGCGCCGTCCGACGACGGCAGGATCAGGAATTCCGGCGACTCGGGCAGCTCGATCCGGTTCAGCATCATCTGCAGCAGCGTGCCGTATTCGGCCGCATCGCCGACCATCACCGCGCCGTGCAGGAACTTGCCGCAGTCGGACACCACGAGCTTCTTGTAGACCTGGCGGCGCTCGTCCGCGTACTGGTAGGTGCGGCTGCCGGCCGTCGTGCCGTGCGCGTCGCCGATGCTCGCGACGTCGACGCCCATCAGCTTCAGCTTGGTGCTCATGTCGGCGCCGGCGAACGCGGCGTCCGCCGCTTCGTCGGCGTCGCCCGCGAGTTGTTTCGCGACCACGCGCGCCATGTCGTAGCCGGGCGCGACGAGGCCGTACACCATGCCGTTCCAGGCCGCGCATTCGCCGATCGCGTAGATGTCGGCGTCGCTCGTGCGGCACGCGTCGTCGATCGCGACGCCGCCGCGCGGGCCGATCTCGAGCCCGCACGCGCGGGCCAGTTCGTCCCGCGGCCGGATGCCGGCCGAGAACACGATCATGTCGGTGTCGAGATGCGAGCCGTCGGCGAACGCCATCCGGTGCGCGCCTTCGTCGCCGTCGACGATCTCGAGCGTGTTCTTGCCGGTATGCACGGTCACGCCGAGCGCCTCGATCTTCGCGCGCAGCATCCGGCCGCCGCCGTCGTCGACCTGCACGGCCATCAGGCGCGGCGCGAATTCGACCACGTGCGTGTCGAGCCCCATGTCGCGCAACGCCTTCGCGCATTCGAGGCCGAGCAGCCCGCCGCCGATCACGACGCCGCGCTTCGCGTGCGCGCCGCACGCCTGCATCGCTTCGAGATCCTCGATCGTCCGGTACACGAAGCAGCCCGCGCGATCGCGGCCCGGCACCGGCGGCACGAACGGACGCGAGCCGGTGGCGAGCACCAGCTTGTCGTATGCGAGCGTTTCGCCCGACGCGAGCGTGACCGTGTGCGCGGCGCGGTCGATCGATGCGACCGGCGCGTTCAGGCGCAGGTCGAATTGCGGATGGCGCTCGAAGAAGCCGGGTTCGACGAGCGACAGGTCGTCCGCCGACTTGCCCGCGAAAAATTCCGACAGATGCACGCGATCGTAGGCCGGGCGCGGCTCCTCGCCGAGCACCGTGACCTGCGGCGCGCCGGCCGCGCCGGCTTGCGCCGCGACGCATTCGAGGAGCTTGTGGCCGACCATGCCGTGGCCGATGACGATGAGTTTCATGGTGACGGTTCCTTCGGTCGATCAGTTCGCGGCGCCGGCGGCGGCCAGTGCGCGATCGCGCAGCTCCGCTTCGCGCGCCTTGTGTTCTTCGCTGAAGCGCACGGCCATCGCGCACAACGCGGTTGCGGTCACGACAAGGCCGAGCAGGCTCAGCGTGTGCTGCACGTCGCCGACACCCTTCAGCAGGAAAGCCGCGGCGACCGCGCCGACGTTGCCGCCCGCGCCGACGATCCCCGCGACGCCGCCGAGCGCCTTGCGGTCGATGAACGGCACGAGCGCATACGTCGCGCCGCACGCCATGTGCGTGAAGAGGCCGAAGGTCAGCATCGCGACGAGCGCGACGCCGATGCCTTGCGCATGCGAGAACCAGATCAGCCCGAGCCCTTCGCCGATGATCAGCGCGCACAGCAGCGCCGCGCGCACGTCGAGGCTGCGCCGCGCGGCGATCTTGTCGGACAGCCAGCCGCCGAGCGCGCGGGCGAACAGCGCGAGCAGCCCGAACATCCCGACCGCGAAGCCGGCGTCCTTCAGCGACAGCTTGAAGTGATCGACGTAGTACAGCGCGGCGATGTTGTGGATGAACACCTCGACGCCGAAGCATGCGCCGTACGTGACGAACAGCATCCACACGCGGTAGTTGCCGCAGGCCGCGAAGAAGCTCGCCCAGCCGCCCTTCTTGCCGCTGTCGACCGTCACGCCCTGCTGGCGCAGCGCGACGAAATCGCCTTGCGGGCAGTCCTGCGTGAAGCGCCAGTACGCCCACGCCATCACGAGCATCGCCACGCCCGGCACGACCAGCGCGATGCGCCACGAGGAATCCTCGCCGAAGCCGAGCATCAGGCCGGCGGCGACGAGCAGCGGCATCAGCGCCTGCGTCGCGCCCGCGCCGGCATTGCCCCAGCCGGCCGTCGTCGCATTCGCGGTGCCGACCACGTTCGGCGCGAACATCACCGACGTGTGGTACTGCGTGATCACGAAGCCCGCGCCGATCGCGCCGATGCCGAGGCGGCAGATCAGGAACCACAGGTAGTCGTGCGTAAACGACACCGCGAACACGGGGATCGCGCCGAGCAGCAGCAGCCCGGCATAGACGCGGCGCGGGCCGAAGCGGTCGCACAGCGGACCGACCAGCAGCCGCACGGCGATCGTCGCGGCCACCGCGGCGATGTTGATGTTCGCGACTTGCGCCGCCGTCAGATGGAATTCGCGCGCGATCAGCGGCATCAGCGGCGCGCACGCGAACCACGCGAAGAAGCATACGAAGAACGCCATCCACGTCAGATGGAACGCGCGCATCGGCGCGGTGCGGAGGCTGAAGAGATCGATACGGGTAGCTTTGTCGGTCATGTCGTCCGCCCAAACGAAAAACGGCGTCCTGCGCACCGGGTCTCGTCGAGACCCGATGCGTAGGACGCCGTTGCCCATGAAGCCCGTTGCCGGGCGCTTCGGTATTCGGTACTGCGGACGGATCGCCATTGATCCGCCCGAACGAGCTAACGCAAGCGACGTGCCATGTGGGCGTCAATCGCGCCGCGAGCCCCACCGTACAAGGCGCGCCGGGCATCGGGCACGTCGCCGCGGTGCGCTGCGCGCTCTCCGTCGCGATGCACCGAGGCACAGATGTGGTGCGCTGCAGCACTGTCGCCGTGCGACATCGCGGTGCGCGCGGGCGGCGCACGATGCACGCCGATGCGGCATCGCGACTGCTCGCGCATGGCGAGCACAGGCACGCTCGCGGCCATCGCGCGGTGCGTCGCGGCACACGACGGGCCGCGCGTCGCGCCGGTTGGCCCGGATATTGCTGAACGGCATGCATCACCGGCAACGGCGCCGGTGGGCAGTCCCCGCAAAACCCTGCCCGCCCTTCAAGGCGGGCCCGACAGGACAACGGCGTCCCCCCCGTGCACGGCACGGCCGGATGCCGGTGCGTTTCGACCGCCCGCCGCCGCCGAGCAACAACGCGACATCAGACCGCCGCAGCGATGCGATGCGGCACAGGATTACGACAATGACGACAGGCAAAGTCACGCTGCTGGGCGCCGGCCCCGGCGACCCCGATCTCCTCACGCTGAAGGCGGTGAAGGCGCTGGCCGCCGCCGACGTGCTGCTGCTCGACGATCTCGTCGCGCCCGGCATCGTCGAACTCGCGCCGCAGGCGCGCGTGATCCGCGTCGGCAAGCGCGGCGGCTGCCGCTCCACGCCGCAGGCGTTCATCGAGAAGCTGATGCGCCGCTACGCGCTGCGCGGCGCACACGTGGTGCGCGTGAAAGGCGGCGACGCGCTGCTGTTCGGGCGCGCCGGCGAAGAACTCGCGACGCTGCGCGCGGCCGCGATTCCGGTCGAGATCGTCAACGGCATCTCGTCGGGATTCGCCGCCGCCGCGAGCCTCGGCATCTCGCTCACGCACCGCGAGCACTGCCAGGGCGTCACGTTCGTCACCGCGCACCGCCAGGACCATGGCGAACCCGACTGGGCACGGCTCGCGGCGACCGGCACCACGCTCGCGATCTACATGGGGATGAGCCGCGTCGACCGCATCGCGGCGGGCCTGCTCGCCGCGCTTCCCGCTTCGACGCCGGCAGCAGCCGTGCAATGGGCCGGCACGCCCGACGAGCGCCGCTGGACCGGCACGCTGGGCACGCTCGCGCGCGGCATCGACGCCGCGCGGCTCGGCAGCCCGGCCGTGATCCTCGTCGGCGGCGCGATCGGCGAAGCGGCCGCGCAGGACGCGGACGCGGCAACCGATGCGACACTCGCGCGGGCCGCCTGACATGCGCGGCATCGTGCGGCGTCAGCCGCTCCCCATTTCCTTCCGCCCCGGCCGTGCATGCGGCCCGCATGCGTCGTTCGCCGGTTGTACCGACGCGTCACCGCCCCTGTTGCCCGCCTCATGAGTGCGTCCGCCCCCACCCGCCTGCGCGTGCTGCTCGTCACCGATACCGACAAGCCGATCGGCGAGCTCGGCGACGCGCTCGCGCGCCTCGGCTACGAGATGCTGAACGACGTCGCGACGCCCGCGCGGCTGCCGGCGGCCGTCGAGGAGCAACGCCCGGACGTCGTGATCATCGACACCGATTCGCCGTCGCGCGACACGCTCGAGCAGCTCGCGGTCATGCATGCGACCGCGCCGCGCCCCGTGCTGATGTTCAGCCACGACGCCGATCAGGAACTGATCCGCGCGGCGGTCGGCGCGGGCGTCAGCGCGTATCTCGTCGAAGGGTTGTCGGCCGAGCGCCTCGCGCCGATTCTCGAAGTCGCGCTCGCGCGCTTCTCGCACGACGATGCGCTGCGCCGCCGGCTGGCCGACGTCGAGCGCGAACTCGAGGAACGCAAGCTGATCGACCGCGCGAAACGCGTGCTGATGGACCAGCGCAAGCTGTCCGAACACGACGCCTATGCGGCGCTGCGCAAGCGTGCGATGGATCACGGCCTGCGCATCGTCGACGTCGCGCGACAATTGCTCGACGCGCCACCCCAGTCATGAGTGCCATGCATACCTCTCTCCCCGCCGCGCCGGAACGCGCGCATCTTCGCCTCGGGTTCGTCGCGCTCAGCGACGCGGCCCCGCTGATCGTCGCGCAGCGCCTGAACCTCGGCGCGCGTCATGGCCTCACGCTCGAATTGAGCCGCCAGCCGTCGTGGGCGGCCGTGCGCGACAAGCTGCTGACCGGCGAACTCGACGCCGCGCACGCGCTGTACGGGCTCGTCTGCGGGCTGCAGCTCGGCATCGGCGGCCCGCAGGCCGACATGGCCGCGCTGATGGTGCTGAACCGCAACGGCCAGGCGATCACGTTGTCGCGCGGCCTCGCCGACGCTTACCGCGAAACCGGCAGCGTGCGCACCGCGTTCGCGACGCTCGGCCGCAAGCCGCTGCTCGCGCAGACCTTTCCGACCGGCACGCATGCGATGTGGCTGAACGCGTGGCTCGCGTCGCACGGCGTCGATCCGCTGCGCGACGTGCGCAGCGTCGTGATTCCGCCGCCCGAGATGGTCGCGGCGCTCGCGGGCGGCGAGCTCGACGGCTTCTGCGCGGGCGAGCCGTGGCACGCGGTGGCCGAAGCGTGCGGCGCGGGCCGCACCGTGGCGGTCACGAGCGAGGTCTGGCCCGATCATCCGGAGAAGGTGCTCGCGACCCGGCGCGATTTCGTCGCGCTGTATCCGGCCACCGCCCGCGCGCTGATCCGCACGCTCGTCGACGCATGCGCGTGGCTCGACAGCGCCGCGCACCGCCGCGAGGCGGCCGACTGGCTCGCGTCGCCCGACGCGCTCGGCGTGCCGGCCCGGTTGATCGCACCGCGCCTGCTCGGCGACTACGGCGCGGGTCCGTTCGCGACGCCGCCGCTGCCGATCCGCTTTCACGACGGCGGCGCGGTGAACCGGCCCGACCCGCGCGAGGGCCAGTGGTTCCTGTCGCAATACCGGCGCTGGGGCATGCTCGGCGGCTCGCACGACGACGCAGGCATCGCCGCGGCGATCGCGCAGACCGCGTTGTATGATGCTGCGGTCGCCGAAGGCGGCGCGGCGGGTCTGTCGCTGGCGTAGCGCGCAGGCGTAGGGCGCGCCGCGCAGTGCAGCCGGTGCGCGCCGGCGCCACGCCGAGCCGGCGGCCCTTCCGCTGCCCGCGCTTGCCGCTCGTGCCGCTCGTGCGACAGCACCTTGCCACTCCATCCCCGCTCCGAATCGATGCCGAAACGAACGCGCGCGCCGCTCGACGTGCTGCTCACCGAAATCCGCGCGTGCCGTGCTTGCGAAGCCGACCTGCCGCTCGGCCCGCGCCCGGTCGTGCGTGCGCATCGCGCCGCACGCATCCTGATCGTCGGCCAGGCGCCGGGCGCGCGCGTCCACGCGAGCGGCATCCCGTGGGACGACGCGAGCGGCAAGCGGCTGCGCGACTGGCTCGGCGTCGACGCCGAAAGCTTCTACGACGAGACGCGCTTCGCGATCGTGCCGATGGGCTTCTGCTACCCGGGCCGCGGCGCGAGCGGCGACAACCCGCCGCGCCCCGAATGCGCGCCGCTGTGGCTCGACCGGCTGCTGGCCGAACTGCCGTCGATCCGGCTCACGCTGCTGATCGGCCAGTACGCGCAGCGGCATTTCCTGCGCGACACGCGCAAGGCGACGCTGACCGACACCGTGCAGGCCTGGCGCGACTACGGCCCGGCGATCCTGCCGCTGCCGCATCCGTCGCCGCGCAACCAGGCATGGTTCAAGCACCATCCGTGGTTCGACGCCGACGTCGTGCCCGAGCTGCGGCGCCGGATCGCGCCGCTGGTCGCCCGGTAAACGCCACCACGGCCATGCCGCGACGCTTCGCAACATCCCTGTTATCGGTATCGAATCGAGCATGAACGACACCCCAACCGATATCGACTTTGCCTGCAACGGCTGCGGCGGATGCTGCCGCGACTGCGCATTCCGCTGACGATCGACGAAGCCATTGCGTGGCTGCAGCGCGGCGGCCACGTGGAGCTGCTGTGCGACGCGATGCCGTGGCTCGTCGAGCCCGAACCCGACAACGCGTTCGCCGCGCGTGCGCTCGACCGCCGCGGCGAGCGGCTCGCTGCCCGTCCGCATCACGATCATGCTCACCGCGACCCATGCCGGACCGTGCCCTAACCTGCTCGACGACCTGCGTTGCGCGATCTACGACGAGCGCCCGCTCGTGTGCCGGATCTATCCGGCCGAAGTCAATCCGTTCGTGCCGCTGGTGCCGGGCGGCAAGCAATGCACGCCCGACGCGTGGCAGCAGACACCGTTCGTCCGCGGCGGCACGATCGTCGACGCGAATACCCGCGAGAACATCGCGCGCTCGCGTGCAGCGAGCGAAGCCGAGACGCCGCTGCGGGCACGGCTTTGCGCGGCCTTGGGGATCGATACGGCGGCAGTTGCCAACGAAGGGTTCGCGATCCATGCGCCGCCGGCCGCCACGCTGCTCGCGGCGCTGACGGCGCTGCGCGCGGCGGAGCCGGCACCGTCCGGCGCCGACGACGCCATCGCGTGGACGCTGGTGTCGAACCGTACGTCGACGGTGGATGCGCTCGTGTCGGTCGGCGCGACCAGTCAGCGTGCAGGTAGCCGCAGCCCGCACGCCCGTTATCTCGGCTTCCACCCGGACGAATGATCGCCGCGCGCCGCGCCGCGGGCGGCAGCGGGCGAAGCCGCGCGGCCGCACGGATCGCCGTCGCGCCCGGTTCGCTGTACCATCGCGGCTCAACCGCGTCACGAACAGCACAATCCTTCATGCCCTCCACCGCCCCGCCGCGCCTGTACGGGATGCCCGAACGCAGCGACCGGCTCGACTTCTACATCCGCGACCAGGCGTCGCGCCAGGCGATCACCGAGCCGCACCGGCACGCGTATTTCCAGATCCAGTTCAACCTCGGCGGCGACACCGAGCAGCGCATCGGCGGCGTCACGCGGCCGTTTCCGCGCGGCGCGCTCGCGTTCGTGCTGCCGCACCGCGAGCACCTGATTCCGCACCCGGAAGGCGCGCATTTCATCGTGATCAACTTCAGCCAGGCGTTCCTGCGCGCCGATCTCGACGTCGATCCGCTCGATCTCGAGGACGTGCCCGCGCACCGCTTCCCCGAACTCACGCCGTTCCGCTTCCAGGAGCATCTCGATTTCATCCTGACCGGCGATACGTACGACGAAGCGCGCCGCCTCGCGCTGTGCATGCTCGACGCCGATCGCGTGCGCACGTTCGGCTCGACCACGCTGCTGCGCGGCTACCTGCTGCAACTGATCGGGCTCGTCTGCACGCAGTACGCGGGCGCGCTCGACAAGCTCGCGCAGCGCGGCGCCCAGCGCGCCGGCCGGCGCGACGCGCTGGCCCGCGTGCTGCGCCACGTGCGCGCGAACCTGACCCGCGAGGACCTGACGCTCGCCGCCACCGCCGAAGCCGCGTTTCTGTCGCCGAACTACCTCGCGCACCTGGTGCGCAAGGAAACCGGCAGCACCTTCACCGATCTCGTGACCGAGCGCCGGATCGCGCTCGCGCAGTCGCTGCTGGCCCATACCAGCCGGCGCATCGCGGACATCGCCCGCTCGGTCGGCTTCCGCGACGAAGGCTATTTCGCACGGCGCTTCCGTGCGCGGGTCGGCGTGTCGCCGAAGGCGTACCGCGACGCCAACGCCGCGCTGCCCGCCGCCGACGACGCGCAGCCGGCCGCCGACGCGTAGTTTTGTCCCGGTAAAGCGCAGTTGCGTCGCATCCGCGCGCACGCGCGTCGGGTATCGTTGCACGCATGCCGGCCGCTGCGCCGGCCATCCGTCTTCCTACCGAACGAGGCCCTCCGATGTCCGCCTATGTCATCGACGCCGCCGAGCGTCCCTCCGTCGAAGTCGAACAGTCGTCCGCGCGCTTTCCGGTGCGCCGCGTCTTCTGCGTCGGCCGCAACTACGCCGACCATGCCCGCGAAATGGGCGCCGACCCCGACCGCGAACCGCCGTTCTTCTTCGCGAAGCCGGCCGACGCGATCGTTCCGGCCAGCGGCACGGTCGCCTATCCGCCGCTGACGAACGATCTCCATCATGAAATCGAGCTGGTCGTCGCGATCGGCAAGGACGGCCGGTCGATCGACCCGGCCGACGCGCTGTCGCACGTGTGGGGCTACGGCGTCGGCGTCGACCTCACGCGCCGCGACCTGCAGGCCGAAGCGAAGAAGCTGAGCCGGCCGTGGGACTGGGCGAAGGGCTTCGACGCGTCGGGCCCCGTGACCGCGCTGCGCCCCGTGACGGCCACCGGCCACCCGGCGACCGGCGGCATCTGGCTCGCGGTCAACGGCGACACGCGCCAGCAAGGCGACCTCGCCGACATGATCTGGCCCGTGCCCGACGTCATCGCGTACGTGTCGCGGTCGGTCGAGCTGAAGGCCGGCGACCTGATCTTCACCGGCACGCCGGCCGGCGTCGGCGCGCTGCAGCCGGGCGATCGCGTGACGGGGGGCGTCGACGGCGTCGCGACGTTCGAATTCGTGGTCGGCGCGAAGCCGTAACGCGGCATGTGGGGCGGCCGCCTGCCAGGGGCCGCCGCGCGGGATGGGATCCCGATGACGGTCAGTCGTAGCGGCGCAGGAACGCGTCGGCGACGGCCGGCGGATTCAGCGCTTTCGCCGACGCGTTTTCCAGCGCCTCGGCCGCATCGTCGTCGCTGATCGACACGAACAGCGTGATGGCCGCCCGGTCGTCGCCCGTACCGAACACGCCGTCGCGATCGAGCAGCCGCAATGCCTCGATCATGTCGGTGTGCAGTTGCCGGGAAAATTCCGCGAATCGCGACCGGACGAACTGCGGGCTCAGCACTTCGTCGGCCAGCCTGCCGCAGATCGCGTTGAACGGGGACGCCTCGGCCGCCTCGTAGGCCCATTCGGACACGCCCCACACGAACCACGGATCGTCGTCCGCAACCGCCTGTTGCGCGCGGATCCGGCCCAGCCCTTCGACCGAATTGGCGGCCGGCACCACCGTCATCGCGCCGCTGTCGGTGTACAACGCAAACGCGTAGAAATGCTCGTCCGGGTGCAACGCCCGCAACGCCCTGAAGGTCGCCTTCGCGGCATCGGCAATGTCCCGCTGGAAATCAGAAAAGTCGCTCATCGCATCCTCGTCCAGTCGCCCTTCGCGCTCGTCGGGACGCGCGGCGCGCGGATCGTGCGTCGTCTCCCGGCATGCGGCGGATTGTCCGTCATTCGGCCGCGCGCCGGTACCGGGGCGCACCCGCGCTCACCGCCCGGCGTCCTGCCCGTCGAACGCCCGCACACACACGGCGGCCGCCAGCGCGATCGCCGCCGACAGCAGCATCATCGCGAGCGGCAGGCAGCCTGCGTTGCGCGGGGTCAGCAGCGCGCCCGTCAACGACGACAGCGCGGCGCCGCCGCCGATCGTCATCGCGCCGGCCAGCCCCGACGCGCTGCCCGCCAGCTCCGGGCGCACCGACACCGCGCCCGCATGGGCGCCGGGATTGCTCAGTCCGTTGCCGATGCCGACCAGCACGCACGGCCCGAACCACGCAAGCGCGTGCGTCGCGCCGCCGAACATCAGCGCAAGCCCGATCAGCGGGCCCGCACACGCCACGACTCGCCCGCCCAGGATCGTCGTAGCCGGCGCATGGCGGCGTGCGACCCGCGCGGCCAGAAAGCTGCCGCCCACGAAACCGGCCGTGATCGTCCCCATATAGAAGCCGATCTCGGCCGGCGCGATGCCGAACCGCGTCTTCGCGGCGAGCGGTGCGCCGGCCAGGAACGCATAGAACGCGCCCGTCGAAAATGCCATGCACAGCGCATAGGCCCAGAAACGGCGCGCACGCAGCAACGCCGGATACGCACGAAGCTGCTGCGCGAAGCTCGACGGCCGGCGCGTATGGGTTTCGACGAGATCGAGCGCGCACCACGCGAACAGCGCGATGCCGACCGCGCCCAGCAACCAGAAGCTCGCGCGCCAGCCGGCCGTCTGGTCGAGCACGCCGCCGAGCGTCGGGCCGAGCATCGGCGCGAACGCGGCGGCCATCGCCGCATAGCCGATCCGGCTTGCCGCACGCGCGCCGCCGCCGGTGTCGCGGATCGCCGCCATCGACACCGGATACACCGACGTGATCGCCGCCTGCATCAGCCGGCAGCCGCGAAACACGCGGATATCGGTCGCCATCGCGCAACCCAGCGAACCGAGCGCGAATATCGCGACGCTCGTCAGCACGATAGGCCGCCGCCCAAAGCGGTCGGACAGCGGTCCCGTCACGCATTCGAGCGACGCGGCCACCGCCGCATACCCGCCGAGCGACAGCGCGACGAGCGCATAGTCGGTGTGCAGGTCGCGCACGATTGCCGGCAGCGACGGCAGGAACAGGCTCAGCGGCAGCACCGACAACGCGCACAGCAGGATCAGCGTGGCGTATCGCGGCGACGCCGGGTCGGAAACGGTCGACGGGTTCGATGGCAAGCGGACGCCCTCCCGCGCACCGGCCGCACGGCCGTGCGCAACACAAAAAAAAGCCCCCGAACGAGTCGGGGGCGCATGGGTGCCGGCGCGATCCTGCTACCGGACCCTGCGCCTGTGGGCTACTACGATGAAGCAAGCCGTTTTCATGCCGAATGGCTCCTGAATGGATGGCGAACCGTCAGCGATAGCGGACGATGTTAGGCGGACGACGCCAGCCGCGTCAACGCCCTAACGCACGCGCACCGAGACGAACTTCCGCGCGTTGTTGCGCTGGATCAGCACGGCGATCACGCTGCCGCCGTTCGCTTCGAGCGACGGCACGTCGTCCGGCGTCTCGAGCAGCGTGTCGTTGAGCGACAGCACGACGTCGCCCGGCTGGATGCCCGCGCGCGCGGCCGGGCCGTGCACCGCGTCCACCATCATTCCGACCGCGAGCCCCGTCGAACGACGCTCGTCGTCGCTCAGTGCGTGCATCGTCAGCCCGAGGCGGTCGCCGTGGTCGCCGCTGCCGCTTGCGTCGCCGGCTGCCGGCCCCGGCCGCGCGGCGGCCTTCGGCGCGGCCATGCCGACCGTGGCGGCCGCGCTCCCGCCCGCGTCGTCGGCGCCGACGATCGTCAGCTTCACCGGCGCACGGTTGCGGATCACGCGCAGCGGCGCCTTCGCGCCGGGCGGCAGCGCGGCGGCCAGGTCGTCCAGTTCGGCCGAGCGACCAATGGCCTTGTCGCCCATCTTCACGATCACGTCGCCCGGCTTCAGGCCGGCCGCGGCGGCCGGCGAGCCGGGCGCGACGCCGTTGACGAGCGCGCCTGCCGGACGCGGCAGCCCGAACGCCGCGGCCAGACCGACGCCGACGTCCTGCACGTCCGCGCCGAACGCATTGCCCGACGGCGCACCCGGCGCGGGCGCCTGAGCCTGCTGTTGCGTCTGCATCTGCGCCTGCTGTTGCGCGCGCAACTGGGCGCGCATCCTTGACGCGAACGCGATCGGGATGGCGAACGTCGTGCTGGCGTAGCGATCCGTGCCCGTATAGACCTGCACCGCGATGCCGACCACGTCACCCGCGCGATTGAACACGGGGCCGCCCGAGTTGTCCGGGTTCGGCGCGATGTCGGTCTCGAAGAACGGAAATGCGCTGCCGTCCGGCAAGCGGCGCGACGTCGCGCTGACGATGCCGGCCGTGACCGTGTTGCCCGACCCGTCCGGCGCGCCGATCGTCATCACCGGTTCGCCCGCGCGAACCTTCGACGAATCGCCGACGCGCACGAACGGCAGCTTCGTCGCGTCGACGCGCAGCACGGCAACGTCGCTTTGCGGATCGACGGCCAGCACCGTCCCCTTGAATTCGCGGCGGTCGATGAGCCGCACGGTCACGTCGGTCGCCTCGTCGACCACATGGGCGGACGTGACGATCAGGCCGTCGGCGCTGACGATGAAGCCCGAGCCGCTGCCGGACACCGCACGCGGCGGCGTATCGGGCGCCTGCGCCCCCTGCGCGGGCGGCGCCGCGCCGTGCCGGAAGAACGCGGCGAGCGGATCGTCGGGATCGAGGGCTGCAAAGGCCGGCCCGCCGGTTTGCGGATCGGGTGTGGCGGCCAGGATGGTCACGACCGCCGGGCCGTAGCGCTCGACGATCGCGGGAAAGTCGACCGGCATCGCGTAAGACGCGGCGGGAATCCGCGCCTTCATCGCCGGCGGTGCGGCGTGCGGCGCGAGGGTGCCGGCGACGGCGGCGGGCGGCGGCAAACATCCGGCAAACACGCCCCCGATCAACGCGGTGCGAAGCACGGCGCGAGCAAGCGTCTGGCAAACCACGGTGCCACCTCCCCCGGCAGCCGCGACGCCACCCTGCGCGAGACGCGCAGGCGCCCGACAAGCACCGGTACACCCAACCATTTATAGCTCACGCGCCGGTTGGAACACACGAATCGAAACCCGTATGCCGGGAGGCGCCGTGGCGGCGAAGCCGCGACGGCATTCGTTTCGAACAAAGCGCGCGGTTCGTCAATCCGAATATCCACCACGCATCGGTGCGCGTGCCGGCGTCATCGTGGCGGTCCGCGGTCGATCGTCAGGCTGTCGCACGTCACCGACAGACGGCGCGCGAACCGCGGATGGTCCGTCATCGGCCCGCATCCGCCGACGAGCCGGCACCCGCTCCGTTCAGTGGCACGACAACACCGCGACCCCGCCCACTCCTTGGGTATTCGGCAACGCAGCCGTGTAACCGACGACCACCCGCGACATGCATGCAACGACAACGAACCAGAACGACGGGCGCAGCATCATCACGATCGGGCAGCGGGACGTTGAAATCGCGACACCCCACCATCACGCGCCACCCGCGCCGACCCGCTCCGCGAGCGTCGACACCATCCGCAACATCGGCTCGAACGCGTCGGCCGACGTATTGCCGAAACCGAGCACGAGCCCGTTGCCGGCCCGCGCCGCATCGATCGCGAAACCCGACAGCGGAAACGGCCCGATGCCATGCGCGCGCGCCGCATCGACGATCGCGCGATCGCGATAACGCGCCGGCAGCCGTAACGCGAGATGCAGCCCGCACGGGCCACCCTCGACCTGGTGCGGCACGCTCAGGCTGCTATCGAGCGCGGCGAGCAGCAAACGCCGCCGGTCGCGATACAGCCGGCGCATCCGTCCGAGATGCCGGCCGTACTCGCCCGTCTCGATGAAATCGGCCAGCGCGAGCTGCACGTGGCGCGTCCCGCCGCGCAGCATCTCCGGCAGCGCCGGCCGCACGGCGGCCAGCAACGCGTCGGGCAGCACGAGAAAGCCGATCCGCAGCGCCGGAAACATCGTCTTGCTGAACGAGCCGAGATAGACGACCGGCGAATCGGGCGCGAGCCCCTGCATCGCGCCGATCGGCTCGCCGGTGTGACGGAATTCGCTGTCGTAGTCGTCCTCGATGATCCACGCGCGATGGCGGCGCGCCGCATCGATCAGCGCGAGCCGGCGCGAGATCGACAGCACGGCGCCGGTCGGGAACTGGTTCGACGGCGTCGTGTAGACGAGGCGCGGCGGTCGCTCGCGCCAGTCGTCCGGTTCCGCGCGCAGCCCTTCCGCGTCGACCGGCATCGGCACGACGTCGAGGTCGGCCGCCTGCATCGCGGTGCGCGCGCCGCGATAGCCGGGCTCCTCGACCCACACCGTATCGCCCGGATTCGTCAGCAACTGCGCGCACAGCGCGATCGCACCCTGTGCGCCTTCGGTGATCACGATCTGCTCTGGGTCGCAGCGCACGCCGCGGGTGACGGCCAGGTGGCGCGCGATCGATTCGCGCAACGCGGGTTCGCCGAGCGGATCGCCGTACGCCAGCAGGTCGCGGCCCGCGCGGCGCAACGCGCGGTCGATCGCATGCCGCCACGCATCCACCGGGAAATGCGACAGCGCCGGCACGCCCGGCCGGAAGCCCTCCGATTCGCCGGTGCCGACGAGGCTCGGGCGAATCCGCTCGAGCCGCTGCGCGACGGCCGGCGGCGCGGCACGCCGGCGGGGCGGCGCCGGCCGCGACAGCCCGACGACCCGCGTGCCGCGACGATCCGACTGCAGGAAGCCTTCGGCGACGAGCTGCTCGTACACGGCGGCCGTCGTATTGCGCGACACGCCGAGCGTTTCGGCCAGCGCGCGCGTGCCGGGCAGCCGCGTGCCGGCCGGCATCGCGCCGCCGAGAATCGCGTCGCGCACGCGGCGCAGCAACTGGCGCTGCAGCGAAGGCGCGCCGGGCGTGCGCGCCAGCGGCGCATCGAGCGGCAACGACGGCGCGTCGCCGGAAGGAAAGGCAATCGTCATCGGAACATCGCAGCGTGAAAGACGGGAACGGGACGTACGGCCAGCGGCGCACGGTAAGCGCGGCAAGCGTGCACACGGCTGACGGCCACCGCTCGTGGCACCATAAATTTGCCGTTCTCTGGCGCTTCTCATGGTACCTCGCCGCGACTACGATCGTCTGCATGCCGGCATGTCGCCGGCCGCCAACCGAAGCGAGATCGACCTTGCCCACGCTCACCAACGCTTTCCAGCAGCCCATCGGCCACCCCGTTCCCGACTGGTCCGCGCGTCCGCGCCCGGAGCGCATCGCGCTCGAAGGCCGTTACTGCCGGCTCGAACCGCTCGACGCCGAGCGCCACGCGGCCGATCTGTACGCCGCCTACGCGCAAGCGCCCGACGGCAGCGACTGGACCTATCTCGCGCACGGCCCGTACACCGACGCGTCCAGCTACCGCGACTACGCGCGCGGCGCACAGGCGAGCACCGATCCGCTCCACTACACGGTGATCGACCGGGCCACCGGCCGCGCGGTCGGCACGCTCGCGCTGATGCGCATCGATCCGGCCAACGGCGTGATCGAGGTCGGCTCCGTCACGTTCTCGCCGCTGCTCAAGCGCACGCCGGTGTCGACGGAAGCGCAGTTCCTGCTGATGAAGTATGCGTTCGACACGCTCGGCTACCGGCGCTACGAATGGAAGTGCGACGACCTGAACGCGCCGTCGCGCAAGGCGGCGGCGCGCCTCGGCTTCCGCTACGAAGGCACGTTCCGGCAGGCGATCGTCTACCGCGCCCGCAATCGCGACACCGCGTGGTTCTCGATCATCGACGGCGAATGGCCGGACGTTCGCGCCGCGTTCGACGCGTGGCTCGCACCGGAGAACTTCGACGCCGAAGGCAACCAGCGCCAGTCGCTCACCGCGATCCGCCACGCGCAGGCCGCCGCGCGCGACGCCGCCAGCCGCGCGAACGACGCGACGCGCGTGACGGTGCGCCCGCTCGTCGCCGCCGACGAAGCCGCGTGGCGCCCGCTGTGGCAGGGTTACCAGACGTTCTACGACACCGCGCTGAGCGACGCGGTGTTCGCGACGACCTGGGCGCGCCTGATGGACCCGGCCGAGCCGATGTTCGTGCTCGGCGCGTTCGACGCGTCGGGTGCGATGGTCGGGATCGTGCATGCGATCTACCATCGCTCGTGCTGGACCGAAGGGCCGTACTGCTACCTGCAGGACCTGTACACGGCGCCCGACGCCCGCGGGCAAGGCGCGGGCGGCGCGCTGATCGAGGCCGTGTACGAACGGGCCCGCGAAGCCGGCGCGAGCCGTGTGTACTGGCTCACGCACGAGACCAACACGACCGCACGCGCGCTGTACGACAAGCTCGCGAACAACGCCGGGTTCATCCAGTACCGGCACGACCTGAAGAAATAACGTCGTCCTCCGGACGGCCGAGGTTCAGTCGTGAACATCGGCCGGATGGCGTGCGTCGCCGTCCTCCGGCGTCCCGTCGCACGCCGCACCGTCCCTACCCGGCACCGATGCCGGGTGGATCATCTCGTCGCCATTGGCCGGCACGGGCCGCCGCACCGGCCGGAACACCGGCTCGCCCGGCTCGATCGTCTGCCCCGAGAGCGCGCAGCGACCGGGCTGCAGCGCGACGCGCAGGCGCCAGCGTTGCTCGCCGTAATGACAGCGGCCGCTCTCGACCCATCGCACCAGCAGTGCGTCGTCGCCAGCCTCCAGCACCGTGACGAACAGTTGCGGGCGCAACGGCGACACCGCGGCCGTCGCGTGCGCCGGAACCGGCGCACGGCCGATCGGCGCGAGCGGATGCGCGACCACGCCGTCGCGCGACGGCAGCGCACCGTCTTCGTCGAGCGCGGACGGGGACGCGGACACGTCGCACGACCGGTCTTCTTCGCAGATCAGGCTTTCCATGGTGTCGAGCATGCTTGACGGATTTCCGTGCAGGTTGACCGACGCAGACACTCCACTCGGCGCCGGCCCATCGGTTCGCGCAGCAAGAACAGACCGATCGCCGCGCTAGCGACGGCGCACCGGTGGCCATGCGACGGCAGCATGGCGGCACCGGCCGCGACAGGCGCTTCGGTCGTCTTCACCGCCATCGAAGCGGCAGCGTGCAACGGGATGTCGCACGCGAGCGCAATCGGACTGGCGCACATGATACAAATTGAAGTTAACTTCAAGTAAAGGGGTAGCGTGCGCAACGATCCGTTTCGGCGATGACGGCAATGGCCGGCGCGACGCGCGACGGAGGCGTCCTGGTCTAAGCCGTTGGCTTCGCTCCGACAACGCTGAACATCTACGCATGCCGACCGCCTCCCTCGCACCGGCCACGCTGTTCCCGCTCGACGAGGCCGGGTCCGAAGCCGGCCGGCCGCTGTACCGTGCCGCCGGATTCACGCCGCTCGCTACGGCTGCCGTGGACGAAGTGCTCGCCTGAACGCGGGTCGAACCGCGGTTCCCGTCACCGTTCGTCTCGCGATTCGTCTCATTGCGCTGAGACGAACGTCCCGGCGTCTCATTCGACTCGCCGTTTCGCTATCGCAGCAAATCCGACACGCCATTTCTTCCGAGCCTTTACCGGACGGCGCAATCCGCCATGATGCAGCGCGCCCGCGCCCCCCCTTCCGACCGCCCCGCACCGCCCCGATTCGCGCTGGCCCCGTTCCTGCATACCGGTCGATCGCGCAATCGCGCGACGGGCGCACCGGCGGCGTCGCCGCACGCCCGACGACAACCTGATGGAGACAGCAACGTGAGCACACCGGTATCGACCGCCCCGCCCAGCATGAAAGCCGCCGTCTGGCATGGCCGCCACGACATCCGCGTCGAACAGGTTCCCGTTCCGGAGCGCCCGCCCGCCGGGTGGGTCACGATCCGCGTGCACTGGTGCGGCATCTGCGGCTCCGACCTGCACGAATACGTCGCCGGGCCGGTGTTCATCCCGGTCGACGCACCGCATCCGCTCACCGGCCTGAAAGGCCAGTGCATCCTCGGCCACGAGTTCAGCGGCGAGATCGCCGAACTCGGCGCGGGCGTGTCGGGCTTCGCGGTCGGCGACCGCGTGACGGCCGACGCATGCCAGCATTGCGGCACCTGCTGGTACTGCCGGCACGGGCTGTACAACATCTGCGAGAACCTCGCGTTCACCGGGCTGATGAACAACGGTGCGTTCGCCGAATACGTGAACGTGCCGGCCGAACTGCTGTACAAGCTGCCCGACGATTTCCCGACCGAGGCCGGCGCGCTGATCGAACCGCTCGCGGTCGGGCTGCATGCGGTGAAGAAGGCCGGCAACATCGTCGGGCAGACCGTCGTCGTGGTCGGCGCGGGCACCATCGGCCTGTGCACGATCATGTGCGCGAAGGCCGCGGGCGCCGGACGCGTGATCGCGCTGGAGATGTCGGCCGCGCGCAAGCAGAAGGCGCTGGAGGTCGGCGCGAGCGTCGTGATCGATCCGAAGGCCTCTGATGCGATCGCGGAAGTCAAGGCACTGACGGGCGGCTACGGCGCCGACGTGTCGTTCGAGTGCATCGGCCACACGGCCACCGCGAAGCTCGCGATCGACGTGATCCGCAAGGCCGGCAAGTCGGTGATGGTCGGCATCTTCGAGGAGCCGACGCCGTTCAACTTCTTCGACATCGTGTCGACCGAGAAGGAAGTGATCGGTTCGCTCGCGTACAACGGCGAATTCGCGGACGTGATCCGCTTCATCGCGGATGGCCGCATCGACGTGCAGCCGCTCATCACCGGGCGCATCGCGCTCGGCGACATCGTCGCGCACGGCTTCGAGGAACTGGTCAATCACAAGGACCGCAACGTGAAGATCATCGTCCAGCCGGCCCTCGCCTGACCGCCCGCGCGCGGCCGCGGCATCGATTCATGCCGCGCCGCGCCGGCTCGCGCACGGCCAACGCATCCCGATCGACGACGGGCCGCGACACGACGCCACGCGACGGCGCGATCGTGCAGGACGTCCCCGCCCCGCCGCCGCGTGCGCCGATCGATCCGCCGGCCGCTGCACGCGAGTACGGCGGCTCGCCGTGCCGGCAAGCGACACCGCAACCCCGCCCGATTCTTCGATATACTGGACCGAACCCTTTTCGGGGCAACCGGGGGCAACCACGCCTTTCGCGCGTCCGCCCCAACCTGCGTGGAATGGCGCACCGTGAAACCGCGAGCCGGACTGATTCTCGAACTCTTCGTCAACCTCGTGCTGCCTTGGGTGGCCTATCGGGTCGCGCATCCGCATTTCGGCGAAACCGGCGCGCTGTACGCATCGGCGGTTCCGCCGATCGTCTGGTCGATCGTCGAATTCATCCGCTCGCGCCGCATCGACGCGGTGGCGGCCATCGTGCTGCTCGGCATCACGCTGTCGATCGTCGGGATGGCGTTCGGCGGCAGCCCGCGCACGCTGCTGATGCGCGAATCGATCGGGTCGGGCACGATCGGCATCGTGTTCCTGCTGTCGCTGTTCCGCGAACGCCCGCTGATCTACTATCTGGCCCGCGCCACCGTGGCCCGCGAGATGGACGGCGGCGCCGCGCACTTCGAAGCCGTCTGGGACGCGCAGCCGGGCCTGCGGCAGATGCTGCGGCGGATGACGTTCGTGTGGGGCGCCATCATGACGATCGAAATGCTGCTGCGCTGGTGGATGGTCGCCAACTGGCCGGTCGAGCGCGTGCTGGTCGTGTCGCCGGTGATGGGCTACACGGTGTTCAGCTGCCTGCTGCTGTGGACGTTCTGGTATCGGCGGCGGATGCGCGCGCGCAACAGCGTCGACATCCCGGGCCGCAGCGGCGTGACCGAGACCGCCGGCCGCTGACGCGCGGCTGGCCCGCTGCCCGGCGGCGTGTCACGGCGCCTGCTGTATGATGCGCGGCGTCTCGTCCGCCGATCCGTTTCCCGTCATGTCCCTTACGCTCCTTCCGTGCGCCACGATCTGGGTCGCCCTGTTCGCGGCCGCCGCATTCGCGTGGCATCGCCCGCTGCACGGCCTGAGCATCGGCCTCGCCGCGCTCGGCTATGCGGGCGCGCTGGCGTTCGGCCAGCTTGCGCCGATCGCGCTCGCGCCGATCGCGCTGCTGATCGCGGCCGGCTGGGGCGTGCTGCCCGCGCGCCCGCTCGCGGTACGCATCGCCGCGCACCTCGTCTTTGCCGCGCTCGCGATCGCGCTGAGCCTGCACCTGATTCCCGGCTTCCACAATCCGCGCGTGATCGGGCCGATCCGCTTCACGCCGGACGCCGTGCCGTTCACGATGTACCTGAATTTCGACAAGCCGCTCGTCGGCCTGTGGCTGCTGTGGGTGCTGCCGTGGGTCGCGCCGGACGTCGCGCTGTCGCGCGCGCTGCGCACCGGCGTGGTGGCGGCCGTCGCGACGGCGGCCGCGTGCCTGGCCGGCGCGCTCGCGTTCGGGATGGTCGGCTGGGCGCCCAAATGGCCGCCGTCCGGCTGGCTGTGGCTCGCGAATAACGTGTTGCTGGTGACGCTCGCCGAGGAAGCGCTGTTCCGCAGCTACGTGCAAGGCGGGCTGACCCGCGTGCTCCGCGCGTGGTCATGCGGCCCGTGGGTCGCGCTCGCGGCCGGCGCGGTGCTGTTCGGCGCCGCGCACGCGGCCGGCGGCTGGCCGTGGATCGTGCTCGGCACGGTGGCCGGCATCGGCTACGGGCTCGCGTGGCGACGCGGCGGCCTGCTCGCCGCCGCGCTCGCGCATGCGGGGCTGAACGTCGTCCACTTCGGCCTGTTCACTTACCCGATGCTCGCCACCGCGCGCTGATCGCGACGCCGGCACCGGCGCCGCCCGCGCTGCCGCTCAGTTGAACCCGGCCACCGCGTGCGGCACGTACGGGCGTTCGAGCGTGGCGATCTCGTCGTCGGTCAGCTTCAGCGCGAGCGCGCCGAGCACATCGTCCAGTTGCCGCGGCTTCGAAATGCCGACGATCGGCGCGGTCACGCCGCGCTTTTGCGCGACCCACGCCAGCGCGACCTGCGCGCGCGGCACGTTGCGCGCGGCGGCGATCGCCGCGACGGCGTCGACGACCGCCTTGTCGGCGTCGGCCGTCGCGTCGTACAGCCGCTGGCCGACGTCGTCCTTCTGCTGCCGTTCCGACGATTCGTCCCAGTTGCGCGTCAGGCGCCCACGTGCGAGCGGGCTCCACGGGATCACCGCGATGCGTTCGTCCTCGCACAGCGGCAGCATTTCGCGCTCCTCTTCGCGATACAGCAGGTTCAGGTGGTTCTGCATGCTGACGAAGCGGGTCCAGCCGTTCTGCTTCGACGTGTGCAGCGCCTTCGCGAACTGCCACGCGAACATCGACGACGCGCCGATATAGCGCGCCTTGCCGGCCTTGACGACGTCGTGCAGCGCCTCGAGGGTCTCCTCGATCGGCGTGCCGTAATCCCAGCGGTGAATCTGGTAGAGATCGACGTAGTCGGTACCGAGCCGCTTCAGGCTCTGGTCGATGTCGGTCATGATCGCCTTGCGCGACAGGCCGGCGCCGTTCGGTCCCGGCCGCATCCGGTAGAACACCTTCGTCGCGATCACGACGTCGTCGCGCTTCGCGAAATCGCGCAGCGCGCGGCCGACGATCTCCTCCGACGTGCCGTCCGAATACATGTTCGCGGTGTCGAAGAAGTTGATGCCGGCCTCGACTGCCCGCTGGATGATCGGGCGGCTTTCCGCTTCCGGCAGCGTCCACGGGTGCGTGCCGCGCGACGGCTCGCCGAACGTCATGCAGCCCAATACCAGCTTCGACACGTCCAGCCCGGTCGACCCGAATTTCACGTATTCCATTGCGCGCCTCGCCACTCAAGTTGGGGATTGCGGCCGGATGCGCGCCGCGCATCCGCCAGACGTCGCAT
This sequence comes from Burkholderia sp. AU16741, assembly GCF_002223345.1. Classification (NCBI taxonomy): domain Bacteria; kingdom Pseudomonadati; phylum Pseudomonadota; class Betaproteobacteria; order Burkholderiales; family Burkholderiaceae; genus Burkholderia; species Burkholderia sp. AU16741. Next base: position 646,510 of record NZ_NKEZ01000008.1, read on the forward strand.
GGTATCCCGCATGCCGCGAACGCGTATGACCGCGCGCCGCGTGCAGGCTGCGTGAAAGGTTGAACCTCGAAGGGCGAACCGGAACGCTCCGGTTACTTGGCCTGGTCGGCGATCGGCTGCAGGAACGCGGAGAAGCCGGTCAGCATGATCTGCACGCCGATACACAGCAGCAGGAACGCCGACACGCGCTTCGCGACCTTGGTTCCTTCGCTGCCGAGGTAGCGCGCGAGCAGCGCGGAGCGGCTGTAGACCTGCCAGATCACGAGCGCGACGAGCACGGACACGGCGATCGACACGATGCTCGACAGCATGAATTCCGACAGCTTGTGCGTGCGGTTCGCGTTCAGCGCGATCGCGGTCGCGATGGAGCCGGGGCCGACCGTCAGCGGCACCGTCAACGGGAAGAACGCGCGCGTCATGATCGCGTTCGCGTCGATCGGCTTGACGGGCGTGTCGCCGCCGCCCGGCCCGTCCGGTTCGTTCAGCATCTGCCAGCCGGCCACGGCAACCGCGAAGCCGCCGCCGATCCGCAGCGCTTCCATCGAGATCCCGAAGAAATGCAGCACCGGCGTGCCGGCGAAGAACGCGACCATCAGCACGACGAATGCATTGAACGCGACCTTCCGCGCGAGCAGATCCCGTTCGTGCGCGGTGAGCGCCTCGGTTCGTTCGAGAAACAGGAACGCGATACCGATCGGATTGATGATGCCGATCAGGCCGGTAAAGCCGAACAGGATCTCGGAGACAAGGCGATTGACGATCATCGTGCGAAGCATCGGTCGGGACGGGGCCGGCAGCGCGCCGGAGGTCACGCATTGTAGTGCAAGCGCCCCGGCCCGAGACGCAAAATGCGGCCGGCCCGGTTGCGCCGCCGATCGTCGCGGACGTTCGTCGCGCGGCCTTATTCGGCGCCCGTCTCCCACGCCGGCGGCCGCTTCGCGAAGAAGGCCGCGAAGCCTTCCTTCGCTTCCGGCGTCGCCCGCACGCGGGAGATCGTCTGCGCGGTGAACGCCGCGCGTTCGTCCGACGGCGGGTACTCGCCGATCGCATCGAAGAAGCGCTTGATCTCCATCAGCGCATGCGGGCCGTTGCGGCCCAGTTCGGCGAGCGTCCGCTCGAGCGCGTCGTCGAGCGCATCGAGCGGCACGGCCTGATGGATCAGGCCGATCGCGACGGCCTCGGCGGCCGCGAGCTGCGTCGCGGTCAGCGCGAGCCGGCGCGCCTGGCGCTGGCCGACCGCCTCGACCAGATACGGGCCGATCACGGCCGGCAGGATCCCGAAGCGCGCCTCGCTCACCGAGAAGCGCGTGTGGTCGCTCGCAATCACGATGTCGCACGCGGCGCACAGGCCCACGCCGCCGCCGAACGCGTGGCCCTGCACGCGTGCGACCGTCGGTTTCGGACATTGCCGGATCGCGCGCATCATCGCGGCGAACCGCTCGGCGTCACGCAGGTTCGCGGCCGCGTCGTTCGCACTCGCGCGCTGCATCCACTGCAGGTCGGCGCCCGCGCAGAACGCGCGGCCGTCCGAGCGCAGCACGATCGCGCGCACGTCGTCGCGCCGGCCGAGCGTGGTGAATGCGTCGGTCAATTCCGCGATCATCGTCTCGTCGAACGCGTTCAGCACGTCGCCTCGCTGCAGCGCGACGGTCGCGATGCCGCGCGCATCGACCGTGACGGCCAGGGTCTTCAATTCATCCATCGAACAGGTTTCCTCGGGTAGAACGGCACACATCGACATCACGCGGCCTGGCGGCGATCGATCACGCGGCGCGCCTTGCCGGTCGCGGTCGCGGGGATACCGCCGGCCGCCAGCACCGTCACGCCGGACGACACGCCGACCATCGTCTTGATCCGGTGCTGCAGCTCGCGCGCGAGTGCCGCGCGATCGCCGTCGGTGACCGACGATGCCGCCTCGGAGCGCAGCTCGACCGCGAGGTCGAGCCGGTCCATGTGACCGTCGCGCGACAGCGTGATCTGGAACTGGCCCGACAACTGCGGCAGCGCGACGACGATTTCCTCGATCTGGCTCGGGAACACGTTCACGCCGCGCACGATCAGCATGTCGTCGGAGCGGCCCGTGATCTTCGCGAGCCGGCGCATCGCGCGCGCGGTCGGCGGCAGCAGCGCGGTGAGGTCGCGCGTGCGGTAGCGGATCACCGGCATCGCCTCCTTCGTCAGCGACGTGAACACGAGCTCGCCCTGGCTGCCGTCGGGCAGCACTTCGCCGGTGACGGGATCGATGATCTCCGGGTAGAAATGGTCTTCCCAGATCACCGGGCCGTCCTTCGTCTCGACGCATTCGCACGCGACGCCGGGCCCCATCACTTCCGACAGCCCGTAGATATCGAGCGCGTCGATACCCACGCGCGTCTCCACTTCATTGCGCAGCGCCTGCGTCCACGGCTCCGCGCCGAAGATGCCGATCTTCAGCGACGATTCGGCCGGGTCCATCCCCTGCCGCACCATCTCGTCGATCAGGTTCAGCATGTACGACGGCGTGACGAGAATGATCTTCGGCTCGAAATCGCGAATCAGCTGCACCTGCTTCTCGGTCTGGCCGCCCGACATCGGCACGACCATGCAGCCGAGCCGCTCCGCACCGTAGTGAATTCCGAGGCCGCCGGTGAAGAGGCCGTAGCCGAACGCGTTGTGCAGCGTGTCGCCCGGGCGGCCGCCGGCCGCGCGGATCGAGCGTGCGGTCACGTTCGCCCACGTGTCGATGTCGCGCGCCGTGTAGCCGACCACGGTCGGCTTGCCGGTCGTGCCGCTCGATGCGTGCACACGCACGACCTGCTCGCGCGGCACCGCGAAGAGGCCGAACGGATAGTTGTCGCGCAGGTCGCTCTTGGTCGAGAACGGGAATTTCGCGAGATCGGCGAGCGACTTCAGGTCGTCCGGGTGCACGCCCGCCGCATCGAACGTGCGCCGATAGTGCGGGACGTTGTCGTACGCGTGGCGCAGCGACCACTTGAGGCGGTCGAGCTGCAGCGCCTGCAGTTCGTCGCGGCTGGCGGTCTCGATCGGCTCGAGGGCGGCGGCGGGATGCGTCGGGTGAGTCATCGGGGTGCTCCTCCAATGGAGTGATGTCGTTGTCGTGTTCGAGGTGACGAGGCGCCCGGGCTACGACCGGAACGTGCGGCCGGCCGCGTGCAGCGCGGCAAGGCGCGGCGACACGCGATAACGGTCCTCGCCGTAGCTCGCCGCCAGGTTCGACAGCACGCGATGCACGCGGCCGATGCCGATCGCATCGGCCCACGCGAGCGGGCCGCACGGGTAGTTCACGCCCTTCTCCATCGCGAGATCGAGATCGGCCGGCGAGCACACGCCCTGGTTCACCGTGTCGGCCGCTTCGTTCGCGAGCATCGCGACGGTACGCATCGCGACCATCCCCGGCACGTCCGCGACGCCGACGACGCGAAAGCCCGCCTGCTGGAACAGGCCGACCGCGTCCGCATACGCGGCATCGCTGCACTGGAGCGCGCGCGTCAGCGCGACCAGCCCGGCCTGCGCGTAATCGCGCGCCAGGTCGACGAGCACGAGATCCGCCACGCCCGTCTGGGCGGCGCGCGCGGTCGCGGTGCGGCCGTCGGTCAGCGCGATCGACGCGCGGCCGGCCACGGCGAGCCATTCGTCCGGATGCGCGTCGTTGCGCCGCGCGCCAGCGATACGTTCGGCGAAGCGCACATGCAGCGCGGCGGCCGGGCCGTCCTGCGCGAACAGCACGACGTTGGCCGGCGCGTCGCGCGGCGGTTCGAGATCGGGAGCAGGCGGCGTCGCACCATCCGCATACGGATAGAAACCGCGCCCGGACTTGCGCCCGAGGAAGCCCGCGTTCACGAGTTCCTGCTGGATCAGCGACGGGGTGTAGCGCGGGTCGTTGAAGTACGCGCGAAACACCGATTCGGTCACCGCGAAGTTCACGTCGTGGCCGATCAGGTCCATCAGCTCGAACGGCCCCATCCGGAAGCCGCCGGCTTCGCGCATCACCGCGTCGATCGTGGCGGGCGCGCCGCCCTGCTCGTTCAGCACGCGCAGCGCCTCCGCGTAATACGGCCGCGCGACGCGATTCACGATGAAGCCCGGCGTCGATTTCGCCATCACCGGTTGCTTGCCCCACGCGGCGGCTGTCGCATGCAGCATCCGGGCGACCTCGGGGGCAGTCGCGAGCCCGCTGACCACCTCGACGAGCGCCATCAGCGGCGCCGGGTTGAAGAAATGCAGGCCGGCGACGCGCTGCGGCACGCGCAGCCCGGCCGCGATCGACGTGATCGAGATCGACGACGTGTTGGTCGCCAGCACGCATGCGTCGTCGACATGACGTTCGAGCGTCGCGAAGATCTCGCGCTTCACGTCGAGCCGTTCGGCCGCCGCCTCGACGATCAGCGCGACGTCCGCGAAATCCGCCAACGCGCGCACCGCGCGAATCCGGTTGCCGGCCGCGTCGGCCTGCGCCGGTTCGAGCCGGCCCTTCTCGGCGAGCCGCGCGAACTGCGCGCGGATGCCGGCCAGCGCCTTGTCGCAGGCCGCTTCGTTCAGGTCGTACAGCCGCACCGGATGGCCGGCCGCCGCCGCGACCTGCGCAATGCCCGCGCCCATCGCGCCGGCGCCGATCACGCCGACGACGGCCGACTGCGCCAGCGCGCTGGAGTTCACCGAATGTGCAGAGGAAACAGCCATCGCTTGCGATCCGTCATGAAGTGGAGGTGCGAGCGATTATAAACCGACCGGTCGGTAGATTTATGTCAGGGCGCGCCCGAATGTGTCGTGCAAGACACCGTTACGAAAGCTGCAATGGCGAAAAAGTCGAAAGTTCGGGGCACTTTTTATAAACCGAAAGGTCAACGTAAGGGTTCGAATATGAGATAGTGATCCCCCAACGCCTGATAAAATTCGACAAATTGCCGGATTCCAGGGGAAACGCGTGTCGCGCCGTCACCGCCGTCCATCGCTCCTCTCCGGGGGCGAATCAAGCTTCCGGCCGCACGTCGCCACGTGACCTTGTCTCGCCGTCTGCGGGCAACCGCATCGAATCGTTTCATCCCGCGACGGGCTTCGGCCCGCCCGCGCCTTCGCCGCCTCGCGGCAGCGAACCCAGGGCAGCACCGCTGCGTGCCGCCACCCATCGGTTTCATCGTCCTCGTTCGGCGGATAGTACGGCCGGGCTTCGTCAACCCGTGACGGCGCGTCGCGCGCCGCCACTCGCATAAGGAAACCCTCATGCCGCTCTCGTCCAACCAGCTCCCGCGCTGGACCCTCTGGGCCCCGCTTGCCGCGTGGCTGGTACTCGCGCTGTCGCGCGTGGTGCCGGCCGAAGGCCTCGCCATCGCGGTGTTCGCCGCCGCGCTCGCCGGCGCCGTGTTCGCCGCCGTCCATCACGCGGAAGTCGTCGCGCACCGGGTCGGCGAACCGTTCGGCACCCTGGTGCTCGCGGTCGCCGTGACCGTCATCGAAGTCGCGCTGATCGTCTCGGTGATGCTGGGCGCGGGCCCCGAAAAATCGGGCCTCGCCCGCGACACCGTGTACGCCGCCGTGATGATCATCTGCAACGGCATCGTCGGCATCTGCCTGCTGGTCGGCGCATGGAAGCACGGTGAACAGGACTTCCAGGGGCGCGGCGCGAGCAAGGCGCTCGCGGTGCTCGCGTCGCTGTCGGTGCTGTCGCTCGTGATGCCGAACTACCTGAGCGCCGCGCCGGGCCCGTTCTTCTCGAAATCGCAGCTCGCGTTCGCCGGCGTGGCGTCGCTCGTGCTGTACGGCGCGTTCGTGTTCGTGCAGACCGTGCGCCACCGCGACTACTTCCTCGCCGAGCACGACAGCGCGAACGAAGCGGTGCACGCGGCCGCACCGGGCAACCGCACCGCCGTCATCAGCATGGTGCTGCTGTTCGCAAGCCTCGTCGCGGTCGTGCTGCTCGCGAAGCTGCTGTCGCCGGCCGTCGAGCACGCGGTGCTGAAGCTCGGCGCCCCCGAAGCCGCGGTCGGTATCGTGATCGCCGCGCTCGTGCTGCTGCCGGAAGGGCTCGCGGCCGTCACCGCCGCGCGTGCGAACCGGCTGCAGACCAGCATGAACCTCGCGCTCGGTTCGGCGCTTGCGAGCATCGGGCTCACGATCCCGACCGTCGCCGCCGTGTTCATCTGGGTCGGCCAGCCGCTCACGCTCGGGATCGGCGCGATGGAAACGGTGCTGCTGGCGCTCACGCTGCTGGTCAGCACGCTCACGCTGAGCCAAGGGCGCACGACGGTGCTGCACGGCGTCGTGCACGTCGCGCTGTTCGCCGCGTACCTGTTCCTGTCGTTCACGCACTGATGCGAAACGGCGCGGGGCCCGGCGGGTATTCTCCGTCAGGCCCCGCGTATCGCTTCACTTTCCTCGCTTCACCTCTCCCGCCTCACGCCGCGGCTAGCGAACCGGAATCACCAGATGCTGGCCGGCCGGGATCAGGTTCGGGTTCGCGAGGTTGTTGCGGCGCTGGATCTCGCGATAGCGCTGGCCGCTGCCCAGCTTGCTCGCCGCGATCAGGGTCAGCGTATCGCCCGCCTTCACCACGTACGTATGCTCGCCGGATGCGGCCGAGGTCGTCATCGTCTGGTCGCCGACGAAGTACTTGCGCAGCAGGTCGAGATACCGCGGCGACTGCCTGAGCTTCGCGATCGCGGCGTTCAGGTAGATCAGCAGGTCCTGGTCGTCGGCGCGCACGTCGATCTTGTACGCGATGTTCGAGCCGTCGAGCTTGGTCACCGCGAACTTCAGATCCGTGCCCTTGATCGAGCTGACCGCGAACGCACGGCCGGTTTCCCGGTACGAAGTCGTAAAGGCCCATCGTTGTTCTTTTGCGTGTCGCGGGTGCAGGAACCGCGCGGCCGGCGCGTCCCGCTCCAAATGCACGGACGTATCCTGCGCCGAGCGGCATTCAGCGCCAAGCAGTCCACGTGGAACCCTTCGTCGGGCTGGCGACGCCGCTGTCGCCGCTCCATCCGACAGCGCCTTGCACGAGGTCAGCTTTTCGAATTGAAAGGATTCCTGCCTTCGATGCTCGCTCGGGATCGCTTGCCATCGCGGCAGCGCACGCCGCCCGATCGAAAGCTTGTGACGTCGCGCGCCCTTGTCATGCCGCTACGCCGACGCGCCGCCCTGCTCCTGCGCAAGAAACCGCTCGACCATCGCGTTGAACACCGGCAGCGCGGGATTGTCGTTGTCCGCGCGCCATGCGAGATACAACTCGGCCGCCACGTTGACGCCCGCCAGCGGCCGGAACACCACACCGTCCACGTGTAGCTCGCGCGCCGACGCCGGCACCAGCGCCGCGCCGAGCCCCGCGCGCACGAGGCCGAGGATCGTATGCGTCTGGCCGACGTAGTGCAGGTAGTTCGGCAGCCGCCCGGCGCTCGCGAACATCCCCGAAATCATGTCGTGGAAATACTTGCCCTCGTTCGGCGAATACGCGATGAACGGCTGCCGGTCGAGTTCGTCGGGGCCGATCTGCTCATAGGCGGCGAGCGGCGCGCCCTGCGCGACCGCGACGAGCATCGGTTCGCGCTGCACGAGCCGGTATTCGAGCGGCTGGCGCGCGGCGCGCTGGCGCACGAAACCGGCGTCGAGCATCCGCGACGCGAGCGCGTCGATCTGCACGGTCGACACCATCTCGCGCAATTCGACGTCGACGTCCGGCAATGCATGCGCGGCATGCGCGAGCAGCACCGGAATCATCCGGTACGCACTGACGGCCGTGAACCCGAGCGTGATGCGCCCGGCCCCGCCGTGCGCGACGCGCTGCGCGGCCTGCTCGGCCCGCGCGGAGAATTCGAGGATGTGCCGCGCGTCGCGCAGGAAGCGTTCGCCGGCCGCGGTGAGGCTGACCTGCCGGCTGCTGCGCTCGAGCAGTGCGATGCCGAGCGCGTGCTCGAGCAACTGGATTTGCCGGCTGAGCGGCGGCTGGGTCATGAACAGCCGCTTGGCCGCACGGCCGAAATGCAGCTCTTCGGCCACCGCGACGAAGCAGCGAAGCTGGTGCAGTTCAATCATTCAAATGTTGAATCAATCGATAGTCTTTTGATGTTAGACCGATATCGATGCGATTTCTATACTCGGTTCCACCTGATGCGCGGCCCGCGCCGCGCACGACGACCGAGACCTTCATGACCATCGACATCCTGCTGACGCAGCCGCTCCCCGACACCATCGACGCCGAACTGTCCGCCCGTTACACCGTGCATCGACTGTATGCGGCCGAGCAACCGGACGCGCTGCTCGATCGCGTGGCGCCGCGCATTCGCGGCGTCGTGACCGGCGGCGCGAACGGCCTGTCCGCCGCGCTGATGGACCGGCTCGCCGCGCTCGAGATCATCGCGATCAGCGGCATCGGCACCGACGCGGTCGATCTCGAGCGCGCGCGGGCGCGCGGCATCCACGTGACGACGACGCCCGACGTGCTGACCGACGACGTCGCCGACATGGCGCTCGGGCTGATCCTGATGACGCTGCGCGACCTCGGGGCCGGCGAGCGGATCGTGCGCGCCGGCCGCTGGGGCAAGACGGCCCAGCCGCTCGCGACGCAGGTCACGGGCAAGCGGCTCGGTATCGTCGGGCTCGGCCGCGTCGGGCGCGCGATCGCGCAGCGTGCGCAAGCGTTCCGGATGCCCGTCAGTTACTTCGGCCCGCGCGAGCATCGCGACAGCGGCTATCGCTTCGTGCCCGACCTTGCTGCGCTCGCACGCGACAGCGACGTGCTCGTGATCGCGGCGTCGGCCGATCACGGCAGCGTGCTGGTGACGGCGGACGTGCTCGCCGCGCTCGGTCCAACAGGATTCCTGATCAATGTCGCACGCGGCAAGCTGGTCGACGAAGCCGCGCTCGTGCGCGCGCTGGCCGACGGCACGATCGCCGGCGCCGGGCTCGACGTGTTCGCGAACGAACCGCACGTGCCGGCCGCGCTGCTCGAACTCGATCGCGTGGTCGTGCAGCCGCACCGCGCGAGCGCCACGCACGAGACGCGCGAGCAAATGGGCCGCATCGTGCTCGCGAACCTCGCCGCGTGCTTCGCGGGCCAGCGCCCGCCGACCAGTGTCACGCGCTGAGCGTGGCGCCGGCCTTCCGTTACGACACCCGATGCCTTCGCACGACGGAGGCCAGGAGACATGCATGTCCAATCGATCCAGCGGCGCTGCGCTCGCCGCATCGCCCGCCGCGTCTCGCACGATCGGCCGCGTCCGTTATGCGGTTCTCGCGCTGATTTTCGCGGTCACCGTCATCAATTATGCGGACCGCGCGACGATGTCGATCGCGGGCACCGGCGTCGCGCACGACCTGGGGCTCACGCCCGTGCAATTGGGGATCGTCTTTTCGGCGTTCGCGTGGGCCTATGCAATCGGCCAGATTCCGGGCGGCTGGCTGCTCGATCGCTTCGGCGCGCGGCGCGTGTACGGGCTGAGCCTGTTGCTGTGGTCGATATTCACGATGTTGCAGGGCACAGTCGGCACGTTCGCCGTGCAGGGCGCGGCCGCGACGCTCGCGCTGTTCGTGATGCGCTTCATGCTCGGCCTCGTCGAATCGCCTGCGTTCCCGGCCAATTCGCGGATCGTCGCCTGCTGGTTCCCGACGGCCGAACGCGGCACCGCATCCGCGCTGTTCAATTCCGCGCAATACATGGCCGTCGTGCTGTTCACGCCGGCGATGGCGTGGCTCACGCATGCGCTCGGCTGGGAGCACGTATTCCTGTGGATGGGGCTGCTCGGCATCGCGCTCGCCGCGCTGTGGTTCGCGTGGTATCGCGAACCGCACGGCCACCCGCGCATGACCGACGCGGAGCGCGACTACCTGCGCGCCCACGGCGCGCTCGTCGATCTCGAGGCGAACCGCGTGCGCGAACGGCCGCGCGCGTCGTGGCGCGACGTGTCGCAACTGTTCCGCCACCGGAACCTGTGGGCGATCTACGTCGGCCAGTACTGCATCACGGCGCTCACCTACTTCTTCATCACGTGGTTTCCGATCTACCTGATCAAGGGGCGCGGGATGACGATCATGGAAGCCGGCTGGGTCGCCGCGCTCCCGGCCATCTGCGGGTTCACGGGCGGCGTGCTCGGCGGCCTGCTGTCGGACTGGCTGATCCGGCGCGGCATGCATCCGTCGCGGGCGCGCAAGACGCCGTTCGTCGCGGGGATGGCGATGGCGACGCTGCTCGTGCTCGCGAACGGCGCAACGTCGAACACGGTCGTGATCGCGCTGATGACGATCGCGTTCTTCGGCAAGGGGCTCGCGGCGGTCGGCTGGGCCGTGCTCGCCGACACGGCGCCGGAAGGCATGGTCGGGCTGAGCGGCGGCGTCTTCAACGGTCTCGGCAACATCGCCGGGATCGTCACGCCGCTCGTGATCGGCTACTTCGTCGCCAGCACGGGTTCGTTCGCCGGCGCGCTGTGGTTCGTCGCCGCGCACGGGCTGATCGGCATTGTCGCGTACACGTGGCTCGCGGGCCGCTTCGAGCGGATCCGCATCGCGCCGGCCGCATGAACGCCGCGGCCACGCGCCGGCGCACCGTTATGCGCGCTGGCGGCCTGCCGGCGCGTGCTCGGTCGTCAGCCGGTCGAGTTCGCGCAGATCGTTCTCCAGCGCCGGCGTGAGCGTCGTGCGCAGGTGATCGAGGAACGTGCGGATCTTCGCATCGAGATAACGGCGCGTCGCGTAGACCGCATAGACGCTCACCGTCTGCAGCCGGTAGTCGGGCAGCACGCGGATCAAGCGCCCTTCGCGGAGATCGTCGAGCACCGTATACAGCGCCACGCACGCGATCCCGCGTCCGGCACGCACCGCGACGCACAGCGCATCCGGCACGTTGACCTGGAACGGCGCCGGCTGCAGCGCGTAGACGGCTTCCTCGCCGTCGCTGCGTTCGAGCCGCCATTCGCCGGCCGGCGACGCGGGCGTGTCGAGGCGCAGGCACACGTGGTTCGGCAGCTCGTCGGGCGTCTGCGGCGTGCCGTGCCGCGCCAGGTATTCGCGCGATGCAACGAGCACGCTGCAGCTCGTACCGCAGGTCTGCGCGACATAGCCGGAGTCGGGCAATTGCGATGCTGTGACGATCGACACGTCATAGCCCTCCTCGACCAGATTCGGCATCCGCTGCGCGAGCGTCAGCTCGACCGACACGTCGGGATTGTCCTCCTGGTAGCGCACGATCGACGACACGACGTGACTCTGCCCGAGCCCCGTCATCGCATGGATACGCATCTTGCCGCTCGGCCGCAGCAGCGCATTGCGCGCCTCCGCGTTCGCGTAGTCGAGTTCCGCGAGGATCGATTTCGCGCGCTCGAAATAGCGTTCGCCGCTTTCGGTCAGGCCGAGGTGGCGGGTCGTGCGATGCAGCAGACGCGTCTGTACGTGGGCTTCGAGGTTCGAGACGGCGCGCGACACCTGCGCGGTGGTCGCGTCGATTTCCTTCGCGACCGCAGTAAAACTGCCGGCTTCGACGACGCGCACGAACAGGCGCATGTTTTCGAGCATGTCCATTGAATTGGCTTGGGGAGAGTCGGTGGGGAGGCGTCGGCGGCGCTCGCGTCAGAGGGGCAACGGAACGCGGCCGCGAACCGCGTCGAATCGATCACCGTGCCGGGGAGAAGGCGGGAGAGCGGGCATCGAGGACGGGGTTCTGGCATGACGGGGGAATTGACTGCGCCGAATTGTACGCCGCTGCAGACAAATTTGCGCGCTCATGCGTGCCCAAGCTCCCGTCGGATGAAAGGATTTTGCAAGACTCGCGCGTCGCGCGCGCGCAACGCCATGACGTGGCGCGGCAATTTGTATCACAACACGATATAATTCCGCGCTTGTCACCGCGCCGCGGCACCGTCCTTTTACCGCTTATCCTCCATGTCGTCAGGCTCCTCCCCGTCGCGCCGCACGTTGCGGCAATGGCTGCACAGCTTCATTCCGCATCCGATGACCCTCGGCTGGCGCGAGCGCCTGCGCGCGTGCACCGGCGCGCTCGTGGGCATTGCGACGGTCGGCGTCACGATGCGGCTGCTGCCCGGCGTGCCGGGCCTCGTGCCGCTGCTCGTCGCGCCGATGGGTGCGTCGGCCGTGCTGCTGTTCGCGGTGCCGGCGAGCCCGCTCGCGCAGCCCTGGTCGATCGTCGGCGGCAATCTCGTCGCGGCGACCGTCGGCGTCGCGTGCGCGCAATGGATCGCCGATCCGATCACGGCCGCCGCGGTCGCGATCGCCTGCGCGATCGGCGGCATGTTCGCGCTGCGCTGCGTGCACCCGCCGTCGGGGGCCGTCGCGCTCACGGCCGTGGTCGGCGGCCCGGCGATCCATGCGCTCGGCTTCGGCTTCGTGCTGCAGCCGATCGCGCTTCAATCGGCGATCCTGCTGTCGGCCGCGCTCGTCTATCACGCGCTGACCGGGCACCGCTACCCGCACGGCGGCATGCGCCCCGAAACGAAACCGCAAGCCGGCGCCGCACCCGCGCGCGGCGGCTTCACGCGCGGCGACCTCGACGCGGTGCTGAAGCGCCGCGGCGAATGGCTCGACGTCGATCCAGACGATCTCGAAACGCTGCTGCGCGAAACCGAAATGCAGGCTTATACGCGCACGTTCGGCCAGTTGAAGTGCGCGGACCTGATGACGAAGCATGCGATCGAAGTCGCGCCATCGACGTCGGTCACGGCCGCGCTCACGCTGCTCGACCGCCATCGCGTGAAGGCGCTGCCCGTGGTGGACGGCGAAGGCCGCCTGACCGGCATCGTCACGCGCGCCGACCTCACGCGACAGTTGCGCCGTCCAATCCCGCTGTGGCAGCGCCTGTCCGCGCGGCTGCCGCAAGCGTTCGGCGGCCAGCCTGCGAGCGTCGCGTCCGTGATGACGCGCGACGTCGCGTCGGTGCCGGAAACGATGCCGATCACGGCGCTCGTGCCGCTGTTCACGCATTCGGGCCACCACCATATTCCCGTGGTCGATGCATCGCGCCGGCTCGTCGGCATCATCACGCAGACGGATCTCGTCACCGGCCTTTATCAGCAGACCAAAATGCTGGAAGCCGCGTAGCGCGCATCACGCCATGTAGCCACCTTCTGAACGAGAAATACAACATTTTAGCCATATTTCGGACATTTATATCACATAATGATATATTTATACGCACCGTAACCGACTGCCCGAACGACCTCGATGACCGATACCCGACGCGCCCTGACGAAAAGCGATTTCCAGCAACTGTCCGAGTTCCGCTACCAGATGCGCCGCTTCGAGCGCTTCTCCGAACGCGCCGCGCAAAGCGAAGGCGTGACGCCGCTGCAATACCTGCTGCTGCTGCACATCAAGGGTTATCCGCATCGCGAATGGGCGACCATCGGCGAGCTCGCGGAACGCCTGCAGGCGCAGCACCACGGCGTCGTGGCGCTGGTGACGCGCTGCGAAACGCTCGGACTCGTGAAGCGCAAGCCGAGCGAAGCCGACCGCCGCCAGGTCGAAGTCCACCTCGAGCCGGCCGGCGAAACGCTGCTTGCCCGTCTCGCAGCCATGCATCGTGCCGAGCTGAAGTCGCTCAAGGGCACGTTCCTGGTTCCCCAGATCGATTATTGACCCTTGCCTCGCCGATGAACGCACCCCACAAACGCGATTTCTCGACCAACGAACGCCTGCCCAGGATCGCGTTGCTTGCCGCCGGGATCGGCCTGCTCAGCACGCTCGCCGCGTTCGTGCTGTTGAGCCTGATCCGCCTGTTCACGAACCTGTTCTTCTTCCAGCAACTGTCGTTCGCCGACCATTCGCCCGCGAACAACACGCTCGGCGCCTGGGTGATCGCGGTCCCGGTGATCGGCGGGCTGATCGTGGGCCTGATGGCGCGTTTCGGTTCGGAGAAGATCCGCGGCCACGGCATTCCCGAGGCGATCGAGGCGATCCTGTTCGGCAAGAGCCGCATGTCGCCGAAGGTCGCGATCCTCAAGCCGCTGTCGTCCGGCGTCGTGATCGGCAGCGGCGGCCCGTTCGGCGCCGAAGGCCCGATCATCATGACGGGCGGCGCGCTCGGCTCGCTGATCGCGCAATGCGTGCACGTGACCGCCGCCGAGCGCAAGACGCTGCTCGTCGCCGGTGCGGCCGCCGGCATGACGGCCGTGTTCGGCACGCCGGTGGCCGCCGTGCTGCTCGCGGTCGAACTGCTGCTGTTCGAATGGCGTCCGCGCAGTTTCCTGCCGGTCGCGCTCGCGTGCGCGGTGGCGGGCTTCGCACGCGCGGTGTTCTTCGGCGTCGGTCCGCTGTTTCCGCTGACCACGGCCGCGCCGACGTCCGTCGCACTGCTGTCGTGCCTCGTCGCGGGCCTGCTGTCGGGCATGCTCGCGTGCGGCCTGTCGGCGGCGCTCTACCGCGTCGAGGACGCGTTCGCGAAGCTGCCCGTGCACTGGATGTGGTGGCCGGCGCTCGGCGCGATCGTGATCGGCGTCGGCGGCTGGCTCGAGCCGCGCGCACTCGGCGTCGGCTACGACGTGATCGGCGACCTGCTGCACCAGCACATCGCGCTGAAGATCGCGCTCGCGCTGCTGATCGTGAAGGCCGTGATGTGGGTGATCGCGCTCGGCTCGGGCACCTCGGGCGGTGTACTCGCCCCGCTGCTGATGCTCGGCGCCGGCCTCGGCACCGTGCTGTCGCCGGTGTTGCCGGGCGGCGACCCGGCGCTGTGGCCGCTCGTATGCATGGCCGCGACGCTCGGTGCGACGCTCGGCGCCCCGCTCACCGCGATCGTGTTCGCGTTCGGCCTCACGCACGACGCCAACGCGCTGCTGCCGCTGCTCGCGGCGACGCTCGTCGCGCACGGCTTCGCGACCATCGTGATGAAACGCTCGATCATGACGGAAAAAATCGCACGTCGCGGCTATCACATCTATCGCGAATACGGCGTCGATCCGCTCGAACGGCATGACATCGGCGAAGTGATGACGTCGGCCGATCAGCTCGTCACGATCGACGGCGCAGCGACGCTCGATACCGTCGAAGCGCAATACTTCGGCGCGAAGCAAACGCACCGCGCATATCCGGTCGTGCAGCACGGCCGCCTGCTCGGCCTCGTCGATCGCGCGACGCTCGATGCGCAGCGCGCGCAGGCCGGCGCCGATACGCCGATCTCGGACGCGTTCGCCAACCGCGCACCGACCATCGCGCTGGTGCACGAAACGTGCCGCGTCGTCGCGTCGCGCCTCGCGATGCTCGGCCTTGAACGCCTGCCGGTGGTTGCCGACGAGCAATCGCTGCGCATCACGGGCATCGTGTCTCGCAGCGACCTGATCAAGCCGGCGCTCCAGCACTTCGACGACGAACAGAAGCGCGAGCGTTTCCGTCCGGTCGTCCCGGTCAACCTGCGCGACGTCGGCTCGCGCAAGGCCGGCTGATACGGCCCGCATGCGCGGCGTTCGCCCGGCCGCGCATCGTGTCCCCGTCGTCTTCCGCCGTTTGAAGTTGGTTAACAATGCGGCAGACGAAAGTTTGTCATCATCGTGCTCATGCGACGGGGCCATCCATCAGCCATTCCACTTCGTCATCAGATAAAGAGTCGCGGCGCGGGATGCATCGACATCCCGCATGCCGCGGCCGTCACTTCACCACACCACGATCGGGCAGCGCGCGGGACCCGGCCATGCATGACGTCGAGCCGTACACGACGCATGCCGCGCCGCAGCAACGGGCGCAGCATCCGAGCCGCCATTTGGCAAGCGCGTTAACAACTTGTTTCGGAATGGTCGGAACCGTGCTTGCAGGATGGAATCTCACTTGCACGCAGCATTGCTGCGCATCCCACTCAATCAATCACGACTCGAGGGAGATAACGTGAACGTGAAATACTTACCGCTCATCGCATTGACCGTGGCAATTTCTGCTCATGCCGCCGAACCGGCCGTGCAGAACGTGGGACAAAGCCAGAAAGACGCCCCGGAAGTCTCCGCGTGCATCGCCAAGACCTGGGCCGACAAGTCGCAACAACAGGTGATCTCGCAGAACGTGCTGGCCAACGGCCTCGCGACCGACGTGTACGCACCGGGCCAGCAGCCGCCGAACGGCGCCGCCGCGATGGTTCGCCCTTCGTGGAAGCCGGGTGCGAAAACGTGGGTCGGCGTGCGCGGCGATGCAGCGTCCGCCGGCGACATCAACGCCTGCCTGTAACGATGTAACGAGAACAGGCGCTTCGGATGGCCTTGCGCCGTCCGCTTGCGACCAGCCCCGCTTCGGCGGGGCTTTTTCTTTGCCGCGCGGGAAGCGCGTTACAGGTAGCTGCAGACGTAATCGAGCGTCTCGAGCACTTCGATGTCGAAGCGGCTCTTGCCCGGCACCGAGAACGATTCGCCGGCGCCGTAGGTCTGCCATTCGCTGCTGCCGTCGAGCTTCACGCGGCACTTGCCGGCCTGCACTTCCATCAATTCGGGCGCATCCGTGCCGAAGTTGAGCGCGCACGGCAGAATCACGCCGAGCGTCTTGCGCGTGCCGTCCGGGAAGAGCACGGTATGCGACACGCACTTGCCGTCGAAATAGACGTTCGCGCGCTTGACGACCGATACGTTGTCGAATTGGGTTGCACTGGTCATGGGATGCCTCTGATTGCTGGATGCCGGATGGCGGTGTGGTTGGAGGCCGGCCGGAGCGGCGGGCCGGCCGCTATGATACCGGCTCGCGCAAGGGGCGCCCGAATGGCCCGCGGCCGGCCCATGCCCGCCTCATGGTCGTCAGGATCACTACGTGATCCACGCGGGGCGCATGCTCACCTTAATCCCTTGCGTCGCGCGGAGTCGCGCAGGCAATCGAGCAGCATCGCCGCGGCCGGCGTCAGCGGGCTGTCGCGGCGCGTGACGACTTGCACCGATACGCCCGGCAAGCGCTCGCGGATCGGCAACACCGCGAGCTGAGCGCGCGCCCACTCGCCTTGCAGCAGTTGCTCGGGCATCGACGCGATCAGGTCGCACCCGGTCATCAGGCTGTGCGCGAGACCGAAGCTCGGGCATTCGACGACACGCGCCGGCACCGGCAGCCCATACGCGACGAACGAGTTGAACAGCACCTGCGTGGAGCTTTCCGGCGACGGATTCATCAGCCAGTCGGCCTCGACGAGATCGGCAAGCGAGGTGGCCGACGCGAGCGGATGCCCTTTGCGGGCGACGATCAGCGAGCGGCTCGCGTAAAGCTCCGCATGATCGAACTCGGCCGCCAGCAGCTCCGGCACGACGACGGCCACCGCGAAATCGAGCGAACCGTCGTGCAGGCGCGGCAGCGCGACGCCCGGAAATCCTTCGATCAGATTGACGCGCGCGACCGGAAAGCGACGCCGGAACGCACGAAACGCGTCGGGCAGGATCGTCACCGCCGCCGCCGGCGTGATCGCCGCCGCGACGGAGCCCGTCATCGCGCCCTGCGCCTGCTCGATGTCGTCGCGGGCGCGCTGCATTTCGGCGACGATCAGCCGCGCGCGCACCTGCAGTTGCTGGCCGAACGCGGTGAGTTGCACGCCGCGCGCGGTGCGTACGACGAGCGATACGCCGAGCGCGATCTCCAGCTCCTTGACCGCCTTCGTCAGCGCGGCCGGCGATACGTTCAGGCGCCGCGCGGCCGCGCGAATGCTCCCTTCCTCCGCGGCGGTGACGAACGCTTTCAGCTGATGGTATTTCATGGGGCAATGCGTGATCCGTGGAAACTCTCTGCGCCGCGCCGTGCAGTGGTTCAGGGTATTCCCGAGCGGCAACCGACGGTGTGCACCAAAGCAATTTAGCAGCTTCTGGTACGCAAAAGAAATTTATATGCTTGGTCGTCACATGCGCGTCAAACGCCCCACCAGCCCCACTGGAGAGACCATGCTGCAAGCCGTGAACCCCGTCATCCCCGGCATCGCCGCGATCGCCCCCGAGCTCGTCGAGGTGCGCCGCCGCATCCACGCCCACCCCGAGCTTGCATTCGAAGAGACGCTCACGAGCGACCTTGTCGCCGAACTGCTGGCCGGCTGGGGCTACGACGTGCATCGTGGCATCGGCAAGACGGGGGTGGTGGGCGTGCTGCGCGAAGGGCAAGGCGCGCGCACCGTCGGCCTGCGCGCCGACATGGACGCGCTGCCGCTCACGGAAACCACCGGCCTGCCGTACGCAAGCCGCCATGCGAACAAGATGCATGCATGCGGCCACGACGGCCACACCGCGATGCTGCTGTGCGCGGCGCGCCACCTCGCGGCCACGCGCCGGTTCTCCGGCACGCTGAACCTGATCTTCCAGCCGGCCGAGGAAAACTTCGGCGGCGCGAAGGCGATGATGGACGACGGCCTGTTCGACCGTTTCCCGTGCGACGCGATCTTCGCGATCCACAACATGCCGGGCCGCGCGGCAGGCGACATGGCGTTCCGCACCGGCGCCGCGATGGCGTCGGCCGACCGCGTGACGATCACGCTGCGCGGCGTCGGCGGCCACGGCGCGATGCCGCATTTCGCGCGCGATCCGATGTCGGCCGCGGGCAGCATCATGGTCGCGCTGCAGACGATCGTCGCGCGCGAAGTCGATGCGCAGCATGCGGCCGTGATCACCGTCGGCAGCGTGCAGGCCGGCGAGACGTTCAACATCATCCCCGAAACCGTCGTGATGAAACTGTCGGTGCGCGCACTGAACGCCGACGTGCGCGCGTTGCTCGCGCGCCGCATCGAAGCGCTCGCGAAGGGCCAGGCGGAGAGCTTCGGCGTCACCGCCGAGGTCGATTACGACTACGGCTATCCGGTGCTCGTCAATCACGCGGAACCGACCGCGTTCGCGGCCGACATCGCGCGCCAGATGCTCGGCGCGGAACGCGTCGAAACCGACTCCGCGCCGCTGATGGGCAGCGAGGATTTCGCGTTCATGCTCGAGGCGCGCCCCGGCTGCTACGCGTTCATCGGCAACGGGATCGGCAGCAAGGGCGGCTGCATGGTGCACAACCCCGGCTACGACTTCAACGACGACATCCTCGCGATCGGCGCGAGCTACTGGGTCCGCGTCGCCGAAGCCTGGCTCGCGGCCTGACGGCCCTTCACCACGCAGTTTCGTGCTTACCCGGGGAAAC
This sequence comes from Burkholderia sp. AU16741, assembly GCF_002223345.1. Taxonomy (NCBI): domain Bacteria; kingdom Pseudomonadati; phylum Pseudomonadota; class Betaproteobacteria; order Burkholderiales; family Burkholderiaceae; genus Burkholderia; species Burkholderia sp. AU16741. Next base: position 665,554 of record NZ_NKEZ01000008.1, read on the forward strand.
CCCATGGAAACGTCCGCCCTTCCGTTCGCCGGCACGCCGGTCGATGCCCGCGCCGCCGCGAAGAAACGCCGGCTGATCGCGGCCGCCGCCGTCGGCAACGCGCTCGAGTTCTACGACTTCACGGTCTACAGCTTCTTCGCGATCCTGATCGGCAAGCTGTTCTTTCCCGTGCATTCGTCGTTCGGACAACTGATGCTCGCGGTCGCGAGCTTCGGTGTCGGCTTCGTCACGCGTCCGCTCGGCGGGCTCGTGATCGGCATGTACGCGGACCGCGCCGGCCGCAAGAAGGCGATGATCCTCACGCTGCTGCTGATGGCGCTCGGCACCGCGACGATCGCGGTCGCGCCGACCTTCGCGCAGATCGGCATCGCCGCGCCGCTGCTGCTCGTGCTCGCGCGGCTGCTGCAAGGGTTTGCGTCGGGCGGCGAAGTCGGCGCATCGACGACGTTGCTGCTCGAACAGGCGCCGCAGCATCGGCGCGGTTTCTATGCGTCGTTCCAGTTCTCGAGCCAGGGGCTCGCCGCGCTCGCGGGCGCGCTCACCGGCGTCGCGCTGACGTCGACGCTGAGCGCCGCGCAACTCGAAAGCTGGGGCTGGCGTGTGCCGTTCATCATCGGCACGCTGTTCGTGCCGCTCGGCTACTGGCTGCGCCGCACCGTCGAGGAAGTCCCGGCGGCGGCGCCCTCGCCCGCCGCCGCGCACGACGAACCGGTTGCGTCGCTGCCGCTCGCCGACGTGCTGCGCCATCACGGCAAGGCCGTGTTCGCGGGCCTCGGCGTGACGATCGGCGGCACGTCGATCCACTACATCATCGTGTTCTACATGGCGATCTACGGCGTGCAGGTGCTGCACCTGCCGACGTGGCTCTCGATGACGGCCGGCTGCGTCGCCGGCGCGATCCTGATGCTCGTGACGCCGATCGGCGGCCATCTGTCCGACGTGTACGGGCGCAACCGGATCGTCTGGTGGACGCGCATCGTGTTGATGGCCTCGATCTACCCGGCGTTCATCGCGCTGAACCGCTGGCCGGGCGCCGTGTCGCTGCTGTCGATCATCGCCGCACTGTCGATCGTGCATGCGATCAACATCGGTGCGACGGGGGCAATGCTCGGCGAGTTGTTTCCGCGGGCGGTGCGTGCGACGGGCGGTGCGCTGGTGTACAGCGTCGGCGTCGCGATCTTCGGCGGCTTCGCGCAGTTCTTCGTCACGTGGCTGATCGCGGCGACCGGGAATCCGAATGCGCCTGCGTGGTATGCGATCGGATGTGGTGTGTTCACGCTGCTCGCGATTCGTTGCATGGACGAGAAGGCCGGGAAGGCGCTGGATTGAGCGGTGGAGGATGCGCGGCACGTGAAGCGCCATTGACGTCGCGCGCGCGCATCGGGCATCATTGATCAATGCACGACGCCACGATCACCCTTTCGACCACCACGCGCACGACCGCCTTCGGCGGGCCCGTGCGGCGAGTGCGCGCAAGATCGTAGCGTCACCGATTCCCACAGGCCCCGCCGGTTTCCGGACGGGGTCTTTTCGTTTCTCCGTCCGCATCGGCCACTCAGGAGAAACGCCATGTCCGAAGTCCCTTCCCCGAAACGCGCACTGCTCGTGATCGACATGCAGGTCGGGCTGTTCCACGGCCCCGATCGCCCGTATGACGGCGAACGCGTGCTGGCCAACATCAACCGGCTGATTTGTCGGGCGCATGAAGCCGGCGCGCCGGTATTCGCCGTGCGTCACACCGGTCCGGCCGGCTCGCCGATTGCGCCCGACGCGCCGCTGGCCGCGCTGCTGCCGGCGCTTGCGATCGATGCCGCTCGCGATATCGTGTTCGACAAGACTCGCCCGAGTTGCTTCGCGGGCACGCGGCTCGCGGAGTGGCTGCATGCGGCTGGTATTGGCGAGATCGTGATAGCGGGGATGAAGACGCAGTACTGCGTCGATACGACGTGCCGTGCGGCCGGCGATCTCGGCTTTCGCGCGGTGCTCGTGGCCGATGCGCATACTTGCATGGATACGCCCGCGCTGGCCGCCGAGCGGATCGTCGCGCATCACAATGCGACGCTTGGCGGACCGTTTGCGGTGCTGACGACGACCGAGGCGTTCGTGTTCTGACGCACGGCGCCGATCGATCGCGATGGACCAGCGCAGGCCTGCAATAGCGTCAGCAGAGACCTGCCATACGTATTGCTTCAATGCTCGATGATGTGTCGCGGACTGAAACGACCTTCATCGAAGGCACTGCGTCCGCGGACAGAAAATCGCTGAGCCGCTTATCGAAGCGGAACGAAAACTTGATCAATTCGATGGTGTTCCGAAGGTCTCCCTAGGTAACTTTCCGGTCACCATCGCCCCGATGAAGCGCTTGATCAGGCGTATCACGCGCACACGGAACGGGACTTCGACCTTCAAGATCAGTGAACACTCGGCAAGCAGCGGATACATTCGCTTATCGTACGCGCCTTCGACGAACCAGCCGGCTTCGGCGATGATCGTCGCGATAGCGTCAGCCATCGCCTGATCCGAATTCTTCACGTACTGTTCACCGCTCTTGTCCCAATAGACGTTGTCGAATTCATACGCGTCAGTATCGAACCTCCGAGCCAACTGCCGGGCGATAGTCGTTTTCCCCGCACCCGACGGGCCTACGATGCAAACCTTCATGTTTCAGTCTCTGTTCAACCGCTCATGTTGATGCTCGCGCATGAAGTGTTTCAGCATGGGCAAGAAGAAATCGTGCCCACCGATCAGCGTGAATTCCGCTCCAAAAAGTGGAACCCACTGGAAGCTGAATTCAATGGGTTCACCACCGGAACCTGGATCGCTCTCGAAATGCGCCCAATGCGCCTTCATTGCAATGGCGTCGCTCACCATGACATGCACGACATGTCGGTGTTGAATCTCGCTTCTTCCGAATTTCTGCATCGAATAGAAGTAACCGCCGAGAACGCGCACGACTTGAGCGTCGCCGATACCACTTTCCTCGCGAAGCTCGCGTAGTGCGGCGGCTGTTGGCACTTCGCCGTGGTTCATCGTGCCGGCAACCACTTGCCTCCCGGCTTCCGGGAACTTCGGTTGGGTAAACGTGAGCAATCTATCCCGCCACGTAAGATAGACCATTACCTTGTTGTTGATTTGCACGATAGTGTTTTCAGCCAAAACCACTTCTATCCTCCGGGACAGCCAAGCCGTCGCAGAATTTTCAGCCCATAAACGTCAGAAAATGTGAATCCCTCCAGCGCACGTTATCGGTAGCACGACGCGTAACGCCAGCTATAAGACTCGCGGCGAAAAGATGAACAAGCGATGCGCGGGAGCCATATAGCGGCCTGCAGCAGGCCCGGCGCACTTCAATCTGCGCGCCGGCGCTGATGTGGACGTCACAATGATCCGGCAAAGCCGCAAACGCAACAAGGCAGGGGCTGCCCTCGCCCGTGCCTTGCGTGCACTGCGCCTACACTCAGAACGTAGGCATCATCCCCACGCCCGTCTGAGACTCGCCCGTCATCGGGCTCGTACCCCACGTCGCGCCACGCGGCGTCGCGACCAGCGAGAAATTCGAATTGCCGCCGTTGCGCACGTACGCAACAGTCCCGTACAGAAACGTGCGCTCCGACAGGTTGTACGTCGTGCGAGCACGTACATCATCGCGTGCCCCGACGGATCGTACGACGCATCGCCACCGTCGCCCACCTTCGCGTAGTACCTCCGTCTGACCGCTCATCACCTGGAGATCTTGTCCCGCGTCGGCGGCTGCCGTCACGGCTTTATCTCGACGAGCCGCCCCTCGAAGTTCACATTGCGAAACATATTCGCGCCGAAATTGAAGAAACGGCGGCTGAAACCAAAACCCATCAATATCGGTTACTGAATATCAATTGCATGCGAACTTGAGCGGCTTTTCCCGCCGTCATGCAGTTGCCGTAATCGCATCAGACTCATGTTTTGGCGTCGGACTGTTGGGCTGCGGGAACGCGGAGAATGAAGATTCCACTACGATGACCGTTGGACAATACGACGCACGTCGTGACCTGCAGAGGCCTTACGACGTTGGATATGCACGACAAGCTGCGCGGCTACTATGAACAGGAACTGACGAAGCTGGAGGATCAGTTCGCAACCTTCTCCAACGAGTATCCACGAATCGCCGCCCGCCTGAACTTTACAGGCGGACAGGCGGAAGACCCACACGTCCAGCGGATGATGCAGGCGTTCGCGTTGATTGCAGCCGAAATCCGAGCCGACCTGGACGACGGCGCACCGAAGTTCACCGAAGCGCTGCTTCATGTCTTGCACCCGCACTACTTGCGACCGTTCCCGGCATGTTCGATCGCTCGCTTCGATCCGATCAAGGAATTACCGGGCAAGCCGGTCGTCTTGCCGCGTGGCATGGAGCTCACGTCGCGCGGCGGGGAAGTTCGCTTTCGAACCGCTTATGACGTAACGCTTGCGCCGCTCCACATCGCAAACGCTCGATTCTCGCGCAGCACCGTCGCACCGGCACAAGTCGCCTTGCCGCCGAACACAACCTGCTTCATTTCCATCACGATTGAGTCGACGGTCGCCGCCTCGCCTCTCGGCGCGGTTTCGCCCGACACGCTGCGCGTCCATTTCGCTGGGGAACGCCAGACAGTCGTCGCGCTGCTGGATACGGTCCTGCTGCGCGTCCGGGGCGCATATGTGGAAGCGGACGACAGCGGGCGGTGGATGCCAATTGCGGGGATACCGGTCACACCGATCGGGTTCGGTCCTGACGATATGCTGCTGCCACCACCCCAAACCTCGCCGCTGATTCAGCCGCTGCTCGAATACGTCGGATTTCCGGACAAGTTCGATTTTGTCGACATTCATTTGCGCCGATGTCTTGAACCCGTCCAAATGAACCGCGCGCGGCGCGTAACACTGCACCTGGCGATTGGAGGCGTGCACGTGGATTCGCGCGTCGCACAAGCGCTCACCCCGCTATCGGCGGACAACATCGGATTGTTCTGTACGCCAATCGTGAACCTGTTCAAGCATATGGGCGTCAAGTCGTCGCGCGGCGAAATTGTCGCCGATTATCCCCTCGTGCCGAAACCGAACCGGCCAGACATACGCGGCATCTATTCGGTTGATGCGGTTAGCGATCCGTCAGACGGGACCACTATTCCGCCGCTGAATGCATGGGGAGTCGGGGCTGGCGAACGGTTCTGGATCACGCGCCACGATCCCTACGCGGCAATCCATCACCCCGGACGTGAAACGTCGCTCGTACTGCTCCGCGCGGACGGGACAGCGGTGGTGAAAACACCGCTGCAATTGAGTGCCGACCTCACCTGCACGAATCGCGACTGGCCTTCGCGGATGCGGATCGGCTCTCTCAAGGGCGATCTGAAAAACGAAAATGATCGAGTGCCTTGCACGATTGCGCTGCTGAAACAGCCGACGCTGACTTATAGCGCGTCCCGTGAGTCGAAAGCGCAGTGGCGCGTGCTCGCGCTGACGACAGCCAACTTGACGCAGTTGACACGCGAGGGGTGGCCGGATTTTGTGGAATTCATGCGCCAGCTTGCGCCGAACGATCGACGCGCCGAACACGTCGCGGCGATTTCGTTCGTCAAAAGAAACGTCGTTGAGCGACTACTGGCGATCAAGCCGCATTCGGTCTTCGTGAGAGGCTTCGAAATTGTGGTGACGGCGGACGAGAATGCGTTCATTGAAAACAGCATGGGCGCGCTGATCCTTCAGCTGGACCTATACTTGTCGCGGTATGCACCAGCCAACGGCTTTACGCAGCTTGTCGTGCTGTCGAAGAACGACGGCTCCGTGATCGTTCGTTGCCCGGTGCGACCGGGCCTCGCGCCGCTGTTGTAGCGTTACACCAGGCTTGAAATCAGGTGACAACCGCATGTAGCGCGATGGCCGTGTCGCGCTATCGGAATGCCGTCGTCCTTCATCGATTCGTCACCTTCCTCGATGATGTTCGGCGACACGTCGGGGTGCTGTGGACACGATACGCGGTCGCCTTTGCGTGCGACGTAGCGGCCATCGAATTTCATGGTCGATGAGCCCGTTTCGACTTTGCCGCCGTGGTCGGTAGCATCACCAATTCTAATCAAATTAATCACTCGAATTCCTCCAACTGGCTGCCACCCACATCACCCCTCAACTAAACAATCCACGTTACTTGCATATAACCAAGTGCGCACCATCTAGCCATTCAATCATGACAATCCCTTCCCCACCCTAGCGACCAGACAAATATAATTTATTTTATTTGGGATTGGCACTTATAGTTAATCAATGAATTTTCATCTATAATGGATGGTTCAATTGGATATCCCCCAATGCCTCCGCGCGATTCACCGGAAAACTTGCCTGACTCGTCGGGCAAAATTCGAAGCAAACAAGGCTCTCAGGAGTTACATCAAGTTGAGTAGGGTAGATATAAGTGCGGCGCCCAATTATTTTACCATTGACATTATGGACAGACGATTCAACCGATCGGAAACCGTCTTGGATTGTGATCTTTCGAGAAGACGTCTCCCTCGGTTCAAAATTATTCTGCCACTGCGATGCCAAGTTCCATGAGAATTTCGACAATCCCTGCGGAGCCTTCAGCGCAAGCTCGTCGCCCGACCAAACATTGCATCCCCTCTGCGAGGATGATCATCCGATTTTAGAATACTGACAACCATGAATGATTTATCGTTAGCCTCGCTTTCTTTTGCGAGGCAGTATTGACCACCTCGCAACATAACATACACACCCCGCATGGAGGAACTATTAATCCTCCTTCCACTCTGACTGATATTTTCGTCAGACCGATTCATTAAATCCGATTGCTCGTTGACGTAAAATTCACATGGAGCAGACTTTGAACACTCTTTTGCAAACGAGAACGTCGGAGCAAAAAATCAGTAACAAAGACAACAAAATATTCGCATACAAATCCACACCTCATCCCTTGGTTATATACTCCATCCCAAGCAATGCATTTTTTGTCTAATTTCGGCTCATGCCGTCAAGTTGCAGAAGTTGTACCTTCATAGCGTCAAGAATGCAGGCAGCATCTTTGCCACATAAATTTCGTTTCGAAATCCATTCTCTTTGCTTGCGAATTACGTCACCCACCGCATCCCCTGCCGACTTTCTTTGCTCGATTAATTGCGAAAAAGACGTGGCAATACTTTTATCAAATGATGAAAGTTCATATGAACTGCATATCTCCATCTCTACTTCGCTCTTTGCCTTTGCGCAGTTGAAAGATGGATTTGGTTTCTCGTTGTCACGAACCCGCTTTAGAGTGAGAATTGTTTCTCCATACCAGCGCAATAGAAGCTTTCCAGGACTGGGCGAAAGCATCCACGCACCACTTGCTTTATCCGAGGCCCCCAAACTACCTTGCCAAGGCTGACTGCCACAAAAGACCCTAACAACATCAACCATCGTCGATCCAGGAATATCAATTTTGTAATTTTTTTCGGTAGCATTCGTTGCGGGATTTCCAAATCCAGACATGCTCGTTGAAATTAGATCACGCAAGTTGGTTTGCGAGGTCTTGCTATTTATTTCGACGCATGGTCGATTTTCAGGAGCGTCAGTCCATATTCTATTTTTATTAAAAATGAACAACCTTCCTACTAGTCTTGGATCATTCCATCCGTAGCTTGGAGTCCACTCCGCATCAACATTCAAGTGCACCGACTCTACTTCCCACCGACCTTCAATGACCGGATTCCATTCGGCAGCAGCAGCGTGCAATGATTGGAGAAAAATAAATAACCCAACCAACAGTAGTTTAAAACTTTCTCGCCACCTTATCGACATACCCCCCCCCATGGACTTACAAAATCGATCATTCATGATTAATCGGCACGCCATTCATCTCATACCGCCCCTCTTGATACAAATTCACCTCATCATTTCGCCTGTGCACAAGACCGGGAAGCACCGTTCCCTTTGATTTAATGCCCTCTTTAATCTTACTCATTGCAGCATCAACTTTTCCATTATTAATCAAATCCGTCACACTATCCCATCGCGCGGCGGGGTTGTAAGCAAAGCTTACAAGCGCATCAAATTGATTCTGCGAGAGTTCGATTTTTATTGAACGTCGAACCATTTCCTCATATGGCTTGACGGTATGACGCAGCAAGCCGACCTCTTGCTCATGTGTCAGATCGACCACGTTTCGATTATTTTTCGCGAAATCATTGGCGTCAGAGTCCTGTTTTCCCGCGGCCTTCGCAATACCTTCAGCGGTTTCGTCGGACAAGCCAATAGCTTTCATGTCTGCAATAATCCCAGCCTCGCTGCGCCCCTTCATATCATATCCAGCCCCCAACGTAACACCGCTCGCTCCGCCGGGCCAATGCAATCGGTTGGTCGTGCCTGCCTGCGCCTCGTGTGAAAATATAAACCATAACCCATCGTCAGAAAGCGCGTGACCGATACTCACCTCCTTCGCCGTGAAATTCCCGATCAACCCAATCGGATGGAGGTGCCAAGGCGAAAGGTCCGTGGGAAAGCCATCGACACCCTTGATTTGCTCCCACCATTGAAGCTTCGCGAGCCGATCAAGCTCCGTCTTCCACATCTCGGTCTGCTTCTGCATAAGCGGGGTGAGATCTTCCCACTTGCCGAGACCACCGCCCCATTCGGTTTCATTGCGCACCACAAGATGCGAAACCGCTTCGGCCATCCAACGCGTTTCCAGTGCGTGCTTCAGTTCTTGCGCCGTTACCTTCCCGTCTTGGTTCGTGTCGATCGCCTTTTCAAGTTTCGTGATGAGTTCGCCAGCATTGACCTTCGCTGCCGTCCCCATGAACTCGGTACCTTCCTCGTCCGCCAGATATTGTTCGGTCGTATGGATATGGCGTTTGAACATGTCGGCAGGGCTCACGCTGCCATTGTCTACCAATTCGAAACCCGGCCATTCCCAAGGGCTACGAAACTGCACGCCGTGGTGGCCGGTCTCGCACACCCATCCCTGTCGCGCCGAACCATCCTTCGAACCAATCGTAATGTTCCACCAATGATGCCCGTTGTCGTCAATCGCGACATTGTCCGCACCAAGTTTGCCGAGCTGCGTACGGAGAAGCACGTCCCGGAAGTCCGCGCCCGGCCCGCTCGCCTTGGAAACATCCAGCGGAAAGTTCTGCCATCCCGCAACATTCGCCGTGCTGATCGTGTTCGCAAGACTGCTTTCAACCCACATCGGTTTCCCAGCGTCTGCGAAGCTTTGCTTGGCCTTTTGCTTGTCCTTCGCGGGCACGGTCGTCACGCTCTTCGGCTGCACCTTGATCCAGCGCGAACCCTTTGCATCGCCTATTGGCACGAGCTTCAACCCGGATTGGGTCAGTTTCTGGTCCGGTGCGGGAATTTCGCTGACCAGCTTCGCCCCCGGTTCGATTTCCAGAAGCGGTTTGTTTTTCTCGTTCAGTTCTTTCGCACGCGCACGGCTTCGGTCGATGAAGTCTTTCAGGTCCGGCCCCGCGAACACTTCGAGATGCAACATCGGGTAGTTCGGCTTCGGCGGTATCGGGCTCGCCTTCCTGGGCCATTGATACTGGCCGACATGCGCGACGACTTCGCCCGCCTTGACGCGCTGCGGCTCCTTCAGAATCACGACCGTATCAAGCGGCTTCGGATCGACTACAGCGTCCAGCTCCCCTTTGAACACGTAGCTCCACTGTGCTTGCGGAGACACCGGCTTACCAACTTCGGCAGACAAAACCGTGCCCGATTTAATGGACTTGATCTTGATCCAGTCCGGGTGTGCAGGGTCACCTTCGCCCGCAATGATTTCGGTTCCTGTCGGCAACACGCCAATAATCTTGCTCTTTCCGTTCGGCAACTCGCGAATGTGCAAACCTGTCTCCGGCGCGGGAGGAGTGGCATCTTGACCGCTATCTGCGGGCGGCGGTTCGTTCTGGCTCGTGTTGTTGATAGGCAGATTGTCGGCCCCATCGGTCCGTGTCGCGGGCGGCTGCGCAGGCGCCTTCGGCTTCGGAACGGTTTGCTTGTCCTTCGCCTTGCTGCCCACCCGATAGTAGCGGTCGCCCTCCCAATATGACATCGGTGACGGAAGTGGCTGGTCCGGATGCCGGTCTGTTTTCGCTTGCCCCATCCCCTTTTGATAGGTTTCCCAATCCATCGTGTGCATGTACAGGCTGAAGAACACGAGGGATTTGTCTTTGCTGTTGGACGACGGATTGTCGGCTGGTGCAGACGTCGGGGGCGCGGTGTTAGTCGATGCAGGCGCGGGAGCCGATGCGGGGGCCGATGCCGGAGCCGGTTTCGCGGGTTCTTTCGGGGCCGGTTTCGGCGGTAATTTCAGTTCATGCCGGACCAGTACAAAGCCCGTCGAGAAGTGCGCCAGACCAACGTTGTTCGGGTACGTCGTTTCCTCGTATTTCGAGTTCAGCCGGTACGCCACGACTTTGCCGTCCGCAATCGCGCGCACGCCGCTGTCTTGCTTCAGCATTTCCGCGCTGCCGTCGGCGAAATGCACGCCACCGTGCCACATGCCGCTGACGCCAAGTGGATAAAAGCCGTTTTCACACTTGGCCAGCGCCGTGAAATAGGTCATCGGGTCGGCCGCGTCGTCCTTGCCTACCGGCGTGAAGGGGTAGGCCCAGCTCAGCGACGTATCCGCCGGTTCGGCAGGTCTGGGGACCGATTTTGGAGCGGCCGGCGGATGATGCTTCTTTTTAGGCGTTGTCTTGCTCATGATTCCCGACTCGGATTCGGTTTCAGGATTTCTTGTATTGGAACGATCCCGCCGCGCGGTTTAACCGGAGAACACTGTGAAACGACCGCCGTCGGCCGATACCGGCGACGAATGCAGCGGGTTTTTCAGCGTGCCGCTTGCGGCTCCCGTTTTCTCCCAATTCGCGCACTTTTCTACAATCTGGCCCGACGTTGCATTCTCGATCATGTTCGCCGTCAGCTTGATATATGACCCGTTCGCGCCGATCCAGATTTCGTCGGCCGACAGATACATCTTCTTGCCCGCCGTAATCTTCACATCTTGCGAGGCGGCAAAACTCATCGAATCGTTCTGAGCCTGGAGATCTATCGGGCCACTTGCCGCATAGATCTTGACGCCGAGTTTTTCCGCAAACAGGCTGATTTGCTCCAACACACTGGCGAGCAGCGCCCGACCGGCTGCAAGGTTGATGTCTTCCCCTGCAACCACGTTGGTTTGCTTGTTTGCCGTGATATGTGCCGACCCTTGCGTCGATGCGGCAATGCCTTCGGGACTCGACAGCAGCATGATCGGCTTCGCGAAGCCATTCGCGTTGCCCGTACCGCCGCCGGCCGTGCGACCGCCCTTGGTCGTGCCGGCCACCGGATGCTGCGTTGCGTCCGTGAAAGTTTTCAGTGCATTGTGGCCGTCTTGCTGACTCTGCGCCCGATTCGCCTGGCTCGCCTTCGACGTCGTCGACAGCATCGCTTCGGCGCGGGTAAGCTGTTCGGACGCTGCCGTCACACTCAGCGGTTGGGTCGTGGCAGGTTGCGTCGAAACGTAAAGCCCTTGTTCGGCCCGCACCGCACCGTAGCCCAGTGACTTGAGATCAAAACCCTGCCCGATGAACGCGCCGCGCGTGTTGCCTGAGTGCTGGATCAGATAGCCCAGGTGCAAATGCGAGCTATAGCTCGTCGAGTACAGATGCACGCGGTTCTGCCCGCTGGCGTCGTCCATCATCAGCTGGTTGTAACCTTCACCGCCGTATTCGCGCGACAGCAAGCCGGAGGTCAGCCCATGCGTGTGCCATTCCGGCATGCTTTCGCCGCCGTGCATTCTCGACAAGATCACGGGCCGATCGCAATCACCGTTGATGAAGCCGATCAAAACTTCATCGTTCTTGCGCAGCGGAAACATGCCGCCACGCTTGTGGCCCGCGTCGGGCATCGCCGCGCGTATCCACGCCGAGACGTTCTGGTCGCCGTCATTGAGTCGATCGGATGTCAGCCGAACCTTCGCCCGGAGCATCGCGTCGGTATAGATTTCTTCGTTCTCCGGCCCGCCGACGATGCCGGTCTGAAGCTGCATGACGGGCTTCTTGTGTTCGAACGGACTGCGAAACGCGACGCGACGCCGTTGCGCTTCGATTTCGACGTGGAAGAATCCGACACCGCCGTCGTCGTGGCGCACCGCCGAACCCGCACCGTTCGCACGCGCTTGCTCGACCTCTGCGCGCACGCTCTTGCGAAACCGCATCAGGTTTTCAAGACCCGGCACGTTGTTCTGGATGAGCCAGTTCACGGAAAGAATCGCCATCTCGCGATCCTGTTCCGACTGTGCATCGTGCACAGGGTGCCCGGTCAGCAGGCCATAGCGACCAGGCCATGCGCAACGCAATGCGCCCACACCGTAGAAGCGTTGCGCCCGTGAGCGCCATTCTTCTGTGACAACGTTTGCCTGAGCCTCGCCCATGTCGCGATCCGACCACGTATGCGACCCCGTGTATTCGTACTGCTCGCCCAGCCCCGGCACATCGTCAAGATCGAACGCGGGCATCGTGACGTGCTTCGAAAGGTCCGGACGCTTGTAGTCGAATGTGCCCGTATCGAGTTCGGCCGACTGAATTTCTTGCGAGTCGATCCACTCACTCAGGCCGTCGAATTCCTCGTCTTGTACCGAGCGGCTAAACAAAATGGTCTTTTGCTTTAACTCGGGAACCGAGAAAAGATCGTCCATGATGACGACCTTGTGAGACTTGCCGTCCTGCGCGATATCGAAACGCGGAAAAAGACCGAGTTCTTCAAAGGTGCGGTGGACGTAATTCCAGTCGGATTCCCATTGCATCCGCTGAGAATACGAGCGCAACGATTGACGCAGTTGCCAAGTAAAGTTACCGGTCGCCTGCGGATACTTTCCCAGCACATCGGACACGGTTTGTTGCGCAGGCGTCTCGATCCAGTCGCGTCGGTCACTGCCGAGGCGCAGCAGCGCGAGAAATGAATTGAAGCGGAGTTGATAGTACGTATTGGCTCCGTCCCCGCCCAAGCGGCTGAACGCCGTCACATAACCGTGAATTGGCATTTCGCTGCCATCCGTTTGCCGGATCCACAGCGTCACGGATTGCCGGATCAGCGCCTTCGCCGGAATTGTTTCGAGCCGCGTCGATGTTGCATCGATCGTGAATTCGAAGTCTCGCCCAAGACACGCGCGCCCCCGGACATAAAGCGGGACCAACCAGTCTTCGCCAAGCGGCGTATCGAGGCGGACAATTCGTCCGTGTTGCACGTATTGCGTGCGCAGTGCCTTGTTCAGGAGATCGGAAACCATCAGGCTACCCCGTACCGTGTAGTAACAAAAACGGCCGCCGGGAAGCGCCGGGCGGCAGATTGGTATCTCATCGAAATAGGAAAAAGGCCCAGAATTTTCCGGCCACTGCTGGGGCTTTCGGCATAGAAAGGATTCAAGCCGCACACCGGATCGAGCCGGAATTCATCATATCAAATCCAACTCGGATGCAACTTACGCCATGCTTTCGAGCACAACGATATCCGCAGGCGGCGCAGGCACGCCGCCCGTGGGGCCGCTGCATGCGGCAACGGTAACGACAGTGCCCACCGTAGCCGGGCCAGCCAGATAGCGATAAATCGAATAACCGTCGTTTACCTTGGAGCTTTCAGTCTATAAACGTCAAAAACTGTGAAGCCATCGGACACGGCCTCCCGCAATGCAATGCTCGTGCAAACTATGCGCCCTCCAAGCGCTGTAAATGCAAAAGGCTCGGGTTCGATCATCCGAGCCTTTTTCACCAACACAAACCGCCCGCACTCAGAACGTATGCATCATCCCCACATACGCACCCGTCTGCGATTCACCCGTTATCGGGCTCGTCCCCGACGTCGCATCCCGCGGCGTCGCGAGTAGCGAGAAGTTCGAATTTCCACCGTTTCGCACATACGCGACCGTGCCATACAGGAACGTCCGCTTCGACAGGTTGTACGTGGTGCCGAGCACGTACATGATCGCGTGGCCCGACGGATCGTGCGACGCATCGCCACCGCCATCACCCACCTTCACGTAATACCCGCCACCCGTCACGGCCCACTGCGGCGTCGCCGAATAGGTCGCGCCAAGCCAGTAGTGATCCGCCCGATCGGCGACACCGGCCGGACTATCCGGCGCCTGGTAGTGCGTATACGCGCCCTGAATCTTGAACTTCGACACCTTCACGTTCGCACCGACGAAGTACTCGCGCGACGCGGTGAAGATGTTGCTGAACTTGCCGTTGTTGTCGCGCAGCTCGTCGTAGATGCCGCGCACGTCGAGCACCGGCGAATGGTACGAGATCATGATCCCGTCCGAGCGGCCGAAATCGTCGGCAGCGCCGTAGTTGAAGCCGCGCGACTGATTGCCGAACGCGTATTGCGCCTGCACGTCGAAGCCGCCGATCACCGGGCTGTGATATTCGATGTTGTTGCTGCTCTGCTGCCAGTTGCGGCCGCGTACGAGCGACGCTGACGAAAACGCCTGCTGGACGAACGGATCGAATTCCCACACGCCGTCGCTGTCGATGAACAGGTTGCGGCCGGCCTGCAGCTGGCCCCACGTGTCGCTCTTCAACCCGACGTACGCGCGCCGCGACCACATGCGCCCGCCGCCCGTCTGGCCGTTCATCACCTGGAACGCGGTTTCCAGGTTGAAGACCGTCGACATCCCGCCGCCGAGATCCTCGACGCCTTTCAGCCCGAACATGCTGGTACCCCAGTCGCCGCTCTCCGCGCTCCAGCGCGTTCCGCTGCCGCCGTTCGGCTTCGCGATGTGGTTCAGGTATTCGACGCCGCCGTCGATCCGGCCGTACAGCGTGATGCTCGTCTGTGCAAACACAGCCGCCGGCGTGGCGGCCGCAATCAGCCATGCGAAGTATTTGAGTCGCAAAATGATGCCCCCTCGAAATCTCGACCGTCCGTCGCGCGCCCCATGCACGCGCCTCGGGTCTGCTTATCCGCGATCGATCGAAAAACGTCCGGGGCCGGCCGCGCAGAGCGCAAGCAAGCCGCCCGAGATCGCGATGTTCTTGTAGAAATGAATCATGTTGTTGATCTGCTCGCCGCCCGTCATCGTCCAGTAGTGGTGGCCGATGATGCCGGTGCCGATCGTATACAGCGCAAGCAGCAGCGCAAGCGGTCGCGTCTGGAAACCGACGAGGATCGCGATCCCGACGAACAACTCCATCACGACGGAAATCGCCGCCGAGATGATCGGCGCCGGCGCGCCCTCGCTGCCCATGAATGCGATCGTACCGGAGAAGTCGACAATCTTCTTCCAGCCGAACATCACGAACAGGATCACGAGCAGGATTCGGGACAGCAGCAGCATATCGCGCTGGGACGCGAGAAACGGTTGATTCGGTGTCATGGTGTGATCAACGAAAACGATGCGCGCGCAACCGCACGCACCGGATTGCCTGTGAACCGGAGCGGGCGGCCAATCGCGCCGCCCGCCTCGCTCTGCAACAACCGGCATCGGGGCTCGCCCGATGTGCTGTGCTCCTCCTCTTTTACGTTGTCGCCCTGCTTCGTCGCGCGCCGCGTCAGCGCAGCTTCGCGACGTCCTGCTCGGTCACCTTCGCGGCCGGATTGCCGAACTGCCCGGTCACGTAGTTCGTCAGCGCGGCGATTTGCGCATCCGACAGTTCGTGACGGAATGCCGGCATCCCGACGTCCTCGCTGCCGGCCTTGCGCTGCACGCCGTTCAGGATCACCTGCACGAGGTTGGTCGGATTCGGTGCGCCGACCGTCGAGTTATGGAACAGCGGCGGGTAGTAACCGTCCGGCGTGCCCTTGCCTTGCATCTGGTGGCAGGTCGCGCAGTTGCCGAGATACAGCCGCGCCGGATCGATGCCCGACGACGCGAGCGCGACGCCGCGCAGCTTCAGGCCGTCCTCGGCCGGCTTGCCCCACGACGAGCGCGACTGCTTCGCATCGCCATTGGCCACGGCCGGCACCGTCCGGATGTACGTCGCGATCGCGCCGATGTCGGCTTCGGTCATCTTCGAGAAGCTGTGCTCGACAGCCTCGGCCATCGGGCCGGCCGCCTGCGCAAGGCCCGGCACGCTGCCGGTGCGCAGGTACTGGACGAGCTGCTGCTGCGTCCAGCCGCCGATCCCCGCGTTCGGGTCGGACGTGATGTTGTAGCCGTCCCAGCCCGCGAGCACCGAGCCCGACAGGAAGCTGCCGCCCGTTTCGTCGAGCGACTTCTCCTGCATCGCGATGCCGCGCGGCGTGTGGCACGTGCTGCAGTGCGCAAGGCCCTGCACGAGATACGCGCCGCGGTTCCACTCGGCGCTCTGCGCCGGCTTCGGCTGGTAGACGCCGTCCTTCAGGAACAGCCAGTTCCAGATCTTCAGCGGCCAGCGCATGCTCAGCAGCGCAGGGATCTCGTTCTTCGGCGGCGCCTGCTTGACCGGTTCGACGCCGTGCATGAAGTACGCGTACAGCGCCTGCACGTCGTCGTCGTTGATCTTCGCGTACGACACGTACGGCATCGCGGGGTACAGGTTGTCGCCGTTCTTCGACACGCCATGACGCACCGCGCGCTCGAAGTCATCGAACGTCCAGTTGCCGATGCCCGTATCGGGATCGGGCGTGATGTTGCTCGTATAGATCGTGCCGAGCTTCGGCACCGGCATGCCGAGGCCGCCCGCGAACGGCTTGCCGCCCTTCGCGGTGTGGCAGGCCATGCAGTCGCCCGCGACCGCGAGGTATTCGCCGCGCTTGATCTGCGCGGGATCGGCGGAATCGGCCGCGCGCACGAGGCCCGGCAGCGCGAGGCAGCCGGCGACGAGGAAGGTGAGAGTAGATTTCCGCACGGTCAGACTTCCTTCTTCAGCGTGTCCGACATCCGCAGCGCGAGCGCCGCGATCGTCAGCGTCACGTTCACCGTACCGACGGTCGGCATCGTCGAGCTGCTCGAGATGAACAGGTTCGGATGGTCGAACGTGCGGCAGTCCTTGTCGACGACGGAGTCGCGTGCATCCGCGCCCATGATCGTCGAACCCGTGATGTGGTTGTTCGGCGCGAACTCGTCGTTGAAGACGACGTCGGTGCCGCCGAGCACCTTCGCGGCCGTCGCATAGACCTCGCGCGTGTGCACGGCGCCGCGCTTCACGTAGTCGTCGATCGCATACGTGATCTCGGGGCGCGGGATGCCGATCGCGTCGGTGGCCGTCTTGCTCGGCACGATGCGGTTCTCGGGTTGCGGCAGGATTTCGTGGAAGCAGTCGAACTGCACGTAGCGCGCGGAACGGTCGCGGATCTGCGCGTCGAGTTCCTCGTGCTTCATCAGCTTGCCGGCCTTGAAGATCTTCTGCGTCTCCTGGTTGATGCGCGACATGTTCGACAGGTGGATCTTCTTCGCGGCTTCGGTCGCGCGGAACGGGCCGTCGCGGAAACCGATCAGCGACGTCATCTCCTGCGGGCCGCGGCCTGGCCACAGCTTCTCGTTCGCGTAGAACGACACGCCGGTGCCCGGATGGTCCATCAGGTTGCGGCCGACCATGTCGGAGCTGTTCGCGACGCCGTTCGGGAAATCGCGGTTCGCGGACATCAGCAGGATCTTCGGCGTCTCGATGCCGTTCGCGGCGAGCACGAAGTACTTGCCCTCGACGCGATGGTCCGCGCCCGTCTTGTCCTTGTAGATCGCGGCGACGATGCGCTTGTCCGGCCCGGTCTCGAGCTTGTAGACGACCGCGCTGTCGATCAGCTTGGCGCCGGCCTGCTCGGCCTTCTCGACGTGGACGATGCCGTTGTACATCGCACCGATCGGGCAGATCGGCATGCAGTTGTTGTTCCCGCAACAAGTCGGCCGGCCGTCGTACGGGCGGCTGTTGCGTGCGACCGGCTCGGTCACCACGTGGAACTTCGGGTCATAGCCGTTGAGCGCGCTCTTGATGGTCTGCTCGTTGAACGACAACGGCAGCGGCGGCATCGGGTATGCCTGCTTGCGCGGCGAGTACAAATCTTCCTCGGGGCCCGGGCCCCACACGCCGAGTTCTTCCTCGGCGCGCTGATAGTAATGCTCGAGGTCGTCGTACTGGATCGGCCAGTCGCGGCCGACGCCGTACACGGTCTTCATCTTGAAGTCGTTCGGGATGAAGCGCCACGCCGACGCGGCCCAGTGCCACGTCGTACCGCCCACCGCGCGGATGTACTGCGAGTTGAACTTGTGCTCGCCCTTCAGGATCAGGTAGTCGTTCGGCGGGCCGTATTCCGGATGCGGGGCCCACGGGCTCGACGGGTACGGCGCCATGAAATCGGTCTTGTCGGGCTGGTTGCGAAAACGCTCGACGATTTCCCAGCGCGGCATGCGCGGGCCGGCTTCCAGCAGGATCACGGACTTGCCCGCCATCGCGAGCTGGTGCGCGACGATCGCGCCGGCGACACCCGATCCGACGACGACGATGTCGGCTTTTTGCGTATCGGTATCGGCCATCAGGCTTGCCTCTCGATCGGTTTTTCGGCCCAGAAGCCGGGTTTGTTGGGGCAATACGACGGGATCACGAGGGTATCGGACACCACGCTGAACATTAATGCTTCTTCGTAGGTAATCACGACGTTGTCGACGATGCCGAGATACCACGCGCCGAGAATCGTCAGTGCGAGCGATTCCTGGTCGGGATTCAGCGAGCCGGATGCGAGCGCGCCGGCGAGTTGCGGCAGGCTGTCGGCCGTCTTGAACGAGCCCTTCTGCAATGCCTGCAGATAGCGCTCGCCGGTGACGCGGCTCAGCCCTTTCTTGCCGGTCAATGCTTCGGAAAGCGTCATGAACGTATCGAGCGGCGCGGTGCCGGGATCGTCGGCCAGGGCCCGCAACGCCAGCGAGCCGGTGAGGCCCGCCACCGTCAGCGCCAGTGCGCCCTGCAGCCATTGACGCCGCGTGATGCCGGTTGCGGCTGCGTCGTTGTCACGACGCGATTGGGGGGTGTTGTCGTTGTGCATGTTTCCTTCTCTCGAACACCGGATTCGGGAAAACCACGCTTGATATTTCTCAAACATTGGCGCGGACCTGCAATGTACGCGCACAAATCGGATAGAACAATCTTTTTATAGTCCATTAAATGTTCCGCAATCCGCGACAATCGATATTTCGCTTCATTTTTGTGTCGTCGACGCGACAAATCTGCGGCAGGCATACCCGTGTCGCGTGCCGACCACACACTGCACCCGCACGCCGCACTGCGCGCGCATGGCGGTCGGTTAGAATCGCGTGCAATCAAACAGAAAGCTTCCCTCCGAGGGCAATCGAGCGATGAAGCAGCACGACAAGCACAACAAAGAAACCAACCTGACCAACCACACGACCCGGCTGCTCTGGCGCATCGGCGCCGTCGCGGCGCTCGGCGGCGCCGCGGCGCTGTCGCTGCATGCGGGCGCGGCGCGCACGGTGAGCGTGTCGCCGCAGGGCACCGTCACCGAAGTCCGGCAGAGCGTCGTCAAGTTCGACGAACCGATGGTCGCGTTCGGCTCGGCCTCCGCGCCGAGTCCGGCGCGCGTGACCTGCAACGATTCGACGGCCACGCGCGGCTCGGGCCACTGGCTCGACGACAAGACCTGGGTTTACGATTTCGAAAGCGACCTGCCGCCGGGCGTACGCTGCTCGGTCGCGCTCAACGACACGCTGCGCTCGGTCGCCGGCAATGCGGCCAGCGGCCCGCGTCGCTTCACGTTCCAGACGGGCGGCCCGTTCCCGGTGTCGGTACGCCCCGGCTCGCGCGAGATCGAGGAGCGGCAGGTCTTCGTGATGAAGCTGAACGGCCCGGCCGAGCCGCGTTCGGCACTCGCGAACATCTGGTGCGAGGCGGCCGGCATCGGCAACCGCATTCCCGTCACGGCGGCCGACGACGATACGCGCAACGCGCTGCTCGACCATTTCGGGCTGAAGAAAGAGGCGGCGCGCGTGCTGACGCTGTCGTGCGCGCAGGCGCTGCCGGCAAGCGCGAAGATGCAGCTCGTGTACGGCAAGGGCGTCGCGAGCCCGAGCGGCATCGCGAACGAAACCGAACGGCGCTTCGATTTCACCGTGCGCGCCCCGTTCGCCGCGAGCTTCTCGTGCGAACGCGAGAACGCGAAAGCGCCCTGCACGCCGCTGCGCCCGCTCACGCTGTCGTTCAATGCGCCGATCGCGCGCAAGCTGGCCGAAGCGATCAAGCTGCGCGGCCCCGACGGCACGCTGTCGCCGACCTTCGCGGCCGACGATCACAGCGAGGAAGTGACGACCGTCACGTTCAATCCGCCGCTGCCCGCGCAGGCCGGCCTGACCGTCGAGCTGCCGTCCGGCCTGCACGACGTGACCGACCGGCCGCTGTCCAACGCCGACCTGTTCCCGCTCGCGACGCGCACGGCACCGATGCCGCCGCTCGCGAAATTCTCGTCGGGCACCTTCGGGATCGTCGAGCGCTTCGCCGAACCCGGCACGCCCGCGCTGGTGCCCGTCACGCTGCGCAACGTCGAGGCCGACCTGCATATCGCGGGCCTCAATGCGGGCGGCGCGCAATTCGCGAACCTGAAGGTCGAGAACGACACCGCGATCCGTGAATGGATGCGCACCGTCGATCGCTTCGACAACTGGTCGATGACGGCCGGCTCGATCGACAGCCAGATTCCGGGCTTGCTGGAACGCAAGGGGCAACGCCCCGTCTACGTGCCGCTCGAGGCCGGCGAAAAGCAGCCCGCGCCGAAGAACCGCCGCATCGACGTGCGCTCGCTGTCGCTGCTCGCGGGCGAGCCCGGCGCGCAGGTGCTGACACTGCCGAAAGCCGATCCGAAAGCGCTGCGCCCGTTCGAAGTGGTCGGCGTGCCGATCGAGAAGCCCGGCTTCTACGTGCTCGAACTCGCGTCGCCCGCGCTCGGCCGCTCGCTGCTCGCGAAGCCGTCGAGCATGTACGTGCGCACCACCGTGCTCGTCACGAACCTCGGCGTGCACCTGAAACAGGGCCGCGAAAACAACCTCGTGTGGGTCACGACGCTCGACAAGGGCAAGCCGGTGCCGAATGCGCAGATCCGCGTGTCGGACTGCAACGGCGACGAAATCGCGGCCGGCAAGACCGACGCACAGGGCCTGCTGAAGATCGACGGGCCGTTCGAGCCGAAGCGCGCGTGCAGCTCGTCGGAACAGCGTTTCGACGACTACTTCGTGTCGGCACGCGTCGACGATCCGAAGACGGGCCCCGACATGGCGTTCGTCAGCTCGGGCTGGAACCGCGGGATCGAATCGTGGCGCTTCAACGTGCCGACCGACACCGACAGCGCGCCGACCGTGCGCGCGCATACGGTGTTCGACCGCACGCTGCTGCGCGCCGGCGAAACCGTGTCGATGAAGCATTTCATCCGCACCGAGACGCTGCAAAGCCTCGCGTTCCCGTCGCAATACCCGACGCGCGTGACGATCCGGCATCTCGGCACGGGCCAGACGTACAAGCTGCCGCTCACGTGGGCGGCCGACCACAGCGCGGATTCGCAGTTCACGCTGCCGGCCGCCGCGAAGCTCGGCGAATACAGCGTCGAACTCGAAGGCGGCCCGGACGATGCGCCGACCGCCACCTACTACAGCGGCAGCTTCCGCGTCGAGGCGTTCCGCCTGCCGGTGCTGAAAGGCTCGATCGGCGCGCGCGACGCGCAGAAGAGCCCGCTCGTCGCGGTCAAGGAAGCGCCGCTCGCGGTGCAGATCGACTACGTGTCGGGCGGCGGCGCATCGAACCTGCCCGTGCAGGTGTCGGCGCTGATGAAGTGGGCGTCGCCGCCGTTCGCGGATCGTTTCGAGGATTTCAGCTTCACGCCGTATCGCCCGGACACGAGCGACGGCAATGCCGACGACGATGCGCAGGACGGCGACAACGCATCGTCGTCGGCGTCGAGCAACGATCCCGACGCGACGAAGCTGATTGCCGACAAGCTGCCGCTGACGCTCGACCGCAACGGTGCGGGCTCGGTCACGCTCAAGGGCCTGCCGGACGTCGACGCACCGAAGCGCATCGCGCTGGAGGCGACGTTCGCGGACCCGAACGGCGAAGTTCAGACGATCCGCGGCGACACGATCCTGTGGCCGGCCGCGGTGGTGGCCGGCATCAAGGCCGGCCGCTGGGTGTCGGTCGGCCAGCGCGTGCCGGTGCAGGCGCTGGCGGTCGATCTGCAGGGCAAGCCGCGCGCGTCGGTGCCGATCGAGATCAAGGGCGTCGCGCGCATCACGACGTCGTCGCGCAAGCGGATGGTCGGCGGCTTCTATGCGTACGACAACAAGAGCGACACGCGCGACCTCGGCGTGCTGTGTTCGGGCAAGACCGACGACAAGGGCCGCATGGCCTGCGACGCGACGCTCGAGCAGGCCGGCAACGTGCAGCTGATCGCGGTCGCGAAGGACGGCGACGGCCGTACGTCGAATGCATCGACGTCGGTATGGGTCACGCGCGAGGACGAACTCTGGTTCGGCGGCGACAATACCGACCGGATCGACGTGATCCCCGAAAAAACGTCGTACGAACCGGGCGAAACGGCCCGCTTCCAGGTCCGCATGCCGTTCCGCTACGCGACCGCGCTGGTCGCGGTCGAGCGCGGCGGCGTGATGGAGACGCACATCGTCGAGCTGAACGGCAAGAACCCGACCGTGGACCTGAAGGTCGGCGAATCGTGGGGGCCGAACGTCTACGTGTCGGTGCTCGCGCTGCGCGGGCGGATTCGCGAGGTGCCGTGGTATTCGTTCTTCACGTGGGGCTGGAAGGCGCCGGTCGAATGGGCGCGCGCGTTCTGGCGCGAAGGCCGCCACTATGAGGCGCCGACCGCGTTCGTCGACCTGTCGAAGCCCGCGTTCCGCTATGGCCTCGGCGAGATCAAGGTCGGCACGGGCGTTCATCGCCTCGGTGTGACCGTGACGACCGACGCGACCCGCTACACGGTACGCAGCAAGGCGCAGGCGCATGTGAAGGTCACGCTGCCGAACGGCCAGCCGGCACCGGCGGGCACGCAGATCGCCGTCGCGGCCGTCGATGAAGCGCTGCTCGAACTGATGCCGAACAACAGTTGGGACCTGCTCGGCGCGATGCTGCGCCGGCGCGCGTACGGCGTCGAAACAGCCACCGCGCAGATGGAAATCGTCGGCCGCCGCCACTTCGGCCGCAAGGCGGTGCCGGCCGGCGGCGGCGGCGGCAGCGCGCCGACCCGCGAGCTATTCGACACGCTGCTGCTGTGGAACCCGCGCGTGACGCTCGATGCGAACGGCAGCGCAACCGTCGACGTGCCGCTGAACGATGCGCTCACGCGCTTCCGGATCGTGGCGATCGCGGCGGTCGGCCCCGACCGCTTCGGCACGGGCAGCACGTCGATCCGCAGCACGCAGGATCTGCAATTGATCTCCGGCCTGCCGCCGCTCGTGCGCGAAGGCGACGCGTTCCGCGCGCAGGTCACGCTGCGCAACACGACCGACCGTGCGATGCAGGTCGTCGTGACGCCACGCGTGACGGGTCTCGACGTCGCGCCGCAAACGGTATCGCTGGCGGCGAATGCGGCGACCGAGGTCGCATGGACGATCACCGTGCCCGAGCAGGCGCTCGATGCGGCCGGTGCGCTGAACTGGCGCATTGAGGCGGCCGAGCAAGGCGGCAAGCGCGCGTCCGACGCGCTGGCCGTCGCGCAGAAGGTCGTGCCCGCGCTGCCGGTGACCGTGCAGCAGGCGACGCTCGCGCAGGTCGACGGCACGCTGACGGTGCCCGTCGCGGCCCCGGCCGGTGCCGTGAGCAACGCACAAGGCGTACCGCGCGGCGGCATCGCGGTATCGCTGCAGTCGAAGCTTGCCGACGGGCTGCCCGGCGTGCGGCGCTGGTTCGAGCGCTATCCGTACCGCTGCCTCGAACAGCAGACGTCGCGCGCAATCGGGCTGCGCGACCCCGCGCAATGGCAGGCGCTGATCGCACGGATGCCCGTCTATCTGGACAGCGACGGGCTCGCGAGCTATTTCCCGCCGTCGTCCGACGATTCGCATCACGGCAGCGCGACGCTGTCGTCATACCTGCTCGTCGTGTCCGACGAGGCAAGCCGCCTCGATCCGCGCTTCGCGCTGCCGGAAGATCTGCGCACGCAGCTCGAAGCCGGGCTCGCGCGCTTCGTCGACGGCCGCCTCGAGCGCAACACGTGGGCGCCGCGCCAGGATCGCGACCTGCGCAAGCTCGCCGCGATCGAGGCGCTGTCGCGCTACGGCGCCGCGCAGGGCCGCATGCTCGGTTCGATCGAGATCGCGCCGAACCAGTGGCCGACGTCGGCGGTGATCGACTATCACGCGATTCTCACGCGCGTGAAGGACATCCCGCAACGCGACGAGAAACGCGCGCAGGTCGAGCAGATCCTGCGGGCGCGCCTGACGTACCAGGGCACGCAGCTCGTGTTCTCGACCGCGCGCGACGACGATCTGTGGTGGCTGATGACCAGCAACGAGACCAACGCCGCGCGTCTCGCGCTGGAGTTCGCGGGCGACCCGGCATGGAAGGACGAGATGCCGCGCGTGACGGCCGGCCTGCTCGCACTTCAGCGCCAGGGTGCATGGCAGACGACGACGTCGAACGCGCTCGGCCTGCTCGCGATCGAGCGCTTCTCGCGCACCTACGAGAGCACGCCGGTCGCCGGCGCGACGAAGGTGGCGCTGGGCGGCGACGAGCGCACGATCTCGTGGTCGCAGGCGGCATCGGCCGCGCCCGCCGATGCGCCGGCGTCAGCCACGCCGGCGACCCGCGCGGCCGCCGCGCGCAGCGTGCTGATGCCGTGGCCGCGTGCGTCGCAGGGGCCGGCCACGCTGTCGGTCACGCAAGACGGCACGGGCCGCCCGTGGGCCACGGTCGAAAGCCTCGCGGCCGTGCCGTTGCGCGCGCCGTTCGCGGCCGGCTACCGGATCACGAAGACCGTCACGCCCGTGTCGCCGGCCGTCAAGGGCGTGCTGACGCGCGGCGACGTCGTGCGCGTGCATCTCGACATCGATGCGCAAAGCGACATGACGTGGGTCGCCGTCAACGATCCGATCCCGGCCGGCGCGACGATCCTCGGATCGGGCCTCGGTCGCGATTCCGAAGCCGCGACGCAGGGCGAGAAAACGCCCGACGGCGCGTGGCCGGCGTTCATCGAGCGCGACTTCGACGGCTACCGCGCGTACTACGATTATTTGCCGAAGGGCAAATTCTCGGTCGAGTACACGGTGCGGCTGAACAACGTCGGCACGTTCGGACTGCCGCCGACGCGCGTCGAGGCGCTGTATGCGCCGTCCGTGTACGGCCTGTGGCCGAACCCGCCGATGACCGTGAAGCCGGCCGACGCGGGCAAGTGACGAGACCGCGATGATCGATCTGGCATTGCCGCGGCCGGCGCGTTTCGCCGGCCGCGTATTCGTCGCCGTGGTGCTGGCCGCGCCGCTCGTCGCGCATGCGCTGCCCGGCTACGACGACGTGCGCCGCAACTGGCGCAGCTCCGACTGGGTGCTGCTCGCGCGCGACGGCACGCCGCTGCAGCGCACGCGTGTGGACCTCACCGAACGGCGCGGCGACTGGGTGTCGCTCGCCGACGTATCGCCCGCGTTCCGCGAGGCGATCGTCGTGTCCGAGGACAAGCGCTTCTACGAACACAGCGGCGTCGACTGGCGCGGGATCGCCGGCGCGGCATGGGGCAACCTGTGGAACGAGCGCACACGCGGCGCGTCGACCGTCACGATGCAGCTCGCGGGCCTGCTCAGCGATTCGCCGCGCCGTTCGGGCCAGCGCTCGCTGCCCCAGAAAGCCACGCAGGCCGTGAACGCGCTGTGGCTCGAACGCAGTTGGCGCAAGGACCAGATCCTCGAGGCGTACCTGAACCTGGTGCCGTTCCGCGGCGAGACGATCGGGCTCGGCTCGCTGTCGCAGGTGCTGTTCGGCAAGGCGCCGTCGGGGCTCGACGCACGCGAGGCCGCGATCGCCGCCGCACTCGTGCGTGCGCCCAACGCGGCCCCGGCGAAGATCGCCGAACGCGCGTGCCGGATCCTGCGCGACATGCAGGCCGCGCAGGCGTGCGCGTCGCTCGACGGCTACGTGCAACTCGTCACCGCGCGCCCGGCCAACGCCGTACGCGACGACGGCGCCGCCCTCGCCCCGCATTTCGCGCGGCGCATCGCGGCCGAGGTCAAGCCGGCGGCCGGCGCGCAAGTCCGCACGACGCTCGATGCCCCGCTGCAGCGCTTCGCGCAGGACACGCTGATGCGCGCGCTGACCGAGCTCAATGCGCCCGCGCACCGACGCAACGTGCAGGACGGCGCGGTCGTCGTGATCGACAACGCGACCGGCGAGATCCGCGCGTGGGTCGGCTCGTCGGGGGCGCTGTCGAGCGCGCGCGACGTCGATGCCGTGCTCGCGCCGCGCCAGGCCGGCTCGACGCTCAAGCCGTTCCTCTATGCGCAGGCGCTGGACGAGAAACGGCTGACCGCCGCGTCGCTGCTCGACGATGCGCCGATCAACCTCGCGGCCGGCGGCGGCCTCTATATTCCGCAGAACTACGACAAGGATTTCAAGGGCTGGGTGAGCGTGCGCAGCGCGCTCGGCGGCTCGCTGAACGTGCCGGCCGTGCGCACGCTCGTGCTCGTCACGCCGCACCGCTTCGCGCGCACGCTGACCGCGCTCGGCCTGCCGCTCGCGCAAGAAGGCGATTACTACGGCTTCAGTCTCGCGCTCGGCAGCGCGGACGTCACGCTGCTGTCGCTGACCAACGCATACCGCGCGCTCGCGAACGGCGGCGTCGCACGCAAGGTCGTCGACCTGCCCGCCGCTGCATCGACGCCGGCCTCCGGCGCATCCGGCGCATCGGCATCCGCGCGTACGGACGCCGGCACGCGCGTGTTCAGTGAAGCGGCCAGCTTCATCGTGACCGACATCCTGTCCGACAACAACGCGCGCGTGCGCACCTTCGGCTTCGACAACCCGCTCGCGACACGCTTCTTCTCCGCGGTCAAGACCGGCACGAGCAAGGACATGCGCGACAACTGGACGATCGGTTTCACGTCGCGCTATACGGTCGGCGTGTGGGTCGGCAATGCGGGCGGCTCGCCGATGTGGGACGTGTCGGGCGTCACGGGCGCGTCGCCCGTGTGGTCGGCCGTCGTCGGCTACCTGCACCGCGAGCTGCCGAGCCGTGCGCCGCGCGCGCCGGCCGGCGTCGAGACGCGCCGCATCGCGTTCGAGCGCGATATCGAGCCGGCCCGCAACGAGTGGTTCATCGCGGGCACGGCGGTCGACACGATACGGCTCGCGGCGCCGGTCACGCCCGGCAAGGACGCGGCGCGCGCGCCGCTGACGATCGGCGCGCCGACCGACGGCACGATCTTCGCGATCGACCCGGACATTCCGCCGAAGAACCAGCGGATCTGGTTCGAACGCTCGGCCGGGCGGGCAACGAAGTTCGCGTGGCGGCTCGACGACAAGGTGATCGGCCACGCCGATCGCGTCGCGTGGCTGCCGTGGCCGGGCCGGCACCGGCTCGAACTCGTCGACGCGCGCGGCAACGTCGCGGATGCGATCGGCTTCGAGGTGCGCGGCGCGTTCGCGAAGCCGGCCACGCGCAAGCCTTGAACCGGCGAGCCGGCCTTATTGGCCGGCCGTATTCGCTTTCCCCGGATCACGACATAGAATGACAACAGCGCCGCATTCCCCCACGCGCACCGGTTGCCTCATTCTCTCGGATTGCCCGCGACCATGAACATTCGCCTTACGCGCTTCACCCGCCCCGCGCTGGGCGCGTTGTGCGCTGCAACGCTCGCCGCCCTCCAGGCCTGCAACGGCGATGCCTGCTTCGGCGTCGACGCGTGCTTCAACGACAACACGCAAACCGTCTCGCTGTCGGGCACGGCCGCGACGGGCGACGCGCTCGCGAGCGCGCAAGTCACGGTCAATTGCGCGGCCGGCTCGGCAACGACGCTGACGGACGGAGGCGGCAACTACCATGTGACGCTCGACGCGGCGCTGCCATGCGTGATCACCGTGGCGTCGGGCGGCGCGAGCCTGCATTCGCTCGCCTACGCGGGCGGCACCTTCAACACGACGCCCGAGACCGAGCTGATGCTCGTCTATCTCGCGGCGCAACTCGGAACGAACACGGCCGGGCTGATCGGTAATTTCCAGGGCACCCTGCGCTACCAGCGGGCGATGAACAGCCTGGACACCGTGCAGGCCGCGCAATCGGCCGTGGTGACGAACCTGCAACAGCGCTATGCGGTCACGCTCGCCGCGCCGGCGTTCCTGACCACGTCGTTCGTGGTCGGGCAGCCGGGCGTCGACAGCGATCTCGTCGCGCTGGCCAAGGCCGGAGCGATCGCCCCGAACGGACTGCCGGATCCGGCGGCCGTGTCGCTGTTGCAGCAGGCCGGGGCCGCCCATCCGCTGTAAGCGCCGCGAGGCGGGACGAGAATCGACCGTCAGGCGTCGGCTTCGTGCGCGTCGTCGGCCAGCAACGCCCAACGCTCGTGGTCGCGCCATTCGCCGCCGATGCGCAGATAGCGCGGCGAAAATCCCTCTTGCCTGAAACCGAGCCGCCGAACCAGCGCGATCGACGCATGGTTGCCGGGCTGGATATTCGCTTCGAGCCGGTGCAGCCCGAGTTCGCCGAACGCGACGTCGATCGCCGCGCGCAGCGCATTCGTCATCAGCCCCTTGCGGCTGAAATCCGCCATTCCGTAGTACGCAAGATAAGCGCTCTGGAACACGCCGCCGACGATCTCGTTGAGGTTCACCACGCCGACCACCGCGCCTGACGCCCGCTCGCGCGCGACAAACCCGACGTTCGGCCCCGTCAGGCAGCGGGCGAACCATTGATCGAACCCGGCCTGGTCGATGAACGAATCGACCCACGGCAGATGATGGCTCCGGCTCGCGCGGTTCGCGGCGATCAGATCGGCGGCGTCGGACCGGGCAACGCGATTCAGCAGGATCCGGTTCATGAGTCGATCGCGAGCCGGCGCTTACGCCGCCTCCCCGCTTCCGCACACCACCGTCGCCGCCTGCTGCTGCGACAGATACCGCAGCAGCTTCGTCACCATCCACACGACGATGAACGACAACGCGACGAAGAACACCGCGAGCGGCGTCAGCACGTGAATCGACACGAACCCGGCCAGGCCCATCATCGCGGACGACACGAGCAGCAGCGCACAGCCGAGAATCGCGCTCGTCAGGCCGGCGATATGCGGAAACAGCGAATTGCCCTTGGCCATCAGCGTCGGATACATCGCACCCGCGCAGAAGCCCATCACGAGCACCGGCGTCGCAAGCGTCCACACACGCAGGCCGACGGTCAGCGCCAGCACCAGCATCGCGATCGACGCGCCCGCCATCACGCGCGCGCCGATACGCAGCCGTTGCTCGGCGCTCGGCAGCCCGCGGCCGTGAATCCGGTTCGACAGGCCGCCGAGGAAATACATGAGGCCGATGCCGAGTGCGAGATAACCGAAGAAGGTCGGCGGCTTGTGCAGCGTGGTCTGCACCATGAACGGGCCGACGATGTTGAACACCAGCAGGATGCTGTAGCAGAGCCCCTGGGCGAGGAAACAGCTCTGGAACACCGGGCTCGCCAGCACCTTGCCCGCGTTCGTCATCAGCGTGCGCGGCTCGAGATGCACGGGCTTCGGCAAGGTTTCGCGGTAGCGCCACAGCAGCGCCCACATCGCCAGCGAGTAGACCAGCAGGAACACGAGGCACGCGCGCCAGCCGAACCATTCCTGCAGGTGCGCGCCGATCACCGGCGCGATGATCGGCGCCAGCCCCCACGCGATCGACATGTACGTGAACGCGTGCATCAACGCCTGGCCGGAGAACGAATCGGTGATGATCGCCTTCGCCAGCAGGTTGGTGGTCGCGATCCCGAAGCCCTGCAGGCAGCGCGCGAGCACGAACGTTTCCAGGTTCGGCGCGCCGAGCGACAGCAGGCAGCCGATCGTGTAGATCACGAGCCCGAACGCGAGCACGCGCTTGCGTCCGTAGGCGTCGGCGATCGGACCGAAGATCAGCTGGCCGAGCGCGTAGGCCGCCATGTAGCCGGACACGCTCGACTGGATCGCCTGCGGCGTGGTCGCGAACGAGCGAGCCATGTCGGGCAGCGCGGGCACGTAGATATCGATCGCGAGCTGGCCGGCGGATGCGAACAGGCAGATCAGGAACAGCAGGAAGCGCGGCGAATTGGACTCGCGCGCGGGCGTGGGCGTGGCGTTCATGAAGACTGGGAAGGAGGTCGGGCAGCAGGCCGCACCGGCAATGTTCGAATGCCGAACATGCGTGCGATCGTGGCGAATTCCGTATTGTGCCCGTTGTTGCACCGGGCGACAGGATTCCCCTGGCACGGGCGAGGTTGAATGCCGATGGCGGCACGTCCTGAAATCTGCTGATCGGGCCGGCCGGCGGCAATTTTAATGTTGATTTAAGCCGACGGTCGCATTGTCCCGGATGGCTCACTTCGTGAGCCGTACGTCATTGTTGATTCGATCAGTCGTTTGATGGAGATACGAAGATGCGATTCCGTTCGTATATGGCGGCGGGTGCGCTGGCGCTGGTGCCCGTGTTCGCGCTGGCCGGGCAGGCCGGCGCGGCGGCGGCCGCCCACCCGATGTTCGTCAACGTCGACGGGCAAGCCGTGCCCGTGAAAGCCGAAACGCGCGTCGTCCAGACGGCCGTCGGCCCGATGAAGGTCAGCACGTGGAGCTGGAGTAGCCCGCAAGGCGGCGCGAGCTTCGAGATGCAGACGTCGTCGTCGGGCGGCGTGCCGCCCGCGGCGGCGTTGCGGCAAATACAGGCCGCGCAGTACCGGATGCAGGCGGCGCAGGCGCAAATGGTCGCGATGCAGCAGCAGATGATGGCGCTGCAGCACATCGCGCTCGCCAACGCGTTCGCAATGCCGATGCCGCAGCCCGTCGGGTTCGCGATACCGGCGTGGGCCGCGCCCCAACCGGTGCTCGTCATCGTCCCGGCCCAGCCGCCGATGCCGTCGGTGGCCCCCGCAAGACCGGCCGCACCGGCCGCACCCGCCGCACGCGGCCCGGAAATCAAGGCCTGACGCGCTTCGCGCCGCTCGGCGCCCTGCGCTCGAACCGCCGGCACGCGCCGGCGGTTTTTCATTGCGACGGCCGAATCAGTACTGCGCCTGATCCGTCGGATTCTTGAACAACTGCTTCATCTCAGCCGACAGCGGATAGTTGAGGCTCACGCCCTTCGGCGGAATCGGCTGCATGAACCACCGGTCGTACAGCTTCTCGGCCGCGCCCGACGTTTGCATCTTCGCGATCACGCCGTCGACCACACGCTTGAACGCCGGATCGTCCCTGCGCATCATGCACGCGTAGTTCTCGTGAACGAGCGGCGTGCCCGCGACCGTATACGCAGCGGGGTTGCGGTCCTTCGCGATCTCGCCGTACAGCAGCGGCTCGTCCATCACGAACGCGACCGCGCGCCCGGTCGTGACGTTCATGAACGCTTCGGCATGATCCTTCGCGCTGATGATCGTCATGTTCATCGCCTTCTCTTCGTTGAGCTTGCGCAACAGGCGCTCGTCCGACGTGCCGGCCGTCGTCGCGACCGTCTTGCCGGCCAGGTCCGCGAAGTCCTTCACGCCCGAATCCTTGCGCGTGCTGAAGCGGATGCCATACAAAAAGATACTGTTCGAGAACGCGGCCTGCTTTTGCCGTTCGAGCGTATTCGTCGTCGAGCCGCATTCGAAGTCGATCGTCCCGTTCTGCAGCAGCGGAATCCGGTTCTGCGACGTGATCGGGATCTCCTTCACCGCGAGGTTCGGCAGGTTCAGATCCGTCTTCAACTGGTCGATGATGCGCGACGCGATGTCCCGCGAATAGCCGATGTTCTTCTGCTGGTTGTCCGAATACGAGAACGGCACCGACGACTCGCGAATGCCCAGCGACACGACGCCCGTGTCCTTGATCTTCTTCAGCGTACCGGTAAGGGCCTGCGCGTGGGCGGCGCCCGCCAGCGCGCAGGTGAGCGCAACGGCCAGCCAACGAAAGCGGCGATCCATGCTTTTCTCCTGACGAAACGTTGATCGAATCGCGATCGTACGCCCGAAAAAATTCGCGCCGCATCGGGGAAACCGTCAAGCCTTCCGTCGCGCGCCTTCATCGGGAGAAATCGTTTCCGCGTCGCGCAAAAGCGCCTGCGCCGCATGTTTCGCCGGATCGACCGCCCGCATTCTTGCACTCCATGAACATATCACCCGTTCCAAACGCGCGTTCATGCTGCAAGACAGCATCGCAATCGTTTGCGTCCCACCCCTTTTTCACACACAACATATTCAAGAAGCCGCCTCATTAGCCGTTACCCAATGCATGGCGCGTCGCAGCAGCCTGCGGGCGCCGACAAAAACAAGGTCCGGTTTGCGCCGGACCATGCACCACCGGCACGACGGTTATCTACGAGGATCGACTTTCGACATGAAAGCCAAACGCTTCAATTTCGCGCTGGCCCGTTCGGCCCATGCGCGCATGCTCGCTGGCATGCTGTCCGCCGCCGCCCTCCTGCCCCTCGCCGGTTGCGGCGGAGGCGGCGGCGACGGCAGCAACCCGTCTTCGTCCAACGCTTCACCCGCGCCGACGCCCGCACCGGCACCCACTCCCGCGCCCGCCCCCACCACCCCGCCCACATCGTCCGGCGGCAATGCGTGCACGTCGCAGCAGGCCGCCGTGCAGATGGCCGCGCAGACCGCACCGGCCGAGCCGCCGGTCGATCACCTCATCGTCAAGCTGAAAACGCTGACGGCCACGCGCGCGATGGCGACCATCGACAACGGCTCGCGACTCGATGCGGTGATCCAGCGCGCGATGACGCGCTGGACGGCGCCCGTGACCGGCAACGCGCGCGCGTACGCGAGCACGGTCGCGCAAACACCGGTGAACGTGCAGGTCGAGCGCACGATCTCGAATGGCGCGGCCGTGCTGTCGCTCGGCCAGCGCATGGACGCCACCGATGCCGCCGCGCTCGCGCAGGCGTTCGCGGCGGACAGCGATGTCGACTACGCGGAACCGGATCACCCGATGCAGATCCGCGACACGCCGAGTGACCCGCTCTACAACCAGCAGTGGAACCTGTCCGACCCGGCCGCCGGCATCGACATGCCGCCGGCGTGGAACGTGACCAAGGGCTCGCCGACCGTCGTCACCGCCGTGCTGGATACCGGCTACCGGCCGCACGGCGACCTCGTCGGCAACCTGCTGTCCGGCTACAGCTTCATCAGCAACGTCAACACCAGCAACAACGGCTTGACGCGCGGCCCGGACGCCACCGATCCGGGCGACTGGGTCACGCAGCAGGAACTCGACAATGTCAACGGCCCGTACTATCACTGCGCAAGCCAGCCCAGCAACAGCAGCTGGCACGGTACGCGCGTGATGGGCGTGATCGGCGCGACCGCCAACAACGGCACGGGCGTCGCCGGCGTATCGTGGCTCGGCCAGATCCTGCCCGTGCGCGTACTCGGCAAGTGCGGCGGCGTGACGAGCGACATCGCGGACGGCATGCGCTGGGCAGCCGGCATTCCCGTCAACGGCGTACCGACGAACCCCCGCCCGGCGAAGATCATCAATCTGAGCCTCGGCGGCGTCGGCGCATGCAGCACGACGTTCCAGCAGGCGATCGACGACGTGACCGCGAAGGGCGTGACCGTGGTCGTCGCGGCCGGCAACGACGGCCTGTCGACCGGGCTCGACCAGCCCGCGAACTGCCGCGGCGTGATCACCGTCGGTGCGACCGACGCGACGGGCCGACGCGCGTCGTTCAGCAACTTCGGCGCCGACGTCGCGCTGAGCGCGCCGGGCGTCAACATCCTGTCGACGTCGAACACCGGCACGACGACGCCGGGCTCGGACACCTACGGCCCCGCGAACGGCACCAGCCTCGCGGCGCCGCAGGTGACGGGGGTCGCCGCGCTGATGCTGTCGGTGAACGGCAACCTCACGCCCGCGCAGATCCTGCAGAAGCTGCAAGGCGGCACGCGCGCGGCGAAGCTCGCGGCCGGCACGTCGTGCACCGCGCTGCCGGCGGGCTCGGGCATCCTCGACGCAGGGGCCGCCGTCGCGACCGCGAACCAGTAACCGCACCTCGTTCGACGCGGCCGCGCGCATGCCGACAAGGTGTGCGCGCGGCTGTTTCATTGCGGGTTGTCGGGGGCGCTTGCGAACGGGCACCGGCCCGATCAAGCATCTCGAAATAACGCCCGACAAAAGGGTTGACGCTTCGCACAGCGAGCCATTACCATCGCCCCCGTCTAGTTACATGGAGTGTTCTGTGAACACCGATGCGAGTTGTAGTTGGTATCCGGCCAACTTGACTGCTGCCTGAGGAAAACGCGCAGAGCCTCGTCTTCTGCCGCATCCCGGGAAGCAGGATGCGGCGCCCTTCCGGCCTGACCACGGGCCAGATCTCCCGCCGAATTTTCGATGTTGTCGAATGCACGCGACGCACCGTCGCGCGTGTGCGTTCGCGTTGCGCGCGGCGCCGGCCGCGTGCGCTCTCCGTTCGCGTGCCGTCCGGCCGCGCGCCTCGTTGCGCGCCGTTGCCGATCGCCCGTGCCGACTATCCTCAACCGACAGGAGTGCAGATGAACTCGGACGACAGTAGTCGATTACCGCTCGCCGGTGCGACGCTGCGCATCGACACGCCGTCCGCATCCTGCGCGCCGGCGAGCGTTCCCGCCTTTACCGATCCACAGCCGATCGCGCCTGACGCGACGCGGCGGGGAGCGCTCGCGCGTCGATACCGTCGCGGCCGCTCCCCGCCCGCCGCCTCATGCGCTAGGAGCGACTCATGACGACACGACACAACACCTCTCACAAGAAACAACGCGGCTTCATCAAGGCCGGCGCCGGCCAGCAGGCCGACCCGCGCATCATGCGCGTCGCGCAGGAAGCGGCCCGCCCGCTCGAAGACACGCTGAAGTCGCTGCGCACCAGCACGCGCGGCCTCACCTACGACCAGGCCGCCGACCGCCTGCAGCATGACGGCCCGAACGAAATCGCGCACGACAAGCCGCCGCACTGGACCCGCCAGTTGCTGCTCTCGTTCCACAACCCGTTCGTCTACGTGCTGCTGGTGCTGGCCGCCATCAGCTTCTGCACCGACGTCTATTTCGCGGCGCCCGACGATCGCGATTACGTCGGCATGACGATCCTGCTGACGATGGTCACGATCAGCGCGCTGCTGCGCTTCGTGCAGGAATTCCGTTCGCTGCGCGCGGCCGAGAAGCTCAAGGCGATGGTGCGCACGACGGCGACCGTGCAGCGCGCGGTGACCGATTCGTTGGAACCGACGCGCCGCGAGGTACCGATGCGCGAAGTGGTGACCGGCGACATCGTGCATCTTTCCGCGGGCGACATGATCCCCGCCGACGTGCGGCTGCTCGCGTCGCGCGACCTGTTCATCAGCCAGGCCGTGCTGACCGGCGAGGCGCTGCCCGTCGAGAAGTACGACACGCTCGGCGCGGTGGCCGGCAAATCCGCGAGCACGCGCGCGGCCGGCGCGGCCAACGACGCACCGGCGTCGCTGCTCGATCTCGAGAACGTCTGCTTCATGGGCACCAACGTCGTCAGCGGCACGGCGACGGCCGTCGTCGTCGCGACCGGCGAAGACACGTACTTCGGCTCGCTCGCGCGCAACGTCGTGAGCCACAAGCGCATCGAGACGAGCTTCGACCGCGGCGTCGCGAGCGTGAGCTGGCTGCTGATCAAGTTCATGTTCGTGATGGTGCCGATCGTGTTCATGATCAACGGGCTGACCAAGGGCGACTGGCTGAGCGCCCTCACGTTCGCGCTCGCGGTGGCCGTGGGCCTCACGCCCGAGATGCTGCCGATGATCGTCACCGCGAATCTCGCGCGCGGCGCGGTCGCGATGGCGCGCCGCAAGGTCGTCGTCAAGCGGCTGAACTCGGTGCAGAACTTCGGCGCGATGGACGTGCTGTGCACCGACAAGACGGGCACGCTCACGCAGGACAGGATCATCCTCGAACACCATCTCGACCTGTCCGGCCGCAAGAACGAGGACATCCTGCGGCTCGGCTGGCTGAACAGCTTTCACCAGAGCGGCCAGAAGAACCTGATCGACATCGCGGTCGTCGCGCGCGCCGACGAGATCGGCGAACGCGTGAAGCCGCAGGGCTACAAGAAGATCGACGAACTGCCGTTCGACTTCGTGCGGCGCCGCCTGTCGGTCGTCGTCGAGGATACGCGCGGCACGCACCTGCTGATCTGCAAGGGCGCGGTCGAGGAAATGCTGGCGGTGTCCACGCACGTGCAGGATGAGGACGGCATGCGCCCGCTCGACTTCGTGGCCCGCAAGCGGCTGCTCGAACAGGCCACCGCGTACAACGAGGACGGCTTCCGCGTGCTCGTGCTCGCGACCCGAACGATTCCGCGCGGCGACGAACGCGCGCAATACCGCACCGCCGACGAGCGCGACCTCGTCGTGCGCGGCTTCCTGACCTTCCTCGATCCGCCGAAGGAATCGGCCGCACCGGCGCTCGCCGCGCTGCGCGAGAACGGCGTCGCGGTGAAGGTGCTGACGGGCGACAATCCGACCGTCACGATGAAGGTATGCCGCCAGGTCGGCCTCGAACCCGGTAAGCCGATGCTCGGCACGGAGATCGAAGCGCTCGACGATGCAACCCTCGCGCGGGTGGTCGAACGCACGACCGTGTTCGCGAAGCTCACGCCGCTGCAGAAGGCGCGCATCGTCAAGGCGCTGCAGGCGAACGGCCACACGGTGGGCTTCCTCGGCGACGGCATCAACGACGCACCCGCGCTGCGCGACGCCGATGTCGGCATCTCGGTCGACAGCGGCGCCGACATCGCGAAGGAAACCGCCGACATCATCCTGCTCGAGAAGAGCCTGATGGCGCTCGAGGAAGGCGTGATCAAGGGTCGCGAGACGTTCGGCAACATCCTGAAATACCTGAACATGACGGCCAGCTCGAACTTCGGCAACGTGTTCTCGGTGCTCGTCGCCAGCGCATTCCTGCCGTGGGAGCCGATGCTCGCGACGCAGTTGCTCGTGCTGAACCTGATCTACGACACGTCGCAGATGCTGCTGCCGTGGGACAAGATGGACCGCGAGTTCCTGAAGAAGCCGCGCAAGTGGGAAGCCGGCAACATCGGCCGCTTCATGCTGTGGGTCGGGCCGACGTCGTCGGTATTCGACATCACGACGTACATCCTGATGTGGACCGTGTTCGGGGCGGGCGCGCTCTATCACCTGAACGGCGGCGCGAGCGGCCAGATCGTGATGAATTCGGGCTGGTTCATCGAGAGCCTCGTGTCGCAGACGCTCGTCGTGCACCTGCTGCGCACGCAGAAGATCCCGTTCCTGCAGAGCACGGCGTCGCTGCCGGTGCTGCTGTCGACCTTCACGGCGATCGCGATCGGCTGCTGGCTGCCGTTCTCGCCGTTCGCGGAATCGATCGGCTTCATGCACCTGCCGGGCACCTACTGGCTGTGGCTCGCCGCGACGATGGTCGGCTACATCGTGCTCGCGCAGATCGTCAAGACGATCTACGTGCGCCGGTACAAGCAGTGGTTCTGATGGTGCGCCGATGACGACGTGCCGGCCCGTGCGCCACCCGCGCGGGCCAAACGTCGTTCGGTAATGTACGGGCCGCATCCGCGGCCCGTTTTTTCATTCATTGCGCGTCGTTCGCGCCGAACAGTTGCGCGCACACCGCGCGCCCTTCGTCGGTCAGGGCGGCGCTGCCGGTACCGTCCTCGTTCAGCGTCGCCGCGCTCAGGCCCGCTGCGTCCAACTGCGTCAGCACGCGTCGCAGCGTGCTCATCGGCAGTTGCGTGCGCTTCGCGATCTTCGGCAGCGACCACGCCTTGCCGGCCGGATCGCTCGCGGCTTCGTTCAGCGTCGCGAGCGTGGCGACGAGCGCGGGATCGAGCGGGGATTCGTCGGAGTCTGAAGTCATCGGTTCGGGTTCGTCGGCCGGCGTCGGGCCGGCATGCATGAAGACAACCATCGCGGACACTATACGCCGCGTCACGCGCCCTTGAGCGCGGCGCGCATGAACGACACGAAACGCGTGGTGACCGGATCGTCGCGTTCGGACCGCCATCCGAGCCCCACGCGCCACTTCGCGTCCCGGCCGTCGAGCGGCAGCACCGTCGCGTCGCGCAGCAGGTACCGCGCGCTCGACGGAATGAACGCGACGCCGACGCCGGCCGCGACCGACGTCAGCACCGACTGCACGTCCTCCGCCTGCTGCATCACGTGCGGTACGAAGCGGCGCTCGACGCACCACCGGTCGATCTGCGCGGCCAGCCCCGGGCCGCGCGCACGCTGCAGCGCGATGAAGCCGATCTCGTTGAGCACGTCGAGGTTGGCCGGCACGCGCTTGAAGCCCAGATGCGGCGGCACCGCGAGCGCGAGCGCTTCGTCGGTCACCTTGAACGACGACAAGCCTTCGTCGGCAGGCAGACGCAGGAAACCGGCGTCGAGCTTGCCGGCGTGCAGCCGGCGCGTCTGTTCGGACGACGACAGGTCGCTCAGCGTCACCGCGATACCCGGATTGCGGCGACGGAATTCGGCGATCAGTTTCGGCACGAGCGTGAGCACGGACAGGCAGATGCCGAGCCGCAAATGCCCGCGCTGGCCGCTGGTCGCTTCCCGCGCACGGGCCAGGATTTCGTCGGCATCGCGCACGAGCGCCTGCGCGTCGGATAGGAAGCGTTCGCCGAACGGCGTCAGTTCCGCGCCATGCCGGCCGCGCTCGAACAGCTTGCCGCCGAGGCTCGCCTCGAGCGCGCCGATCTGCTTGCTGAGCGCAGGCTGGCTCATGTGCAGCGCATCGGCCGCACGGCTGAAATGGCACAGCTCGGTCACCGTCAGGAACGTGCGAAGCAGTTTCAGTTCCATTCTTTAAAGGAATCTGAGTGATCGAAAGATTCATTTTACCGATCGAATGCGATGGCGTTCAATACGGACATGCCCTTCCCGGAACTCACTTCCATGTCCCTCGATCCAGCGGCCGACTACGTGGCCGAGCCATCATCCGACGTCGCGACTGCAAGCGAATGCGCGGCTGCCGTCGATGCGCGCGCACCGAAGCGTCGCGCCGAACGCACGGACGGGCGCAGCCGCCGCTTCCGCTTCGGCGATGCGCTGGAAGACGCGCCGCCGCGCGCGGTGACGGGTTCGATCGCGATCAGTTTCGCGGTCGTGTCGCGGCGGAACTGGCCACGCTGAACCGCGTACCTGCCCGCCTTGCATGCCACCGCGCACCGCTTGCCCGGCAGCGCGAAAACGACCGGAATCTTCCCGCATGAAGCGTCATTGCGCGTCATCCCATCGTCATCGCCGCGCGATCGACCGTATAATTTCCCGCACCCGCTGACCGCCCATGCATTCCGCGCAGCCGCATCGCGCGTGAAAAGGAGACTTTCGCTTGACCGGCCTCATCGCGCACCTGCCTCGCGCCCGGACCATCCTGATCCTCGCCCTGTCGTTCCTGCTGCTCGCATTCGCCGCGCATGCGTCCGCGCAACGCGTGCAGCCGCATCGCACCGCCCATGCGCAGCCGCATGCCCATACGAAGGCCGTCAAGAAGACAGCCCATCGCAAGAAAAAGGCCATCAAGCACCGCCGCTCGCGCGTGACGCATCAAGCGGCCAAACGCCACGCGGCACCCGCACCGCAGCAGCGGCGCGCGAAACGCACGACCGCCGTGCGACCGCGCCCGTCCGCGAAACCGAAATTGCTCGCAAGTTGCGGCTATACGCCGCGCGCGGTCGCGTCGCTGCATTCACGCGCGGCCTACGTGCTCGACGTCGATTCCGGCACCCCGCTGCTCGCGCGCAACGCACGCACCGTACGGCCGATCGCATCGATCTCGAAACTGATGACGGCCGTCGTCGCGCGCGACGCCGATCGTCCGCTGAACGGCGTGCTGCGCGTGACCGCGCGCGACCGCGACACGATCAAGTTCACCGGTTCGCGCCTGCAGGTCGGCTCGGAACTGTCGCGCCGCGACATGTTCCATATCGCGCTGATGTCGTCGGAGAACCGCGCGGCCGCCGCGCTGAGCCGCGACTATCCGGGCGGGCGCGCCGCGTTCGTGAAGGCGATGAACCGCGAAGCGCGCCGGCTCGGCATGCGGCATACGCACTTCCGCGAGCCGACCGGCCTGTCGCCGCACAACGTGTCGACGGCGGAAGACCTCGCGCGGCTCGTCGGCGCGGCCGCGCAGGATCCGCTGATCCGCTATTTCTCGACCGATCTGTCGACCACCGTGCGCCCCGGCGACGGGGAGCTCGTGTACGTGAACTCCGACCCGCTCGTGCGCTACCGCCGCCTGCCGATCCGGCTGCAGAAAACCGGCTTCATCAACGAATCGGGGCACGGCGTCGTGATGCGCCTGCGCGTGAAAGGCCGCCGCGAGACGGTCGTGCTGCTCGGCGCACCGACGCGTGCCGGCGTATCCAGCGACGCAATCAACATCCATCGCTGGCTGTCCTGTTCGATCCGGTAAGCGCACACGGGCAGCCGGCACGTTCACGCCACGGGAGCGACACGATGCAGCACGAATACCGCTTCAACGCCTTCGGCCGGCTGCTCGCCGTCGTGCGCGCGGACGGCCGCTGGGCCGTGTTCGATCTCGGCGCCGAAGGCAAACGGCGCCCGGCCAATCTGCAGATTCCATCCGCGCTCGCCGCGGACGAACTCGGCCAGTACCTCGGCGATCTGCTGCACGAAAACGCGACCCCGCGCTACAGCGAAGTCGTACCGGTCGCGCATCGACGCGCGTAATCGCGCGCCGGACGGCGCCGTCAGGCCGGCGATCAATTCAACAGTCAAACTTGCAAGTTTGGCTGCCGTGTTCTAAGATTCGCCGCATGAACCCGCCACGCAAACCCGGCGTTTCCGCCGAAACCGTCGCCGCCGACCTGACCCTCGCGGTCGGCCAGCTCATCCGTCGGCTGCGCTCCGAGATCGATTCCGGTGGGCTCGGCATGTCCCAGACGAGCGCGCTCGCGCGGCTCGATCGGCACGGGCCGATGACGACCGCCGATCTCGCTCGCGCCGAAGCGATGAAGCCGCAGTCGATGAAGGCGATCCTCGCGAGCCTCGAGGAAGACGCGCTCGTCGAGCGCGAACCGCATCCGACCGACGGCCGCCAGATCCTGTTCAAGCTCACCGCCGCCGGCGTCGACGCGCGGCGCAAGCGCAACGCCGCGAAACACAAGTGGCTCGGCACGGCGATCGGACAACTCGATCCGGACGACATCGACACGCTTGCCGCGGCCATCCCGCTGATCCGCCGCATCGGCGAGCAATAAACCCGGCCGGTTCGCCGCGCGGCATGCGCGCGGCCGGCTTTCTTCGCCCTTTCCCCCGGAGCCCCATCATGAGCGCAACCCGTCTCGACACGAACACGGCGCTGGTCGTCATCGACCTGCAGAAAGGCATCGTCGCCCTCCCCACCGCGCATCCGGTCGCACCGGTGATCGCCCACGCCCGCGAACTGCTCGACGCATTCCGCGGCCGCGGCCTGCCGGTCGTGCTGGTCAACGTCGCGGGCGGCGCGCCGGGCCGCACGCAGCAGCAGGTGCGCCTGGACGCCCTGCCGGCCGACTGGACCGAACTCGTGCCCGAACTGAACCGCCAGCCAGGCGACCACGTCGTGACGAAGCGGACCTGGGGCGCGTTCACCGGCACCGGTCTCGACGCGCATCTGAAGGCAGCCGGCGTCACGCAGATCGTGCTGGCCGGCGTCGCGACGAGCATCGGCGTCGAATCGACCGCGCGACAGGCGCACGAACTCGGCTACAACGTGACGCTCGCCGTCGACGCGATGACCGACCTCAACGCGGACGCGCACGCCAACAGCGTCGAGCGGCTGTTCCCCCGCCTCGGCGAAACGGGCACGACGCAGGACATCGTCGCGCTGCTCGACCGGCGCGGCGCGTGAGCGACGAACGCAGACAGCCGACGCCGGGCCATGCGATCGGCCGGCTCGACCCGTCAATCTGGAAAGTCAGCGCGGTCGCGACGCTCGGCTCGCTGCTGTCGCAGCTCGATGCGACGATCGTCAACGTGTCGCTGTCGAGCCTCGCGACCGACCTGCATGCGAGCCTGTCGACGATCCAGTGGGTGACGAGCGGCTACCTGCTCGCGCTGACGCTGGTGCTGCCGCTGAGCGGCTGGCTCGTCGACCGCATCGGCGCGAAGGCGCTATACCTGTGGTGCTTCTCGGCGTTCACGCTCACGTCGGCGCTGTGCGGGCTCGCGTGGTCGGCGCCGTCGCTGATCGCGTTCCGCGTGCTGCAAGGCGTCAGCGGCGGCTTGCTCGCGCCGATGGCGCAGATGATGATCGCGCGCGTCGCCGGCCAGCAGATGGCACGCGTGATCGGCTACGCGGCGGTGCCGGTGCTGCTCGCGCCGATCCTCGGCCCGGTCGTGGCCGGCGCGATCCTGCAGCACACGTCGTGGCGCTGGCTGTTTCTGGTGAACCTGCCCGTCGGCGCGCTCGCGCTCGCACTGGCCGTGCGGTTCCTGCCCGGCGACCGGGACGATGCGCCGCGGCGCGAACTCGACTGGATCGGCCTCGCGTTGCTGTCGCCCGGCCTCGTGCTGTTCCTGTACGGCATCGAGCGGATCGGCTCGATGCCCGGCATCGCGGCGGTCGCGGGCGCGGCGCTGCTGCTCGTCGCGTTCCTGCGCGTCGAGCGCCGCCAGGGCGAGCGTGCGCTGATCGATCTCGCGCTGTTTCGCTCGCGCGTGTTCGGCGCGGCAGCCGGCACGCAATTCCTGTCGAACGGCGCGCTGTATGCGGGCCAGATGCTGATTCCCGTGTTCCTGATCCAGGCGTGCGGGCGCTCGCCGGGCGAAATGGGCTGGCTGCTCGCGCCGCTCGGGCTCGGCATGCTCGTCACCTATCCGTCGATGGGCGCGCTGACGAGCCGGTTCGGCGTACGCCGGCTGGCCGCCGCCGGCGCCCTGCTCGCACTCGCCGCCACGCTGCCGCTCGTGTTGCTCGCGCTGACCGGCTACGATCCGGTCGTGCTCGTACCGGCGCTGTTTCTGCGCGGCATGGGTCAGAGTGCGATCGGCGCGCCGTCGATCGCCGCCGCGTATGCGTCGGTCGAGCGCCGCGACCTGCCGATGGCGACCACGTCGCTCAATATCGTGCAGCGGCTCGGCGGTCCGACGTTCACGACGCTATGCACGCTGTTCCTCGCGTGGCGGCTGCACGCCGAATCGACGGCGGCGGGCGGCACGCAAGCCGTCGCGTATGCGTGGGCGTTCGGCCTGCTGTGCACGCTGCATGCGGCGAGCTTCGTGACGACGCTGCGGCTGCCGTTGCGCTCGGCCGGTGCAGGCGGCGACCGACGGGCCGGCAACGCGCCGGCCGGTTCGCGCTGAACGGGCGCCGCGCCGCACCACGTGCGCGGTTTCCCGCTACGGCAACCACATCGGCACGATCGACGCCGCAATGCGGCCGGCAACGCACGTTCCCCAGTCTGGAAAAACGCATTCGTTGGGCTGGCCCGTTGTTCGCGGGAACGATCCCTACACCGTGTCCGGCTCCTGCCGCGCGGGCGTCGTGCCCGCCGCCTCCAGCGCCTGATGCAGCGTGGCGAAGATGCATGACGCGCCGACCGCCTCGGTGATCCCGTGACGATCCATGTCCGCGCGCAGGTAGCGGTTCACGCGCCCGAACAGCACGCCGATTCCGCGCGCGTGCAGCGCCCTGACGAGATCGACCAAGGTCCGCGCGGCCGAATAGTCGACGTCGGTGATCGCGCCCGCGTCGACGACGAACCAGCGCGTCGGCACCGGCGCCGCGTCGACGAGCTCGGTCACCTCCGCAGCGAACAGGTGATCGTTCGCGAAGAACAGATCGGAGCCGAACCGGTAGACGATCAGCCCGGGCGCCGTCATCACGCCGCGCCGGGTGGGCACCGGCTGCCACCGTCCGTTGCCGGCGACGGGTTCGAGCACCATCGTATGCGGCCGGTAGCTGTGCCGCACGTGCCGCATCAACGACAGCGCGACGGCCAGCAGGATGCCGTGCTCGACCCCGATCGTCACGACCGCCGCGGCCGTGATCATCGCGAGCGTGAATTCGCCTGGGCTTTCCCGGCGGATCGCCGCGAGGCTGCGCACGTTGATCAGCCCGAGCGCGATCGTGAACACGATGCCGGCCAGCACCGCATGCGGCAGATACTGCAGATACGGGCTGAAGAACAGCAGCACGACGGCGACGACCGCGGCGAACGCGAGATGGCCGATCTGGCTGCGCACGCCCGCGCCGTCGGCCATCGCCGTCTGCGTCGGGCTGCCGTTGACGATGAACGCGCCGCCGAGCGCCGCCGCCGCGTTCGCGGCCGCGAGGCCGAGGATGTCGGCATTGGTGTCGACGTCCTCGCCGTACTGCTGCGCGAACACGCGTGCGGCGGCCGCGCTCTGCGCGATGATCATCACGAAGCACGACGCGGCGACCGGCACGAGATCGAGGAACTGCTGCCACGTGACCGATGGCCAGCGCAGCGGCGGCAACCCGCCCGCCACGGGCCCGAGCACCGCGATGCCGTGCGCGGCGAAACCGAACGCCGCGCTCGCGGCGATGCTGCCCGCGACCGCGATCATCG
This sequence comes from Burkholderia sp. AU16741, assembly GCF_002223345.1. Classification (NCBI taxonomy): domain Bacteria; kingdom Pseudomonadati; phylum Pseudomonadota; class Betaproteobacteria; order Burkholderiales; family Burkholderiaceae; genus Burkholderia; species Burkholderia sp. AU16741. The sequence goes on from NZ_NKEZ01000008.1 coordinate 710,171, forward strand.
GCATCGGCACGCGCGGCAGGAACCGCTTGCACGCGAGAATCGCGACGACGACGAGCGCCGCGAGCGCGAGCGTCGGCCGGTGCGCATGAAGCAGGTGCGTGGCGACGTAGTCGAGTTGCGCGAGGCTGCGCGACGCCGGGTACGGCACGGGCAAGCCGAGCATGTCGCCGAGCATCGCGATCGACACCTGCACGCCGACGCCGGCGAGAAAGCCGACCAGCACCGTGCGCGACAGGAAATCGGCGAGAAAACCGAGCTTGAAGATGCGCGCGAGCAGCAGCATCGCGGCGGTCAGCAACGCGACCATGCCGGCGAGCGCCGCATAGTCGGCGCTGCCGGCCGGCGCCATCGACGATAGCCGGCTCGCGAAAATCGTCGCGGTCGCCGAATCGGCGGCGACCACGAGATGGCGCGACGCGCCGAAGCATGCGAACGCAACGAGCGGCAGGCATACCGTGTAGAGCCCCGTGACGGCCGGCATGCCGGCGATGCGCGCGTAGCCGAGCACCTGCGGGATGTCCATCGACGCGAGCGACATGCCCGCGAAGATGTCTCGGATGGCGCCCGCGCGGCGGATCGGGAGGATGCCTTTCAGCAGCCATACGCGTGACGGACGGCTTTCGTTGGAATCTTGCATGCGTGAAATGCGTGAGGTCGAGTGACGGGGGCCACGAACGGGTGCGCGACGATGGTGCGTGTCGCTCACCGTCGCCGGAGGGGCCGGACAGGCCGCACGCCAACGCGAGCGGCACACCGACGACGCCGGCGACGTCCGCATGATTGCATGGATCGCGGATCGTGCGTAGCGAAGCGCAAAGCCCTGCCGTCATGGCTTCCGGCCGAATGCATGCTGGCGGGTGACGCGTCCGGCAATCGGCTCGCACGCCGGCTTGCGGTGATGTCGATTCGAGGCTCGCCTTCACCCCGATGCAGAGGATACCTGCACAATGGTGAGCCGATTCGGGAGCCGCTCGCCCCGCCTTCACGGCACGCATCCGGAATCCGATGGCACAATCACGGTCCCTTTCATGTGCCCTTCATCGGGCGCGCGCCGCATCGCGGCGCCGATTCAACGCACGAGAAGGCCCCTGTCCGCCCCTATGACCCTGAACGAATCCTGGTTTGCGCCGCTCGTCGGCATCCTCGTCCTGCTCGCCGCCGCCGGCGCGATTACCGCCGTCGTCCACTTCCTGCTGTTTCGCGTGGTCGCGCGGCTCGCGCGACTGTCCGCCACGCGCGTCGACGACGCGCTGTTCGAATTCGGCGCCTTCAAATGGCTGAACCGCATCGTCCCGTTCGTCGTGATCAAGCTCGGGCTCGGCGCGGTGTCCGGCATTCCCGGCCTGGTCGCGCAGGTGGTCGACAAGGTGCTGTTCGCGCTGATCGTGTTCCTCGTGACGATGACCATCAGCGCGACGCTGTCCGCGCTCGAACACGCGCACCGCACCGCTCAACGCGATCAGCCGCGCCTGTCGCTGAAAGGCGCGATGCAGCTCGTCAAGCTCGTGATGTTCATCACGGCCGCGCTCGTCGTGATCGGCGATGCGACCGGCAAGCAGATCGGCCTGCTGCTGTCCGGCATCGGCGCGATGTCGGCGGTGCTGATGCTGATCTTCAAGGACACGCTGCTCGGCCTCGTCGCCGGCGTGCAACTGTCGTCGAACGACATGCTGCGGATCGGCGACTGGATCACGATGCCGTCGGCCGGCGCGGACGGCACGGTCATCGACATCACGCTGAACACCGTCAAGGTCGCGAACTTCGATCACACGATCATCACGGTGCCGACCTGGAAGCTGATCACCGAGAGCTATCAGAACTGGCGCGGCATGACCGAGGCGGGCGGGCGCCGCATCAAGCGCGCGCTGTTCATCGATGCGACGAGCGTGCGCTTTCTCACGAACGACGAGATCGAACGGCTCGAACGCCTGACGCTGCTGAAGGACTATCTCGAGGACAAGGTCGACGCGATCGAGCAATGGAACGGCACGCTCGGCGCGGCCGGCGACTGCCCGGCGAACCGCCGCCAGCTGACGAATCTCGGCACGTTCCGCGCGTACGTCGCGAACTACCTGAAGGGCCATCCGCGCATCCGCCGCGACATGACGAACATGGCGCGACAACTACCGCTCACGGCCGAAGGCATTCCGCTCGAACTGTACTGCTTCACCGATACGACGACGTGGGTCGACTACGAGACCATCCAGGCCGACCTGTTCGACCACCTGATCGCGGTGCTGCCGGAGTTCGGGCTGCGCGTGTACCAGCATCCGTCGGGCTTCGACATGCGCCGGATGGTCGACGCCGCGCAGCCCGGGCTGCAGGCGCCGCGCGCGGCGTGATACCGGCCACGGCGGCAGGCCGCCGCCCGCCGCCTGCCCTGCCGGCGGGCGGCAACGCTCACCGCGCCGCGCACTCCGACGCGAGCCGCCCCAGCACCTTCAGCGCATCCTCGATCTGCCGCGACCACGGGTAGCTGTAGTTGAGCCGGACGAAATGCCGGTAATCGGTGCCGGCCGAGAACATGTGCCCAGGCCCGACCGTGATCCGCCGCGCGAGCGCCAGCGTATACAGCTTCATCGCATCGACCCGCGGCGGCAGCTCGACCCATAGCACATACCCGCCCCGCGGCTGCGACAACCGCGTGCCTTCCGGGAAGAAGCGCCGCACCATCGCGCTCATCAGGTTCGCCTGCTGCGCGTACTGCTTACGCATGCGCCGCAGATGAAAATCGTAGCCGTCGTGTTTCAGGTACTCGGCGATCGCGAGTTGCTCGATCGCGGGCGTCGCGAGCGTGTTCAGGAATTTCAGCTTCTCGACCTGGTCGCGGTAACGGCCCGGCATCGCCCAGCCGATCCGGTAGCGCGGCGACAGGCTCTTCGTGAACGACGCGCAATGCAGCACCAGCCCGTCGCGATCGAACGACTTCAGCGCGCTCGGCGCCGTGTCGCCGAAGTGCAGCTCGTGATAGACGTCGCTCTCGATCGCCGGCACGCCGTGCTTCGCGAGCAGCTCGACCAGCGCGCGCTTGCGCGCATCGGGCATCTGGAAGCCGAGTGGATTCTGGAAATTCGGCATCACCATGCACGCGGCGATGCGCTCGCGCGCGAGAATCCGTTCGAGCGCGTCGAGATCGATGCCGTCGCCCGGGTGCGTCGCGACTTCCAGTGCACGCATGCCCATCCGCTCGATCGCGTGCAGCATCGCGTAGAACGTCGGAGACTCCACCGCGATCGTGTCGCCCGGCTTCGCGACGGCCTGCAGGCACAGGTTGATCGCCTCGGTCGCGCCGATCGTCATCACGATCTCGCCCGGCTCGACCGCGACCCCGCGCTCCGCATAGCGCCGCGCTATCTGGCGGATCAGCTCCTGGTTGCCGGGCGGCAGGTCGTCGATCACGCCCCAGCGCGTGCGGCGCCGCCCGATCGCCTGCGCATAGCGCGCGAGACGCTGCACCGGAAACTGCGACGCGTCGGGATACGGCGAGCCGAGCGGCACCGCGTCGTCGCGCGCGATCGAGCGCAGCGTCGACAGCACGAGCCGGCTCACGTCCACGGCCGACGGCTCGGCAGCCGGCGCGGAGACATGCAGCTCGGCCTCGGCCGGCGCCGCAGCGCGCGCCCGCACGAAGTAGCCCGACTGCGGCCGGCTTTCGATCAGGCCGCGGCTTTCCAGCACGAGGTACGCGCGCAGCACGGTCGTGACGCTGAGCTGCTGCTGCCGGCTCGCCTGCCGCACCGACGGAATCCGCTCGCCGGGCCGGTACACGCCCCGCTCGATCTGCGCCTGGAGATCGTCGGCCAGTTGTTCGTAACGCTTCACGCGCCTCCCTTTCAACTTCCCTTCAGCAACACAGTTGCCATCCGCACGGGATGAATGGCCGAAACTGTACTCTTTTTTGAAGTGAACAGGTGTACACACAGCCGTACGGGCGCCGCGCGTACTCTGCACGCATCGACCCCGACACCTGCATCATGAAAACGAAATCCGCCACCGCGCGCATCGAACCGTACACCCACCCGGCCGCCGGCTGGGGCGCGCTGAAAGCCGTCACGATCAACCTGATCAAGGAAAAGGTCGCCGGCGGCAACTACCGCACGCTGCTGCGCCAGAACCAGCCGGACGGCTTCGACTGCCCAGGCTGTGCATGGCCCGACCGCCAGCACGCGTCGACGTTCGAATTCTGCGAGAACGGCGTGAAGGCCGTGGCCGCGGAAGCGACGAGCAAGCGCGTGACGCCCGAATTCTTCGCCGCGCACACGGTGACCGAACTGCTCGAACAGTCGGATTTCGAGCTCGAACAGCACGGCCGGCTCACCGACCCGATGGTGTACGACGCGCAGGCCGACCGCTACGTGCCGATCGCATGGGACGATGCGTTCGCGCTGATCGCGCGCCATCTGCGCGCGCTGCCCGACCCGAACCAGGCCGCGTTCTACACGTCCGGCCGCGCGAGCAACGAGGCGGCGTTCCTCTATCAATTGTTCGTGCGCCTGTACGGCACGAACAACTTCCCCGATTGCTCGAACATGTGCCACGAGGCGACGAGCCGCGGGCTGCCGGCGTCGGTCGGCGTCGGCAAGGGCACCGTCACGCTCGACGATTTCGAGCATGCGGACATGCTGCTGATCTTCGGCCAGAACCCGGCGACCAATCACCCGCGGATGATGGGCGAGCTGCGCGAGTGCGCGAAGCGCGGCGCGACGATCGTGTCGATCAACCCGCTGAAGGAGCGCGGGCTCGAGCGCTTCGCCGATCCGCAAAGCCCGCTCGAGATGCTGACGATGTCGGGCACGAAGATCGCATCGACGTTCATCCAGCCGACCATCGGCGGCGATTTCGCGCTGATCAAGGGGATGGCCAAGCGCGTGCTCGAACTCGACGACGCCGCGCGCGCCGCCGGTGCGCCGCGTGTGCTCGACACCGCGTTCATCGACGCACACACGGCCGGCTTCGACGCGTTCGCCGACGATCTGCGCGCCGAAAACTGGTCCGCGCTGACGGCCGAAAGCGGCGTGCCGTACGAGCAGATCGACGCGCTTGCGCAGCGCTATGCGCGCAGCGAACGCGTGATCGCGACGTGGGGCATGGGCATCACGCAGCACAAGCATTCGGTCGCCACGGTGCAGATGCTGACCAACCTGATGCTGATGCGCGGCAACATCGGCCGCCCCGGCGCCGGCCTGTGCCCGGTGCGCGGCCACTCGAACGTGCAGGGCAACCGCACGGTCGGCATCGAGGAAAAGCCGTCGCAGGCGTTCCTCGACCGGCTCGGCCACGTGTTCGATTTCGAACCGCCGCGCCATCACGGCTACGACGTCGTCGAGACGATCGAAGGCATGCTCGACGGCCGCGTGAAGGTGCTGATCGGTCTCGGCGGCAACTTCGCGATGGCGACGCCGGACACGCCGCGCACGTGGGAAGGCATGCGCCGCTGCGCGCTCTCCGTGCACATCACGACGAAGCTGAACCGCAGCCATCTGATCCACGGCCGCGACGCGCTGATCCTGCCGACGCTCGGCCGCACCGAGATCGACCTGCAGGACAACGTCGCGCAAGGCGTGACGGTCGAGGATTCGATGAGCATGGTCCACGTGTCGTACGGGATGAACAAGCCGGCGTCGCCGAACCTGATGTCGGAGCCCGCGATCGTCGCGCACATGGCGCACGCGCTGTTCGGCAGCGGCAAGATCGACTGGCTCGCGTACAAGGACGACTACGCGAAGATCCGCGACGCGATCGAGGCGACGCTCGACGGCTTCCATGACTACAACACGCGCATCGCGCGGCCCGGCGGCTTCCACCTGCGCGTGGCGTCGCGCGACCGCGAATGGCTGACGCCGACGGGCAAGGCGAACTTCATCGCGCATGGGCTGCCGACCGACACGCCGATCCAGCGCGCCCGCGTGCTGCACGGCGAACGGCTGATGACGCTGATGACGACGCGCTCGCACGACCAGTACAACACCACCGTGTACGGGCTCGACGACCGCTACCGCGGCGTGTTCGGCCAGCGCCGCGTGGTGTTCGTCAACCGCGACGATCTCGCGATGCTCGGCCTCGCGGCCGGCGACTGGGTCGACATGGAAACCGTGTGGCACGACGGCATCGAGCGGCGCGCGAACGGCTTCCTGCTCGTCGAATACGACATCCCGCGCGGCTGCATCGGCGCGTACTACCCGGAAACCAACCCGCTCGTGCCGCTCGACAGCGTGGGCGACGTGTGCAACACGCCGACGTCGAAATCGGTGCCCGTGCTGCTGCATCGCGCGGCCGCGCCGGCCTCGATCGCCGCCTGACGGAGCACGACGATGATCGTTCGTCCGCGCGAGCACTGGCTGCGGATGCTGCTCGTCTGGAATGGCTCGGTGCTGCCGACCATCCTGCCGCAGCTCGTGCTGACGCTCGCGATCAGCCTCGTCGCCGTGTGGGGCGGCGGCCGCGTGCTCGGCGAAAAGGTGCCGCTGAACCCGACGCCGTTCACGCTGATCGGCCTGACGCTCGCGATCTTCGCCGGGTTTCGCAACAGCGCGAGCTACGAACGCTATCGCGAGGGGCGGCAACTGTGGGGCGGTGTACTGACCGCCACGCGCACGCTGGTGTCGCAGGCGCTCTGTTACGGCGCGGTCGACCGCGACGACGCGTCGCGCCGCGCGTTCGTGCGCACGGTCGTCGCGTTCGTCCATGCGCTCAAGCATCAACTGCGCGGCACCGATCCGGCCGCGGACCTGCGCGGGCTGCTCGACGGCGCCGCCTATGCGCGCATCGCCGCGTCCCGGTTTCGCCCGGTCGTCATCGTGCACGCGCTGCGCGAAGCGTTCGCCGCGCGCGCCGACGCCGGCCAGCTCGCCGACACGCGACTGTGGATGCTCGATGCGCGCCTCGACGAACTCGTCGCGATGGTGAGCGGCTGCGAGCGCATCGCATCGACGCCGATTCCGTTTTCATACGACGTGCTGCTGCACCGGACCATCTACGCGTATTGCGTACTGCTGCCATTCGGTCTCGTCGATTCGATCGGCGCGGCGACACCCTTCGTCACGGTTTTCGTCGCCTATACGCTGATCGCGCTCGACGCGATCGCACATGCGATCGCCGAGCCGTTCGGCAACGGGCCGAACCACCTCGCGCTCGATGCGATGACGCGGCAGATCGAGCGCACGCTGCTCGAACTGAACCGCGAGCCGCTGCCGGCCGAAGTGACGCCCGGCCCGTCGTACCGCCTCACCTGACTCGCGCCGCTCAGTCGCGGCGGCCGCGCAGAAAGCCGTCATGCTCGGCGGCGGCGTCCGCGATCCGCCGCAGCAGGACGATGCCGCCCAGCAATGCATGCGCGGCGTCGCCGTCGCGCGCGGCCACGCGGCGTCGCAACAAGCGGGCGGCGGCGTCGCAGGTCTGCTCGAGCCGCGCGAAATCCGCTCGCGCGACGCGCGCGCGCACCGCGGCCGCCGCGCGGTGCGCGGCCGACTCGCGCGTGGCCAGGTCGGCGAGCGACAGCACGCTGTCGCCGAGCCCCCAGATCGCGAGCAGGTCGCGCATGTCGCGCTCGATCAGCGTCTGCGGCAGGCTGCCCGCGAAACCGAGCTCGCGCGCGAGACGGTCGGCCGTGCGGCTCAGCCATACGCTGGCCGGCCACGCACGCGGATCGCGTGCGATGGCGGCCAGATCGCGACGCACCGCGCGGTGCAGACGCCGTCGGCTCGTGCCGGCATCGCCGGGAAACACCAGCGCGAAGATCAGCGCGCCGAACGCGATGCCGAGCATCGTCGCGAGCGCGCTGTTCAGGAACGCGGCGTCGCCGATGCGCGTCGTGTTGTCCGGCGACGTGAAATTCCAGAAGAAGATCGAGAACGCGCTGCCCATCGCGGCCGTGCGCGGATGGCGCATCGCGATCCCGGTGCCGATCAGGAACACGCCCAGGATATAGGCGAGCATTTCGAAACCCGACACCGCCGGCAGCAGGATGAAGTTGCAGACGACGCCGGCGATCGCCGCGCATGCCGAGCCTTTCAGGAAGCCCACGGCCGCGCGCACGGAGTTCGGACGGGTCGAGAACAGCGCGCCGACCACGGCCGTGATCGCGACGAAACCGCCGCCTGACGGCCACGCGGTGAAAATCCAGATCGCCGACGCGGCCAGCACCGCGATGAACGCGCGCAGGCCGTTGCGCCACGCGAGCACCGGATCGCGGTGGAACGCGTAGCGCACCCGCGAAGGCGGCAGCTCGGGCCGGTCGAGCAGCGCCTGGCTCGCCCACGCGCGATCGAATCCGCCGAGCAGCGCCGCCAGCCGGTCGAGCGTGAGCAGGCGCGACGTGTCCGGCGCAGCCGGCGCGGCCGCCTCGGCGCGCAGCGCGTCGTTCACGCGTGCGCGCAGTGCGGCCATCTCCGGCGCCGCGTCGCCTGCCGCGGCGATACCGTCGAGCACACGCGCGACCTCGTCGACCAGTGGGTCCGGCGCGTCATGCGCGCGCGCCGCATGCTCGCGGATCGCCTGCGCGGCCGCCTGCGCCGTCAGCACGCCGAGCGCCGCCGCGCGCAAATGGCCGATCGCGCGACGCACCGACGGTGCGCCGGCCGCCGCATATTCCGCCGCGGTGTCGAGGTCGAGTGCGTCCGCGAACAGCCGGTGGACGGCCGCGCCATTCGGCTCGCGGCGCAGCGCGCCCGCGCCGAGCGCCACCGCGCGCTCGAGATAGCGCGCGAGCCGCGTCCGGACTTCGTCCAGCGGCGCGCCCGGCGCGAATACCGTTTCGAACAGCGCCCCGCACAGGATGCCGACCACCACGTATAGAAATCGCGCGACCGCGATATCGAACGCGTGCAGCGGCGCCGATACCGCATCCATCGCGATGATCGCGGCCGTATAGCCGGCGAGCACCGCCGCATACGCGCGGAAATTCCGCTGGAACGTCGCGACGCCCGCGCACAGGCCGATCCACGCGGCGAGCGCCGGCAGGAACAGCTCGGGCGTCTGCGCGAACGCGCCGGTCAACGCGAGCGCGACGGCCGCACCGATCGCGGTGCCGAGAATCCGGTACTGACTCTTCGACAGCCCCATCCCGCGGCTGCCCTGCGCGACGATCCACACCGTCGACGCGGCCCATTTCGGATCGTCGAGATTCATCCGGAATGCGATATAGAGCGCGAGCAGCGACGCAGCCGTATTGCGCAGCGCGAATGCAAGCGCGCCGGGCGGCAGCGTCGGCCGCGCGTCGCGCAGCGCGGCCCGGACGGCCGCGAGCGGCGGCATGCTGGGGAAGGCGAATTTCATCCGGCGAGCATACGATCGCGCGCCGGCCGCCACTAAGCGGCGGCGGCGGGATGCGTTATTGCGCCGGGCGGGATAATCGGCTCGACCTGCAGCGATCCGGCCCGTGACGGTAAGATGCGCGCAGGCCGAACATTGAAACGAATCGCATGGACCTCGAGAGCATCCGGATATTCCTGCGCGTGGTGGAGCGCGGCAGCTTCACCGGCGCCGCCACACAACTCGACATGCCGCTCAGCCGCGTGAGCCGCAAGATCAGGCAGCTCGAGGACGACCTCGGCGTCCAGCTGCTGTACCGCACGACGCGCCGCGTGTCCGTCACCGAAGCCGGGCGCGACTATTACGAACGCTGCCTGCGCGCCGAGGAAATCCTGCTCGACGCGGACCGCCAGGTGCGCGCGCTGCGCACGGAGCCCGAAGGCACGCTACGCGTGCTGGTGCCTTACGCGATCGGCCTGTTCGAACTGGAACCGGCGCTCGCCGAGTTTCGCCGGCGCTATCCGCTGGTCCAGCTCGTGCTGATCTACGACAACAGCGCGCTCGATCTCGTCGAACACGGCTTCGACGTCGCGCTGCGCACCGGCGTGCTGACGGATTCCGGCTACGTCGCCCGCTCGCTCGGCTGGTCGCACGCGAAGTTCGCGGCCAGCCCGCACTATCTCGACCGCGCCGGCCGGCCGCATACGCCGCAGGATCTCGCCGATCACGACATCCTGTTCGTCGGCCGCGACGTGCCCGGCCTGACGCTGCGCCTGACCAACGCGGCCGGCGACGTGGCCGACGTGCCGGTGCGGCCCGTGCTGATCTCGAACGAATCGGTCACGGTGCTGCGCCAGGCCGCGAGCGGCGGCGGCATCGCGCTGATTTCGACCCACTTCACCACGCGGCGGATCGAGAACAACGAACTCGAAATCGTGCTGCCCGACTGGCATCGCACCGACGACGTCGAACTGCACGCGCTGTACCCGAAGCGCGCGACGCTCGACAGCAAGGTGCGCGCGTTCGTCGAATTCCTGACGGAAGTCTTCACTGCGTGGCGGACGGCGGCGTAGCCGCGCCGTCACCCCATCGCACGACCGGCAATCGATGCACGTCCGCCGCATTATTGCGGCGCAGGAAAGGAATTAATGAGCACGCGGGCGTTGATCGCCGTTCGCCGCATCGTTAGCCTGTGCCGATGAAAAACGACCACAAACGCCACGGCAGCCACCTGAGCGCTGCCCGCCGACGCGTCACGCGCGTCGCGCCTTCCTGACCGGCCTGCCTGCTTGCCGAAGCCGTCACGGCTTCGCCGATCCGATCCCACGCCTGACCCGCACGCCGCGCGCGAGCGGCGTCCGCTTGCCGGGCCGCGCGCACGTCGCGCGTGTCCGCACGCGCGTGCGCCGTCGGCGCATGCGCCCCGCGGGCCACCTTTCATCACGCAGGAACACCATGTCATCTCCGTCACCCCAGGCGCCGCTGTCGGGCAGCAAGCTCGCGATCGGCACGATCGCGGTATCCCTCGCGATGTTCATGAACGTGCTCGATTCATCGATCGCGAACGTCGCGATCCCGACGATCTCGGGCGACCTCGGCGTGTCGGTCGACGAAGGCACGTGGGTGATCACGATCTTCGCGGCCGCGAACGCCGTGTCGATTCCGCTGACGGGCTGGCTCACGCAGCGCTTCGGCCAGGTGCGCCTGTTCGTCACGTCGATCCTGCTGTTCGTGTTCGCATCGTGGCTGTGCGGAATCGCGCCGAACCTGCCGACGCTGCTCGCCGCGCGGATCCTGCAAGGGGCGGTGGCAGGACCGCTCGCGCCGCTGTCGCAGGCGCTGCTGCTCGGCGCGTGGCCGCGGCAGAAGTCGTCGACGGCGCTCGCGCTGTGGTCGATGACGGCGCTCGTCGGCCCGATCGCGGGGCCGTCGCTCGGCGGCTGGATCACGTACGACTACAACTGGTCGTGGATCTTCTACATCAACATTCCGGTCGGCTTCTTCGCGGCGGCCGTCACGTGGTTCGTGTTCCGCGATCGCGAGTCGGCCACGCGCCGCCTGCCGATCGACACGGTCGGCCTGCTGTTGCTCGTGCTGTGGGTCGCGTCGCTGCAGATCATGCTCGACAAGGGCAAGGATCTCGACTGGTTCAACTCGCCCGTGATCGTCGCGCTGGGCATCGTCGCGCTGATCGGCTTCGCGTTCTTCCTCATCTGGGAGCTGAACGAAGCCAACCCGATCGTCGACCTGCGGCTCTTCACGCAACGCAACTTCGCGGGCGGCACGATCGCGATCTCCGTCGCGTACGGGATGTTCTTCGGCACGCTCGTGCTGCTGCCGCAATGGATGCAGGGCTATCTCGGCTACCGCGCGGTCGATTCGGGGCTCGCCACCGCGCCGCTCGGCGTGTTCGCGATCCTGCTCACGCCGCTCATGGGGCGCCTGCTGCCGCGCACCGATCCGCGTTATATCGCGACGACGGCGTTCGTCGGCTTCGCGGTCGTGTTCATGATGCGCACGACGTTCTACACCGACGTGTCGCGCTGGGATCTCGTGCTGCCGACGCTGCTGCAAGGCATTCCGATGGCGATGTTCTTCGTGCCGCTGACGTCGATCATCCTGTCCGGGCTGCCGCCGGACAAGATTCCGGCCGCGGCGGGCCTGTCGAATTTCGGCCGCACGTTCTGCGGCGCGGTGGGCACGTCGCTGATCAGCAATGCGTGGAACGACCGCACGATCCTGCATCACGTGCGGCTCACCGAACAGGCGAGCGTCACCAATCCGGTCTTCACGCAACAGCTCGACACGTCCCGTTCGCTGCTGCACCTGAGCCCCGATTCGGCGCTCGCGTTCTTCAATGCGTCGGTCGATTCGCAGGCGGCCGTGATGGGATTGAACGACATCTTCTACGTGTCGGCGATCATCTTCGTCGCGATCATCCCGCTGATCTGGATCACGAAACCGGTGCGCTCGGGCGGCGGCGATGCCGATGCGGCGGCGGCCGGCGCGCATTAATCCGCATGCGCGGCAGCAGCGCGACGACCGGGCGATCCGCCGCTCACGGCGACAACGGGAGCAAACGCGCGTCCGACAGCGGGCGCCGGTTGTATCGAATCGTTTCAACGCGCCGACGGCGTCGAATGCTGCGGGTATACTCCGTCGTCAGCCGCCTGCCGTGTCGTCGTCCGTCAAAAACGACCCGATTCCGGGCGGTTTCGTCGCGAAGCTTCGCGTTTCGCTCCCCCGCGCCCCAGCCTCGATACGAGACACCCGACGACCGACCATGAAACGATTCCTGCTGCTCCTTCCCGCCGCCCTGCTCGCCGCCTGCGGGTCCGCGCCCTCGTCCGAGTCGGCCGCCTCGGGCGCCGCGCCGATGATCTACGTGTCGTCGCAACGTCCGGCCTACGCGGTCGCGAACTGCCTCGACAGCCGCCTGTCGGGCACGGAGCAATCGCAGCACAACGGCGTGACCGACATCGCCGTCGGCTCGAATTCGTACTTCGTCACGCTGACGCCGTCGGGCAACGGCTCGGTGATCAAGGTCGTGCGCGGCTCGGGCAACGAACCGGCCGAGGAAGCGATGCGCTTCGCGGTCGCGCGCTGCGCGATCTGACATCCTTCGGCGCCGGGCGCCTGCCCGGCCCACCTGCCTGCCGCTGCGCGCCACCTGGCGCGCCTGCCGAATATTTTCATCCGAACGGCCGTCGATGAGAGAATCGCTCCACGATTCCCTTTCAACGGAGCCCGCATGAAGCACCTGCTGTCCCGGCTGTTCGTCAGCGCCGCGCTCGTCGCGCTTGTTCCGGCGCTGCCGGCGCAGGCTGCCACGCCGCCCGGCATCTTCGTCGTCGCCACGCAACTCGGCGAATTCACGACCCTCGACCCGAGCGGGATCTACGAGCTGGTGCCGTCCGAATACGTCGCGAACACCTACGAACGGCTGGTCCGCGTCGACCTGAAGGACCCGACGCGCTTCGACGGACAGATCGCGCAATCGTGGACGGTCGGCGCCGACGGCGTGACCTACACGTTCAAGCTGCGCCCGGGCCTGACGTTCCATTCCGGCAACCCGGTCACCGCCGACGACGTCGCATGGTCGCTGCAGCGCACCATCCTGCTCGACAAGGGGCCGGCCGGCGTGCTCGCCGATCTCGGCCTCACGAAGGCGAACGTCACGCAGAAGGTGCGCGTGGTCGATCCGCAAACGGTCGTGCTCGAAACCGACCGCAAGTACGCGCCGAGCTTCGTGCTCAACGTGCTGAGCGCGTGCCCGGCGTCGGTCTTCGACAAGAAGCTGCTGCTGTCGCACCAGCAAGGCAACGATTTCGGCAGCGGCTGGCTGCGCACCAACGACGCGGGCTCGGGCCCGTACCAGCTCGTCAAGTGGACGCCCAACGAGAGCATCGTGCTGCAGCGCTTCGACAAATACCGCACGCCGTACCCGATGAAGCGCGTGGTGCTGCGCCATGTGCCCGAAGCGTCCGCGCAACGGCTGCTGCTGGAGAACGGCGACGCCGATGCCGCGCGCAACCTGAGCCCCGACAGCCTCGCCGCGCTGTCGAAGGCCGGCAAGATCAAGATCGCGTCGTGGCCCGTGTCGGCGCTGCTGTACCTGAGCCTGAACACGAAGAACCCGAACCTCGCGAAGCCAGAGGTGCAGCAGGCGATGAAGTGGCTCGTCGATTACGACGGCATCCAGCGCAACATCGTCAGCACGACCTACAAGGTGCATCAGACCTTCCTGCCGGAAGGCTTCCTCGGCGCGTCGAACGCGCGGCCGTACAAGCAGGGCGTCGCGAAGGCGAAGGCGCTGCTCGCGAAGGCCGGCTTGCCGAACGGTTTCGACGTGACGATGGACATGCCGAACGACTATCCGCACCTCGAGATCGCGCAGGCGCTGCAGGCGAATTTCGCGCAGGGCGGCATCCGCGTGAAGCTGATCCCGGGCGACGCGAAGCAGGCCATCGGCAAGTACCGCGCGCGCCAGCACGACATCTTCGTCGGCGAATGGTCGCCCGACTACATGGACCCGAACAGCAACGCGCGCGGTTTCGCGTGGAATCCGGACAACTCGGACCAGTCGCCGACCAAGATGCTCGCGTGGCGCAACAGCTGGGACATTCCGCAACTGACGAAGGACACCGAGGCCGCGCTCGTCGAGCCGTCGCCCGCGAAGCGCGCGCAGCGTTACGAAGCGCTGCAGAAGGCCGTGCTCGCGAACTCGCCGTTCATCATCATGTTCGAGAAGGTCGTGCAGGTCGCCACACGCCCCGGCGTGACCGGGCCGGAAATCGGGCCGATCAACGACCTCGTGTCATACCGCACGCTCGCGAAGTAATCGCGGCCGCCCGCGCGCGTGGCCACGCCGCCGCGCGGGCAATCCGCCGCGAGCCGCCGTGCCGGCCGCCGGGCGCCTATGCGCTGCCGATCGGCCGCTTCATCAAGGCCGCCGCGTATTGCGCGCGCCATCCGCAGATCCGCAAGCGCGTGCTGTACGACGCGGGCATCCGGTTCTGCGCGCCGCTGTTCGACCTGTTCTCGCGGATCGGCGACGACCGGCTCCACGTGTGCGCCGACCCGCTGTTCTGCACGTTTGTCGTCACGCTGCGCGCGACGAGCCTCGGCGGCCGCAGTGCAACGCGATCCGGCGGCGGCGCGAAGCGCCGGACACGCGGCAGCAAGCTGCCGGCCGGTCCCCGTTCAATTGAATGCCGCCCATACCAGGTACGCGTTCAGCCCGACGATCACGACCGTCGCCGCGCCGGCGACGATCCGCAGCGGCATCCGCATCGCGTAAGCGCCCATCACGTCCGTGCGTGCCGACAGCATCAGCAGCGCGATCATCGGCATCGGCAGCACGAAGCTCAGCACGACCTGGCTGACCACCATCGCGCGCGTGACGTCGCAGCCGAGCGCGACCACCACGAACGCGGGCGCGATCGTCACCGCGCGCCGCACCCAGATCGACATGCGGCGGCGGATGAAGCCCTGCATCACGACCTGCCCCGCCATCGTGCCGACCACCGAGCTCGACACGCCGGAGGTCAGCAGCGCGACGAGAAACAGCGCGCCGGCCGCCGGCCCGAGCACGGGAATCAGCGTGTGATAGGCGTCGCCGATGTCGGTCATGCCGGGCGCGGCCGCGTGAAACGCCGACGACGCCATCATCACCATCGCGAGATTCACGAACCCGGCGAGCCCCAGCGCGATCACGACTTCGCGGTTGGAGAACCGCACGAGCCGGCGCCGCTCTCCGTCGTCGCGCGGCGCGGTGCGATCCTGCGTGAGGCCCGAATGCAGATACAGCGTGTGCGGCATGATCGTCGCGCCGATGATGCCCACTGCGATCGTCAGCGCCGCATGATCCGGAATCTGCGGGACCACCAGATGGAACGCGGCGGCATGCCAGTCCTGCGGCGCGATCAGCAGTTCGCCGAGATAGCACGCGCCGATCACGCCGACCAGCGCCGCGATCGCCGCTTCCAGCGGCCGGAAGCCGCGTTTTTCGAGCGCGAGGATCGCGCAGGTCGCGAACGCGGTCGCGATCATCCCCGCGAACAGCGACAGGTGGCACAACAACCCGAACGCGAGCGCGCCGCCGAGGAATTCGGCGAGATCGGTCGCCATCGCGGCGATCTCCGACGCGATCCACATGCCCCACACGACCGGCGCGGGAAAGCGGTCGCGGCACAGCTCGGCGAGATTGCGGCCGGTCACGATGCCGAGCTTCGCCGACATCGCCTGGAACAGCATCGCGATCGCGTTCGCGGCCAGCACGACCCACAGCAGCCGGTAGCCGTACGCGGCGCCGGCCTGGATGTTGGTCGCGAAGTTGCCGGGGTCCATGTAGCCGATCGACGCGATCACGGCCGGGCCGACGAACGGCAGCAGCGCGGCGACGCCGGTGCGGCGCCCTTCCAGCGCGGCGCGCGCCGCGCCGTCGGTATGCTCGATGGACCGGCCCGGCAGCGCGAAGCCGCCGGCAGGTTTGCTCGGGACGGGAATCATGGTCAGTATTCCGTTCGAATGAGGAGGACCGATTCGGGGTTCACCCCGCCACGACCAGCAAGCCGCGTGCCGGCCACGGCAGGACGCCGGCGGCGTTACAGCGGCACGACGTCGGGACGATTGCGCGGAAATTGCGCGATCACGTCCGGCGCGACGTTCAGGTGCGCTTCGACGAGCTTCGGCGGCGTGTGCGCGAGCCAGTCGGACAACGACACCTCCGCATAACGGTCGGTCTTGAAGATCTCGAGGAACACGAGGTCGGTCTGGCCGGTGTTCTGCACGTAGTGACCGAGGCTCTTCTTCACATAGCCGACGTCGCCCGCGCGGAAGTCGGCCGTCTGCGCCTTCGGCCCCGTGTCGAACACGGTCATCCGCGCCTCGCCTTGCAGGTAGTACTGCCATTCGTCCGCGTTCGGGTGCCAGTGCAGCTCGCGCATGCCGCCCGGATGCACGGTGACGAGCGCCGCCGCGACGGTCGTCGACACGTTGAAGTTGGTGCTGTCCGCGATCCGCACCTCGCCGCCGCGCGTCTTCCTGACCGGCTTCATGTCGCCGAGCGAAAAGACGAACGGATGCGGCGGCGCACCGGCCGACGCGGCCGACGCGCGCTGCGCATCCGCCAGCGGGCCCGGTTCGTCGCCCTGGAAGATCCAAAGATTGTCGAGCGGCACGTTCCTGAACGCGTCGGCCGGCACGCCGAAGTTCAGCGCGAGCACGTCGGGCGGTGTATGCGCGATCCAGTCGGTCAACAGCAGCGTGTTGAATTCGGACGCGCGACCGTTATCGAAGGCGAGCAGGAATTCGGCGCCGTCGCTGCCGAGGCCCTGCAGCGAATGCGGCAGGCCGGGCGGGAAATACCAGAGATCGCCGGTTTTGACGTCCTGCACCGACGGCCGCCCGAGTTCGTCGAGCACAGTGATCCGGCAGCGGCCGTCGAGCATGATGGCCCACTCGGCCTGCTGGTGCCAGTGCATCTCGCGAATGCCGCCGCGCGTCAGCCGCATGTTGACGCCGGAAATGGTTTCGGAAATCGCGAAATCGTCCTGCGTCACTTCGCGCGCCCATCCGCCATTCTGAATGCGTTTATGGGCATTATTGAAAGACGCCCAGAATAACGGCATCCCGTTGATATCGGTAGCCGGCGGATCCTGAAAAGACGGGAATTGATTGGCGATGGCCGGATTTTTAGGCCCCGGGTCGGTCAGGCTCTGCCGGTTGCGGGCATTCACCGCCCCTTCCGGCGGGCTGTCCGGGTTACCGAACGAAGCGGCCTTCGCCGTTACCGCAATGCCCGCGGCCGCAATGGCGCCGGCCGTATTCGTCAACATCCTGCGTCGAGAAAGATTCGTCATGATTTCCTCTTCATTTCTGTCATCGAGAGAATTCCCATTACGGAATACCTGCCGTTTTCGAATGATCGAAAATCGAACATCCCGTGACGCAAGTTAAATCCATATTCATCTAAAAATTAAATGAATTATTAACCTGAATTAATGACTGAATGTGATCGGCTTTAATTTTGTAATTGTTGCGATGCAGCAGAGGATGAATGTCGGGAAGAAGGGATCGATATGCGCGCCGGTCGATGGCGGCCCCATGCCATCGACCGGAACGGGAAAATGCGGATGCGCCGGCTTTCACGTACCCGGACCGGCCGGGCCGGGACCGGGTCACGCCTGCGGCATGTCGGTAAGTCGTTGCGCGGCGAAGCGCAATCCGCCGAGAATGCGTTCGGCGATCCTCGCCGGAAAGCCGGCCGGCAGCGCCGCGCCGACCGATTCGATCACGTGCGGCGTCGACGCCATGAGTCGTTCGACGATCGGCGTAGCGATGTCGCCAAGCAGGCAATACTCCGCCATCGCAGTGAAGTGGCGGCGCGTGATGTCGCGCATCGCATAGTGCTTGCGCTTGCCGTGCACGGCCATCGCGAGCTTCGCCTTGTGCCACGACCACTGGTTCGCGCCATCCCCCTCGACCGGCCAGATCGACATCACGTCGTAGAGCGGCGTCAGACGGAAGCGGCCGCCCGGCAGCAGGCGCAGGCTGAAGTTCTTCGCATGCCCGTCCGGTGCGGCGAGCATCCAGAACACCACCAACGCGGTGAACAGCGTGTCGAGGTCGGCCTGCGCCGTTTCCGACCGGCGGAGGATGCCGGCCAGATCGGGCACGCCGGGGCCGCCCTGCGCTTCGTATTTCAGATGCGGCGGCACGCCGAGCGCCTGGCAGAAATCCTCTTGCGGCAAGCGCAACAGCCATCCGCCGTCACGATGCAGCGCGCGATCGAAGCGCGCGACCGACAACACCTTGTGTTCGCCGAAACGGAGGATGTCGGCCTGCGCCGTCGGCAAGCCGAACGCGCGCAGAATCGCGAGGCACAGCCACTCGTTTTCGACGGATGTCGTCAGATCCGCACGCTTGTTGCCGACCAGCCCGAGCGGCAACTTGAGGATATGCGTGGTCGGCGTCGCGCCATGCGGACGCATCCACCGCCCGTCGTGAAACAGCAGCGCGGTCTTTTCCTGCGCGCCGGCCAGCGACAGGCGGAAATCGTCATCGTCCTGCGCGCCGCCCGCCGCCCCGCTCGCCTGATCGAGTACGCGTGCCACGTCGTCGTCGGACAACGGCGTACCGTCGATCCGGTCATGGCCGGCCGGGGTTTCATCCTCGCCGAGCAACTGCACCGCGCCGATGCAGTCCCGGCCGAGCGCCGCGAGCAGATCGAACGGCTCGGTCGTCGCCGTGCCGAACCGGGACGCAAGCCGACGCCGAATCGCGTCACTGTCGGGCAGCAGATTGTCGAAGTAGTGATTGACGCGCTCGCCGCGCAACGGCGCAGGGCCGATGCCGAACGGCAGCGACAGCGACAGCGGGCGGCCGGCATCCGACTGTTTCCAGCCGGCGTCGTAGTGCAGTTCCATGTCGCCGCGCGCGGGAATCCGCCAGATTCCGACCCGCACGCCGTTGGCCCAGATCGATAGCGCGCGGCTGTGCGATTTGCGCCCCATCGATTACCACTCGACGTTGGCAGCGTCGCGCCCGTCCTTCGTGCGGATGCTGAGCTCGAGACCGTACAGCGCGGTCAATTCGAGCAACTGCTTGAGCGACAGGCTTTCGGTGCGGATCGTTTCCAGCGACGACAGGCGCGATTGGCCGACGCCGATGCGTGCCGCCGCCTCGGCTTGCGTCAGCCCCTTGGCCTGACGCGCTGACGACAGGATCTCGCCCAGTTGAGCAGGGGTATTGACGATGAGATTCACGGCGGGGGCCCTCTATGCGATTCATGCAGTATATCTCTGACAGGCATAAACGCAAATTATCTCTGTTAGAGATAAACGCAAAATATTCGTGTCAGAAATATTTTTCACGTCGGGCGTTGCGCCCCGCCGTTGCACGCACGCCCATCCCCCTATCATCCACCGCAAACCCATAGTTTTTATTCGCTGGCGCGCGTGATTTTGGCTTTGTCAGATAGATGACATCGAATCATCAAATGACAACGATCTAACAGCCTGATGACCTGCGCATTCGCCCACACCGTCGAATCCCGCTTCGCCGACCTGACGCCGACCGCGAAACGCATCGCCAGCTACATGCTTGCGAACCTCGATCGGCTCGGCCTGGAAACCGCCGACCAGATCGCGCAGCAGACCGGCACCAGCGGCATTTCGGTCGGACGTTTCCTGCGCAGCGTCGGTTACCGGAATCTCGACGATCTGAAACGCGAACTGCGCGGCGGCAGCGATCGTCCATGGATGATCACCGACCGCCTCGACGAGTACCGCCGCGCCACCACCTCGCCCCCAACCGCCACCGCCGACGCGCGCGACGGCGATCGCAGCCGCGGCACGCTCGCCGCCTCGCTCGAGCGCGAACTCGACGCAATCCGCCACGTGTACCGGCTTGCCGAAGAACCGGTGTTCGCGCAGGTGGCCGACCGGATCGCGCATGCCGATGCCGTCTTCATCCTCGGGATCCAGTCCACGCGCGGCATCAGCAACGCGTTCAGCAGCTACCTCGAATACCTGCGCCCGCGCGTGTTCTATTCCGACGGCCAGTCGGGCTCGTACGTCGATTCGCTGAATTCCGAGTTCGAACGGCCGTACTGCATCGTCACCGACACGCGCGCCTATTCGCGCAGCGCACGTCGCTATTGCCAGGCCGCCGCCGAACGCGGCCAGCCGTTCGCGCTCGTCACCGATCTGTATTGCCCGTGGGCGCGCGAGTGGCCGGCCGACCTATTGCAGGTGAAGACCGACGTCGGCCAGTTCTGGGATTCGCTCGCGCCGCTCACCTGCCTGTTCAACCTGCTGATCACCGCCGTGGTCGACCGCCTCGGTCCCGCGATCGACCGGCGCGTCGCGCGCAACCGCGAATTGCAGCGCACGTTCGACCAATTCGAATCCTGAGCGAACCGGACCGCCGATGAACCGTCACCGTCTCGTCGAAATCACGCCCGCCACGCATCGCGTCGAGATCGATCTCGTCTACGCGACCGAGCGCAACCTGACCGGCAAGCCGATCTACCGCTCCGCGCACTGTCTGCTGCTCGAGCCGGCCGAAGCCGCGCTGCGCCGCGCCGTGGGCATCGCCGCGCAGGCCGGCTTCACGCTGCGCCTCTACGACGCATACCGGCCGCCGCAGGCGCAGCAGGTGCTGTGGGATTTCCTGCCCGACCCGAACTTCGTCGCCGATCTCGGCCGCGGGTCGAACCACAGCCGCGGCACCGCACTCGACCTGACGCTCGTCGGCGCGAACGGCGAGCCGCTCGACATGGGCACGGGCTTCGACGAGATGGTCGCCGCGTCGGGCCACTTCCACGCGGGGCTGCCGGAGCCGGTGCAACGCAACCGGCTGCTGCTGCTCGGCGTGATGCACGCGGCCGGCTTCACCCACATCGACAGCGAGTGGTGGCACTACGAGCTGCCGGATTCGCACGCGCTGTCGCCGATCGACAACGCGGCGAGCGGCCCGTGGCGCCTGATGTGACGACGCCGCACGCCCTCTTTTTCATGCACGTTCACGTTCAACGACTCAAACGACAGATGGAGAAGCGCCCATGAATTTCCCGACCTCCCGGCTCGTCGCGGCGCTGGCCGCCGCATCCCTGCTCGCCGCCGTGCCGCTTTCCGCCGCCCGCGCGGAAACGCCGAAGGACATGTTCGTGATGGCCACGCTGCTCGACGAATTCACGACGCTCGATCCGGGCGAGGTCTACGAACTGGTGCCGGAGGAATACGTCGCGAACACGTACGACCGGCTCGTGCGCGTCGACCTGCGCGATCCGTCGAAATTCAACGGCGACGTCGCGCAATCGTGGACCGTGAGCCCCGACGGGCTGACCTATACGTTCAAGCTGCGCCCGGGCCTCAAGTTCCACTCGGGCAACGCGCTGACGGCCGACGACGTCGCATGGTCGATCCAGCGCACGGTGCTGCTCGACAAGGGCCCGGCCGCGGTGCTGACCGGCATCGGGCTCACGAAAGCCAACGTCGCGGCGAACGTGAAGAAGCTCGACGACCAGACGGTCTCGATCACGACCGACCACAAATACGCGCCGACCTTCGTGCTGAACGTGCTCGGCTCGTGGCCCGCGTCGGTGCTCGACAAGAAGCTGCTGCTGTCGCACCAGCAGGGCAACGACTTCGGCAACGCGTGGCTGAAGACCAACGAGGCCGGCTCCGGCGGCTACAAGCTCGTCAAGTGGTCGCCCAGCGACAGCCTCGTGCTGCAGCGCTTCGACGGCTACCGGCTGCCGCTCGCGATGAAGCGCATCGTGCTGCGCCACGTGCCCGAAGCCGCGAGCCAGCGCCTGCTGCTGGAAAACGGCGACGTCGACGCGGCGCGCGACCTGAGCCCCGACGATCTCGCGGCGGTCGTGAAATCGGGCAAGGCGAAGGTAACGGCGTCGCCGCAGGCGACGCTGCTGTATCTCGGCCTGAACACGAAGAACCCGACGCTCGCGAAGCCCGACGTGCAGGAAGCGCTGAAGTGGCTGGTCGACTATTCGGGCATCCAGTCCAACGTCGTGAAGACGACCTACAAGGTGCACCAGACTTTCCTGCCCGAAGGTTTCCTCGGCACGCTGAATGCGAACCCGTACAAGCTCGACGTCGCGAAGGCGAAGGCGCTGCTCGCGAAGGCCGGCGTGCCGAACGGCTTCTCGGTGACGATGGACGTGCGCAACGACTATCCGTACACGGAGATCGCGCAGGCCGTGCAGGCGAATTTCGCGCAGGCGGGCGTCAAGGTGCAGTTGATCCCCGGCGACAACAAGCAGACGCTCGCGAAATACCGCGCACGCCAGCACGACATCTATATCGGCGAATGGTCGGCCGACTACATCGACCCGCACAGCAACGCGCAAGGTTTCGCATGGAATCCGGACAACACCGACAAGTCGAGCTATAAAATGCTGGCCTGGCGCAACAGCTGGGACATTCCGCAACTGACGAAGGAAACCGACGCCGCGCTCGCGGAGCCGACCGCCGCGCAACGCGCGCAGCGGTACCAGGCGATGCAGAAGGAGATGCTCGCGCGCTCGCCGTTCGTGATCATGTTCGAGAAAGTCGCGCAGGTCGCGACGCGGCCCGGCGTGAGCGGGCTCGAAGTCGGGCCGATCAACGATCTCGTGTCGTACCGTAACCTGAAGAAGCAATAAGATTCGCCGCATGTCGACCCCCGCCTCCTCCCTCGAAGCGCTGCGCACGCTGCCCGCGCGGCGCCCGGCCGTCCGCTGGGCGCTGCGCGTGCTGCGCTGGGCGCTCACGCTCGCCGTCACGTTCGCGGGACTGCTCGCGCTGACGTTCGTGATCGGCCGCAAGGTGCCGATCGATCCCGTGCTCGCGATCCTCGGCGATCGCGCGTCCGCCGAAGCCTACGCGGCCGAGCGCATCGCGCTCGGCCTCGACAAGCCGCTCGTCACGCAGTTCCTGATCTACGCGCGCGACGTGCTGCACGGCAATCTCGGCATGTCGCTGCTGACCGCGAACCCGGTGCTCGACGACATCAAGCGCGTATTTCCGGCCACGCTCGAACTCGCGACGATCGCGACGTTGATCGGCATCGCGATCGGCGTGCCGCTCGGCGTCGCGGCCGCCGTGAAGCACAACCGGCCGATCGATCACATCGCACGCTTCGTCGGGCTGATCGGCAATTCGGTGCCGGTGTTCTGGCTCGGGCTGATGGGGCTGCTGCTGTTCTATGCGCGGCTGCACTGGGTCGGCGGCCCGGGCCGGCTCGATCCCGTGTACGACGGGATGGTCGAGCCGCGCACGGGCAGCCTGCTGATCGACGCGGCGCTCGCCGGCGAGTGGGACGTGTTCCGCAACGCGGTGTCGCACATCGCGCTGCCGGCCGCGATCCTCGGCTACTACTCGGTCGCCTACCTGAGCCGGATGACGCGCTCGTTCATGCTCGACCAGTTGAGCCAGGAATACATCGTCACCGCGCGCGCGAAGGGCTTGTCCGAGCGCCGCGTGATCTGGCGGCATGCGTTCGGCAACATCGCGGTGCCGCTGCTTACCGTGATCGCGCTCACGTACAGCAACCTGCTCGAAGGCTCGGTGCTGACCGAAATCGTGTTCGCGTGGCCGGGGCTCGGCTCGTACCTGACCGGCGCGCTGCTGAACGCCGACATGAACGCGGTGCTCGGCGCGACGCTCGTGATCGGCGCGATGTTCATCACCGTCAACCTGCTGACCGACGCGCTGTACCGCGTGTTCGATCCGCGTGCGCGCTGAGGGCCGGTTCGATATGACCGCTTCCATCCTGCGTCCTGTTCCACCCATGTCGAAGGCCACCCGACCATGAACGCCGAGCGTCTCACCCTGCGCGCGTGGCTGCTTTCCGATGCGCCCGCGTCGCGCTCGCAGGCCGCGTTCGGCCTCGCGTACCGCCGCTGGCGCCGGTTCGCCACGAATCCGCTCAACCTGTTCGGGCTCGCGATCCTGGTCGCGCTGATCGTCGTCGCGATCGTCGGCCCGCTGATCATGCCGCACGATCCGCTGCGCCAGGTGCTGCCCGACCGGCTGCTGCCGCCCGGCTCCGCATCGCACTGGCTCGGCACCGACCAGCTCGGCCGGGATATCCTTTCGCGGCTGATCGCGGGGTCGCGCCTGACGCTCGGCATCGCGCTGCTCGTCGTCGTGATCGTCGTGCCGATCGGCCTGCTGATCGGCACGACGGCCGGCTATTGCGGCGGCTTCGTCGACAGCGTGCTGATGCGCATCACCGACATCGCGCTCGCGTTCCCGAAGATCGTGCTCGCGCTCGCGTTCGCGGCCGCGCTCGGGCCCGGCGTGATCAACGCGGTCGTCGCGATCTCGATCACCGCGTGGCCGGCGTATGCGCGGCTCGCCCGCGCTGAGACGATCCGCATCGCGCAGGCCGACTACATCCATGCGGCGCGGCTGCAGGGCGCGTCGGGCCCGCGCATCCTGCTGCGCTACATCATGCCGCTGTGCATGTCGTCGGTGATCGTGCGCGCGACGCTCGACATGGCCGGCATCATCCTGACCGTCGCGGGCCTCGGCTTTCTCGGCCTCGGCGCGCAGCCGCCGAGCCCGGAATGGGGCTTCATGGTCGCGTCGGGCCGCAACGTGCTGCTCGACGCATGGTGGGTCGCGACGCTGCCCGGCATCGCGATCCTGCTCGTCAGCCTCGCGTTCAACTTGCTCGGCGACGGGCTGCGCGACGTCTTCGATCCGCGTCATGGAGCGTGACATGTCATTGAATTCCGCCCACGCCGCCGCACCGCTCTGCGAGATCGACGGCCTGAAGATCGGCTTTCGCGGGCACGACGGCGTCGTCACCGACGCGGTGCGCGACCTGTCGCTGACGCTCGCGCCGGGCGAACGACTCGGCATCGTCGGCGAGTCGGGCTCCGGCAAGTCGCTGACGGGCCGCGCGCTGCTCGGCCTGCTGCCCGACGCCGCGCGCTGGTCGGCCCGCACGATGCGCTTCGCGGGCCACGACCTGCTCGCGATGTCGCCGCGCGAGCGCCGGCGCCTGTGCGGCAGCCAGATGGGAATGATCCTGCAGGACCCGAAATATTCGCTGAACCCGGTGATGACGGTCGCGAAGCAGATGGGCGAAGCGTTCCGGCGGCACGAGCCGGGCTTGCGCGGCCGCGCGCTGCGCGAGCGGATCGTCGAGGCACTCGCGGCCGTGCAGATCCGCGATCCGGCGCGCGTCGCCGACGCGTATCCGCACGAGCTGTCGGGCGGCATGGGCCAGCGCGTGATGATCGCGATGATGGTGTCGACCGGCCCGCGCCTCCTGATCGCCGACGAGCCGACGTCCGCGCTCGACGTCGCGGTATCGATGCAGGTGCTCGCGGTGCTCGACGCGATGATCGCGCGGCACGACACGGGCCTGATGTTCATCAGCCACGACCTGCCGCTCGTGATGTCGTTCTGCGACCGCGTCGCGGTGATGTATGCCGGCCGCGTGGTCGAAACCTGCGCCGCGCGCGACCTGCGCGACGCGACGCATCCCTATACGCGCGGGCTGCTGGCGGCGAATCCGCCGCTCGCGAATCCGCCCGACGAACTGCCGGTGCTACGGCGCGATCCGGCGTGGCTCGACGCGGCGGCGCCGGCCGTCGCGCGCGCCGATCGACAGGAGGCCTCGCGATGATCGACGTCGATCGCGTCTCGATTCGTTTCCCGACCCGCACGGGTCACGTCGACGCCGTGCGAGACGCGAGCTTCGCGGTGCGCGACGGCGAAGTGTTCGGGCTCGTCGGCGAATCAGGCTCCGGCAAATCGACGCTGCTGCGTGCGCTGACGGGCCTCGTGCCGCTCGCGGGCGGCAGTCTGTCGATCGACGGCCGCCCGGTGGGCGGCACGCCCGAACGCGCGTTCCGCCGGCACGTGCAGATGGTGTTCCAGGATCCGTACGCATCGCTGCATCCGCGCTTCACGGTCGACCAGACGCTGCGCGAGCCGCTGTCGATCCATGCGATCGGCGACGCCGACGCGCGGATCGCCCGCGCGCTTGCCGAAGTCGGGCTGGGGCCCGCGTTTCGCTTCCGCTATCCGCACCAGTTGTCGGGCGGCCAGCGGCAGCGCGTGGCGATCGCGCGGGCGCTGATCGTCGAGCCGCGCGTGCTGCTGCTCGACGAGCCGACGTCCGCGCTCGACGTGTCGGTGCAGGCCGAGATCCTGAACCTGCTGCGCCGCCTGCATCGCGAACGCAACCTGACGATGATCCTCGTCAGCCACAACCTCGCGGTGATCGGCTTCCTGTGCCAGCGCGTCGCGGTGATGCAGCACGGCGAGATCGTCGAGCAACTGCGGATCGAGGACGTACGGGCCGGGCAGGTCGCACGCGACTACACGCGCACGCTGCTGAACGCGACCGAAGGGTATCGCCGGCTCGACCCGGCAATCGACGCGCCCACGGCCTGACACGCGCCGCCCCGATCCCGCGACCGTTGCATGCCATGCCGCGTCCGCAACGCGGCATGTCGGCCGCCACGCCCCTCCGCCGGCCGGCCGTTCCCGCTTCAATTCGCTTCGAATAACGCATGACCGCCCACGAACGGCGGATAGCGCGAATATCGGGCGGCGCGACCACGAAATCGGTACCCCGACCGATTTCGATAACGGGGCACATACGCGCCGCCCTGCCTGCCCCCTCCCTTCCCTCTGACCGCCCCTGCGGCAGTCAACCAAAAACTTCGTACGCGTACTAGATAAATGGATTATCGATTCGTACGAGTCGCATTACAAAATCATTACGAAGTCCGCATAATTTGACCCGAAACGCGCCATTCTGAAATTTAAATTCAATTCGCGCTTTCGAACGTCGAACTTTATTTGGGACTTCAACCATGAAAAACATCAAGCACAGCGCCATCCCGCTTCTCCTCGTCGCAGCCGGCGCAGCCTTTTCGTCCACGGCCCACGCGGCGGACGGCACGGTCAGCTTCGTCGGCAAGGTCATTGCATCGACCTGCAGCGTCGATGGCGGATCGGATCTCACCGTCCCGCTGCCGCCGGTCAGCACCACCGCGCTCACCGACGTCGGCTCCGTCGCCGGTCGCAGCGCATTCTCGCTGGCGCTCAAGGGCTGCACGGTCGGCGGCGAAAATCCGGTGAAGGTCGGCGTGATCTTCGAAAACGGCGCGAACGTCGATCAGTCGAGCGGCCGCCTGACGATCGACACGGGCGCCAAGGCCGCGACAGGCGTCCAGATTAACGTGCTGGACGATCAACAGAAGCTGATCCCCATCGGCGCTCAAACCTCTGCGA
This sequence comes from Burkholderia sp. AU16741, assembly GCF_002223345.1. Taxonomy (NCBI): domain Bacteria; kingdom Pseudomonadati; phylum Pseudomonadota; class Betaproteobacteria; order Burkholderiales; family Burkholderiaceae; genus Burkholderia; species Burkholderia sp. AU16741. The sequence goes on from NZ_NKEZ01000008.1 coordinate 737,686, forward strand.
GCACTCAAATCGCCGATATCGACGCCGAAGGCAACGCGAAGCTGAACTACTTCGCCGAGTACTACGCGTCCGGCGCCGTGAAGGCCGGCGACGTCAACTCGCGCGTCGAGTACTCGCTGATCTATCAGTAAGAACGCACGCGTGGAGGTCGCCGCCCCGGCGATCTCCACCCCGTCACGCCGCGCGGCACGGAACTGCCGTTTCCGTCCGCTTCCGTCCAACGATCCGACTCTCCACGCCCATGAAACTGTTGAAGCTCCTCCGTACGCTGACCCTGGCCGTCACCGCATTCGCGTCGCAAGCCGACGCAAGCGTCGTGATCGCCGGCACGCGCGTGATCTTCCCGTCCAGCGAGCGCGAGGTCACGATCCAGCTCACGAACGACAGCAAGCGTCCGGCGTTGGTGCAGGCGTGGCTCGACGACGGCGACAGCAGCGCGTTGCCCGAGCACATCGACGTGCCGTTCACGTTGACGCCGTCGATCTTCCGGATGGAAGCCGGCAATGGCCAGACGCTGCGTCTCGTGCACACCGGCGAACCGCTGCCAGCCGACCGGGAATCGCTGTTCTGGCTGAACGTGCTCGAAGTGCCGCCGAAAGCGTCGGCGGAAGAAAACCGGAACCGCATCCAGCTTGCGTTCCGCTCCCGCATCAAGATCATGTATCGCCCCGCCGGGCTGGCCGGCAGCGCCGACGATGCGCCCAGCCAGCTCGACTGGCGCGTGGTGCGCGCCGATGGCGGCTACGCGCTCGAGGCCCGCAACCCGACGCCGTTCGTCGTCAATTTCGGCAACGTGCTGCTGAATGCCGCGGGCCGCAAGCATGACGCCGGCATGGGCTATGTGCTGCCCCGAAGCACGCAACGATTCCCGATCAAGCATCTCGCCGACGCGCCCGCCGCGGGTGCAACGGTCGAGTTCGGCAGCATCGACGACTGGGGCCGGTCGACCGACATCAGGCGTCCGGTCGGCATCGCTCCGTAACGCGGCAGAAGCCGGCCGCGCGCACCGCGGGTGCGGCCGCCCGCTTCCCTTCCTTTCGTCCGCCGCCCTTTCCGCCGTCTCGACCGGACGGCCCGGACCCGGAATCCCCTGACTCGACATTCGTCACGCAGCAACGCGCACGCCCACGCGACTGCGCCGGCGAAACGCATCCGTTCGATCCGAAACCATCTGGAGTACTGCTCATGACCTCGACTCGACTGCCATGCCATCGGGCGGCCGACCTGCCACGCGTCAAGCCGATCCATCTGCTGGTGATGGCCTGCGTCGGCGCGTGGTCGAGCGACGGCCGTGCGACGACGCAAGCCGCCGCCGCAAGCACGTTCGCGCAAGTCGAGTTCGACGGCGCCTTCCTGCAGAACCGCCTGGGCAAGCATTTCGACGTGTCGCGCTTCGCGCAGCGCAACGTGACGGCGCCCGGCACGTATACCGTGGATCTCCATGTCGGCCCCGACTGGATCGGCCGCTACGACGTGCGCTTCGCGGCCGCGCCCGAGTCGGGCGACGCGCGGCCATGCTTCGACCGCACGCTGTTCGAGCGCGTCGGTATCGATTTCACCAAGCTCGCGCCGGATGTCATCGCGCAGCTTGCGAGCCCCGACGCCTGCCTGCGCGTCGAGCAAGCGGTGCCGGAAGTCAGCGCGACGTTCGACTTCGCGCGGCAAACGCTGCGGCTCTCGATTCCGCAGGCGTCGCTCGCGCGCAAGGCGCGCGGCTACGTGAACCCCGATCAATGGACCGCCGGCGAAACCGTCGGCCTGCTCGGCTACAACTTCAATCTCTACACGTCGAAGGCCAGCGGCCATACCGCGCAGACGCAGGGCTACCTCGGCCTGAACGGCGGCGTGAATCTCGGCGCCTGGCGCTTTCGGCACGAAGGTTCGTATTCGTGGTCGTCGCGCGGGCAGAGCCGTTACCAGGGCATCGCGACCTATCTGCAGCGCGACCTGCCGTCGCTGTCGTCGCAACTCGTCGTCGGCGAAAGCTACACGTCGGGCGAACTGTTCGATTCGACGCAGTTCCGCGGCGTGCGCCTGTCGACGGACGACCGGATGCTGCCCGATTCGCTGCGCGGCTACGCGCCCGTGGTGCGCGGCATCGCGAACAGCAATGCCAAGGTCACGATCCGCCAGAACGACGTGACGATCTACGAGACGACGGTCGCGCCCGGCAATTTCGAGATCGACGACCTGTACCCGACCGGGTATGGCGGCGACCTGCAGGTGTCGGTCGCCGAGGCCGACGGCTCCGTGCACTCGTTCTCCGTGCCTTACGCCGCCGTGCCGATGTCGCTGCGGCCGGGCATCGGCCGCTACAGCTTCGTCGCGGGCACGCTGCGCAATCCGTACGGATCGAGCCAGCCGCTGTTCACACAGGCCACGTACCAGCGCGGCCTGACGAACCTGCTGACGGCCTATGGCGGCGTCACGCTCGCCGGCGGTTATGCGTCCGCGATGCTGGGCAGCGCCCTCAATACGTCGTTCGGCGCATTCGGCGCGGACGTGACGCATGCGATGACCTCGATTCCCGGCGCGAAGCGCTACAGCGGTTCGAGTGTGCGCGTCAGCTATGCGAAGTCCATCGATACGACCGGCACCGACATCGCGCTGGCCGCCTATCGTTATTCGACCGACGGCTATTTCGGCCTCAACGACGCGATGCAGGCGCGCGATGCCGTCCGGGACGGACGCCCGGCCAGTTCGGTCTGGCGTCAGCGCCATCGCGCATCGCTTGCGCTCACGCAGCGCCTCGGCGCGACCGGCGGACGCATCAACGCCACGGCTTCGACCGTCAACTACTGGAACCGCTCCGGCTCGGACGTCAACTATTCGATCGGCTACACGAACCAGTTCCGCAACGTGTCGTATAGCCTGACGGCCACACGGCAGCGCAATGCCGGCGGCGACATGGGCACGCTCTATTACGCGAGCGTCACGATCCCGCTCGGCCACGCGAGCCCGACGACCGTCTCGGGCAACGTGTCGCGCGACACGCTCGGCCGCACCCGGCTGCAGTCGACGCTGTCCGGCTCGCTCGGCGACGATCACGCGCTGTCGTACAGCGTCAGCGCGAACCACGCGTCCGGGTCGGGCTCGGCCACGGACGGCAGCGCAAACGTCACGTACCGCGCGCGCATGGCCGAAATCAATGCGAGCGCGGGCGCGAGCACCGACTTCCAGCAGGGTTCGCTCGGCGTGCGCGGCGCGCTCGTCGCGCACCGCGGCGGCATCACGTTCTCGCAGCCGGTGTCCGAGACGTTCGCGATCGTCGAGGCGCCCGGCGCGGCCGGCGCGCGCATCACGAACGCGGCAGGCGTCAAAGTCGACGGCAACGGCTTCGCGGTCGTCCCGTACCTGACGCCCTACAGCCTCAACACGGTCGCGCTCGATCCGAAGGGAATCTCGATGGACGTCGAGCTGAAGGAAACCAGCCGACAGATCGCGCCGCGCGCCGGCGCGGTGCCGCTGATCCGGTTCGCGACCGACACTGGCCGCGCGGCGCTCATTCAGGCGCCGCAGGCCGACGGCACGCCGTTGCCGTTCGGCGCCACCGTGCAGGACGAAACCGGCAAGGAAATCGGCGTCGTCGCCCAGGCGAGCAAGATCTTCGCGCGCGGGCTCGGCGACAGCGGCACGCTCACCGTTCGATGGGGCGCCGACCGCCGCTCGTTCTGCCGGATCGCATACGCGCTCCCCGTCGTCGACCGTCGCGGGCACGCGTCGGGCATACAGACCGTCAAGAGCGTCTGCCGCGCCGATTCGACGACCGCCGCACAATAAGGAACCCAGATGACCCACTTCTCTTCATCGTCCACATCGATCCGCGCAGCGCGCCGCCCACGCATGGCGCACTCGAGTGAAGTTCGGGGCGGCGTTGCCCGACGCGCGTCGCGCGTCGCCGCGATTGCATCGACGTTGCTGCTCGCATGCGCGGCGTTCGCGACCGACGCGGCCGCAGCCGGCCTCTATGCGTTCGGGCAGGCCACGGTTTCGAGCCCGGCCAACGCGGCGCCCGGGGTCGTCGTCGCGCGTCATTACTTCACGCCGCAGGACGTATGCGGCGCGAGCACTTGCCAGATCACGAGCATCAGGATGTATCCGAAAGGCGGCGTGATGACGTCCGACGGCCCCGACCTGGAAACCAACGTGTCCGGCCTGTCCACGCGCATGCTCGTCGACGGCAACGTGGCTGTGTCGTCGACGAAGACGACGCTGCGTAACACGCTCGAAGTCATGCTGTTTCGCGACAGCCGCCAGCCTCAGGACGGCTCGCTCAATTCAGGCATGATCAGCGCCTATTACACGATCTATTACAAATCCGGTCTCCTGGGCGGATCGACTCCCGTCTTCCTCGCCGCGAAGGTCAGCTTCATCAACGGAACCTGCTCGGTTCCCGACCAGACCGTCACGCTGCCGCCCGTGCAGCGCCGCGACTTCAACGGCGTGGGCTCCACCGCCGGCGCGACCGAGTTCCAGGTGCGGTTGAACAACTGCCCGGCCGGCTACAACCGGATCGGATACCAACTGGCGCCGCTCGACGACGTCGTCGCCGGGATACCGGGTGGCATGCAGCTGCGTCCGGATGCGACTGCAGCCGGCATCGGCATCCATATCGCCGATGCGACGACCGGTCAGCCGCTGACGCTGCGAAAATCGCACACGGTGACCGGCTACAACGCGGCCACCGGCGGATCGCCGTCGATTCCGCTCAGGGCGTCCTATCTTCAAACAGGCGGGAAGATCGGTGGCGGTTCCGTGCATGCCGCGGCGCAGGTGCTGCTCGACTACCAATGAACGATATGTGTGCGCGGCAGCGCCGACATCCGTGCGACACCGTGGCGTGCGATACTCGGCACGCCGCGCGCGGGTTCGCCGCTACCGGGAACCCTGGTGCGCCGCGCGGGTCCATGACGTTTCGTCAACCACTCAACAGCAACCGGGAGGCATCCATGCTGCAATTCATCGAAACCCTGGTGGTCGGGCTCATCGTCGGCCTCCTCGCCCGCGCACTGAAGCCCGGCGACGACAAGATGGGCATCGTGATGACCGTCGTGCTCGGCGTCGTCGGTTCGCTGGTTGCCGGCTACGTCGGCCGCGCCGCCGGCTGGTATGCACCGGGCCAGGGCGCCGGCTGGATCGCGTCGATCATCGGCGCGATCGTGCTGCTCGTCGTCGTGGGTGCGATCCGCAAGCGCGCGGGCTGAACACCGCATACCGCGCTCCGACGCAAACGGCCGCTCGTCCCGCACGAGCGGCCGTTTTCTTTTGGCGAATCGTCATCCTCAGGATTGTCGATTCGTTGAGTCCTCAACGATTTACCCGCAAACGCTGCATCCATTGACGCGCGTCAGCCGAGCGTACGTTATCGGCAATACCCTGACTTGCGGCCGCACAAATTTGAGATAAATTGATTGAAGGAACGCGGCGTCGTTTGCTCGGCGTCGTGATTTCCGGGTTTCTCCCTCAAGAGGTTCGATGAACTTGCCGTTTACGCATACAGCACCGCAGCGTTGACGGACTGCCATTCGAGCGGCCTCGCTGCGACGCGCTTCCTCTCTGGAGCCTGTCATGAAGCATCGTTCGTTTGCCGCCTCGCTCGCGCTGGCTGCCTCGCTTCTGGCCTCGTCCTCGTCCTTTGCCGCCGGCGCGTCCGGCATCATCCACTTCACCGGCATGATCGTCGAGCCGCCGTGCTCGTTCGCGCTCGACACGGCCGACGCCGCGCATGCGCACGTGCGCCCCGACTGCCCGCGCCCGGCGAGCGGACAAGTCGCGTTCGTCGACGCGGCCAGCCTGCGCACGATCAAGACCACGGCCTTTACGCAGGCCTCGCGCGCAATCGTTTTACCTGTCCGTCCGGGCAACGCGAACGCGCCGATGATCGCGGTCGTCACCTATCAGTAGCACTCGCTGCGGGGAAACGTCGCGCGTCAGTCGCGATGGCGCGCGATCCAGTCGCTGAACGCGCGGATCTTCTGCTGGCTGCCGAGGTTCTCGGGATAGACGAAGAAGTAGCGCGCGCCCGTTTCGAGCACGATGTCGAACGGCCGTTCGAGCCGGCGCGCGCTGACGTCGTCGTCGACGAGCGTCACGTCGCCGATCGCGACGCCGAAGCCCTGCATCGCCGCGTTCGTCGCGAGATCGAGCGTGTCGAACGTCGGCCCGCGCGCGGGATCGACGCCACGCTCGCCCGCATGGTCGAGCCACGCACGCCAGTCGCGATGGTCGCGCGTGGGATGCAGCAGCGTATGGCGCGCGAGATCGCCGACCGTGCCGAGCGGCGACGCCTGCCGCAGTTCGGGCGCGCAAACGGGTGTCAGCCGCTCGTCGAACAGTGGCAGCGCGACCACGCCCGGCCCCGGCGACGTGCCGTAGACGATCGCCGCGTCGAACGGCTCGCTCGAGAAATCGACGACGTGCTGCCACGCGGTCGTGATCTGCACGTGGAGATCGGGATGTTCGCCCTGGAAGCGCATGATGCGCGGCAGCATCCAGCGCATCACGCAGGTCGGCACCTTCAGCGCGAGATCGGTGCGCTGCCGCGTGAGCTTCATCGAGATGTCCTCGATCCGCGCGAAGCTCTCGTCGACCACCGGCAACAGTTGCTCGCCCTCGGCCGTCAGCGTGAGGCCCTTCGCATGCCGCTTGAACAGCGGAAAACCGTAGTGCGCCTCGAGCGTCTGGATCTGCCGGCTCACCGCGCCCTGCGTGATGCACAGCTGCTCGGCCGCGCGCGTGAAGCTGCGGTGGCGAGCCACCGTCGAGAAGATCTGCAGCGCGTGCAGGGGCGGAAGTCGGCGCATGGCGAACGGGAAACGAAAAACGACGCGGAAGAACCGCGCGCCGACGCCGGCGCGCGCTGATCGACACGATAAGCCAAACGCCGGCTTCGCGCGAGACGCCGAAGGTTCAGGCCGCGGCGGTCAGCGCGCCCGCCGCGATGCGCGCCGCCGATGCGACGACGTCCGCGCGCGCCGCGGCGGCGGCGTCCGGCTGCGTGAACGACACGGCCATCACGATCGGCGCGCGCGACGGCGGCCACAGCACCGCGATGTCGGTCGTCGTGCCGTAGCCGCCGGTGCCGGCCTTGTCGGCCACGCGCCAGCCGGGCGGCACGCCCGCCGCGATGCCGGCCGCGCCGCGTGCGCCGCCGGCCATCCATTCCGTCAGTTGCGCGCGCTGCGGCTCGCGCAGCGTGTCGCCGAGCAGCAGCCGCTGCAGCGTGTCGACCATCGCGACCGGCGTCGACGTGTCGCGCTCGTCGCCGGGGGCGGCCCGGTTCAGTTCGGGTTCCCAGTGATCGAGACGGAAGGTGGTGTCGCCGCTTTCGCGCGCAAACGCCGTGACGGCCTGCGGGCCGCCGAGCACGCCCATCAGCAGGTTGCCCGCGCCCTTGTCGCCCGACTGCAGCATCGCCGCGCACAGCTGCGCAACCGTCATGCCGGTATCGACGTGGCTCTCCGTCACCGGCGAGCCGGACACGATTTCATAGCGGCGGTACAGGATGCGGCGCGGCAGCAGCGACGCGTCGAGCGAGCCGCGCGCGAGCATCGCGGCGGCGGCCATGACCGCATACGTGCCGCACAGCGGGAAGCGCTCGCGCGCATGGTGCGCGATGCGCACGCCGTTCGACGTATCGAGCGCGGCGACGCCGAGCCGTCCGTTCGACGCTTTTTCGAGTGCGGCGAGTTCGGCTTGCGCGGTATGGGCGCGCCCCTGGTCGGCGACCGGCGCGGAAGTACACGCGGCAACGAACGGCGCGGCAACGGCGGCAAGCAACAGCGAGCGGCGTGTCGGAGAGTGTTCCATGAATGAGGTCTGTTCTGTCGGAAACGGTGGCGCGAAGCGACGCGGCCGCGCATCGACGACGCACGACCGTTCACGCCGACGGCCGGCCCGCGACGGCATTCGCCGCGCATCCCCGAAAGACGCCCGTCGCCCCCGCGCGGTGGCGGGATTCGCATGAACACCTAGCGTAGCAGCGACCGCCGTCGCGTTCCAGCGAAACGACCCGACTTCACCCTTGCGACGAAGGCAGGTACGGCATCGGATTCACCGGCTTGCCGTCGCGCCGCACCTCGAACAGCAGCGCGACGCGCGAGTTGTCGAGGTCGCCCATCTCGGCGATCGCATCGCCCTGATGCACGATGTCGCCCGTCTTCACGAGCAGCTTGCGGTTGTGCGCATAGGCGGTCAGGAAATCCGCGTTGTGCTGGACGATGATCAGGCTGCCGTAATCGTTCAGGCCGGTGCCCGCGTACATCACGCGGCCGTCGGCCGCGGCGCGGACCGGGTCGCCCGGCCGGCCGGCGATCTGGATGCCGCGGTTCTGCCCGGGCCGGAACCCTTCGACGATCTTGCCGCTTGCGGGCCACTTGAGCGCGACACCGCCCGCATGACGCTTCGTTTCCTTGACGACCTGACGGTCGTTCGCGGTCGACGCGCTGGCCGGCGAAGTGGCCTGCGAAGTTCCCTGCGCGGTGGCCTGATTCCCCGCCGCATCATTGCTCGCGACGGCCTGCGTGCCGGCCGCGCCCGCGGGCGGCAGCGGCTGCTGCTTGACGATGCGCAGCACCTGCCCCATGCGCAGCCTGCCGTTCGCGGCCAGCTTGTTCCAGGTGCGCAAGTCGGTCACGCTGCAATCGTTCGCGGACGCGATGCCCGTCAGCGTGTCGCCGCGTTTCACGACGTACTTGCGCGCGACGAGAATGGGCGCAGGCGGCATCGGCGCGGGCGACGGCGCCGCGGACGGGCTCGAATCGGAGGGTTGGGCCGCCAGCGTGTTGCTCGGCGGAACGGACTGCGTATTTGCACAACCGGCCATGACGAGCACGGCGGCCAGCCCCGACAGCCACGCCGCCTTGCGGTGAATCTCGCGCGTTTTCATGGACGATCCGACTCCGGTTTGACAATCTTTCAAGCATCTCAAAAACGGAACGGCCGACGTGTAACCGGATGCAAACAATGATGACAAACGATCACGGACCGGATGCCGGCCGGCATTCACTACCGGTAGTACGGCCCGATCCGGAAAAACTTGATGGTCTCGACGCGGAAAAACGGAAGAATTTTCGTCACAAAAAACTATGATTGATTCGTTTCGATAGCCTCACACGACGACATTCACCGCAACCATGCGACGAATTCGGCACCCGCCCACGCGATGCCGATACACAGGAACAGCAGATGCAGCGCGATCTTGAACGACACGCCCCATGACGAATCGATCTGCATGACGGGCTCCCCGGTTGATGTGCGTTCATGATCGGCCGCCGATCGCGTCCCGAAAATGCGGAAGCGGCGAACCGGGTCTCAGGCCGCCCCTGAGACCGGCGCCGCGGTTCCTGCTAACTTATCGGCCATTCCCCACCCATCGCTCCGCCCATCATGCGCTTCGACCTGACCGACCTGCGGCTTTTCCTGAACATCTGCGAAGCCGGCACGATCACGGGCGGCGCCGAACGCACGCACATCACGCTGCAGGCGGCGAGCGAACGCATTCGCGGGATGGAGGACGAGCTCGGCGTGCCGCTGCTGCACCGGACCAAGTCGGGCGCGCAGGCCACCGATGCGGGGCGCGCGCTCGAACATCACGCGCGCACCGTCCTGCAGCAGATCGATCACATGCGCGGCGAACTGCAGCAATACGGCCAGGGGCTGCGCGGCCATATCCGGCTGCTGTGCAACACCGCGTCGCTGAGCGAATACCTGCCCGATGCATTGGCCGATTACCTGCCGCACCATCCGAAGCTGTCGATCAGCGTCGAGGAACGTTCCAGCCAGGAGATCGTGCATGCGATCCGCAACAAGACGGCCGAGGTCGGCATCGTCGCCGATTCGGTCGGGCTCGGCGGGCTCGAACAGAAACCGTTCCGCGAAGACTGGCTGATCGTCGTCGTGCCGGCCGCGCATCCGCTCGCGTCGCACGACAAGGTCGCGTTCAACGACATCGCCGGCGAAGACTTCATCGGCCTCACCGACGGCAGCGCGCTGCAGGTGCATCTCGCCGACCAGGCGCGCGCGCTCGGCAGGCGAATCCGCTATCGCGTGCAATTGAAGAGCTTCGACGCGATCTGCCGCGTGATCGCGAGCGGCGTGGGCATCGGCATCGTGTCGCGGCATGCGGCCGAGCGCGCAATGCAGACGATGGACGTGCGGCTCGTCGAGTTGTCCGATCCGTGGAGCCATCGGAAACTGACGCTCTGCGCGCGGTCATTCGACGCGCTGCCGAAGTACACGCGCGAGTTCGTCGCGTTCCTGTCTGGCGACGCACCGCCGCCGTAACGCGCGCCGCATCCGACTCGCCCCATCGACATACGGAGACGTGACCATGACCGACATCGACCTCGCAACCCGCTATCGCGCGTATATCGACTGCCTGAACCGGCAGGACTGGACGGCGCTCGGCGAATACGTGTCCGACGACGTGATTCACAACGACCGGCCGCTCGGCCTCGCCGGTTACCGCGCGATGCTGGAACAGGACTTCCGCGACATTCCCGACCTGCGCTTCGACATCCGGCTGCTCGTGTGCGAACCGCCGCATGTCGCATGCCGCCTTCGCTTCGCGTGTTCGCCGAAAGGGACGTTCATGGGGCTCGCCGTCGACGGCCGCAAGGTCACGTTCGCCGAGAACGTGTTCTACGAGTTTCACGACGGCAAGATCCGGCAGGTGTGGTCGGTGATCGACAAGGCGGCGATCGAGAAGCAGCTTTGAACGTCGTCGAAGCGGCGGGGCGGCGCATGTGGCTGCGGGTGGCCTTGAGCGGCTCGCTGCGTCTGGATTCTTATGGATAACGTTTTCTCTCCTCATGCAGCGAGAACCCGTTTCCTTGGCATGCTCCCGCTGGCCGCTTCACAGCTTCTCTGTCGCGCGATGACGCGGTCATCAAGATAAAATTCCCGCTACTTACGTGTAATTTCGACTCCCCCTCCCTCACACCCATTCGGGTTTCTACCGCCGTCTCCGACGTGAAAGTTCATTGACATCACGCCGCTCGATGCCTAAATTTGGAAAACGTTTTCCAATGCTCGAGCGAGATGTCCGTCATGACCCGCGCAGGGGGAACGCTTGCCTGCTCGATGTGCGAGGCAGGCCGTCCGCCTCAGGGATCAGGGTTTGCAGGTCGGGCGCCAGGTACGGCACCGAGCGCGGTATCGGCGATACGTGACCGTGCTTCACCACTATTCAAAACTGGAGACACCATGCATCCGCGCAGCAGATTCGCGCTCGGCGCCGCGCTCAGCGCCCTTTCCGTCGTGCTCGTGAGCGCGTGCGGCGGCAACGACGTGACGGACACACCGTCGTCGTCCCCTCCGTCCACCCCGCCCGCGCTTGCATCGAACTCGCTGCAGGCCGTCGTCTATGGCGCGCCCGACACCAGCGTGCCCGCCGGCACGAACGTCCCGGTCACGATGATGGGCCAGATGCGCGCGCTGTTCGACCTGATCCGGAAATCGCCCGATTTCACGCAGGTCGTGATGGATCTCGGCGACGGCACGCCCGTCCACGTGCTCGACACGAATACCGGCGACAAATTCCTGCCCGGCAAGCTCGCGCTCGGCCTGTCATACATCCTGATCGACATGAAGGCGAAGAACGACCCGCAATACGCGAGCTACCTCGCGACGTACCAGACGATCACGACCGCGATGATGGCGCAGTCGGGCGGCACCTACGCGTATGCGAACACGTCGTGGGGCGAGTACTACTACCTCGTCGCGCTGAACAACCTGAAGGCGCGCGGGATGCTCAACGAAGTCTTCAGCGACGCGATGCTCGCGACGCTGCAGCAGCGGCTCACCTTCTGCGACATGTTCGGCACCGACGCGAGCGGCAAGACCAATACGTGCCCGGCCGCCGGCACGCCGATCGACATCGCGTCGCTCAACACCGCGCAAAACTACTATGCGGTGTCCTACGGCATTGCCGGGCTGCGCCAGAAGCTCGGCTGGAGCAGCCCGTCGTTCGCATCGAAGACCGATCCGGCGGTCGCGACGATGAGCGCACGCGACGCGCTGCTGTACACGCTGACGAACCACATCCGCAACGACTCGTCGGGCGGGTTCTCCGACGAAGCGTCGAACACGCACACGACCTACTACGACCAGGCGCGCTTCGACCGCTACAGCACGCTGCTGATCGGCGAAGTGGTCGAGCGCACGTTCGAGATGGGCAACGAAGCGAATCTCACGCCGGAGTTGAAGGGCTATCTGCGCAAGTCGGTCGACCTGATCCTGCCGCAACTGAACGCCGACGGCCAGGGCTTCGACTACGGCCGCTCGATCGGCCCGTACGGCGATTCCGCGTTCATGGAGGTGCTGACGGCCGCGGCCAATGCCGGCGTGTTGACCGATCGCGAGAAACAGGTTGCGTATGCATTCATCTACCAGGCCGCGCGTCGTTTCGACACGTACTGGTACGACCCGTCGCTGCCGACGCCGTCGGTGAACATGTGGGTCAAGGGCCGCGGCACCGACACGTATCGCGGCAAGCCGCGCGTGATGGGCGAGAACTTCAGCCTGCTGCACCAGTACCTGTACGTGAACGCGTGGTGGAACAAGCTCGGCTTCGGCGGCCGGGCGCCGATGGGCGATGCGGACTACCGCGCGTGGCTCGACGCGCTGCCGCGCTACACGCTCACCTGGTACAACCAGCCGGGCGACGCCGCGCATCCGTACAGCGCCGCGTTGCTCACCGTGCGCGACGGCCGGCGCGTGATCAACCTGAACCTCAGCCAGGCGCCCGACTACGACTCGTACACGCCGTATTACCCGGTGCCGTTCTCCGACAAGCTGATCTACGGCACGACCGACCTCGGCTATGCGCTGCTGCTCCCGCAGGTGACGTACAACGCGAAAACCTACATTCCCGTCACGTACTACAGGAACCTGAACGTGCAGCAGAGCAACGGCCAGGTGATCGTGTCGTTCGACACGACGAAGTTCCGGCTCGCATCGAAGAACGCCGCGTACACGACGGATCTCGACCTGCAGGTGCACACTGTGCTGACGTTCGCGCACGGCGCGATTTCGCGCAGCGATGCGCTGAGTTCGGGCACGCTCGCGGGCAACCTCGCGGTCGAGACGGACTTCACGTCGTTCGCGGATTTCGCGTCGACGCAGGCCAATGGCGACGGCGTGTCGGTGACGTACGCGAACAGCGCCGCGACCGGTTATACGGCATCCGGGTTCGACAACTGCGCGCTGTCCGCCTTCGACACGGCGAACGGCGCGACGAATCCGTTGTCGACGACGCCGATCGGGCAGTTGCATTCGAACTTCGCGTGCACGACGAAACCGTTCGCGCTCGGCGCAGGCGCGACGCGTACCGTCGGATGGACGCTGAGGTACGCCGATCCGGCGTAAGCGGCACGACCGCCACCGCGTGACCGTTCCCGAAGCCGGCTGCCGAAACCGGCTTCGGGATCATTCAGCGCCGGGGTCGCGCGTTCACCTCCACCCCGATCCCGCCATATACGCGCCGAGCGCGATCAGCCCGACGAAGAAGCAACGCTTGAACACCTTCTCGCTCATCACGCGCCGCGCATATTGCCCGCCGGCCATCCCTGCGAGCGCCGGCACCAGCGCGAGCGCCGACACGCCGAGATCGACCGTCTGCAGTGCGCCCGTCACGCGCAACTGCAGGCCGAGCACGATCGTCGATGCGGTAAACGACAGCCCGAGCGCCTGGATCAGATCGTCCTTCGACAGCCGCAGCGCCTGCAGATAGGGCACGGCCGGTACGACGAACACGCCGGTCGCGGCCGTCACGACGCCCGTCAGGTAGCCGACCACGGCCGATAGCCATGTTTCATGGCGGCCCGGTGCGGGCAGCCGCGCCGCCGCCAGCCCCCACAGCCCGTAAAGCACCAGCACGATGCCGAGCGCCGTGTGCGTCCACGTACTGCCGGCTGCAAGCGCCGGCAACCCGCCCGTCAGCGTGCCGACGGTCAGGCCGACGAGCAGCGGCCACAGCCGGCGCAGCAGCGCGCCGAACGACGGGCCGAGCCACAACTGCCACACGTTGGTGATGAACGACGGCACGAGCAGCAGGCTCGCCGCGGCCGACGGCGGCATCGCGAGCGTCAGCAGCCCCATCGCGATCGTCGGCAATCCGAGCCCGATCATCCCCTTGACCGCGCCGGCCAGCAGGAAAACCAGCACGATGATCGTCAGCGTATGAATTGGCATGGCAGGCATCCCGTCCGTTGAGTGCGGCGCCGATGGTGCCTGCCCGCCACGCCGCCCGCCATCTGGCTTTGCCTGAGTGCTGGCTCGGGCCCGCCGGACGGGGCTTTCGGGACCGTCGATCCGGCCCCATGCGTCACCCCCGGCCCTGCTCGCTGTCGAGGTGCGCCATCTGCGCGGCCGGATAGCGCTCGCCGGCAGCCGCCCCGGCGGGAACCGCCGCTTCGATGCGGGCGAGCTCTTCGACCGTTAGTTGCAATTCGGTCGCCAGCAAACCGTCCCGCAGTTGCGTGCGCTTGCGCGCGCCGACCAGCGGCACGATGTCGGCGCCACGCGACAGCGCCCACGCAATCGCGACCTGCGCCGGATTGCTGCCCTTCTCGTCGGCGATCGTGCGCAGCGCGTCGACGAGCGCGAGGTTGTGCGTGAGGTTCTCGCCCTGGAAGCGCGGGCTCGCCGCGCGGAAATCGCGCTCGCCCTGCCGCGCCGCCGTCCAGCGCCCGCCGAGCAGCCCGCGCGACAGCACACCGTAGGCCGTCACGCCAATGCCGAGCTCGCGGCACGCGGGCAGGATCTCGGCCTCGATCCCGCGCGACAGCAGCGAGTATTCGATCTGCAGATCGGCGATCGGCGCGACGGCGGCCGCGCGGCGAATCGTGTCCGCGCCGACTTCCGACAGCCCGATATGGCGCACGTAGCCGGCTTTCACGAGATCGGCGATCGCGCCGACCGTCTCTTCGATCGGCACCGCCGGATCGACGCGGGCCGGCCGGTAGATGTCGAGGTAGTCGGTGCCGAGCCGCTTCAGCGAGTACGCGACGAAGTTCCGGATCGCCGCGGGCCGCGCGTCGTAGCCGGCGAACCCGCCGGCCGGATCGCGCAGCGCGCCGAATTTCACGCTGATCAGCACCTGGTCGCGCGCCCGGCCGCGCAGCGCGTCGCGGATCAGCATCTCGTTGTCGCCCATCCCGTAGAAGTCGCCGGTATCGACCAGCGTGATGCCGTGGTCGAGCGCCGCATGCAGCGTCGCGATGCTTTCGTCGCGGTCGGCCGGCCCGTAGAAATCCGACATCCCCATGCAGCCGAGCGCGATCGCCGAAACCTGCGGGCCCGTGCGGCCCAGTTGACGCGTGTCCATGTCCGTTTCCTTCGAATGGTGAGTGGATGAAACGGATTCTGGCCGCACGACGCCGCCCGATAAACGCGAAACGCTCCACCAAACCATTCGACGCTGATTAACAATGGAGCCTGTTCCCGTTCCCGCCAAGGTGTTCGCCCGCATGGACCATCTGCAAGCAATGCGCGTCTTCGCGCGCGTCGCCCATCTCGGCAGCTTCACGAAAGCGGCCGAGCAGCTCCAGTTGCCGCGCCCGACGGTCAGCAATGCCGTCCAGTATCTGGAAAAGCACCTGAAGATCCGCCTGCTGCAACGCACGACGCGGCGCGTCGCGCTGACCGCCGAGGGCGCGACCTACTACGAGCGCTGCGTGCGGTTGCTCGCCGATCTCGACGACGCGGAAACGCTGTTCGAGGATGCCGGCGCGTCGCCGCGCGGCGTGATCCGCATCGACCTGCCCGAACGTTTCGCGCTGAACCAGGTGATTCCGGCGCTGCCGGATTTCCACGCGCGCTACCCCGACCTGCGCGTCGCGATCAGCACGACCGACCGCTTCGTCGATCTCGTGGCCGACGGCATCGACTGCGCGGTGCGGGTCGGCGTGCTGTCCGACACGTCGCTCGTCGCGCGGCGCGTCGGCGAGATGCCGCAGATCAACTGCGCGTCGCCCGCCTATCTCGCGCGACACGGCACGCCGCGCTCGCCGGACGATCTGCCGGACCACGTCGCGGTCGGCTATTTCTCGAGCCGCACGGGCCGCGAACTGGACTGGGAATATGCGGACATGGATTCGGGCGAGCTGCACACGGTGAAGATGCGCAGCGTCGTGTCGGTCAACAGTTCGCAGGCGTATCTCGCGTGCTGTGTCGCGGGCCTCGGGCTGATCCAGGCGCCGCGCGACGGGCTCGCGCCGCTGCTCGAGGGCGGCTCGCTGGTCGAGGTGCTGCCGGAATGGCAGGCGCCGCCGTTGCCGGTGTCGGTCGTGTTTCCGCACAGCCGGCATCTGGCCCCACGCGTGCGGATCTTCGTCGACTGGCTCGCGGAAACGCTCGGCGGCGCGCACCGGGCGGACTGACGGCGGCCGTGCCGGGGCCGTTCGCCCCGGCGCCGGCGCCCCGTCAGAACTTGTGGCGGATCGCGGCGCGCACCGCGAACTGGTTCGACGATGCCGACGGCCCGTCCGTGCCGACGACATAGCCGCCGTCGGCGGCCGTGCCCGTCTTGTCGCCGCCCACCTTCTGCCACGCGCCCTGCAGATACACGTCGGTGCGCTTCGACAGGCTGTAGTCGGCCATCAGGCCGACCGTGTGGTACTTCGGCTTGAACGAGCCGGCCGCGGCATCGTACTTGCCGTCCGTGTACACGTACTGCGCGCCGAGGTAGAAATCGGGCGTGAGCTGGTATTTGCCGTTGATCTCGAAGTTCTGGAACTTCGTCGCGGTCAGCCCGAGGCCGGCGAACGTCGACGCCGGCAGATAGATCGTCGATACCGGGTTCTTCACGTCGGTCTTCGTATAGACGACGCCGACCGTCGCCGGGCCGAACGTGTAGTTGACGCCGCCGCCGAAGATGCGCAGCCGATCGGCGACGAAGTTCGCGTCGTCGGCCGCGATCGCGCCCGCGTTGCCGATGCCCGGGTTGTTCGCCTGCAGGTACGCGGCCGCGACCTGCAGCCCGGCCAGCGAATACTGCGCGCCGAGGCTGTACTGGCGGTTGTTCGAGAAGCCCGTGCTGTTGCTGAAGCTGTACGTGCCGCCGAACGTCAGGCCGTTCCAGTCGGCGCTCGCGTACTTGACCGTGTTGTTGACGCGGAACGAGTTGTCCGTGTTGTCGTTGTCGAACGGGTGCGAGAACAGCGTGCCGCCCCAGTTGCCGTTCGCGGTCAGCGGCGCGAGATAGTCGACGACGGCATCGTACTGGCGGCCGAAGGTCAGCGTGCCGAAGCGCGACTCGGACAACCCGACGAACGCCTGACGGCCGAACATCCGGCCGCCCTGGCCGAGCCGGCCGTTGTTCACGTCGAAACCGTTTTCCAGCGTGAAGACCGCCTTCAGCCCGCCGCCGAGATCCTCGCTGCCCTTCAGGCCCCACCGGCTGCCCTGCGCATAACCGCTCGCGAGCTGGTAATTGGTCTTTCCGACCCCATTGACGTTGACGTTGTTCGTGTAATTGAAGCCTTCGTCGATCACGCCGTACAGCGTCACGCTGGTCTCGGCGAAGGCCGGCGCGGCGAAGGCAGCGAGCGCGGCGGCAAAAATGACGTGCTTCCTCATGACGAATCTCCGGAGCCGGGGGCCGGGCTGGCCGTACGCCCGGCGAATGTTCGATCTGTTGTATGTGTGGCCCGCAGGGCGGACGACGCGGTGTGCGGCCGCGTGAGGACAAAATGGTGTCACGACGCAAACCGTCCGTCCATCGGGTGCGGGTCGTCGCGCGCAAAGCGTTGCGCTCGTCCAACTGCCCCGTTGCACGGACAGCCTGACGGGGCTTGTCGGCAGCGGCCGGCCGGCCCGCCATCCGCGTAAACCCGGAACGCTTCGCATCGGTGGCACAATGCGCATCCGTCCGCCATTTCTTCACGAAGTCATGCTTCACCCCGATTCATGCGCGGCGCGTGCCGGCCGTGCCCGCGGCCCGCGCCGGAAGGCGCTCCGATGACCGCGCCGGCCCGGGCCGGCCGCTACGCCGAGCTCGATTTCTTCCGCGGCCTCGTGCTGCTCGTCATCGTCGTCGACCACATCGGCGGCAGCATCCTGTCGCGCGTCACGCTGCATGCGTACGCGCTGTGCGACGCGGCCGAGGTGTTCGTGTTCCTCGGCGGCTTCGCCACCGCCATTGCGTACAACTCGCTCGCCGAGCGGCACGACGAGGCCGCCGCGCGCCAGCGTTTCATCCGGCGTGCGTTCGAGATCTACCGTGCGTTCCTCGTGACGGCCGGCCTGATGCTGCTGATCACCGCCGCGCTGAATGCGCTCGCGATCGACGGCCCGAACATGCCGACCAACGATCTCGACGGGCTGCTGCACAAGCCGCTCGCCGCGCTGCGCGACATCCTGCTGTTCCGCCGCCAGCCGTACCTCGCGTCGGTGCTGCCGATGTATGCGTTCTTCGCGCTGCTCGTCCCGCTCGCGCTGCCGCTCGCGCGCACGCAGCCGTGGCTGATGCTCGCGTTCAGCGGATCGCTGTGGTACGCGGCGCCGCACGTCGCACGCTTCTTGCCGACCGTCGAAGGCGCGCCGTGGGATTTCAACCCGTTCGCGTGGCAGTTCCTGTTCGTGCTCGGCGTGATCGCGCGCTGCCAGCCCGTCTACCAGACCCTCGCGCCGAAGCCGCAGGGCTGGCTGCTGACGGCCGCGGCGCTCGCGATCGTCGCGGCCGGCGCGTACTACCGGCTGCGCATCGAGCCGTTCCCGACCGATCCGTCGATCAAGCAGAACCTCGGCGCGCTGCGGCTCGTGAACTTCCTCGCGATCGCGTGGCTCGCGGCCAAGCTCGTGCACCTCGGCTGGATGAAGAAGGTCGCGCACGCGATGCCGTGGATCGGCACGATCGGCCGGCAGGGGCTGCTGTGCTTCGTCGCGGGCACCGGCATCTCGCTCGCGGTCGATTCGGTGCTCTACCAGGCGACCGAAGGCTATCTCGACGTGCCGCTCGGCCTCGCCGCCGACGCCGTCGCGATCGGGCTGCTGTATCTCGTGGCCAAACTCTACGGGCCGCTCGTCGCGCGGCTGCCGTTCCGCTCGCGGCCATGACGCGCCGCGCCGTCATGCGCCGCTGCTACGATAGCCGGCGCCACTCCCGAAACGATTCGCCATGCGCCGACTCGCCCTTCCGTTCGCCCTCGCCCTGATCGCCGGCGCGATCGCCACCGCCCACGCCACGCCGTCGGCGGCGCCTGCCGCCGCGCCAGCGCTATCGCCCGCGCCGCCGGCCATCCAGACCGCGACGACGCCGTCCGCCGCGCAGGAGCCGCCCGTCAATCCGGGCAGCGGCATCGTGCTGCGCACGTTCCGGTCGGCGTCGCTGAAGCGCGACTGGTCGTACACGGTCTACCTGCCGCCCGGCTACAACCCGGAAGGCGCACGCTACCCGGTGATGTACCTGCTGCACGGCAACGCGGGCAACGCGAACGACTGGGTCACGCAGGGCCGGCTGCAGGCCACCGCCGACACGCTGATCGAGCACCGCGACATCCCGCCCGTCGTGATCGTGATGCCGCAAGGCGGCACCGACTGGTACGTCGATCGCAAGGAGAAGATGCAGAGCGCGTTCCTCAACGACCTGCTGCCCGAAGTCGAAGCGCACTTCGCGGTGTCGAACCAGCGCGCGGGCCGCGCGATCGGCGGCGTGTCGATGGGCGGCTTCGGCGCGCTGCGCTTCTCGCTGCTCGAACCGGGGCTGTTCTGCGGCGCGATGCTGCTGAGCCCGGCGATCTACGCGAACGAGCCGCCGCTCAATTCCGCCGCGCGCTACGTCGGCGTGTTCGGCGATCGGCAGTTCGATTCGCGCGTGTGGCACGAGTTGAACTATCCGGCGCTGCTGCGCGGCTATTTCGCGCGCAACTGGCGTGTGCCGATGTTCATCGCGGCCGGCGACGACGACCTGACGATCCAGGCGGAATCGAGCGTGCTGTACACGCACCTGCGCCGCGCGCAGAACCCGGCCGAGCTGCGCATCGTCGACGGCGGGCATACGTGGGACGTCTGGCGCGGGTTGCTCGGGCAGGGGTTGAAGTATGCGCTGGAGTGCGTGAAGTAACGCCCGGCGGCCGTTGCGGCGATCGTTCCGGGCTGGCGGGTCGGTAATCGGCCGACCGCCGTCGCTGACCGTCGTGCCCTGCGCGCCGCCCGCCGCTCAAAGCCACGTCCCGCCCTGTCGCTCGCTCGGCTCCGTATCGAGCGCATCGAAATCGTGGATCCAGTCCAGGTGATGCAGCACGCGATCGCGGTCGGCCAGCCGCGCGTTGCGTGCCTGCGCGGCCGGCCCGTCGGGAAGATGCAGCACGTCGGCTGCCGAGATCGACGCATATTGCACCTTGCGCGTCCGGCCGCGGCGCAGCCGCTCGTAGGCTTCCTGCGCTTCGCGCCAATTGCCCGGGCCGGCCTTCGCCAATTGCGCGGCCAACACCACCGCATCCTCGATCGACTGATTCGCGCCCTGCCCGTGATGCGGCACCAGCGCATGCGCGGCATCGCCGATCAACGTCACGCGCCCGCGGCTCCATCGGCCGAGCGGCGGACGGTGAAACAGCCCCCAGCGCTGGCTGATCGGCACGGCCGTGATCATCTGCACCACCGCCGGATGCCAGTTCCGGAACGTACGCAGTTGCTCGCCTTCCTCGGCCGGCATGACCCACTCGCGCGACGGCCACGGTGACGGGTGCCGCTCGACCAGCAGGAAATTCTGGTCGCCGTCATCACCGATCGGATAGTGCAGCAGATGCCCGTGCGGCCCGACCCAGAACTGGATCGTGTCGGGATCGGGCAGCAGGTCCATGCGCGCGGCCGGCACCACGCCGCGAAAACCCGAACAGCCCGAATACAGCGCATCGTCGTAGCCGAGCATCCAGCGTCGTGTGATCGAACGCGCGCCGTCCGCGCCGATCACGAGATCGGCGTCGACCTGCGTGCCGTTGTCGAACGACAGCGTCACGCGATCGGGGTGTTGCGCGAGGTCGACCAGACGATGGCCGAGATGGATGCAGTCGAGGCCGACCGCCGTCGACAGCACGGCCTGCAGATCCGCGCGATGCACGCCCCAGTACGCGCCGCCGAATTGCCGGCGATAGTCGGGGGCGCCGCGATGATGGCCGATCACCGCGCCGCTGCGCCCATCGCGGTAGACGAGCCCCGGGATGTCCGCGCACACCGCATCGAAAGCCGCGCGCAAGCCCACGCGTTCGTAGAAGCGCGTCGCATTGGCCGACAGCGCGACCGCCGCGCCGACTTCGCGCAATTCAGGCGTCTGCTCGTAGAGCTGCGCGTCGATGCCGTGCTCGCGCAACGCGAGCGCGAGGGTCAAGCCGCCGATGCCGGCGCCGACGATCGCAATCTTCAGGTTCGTCTGCATGATGAAGGTGTCTCCGATGTATGTGAGGTGTGCGGCGGGCTCGGCGCTCGTGCCGAATGCATGCGCCGTATCGGTATTTTCAGGAGTGGACTTTTATCCGGCAATAAAATGAAATGAATCTGCTTCATCACTGAATGCAATGAACTGGGCCACGCACAACGATGGAACTGAGCGAGATCGATCTCAACCTGCTGCTGCTTTTCCAGCGGCTGATGCAGGAACGGCGCGTATCGAGCGTCGCCGAGCAAATGAACATGAGCCAGCCGGGCGTCAGCAACGCGCTCGCCAAGCTGCGCCGCCGGCTCGGCGATCCGCTGTTCGTGCGCGGGCCCGGCGGCGTCGTGCCGACACCGTTCGCGCTGCGTCTCGCGGAACCCGTGTCGCAGGCGCTCGCGACGCTGCACGCCGCGCTGAACCCCGACACCGGCTTCGATCCGCTGCACGCCACGCGCACGCTGACGATCGGCATGACCGATATCGGCGAAGTCGTGTTCCTGCCCGCGCTGCTCGAACACCTGTCGCATGCGGCGCCGGGCATCGCGCTGAACACCGTGCGCAACACGAGCGTCAATCTCGGCGACGAAATGGCCGACGGCCGCGTCGATCTCGCGATCGGCCTGCTGCCGCAACTGAAGGGCGGGTTCTATCAGCGCCGGCTGTTCGATCAGCGCTATGTATGCCTGTTCCGGCGCGGGCATCCGCTCGAGGGGGCGCCGCTGACGGTCGACGCGTGGCGCGACGCCGAACATCTGGTCGTGGTGTCGGCCGGCACCGGGCACGGGCAAGTGGACGAATGGCTGACGCGTCGCCGCGTGAAGCGCCAGGTGCGGTTGACGGTGCCGCATTTCATGAGCGTGGGCTACATCCTGCAGCGCACCGACCTGATCGCGACGGTGCCCGAGCACCTCGCGTTGCAACTCGCCGCGCCGTTCTCGCTCGGCTGGCGTGCGCTGCCCGTCACGCTGCCCGGCGCGCCGATCCATATGCTGTGGCACACGCGGGTCAATCAGGACGAAGGGAACCGCTGGCTGCGCGATGTGGTGGTCGAGTTGTTTGCGGAAACCGGTGCGCGAACGCGAAAGGCCGCGGCCGGCCGGCGGACATGATCATGGCGATCGCCTGTCACGGAGAACCCCATCGATGAATCCCAGACGCGTGCATGCGCTCTATCTCAAACATCGTCCCGACGTGGAACTGGTCAAATGCGAATGGATTCATCTACTGTCGACCGGCAGCGTCGATCGCGACCTTCTCTGGAAGATGCTGTCGACGATCGGTTCCGCGGACGTCGTCATCCACGTTCGTCGCAAGATCGGCGATTTTCTGCCGATCGAACCCGCCATCGCTTTTATCGGCGAACACATCGGCAAAGGGCAGATGCTCGTTTCCGATCGCGCATTCACGAACTTCGTCGTCGTCGCGCACAACGGCGTGGCGGCGACCTGGCCACAATGCCTGACGCGAAGCCGGATCGATTTGCTGCCGCGCGCGCCAAACGCCACGGCGATATAGTCGACCGATCGCGAGAGCGTGTCGCGCGGCCAATCGCGCTTCGCGGCTCTGCATCAACCGGCCGGTCGTGCATTTCGACTACATTGCCGAAGTGGCGACGGCATCGCCCCTCGCCCGCCTCCCCCGCCATTCAACCCGCAGGAAATCACGCCATGTCCGTCTCGAAGAAATTCGCCGCCGTCACGGGTGCCGGCTCCGGCATCGGTCGCTCCACGGCCATCGCGCTCGCCCAGGCCGGCTTCACCGTCGCGCTGCTCGGGCGCACGGAGGCGTCGCTGCGCGACACGCAGGACGCCATCCGCGTCGCCGGCAGCGACGCCGAGGTGTTTCCCGTCGACGTCACCGACGAAGCATCGGTCGACCACGCGTTCGCACAGATCGCGCAACGGTTCGGCCGGCTCGATGTCCTGTTCAACAATGCCGGGCGCAACGCCCCGGTCGTGTCCCTCGACGAATACGAACTCGACGTGTGGAACAGCGTCGTCGCAACCAACCTCACCGGCGTATTCCTGTGCGCGCGCGCCGCATGGCGGCTGATGAAAACGCAGACGCCGCAGGGCGGCCGAATCATCAACAACGGCTCGATCTCGGCGCACGCGCCGCGCCCCGATACGATCGCGTACACGGCCACCAAGCACGCGGTGACGGGGATCACGAAGTCGCTGGCGCTGGACGGCCGCCGCTACAACATCGCGTGCGGCCAGATCGACATCGGCAACGCCGCGACGTCGCTCACGGAACGGATGACGCAAGGCGTCCCGCAAGCAGACGGCAGCCTGGCGCCCGAGGCGCGGATGGACGTCGCGCATGTCGCAAATGCGCTCGTCCAGATGGCGAATCTGCCGCTCGATACCAACATCCTCAACATGACGATCATGGCGACGACGATGCCGTTCGTCGGGCGCGGATAGCGCGCGGTGCGACTGGCGCCGGGAGGCAGCATCACGCATTGACTGCTGCCGAATCACCCCGTCGCGCGGCCGCTGCATGCAAGTGCGCTTACGGCACGGATTCAGTGCGGCAGGCCGATCGCCCGCCGCTCGTCCTCGAGCAGTTGCGTCAGCGAAGCGTGCAACCGTTCGAGGCTGCGCGGCGGTAGTGCAAAGCTTGCCCAGCCGAGCCCGCCATGACGCAGTAACAGCACCACGCCTCCTTCCAGCGGATGGCGCTCGGCATACCAGCAGGGATCCATTTCCGTCACGAATGGCTGCCCGTGCGGCGGACGCTCCGGCACCGCCGGCCGCATCGACGCGCGCAGCAAGCTCAAGTACTGGATGACCGCGTCCACGTCTTCCGGATCGAGCACGGCCGCGCCCCGTTCGATCGACATCAGCACCACGAGCTTGCCGTGCTCTTCGATCATCTTGATGCTCAACGGTTGTGCCATGTTTGTCGTCCTTGCCGGAATTACACGATCCAAGTATCGACCTCGGTACACGCGAACCGGCTGAAGATTGGCGATCCGCGCATGAAGCTTTTTTTAGAAAGCGCCGGGAAAGTGCGCGGCTTCATCGGTTACGCGGTCGACCACTGTCGCGTGCCCGACCGCGCCGCCATGCAGCTCGCCGCTGCCTGATTCCGCCGATCACATTGCGCATACGCTGCGTGACGAAGGCCACCGGGTCGACGGCGCGCGGCTGCCGACCGAGTGCCACTTGCTCGCATTCCTGACGCGCAACGCCGGCCGCGTGCTCACGCGCACGACAATCTTCGAGGCCGTTTGGCGGGCTACCGCTTCGATCGGCGGCTCGCGACCACCTGCCCGGCTGAGCCCGCCCGTTCCTTAAAACTTGTTTCATCTTTTTTGCGACCGGCTGTTAGTGGGCGCTCCGCAGAATCCGGTCATCGGTTGCGCATCGGGTCTTTCCCGAGGACGCGCACAGCCGGCTCTTCTTCACGACGATATTGAACGGAGCAGCACCTCATGCTGAAAATTGTCCGGCTCGCGCTCGCCCGGCCCTATACGCTGCACCTTCGCGAACGCCGGCAGCGACGAACACGCGAGCGCGACCAGGCCGGCCATCATGACGGTTGATTTCATTGCGTTACCCCCTGGGCGCACCGCGCGGTGCGCGGCTTCGATTGATCCATCGCTCGACGATACGCCGCTGCGCCTGACCATCCGGGCACACGCGCATGAAGGATTCTTTAACTTTTAGCGCATGCGGCAACCCGTGCATGACCCGATCCGGGTTTGCATAAAACATGTTTCATCCTCGCGCTGCTGTTTGGATAGCCCGCTGTCCCTAATCTTCGTCTCGCGGCCGACGCAGGCATCCTGCCGTACGGCCTCTATTCAACGCTATCCAGGAGCCGAAGATGAATCACCCCGCCCGCTACCTCGTCTGCGCCGCCATGCTCGCATTGAGCGTCTCCGCGCATGCCGAGACGAAACTTACGCCGGCGCAATGCCATGACTATCCGTTCGTGCACACGAACGGACAGGTCTCCCACCGACAGCTCGTCAACGAACTGAACGAGCTGGAATCCGTCGGCTACGACCCGTCGTCCGGAGACGAGAGCAGCTATCCCGACGATATCGATTCGGCGCAGGCGCGCCTGATGCAGAAGTACCGGCACGATTGTGCCGGGGCGGCCAATACCGTCGCGTCGAGCGGTAACTGAATCGCCCCGGGGAACCCAAGCCGCTCGACGCTAGAGGCGCCGACCGAAGTAGCGCGACTCATCGAAGACTTCCTTGCCGCGGCAAAAAACCGAATGGCGTACCGCACCTGCCGCACGATGAACGCCCGATGCTCACGGCGCGCATACTCACTTTTCGTGCGGAATGCCGTCGATCGGGCACTCCGGCGTGCCGGGCGTTGCGCGCGTGAGCGCTTCGACACGGCGGCGCATCGCGTCGGGATCCGCAACCCAGTCGCGATAGAAGCCGAACGGGCATTCGGCGACGCCATTCGCGCCGTCGCCGGAATGGATCGTGCCGGTATAACCGCGATGCAGCAGCTTGTACAGATGGTTCTGCGACTGCATGTTGCGCCGCGCGTCGCGAATCATGCCGAGCGACAGCTCCGCATACTGCACGCCCATTTCCTCTTCGCCGCATTCGCCGAGTGTGCGCCCGTCGAACCCGACGATCGCCGAATGGCCGAAGTACGAATACACGCCGTCCCAGCCGGTGGCGTTGGCCACGGCCACGTAAGTGTTGTTCATCCACGCCATGGCCTTCGCGACCATCACCTGCTGCTCTTTCGCCGGGTACATATAGCCCTGGCAGCGCACGATCAGCTCCGCGCCATTCATCGCGCAGTCGCGCCAGATCTCCGGATAATTGCCGTCGTCGCAGATGATCAGGCTGATCTTGAGGCCCTTCGGCCCATCCGTCACATAGGTGCGATCGCCCGGATACCAGCCTTCGATCGGTGTCCACGGCATGATCTTGCGATACTTCTGCACGATCTCGCCGCGATTGTCGATCAGCACGAGCGTGTTGTACGGCACCTTGCGCGGATGCGCCTCGTGGCGCTCGCCCGTGATCGAGAACACGCCCCACACGTTGGCCTTGCGGCACGCCGCCGCGAAAATACCCGTCTCCTCGCCGGGAATCGTGGACGCCGTGTCGAACATTTCCTGACGGTCGTACATGATGCCGTGCGTGGAATACTCGGGAAACACCACGAGATCCATGCCCGGCAAACCCTGCTTCATGCCTGCCACCATGTCGGCGATACGGCGCGCGTTGTCGAGCACCTCCGCCTTCGTGTGCAGACGCGGCATCTTGTAGTTGACCACCGCGACGCCCACGCAGTCGCGGCTACTCGAAATATCACCATGTCGCATGACGCTTCCTCCTTGAACTCGTTGACGCCGCGCGCGACGGCCTGTTCGCAGGCATCGGCTCGCGCGCGGCACACCTCAGTGGCTGATCATCCACGGACGCCCCGCCGGCCGCTTGAGGCCGTCCGACGCCGTGCCCGCCAGCTTCGACGCGCCGCCCGAGCAACAACTGCAACCGGCGAGATGACGTAGCGGCGGCCCGTCGGCGGACTGGCGCGGCGCGTGCGCGGCACGTTCGTTGGTCGCGTGCGCGGCGCGACGCGTGCCCCCCATCAGCGCCAGCGATGGCGCGCTGATGACGCGCCCACCTTCCGCGCCGCAGTCGGGACAGCGGCACGGTTTCTCGCGATCCGCGATGCGGCGCATCACGGAGAACGGCCCGCAGCTTGCGCATTCGAAGTCGTAGATTGGCATGACGGCCTCCTGTTCCTGCGTCATTTCAATGTGTCGTTACGCGTTCGCGAGATCCGGCGAACACGGCAGATCGACGCCGCCCTGGATGTGCCGGATCGGGCCGTCGGCATTCGGGCGAATGTCGAAGTCGAAGATCTGTGTGGGCAGCCACAAGGTCGCGCACGCGTTCGGAATGTCCACCACGCCGCTGATATGCCCCTGCACCGGCGCACAGCCCAGCAACGAATACGCTTGCGCCCCTGAATAGCCGAATTTCTTCAGGTACTCGATCGCGTTCAGACACGCCTGGCGATACGCGGTGGTGACGTCGAGATAATGTTGCCCACCGTGCTCGTCGACGGAAATGCCCTCGAAAATGAGGTAATCGTTATAGGTCGGCGTGATCGGGCTGGGCTGAAAGACGGGGTTGCGAATACCGTATTTCGCCATGCCGCCCTTGATGAGATTCACGCGCATATGCACCCAGCCGGCCATTTCGATCGCGCCGCAGAACGTGATCTCGCCGTCGCCCTGGCTGAAGTGCAGGTCGCCGACCGACAGGCCCGCGCCATCCACGTACACGGGGAAAAACACCTTCGAGCCGCGCGACAGATCCTTGATGTCGCAGTTGCCGCCGTGCTCGCGCGGCGGCACCGTGCGTGCGCCCTGCGCGGCCGCCTGGTCGCGCGCCTCGCCCGCGAGCTTGCCCATGTGCGCGGTGGCCGCGAACGGCGGATTCGCGAGCGGCGGCACGCGATCGGGCGCGGTGGCGATCAGGCCGGTTTCGCGCGCGTTCCAGGTCTCCAGCAGCGTCGGGTCGGGCAGGCAGCCGATCAGGCCCGGGTGAATCAGGCCCGCGAAATTCACGCCGGGAATATGGCGCGAGCTCGTATAGACACCATGAAAATCCCAGATCGATTTTTGCGCGCTGGGGAAATGGTCGGTGAGAAAGCCGCCGCCGTTCGTCTTCGAAAAGAAGCCGTTGAAACCCCATTGGCTATCCGCCTTCGCGCCGATGTCGAGCAGGTCGACCACCAGCAGGTCGCCCGGCTCCGCGCCGTGCACGCCCACCGGGCCGGACAGAAAGTGCACGATCGACAGGTCGATGTCGCGCACGTCGTCGGCGCTGTCGTCGTTCTTGATGAAGCCGCCGGTCCAGTCGTAGGTTTCGAGGATGAAATCGTCGCCGGGCTTGACCCAGCAGGCCATCGGAATGTCGGGGTGCCAGCGGTTGTGCACCTGTTCGTTTTCGTAAGCCGACTGGTTCAGATCGACCTTGATGAGAGTCTCGGGCATGGCGTTCGCTCCTGGGTTCGCGGATTGACAGACGGCGCGGCGCGCGAACGCCGCACCGCGCTCAGACGGACAGGTATTCGCGGATGCGGTCGGTGTCGCCCGCATCGCGCGTGCTTTGGTGCACGAAGCGCCCGCCCTCGATCACGAACAGGCGGTCGGCCACGTCGAGCGCGAAGCTCAACACCTGTTCCGATACGACGATGGCGATGTTGCGGCTCGTGCGAATCTGGTTGAGCGCTTTGGCGATGTCCTTGATGACGGACGGCTGGATGCCTTCGGTCGGCTCGTCCAGCAACAGCACCTTCGGGTCGGTCGCGAGCGCGCGCGCGATCGCCAGTTGCTGTTGCTGGCCGCCCGACAGATTGCCGCCCTTGCGCTTTCTCATGTCGAACAGCACGGGAAACAACGCGTACAGTTCGTCGGGCACGCGCTGGCTCTGCGCATTTTCGAGGCCCGTCTGAATGTTTTCCTCGACGGTCAGCGACGCGAAGATCTGCCGTCCTTGCGGCACGTAGCCGATGCCTTTCGACACGCGGCGGTAGCTCTCGTCCTTCGAAACGTCGGCGCCGGCCACGCGTACCGTGCCGCGATTGGCGGGCAGCATGCCGATCAGCGCCTTGAACAGCGTGGTCTTGCCCATCCCGTTGCGGCCCATTACGGCCACGCTTTCGCCCTGCGCGACGGAAAAGTCGATGCCGTGCAGCACTTCGCTCTGCCCATAGCTGACGACGAGATCGTCGACTTCCAGCATGATGTGTTCTCCGTGTTGTCGTTCGGTAACCGAATCAATGACCCAGGTAGACGTCGATCACGCGCGGATCGGCCTGCACCTGCGCCATCGGCCCTTCCGCGAGAATCTTCCCCTGATGCATGACCGTGACCTTGTGCGCGATGCGCTCCACGAAGGCCATGTCGTGCTCGATCACGATCATCGAGCGGTTGCGGCAGATGCGGTCGAGCAGATCGGCGGTCAGTTCGCGCTCGCGCACGCTCATGCCCGCGATCGGTTCGTCGAGCATCAGCAGTTCGGGATCCTGCATGAGCAGCATGCCGATTTCGAGCCACTGCTTCTGGCCGTGCGACAGCAGCCCCGCTTCCAGATCGAGCGCGGCGGCGAGGCCGATTTCGTTGGCCACGTCGCGCACGCGATCGGCCACGTCGGCATCCTCGCGATAGGCGAGCGCGCCGAACACGCCGCGTCCGCGCGGAAACGACACCTCGAGGTTCTGCGCCACGCTCAGGTTTTCGTAGATCGACGGCGTCTGGAACTTGCGGCCGATCCCTTTGCGCACGCGGCGGAATTCCGCGAGATGCGTGATTTCCTCGTTGCGGAACTTGATGCTGCCCGCCGTTTCCTTCGTCTTGCCGCAGATGAGGTCGAGCAGCGTGGTCTTGCCCGCGCCGTTCGGGCCGATCACCACGCGCAGCTCGCCGCGTTCGAGATACAGATTGAGCGAATCGATCGCCTTGAAGCCGTCGAACGACACGGTCAGGTCCTCGATCGCGAGCAGAAAGTCGGTATTGCTCATGCTTCACGCCTCCTCGTTCGCCGCACCGAGCAGCCGCCGCACGCGCGGGCGCACATGCTCGTCGTAGAGACCGGCCAGCCCGTTCGGAAACACCATCACCACGCCGATGAACATCGCCGCCATCAGATAGAGCCAGAGGTTCGGAAAGCTCTCCGAGAACCAGCTCTTGCCGAGATTGACGAGAATCGCGCCGTACACCGCGCCGACCAGCGACATGCGCCCGCCAATGGCCGCGTAGATCACCATTTCGATCGACGGCACGATGCCGACGAACGACGGCGACATGAAGCCCACCTGCAGCGTGAACATCGCGCCGCCGATCGCCGCGAGCATCGCCGCGAGGCAGAACGCGAACACCTTGAACATCGCGACGTCGTAGCCCGAGAAGCGCACGCGGTCTTCCTTGTCGCGCATCGCGAGCAACAGCGTGCCGAGCTTGCTGCGCTGAACCCAGCGGCCGGCGAGCAGCGCGCCGATCAGCAACGCGGCGTTCACGAAGTACAGGATCAGCTTCGCGTGATCGGTGCGGATGTCCCAGCCGAGCAGCGTGCGCAGATCGGTGATGCCGTTCACGCCGCCCGTATAGCCTTGCTGGCCGATGATCAGCACCGAGAGGATCAGCGCGACCGCCTGCGTGATGATCGCGAAGTACACGCCGCCCACGCGCCGCTTGAACATCGCGTAGCCGATCACGAAAGCGAGCGCGGTGGGCACGACGAGCACCGCGAGGATCGAGAACGGCAACGAGTGAAACGGCTTCCACCACGTGGGCAGCGCGGTGAGCTGGTTCCAGTCCATGAAGTCGGGAATCCCCGGCGTGGTCTGCGTGTGCGTGGCGGCCGGATCGGACGCCTCGAGCTTCAGAAACATCGCCATCGCGTAGCCGCCGAGGCCGAAGAACACGCCCTGGCCGAGACTGAGCACGCCGCCGTAGCCCCACGCGATCACGAGGCCGATCGCCACGAACGCGTAGGTCAGGTACTTGCCCATCAGGTTCAGGCGGAACGTGTCGAGCGCGAGCGGAAACACGACCACGATCAGCAGCGCGAGCAGCACGATGCCCGCGTAGCCCGACGTGTCGAGCCGCGCCACGCGGGCTCGCCAGCCGGCCGGCGGCGCACCCCGGCCGGATCGCGGGGATACGCCGACCGCCGCGGGTTGGATGGGTTCCATGTCCATCTCTCCAGTCGAATGAAGCTGTGAATGAGGCTTGTGCATGAGCGCGGGCTTAAACGCGTCGCACCTTCGACGCGAACAGGCCCTGCGGACGCAGCATGAGAATCACGACGACGGTGAGCAGCGTGAGCACGCGTGCGATCGAGCCCGACAGAAAGAACTCGCTGATCGACTGCATCTGCGCGATGCCGAACGCCGACGCCACGGTGCCAAGCAGGCTCGCCGCGCCGCCGAACGTCACGACGAGAAACGAGTCGACGATATAGAGCGAGCCGCTCGTCGGGCCCGTCGAGCCGATCGCCGTGAAGGCCGCCCCCGCCACGCCCGCGATCCCGCAGCCGATCGCGAACGTCATGCGGTCGGTACGCCGCGTGTTGATGCCTGCCGCGTTCGCCATCGGCCGGTTCGCGACCGTGGCGCGCACGCGCAAGCCCCAGCGCGACCGATAGAGCGCGAGCAGCAGGCCGCCCGTCATCAGCAGCGCGAGGCCCATCACGAACATGCCGCTCACCGGAATGTCGAGGCCGGGCGTGGGCTCCCACGAACCCATCAGCCAGTCGGGCAGCGCCGGACTCACTTCCTTCGGCCCGAAGGTCGAGCGGAACACCTGCTGCATGCCGAGGCTCAAGCCCCAGGTGGCGAGCAGCGTGTCGAGCGGACGCTTGTACAGATGGCGGATCAGCGCCCACTCGGCGAGCCAGCCCGCCGCGAAGGCCAGCGCGAACGCCGCGAGAATCGCGAAGAAGAAATACACGGGCGTGAGCGCGTGCCAGACGTTCTGCGAAAACCACGAGAACATGTAGACCGTATACGCGCCGATCGTCATGAATTCCCCGTGCGCCATGTTGATCACGCCCATCTGGCCGAAGATCACGGCGAGCCCGAGCCCCATCAGGAGCAGGACGCTGAAGAGGCTCAGACCGGCGAAGCCCTGCATCAGCGTGATGTTGAAAATATCGGTAGCGGACATCGAACGCTCCTCGCGCGGCGGCGTCATCGGCCGCCGCGCCGCTGCGGTTGACGGATTACATGTAGCCCTTCGGGAACGGATTCGGCTGGATCGGTTGCTCCGACTGCGCGACGACCTTGAACTGGCCGTCCGCCTGGCCCTGCCCGATCAGCGAGCGGCTCCACAAGTGGTGGTTCGCATCGACCTTCGCGTAGCCTTGCGGCGCGTTCGCCACTTCGATGCCCGCCGAGTGCGCGACCACCTTGTCCACGTCGAAGCTGCCCGCGCGCTCGCACGCGGCCTTCCAGATCCACGGGCCGAGATAGGCGGCCTGCGTCACGTCGCCGATCACCGACTTCTGGCCGTAGCGCGCCTTGAACGCCGCGACGAACTTCTTGTTGTTCTCGTTATCGAGCGACTGGAAGTACTTCATCGACGAATAGAAGCCCGCGAAGTTGTCGCCGCCGATGCCGAGCACTTCGTCTTCCGTGACCGACAGCGTCAGCAGGAACTGCTTCTGCGGCGTGATGCCCGCGGCCTTGAGCTGCTTGTAGAACGCCACGTTCGAGCCGCCCACCACGGTCGCGAAGATGCAGTCCGGCCGCGCGAGCTTGATCTTGTTCATCAGCGACGCGAATTCGGTCGTGCCGAGCGGGTAATACTCCTCGCCCACCACCTTCGCGTGCAGATGCTGCTCGATATGGCGGCGCGCGATCTTGTTGGACGTGCGCGGCCAGATGTAGTCGGAGCCGATCAGGAAGAAGGTCTTGGCCTTCTTCGTGTTCGACGCCCAGTCGAGCGCCCAGAGAATCTGCTGGGTCGCTTCCTGGCCGGTGTAGAACACGTTCTTCGACTGTTCGAGACCTTCGTAGAAGGTCGGGTAATAGAGCAGGCCGTTGTCCTTCTCGAATACCGGCAGCACCGCCTTGCGCGAGGCCGAGGTCCAGCAGCCGAACACCGCCGCGACGTGGTCGTTCTCCAGCAGTTTCTTCGACTTTTCGGCGAAGGTCGGCCAGTCGGACGCGCCGTCTTCCTGAATGATCTGCACCTTGCGGCCGAGTACGCCGCCCATCGCGTTGATCTGCTCGATGGCGAGGCGCTCGGCCTGGATCGAGCCGGTTTCGGAAATCGCCATCGTGCCCGTGGCCGAGTGAAGCTGGCCGACCGTCACCGTGGTGTCCGTGACCGCGAGGCGCGTGGTGTTGACCTTCGCCGTGGGCGGCGTCTGCGCCAACGCGCCGCGCGGCAGGCCAAGCGCCATCAGCGGCGCGGCGGCGAGACCGCCGAGCATTTTCCGGCGCAGCGGCGAAGGCATCCGGGCATCGTCATCGAGTCGATCGTCTGCGGACATCACGTTCTCCTTATCGGGTGCCCGGCGCGGAGCGCTGCGGGCTGGGTCGAGGTTGGACGCAATGTAGAAAGCCAATTTGAGGATCGGAATACGTCAATCGACGTATTCCCGGTGCGTGGACTGGAATGTAATTTGCATTGCAGGGCGATCCTGAGCGGTGTGGCCCGCCGTTGTGCCGTTCGCGCCCCGCTCGCGCCGCTTTCGCACCATTTCGGATCATCTTCATGTCCCAGAGTCACCCGTCAGTGGGCGCGCCCGGTACGCAACGCATCGTCAAGGTGCGTCGCGACTACAACGCGTGGGTCGGCGACGAAACCCTCGAGGACTACGCGCTGCGCTTCACGCCGCGCTCGTTCCGGCGCTGGTCGGAGCTGCGCGTGGCCAACACGGCGATCGGCGCCGTGTCGTTTCTGGTGCTGGAAGCGATCGGCGGCAGCCTGGTCGTCAACTACGGCTTCACGAACGCGGTCTGGGCCATTGCGGCCGTCTCCGTGCTGATCTGGCTCACCAGTTTGCCCATCAGCTATTACGCGGCGCGCTACGGCGTGGACATGGACCTGCTCACGCGCGGCGCGGGCTTCGGCTATATCGGCTCGACGGTCACGTCGCTGCTGTACGCGGTGTTCACGTTCATTTTTTTCGCGCTCGAAGCGGCCATCATGTCGCTCGCGCTCCAGCTTTATTTCCATATTTCGCTGGCGATCGCCTACGTCGTCAGTTCGCTCGTGGTGATTCCGATCGTCATGTTCGGCATCACGCTGATCAACCGCCTGCAAAGCTGGACGCAGCCGCTGTGGCTCGTCTTGTTCGTGCTGCCCTACGCTGCCGTGCTGTGGCGCCATCCCGACCTGATCGCGCAATGGACCACCTTCGCGGGCTTCGCGCCGCAAGGCCGCGCTTTCAGCCTGGTCGCCTTCGGCCAGGCGTCGACGGTCGTGTTCGCGCTGATCGTGCAGGTGGGTGAACAGGTCGACTATCTGCGCTTCCTCCCGCCGCTCACCGCGAAGAACCGCACGCGCTGGTGGTTCGCATTGCTCTCGACGGGGCCGGGCTGGATCGTGCCCGGCGCGCTCAAGATGCTGGGCGGCGCCCTGCTCGCCTTCATCGCGCTCCAGTACGAAGTCGATGCCAGCCACGCCACCGAGCCGACGCAGATGTACCTCGTCGCCTATCACTTGCTGCTCGACCCGTTGGGGCTCGCGAGCTGGGCGCTGCCCGCGATGACGCTGTTCGTGATCGTCTCGCAGTTGAAGATCAACGTGACCAACGCCTATGCGGGCTCGCTCGCGTGGTCCAATTTCTTCGCGCGGCTCACGCACAGCCATCCGGGCCGCGTGGTATGGCTCGTGTTCAACGTCATGATCGCGTTGCTGCTCGTGGAAATGGGCGTGTTCGATGCGATCGCCAAGGTGCTGTCGCTCTACGCGAACATCGCGATTGCGTGGATCGGCGCGTTGTTCGCCGATCTCGTCATCAACAAGCCGCTCGGCTACAGCCCGCGACATATCGAATTCAAGCGCGCGCACCTCTACGACGTGAACCCCGTGGGCGTCGGTGCGATGCTGATCGCGGCGGCCGTCGCGATGCTCGCGCATAGCGGCTTGTTCGGCGTGCTTGCCCAGGCGATGTCGTCGTTCATCGCGTTCGGCGCGGCGTTCGCGTGCGCACCCGTGCTCGCGATACTGACACGCGGCCGCTATTACATTGCCCGCGCCGCGCAACCGACCGGCGACGCCACCTCGCTGCGCTGCGCGATTTGCGAAAACACCTTCGAACCCGACGATACGGCGTACTGCCCTGCCTACGGCGGCACGATCTGCTCGCTGTGCTGCTCGCTCGACTCGCGCTGCCACGATCGCTGCAAGCCGCACGCGCGCTTCACGTCGCAAGCCGACCGCGCGCTGCATCGCGTGCTGCCCGGCGCGCGGCTCGGCCCCGCCGCGCTGCGCCTCATCCACTATGCGAGCCTTGTGCTCGCCATGCTCGCCGTGCTGGGCAGCGTGCTCTACCTGATCTGGTCGCAGAGCGCGACTTCGATGAGCGCCGCCGGGCCGTCGATCGGCCATGCGCTTGCGGGCAGTTTTCTGAATATCTTTCTCGCGCTGTCGCTGGTGGGCTGCATCGCAGCCTGGTGGTTCGTGCTGGAGCGCGAAAACCGCCGCGTCACGCAGGAAGAGTCGCAGCGGCAAAACGAATTGCTGATGCTCGAGATCGACGCGCATCAGAAAACCGACGCGGCGCTCAAGCGCGCGACCGCCGCCGCGGAATCGGCCAACCGGGCCAAGAGCCGTTACGTGTCCGGTTTGAGCCATGAGTTGCGCACGCCGCTGAACAGCATTCTCGGCTACGCACAATTACTGCTGCAGGCGAAGGAAGAACTCGCGCCCACCCGCTACAACGCCGTGCGCACGATCCATCGCAGCGGCGAGCATTTGCTCGCGCTCGTCGACGGCCTGCTCGACATCGCGCGCATCGAGGCGGGCAAGCTTCAGTTGAACGTCGCCAAGGTATCCCTCGCCGATTTCGTCGCGCATCTGACGTCGATGCTCCGTCCGCAGGCGCTCGAAAAGGCGCTCGCCTTCGACGTGCAGACGGTCGGCCGGCTGCCGGCTACCGTGCGCACCGACCAGAAGTGCATGAGTCAGATCCTCACGAACCTGATCGGCAATGCGATCCGCTTCACGTCGAGCGGCACGATCACGCTGCGCGTGAGTCACGTGCTCGATACGCTCAAATTCGAGGTGATCGATACCGGCCCCGGCATCCCGCCCGCCGAAATGGAGCGCCTGTTCCTGCCGTTCGAACGCGGCGAAGCGGCCCATGCGTACGATCACGGCGCCGGCCTCGGGCTGACGATCTGCCGCCTGCTCACGCAAGCGCTCGGCGGCAGCCTCGAAGTGGACAGCGAAGTCGGGCACGGCACGCGCTTCGTGGTGCGCCTGTTCGCCCCGGCCGTCGACGCGGCGGCCGAAACCCACGCCGAACTCGCGTCGATTCTCGGCTATACGGGTGCGCGCCGCACCATTCTCGTGGTCGACGACCTCGACGATCAGCGCGACATCGTCGTGCAGTTGCTCACACCGCTCGGCTTCCACGTCGCCGAAGCGGCCAGCGGCACCGATGCGCTGCGCTGGCTGGCGATTCACACGGCGGACGCGATCATCATGGACATTTCGATGCCGTTGATGGACGGCTACGAAACCAGCCGCCTGATCTCCGAGAATCAGTTGTCGAACGCGCCCATCGTGCTGCTCTCCGCCAACGCGTTCGCCGACGACCGCGACCGTGCGAGCGCGACCGGATGCAAGGGATATCTGGTGAAACCGCTGCAGGTGAACCTGCTGCTGGACAAGCTTGCACAACTGCTTGCACTCGACTGGATTGCATCCGAAACCAACACGAGCGCGCTACCGGCGGCGAGCCTGCCTGCCGCGACACTGCCGCCCCCACCTGCCGTGTGGCCACGCGAACTCATCGAACATCTGCATGCGCATCTCGAAGTCGGCTACGTACAGGGCGTGATCGAGCAGCTCGACGCCGCCCGCGAGGCCTGGCCCGGGTTGCTGCAACAAATCGACGCGTTGCGCGCGTTGGCGGAACGCTTTCAGCTAAGGGAACTCGAGCATGAACTTGACCGACTCGCGCGCGGCGCGAACGCATGACGCGCCCACCCCGATCGTGGCTGCCCCGATCGTCGACGCCCCGGCCGCGTGGCTGCGCGAACGGCCCATGATATTGATCGTCGACGATACGCCGGAGAACCTCGCCTTCCTCTCCGATACGCTGCAGGCGCACGGCTACGCGGTGATCGTCGCGCTGTCCGGCGAGGACGCGCTCAAACGCCTCGCGCGCGTGACGCCCGACGTGGTATTGCTCGACGCCATGATGCCCGGCATGGACGGCTTCGAAACATGTGTGCGTATCAAGCAGGACGGACGACACGAGCATCTGCCGGTGATCTTCATGACGGCATTGACGGAGAGCGAACATGTCGTACGCGGCTTTCGCGTGGGCGGCATCGATTACGTGACCAAACCGGTGCAGCCCGAAGAGCTGTGCGCGCGCATCGGTGCCCACGTGCGGCGCTCACGCGCCCAGTTGTACGCGGAGGCCGCACTGTCGCTCGACACGCGCGCGGCGCTGATCGTCGGTGCGGACGGCACGATTCGATGGCAAAGTCCGCAAGCTGCGCATCATCTCGCTGCATACACGGCAGCGCATGACACCCCCGCCGATGCCGCGCCAACCACGAACGCGCGCGATACCGGTGCGCCGCCGAAACTGCCTGCGCCGCTGCGCATCTGGTTCATCGACTGGCTCGCGCGCGGCGCCCAAGGCGACGCCGTCCACGAATTCAGCTCGGGCCAGATACGCCGCTCGGCCAGTGCGACGCTGGGCCCGGAACCGGGCGAATGGATCGTGGTGCTCAAGGAAAGAGACGACACCGTGCATTGCAATGCGCTCGCCGAACGCTTCGGCCTGACGATGCGCGAGGCCGAAGTGCTGCTGTGGGTGTCGCACGGCAAGACCAACCGCGATATCGGCGACATTCTGGGCATCGCCCCGCGCACGGTGAACAAGCATCTCGAACACCTGTTCCGCAAGCTACATGTCGAGACCCGCGCGGGAGCCGCCGCCGCGGCGATCAAGATGCTCGAGCGCACGTGAAAAGGTATCGCCTTCCCGCACATCGGTGGCAAGAACGTTGCTGGCGGAGCGATGCGTTGAACGACCGCCCGAACGATCGTTGGCGGATGGCGGGTACCGCCAACGGTCGCAAGTCGGTAGCCCGTCGCGCGAGATCAGCCGATTCCTGCCGAACCCGAACACGTGCCGGCACTCGACGGGCGCGTGATGCGAGCGCTGCGGTTACTTCCGCCACCGCCCCTCGCCCATGTTTTTTCCGAACAGCGCATCTTCGAATGCGCGGTTGAGTTCGGTCAACTTGACATCGAGCCGGGCCAGTTCCCGATGGGGCTGCAACGAAAGATCGCCGGATATCGCGAGCGTTCCGTGCCCGACACTCGCAGCCGCATCGAGCGGCATCGATCGGCCGTGATCCGCATCGCTCATCAACGCCTCGATTCGCGTGA
Organism: Burkholderia sp. AU16741; assembly: GCF_002223345.1. Classification (NCBI taxonomy): domain Bacteria; kingdom Pseudomonadati; phylum Pseudomonadota; class Betaproteobacteria; order Burkholderiales; family Burkholderiaceae; genus Burkholderia; species Burkholderia sp. AU16741. The sequence continues at coordinate 776,156 of NZ_NKEZ01000008.1, forward strand.
CGATGGCTGCGCGCGTACGCCGCTCGAAGGCGACAGCCGGAGCGCCGGCTTCAACGGGCAGAAGCGTCGCCACGATCCGGCCGTACAGCCAGCAGACCAGCAGCGTGTCCGACAACCGTCGCGCATCGCCGGAGACACGGAGCATGCGCCACGCGGCCAACGGCCTGATCGCCATCCGCACCTCGTGAAAACGGCGATCGACCGCGCGCGTCTGCGCCGCCTCCGGCCATGTGCCGTCGTCGCGCGCGTGCACGAGTTCGCGCAGCGCGGCCAACAGGCCGTGCGAGCGCGTCGCGATGTGGCGCGACGCCGCCAGCGGCATCACCAGCATCGCCGCCGCGAGCGAAACCGCGCAGCCGATCAATACCTCGCCGATACGCAGTTCCGCCAGCGCACCGATCTCGAACCCCAGTTGCGCATAGACGAGGCCGATCAGCACCGTCAGAAAGAATACGCCGCGCCCGTAGGCGTGCAGGATGTGGTACGCCCAGGCGAACACACACACGCCCATGACGACGACCACGAGTGCATTCGCATGATGAACGGCGCTGACGACGAGTACGCTCGCGAGCGCGCCGGCGAGCGTACCGGCGACGCGTTGCGTGCCGCGATAGATCGTGTCCGCGCACGAATACGTGCCAAAGAACACGACGAACGTGCTGAGCACCGCCCACATCCACCGCTCCGACGACAGCGTCTCGCCAATCAACATCGCGGCGCACGCAGCCGCCGCGGCGCGGATCGCCGGCAACCATGCAAGCGTGCGCCAGTCGGCGCCCCACCGAAGCGCCCGCGCATGCCGCGGCGACGCGGGCGGACGGGCGGCGGTCATGCGCGCCGCCACTTCGCCGGCGACGCTATCGAAGCGCGCCATCGCCGCGCGTAGCGCCGCGGCGGCGGCATCCGTCCGGTCGTGCTCGAGCACGCGCCGGGCCGCGGCGATCTCCAATGCGACGAGCGCGGCGTGCAAGGCACGCGCGTCGCGCTCGTCGAGTGTCGACGCGTGATGCTCGAGCGCGATGGCGGCTTCGTTCAATGCGAGCAAATGCGCCATCGCATCCAGCGCGCCCGCGTCCGACACGTCGCTTCGTGCGATGCATACCGCTTGCAGCGATACCGAGCGCGCGATGAGCCGGGGCGTGTGCGCCGCATGCGTCGGCAACAGCATCCGGCAGACGAGCACGACACCCGCCGGGCCCGCGATCGACATCGCCAGCATATGGCCGACCTGCGGCGCGGCCGGATGCAGATAGAGGCCGAGGTAGTACATCGCGATCGCCAGGAACGCACATCCGATCGTGCGCGGCCCCTGGGTCTGGCACAGCATCGAACAGAACAGCACGATCACGAAACCCGCCTTGCCGACGGCTGGCCACGCGCTCGCGACGGCGGCCGCAGCGAAACTCGCGCAGGCGACGCCGTATTGCCACGCAAGCGATTCATACCAGTCCGGCCGGCGACCATCGCGCAGGAAGAGTGGCGCGATCATCGCGAACAGGATGCCCACGGCGCCGGTGGTGATCGCCAAACCGAGATGAAGCGCCGATGCAATGGCGAGCGCGCCGGCAAGCACGCTCGCCAGTGCGGCGCGTGCACCGCCCAGCAGTCGATGAAGACCGGGGTCGACAACGAACAGGCGGTCAATGGCGCGTGACAACGAAACAACTGACATGATCGAAACATTCCAGGAGGCCGTGCGTCTGGTTCCGGCCGGCATGCCGGCCGCGGCTTTCAGGACGGCCGCCGCAAGACGCGACGGCCGCCGCGCCGAACTCAAAACACGCGGTCCACCCAGCCGTGGCGATCGGCTGCGCGCCCGTTCTGGATATCGAGCAGTGCCGCTTTCAGGCGCGACGTGACCGGCCCCGCGCCACCGTCGCCGATCGTGAAGTCGTACGCACGGCCCTTCACCCGGCCGATCGCCGTCACGGCCGCCGCCGTGCCGCACGCGAACGCCTCGACCAGTCGGCCGCTGCGCGCATCCGCCTGCCACTGCTCGATCGTGTAGCCCTCTTCCCGCACCGTGTAGTTCAGATCGCGGGCCAGCGTGATCAACGACGCGCGCGTAATGCCCGGCAGAATCGTCCCGTTCAGCGGCGGCGTCTGGATCGACCCGTCGTCGAACACGAAGAACACGTTCATTCCCCCCAGTTCCTCGATCCAGCGGCGTTCGACCGCATCGAGAAACACCACCTGTTCGCAGCCCTCGCGGGTCGCCTCCGCCTGTGCGGCCAGGCTCGACGCATAGTTGCCGCCGCATTTCGCGTCGCCGGTGCCGCCCGGCGCCGCCCGCGTGTACTGCTCCGACACCCACAGCGTCACGCCCGACGCGCCGCTCTTGAAGTACGCGCCGACCGGCGTCGCGATCACGCAGTACAGGTACTCCGGCGACGGCTTCACGCCGAGCACCGCCTCCGTCGCGATCATGAACGGCCGCAAATACAGCGCCGCGCCGTCGAACGCCGGCATCCAGTCGCGATCGGCCCGGACGAGCGCACGGACCGATTCGACGAACATCGCCTCCGGCAACGGCGCCATCGAGAGCCGCTCGGCCGAATGACGAAAGCGCCGCGCATTCGCATCGGGACGGAACAACGCCGCGCCGCCGTCCGGCAGCCGAAAGGCTTTCAAGCCCTCGAAGATTTCCTGCGCGTAGTGCAGCACGAGCGTCGCCGGATCGAACCGGAACGATTCGCGCGGCCCGATTTTCGCGTGATGCCACCCTTCGTCCGCCGAGTACCGGATCGTCACCATGTGATCCGTGAAGACCCGGCCGAAACCGGGATTGGCGAGCAGCGCGGCGCGCTCGGCCGCCGCGACGGGGCGAGGATTTTTTTCGAATTCGAAGTGCTGGACGGAATCGGTGCTCATCGTTTGCCCCTTGATCGGCAGCGGGACCGTCCCGGCTGCTACGGGCAAAAATTTATCGTAGAAAAAATAATTTCAGGTTGCGTGTTCGCCTTAAGATGAACGCGGTTTGGCAATTCCATGCCTCAAAAACCGAAAACCCGGGCACCGCGTGCCTCAACCGAATAGGTCGCACCAATGGCCGTCATCGAACTGGACGAAATGGATCGTCGCATTCTGAAAGTGCTCCAGGAAGACGGGCGAATCCAGAACGTGGAACTGGCGCAGAAAGTGGGCTTGTCGCCGTCGCCGTGCCTGCGTCGAGTCAAGCAGCTGGAACAGGCCGGCGTCATCCAGCGCTACGCGGCGCTGCTCGATGCATCGAAGATCGGCGCGGGCTTGACCGTGTTCGTCCGCATCTGGCTGACGAGCCAGGACGCGAAAACCGTCGACCGTTTCACCGCGGCGGTTCAACGTCTTCCACAGGTGCTCGAGTGCCACCTGATGGCGGGCGATTGCGATTGCCTGCTGCGTGTCGTGACCGCCGATATCGACGCCTATCGGCAACTCCAGATCGACCACCTGACCCGGATCGAAGGCGTGCAGAGCGTGAAGACCGAGATTCCGATGCAGAAGATCAAGCAGACTTCCGTGCTTCCGCTTTGATTGCGCACGGCGCTACGGAACGCTGCGGGCGACACGCCGGCGAGTTCTGTCGAATCGGGGCATGTGTCGGCGCACAAGCCGCGTTCGCGGATCCATGCGGCCTCCGCGAACGGCATTGGCGTCAGAAATGATGCAGCAGCGCGATACGCGCGACATATTGATTCGGGCCTGACGAGATATCGGCGGCGCCCGGAATGTACGCGTAGTCGAAGTCGGTCCCCGTATGGGCGTTCATCGCATGCTGATAGACGCCCTCCACGAACACCGACGTGCGTTTCGACAAGTCGTAATTCACCTTCGTGCTCAGTTGATGCCACTTCGGATTGAACGCACCGACCGTCGACGCGACGCGGGCCTGGGTGTACGTGTATGCCGCGCCGACATAGAACGCGGTCGTGAAGTGATAGAGGCCGTTCACCTCGAAGTTGTCGAACTTCCATGACTTCCACGCGCCGCCCGGTGGCTGCGTCGTACCGGTGAAATACGCGTTCGAAGTCGGATCGTAGACGTCGACGTGCGAATACGTGAATCCCACGAGCGCATTCGAGAACGCATAATTCACGCCGATGCCGATGTTCTGCTGCGACGACGCATCGAACGTGTTGTCGCCGGTGATCGCCCCGGTCGAATCGGCATTGCGTGCGTTGTTGATCTTCAAATACGACGCGCCGACCGTCAGCCCGCCCTGCTGGTATTGCAGCGCGGCGCCATACAGGCGGTTGTTCGCGAAGCCGCCCGCCTGATTGCTGAACCCGTACATCGCCTCCGCGGTCACGCCGTGCCACACCGGCGACACGTACTTGACCGCGTTATTCACGCGGAACGAGTAGTCGGTATTGTCGTTGTCGTACGGATGCGAGAACAGGTAGCCGGTCCAGTTGCCGTTCGCGGTGAGCGGCGAGAAGAGGTCGACGCTCGGATCGTACTGGCGACCGAACGTCAGCGTGCCGTATCGATCCGACGCGATGCCGACGAAGGCCTGGCGGCCGAACTCCCGACCACCCTGGTTCATTTTGCCGGTATTGACGTCGAACCCGCTCTCGAGCGTGAAGATCGCCTGGTAGCCCGCACCGAGGTCTTCCGTGCCCTTGATACCCCAGCGGCTGCCGTAGTCATAGCCGCTTTGCAGTTGCACGGTGCCGTGGCCGCGTGCGTTGCTCGTGTAGTTGATGCCGTCCTCGATCTTGCCGTACAGAGTTACGCTGCTCTGCGCATGTGCGGCTGCAGCAAGCAAGGCCGCGGGCGCGACGATCCCCCAACGCTTGTTCATGACGATTTCCCCCTGGTTTTTTCGTTTGCCGGTCGTAACGCTTCCGCGCTGCGTAGGTGCCGCGTCGAGGCTGCTCGGCGATGCGACGGGCGCAGTGTAATGAGCCGATTTTCTGCTGTTAGCCCCTCTCGGCAGGAAGGTGCTCTTCAAAATGGGGGATGTTTGTCGGCGCGGAAAACGGCTAGCGGGCGGTTGAAAAGCAGACGGGCCCGCGTTCCATGGACTGTCGCGAGCCGTTTGGCGGGTGGCCCGGATCTCTGCATGGACGCTCGACAGAGCGCCCGTCGCAATTCAGGCACGAATATCGCTGGCACGCGACATCACTCGCTTGCGCGCTTCAGCGGATCTGGAAAGAGTCATTCAAGTCGGGATGGCCTGGCACGCCGGGCGCCGCAAGACAGGACGATCGCGCCGGCGAATTCGTGTGCCATACGCACGAATTGACAGCACCCATCGGTATGCCGAAACTGAGCATCCTTTTCCATCGCGGTGGTCATCGAAATGAATTTCGAGATATCGGACTTGCGGGCCTTTGTCGCGACAGCCGATCTGGGCAGCTTTCGCGCCGCGGCCGACACGTTGCATCTATCGGCGTCCGCGCTATCGCGCCGGATAGAAAAACTCGAGGAGGTGCTGGGCGTCAGACTGTTCGAGCGAACGACGCGAAAAATGGACCTGACGATCGTCGGTCGCGGGTTTCTCGAGCGCGCTCACCGTATCCTCAACGAGGTCGACAACTCGATGCTCGAGTTCGACGATCTTGCACGCAAGATGACCGGCGAACTCACGGTCGCATGCGTGCCGTCGGCGGTACGTTACTTCCTTCCCGAAACCATTGCGACCTACCATCAGCGTTACCCGGGCATTCGCCTTCGTCTCATCGACGAGCCGTCGTCGATGGTCTTTCTCGCCGTCGCGCGTGGCGAAGCCGATTTCGGTCTGACTTACGTCGGCACCGAAGAGCCGGACATCGAATTCACCCCGCTGCTCGATGACCCTTTCGTGCTCGCTTGCCCGCGCAGTCATCCGCTCGCAAAGCGCAAATCCGTCGCGTGGGCGGAGCTCGCCCACCTCGAGTATCTGGCCATTGCACAAGGCAGCGGCAATCGCGCGGTCATCGACGAAACGCTGGCCGGCGTCGCCGACCGGCCCAAATGGTTCTGCGAGGTACGCCATGTGCCCGCGCTCGTGAGCCTGATCGAAGCGGGCTTGGGAGTCGGTGTCGTGCCTCGGCTCGCCATGCCCCGCGGCCCGCACAAGGCACTGACCAGCGTCGCGCTCGTCGATCCGCCGATCCGGCGAACACTGGGCGTCATCCAGCGACGCGGCCGCGGTTTGTCCTCCGCAGGCCGCTTCTTCCTTGAGCTGTTGACGGAGAGGCGCTCGCCCGATGTGCCGCCCGCAAGCGCTTCCGAATAGGCGAAGCGTCAGCCCCGGCCTCAGGCGGGACGGCAAAGCCTTCGTGGGGTATCCGTCAGTTGGGCTGGATTCGTGCGCACGACGCACCAATCGAACGAAAATATGCGTTTGTTGCGTGAACCGCTCCTGCACGATCATGTGCGAAACGCAAGCGTCGTGCTATTTGCAGCCGCTTGAACCGCGCGGTTTTCAAATCGAAGGAGACAACGCATTCCATGACCCAGCCTACTCCCACCCACGGCATCGTCACCCGGGCCCATCTGACCGAGCTGACCATCGAAGCACTCTGCACGCTCGGACTGACACGCGCCGACGCGACGGACACCGCCGCGATCCTCGTGCTTGCCGACCTGTTCGGTTTGCGTACGCACGGCACGAGCCGTGTCGAGTCGTACGGCGCCCGCCTGCGCATCGGCGGCATCAATCCCAAGCCTTCGATCACCGCCGAACAGGTGGCGCCGGCGCTTCACCGCCTCGACGGCGATAACGGCATCGGCCCGCTCGTCGGCCATCGCGCGCTCGATCTGGCGATGACCGCTGCACGCGAACACGGCATCGCCTGTGTGTTCGTGCGCGGCAGCAATCACTTCGGCCCCGTCTCACCCTATTCGTACCTCGCCGCACAGCAGGGGTTCGCCAGCATCATCGGCAGTAACGCGACAACGACGATTGCGCCGTGGGGCGGCACCGACGCACGCCTCGGCAACAGTCCCGTCGGCTTTGGCGTCCCGAACCCGGATGGTCATCCGTTCATGCTCGACATGGCGATCAGCGTCGCGGCACGTGCGAAGATTCGCAACGCGCTCAAGCGCGGCGAACCGATTCCCGGCGATTGGGCAACCGACGCGCACGGCAAACCGACCACCGACCCGAAAGCCGCCCTCGATGGCTTTCTGCTGCCGATCGGCGGCCACAAGGGCTACGGTCTCGCGCTGGTGGTCGACCTGTTCGCGGGATTGCTTTCCGGCGCGGCGTATCTCACGCACGTCAAGTCGTGGGAAGACGATCCTGAACAGCCGCAGAATCTCGGCCACTTCTTCATTCTCATCGATACGACCCGACTCGGCAGCACCGCGTGGCTCGCCACGCATATGACCGACTATGCGGCGATCCTGCACGGCTCCAAACCCGCCCATCCGGACGCGCCGGTGATCGTGCCCGGCGAGATCGAACTCGGTCGCCTGGAACGCCAGTTGGCGGAAGGCATCGATATCGGCGCGGCCCAGCTCGCCATGCTGGAAGCGATCGCGCATCCGCAGCGCTGAGGGCCTCGTTCGCGAGCGTGGCTCACCACGCTCGCGCGGTTCCGAATCCGGGGCGCGACTGCGCACCGACAGGCGACGGACCGGGCAGCGCGTTCGAGCGCCCGGCCGTCAAGCACATAACAAGCTCCAGGGAGCGACAGGTGACAAACATTCGATGGCGCATCGTCCTGCTGCTGTTCATCGCAGGCTTCATCAATTATCTCGACCGTGCGGCGCTGTCCGTCGCCGCACCCGCCGTCATGCGGGAACTGCGCATGTCGCCGGGCAGTCTCGGGCTGTTGTTTTCGACGTTCTTCATCGGCTACGCGGCATTCAATTTCATTGGCGGATGGGCCGCGGATCGCTGGGGCGGCAAACGCGTCTTCTCCTGGGCCGTCCTGACCTGGTCGCTGCTCTGCGGCGCGACCGGCCTTGCCGGCGGTTTTGGATCGCTGCTGGCAATCCGCACCCTGTTCGGGATGGCCGAAGGTCCGCTCGCGACGACGATCAACAAGATCGTGAACAACTGGTTCCCGCACAAGGAGTCGGCGACCGCATTCGGCTTCGCCAATTGCGGTCTGCCGCTGGGCGGCGCGGTTGCAGGGCCGGTAGTCGGTCTGCTGACGGCTGCTTACGGCTGGCGTGTCGCGTTCGCCGGAATCGCGTGTTTCGGCTTGCTCTGGCTGGTTTTCTGGGTGTGCATGGCGACCGACAAGCCGCACCAGCATGCACGCGTATCCGATGACGAACGCCGCCTGATCGAATCCGACCGAAGCGTGCCTGAAAGCCCTTCGGACATGCAGCCGCTCGGTTTCTACCTCAAGCAGCCCGTCATTGTCGCGGCGATGATTTCGTACTTCGGTTACAGCTACATCCTGTTTTTCTTTCTCACCTGGTTCCCGACCTTTCTGACGATGGACCGTCACCTGAGTCTGAAAAGCATGAGTCTCGCGACGGTGCTGCCCTGGCTGCTGGGATTCATCGGCTACGGACTGAGCGGCGTGCTGTCCGATCGGATCTTTCGCCGGACGGGCAATGCACTGCTTGCGCGCAAGCGGGTATTGATCGGCTGTCTCGGCACGGCAGGCGTATGCGTCACGCTGGCCGGCGCCGTGACCACGACGCTCGGTGCGCTGCTGTTGATGGCCGTCGCCGTGTTTGCCCTTTATCTGAGCGGCAGCGCCTATTGGGCGCTGATTCAGGACACGATCCCCGGCCCGAAACTCGGCAGTGTCGGCGGATGCGTACACGCGATCGCAAACTGCGCGGGCGTCCTCGGCCCGGCGGCAACCGGCTTTCTCGTGCAGGAAAGCCATACGTTCCTCAGTGCATTCTTTCTCGCGGGCGGTATCGCGTTGGCCAGCGTGCTGGCCGTGGCGATACTGCTGAGGCCCCGGGCATCGGCGCAACGCAAGTCCAGCGATGCGAGGGTCTGCGGCTGAAGGTCCGTGCTCCCATACGAATGTCAGTTCTTCACGCTATCCACATGAAACCCGATCCATCCATCATTCGCGCATTCACACCTGCCGGCAAGCTGCGGGCATCGATCAATCTCGGGAACCCCATTCTCGCGGGCAAGGAGCCGTCAGGCGCACCGACCGGCGTGTCGGTGGATCTGGCGCGCGCCTTTGCCGCCATGCTCGAGGTGGAGCTTGAACTGGTGGTGTTCGATACGGCGGGCAAGTCCGTCCAGGCGGTCAGCGACGAGCGGGCAGACATCGGCTTCTTCGCAATCGATCCACGACGAGGAGAAACCATCGCGTTTACCGACCCGTACGTGTTGATCGAAGGCTATTACATGGTGCGCGACGGATCGTCGATTCGCACCAACGACGATGTCGACCAGCCGTCGATCCGCGTGGCAGTCGGCGAGGGAAGCGCTTACGACCTGTTCCTCACTCGCGAGTTGAAGCATGCGCGGATCGTGCGGGCACGGACATCCCCGACGGTCGTCCGAACGTTCGTCGATGAAGGCCTGGAAGTCGCCGCCGGCGTGAAGCAACAGCTCGAGTCAGACGCACGTCAAGTCCCTGGCCTGCGCTTGCTCGATGAGCGATTCATGGTGATCCGTCAGGCGATGGGTTTGCCGAAGCGCCGCGGGGCGGCGGCGGCCGAGACGTTGCGGGTATTCGTCGAGGAAGCGAAGGCGTCCGGGTTCATCGCTCAGGCGCTCGCGCGGCACAAGATCAGCGGCGCATCGGTTGCGCCCACGGCGTAGGTCGATGCGGCCCGATGCGCGCCGCTTGTCGCGGAAACGTTATTCAAGCCGAAGGGCCGTCCCTTTGCATCATCCCACTACCGCGCCCGGGACTCGGGCGTCCGTCCGAAACGCGTGCGATCGATCGCGTCCGGGCCGCGCCGACGGCAAAGAGCGCTCACGTGGGCAACCACGATCTCGCGATGAGCTGATGGCGATCAGGTGGCGTCGGGTAAAGGGGCCCGCCTGCCCTCTTCTACGGCCGTCCCCGTGTCACGGCGCGGCGATCAATGCCTGAACCAGATTGGCGGCCATCGGGCGCCCGAGGCCGGTTACGTAGTCGTATCCGGTTGCCGCGGTGCACAGCGCGCCGCATGCGCCGTTCGAGCCGACGACGATGTCGCGGAAGTTCGTCGCGTAGGCGCTCGACGCGAGCCCGTACAGCACGCTCTGGATCGTGCTCACCGCGTTCAGCGTCGTCTTGCCGTGCGCGATGCGCACGCTGTTCGCGATCGCGATCAACGCGGACCATTGCGGTGCGCCCGCGCTCGTGCCGCCGACGACGAACCACCCGCTCTGCCCCGCATAGCCGTACGAATCGTAGACCGCGAAGCCGGACGCCGGGTCGGCGTCATAGGCGACGTCGGGCAGGCCGCGCAACCCGAGGCTGTCCGACGGCAGCCCGAAGTTCGACTGATACGTCGGCGCCGTCTCGACGGCGCTCTGTCCGCCGCCACTGCCGGCCCACGCCGTTTCGTCGACATAGGCGCCGCTCGCATCGGTTGCGATCGACGTGCCGCCGACGCTCAGCACGTACGGCGAGGCGGCCGGGTAGTCGACCCCGTTGCCGCCGTCGCCGGATGCCGCGACGAACGACACACCGTTCGCGCTGGCGAACTGTCCGTCGAATTGCGTTTCGGCCAGGAACTCGCCGCTCCCCCAACTGATCGACACGACCTTCGCGCCGACCCCGCCCGGTGCCGGACGCGTCGCGAGCGCGACCGCGCTCATCAGGTCATCGAGCGAACTCGACGCGGCTTCGACCAGCACGATCCGCGCATTCGGCGCGATCGCGTGCGCCCACTGCACGTCGAGCGAACTCTCGAGTGCCCACAGTGCGTCGGGCGGCGGCGGACGCTTGTCGGCCGTCGCGTACACCTTCGTGAAGCAGCGCGGCGACGCGCACGGCGGCAGGCCGAACGTGCGGCTGAACAAGCGCAGATCGGCCTCGACGTTCGGATTGTCGTACGCATCGACGATCGCGATGACCTGATCGTCGCCACCGTAGCCGCGCGCCGGCAACGCGTCGAATCCGTAGAAGCGGCGAATCTGCTGCGGCGACAGGCCCGCCGGATTCCGTTTCGCGGATCCATGCAGATGGAGCGGCGGCCGTGCAAACCCGCTCGGCGCTCGATGCGCGGACTGGGCGAACGACACGCCGGCCATCGACGCGATGCTCGCCGATACGGCCAGCATGCACAGCACACGCGCAAACGACGTTTGCTTCATGGTGTTCCCCGTTGACTAAGGAGCCGGCGCGCGTCAGTGCACCTTGGCGCTCGTGAACGACAGCGACTTGCCCGAACCCGCGATGACCAGCCAGTTGACCGGATCGGTGCTCACGACCGTCGCGCTGCCGCTTTTCACGCTCGGCAACTGGTACGTGCTCTTCGGCAACAGCCACGTCATGTCCTGCAGACTGGTCGGCTGCGTCGCGCTGAACGTCCAGCTCGTGCCGGTATCGGTCGCCGTCCAGTTCACGAGCAGGCGGCGCCGGTCGAACTGCGTGAGCTGATCCATCGTGAACCACTTGAACTGGCCGGTCGTCGCCAGCGACGCGGCGTAGCCGAGAATCGCCGTGACGACGTTCGGATACCACGACGCGCCGAGCGGGTGCATGTAGATCAACCGGCTCGTGCGGTTCGCGACGACGAAATTCATCAGCGACATGTACCAGTCCTGGACGTCCGTCGTCGGCACCGCGAACTCCTGGAACTCTTCGAACGTCGCATACTTGCCGAACGGCATCACCGGAAACGCCCAGATGCCCGGATTCAGCAGCGAGCCGTTGCGATACGCACGCGTTTGCGCGTTGCCGGTATGGCCGGTGAAGTAGTAGCCGGAGTAGCCGTTCGCTTCGAGCCAGTTCACCGACCACGTCGGCGTATTGCCTTCCGGGGCCGCCCACTCGACGTCCGGCTTACCCGTCACCGACTGCACCGCATTGTGGTTCAGCACCAGATACTGCGTGAACGTGCTCGCGTTGGTTTCGCTGGCGTTCGCCCCCCAGTAGTCGTGCGCCCAGCCGCCGTGGCTGCCGATCTTGTGCCCGCGCTTGAGCAGGAACGCGACCAGTTGCTTCGCCTGCGTATTGTTCGTCAGGTTGATGCCGAGACCGTCGCCGATCGTCACGTCGTCAGGGCCGGCCGTCATCACGATCGAATACGGGCCGCTGTTCCAGACGCCGTAATTCTTCAGGTACTGCGCCGGCTGAATCTGATCTCGCGCACAGAAGTGCCAGTTCAGCACCATCCCGGCCTGCGCGCGCGGCTGCAGCGACAGGTGCGGCATCGACAGGATGTTCGTCGTGAAGTAATGCAGGAAGCCGTGGATCGGCATGCCGTCGGTTTGCCCGTCGAGATACGCGAGCGGCAGGTTGACGAACATCACGCCGCCGTTTCCATACGCCTGATAGCCGGCGACGAGCCCGAAGTTCGGCGACGTCAGCAGCGTCGTGCCGGTATACGTGCCTTGCGTGACGTAGCTCGGATAGGTGAGGAAGCCGTATACGTAGCCGGAGATGCCTTCGAGCACGTCGGTCGCCGCGGCGGGCGACGCGCTCGCGAGCGACGTCGCGCCATTCGTCGCCGTCGATACCGGCGACAGCATCGTCGAGGTCGGCGCATACGATCCGGACCGGACCTTTGCACCGGCCGACACGCGCCCGAGATTCAGCGGCACGCCGGTCATGCGCCCGTTCACCGTCTTGTACGTGAAATACGCCTGATGGTTGTAACCGGCAAGGCCGCCCGGGTTCGACGGGCTCGGCTGCAGGTAGAGCAGCGGGTTCGTCGTCGAGCCGGTCGACGGCGTCGACGCGGTTGCGGCCAACGCGGTCGCGGCCGTCGTCGAGCCCGGCCATGCCATCGACTTCCCCGGAGGAACCTGTAGCGCGCGCAACGTGCTGCTCATGCCGGTCACGTTGCCGAGGCCGATCATGTTCCCGCCGAGCGTGTCGTAGAGCACGTAGTTGACGCCGGCCATCGAGCTGAAGCGCGATTGCCCGGCCGGATAGAAACCCGTCGCGTTCAGTACGCCGAAATCATAGACGAGCATCACGCGCCCGCCGTTCAATGCGTAGTTCTGGATCGCGGTCACGAGCGTGTCGTCGGCGACCGTATGCACCTGGTCGGGCAGGATGAGCCCCTGGTACTGCTGCAGCGACGCGCCGCCCTGCTTGAACTGCGTGTCGCTGATCAGCGAGATCTGCAGCCCCTCCTCCGACGCGGAATCGAGCCACGCGGACACACGCGGGTCCGGCAGCGTGAAGTTGTCCGGCAGCAGCAACAGCAACTGGTTCGACAGTGCGCTCGCCCGCCCGGGTGCCAACGTCATCAGGCAAACGGAAAAGACGATCAGAAACGCTCGTAGGGTCCGGATTGACTTGGCCGACATTTTTTCTCTCCCCGTAGGAGGTGGGATGACAGCCGATGCGCGACTCGTCACGGCCTGCGCGTTGCGCTCATCGTGATCGAGCGGTCTGCGTCCGGATCGGGGCGCGCCATCGGCTGGCGGCGCAGAGCGAACGTGCCGTGTTTCGGGCGCCCCGCGACGCATGCGCGTCGATTCGTCGGACGATCAGGAGTGCATGGCGACTATCGTTCCTACCGCCCCCGGTGAAGCGAACACCGTGCCAGTCTCGCAACTGCGTTGTCGGGACGGCCAGCGGCGATGTCGAGCATCCGGCACGGGAAAACCGACCTCAAAACGTTACAACGCCGATACGGCGCACGCGGCCGGTAATGGAATGAAGCGGCGAGAATCGTCTCGACGGACGATGCGAGGCAATTTGGCGCTGCGTCGGACGGGGCGCCCGATCGCTGCCGGCCTGGTCGGGCATCGGCAAGCGCGCCGTGGATCAACGGAAAATTCAACGGAAAATGATTCTGCCGTGCAACACCGGCGCGGCACGCGTGTGGCCCGCGCGGTGTTCGCGTGCGCGGCGTGCAAACAGATGGCCCTATCGCACCAGCACCATTTTTACGCAGGTCGGGCCGAGCGGTTCGCCATTGTCGGCAGACGCCCTGAGCGGGAATACCTCCACGGACATGCCTTGCCGTTCGAAGACATCGGAGATCCAGCGGCCGTGTTCGCCATAGCGCGATTGGCGCCTGAATCCCATGGACTCCAGTGCGCCCGTGAACCGCGCGAAATCCGGCTCGCATGTCGCCGGCAGCGGGGAAGCCGGTGTTCCGGGAATCGGGTCAAAGATCAGATCCATGCGCGGGCCTGTATCCCCGCGCGTCAGCCGTTGGAGGCTGAATGCCCAGTTACCTTGCAGGCGTTGGCCGTAGCCGAATTCGTCTTGGCCCAACGCTTGGGTCTGCACGCCAAAGAGACGGTGCACCGTTTCGGGCGTGATGTCGGTCACGCGATGGCTGCCCTGAATCAGCTCGAGCATGCCTTGCAGTGCCTGCGTTGCAGTCAGGCTCGCCGGGAATCGGGATTCGACGCGCGAGCCCGATGCCGCTTCGTCCGGTGGCTGCCCATGCACACTGCCGAATGGCGGGCATAGACTCAATATGATCACGATGGCAAAGCACACGGAAAGTGGGCGGCCGGCGCGCGCACCTGCGATCGTGCGATTTCCGATGTGTGTCTTTGTCATAGGGAATTTGCGTCGGTCAATCGATCGATTGAATACGACGACAACCCGTCACATCAATGGATCGCGAGCAAGCCCGTCGACAGGACCGAGCCGCTCGGGCACGCCCGACGGCGTCACAGTTTTGCTGGCCCGCTTCTTCGCTTCGAACCAAGACCCGTTTCACCATCGCCGTTCCCATGCGGTCAGAACCTGGAATTGACTCGCACATATGCCGACTGCGCCGACACATGGCCCGTATCGATCGTCGCATCCAGCCCGAGCGATACCGTGGTCGTCTTGGCGGCCTGCAGCGTGACGCTGACGCCCGTGGTCAGGAACGAGCGCGGCAGATCGGCCCCCGCCGCCGCGAACACGGTCCCGTCCTGGCTCTGCACCTGGACCACGCGGCGGCCGCGCAGCACCTCGTGCGCATAGCCGACGCGAAGCTGGACGTCGACCGGGCGCACGGCATCGCCGAACGCCTTGTCGAGCGATACACCCACGTACGGCTGGAGGCTCCTCGCGCTGTCGGGGCCGACGTGCAGGTTCTGGCCGTTGGCGCCGTCCTCCCCGAAACCGCTGCCGCGCACGTACGCATACCGCAGCCCGACGTGCGGCGCGAACCGGAAGCCGCCGGCCGCCATCGGCAGGCTGGCCTGCGTGGCGGCGGTGAATTCGTGGCCGAGATGGTCGCCTTCGGCGGTACCCGCGCTACCGAATGGCCGTTTCTGCGACAGGAAATCGAGACCGTAGCCGAGCGTGGCCGACAGGTTGACCGCGCCGATCGGCTGCGCGCCGTACAACATGACGCGCAGCGTGTCGATGGCGCCCGATGCGCCTGTCGTGTCTTCGGACAACGCGGTGTGCGTGTAGCCGCCGGCCGCACCGACCGTGGCGTCGCCGAGCCGTCCCTGCCCGCCCGCCAGGAACCCATACGCGTGCGTGAGGAAGCCCGGCGCGCCGCTCGTGCCGCCCACCTTGGTGCTGGACCCGCTGGCAACGGCCCACACGTTGCTGGCGCCGGCCGCGTCATCCTCCGGAGCCGCCAGACGCCCGAGCAGCGTCGAGCTGGCGCTCTGCGCCTGCAGCAAGGCCGTCGTGCCGAGCGCCGTATAGATCGACGTCCTGGTCGGCGCGATGATCGTCGGGCCGGCCGGCGTACCGGGGCCGGTCGGCTCGGCGAGCAGCAGGTCGACCGCGTTGGCGCCGTAGTCCACCGACGGTTGCAGCGCGCCGAGATTCGCGCCGGCCGTGGTGGTGACGACCTTCGCGAATTGACCCGTCACGCCGTTGGCCGCGCTCAGCACGGTGTAGCGGCGGGACGTATAGGTGCCGGGATCGAACAGAACGGCCAACGCGCCGTCGAGCGTCGCGGCACCGCCTACGCGCAGTTGCGATGCCTCCGTCGGGCTGACCTCGATCGACAGCGTGCCGCCGGCCGCCTGCGTATAGTTGCCGCCCACGGACAGCGTTCCGATCGAGCCGCCCGGCGCGACCACGCCGCTGCTGTCGACGTCGCCCGATATCGTGCCGTGGCCGCGCAACGCGCCGAGCGGATTCACCACGACATTGCCACCGAGCACCGCGCCGGCATTCGCCGCGTCGCCGACGGCCAACGTGCCGCCCGCCACCGTCGTCGTTCCGGAGAACGCGTTGCTGACACCGTTCAGCGTCAGCATGCCCGCGCCTTGTTTGACCAAGCCGCCGGTGCCGACGAGACTGCCGCTGAATGTTTGCGACGAATCGTCGGACAGCGTGAGCGCGTTGCCGCCCAGCATCACGCGGCTGCCTGCCACGCCGGACAGATGCGCGACCGTCTGGCTGCCGGCCGCGGACAGGTCGAGCGCGGCCACGGGGCCGGCCAGCGCGACCGACGTGGACGACCCCAGCCGCCCGGCGCCCG
Source organism: Burkholderia sp. AU16741 (assembly GCF_002223345.1). Lineage (NCBI taxonomy): Bacteria > Pseudomonadati > Pseudomonadota > Betaproteobacteria > Burkholderiales > Burkholderiaceae > Burkholderia > Burkholderia sp. AU16741. The sequence goes on from NZ_NKEZ01000008.1 coordinate 792,569, forward strand.
ACAACGCGAGCGTGCCCGCGTTGACCGTCGTCGCCCCTGTATAGGTGTTCACGCCGGACAGCGTTTGCGTACCGCCCGCCACGGTCAGCCCGCCGCTGCCGCCGACGGTGCCGCCAAACGTGCCGGATGCATGGGCGAGCGTCAGCGTGCGGCTGCCGAGCGCGACCGTGCCCGTGCCGGTGAGCGCGTTGATCGTGGCGCCGGAAGTGGTCGCCGAGATGTCCAGCGTGCCGTTGTTGACGACGCCGCTCGAGGCGGCAATGCTGCCGGCGCCGGTCAGCGCCAGCGTGCCGGCATTGACCGTGGTGGCGCCCGTGTAGGCATTCGCCGCCGACAGTGTTTGCGTCCCGCCGCCGACGGTCAGTGCGCCCGTCCCGTCGAGGGTCCCGCCGAACGTGCCGGCTGCATGGGCGAGCGTCAGCGTGCGGCTGCCCAGCGCAACCGTGCCCGTGCCGGTGAGCGCGTTGATCGTGGCGCCGGCGGTTGTCCCCGAGATGTCGAACGTGCCGTTGTCGATGACGCTACTGGACGCGGCGACGCTGCCCGAACCGGTCAGCGCAAGCGTGCCGGCGTTGATCGATGTTGCGCCGGTAAAGCCGTTGGCGCCCGACAGCGTTTGCGTGCCGCCCGCCACGGTGAGCCCGCCGCTGCCGCCAATGCCGCCGCTGAACGTGCCGGCTGCACTGGCCAGCGTCAACGTGCGGCCGCCCAGCGCAACCGTGCCCGTCCCGGTGAGCGTATTGATCGTCGCCCCCGCAGTCGTCCCCGAGATATCGAACGCACCGTCGTTGACGACGCCGCTGGACGCGGCGACGCTGCCCGAACCGGTCAACGCCAGCGTGCCGGCGTTGATCGACGTTGCGCCGGTAAAGCCGTTGGCCCCCGACAGCGTTTGCGTGCCGCCCGCCACGGTCAGCCCGCCCGTGCCGCCGAGGGCGCCGCTGAACGTGCCGGCCGCATTGGCGAGCGTCAGCGTCCGGCCGCCCAGCGCGACCGTGCCCGTGCCGGTCAGCGCGTTGATCGTGGCGCCGGCGGTCGTCCCCGAGATATCGAACGTGCCGTTGTTCACGACCCCGCTGGAAGCGGCAATGCTGCCCGCGCCGATCAGCGCGAGCGTGCCGGCATTGATGGCGGTGCTCCCCGCATAGCCGGCAGCGCCGGCTATCGCGAGCGTGCCGCTTCCCGCCTGCACGAGGTTGCCCGTCCCGCTGATGGTGCCGCCATACGACACCGTGTCGCTGCGGTTGAACGCCAACGTGCCGTTGTCGACGATGTCGCCGACGACGGAGCCCGTGGTGCCGCCACTGCCGATCTGCAGCGTGCCGGCGCTGATCGTCGTGCCGCCGGTATAGGTGTTGTCTCCCGTCAGCGTGATCGTTCGGCCACCGCGCACGGCCACGTTGCCCGCCCCGGATACCACGCCTGACACCACGAGGTCGGTCGTGGTGGAATCGAAGGTCACGCGGGAGGCGGCATCGCCGAGCGTGACCTGGTTGGACAACGAGAGCCCCGCGGAGCCCGCGGTGATGGTGGTCGTCGCCCCGGCCGCCACCTCGAGGCTACCGACGATGTTGGACCCGGTGACCAACTGCAGCGTATTGTTCGTGCCGTTGAAACGGATGGCTGCCGCACGCGTCACGCCGTCCGCGTACAAGCCGCCCGCGATCGTGCCGCCGTTGACGACGACATCGCTGCCATTGGCGATGACACCGGCGCCGGCGGCCCCGCCGTTGCCGGCGCCGCCGCCGATCATGCCGACGTTGACCAGCACGGTGAAGCCGCCAGCGAGGTTGACGCCCGCGCCGCTGGCGCCGGCCGTGCTTGCGCCGCCGCCGCCGACGCCGCCCACACCACCGACGATGGTCCCGAGATTGGTCACCTGCGAACCGGGCCCCAAGGTCAGCAGCCCGTCGCCGCCGCCACCGCCGCCACCCGGGTTTCCGCCGCCGCCCCCGTTGCCGCCGTTTCCGCCGACGAGCGCCCCCTGGTTCGTCACCTCGCCCGCCGGTATCACCATGACCAGCCCACCGCCTCCGCCGCCGCCACCGCCGCCGTTCGACGCAGGACCCGACGTGCCGGCCCCGCCATTCCCGCCGGTGCCGCCCTGCACGGTCACGCCGTTGCCGACGGTCACGCTCGTGCCGGTCGAATACACGCCCGCGCCACCGCCGCCGGCGCCGCCGGCAAAATTGAATCCATCGAAGGACTGACCTGCGCCGCCTTGCGCGTTCGCGTTGATCACCGCATCGCCGGCGAGCACCACCGCGGGTGCGCCGCCGGGGCCGCCCTGACCGCTGTCGTTCGTCGCGCCGGTGCCGCCTGTCCCGCCCGACGTGGCGCCGCCGGGAACCTGGACCGTGGCGGAGCCTCCGCCCAACGTGGAGGAACCCCCGCCACCGCCGTTACCGCTGCCGCCGTTGCCGCTTCGGTCCGGGATGCCGTCGCCGCCGGGGGCGCTGCAATTCGCGATGGTGCCGGCAGAGCACGTGACGGCCCAGCCCGGGACAGACGCACCGGCCAGGCCGAGCGACACGCCGATTGAAACGATCGAAGCGATGGAAGCGCGGCGGTGCGCGGGCGTGGCGCCATGACCGGCGTCGACCCCGCCGTGTGACGCCTTCGTGCGTTCGGATACCACTTGCGGAGCACGCAAGCTACGGCTCCAGACCAGCCGATAGACCCGGTTCATGTCGATCCCCTCGGTGCATAGACCCATGGGCCTGGCGCTGGTCACGAAGAGGCTGTACCGATGGCGCGACGGACCCGTCGTTGTTGTCGTTCTATGGCGCGCCGATCCGCGGATACTGATTTTTCTGGCTCATCGGTCGGGGCGCATGCGCGCGCAATATAACACCTGCCGAGAACGCCCATCCAGGGCTGTCGCGCGGCCGCCACGCTCCAGGGGCGAGAGGAAGCGTCAGCACCGCGGACTACCTCTCGTGAGCGAGCCCGGCAACGTCGCGGCCTTCGCATCACGTTCTCGTCAAACGCCGCCGCGCTCGCTGCCCACGTCGATATACCGTGGGCGCATGTCCGGACATACGCTTGAACGCGTGACTGCATGCGGCTTGCGGACGGGCGCCCCCCACACCGAGCTCACCTCGGCGGCGCTCGTTCATCACGCTCGGCCGCGAAAACTCGCCACTGCCTGCCTACCGTGCCAAAACCCGCTCCACCAGCCTCACGAAATAACTCGCGCCCACCGGCAGCAACGCATCGTTGAAGTCGTAACTGGCGTTATGCAGCAGGCAAGGCCCGCCGCCATGCCCATGCACGCGATGATCGCCCACCCCGTTCCCGAGGAACGCATAACAACCCGGCTTCTCGCGCAGCATGAACGAGAAGTCCTCCGCCGCCATGGTCGGATCGACGGCGGCGTTCACATGCGCGTCGCCCACCAGCTCGCGCATCACCGTCACCGCCACCGCCGTCTGCTCGGCGTCGTTCACGGTAGCCGGATACTGGCGCTGGAAATCCACCTCGCTCTCGCAATCGAAGGCCGCGGCCGTCGCGGCCACCACGGCACGCATGCGCGTCTCGATCAGGTCGAGCGTCGCCTCGGAGAAGGTCCGCACCGTGCCGCCGAGCCAGGCATCGGTCGGCACCACGTTCATCGCCTCGCCCGCATGCACCTGCGTGACCGACAGCACCGCGCCGTCGATCGGATTGCGGTTGCGCGTAACGATCCCCTGCAAGGCGCTCAGCACCTGCCCCGCCGCGAACACCGGATCGCGGCCCAGGTGCGGCATGGCCGCGTGGCAGCCGGCGCCGCGCAGGTTGATCCGGAACAGGCTGGTCGAGGCCATCAGCGGCCCCGGCCGCACCGCGAAATCGCCGGCCGCGATGCCGGGCCAGTTGTGCAGCCCGAACACGGCATCCACCGGAAAACGCTCGAACAGGCCGTCCTCGATCATCGCGCGCGCGCCGCCGCCCGTCTCTTCGGCCGGCTGGAAGAACAGTTGCACGGTACCGTCGAACTCGCCATGCCGCGCCAGATGGCGCGCGGCCCCCAGCAGCATCGCGGTGTGCCCGTCGTGGCCGCACGCATGCATCGCGCCGGGCACCGTCGAACGATGCGCGAAGGTGTTGGCCTCCTGCACGGGCAGCGCATCCATGTCGGCGCGCAGGCCGATCGCACGCATGCTGCCGCCGCGCTTCAAGGTGCCGACCACACCGGTGCGGCCGACGCCGCGCGTGACGGCGTAACCCCATTGCTCGAGCCGCTCGGCGACGAGTTCGGCGGTGCGGAATACGTCGTAGCCCACCTCGGGATGGGCATGGATATCGCGGCGTATCGCCGTCAGTTCGTCGGCGTGCGCGACGATGGAATCGATCAGTTTCATGCGGATGGGAGCGCTCTCGTCGGTCGTCGCGGCACGGCGGCGGACGGCCATGCCGACCGCCGCCGTGCCGCGAGGCCTCGGGTCAGATATGGAACAGCTGCGCCACCAGGGTCGCGCCGATGAAGGTGCCGGCATTGGCCACGAAGGACACCAGCACGATGCGCCAGCCGAGCCGGCGGAAGGCCGGGATGTCCTTGGCGATCGACAGCCCCGCGAACACCAGCATCGGCGTGGTCACGCCAAGGAAATCGTTGTGCGAGCTGAGCGCGGCGATCTGCGAAGCCCACGGCGACCACGGCGAGGTCAGGAACATCGCCACCACCGATACCCAGCAGACCGCCGGAATCCGACGCCCCGTCACACGCGCCAGCGCATCGCCGACGATCGTCGCGCCCACCATGATCGCCATTCCCGGCAGTCCCGCCAGCGGGGTGGTGCCGTGGGCGATCCAGTCGCACACCAGCGCCATCGCGGCCGTCACGATCCAGGCGAGCAGCTTGCCGCCATAGCCGAGCGTGGGTGCCTCGGTCCGCACGTCGCCCAGCGACGGGCTGGCCGCCCCGGGCTGCGCCGATGCCTTGGTGGTGCGGCCGATCAGCGGCTCCAGCACGCGATAGCCCCAGACCGCGAGCGGCAACGAGATGAACAGCGTGAAGTAGGTGCCGATGGTGGTGGTGATCAGGTTGCTGGCCGCGGCGAACGCGAGCACCGATTTCGCCGTCTCCGGGTCCTGCTGCGCGGCGATCGCGCCCGACGCGGCCGCCATCATGCTGCCCGAGCCGACGCCCGAGCCCATCGCCAGCGCGAGCGGATCGAAGATGCCGAGGCTGCTCACGAAACCGGCGAACACGGCGATGAACACCGCACCGAACACGGTGCCGGTCAGGTACTCGGCCAGCACGCCGCGGCCCTCGGCCGAATCCATCCCGTACTTCTCGCCGATGATCGCCAGGCTCGGTTCGCGGCCTACCGAGAAGGTCGCGCCGATCGCCTCGCGCTTGATGCCGAGGAGCAACGCGAGCGGCAGGCCGAGCAGGATGGTGCCGACGAAGTGGCCGAATTCCTGGAAGGCCAGCGCCCAGCCCGCCGATGCCAGCTTGGGCAGTGCGCTGCCCACCATCAGCCCGAGCTTGGAAACGAACAGCAGCAGCGCCGGCTGCAGGATCGCGGCCGCGAAGAACTGGTCGGGCACGCTCAGGCGCGCGCTGCTGTTCCAGCGCGCGCTGGCCAGCCCCACCGCGGCGCCGAGCAGCAGCGCCCAGATCATCGGCAGCAGCACGACCTTGCCCGGTCCGATCTTGAACGTGAACGAGCCGATCCATTCCGCCACCAGCAGGATGCCGGCCGCGTAAAGCAGGACCTTGGCGGTGGCCGCGCCGCCCAGCTCGCGGCGCTCGATACCCAGTGCGTGTTCCATGACGAGTCTCCCCTTGAAGCCCGGCTGCCGTCGCATGCGGGCCGGTGGTTACAGATAACCGAACGCGGTGGGCGGCGCTTCGGCCGTCTCGACCCACACACTCTTGGTCTGCGTGTATTCGTACAGCGCCTCGACCCCGCTCGAGCGGCCGTAGCCGCTCATGCCGTAGCCGCCGAACGGGGAGGCCACGTTGATGGTCTTGTAGCCGTTGACCCAGAAGGTGCCGGCATTCACCTGCGCGGCCACGCGATGCGCGCGCGCCACGTCGGTGGTCCAGGCCGCGCCGGCCAGGCCGAAGTCGGTGTCGTTGGCGATCGCGATCGCCTCCTCCTCGGTGTCGAACGGGATGGCGGCCACCACCGGCCCGAAGATCTCGGTGCGCGCCACCTCCATCGCATTCGACACGCCGGCCAGCACGGTGGGCGCCACGAAGTAGCCGCCGCCCTCCCCGACGCGCTCGGCCGAGCCGCTGGCGAGCGTGGCGCCTGCCGCCACGCCGCGCGCGATCATGGACATCACGTGGTCGTACTGCTTGCGATTGTTGATCGGGCCGACCTCGGTCGCCTCGTCGAGCGGCGCGCCGACACGGATCTTCTTCGCGCCGGCAGCCACCATCGCGACGAATTCGTCGTAGACGGCGCGCTGCACCAGCAGACGCGAGCCGGCCACGCAGCTCTGGCCCGCGCCGGCAAAAATCGCCGCCTGGGCGGTCAGCGCCGCGCGCTTGAGGTCGGCATCGGCGAACACGATATTGGCCGACTTGCCGCCCAGCTCCAGCACGCAGGGCAGCACGCGGCGCGCGGCGGCCTCGGCGATGCGCGCGCCGGTGGCCGGCGAGCCGACGAACACCACCTTGCTCACCACGCGATGCGCGATCGCCGCCTGCCCGGTGGTGTGACCGAAGCCGGCCAGCACGTTGACCAGGCCGCGCGGCAGCCCGGCCCGCTCGCCGAGCCGGGCAAGCGCCAGCGACGTGAAGGGCGTCAGCTCCGACGGCTTGAGCAGCACGCCGTTGCCCATCGCCACCGCGGGCGCGACCTGCCAGCCGCAAGTGAACACCGGCGCGTTCCAGGGTGTGATCTGCAGCACCACGCCGGCCGGCTCGCGGCGCGTGTAGTTGAGGTGCGACGTCGGCACCGGGATCACGCTGCCGTAGAACTTGTCGGTCCAGCCCGCGTAGTACTCGAACATCTCGGCGACCTTGGCCACCTCGCCCCGGCAGTCGCGGATCGGCTTGCCCGACCCCAGCGCCTCCAGCCGCGCGACCGCCTCGGCCTCGGCGCGGATCGCGCGCGCCACTTCCTGCATCACGCGGCCACGCGCGGCATGCGTGAGCGCCCACCATTCGCGCTGCGCGCGGCGCGCGCTTTCGGCGGCATGGTCGATCACGGCCGCGCCGGCGTCGCGATAGGCGAGCGTGGCCTCGCCCGTCGCCGCATCGTCAAGCTGGATCGTGTCGCCCTGGCCGGCGACGAGTTCGCCGTCGATATACGAGCCGATCGTGGCGACACCGGGGAAGAAATGCGCGAAGGCGGCGAGCAACTGGTCTGCGTGCTGGGTCATGTCGGGTATCCGTATAAGTAGGTCGAACGGGATCGTGGCGCGAGCTGCCCGGCCTCAGGCAGGGTCGAGGAAGTCGACGATGCGGTTGAAGTCCTCGCCGTCGGCGACGGAACCCTCGCTGGCGGCCCACACGCGCGCGGCCTCGCGCGCCACCGGCGCCACGCTGTCGAACTGGTCGAGCAGCCCCAGCGCGAGCCGCACGTCCTTGCGCATCAGCTTCATGGTGAAACCGGAATCGAACTTGCCGTTGAAGATCCACGTCGGGTAGTTGGTCAGCGTCGCGCTGTTGCGCCCGGAGCCGCCGTTGAGCGCCTCGACCAGCTTCTCCGGATCGACGCCGGCCGCGTGCGCGGTGCGCACCGCCTCGCTGGCGACCAGCAGGTGCACGCCGGTCAACAGGTTGTTGAGCAGCTTGGTGACGTGGCCGGCGCCCACCGGGCCCACATGCACGCGCTTGGCGCTGATCACCGCGAGGATCGGCTCGATGGCCGCGATATCGCTGTCCGAGCCGCCCAGCACCATGGTCATGGTGGCGGTGGCCGCGCCCTTCGGGCCGCCGCTCACCGGGCCGTCGACGAAGCCGATGCCGCGCTCGGCCAGGGCCGCCGCCACGCGCCGCGTGCTGTCCGGATCGGCCGTGGTGGTGTCGATCACGATGCTGCCCGGCTTTGCGTTCTCGAGCACGCCGCCCGCGCCCAGCACCACCGCCTCGACCACCGCCGAGGTCGGCAGCGACAGCAGCAGCACGTCGGCGTCGCGCGCGATCTCGGCCACCGAATCGCGCGCCGACAGCACCGCCTGCCCGGCCAGCGCGAGCGCCACGCCGGGCGCCGCGTCGTAACCGAGCACCGTGTAGCCGCCGCGCCGCAGCGAACCCGCCATGCCGCGCCCCATGTTGCCCAGACCGATCACGCCCACCGTTTTCATCCGACGACTCCTGATAGCTGTTGGTTCGAGGCCGGCGCATCAGCTTGCGCCCGCCTTGCATGACAACGATGTTCCGTCCGGCGACCCGTATAATCAATCAACGCCAATATTGATATTGTTCTCTTTTTTAGAACACCCGGATCATGAGCGATACCCTGACCGACAGCCGGATCGTCTATTTCTACGAGGCCGTGCGTTGCGGCACGATTCGCGCCGCGGCCGACTGGCTCGACGTGGCGCCGTCGGCCGTGAGCCGCCAGATCGGGCTGCTGGAGAAGGAGCTCGACGCCACCCTGGTGGAGCGCCACGCGCGCGGCGTGACGCCCACCGAGGCGGGACGCTGCGTGATCGAGTATTTCCGCGAGCAGCTCGCGCACCGCGACGACCTCATCTCGCGCCTGCAGGAACTGCGCGGGCTCAAGACCGGCGAGGTCAGCCTGGTGCTCGGCGAGGGCTTCGTCTCGGACCTGCTGGCCGGGCCGATGCAACAGTTCTGCCGGCAGTTCCCCGGGATCCGCGTCAACCTCGACGTGGGCAGCACCAACGACGTGATCCGCAAGATCTCGAACGACGAGGGCGAGATCGGCCTGGTCTACAACCCGCCCGCCGAGCCCAAGCTGGTGTCGCGCGCGTCGAAGCGGCAGCCGATGATGGCGATCGTCGGCCCGGACTTCCCGCGCCGCAGCCACAAGGTGCTGACGGTGCAGCAGCTCGCCACCTACCCGCTGGCGGCCACCCACCCGTCCTACGGCACGCGGCAGATGATGGAGGCCGTGGAATACGCCGAGCGCGTGCGGCTCGCCCCGAGCGTCACCACCAATTCATTCGCGATCCTCAAGGAGTTCGTGAAGTCCGGGCTCGGCATCGCGGTGATGCCGGCCTTCGCGGTAACGGCCGAACTGCAGGCCAAGGAGTTGTTCGCAATCGAGATCGCGCATCCGATCCTCGAGAACGCCGAGGCGCACATGGTCACGCGCGTGGGCCGCAAGCTGTCGGTGGCGGCCAACAAGATGCTGCAGATGATGACGGGGCAGATGCGGGCGTTTCGTTAGCGAGGGCCGGCCTGGCTCGTGCGCCTGCTGCCGCCCGCGACGCGCGTCCGGGTTGGGAGACGGTTTCATGAAGACCGCCGATTCCGCTGCGAAGTGTTCCGTTCCGGCAGATCGAGCAGCCGCCGCGTTCGCGAAATGCTTCGCGTAGGAAAGCATAACGTCAGGCACACGTCGACGAAGCAGGCGGCTGCCGGAAGTGCCTCGATCGTTGGCGTCTTCATGGCGGACATGGCCCCTTTTCCGGAACACCTCGAAACCGCGGCGCTTGCAACATCGAGGCGCGGCCACCCATTCGCAACGTGGCATTGATCGTCGCCCCGCCATCGCTGCTCGCGATGCCTGGCCGCCTCTGTCGGAAACACGGGTTCATGCCGCCGGCGGTCCGCCCGGACTTTTTTCAAGAATTCGACGCATCTGCCGTTATCCCGGTATTCCCTCAACCTTTCCTCGTCGTGGCGGGGACCCGCCTTGGCGTCGGCAATGACAGTCGATCTAGCTACCCTTTACCTCCTGGCGATCGGAACGTTGCTTGCCAGTTCCGCCATGACGTACTGGGAGCATATTTCCCATCCCAAGCGCGGCGACGAACTGCGCATGCTGGCGATTGGATATGCGGCACTCGGAAGCGGCTGCGCGCTGGCGGCATTTCGGCGCGAATTGCTGGGCGCCGCTGGCGCCGCCGTGAGCAACCTCGTGATTCTGGGTGGCTATCTCCTGGTTCTGCACGCCGTGGCAATGTTCAATGGCCGACGGTATGTCGGAAGCTCAATGGGTTTGCTTCTCTTGATGGGGCTTACATGGGCGGCCTCTACAGCGTCCTCCCAGACGGTCATATGGCTCTATGTCAGCGCCATCCCGATCGCGCTCGTCTCCGCCATGACGGCCCTCGAACTCACGCGACGCGACGGCATTCCAGCGGTTCAATCCCGACGCGTCGCAGTGGCGGTCACGGGGATCCACGCACTGTTCTATGCCGCCAGAGCATTCGCTCTGCCATGGCTGGTCTCGGCCTGTGGAGCGGGCGCACAATCGATTGCCAGCAAAATCACCATGTACGAGGGCGTCCTTTATTCCGTTATTTTGCCGATGACGTTGCTCCGCCTGACGCGGGAAGAAATTCATGGCGAACTCTTGCAGGAGTCCCGTACCGATTACTTGACTCGCCTGGGGAATCGCCGGCTGTTCTTTGAAGAGGGGGAGCGGGTGATCAACGAGCACGGGATACGTCGGCTACCGACCACTCTCCTTGCATTTGATCTCGATCAATTCAAGAGAATCAACGATCGCTTCGGGCACAAAACCGGCGACGACGTATTGAAGTCATTCGCGGATACGGTCCGATCCGTTGTCGACACCGAGACGAGCGTGGTCCTCGCGCGCATCGGCGGCGAAGAATTCGCTGCGCTGCTGCCAGGTTACGACGCCCACCGCGCAAGCGCGGTGGCCGAGACCGTCGCAAACCGGTTTGCGGCGATATCGCATGGCGCTGACGGCAATCGCATCCGCGCGACCGTCAGCATCGGCCTGGCCGAATCGGATCATGAGACGGCCTCGCTTACCCACTTGCTCTCGGTTGCCGACCAGGCACTGTATCGAGCAAAATCGCTCGGCGGCAATCGGCTCGTCCACGCAACGGGCGAGCACACCGGACATGCGGCGGCATTTTGAAAGAATGGAGCGGTTGCCGCGTATCCATTGGGTCGACCGAACTCACGGCGAAGCGAAGAACCGCACCAACGCCTCCGACACGGCTTCGGGCTGCTCCTCCGGCTGAAAGTGTCCGCAATTCGCGACGATCTCGCCCGTGACGTTGTTTGCAAACGGGCGAAGCGCGGCTGCCATGTCCGGGATCGATCCCTGATCCGCGCTGAGGCCGAGCAACGGCATCGTCAGCTTCCGCTCGTGCGACAGCGCCCGGTTCTGCTCGACCGAAAGCGCCGCGGCGCGATAGAACGCGAGGCCTGCACGCATGCCCCCAGGCGCGCGGTAGATCCTCAAATACTCGGCTATCTCGTCCTCGCCATAGCACGCCGGGTTGGCCGTCTTGCTCCAGAAAAACCATTCCAGATAGGCCCGTTCACGACCTTCGAGAAGAATCTCGGGAAGGTCCGGAACGGCATGAAAGGAAAAGTGCCAGGTCTTCCACGACCGGTCGGACGAAGACGGCAGCATGTCCGGCAAGGTAATGCCTGGAATGCCCGCATCCAGCAATGCCAGTGCGTCAACCTCCTCGCCGAACAGATGCGCATACGGAAATGCCACCCACGCGCCGACGTCGTGGGCGGCGAGACTGTATCGTTTGAGTCCGAGATGGCTTACGAGGTCGTGCACGCGCTGCGCGACCGTTTGCGTGTCGTAACCATCCATCGGCCGATCGCTATCGCCCTGGCCCGGCAGATCGATGGCGACGACGCGAAAGCGGCTAGCCAGTAACGGCATCACTTTGCGCCACGCATACCAGCTCTCGGGAAAGCCCGCGAGCAGGACGATGGTGCGTGCGGCACCCGCACCGCCATCGACATAGTGAAAACGCAAGCCTTTCGCCGTCGCGAAACGATGTTCAAAGCCGGCGGGCGCCGCCGGCATCTCGCCATGTATCATCAAGGATTCCTCTTCGAAAAAAGCACGGCACCCGCAATCAGCAGAAAGACCGCGATGACTCGCCGTGCGGTGAGGGGATGGGAGGCCGATCCGAACAACCCATACTGATCGATCACGACGGAAAATAGCGCCTGCCCGGTGATGACCATCGAAATCATGGTCGCAGCGCCGAGTCGCGGCGCGGCGGCGGTCATTGCTGTCAGTGCGAGCGCGCCGCACAGGCCGCCGCTCCATGACCAGACCGGCAGATCGACGCCGCCCTCGCCGCGCGGCAAACCGCCAGTGGTCGCCAAACCGATCACGACCAGCGCGACCGTTGTGACTGCGCCGGATGCGGCGGCTGCCCAAAGAGGCGATCCCAACGGGCGCGCAAGTCGCCCATTGATCACCGCCTGCAATGGCAACATGGTCCCGCCGATGAGAGCCCAAAAAATGGAGCCGTTCATGGTTATTCCAGGACTTTGAGTGCAAGCGCAACGAACGCGTCCGTATCTTCACTGAACGATTCGGCTTTCCCGAGCACGCGCATTCCCTGCAGCAGCGCAAGCAACAGATCGGCCACCGTCGCCGGGGCAGCCGTGGTCGTGATCGAGCCGTCGTCTTGCCCCTGGCCGACCAGTCCGATCAGCAGATCGCGACGCCGCGCAAGCTGGTCACGCATCACAACGCCCACGCGGGAAAACTGGGGTAACTCTGTAATCCCTGCCACCAACAGACAGCCGAGTTTGCCCTCTTTGCCCTGACTAAGCCGGGCATAAAGGCCAAGCAATGCCGCGATAGCGGCGCGCCCGCTCTCCGCATCAGCCAGTATGGCGGCCACCTCCGCCTCGCGTCGGGCGATATAACACTCGAGTGCTTTGGCGAAGATGCCTTCTTTATCGGAATAGGCCTTGTAGAGGCTACCGGTAGTTAAACCGGTCGCCCTGGACAGATCGCTGATCCCGGCGGCCGAATACCCCGACGCGCTAAAGAAGGCAATGGCGCGACTGAGAACCCGCTGCTCGTCGAAGGTTCTGGGTCGGCCCCGGGAGCGGCCTGCGACTGGCTGAACCATTTTGATCACTCCATTTAGGAAGTGATCATTCTATAAATGATCCACTTTTTCGTCAAGCGACCAGAATCGGGGCGACGTCCGCACGCGCGCGAACCGGCCGCGGCCTCGGAGGCCGGCCGGGCAACGGGCGACGTTGCACAGCGTCCAACTTGCGCGCGTGAGGAGTGGTCACGGTACGGCACAGGCCGGGAACCGCGAACGGTATGCCGTTCATGACGCTCGAGGACGAGACGGGACAGGTCGGCGCTAGCTGCGCGACGGCGCGACGGTCGAGTCGCGCCTGCGCTCAATCGCGTTTTAGCGTTGACCTCAGAAACTGTCCCGCCACGAAGATGTCGCGCTCCACCGCGCGTCGCGCCGCGGCGGCATCCCGCCTGTCCAGCGCATCCATCAGGTCTTCGTGGGCGTCGTTCAACACGGCGGAGGCTTCGGCCGTGTCGAAGAGACGGTTCGAGATTGGGCCGGCCTTCAGCCACAGCGTATCGATCAGCTCGAACAGCAACGGCGAGCCGGCCGCCTTGTAGAGCAGGACATGGAAGTCTTCGTTGGCGGCCAGGTAATCGGTGGCTTGGTCGGCCTTCAAGGAAACGGCGGGCTGCCGCAGCGTTTGCTTGTCTCCCGCGGGCGCTCGGGCGCGAGCCGGCCGATTCGCGGGGTTCTTCAACGCCTTCGCCATGCGCTGGCAAAGCTTGCGCAGCGTGGCGAGTTCGGCCGGCTCCAGTCTCAGGCAACCGCGCTCGGCGGCCTCGCCCTCGAGCAGCATGCGCATTTGCAGCAGATCGTCGAATTCGGGCATCGTCAGCCTGGGGACGATCATTCCGGCGTTGGGCACGTTCACCAGCGCGCCTTCGGCGGCCAGACGCTGTAGCGCGGCGCGCACCGGCATCTGCCCCACCCCCATCTCGGCTGCCACGTTGCGGATCTTCAAGCGCTCGCCGGGAAGGAAGCGGCCTACGGTGACCCATTGCCGCAACGTGGCGTAGATCGTGTCCTGCTGCGTGGTGGTGGGTTCGATGTCGTTACTCATGAATCGGTAGCGGCGGTGAGCGAAGCCAGCACGGTATCGAATGCGGTGAGCAGGCGCTGCACGTGCATCGGAGTCGTGTCAGGGCAAACGAGCATCATATTGTGAAAAGGCGTGATCAGCACGCCGCGGTTCAGCAAGGCCAGATGCAGCGCGTGCTCCAGTTCGGCATCCATGACCGCCTCGGCCTCGCTGCCGTTGCGCGGCGGCTGCGGGCAGAACTGGAACTCCACCCGGGCGCCCACCTGGGTGACGCACCACGGCAGGCCGTGGCGGGCCAAGATCGTGCGCAGCCCGGCGGCCAGTTGCTCGGCCAGCGCGTGCATGGGGGCGAAGACCTGGGGCGTCATCAGGTGAGTGAGCGTGGCGCGCATCGCCGCCATGGCCAGCAGGTTGGCGGTAAGCGTGGTGCCGATGCCCGAGTGGCCCGGCGGTGCCGTGCGCTTGGCGGCCTCGGCGCGCTCGGCCAGCACGGCGCTGAAACCATAGGCCGCGCATGGCATGCCGCCGCCCAGTGCCTTGCCCACCACCACGGCATCGGGCTGCAGGCCGTGAGCGCGCGCATAGCCGCCGGGGCCGCTGCTGAGCGTGTGCGTCTCGTCCAGTATCAGCAGGCTGCCGTGGCGGCGGATGATGTCTTGCGCCCGCGCCCAGTAGCCCGGTTCGGGCAGCACCATGCCGATGTTGGTCATCACCGGCTCGGCCAGAACGCAGGCCACGTCGCCCGGGGCCAGCGCGGCTTCCAGTGCGGCCAGGTCGTTGAATTCCACCACGCGCGTGGTGGCGGTGAGATCGTGTACCTGGCCCAGCAGGCTGGCACGTTGCGTGGGTTGGCCGTCCACCAGGTCGACGAAGACGTCATCGACCGTGCCGTGATAGCAGCCGTTGAACACCAGCAAGGTACGCCGCCCGGTGGCGGCACGCACCCAGCGCAGCAAGAAACGGTTGGCATCGCTGGCCGTCATGGCGAACTGCCATTTCGGCAGGCCGAAACGCCGAGCCAGCAACTCACCCACGACGGATGCGTCCTCGTTGGGGAGCATGGTGGTCAGGCCGTGCCGTGCCTGGGTCGCCAGTGCCTCGGTCACGACGGCGGGCGAATGGCCGAACATGGCGCCGGTGTCGCCCAGGCAGAAGTCGGCCAGCGTGTGGCCGTCCACGTCGGTGAGTTGCGCGCCCTGGGCCTGCGCCACGTGCAGCGCGAAAGGCGTGGACCAGTCGTTCATCCAGTGCAGCGGCACGCCGAACATCAGCTGCGGCGCGGCGCGTGTGGACATCGCTTGCGACTTCGGGTTGCGTTGCGCGTATTCGGCGCGTTCACGCGCGAGCAAGGCCTGTACGCGTTCGCGCCCGATGCCGGTATGTGGAAGGGTGTGGTTCATTACGGACTCCTCAAACCAGCAGTAACAGGTGCTCTCGTTCCCACGAACTGATCACACGGTTGTAGGTGGAAAATTCCAGTTCCTTCACCGCGCAGAAGGCATCGACGAAAGTTTCGCCCAGTACCTCCTTCATGGCATCGCAGGCGCGCATGGCCTCGATCGCGTTTTCGAGATGGCGCGGCAGTTCGTGGGCGACGTTCCACGCGCTGCCGTCGGTGGGCTCGCTGGGGGGCAGCCGGTCGCGCATGCCGATGTAGCCGCAGGCCAGCGTGGCGGCCATGGCCAGATAGGGATTGGCGTCGACGCCGGGCACGCGGTTTTCGACCCGGCGGGCCCCGGGGCCGGACTTGGGGACGCGGATACCGCAGGTGCGGTTGTCCTGCCCCCAGCGCACGTTGATGGGCGCCGACATGTACGGCGCCAGCCGCCGGTATGAATTGACGTAGGGCGCCAGCATGGGCATCACCTGCGGGATATAGGTTTGCAGTCCGCCGATGAAGTGGTGAAAGTGTTCGCTGGCCGTGCCGTCGGTATTACTGAAGATATTGCGGCCTTCGCCGTCGTTGATGCTCTGATGAATGTGCATGGCGCTGCCGGGTTCACCCTCCATGGGTTTGGCCATGAACGTGGCAAAGACGCCGTGGCGCAGCGCCGTCTCGCGCACCGTGCGCTTGAACAGGAAAACGCGGTCGGCCAGGTCGAGCGGGTCGCCGTGGCTGAAGTTGATCTCCATCTGCCCCGGGCCAGCCTCGTGGATCAGCGTTTCCACGCCCAGCTGGTGCTGGTCGCAGAAGGCGGAGAGTTCCATGAAGAACGGATCGAAGTCGTTCACCGCGTCGATGGAGTAGCTCTGCCGCCCCACCTCGGGCTTTCCGGTGCGCCCCAGCGGCGGCTGCAGCGGCTCGTGCGGGTTCTGATTGCGTGCCACCAGATAGAACTCCATCTCGGGCGCCACGATGGGCTGCCAACCGCGTGCTTCGTACAGCGCCAGCACGCGGCGGAGCACCGCGCGGGGCGAGAGTTGCACCGGCTGGCCGTCCCATTCCAGGCAGTCGTGGATGACCACGGCCACCGGTTCAGCCGCCCACGGCACGATGCGCACGGTGGCGGCGTCGGGCTTGCAGACCATGTCTGGGTCGGTATCGCCCACGAAGGGGCTGTTGTCCGGCTGTTGCCCGTTCACGGTGTTGAGCAGCACGCTCTTGGGAATGCGCATCTCTCCCGACGCCATGAACAGATCGCGCGGAAGGATCTTGCCGCGCGCGATGCCCGTCATGTCGGGGATGACACACTCCACCTCGCGGATGCGGTGCCGGGTCAGGAACTCGCTCAAAGCGTCATTCATGGCATGTCACTCACGATGTGATCACAAAAATAGGGTTTTACGTATGCTACCGCAAAAATATTTTGCTTTGTGATCACAAATATAACCAGGTGGACGATGGCCATTCGCGACAGCGCCAACACTGCCGGTCGCAGGTCCATGAGCATCCCCATGCCATCGAATGGCTTCGACCCGAACGGGCAGCACGCTGCCGTGACGGCATCGAGAATGGCCGAGCGTGTGCGGTGGTGAGACGAGTCGGGATGGGCTGGCTTTCGATCGATGAGCTTGAACGACATCCTCTACGTCTCGGCCGCCATTTCCGTGCCGATCATTCCGTCGATCTGGATTACGCGACCGCCAAAGGGCGGCGATGGCAACGCGTCCGGGGCGCATCGAGGTGCAGCTTGCCGCCGGCGCCGTGAAGGAGAGCGGCCAAAATCCGGGGCCGGTTATGCCACGATTCCAACACGCTTCCGGTATTCAAGTGGGCTGAGGGAGCCGGGCGAGACCTTGATCCGGATTGCCTCGTACCAGCGGATATACGAGTGGAGAGCTTCGATGATCAGGCGACCCAGATATTCTCGATGGATTTCAACGCACCTATCACGATAGAACGATTGAGCGCCGCAGCAAGCGTGCCGTCTCGTTCCGCATACGCTTCGCACAGCCGCAGGTGATCTGCGCACGAGCGTTGCATCCGACCTGGCAACGACGTGCTCAGATGCCGCATCCGATTGGTCCGCATACGCATGGAGTCGAGCACTTCCTTGAAGATTGCATTGCGGCTCACACGCAACTCCTCGTCACGAAACGCGACGTTGGCCCAGAAGTAAGCGTCGACATCGCCTTGGCTGGCGGCCTGAGCCAGCGCCCCATAGGCTCTCCAGAGCGACGCGATGTCGTCTTCCGTCGCATGCTCGACGATCGCCAGCGACATCTCTGCATAGAGCAGCGCGCGCAGATGGTAAACCTCGCGAACGTCCTTCAGGCTCATCGCCGCCACGCGCGGGCGCCGCCGTGGCGACCAGTCGACCATGCGCTCGCGATGCAGCACAAACAATGCTTCGCGCACCGGCGTCCGGCTGACACCGAAACGTCGGGCAAGCTCGACCGAATTCAGGTCGTCGCCCGGCTGCAACCGGCCTTCGATGATGCTTCGCGCCACCCAGTCGACGATTTCCGCCACCCGCGAACTCTCGCCGCCGGCCTCCGCGGGGTCTTCGGTGTCCGCCAGCACGACGTCGCTTTCATTCATTCCGCTTCCTTCCCTCATCCGACAAGGCGCCTTTTGCACCGGTGCGCTGATTCTACCAAGAGGCGATCGGACGAGGCAGGCACGTTACCACCCCAAAGTGTATCCACTTTAAAGAAAAATACTTTGAAAAATCCCATTGATTCGCTTAATCTTGCCAAAGTGTCGACAGACAAATAAGGGCCACATAAATCAACATTGGAGACTGTCATGTATCTGGAGAAAGATGTCGCCATCGCAAGTACGGTCGAAGCGAGCGTATCCGCCCGACTCGATCGACTCCCGCCGACCCGCTACTTTCGTGGCCTGGTCGCGCGCATCGCCATCGGCGGCTGGTTTGAGTTTTACGAAATGTTCATGGCTGCCTATATTTCGCTCGGGCTCATCCACAGTGGCCTCTATCGCGCCACCACGGCGAGCATGTTCGACGTCAATGGCTTCGCGAGCTTCCTCGGATCGTTCTTCGCCGGCATGTTCGTCGGTACCGTCGCGCTAGGCGGATTCACGGACCGCTTCGGGCGCCGCGCGGTGTTTGCCGCGGCGATGGTGACCTACTCGATCGCCACCTTTGCGGCGGCTTTCCAGACGTCGGCGCTTGGCATGGATGCGTGGCGCTTCCTGGCGGGCATCGGCATCGGCGTGCAGCTCATCACTGTCGACACTTACATTTCCGAGCTGACACCCAATCACACACGTGGTCGCTATTCGGCGTTCAGTATTCTCGTCATCCTGACGTCCGTGCCGACGGTAGCCGTGCTGTCGTATCTGCTCGTGCCGTACACGATCCTCGGTCTGGACGGCTGGCGGTGGGTGATGATCATCGGCTCGGCGGGCGCCGTCCTGATCTGGTTCATTCTGCGCAGACTGCCTGAATCGCCGCGCTGGCTGGAAAGCAAGGGCCGTCACGCCGAAGCGCGCGCCATCGTCGACGAGATCGAGCGGCAGGTCATCGCGGAAACGGGGCAGCGGCTGGACGCCCCCGCTCTCGACGTGCCGCTCGCCTCCGAAGAAGGCACCGGCTCGTGGCTCGAAATGTGGAAAGGTCGCTATCTGCCGCGCACGATCATGCTCTCGTGCTTCAACTTCTTCCAGACATTCGGCGTGTACGGCTTCGGCGCGTGGGTGCCGGTGCTGTTGTTTACGAAGGGCATCACGCTCACACACTCGCTGCTCTACACCATGGTGATCGCCTTCGCCACACCGCTCGGCGCGATCGGGGCGATGTGTTTCGCCGAGCGCGTGCAGCGCAAATGGCAACTGGTGGGCTGCGCGGCTGTCGTCGCCGTGGCAGGCGTCCTGTTCGGCATGGCGCGCGGGCCCGGGCCGATCCTGATGTGCGGCGCGGCCGTGACGATCGCCAATAACTGGCTGATCGGGATCTTTCATACCTACCAAGCAGAGCTCTACCCGACCCGCATACGAGCGCGCGCGGTCGGTTTCGTATTTTGCTGGAGCCGGCTGAGTTCGATCTTTGTCGGGTTTTGGGTGGCGGCGCTCCTCAAGCATTCGGGCGTGCCCGCCGTGTTCGTGCTGATTTCGTCGGCCATGTTGGTCATCGTCGTGATGGTGAGCGCCCTCGGGCCGCGCACCAACGGCATCCGTTTAGAGGAGCTGTCTCAATGAGTTCGATTGCCGCCGCATTCGCGCATGGCTTGTATGCCCTCGCGCAGCGTCCGCTGTCCGCTACCGTCGCGCGCGAAGCGCAACGCTCGCTTATCAATGTGATCGGCACGGCGATCGGTGCGTCGGGCCATCCCGGCGTCGACGCGATTCTTGCCGCCGCTCGGGAACTCGGCGTCGCCGCGTGCGCGCCGGTGCCGGGCCGCAGCGAGCGCGTGGACGTGCATTTTTCCGCGCTGGCTACGGGCTTTGCCGGGCATCTGGACGATTTCGACGATACCCATCTGGCAACGGTCATCCACCCGGCCGCGTCGATTCTGGCTGTCATCACCGCACTCGCGCCCGAGACGAAACCTACGGGGCGCACCGCCCTCACCGCGTTCGCGCTCGGCTGTGAAGCGCAGTTGCGCGTGGGCGTATCGATCTCGCCGGAACATTACGATCGCGGCTGGCACATCACCGGCACTTGCGGCGTGATCGGCTGCGCGACGACCGCCGCGTTGCTGCTCGGACTCGACGAAACTCGGCTCGCGCAAGCGGTGGCGATTGCCGCTTCCATGTTCGTCGGCCAGCGCGAGGCATTCGGCACGATGACCAAGCCGTATCACGCGGGCAAGGCCGCGGCCAACGGCGTCGCCGCAGCCCGTCTCGCGCAGGCCGGCCTGCAGGCCAGCGGCGATATCTTCGAAGCACGCGGAGGGTATGCACATTCAATGTCGACGCGCGTTGACTTCGGGCAGATGAATAACGCGTTCGGTGAGCGCTGGGAGCTACGCTTCAACACGTACAAGCCCTACCCGTGCGGCATCGTCGCGCATCCGGCCATCGACGCCGGCCTTGCGATCGCACCACACGTGGCAGACGTCGGCGCTCTCGAGTCGATAGCACTGCGATGTCATCCGCTCGTCCCCGAACTGATGGGCAATCCGCAACCGAAGGACGGCCTGCAGGCTCGTTTCAGCGCGATTCACGGCGTGGCGGCGGCGCTGTGCGACAGGCGCGTGGGCCTCGCACAGTACGAAGATGCACGCGTCGTCAAGGACGACGTGCAGCGCATTCGCGCGCTGACGAGGCTCGTACCGGACCCGACGGTCAATCGCGACGAAGTGTTCATCCGCGCGACGCTCACGAACGGCGCGGTGCTCGAACATCATGTGGAACACGCGCGCGGCAGCCTCGCTCGTCCGCTCACCGACGAAGAACTGATGGAAAAAGTCCGCCTGTTGGTCGACCCCGTACTCGGCAAGGGCAGCGCGGCCAGCCTTGCCGCGACTATCGAAACGATCGACTCTGCACCGTCGCTCGACACGCTGTTTGCGCTGTGCGCGCCGAACAAGGAACTGAACCATGCATGAAACTGCTCAACATTCCACCGTCTCCGAAGCACTGGCCACCTTGGCCTGCGGCCCGCTCGACGCGACGTCCGCCACTGCCGTCGACCACGCGCGCGCGCGTCTCGCCGAGGCGCGCGCACACGTTGACGACGCCATCGCGGCCCAACTGGGGGCACTGCTGCAGTCGCAAGGCAGTTCCGCCGGCGATCTACGGGTACGCGCATGGACGATGGGCGCCGTGCTGGCGCAAGTCGACGCCACGCACAACGTGGCTGTGCTCGCCGCCGTCATGACCATCGGCGATGCACTCGACACACCCGAGCTCGAGATGGCGCAAGCCGCGGCCGTCGGCATCGAAGCCGCGGCTCGGCTGCTCGGCGCGGTGGACAGCGATGCGTTCCGCGCGCGCTGGAACGTGGCATCGGCGATTGGTGTATTGGGTGCTGTACTCGCCGCGGCACGCCTGTACCGGCTCGACGAAACGTGCGCACGCCATGCGTTGGGCATCGCAGCCACCCAGGCCGCAGGCCTCGCTCATAACGTGACGCACGACATGGGCGCGCTCGAAACCGGCAAGGCTGTCGCAGACGCGATCGAGGCCGCATTGATCGCGAAGCACGGCTTCACGAGCGCTCAGGCGTCCATCGACGGACGGCGCGGTTTGGCTGCGCTGATGGCGTATCGCTTCGACGCGGCCTCCATCGTCGACATGATCGGTAGACGCTGGGTGTCGGCGCGCTAGATCGACATCTGGGCTTCGCTGTTCTGCACAGCGCCTGGGTTCTGGCAAACATCAACCTCGGATCGCCAGAACCCTTTTGCTGGCCAAGTCATCGGCCAGCCTTTTTATTCGTCGAGCCGATCGCAACGGTTCGCCTCACGTTCAAGATCTCGTGCCTTCGTATCACTACCGCTGACGTATTGCATGCAGATTCCGACGGCAAGCCGCCCTCGAGCTTGCGCTGTTGCACATCAAACACCGGGGGATCGAGTGCGATCCCGCCGACCTGGTTCGCAGCGGTCATGGCAGCAATGCGGATATCCGTCAGGGGCTCCGGGGAGGCCTCCAACGCAGAGGCGCCGGGTACGACATTGGATTAGCGTCGCTTCCGGAGACTGCAGTGCCCCCGAAAACGGGGAAGCTGACAAATCACCCACCTGATAAGAAACAGCCGATCGGGTTCCTCAAAGGTTGCCGGCGCCTGGCGTCGGTTGATCGTCGGGGTAGAGGATTGCGTCGGCGATCCGGCCTGCCACCCCGTCGAGATCGGGGAACGGCACACCGCGGTTGATGCCAGCCGTCTGAAGCTGCGCGCGCATGGGACCGAACGCGTCGGGCGGGATCCGGATATAGCTCAAGCGCTTTTTGAAATGCGTGTTTGTATCGAGAGAGACGTACTTCATCCCCACAAACCGTCCTCAATCTTTCAAACACCAACACGGCGCCCGTGCCTGGCGCAGAAATACGTCGAAGTTCTGCACCGATACTGCTCAAGCCACCGGAAAAGAAGCCGACAACCATTAATAACCATCCGCTCTGCGTTCGTTGCGCGCCGCAAGACATTACGGTTCAAGTTCAGATTCTGCTCAGGGGGCATTTGTGAAGCTTACGAGTTCGATCGCATTCAAGTTCAGCGCTGTGGCCGGTGCTGCACTCGCGGTTGCGGTTCTCCTTCTAACCGCGGTCGGCGCGCGCAGTGTGCGACAGCAGGCCGTCGACCAGTTCGAGCGATCCAGCCATGAGCGCATTCTTCAGGCCGATGAATCGCTCGACACCAATTTTCGCGAGGTCGAGCAAAACATCAGCTACCTTGTACAGACAACGCAACTAAGAGCGGCTGATCAGAGCATCACCGACTATCTGACTCATGGTGGCCAGATGACGCCGGATGCTAACGGTGAAACTGAGAAAACTATTTTCACTCTGCTGAAGCAGTTTGGCGACAGTCACCCGAACATGCGATACCTCGATATAGGCACTCGCTGGGGTGGCTACGTCCAATGGCCCATCGAGAGCATGAATGGCGACCACTACGATCCTCGCGTGAGGCCGTGGTATCAGTTAGCGTTGACGGCGCCCGATCGCGTCGTGCGCCCTGCTCCATATCTGAGCGCGGCGGGTTCCGGCGGTGCAATCATTTCGTTTGCTCGAGTCGTGAAAGACAGCAAGGGAGAAATCCTCGGCGTGCTCGAGGGCGACATCTCGCTTGCCGACTTCGCTCGCCTCACCAGCGGTATCAAGTTTGGCGAGACAGGTTACCTGCTCGTCGCAGACAACAACGGAAAGATCCTGATCGACCCAAAGGCCAAGGAACACGAGTTCAAGGATCTGAAAAGCCTTGGCGGCGGCTACACGCAACTGGCCGCGTCGCCAGACGGGCTGACCACTGTACGGATGGACGGCGTTTCATACGAATCCTTCATCTATACGTCGCGAAGGAACGGCTGGAAATATTTCGCCTTGGTGCCTAGGCCGGAAATGATGGCGGCCTCCAACAGGCTGACTTTGACGCTCATCGCGACGGGCCTTTTCGTGCTGGCCGCAGGGCTTGGCATGACGATCCTGCTCGGGCGAAAGATGACAGGCCCAATCCGCAGCCTCGCTATTTCCATGCATGAGATTGCTGCCGGCGACGGTGATCTGACCCGGAGGCTGCCGCTCGATAGCAAAGACGAAGTTGGCCTTCTGGCGCGTCACTTCAATGCCTTTGTCGCGAAGCTCCACGGCGTCATGCAGAATGTCGCGAGCACCAGCGGCCACCTCGAGCTCGCGGCGGGGGAAGTATCGTCAGGGAATCTGGACCTGTCATCAAGGACCGAGCAGCAGGCGGCTTCGCTACAGCAGACGGCTGCGAGTATGGAGGAGCTTGCGAGAACCGTACGCGGCGCGGCCGAACAGGCAACCAGCGCCAATAGCGTGGCGAGCGGCGCAGTCGAGACAGCCCATCGCGGGAATGAAGCGGTTTTGAAGGCCGCGAACACGATGAACGTCGCGGTCGAGCAATCCAGCAAGATCGTAGGGATCGTCGGCATGATCGAAGGCATCGCATTCCAGACGAACATCCTCGCTTTGAACGCAGCGGTTGAATCGGCACGTGCGGGCGAAAGCGGACGCGGCTTTGCCGTCGTCGCCGCCGAGGTGCGAAACCTTGCCCAACGCTCAACGACCGCAGCCAAGGAGATCAAGGGCTTGCTGGAGTCATCTGTAGCGAATGTCGAGGCGGGTGCCGAACAGGTGAACCTCGCCGGAAAGACCATTGCCGAGTTGGCCACGGCCATTTCGCATGTCGCGACGATCACGGACAAGATTGCCACGTCGGCTCGCGAACAGAGTCGTTCGATCGATGAGGTGAATCAGGCGGTCGCCTTGATGGACCAATCGACCCAGCAGAATGCCGCACTTGTCGAGGAAATAGCCGCCGCTTCGGATTCGCTCAAGTCGCAGGGTCACGAACTCAATTCTACCGTTCGCTTTTTCAAGCTGTAGGGCTCGCAGCAGAGCCGCGCACCATCGTGAGCAAGACCTCCGGTTCCTTCCGGCTAGAGCATTTTCCGGGCGGCCGGTCATGTCGAATGAAACCGCCGCCTTACTTAAACGGTTGAAGCTCCACGGGATCGCGATTCCTGCCCTTCTCGGATTCGTCGCAGGCTCGCACGGCCGCTACCGCCTGACGACCCGTCTCGACCCGTAATAGGAGTCCCTCCCTCCTATTACGCCCGACGCGACTCTTCAAGGCGCGCAGCGCATCTTCCGCCGTGGACTTTCAATTGGTGTGACCGCCGCGTTGCGCGGCTCGTCGTGACGATGCTGTCCCGTTCGGCAACGCGCGCGGGCCCGCTGCGCGCCGTTCGTACGCTAGAAGCGATGTCGCAGCCCCGCCAGCACCGCGATCTGACTGCTGCGCCCCGCCCCCGCCGGGCCGAAGAAGTTGATCGCGACGGTGCTCGCATCGCCGGCCCGCCGCTGATAGACCATCGACATGTGCAGATCCGTGCGCTTCGACAGCAGATAGGTGACGCCCGCATCCACCTGATGCCATCTCGGCCGGTCGCCGGTCGCGAACGACGTCGCGCCGCTGCCGGCGTACCCGTGGCCATCCGTGAAGATGTAGCCGACGCCGCCGATCAGCGCCGGTGTGAAGTGGTAGCGCCCGTTGATCTCGTAGTTGTCGACGCGCAGGCTGTGGCCGCCGCGATAGTCGAGCCGCGTGTCGGTGACGACCACGTTCACCGCTGCCGCGCCGAACGAGTAGCCGCCGCCCAGTGCCGAGATGCGCTGACGCTCGACGAAACCCGCGTTATAGAAGATGCTGGTCGAGCCGCTGTACTCGTCGCCGATCGCGCCGTTCGGATTATTGCCCGACGCCGCGATCCCCGCCGACGGATTGTTCAGTTGCAGGTAGCTCGCGACCACGTGCATCGGCCCGCGCACGTAGTCGAGCCCGAAGCCGTACGCGCGGTTGTTGGCGAAACCCTGGCCGACGCCGCCGCCCTGGTTGCTGAATGCATAGAGCGCGCCGAGTTTCAATCCCGCGAGCGGACTCACCTCGTATTTGACGCTGTTGTTCAGGCGAAACGTCTGGAAGCTGTCGTCCACGTCCCCGATGTGCGCACCGTAGATGCTGCCGAACTGAAGCCACGCCATCAGCGGTGCGACGTAGTCGAACGTGTAGTCGTACTGGCGGCCGAGCGTCAGCTTGCCATACTGCGTGCTCGACAGGCCGACGTACGCCTGCCGCCCGAACAGCCGGCCGCCCTGCGACGACGTGCCGTTCAATCCGCTGAAACCCGCTTCGAGCCGGAACACCGCCGAGAGGCCGCCGCCGAGTTCCTCGCGTCCGAGGAGGCCGACGCGATCGCCGCTGCCCCACCCGGTCGCCATCGACCAGCGCGACGCGCCCTGCGCCCTGATCGACGATGCAACCGTATTCGTCCACGCGATCCCCGTATCGACGATGCCATACAGCGTGACCGAGCTTTGCGCGCGGACCGTGAGCGGCGCCGCGAGGACGCAAGCCACCGCAGCAGTGCAGACTGCCGTTTTCATTGTGCTTCTCCGGTTTCGATGCAATGAGGGGATGCGGATCAACGGCGGCGGAAACGAGCGTCGGGGCGCGAATGCGCCGCATGCATCGCTCTAGCGATCACGCTCGACCACGCGCCGCGCCCAGCCGGCGGGCCCGGCTGCCGTTCCTAGCGCTCCGCCGCGGGCAGCGGCGGCTCGGCGCCGGCGGGATCGCACTCCGCGAGCCCGTCGGCGTGCGTGTCGCCGGGCCGGTACATGCGACCGAGCACGAACATCAGCGCCGCGACGGCAACGACCGGCAGCGCCGCGAACTGGAACAGCTCGCGCACCGGCAGATGTCCGGCGAGCAGCATCCCGCCGATCATCGGGCCCGAGATCGAGCCGATCTTCGCCACGCCGATCGCGGTGCCGGTGCCTTTCGAGCGGAAGCTGGTGGGATAGACGATCGATGCGACGGCATTGAGACCAGCCTGCGTGCCGGCGACGCAAAAACCGACGCCGAACACGGCAGCCGTCAGCCAGGCCGTCTGGAGGTTCATGCCGAGCGCCGCGACGAGCGGAAAGCCGACGAGCGGCAGACAGGTGACGAGCCGCACGCCATGACGATCGATGAAGCGCATCAGCACGAGGCCGCCGAGCGTGCCGCCGACCGAGAACAGCGTCGTCATCAGCGCGGCGCGATGCGCGGCCACGCCGGTCGCCTCGATCAGCACCGGCAGCCAGTTTTGCAGGAAGAACAGCGCCATCGAATTCGCGATGTACGCGAGCCACAGAGCGGTCGTCACGTAGCGCAAACGGCCGGCGAACAGCATGCGCGGCGAGAACTTCGCGACCCGGGGCTCGTCGGTCACGACGAAGCGCGCATCCGGCGGGAACGGGAGTTCGGGCCGCACGCGCGCGGCGGTCGCCGCGATACCGTCGCGGGGCCAACCCTTGAGCACCTGATAGCGCAGGGACTCCGGCATCACGAACGACAGCGCGGCGGCCACCACGAGCGGCGCGAGCCCGCCGACCACGAATACCGCGGGCCAGCCGAAGTGCGGCACGAGCCATACGGCGACGCCGCCGCCGAAGCCCGCCCCGAGCGTATAGCCGGTAAACATCAGCGTGACCCAGGTGGCTCGCAGCCGCTTCGGTGCGAATTCAGACACGAGCACGAACGCGTTCGGCACCGCGCCGCCGATGCCGATACCCGCGGCGAAGCGCAGCCACAGCAGGTGGTCGACCGTCGACGCCCAGGCGGTCGCGAGCGTGACGAGCCCGTACCAGCACGCACCGGACAGGATCGCGCGCTTGCGGCCGATCCGGTCGCCGATATAGCCGAACAGGATCGAGCCGATCATGATGCCGAAGATGTTCGCGCCGAACACCGGGCCGAGCACGCTGCGCTCGATGTGCCATGCGCGAATCAGCGAAGGCGCGGCGAACGCCAGCGCACTGAGCTCGTAGCCGTCGGTCAGCATCACGAGCCATGTCGACGCGATCAGCAGGATCGCGAAGCGGCCGATCCTCTGTTCGTCGATCAGGCGCGACACGTCCACCGTGCGCGCATCGGGCAAGGGTTGAATCATCGTCTCCTCCTCAGGTGCCGCGTGAGCCCCGGCAGATCCCGGCGCGTCGCGCGTTCCGTCATGTCTCTGGCCGGCGCGGCAGTGGGTGCTGTTCGCGAGCGTGCTTGCGGCGCGCCCGATGCACCTCTTTGGTCTTGCCGTGCCGCCGGCGGGTGTTGCGTCAGTCCTGCAGATGCGGTGGATCGATTCGATCGACGTTGTCGGCGAGCCGCTCGCGCAGCAGGCCGCGATCGATGTCGTGGACGCTGCCGCCATCCGCGAGATCGAACGCGTGCGCCGCAGCCGCGCCCATCGCGATGCACGGCCCCATCACCCGCACGCTCGACAGCGCGGTCGCGTCCGCGTCGATGCAGCGGCCGACCGCGATCAGGTTGTCCGCGTCCTTCACGACGAGGCTGCCGAACGGCACGGTATGCAGATGGTCGTCGCCGAACGGCTTCCATTCATAGCCGTCGTCGCGATCGTGCAATTCGATCGGCCACGACGTGCGGGCGACCGCGTCCGGAAACTTCCTGGCGGCGATCACGTCTTCCGAGCGCAACTGCTGGGCCCCGACGATCCAGCGCGTCTGCCGGATGCCGGGCAGCCCGTAGCTGCGGATGTGCGCGTTGCGATAAATGTGCGGATACTCGGCGCGCAGGAACTCGAACGCGCGGTCCGCCTGTTCGCGGCCGGCGAGCGCGGTGCGCGACGCCGCCATCGGTTCGAGCGGCGTCTCGATGTGCGTCATGTTGGCAATGCCGATGTTGCGGCCGCGGAAATAGAACACGAGGCCGTCCTTGCGCTCCAGCCCATACGCGTGCGCCTTTTCCTCGACGCGCTCGCGAAACGCGGGCGGCGTCGGCAGGTCGGTCTCGTCGAGGTTCTCGAGCACGATCATCTGCGTGCCGCGAATCGGCGTTTCGGGCTCCTGGCAGTCGAACCCGGCCAGCCACGTGAGCGCGGCATCGCCGCTCGCGTCGACGAAGCCGTCGGCCGCGACGCGCACGTCGCCGTAGCGCGTCGCGACGTCGAGCTCGCGCACGCGCCGTCCTTCGCGCACCACGTCGCGCAACACGGCCCCGAGCACGACGGTGATGCCTGCGTCGAGAATCTTCTGCTCGATCCAGCGCGCGAGCGCGACTTCGTCGTACAGCACGACGGTCGTCAGCGGCCCTTCCTTGTAGTGCAGCGCGCCTTTCTCGCCGAGATCGCGCAGGATGCCGTCCGCGATCCCGTGCGTCACCTGGAAGCGCTTCGGCCCGTTCGAGAACAGCCCGCAGAACGTGCCGATGATCGAGTTGACGGCCTGGCCGCCGAGCGCGGGCAGGCTGTCCACCAGCACGACCTTGCGGCCCAGCGCGGCCGCTTCGAGCGCAGCCGAGGTGCCGGCGATGCCCGCGCCGACGATGCACACGTCGGCGTCGAGTGTCCAGCCCGTCGGCCGGCCGTCGCGGCGGACGATACGAGTACCAGTCTTCAAAACATGTTCTCCTTGAAACCTTGAAAAGCCATGGCGGCGGCGCGGCCGAGGCCGCGCGCCGGAATCAGGTGCGGCTGCGCTTGAGCACTTCGACGACGCCGCGCTCGGCATCGACGCGAACCCAGTCGCCCGTTTCGATCACGTCGAGCGGATCGACGTCGAAACCGGTCAGCGACGGCGCGTGGCTCACCACCGCGCCGAGCGCGATCTTGGTCGTCATTTCGTTGAACAGCATCGCGGCCGGCGCGGTGCCGGCGATCCGCGCGATATGGAACTGGCTGGACCATCCCGACGAACCCTTCGCACCGGGAAACACCAGCACCTTGTTCGCGAAGCTCTGGCCGCGCAGTTCGTGACGCGTCTCGATGATCGTGCCGGTGCGCGGATCGATGCCGCCCCAGCCGGAGATGCGATCGCGCGTGACGAGCGCCTCGCCCTCGACACAGCCGCCGACCACCTTGCGCCCGCGCAGCACGATCGGCGTGCCGGCGTTGCCCGTCATGTCGCGATTCGTGCTCATGCGGCCAGCCCTCCGCGCCAGCGGCCGCTCACCGCCGCCTCGATACAGTCGGCCGTGGTGCCGAACCACGCCTGCACGCCCATGATCGCCGGCAGGTAGTGCGCCTGCTTCGCCGAGTCGAGCGCGACGACGCGCGTACCCTTGGGCATCACGCGGCCGATCGCCGAGCACGTGTCGGTCATCAGCACGCCGCCCGCGTCCTCGATCAGCTTCGTATAGCCGGCCTGGTCCGCGAGCTGGCGGGTCGCGCGCGCGGTGAAGATCCACAGTTCGGTATTCGCGCCGATCCGGCGGCCTTCGAGCAACTGGCAGACCTCCCAGATCTGTTCGATCGAATAGTGCGGACAGCCGAGCATCACGAAGTCGACCTGGGCATCTTTCGCGGTGGTGTTGACGCGCTCGTACGCGATGCGCCGCTCGGCCGCGCCGTAGCGGATCGTCTCGAGCGGCTTGCGGCCGCGAAACGCTTCGTCGCGCGTGCGCGCTTCCGGCGTCTGGCCGACGACGTGGTACATCTCGACGCCGCCCGACGAAGCCGCGGCCGCGCCGAAGTGCTTGAGCTTCGGCAGGTTCGGCACGTCGCGCAGCCCGTCGATCACCGGAATGCGGTCCTGCACGACTTCGCCGACGTAGTAGCCGAGCAGCCCCCAGTCCTGCACCGTCTTGACCTCGACGTCGAGTTCGATCAGATGCGTGCCGCCGCGGTTTTCATCGAGGTGCAGGCCCCAGTACGGAATCTTGCCGGTCAGCATCGCGGCGCCGGTGCTCTCGCGCCCTTCGGCATTGGTGCGCGCGCCGAGCACCGCGTTGATGTAGATGACCGCCGACGACTCCATCCACGCGCAATGCTCGCCGCGCACCGGCACGTTGCCGATCAGGTACGGCGCACAGGTATTGAGCGGCTGAATGCCGAGCCGTCCCGTGAACGCCTCGCCCTGGCGGTACAGCTTCACGATCTCGCCGTCGACGCCCTGGCGCTGCGCATGCTGCGGGTCGAGCCCCTGCTGCAGATGGCTGCTGAAGACCTTCGCCTTCGGCACCTCGACCACCTCGGGGCTGTCGAGATTGAATTCGGAAAACACCGCGTCGAGGCCGCCGTGCTTCGCCGCGTAATCGCGCAGGAACGGCATCGTCGCGCCGACCGTGCCGCACACGTTGTTCGTATCCACCAGGCGGGACGCGCCGAGCGCTTCGCCGTAGCGCACCAGCAGATCCATCGCGCGCTGCACGGCCGCACCGTCGCGGCCGTCGAGCATTGCCCGTTCGTCGTCGTTCAACTGCATTTAGCGTGCTCCCAGTGCAGGTTGGAGTGGCTCGGCCGGCGCCGCCGCGTGCCGGTCGACGTCGACCGTCGTCGCACGCCGCAGCTCGCGGCGTACCGACAGATCGTGACGACGGCCACGGTGCAGCGTGCAGCGGTTGTCCCAGATCACGAGGTCGCCGGGCAGCCAGCGATGCGAATACACGAAGCGACGCGCGGTCGCATGCTCGAGCAGCTCCATCAGTTGCACGCGGCCTTCGGCCAGCGTGCGGCCGACGACATGCGTCGCGTGCGCGCCGATGAACAGATGCCGGCGCCCCGACCCGGCGTGCTCGCGCACGAGCGGCCAGCGCACCGGTGGCAGCGCGTTGCGCTGCTCGTCGCTGTAGTCGGTGTCGCCGAGCAGGAAGCGCGAGTGCAGCGCGTAGTGCTCCGCTTCGAGCCCTTCGAGTTCGCGCCGATCGCGAGGATCGAGCGCATCCCACGCGGCCCGCATGTCCGCGAACTCGGTCTCGCCGCCCCACTCCGGCACGATCACCGCATGCAGCATCGAATAGCGCGCCGCCGGCTGCTGGAACGAACTGTCGCTGTGCCACAGCCGGTTCGCGAGATTGCCGACGATGCGCCGGTGCGCGCGGTCCGCGATCTGTCCGGACTCGTCCACGTTCGAGATGTCCGCGAGTTCCTGGAAGGCGAGCCGCGCATGCGGACGCGCCACGCGCTTGAAACCGAGATCGAGCGGCCCGAGCGCGCGCGCGAACGCGAGCTGCTGGTCCTGCGTGAGCGGCTGGCCGCGGAACACCAGCACCGCGTAGCGGTTCATCGCGGCGTCGATCGCGCACGCGAGCGGTTCGGAAACGGGCGCCGTCAGATCGATGCCGCTGGCAAGGCCGACGAAATCCGGGCGCGCGGCGTCAATGGGAACGACTTCAAGCGACATGGGCGGCTCCTGTTTGAGCGTTGTCCGGCGCGGCATCGTCGCCGCGGCGATGCAGGCGGCCGAGCGCGAACGCGAGCAGCGCGACGAAGGCGACCGGTACCGCGCCGAGAAAGAACATCCGTTCGACCGGCAGATGCGCGGCCATCAGCATCCCGCCGATCACCGGCCCGGCGATCGCGCCGATCTTCTGGATACCGACCGCCGCCCCCGTGCCTTTCGCGCGCAGCGCGGTTGGATAGACGAGTGCCGCGACCGCGTTCAGGCCGAACTGCGTGCCGACCACCGTGAAGCCGGTCAGGAACACCGCCGCGACCAGCATCGGCGCGGGCAGTCCAGTGCCGAGCAGCGCGACGAGGGGCGTGCCGACGAGCGGCAGCACGGTGATGATGATGGCGCCGCGCGTGTCGACGAAGCGCATCAGCGCGAGCCCGCCCAGCGTGCCGCCGACCTGGAACATCGTCGAGACGAGCGCCGCGTCGCGCGGTGCGAGACCGACGCTTTCGATCAGCGCCGGCAGCCAGCTGCTGAGAAAGAACAGCGCCATCGAGTTCGCGATGTAGACGGCCCACAGCACCGGCGTCAGCGCGCGCAGCCGGCCCGCGAACAGCAGCCGCAGCGAGCCGTCGCGGCGGCGCTCGTGTGCGAGGTTCTGCGAAGCGCTGCCGATAACGAAGCGGGTATGCGGCGCGACAACGACGCCCGGCGCGATCCGCGCGACGATTCGTGCGACTTCGGCGTGACGGCCCTTGAGCGTCAGGAAGCGGATCGACTCCGGCACCGCAAACCACAACATCGCGCTCGACACGAGCGGCGCGATGCCGCCGATCACGAACACCACCTGCCAGCCGAACTTCGGCACAAGCCACGCCGACACGAGGCCGCCCGCGCTGCTGCCGATCGTATAGCCCGAGTACATCAGCGTGACCCACGTCGCGCGCCAGCGTTTCGGCGCGAACTCCGTCGTGTAGGCGATCGCGTTCGGCACCACGCCGCCGATGCCGATGCCCGCCAGAAAGCGCAGTACCAGCAGCTGTTCGAGGCCGGTTGCGCGCGACGCGGCGAACGTGAAGCCCGCGAGCACGACGCTGCCGATCACGATCATGCGTTTGCGGCCGATCACGTCGCCCAGATAGCCGAGCACGAACGCGCCGATCATCGTGCCGAACACGAATGCGCCGAACACCGGGCCGAGCACGCCGTGTTCGAGGTGCCACGCGCGGCTGAGCGCCGGGGCCGCGAACGCCATCGCGGCGAGGTCGTAGCCCTCGGTCATCATCATCACGCCCATCGCGACGATCAGCAGCACACCGAAGCGGGTGGTCTGCCGCCGCTCGATCACGGTGCCGATGTCGATTGCGGTTTCGTCGCCCATCTCAACGCTCCCGCGCCGGCCGCTCGGCGCCGAGCACCGCGCCTTGCGGCATCGTGCCGACCGTCGCGCGGTAGATTTTCAGCCAGCCGGTATCGTTGACCGGCGCCGGACGCTGCCACGCGGCGCGGCGGCGCACCAGCTCGGCTTCGTCGACCTTCAGATCGCAGACGCGCCGGTCCAGATCGATTTCGATCGTATCGCCGTCCTCGACGAACGCGAGCGGGCCGCCGGTCGCGGCTTCCGGCGAGACTTCCGCGACCACCAGCCCCTTGCAGACGAGCCCCGACAGATGCCCGTCGGTGAGCATCGCGACCTGCTCGGACAAGCCCGCACCGTCGATCGCGAACACCACGCGCGACGCCCCACCGCCCATCGCGGGGCCGCCGCACACGCCCGCGCCGCGCATCACGACGACCTTGCCCGGTTGTACGCGGCCGTCCTTGATCGCGGCGATCGCCTCGTCGGAGGTCGAGAAGCAGATCGCATCGCCGCTGAACGCACGCTGCTTGGTCGGCGAGATGCCGAATTTGACGATGCCGGCCTGCGGGGCGAGGTTGCCGCGCACCAGCACGATGGCCGGATGGTTCGCGAACGCGCGCTGCGGCGGGCGAATCACGTCGTCGTCGGCGACGCTCGCATCGGCCAGGTTGTCCTTCACCGTGCGCCCGGTCACCGTCAGCGCACCGGTGTCGAGCCAGGCTTCGAGCCGCTTCATCACGCCGCGGCCGCCGCCCGCCGCCTCCAGTTGCTCGATCGTGTGCGAACCGACCGGACGCACGCCGGTCAGCACCGGGATCTGCGCGGCGAATGCTTCGAACAGCGCGTACACGTCGACGTCGAGCCGGCCTTCGGCCGCGATCGCCTGCAAGTGCTTGACCGTATTGATCGAGCCGCCGACCGCGAGCACCGTCTTCACCGCATTCTCGAACGCGCCGCGCGTGAGGATGTCGCGCGGCTTCAGGTCGTCGCGCACCATCTCGACGATGCGCGCGCCGGCTTCGCGCACGAACGCGAACATCCTGTCGCTGTTGGCGGCGACCGGCGTGCTGCCGGGCAACGACATGCCGAGCGCCTCGCTGACCATGTGCATCGAGTTCGCGGTGCCGAGACCCGAGCACACACCCGGGCCGCGAATCGCGTTCTGGCTCATGCCGATCAGGTCCTCGACGGGCAGTGTGCCGGTCAGTGCATGCATCGCGCCGACGAACACGTCTTCGATGTCCACGTGCTCGCCGCGATATTCGCCGCTCGGCTGATAACCGCACGCGACGACGATGCTCGGGATATTCAGTCGCGCGGCGGCCATCAGCTGGCCCGGCACGGTCTTGTCGCACGACGCGAGGCACACCATGCCGTCGAGCTGCGCGCCCTCGACGGCCACTTCGATGTCGTTCGTGACGAGGTCGCGCGCGGCCAGCATGTAGGCGCCGCGCGCGCCTGCTCCGGTGATGAAGTCGCTCGGCGCCGCGGTGCGGATCTCGAACGGCAGCGCGCCCGCGGCGCGGATCGCTTGTTTCAGTTGCGCGGCGATGCCGTCGAGATGGCTGAAGCAGGTGGCGAGTTCGGACGAGGAATTGACGATGGCGATCTTCGGCTTGTCGAGGTCTTCCTCGCGGATGCCGAGATTGCGCCACTGAGCGGCGCGCACCGCGCCGAGGTACGAACCGCGCGGAAAATTGCTGCGCAACGGGCGTTGCGGCTTGCGTCCATCGGACATGGTGTCTCACTCCTTTGTTGTGGAAACGATGGTAGGAAGCCCGATAAAATCCGTCAATTATGTGAAATCGATAGGTATCATCCAAACCATGGATATTCGTCAGGTCGATCTGAATCTGTTGAAAGTGTTCGATGCGCTGCTGAAAAAGCGCCATGTGACGCAGGCAGGCGTCAGCATCGGGCTCAGCCAGCCGGCGATGAGCTACGCATTGTCGAAACTGCGCGAACTGTTCGAGGACCCGCTGTTCGTGCGCACGGGCCGCGGCATGGAGCCGACCCCGCGCGCGCAGGCCCTCGGCGAGCCGGTAGCGCGGCTACTGGATCTCGTGCAGACCGAAATCCTGCCGATGCCCGAGTTCCGCCCGGCCGAGTCGTCGCGCAACTTCGTGCTGTGCATGTCGGACATCGGCGAAATGGTGTTCCTGCCCCGCCTGGAGAGCTTTCTCGACAAGGCCGCACCGCACGTGAACATCAAGACGGTCGCGCTCGGCATGCTGGAACTGGAGGAGGGGCTGGCAAGCGGCGACGTCGACCTCGCGATCGGCTACTTTCCGGGGTTGAACAGCGAATCGCTGAAGCGCAAGGCGCTGTACCGGCATTCGTACGTGTGTATCGCCCGCGAAGGTCATTCGGAAATCGGGGACACGCTGTCGCTCGATCAGTACCGTGCCGCCGCCCATGTGATGGTGCATCCCGAAGGCCGCGAGCAGGACGTGCTGGCACGCACGCACGAGCGTCTAGGGATTCGCGTCAACGTACGCTTCAGTACGCCGCGCTTTATCGGCGTGCCGTTCGTCGTCGCCGGGTCGGACATGATCGCGGCGGTGCCTCAGGCCGTCGGGCGGCGCTTCGCGGAGCTCGTGAACGTCAAGCTGCTGCCGCTGCCCTTCCCCGCGCCCACGTACGAGCTTTATCTGCACTGGCATCCGCGTTTTCATCACGAGCCGGCCAACCGCTGGATCCGCGACGCGATGAGCGAACTCGTCAAGGGGCCGATGCAGCACGAGCCGTTGCCGAATACAAAGCGGATGCGTTTGACGGGAGCCTAGGACATCAGATCGCAAGCACCCGTGGTGAAATATCCTTGGGAAGGATCGATCTGCTTCCGTAGACAAAAATAAAGTCGTCACCGTTTGCGAAGTGAAAGTGTCACTTCGCCGGTCGGCATCGACTGAGAAACGGAAAACTGTCGCAAACTCAGGGGCTTGAGTGTCGAGAAATAAAGTGTCGCCGATCCCGGTGTTGCGAAGACGGGCAACCGCCCTCAAACATCCGGATCCGGAATCCGTGCCGATTGAATCACCACCAGCGTATCGCCCGCCTCGATCCTGCATGGCGGGTCCTCGTAAAACGAGTAAATCTTCCCGCAACGATCGAGCCCGACCACGATCGCGCCGGGCACGACGTTCGTCAGGCAGCCCACCTCATGCGGCAACGCCTCGCGCTCGACCAGCGTCGCGCGCCCACGCGTCGACAGCATGTCGTTCACGAACGGCACGATGTAACGGCTATGAACCGCATCCGCCAGCAGCAGCGCGCCGATCTTCGTCGACGACACGATCACGTCCGCGCCGGCCTGCCGCAGTTGCCGCTGGTACAGGTTCTCCTGGATCCGCACGACGATCTTCGTATCGGGCGCGATGCTGCGCACCGACAGCGTCAGCAGGATCGCGGTCGGATCGTCGGTCACCGAAATGATCACGGCCTTCGCCGCGCGCACCTGCGCCTGCTGCAACAGATCCTCGTGCGCCGGATCGCCGAGCAATCCGGTCACGCCGAGCGACGTCGCGGCTTCGAGCGCCTGCTGCTGCGCATCGATCACGATGATCGTCGCGGGATCGGTGCCGCTTTCCAGCAACTCGCGCACCGCGATTGACCCCGACAGGCCATAACCACACACGACGATGTGATCGGACAGTTGCTTCTGCAGGCGTTTCATGCGGAATTCCTCGATGACGCGCTGGATCACGAACTGATACGCCGTGCCCAGGAAAATGAACCAGATACCGATGCGGATCGGCACGATGAAGAACGCATCGAGCAGGCGCGCCCGCGCCGTGACGGGCACGATATCGCCGTAGCCGACCGTCGCGACCGTGACCATCGTGAAGTACACGAGATCGGCGACCGTCATCGGCGTGCTCTTCGTCGAATCGCGCAGGCCGTCGCGATCGAGATACAGCACGAGGAACGCCAGCGCGCACAACAGCACGACCGCGCCGAGACGGAACAGCAGCGTGCGCCGCGGCGACGTCGCGGGACGCGTGAACAGCGTGCGCGCACGCGGTGCCTGCCACGGATTGCGGGCGCGACGCAGGCGCATGCGCAACGAGCGGCGTTGATCGGATGGCGTGGCCAACGGGGAATCTCCTGAGGGATGCGGGCTCGATTCTACGACGGGAACACGTGCGACCGGCCGTCACAGCATGCTGCGCGGCCGCACCATCGTCCCGTCGACGAAACGCCTCGCGCGAAACGCCGACAGGTCGAGCGACGGCGCGCCCGTGTCGATCCATTCCGCGAGCAGCCGGCCGACGATCGGCCCCATCGCGAAACCGTGCCCGCAGAACCCCGTCGCGATCGCGAGCCCCGACGGCGCGCCGGGCGCATCGATCACCGGGATGCCGTCCGGCAACACGTCGATCAGGCCGGCCCATGCCTCGACGATCTGCGCATCCTTCAGCGCGGGAAAGATCGCCTTGAGCTTCGCGAGCGCGCGCGGCGCATGCGCGCGATTCGGCTGCGGCTGCGGATCGCGTGGCTCGATCGGCCCGGTCGGGCCGTTGATGCGGGCGAGCACGTCGCGCCACGCGGACGCACCCAGTTGCAGCCGGAATTTGTCGCGCTGCGACCAGAATTGCGGCCAGAAGAGGCTCAATCCGCGCAAATGGCCGAGCGTCAGATCGACGTCGACCTGCATGTCGTCGGCGAGATTGATCGCGCCGTTCCTGCGCTGCCGGATGCCGAGGCCATGGCCCCATACCGTCGCCGCCGTCACCGGCGAGACCACGTTGGTGCGCATGCAGGTGCCGCGCACGGCCTGCTGCGGCAGCCGGATGCCGACGCCGTCGAGCAGGCGGAAACTGGTCGCGCCGGCCGCGCAGATCACACGCCGCGTGCGGATCGTCCCGCGTTCGGTTGCCACGCCGACGACCGCGCCGCCGGCCGTCTCGATCGCGGTCGCGCCGCAGCCTTCGAAGAAACGCGCGCCGGCCTCGATCGCGCGCGCCGCGAATGCGGCGGCCACGCGACGCGGCTCGGCCTGCCCGTCGGTCGCCGTATACAAGCCGCCGAGGGTACGCGCGTGCGTCGACAGCCCATTCACGCGTTCGTCGATCTGCGCGCGCGTCAGCGTGCGCGTGTCGAGCCCGTGCTCGCGCGCGACCATGAGCCACGCCTGGAACGATGCCCAGTCGTCTTCGTTGTCCGCCATGTAGAGACAGCCGCCCTGCCGCCATTCGAGATCGAAGCCGAGCGCGTGCTCCAGGCCTTCCCAGATCCGCATGCCGGCCATCATCAGCGGCACTTCGGCGGATTCGCGTCCCTGCTGTCGCACGAAGCCCCACGCGCGCGTCGATTGCTGGCCGGCGATGCGCGACTTGTCGAGCACGACGGCTTTGAGGCCGCGCAGGCCGAGGTAGTAAGCCGCCGCGCAGCCCATGATGCCGGCCCCGGCGATCACGACGTCGGCTTCGGGCGGAAACGCCGTATCGGGGTGGCTCAATGCGTCGTGCAGCGGATAGGTGGTGGTCATTGTTTTCTATCGAGTGTCAATGCATGGCCGGCAAAGCTTATCGCGGCAACGTCGTCGCATGAAGCGATAAATTGCGGGAAACCGTCATTCGGCCATCCCTTCGTGGCCGACCATCACATTGACGCCGATTGCGGTCGCGCGGCCCGCCGAAGCCACGGCGCCGGAGCCGCGTGTTGCATTGACGGTTGCCGTCGCTTGCGCGTCGATACCGGCCGCGATGCACTCGTCGACCGACGCCGGCGCTCCGGCACCCGAGGCCGTTGCGGAAATTCCGTTCGACGAGGCGAGGCCGCGGAGCGCAACGCGAACCGCCGCGTCGAAATGGACTCGACGTCCGACGCGATCGTCCTCTCGCAATCCAAGATTTTTTATTCGATAAGGACTGCAAATACAACGTCAAACCATGCCCGCTCCATGTCGAAGAACTGGCAATGTCATGTGCGGTCGGCCCCGGTCAACAAGCGATCGCGACAATCGCTTCCTGCTACCGGAACCGCGGCCGATCCGGCGTGACCGAGTATGTTCGGTCCGTGCTCGTGGACGCAGCGAGGGGTAATCGTCTGCACAAAGAGAACGAGCGGACGCGATCCGTCACGGGGAAGAAGCGCCCGACAACCCGCGGCCGGAGACCATCCCGGTCGTCGTCGGGCGCGGGCCCGGACACCCCTCCTCTCGAACGGAAACGTCGAACAACACGAATGGTGATCGAGATTGCCCGTCAGCGATCCGTGATCGTTGCGCGGGCGCGCAAGCGGGTCGGCGCCGCGCTCACCGAAGCAGCGGCAGATGGAATCATCAATCCACAAATTTCCGAACGCATTCGCAATATTCAGGCAGGAATTCCCGTCGCTCGGGGCGCCGCACCGGTCGACCGATGCCCGCATTGCACGGGCATGCGCACGCGCCGCGCTACGCATAGCGGCTCAGCCACTCTTCTGAGCCTTGTCTTGCGTACGCGACTGCTTCGGCTTCGGTCTCGAATTCACCCAGCTTGCGGAACGCAGCCTCCCGGCTGAAACCCACCTTCGTGACCTCGACCTGCGCGGCATATTTGCCGGACTCCGTCACGCGCGGCTCGCAGTTCATCTCGTATCCGCGCATCAAGAATTTCTTCTGCATCGGTTCAACACTTTTTTGAGACAGGAAAATCGTAGCACGCCGCTGCGCTGGCGCCGAAAATGTATCCGCGTTGGTTTCACTAGAGGAAACCGTCGATCGCCCATCTTGTGGAAGCTTCGGCCGGCCGTCGCGCGATATCCTCCAAAACTCGGGGCGAATACCTCGTTCCGGGCGGTACGCGCCCCGCGTTGGTGCATGGCGCGGCGATTACCCACCGCTTCGTATGGAATCGCATCCGGGCCGGTTGAAATCCGCCCCGACGGTGCCGAACGCGCCTTCCCGCCCACGCGCCGCGACAGGCCGGACGTAACTTCATGACACACCTTTCACACAAACGCACCTTTCACCACACTGAATGCCGACCATTTTGCGGTAAAGTTATCTTTTCCGTGCGTGGCCGGTCGGCTCGCCATTGGACGTCATGAAGACTGTCCGCCGAGACTGCCGCAAGGCGTCGTTCTGAACGTCACGATCCGTTCCCGTAGCATGACCACTGAAGCAATCACCACGGATTCCCTCGCGGTTGCCGAGCGCGTGCGCGAGCTGATGACCCGCAACGGCATCGGCAAGCGCCAGCAGACCACCGAGCTGTGCCGCATCCTCGATCTGAGTTTCTCGCAAGGCCACCGCAAACTGCGCGGCAGCAGCCCCTGGACGCTCGCGCAAATCAAGAAAGTCGCCGAAGCGTACGGCGAGCCCGCCGCCCAGTTGTTCGGCGCGCAAACGCTCGACCCCGGCATGGTCGGCGCCTATTCGCAGGAAGCCGTCCTGTATGCGGGCGTCGCCGAGATTCCATGCACCGCCTGGATCGGCGCGCCGCTCGAAGCCGGCGCGCGCCCCGAGTTCGTCGCGTACGAACAGAACGGCCGTTGGCGCGTGCTGCGCCATACCGGCGTGCTGTACCAGAACGCATACGACGTACACAAGATCGAGATCTACCCGCGCCGCGCGGAGAGCGACAAGCTCGTCATCGCGGTGATCGATCCCGATCGCGTCAGCGCGACCGAGCTGTGCCGCTATCTCGAACGGCAAAGTTTCGCGACGGCCGCGTTCGACGGCCTCGCGGCGTTCGTCGACGCGCTGCAGGGCCAGGCCTTCGACGCGGTCCTGACCGAATGGCTGTTCGACGACGGCACGGCCGCCACGGCGATCAAGGCCGTGCGCACGTCCGACAACCCGGGCGCGCCGATTTTCGTGCTGACGGGCGACCTGCTCACCGGCCGCGCGAGCGAAGCCGACATCAGCGAAGTGATCCGCGCGTTCGACGTGGTGTGCTACGAAAAACCCGCGCGCATGGCGATCCTCAGCGCCGATCTCGCGAAGCGGCTCGCGCGCGGCTGACGTCCGCCGGGCAGGCCGCCCGTCGAACGGCCGACGCACGCGCGGCGCCGCGGGCATGAACGGGTTCCTCAGTACAATAGCCGCACCCGTTCACGCCCACGCCGGCATCCGCCGCCCGACTCCATGGCCCGCCTCATCCCCGACGACTGGAAAAGCCTCGCCGCGACCGGCGCGGCCGAACGCGAACGCGAAACGCTCGCCTCGCTCGAACACGCGCTCCCCGACAGCTACACCGTGTATCACGGCGTCCACTGGACGCGCGCCGACCAGGCGTTCTCGGTGTTCGGCGAAGCCGCGTTCGTCGTCGTGAGCCCCGCCGGCCGCGTGCTGCTGATCGAGCAGAAGGCCGGCTTCCTGCGCGAAACCCCGAAAGGGCTCGTGAAGGTCTACCTGCAGAAGGAGCGCAATGTCCCGATCCAGCTCGCGCGCACGCAGGAAACGCTGCACCGGCGGCTGACGGCGGCGCTCGGCGCGGGCGTCTACGGCGTCGAGGCGCTGCTGTACTGCCCCGACTACTCGATCCGCGACGCGTCGATCGCCGGCGTCGCGCCCGACCGCATCGTCGATGCGTCGCGCAAGGCACAGCTCGCGCAAGTGATCCTGCGGATCCTGCCCGAGGACGACGAACACTTTCCCAACGCGCCGAAGCTCCACCATTTCCTCGCGGACGAACTCGCGCTCACGCCCGACACGAGCGCGCTCGTCGGGCAGGCCGGCACGCTCGTCACGCGGTTGTCGGGCGGGCTCGCCGCATGGGCGCGCCAGCTCGACTTCACGCCGTTCCGGCTGCGCGTCACCGGCACCGCAGGGTCGGGCAAGACACAGCTCGCGGTACAGGTGATGCGCGACGCCGTCGCGGCCGGCCGGCGCGTGCTCTACGTATGCTTCAACCGGCCGCTCGCCGACTACATCGCGCGCATCGCGCCGCCCGGCGCGAAGATCGCGAATTACCACCAGTTGTGCGACTGGGTCGCGCGCGACGGCGGCTATACGCCCGACTTCCAGGTGCCCGGAGAATTCGAACGGCTCGAGGCGCGTTTCGCGCAAGCGCCGATTCCCGACCGCTGGCGCTTCGACGTGCTGATCGTCGACGAAGGGCAGGATTTCCATGCGCCGTGGGCGGCCGCGCTGGAGCGCCTGCTCGTGCCGGACGGCGCATGGTGGTGGCTGGAAGATCCGCTGCAGAACCTGTACATGCGCGAACCGGTCGCGCTGCCCGGCTGGGTCACGCTGAAGGCGCTCACGAATTACCGCAGCCCGCGCGACCTGCTCGACTTCGTGCGCGACGTCGTCGGCCGCGTCGAGCCGCTCGCGGCCGAACTGCGCTCGGGCAGCCCGTTCGACGGCTCCGACCCGTCGGTGTCCGCATACGGGGAAGATGGCGCGCCGGACGACGCACTGGCGCAAGCCTGCATCGACGCGACCAAGCGCGCGATCACGCAGGCGCTGTCGCTCGGCTTCCGCAAGCAGGACATCGCGGTGCTGTCGTACCGCGGCCGCGAAGGCTCGGTGCTCGCGCCGCTCGACCAGCTCGGCCCCCACCGGATCAAGCGCTTCACCGGCAAGTACGATCTGTTCGGCAACCCCGAATATCGCGAAGGCGACGTGCTGCTCGATTCGATCTACCGCTTCAAGGGCCAGTCGGCGCCGTGCGTG
Source organism: Burkholderia sp. AU16741 (assembly GCF_002223345.1). Classification (NCBI taxonomy): domain Bacteria; kingdom Pseudomonadati; phylum Pseudomonadota; class Betaproteobacteria; order Burkholderiales; family Burkholderiaceae; genus Burkholderia; species Burkholderia sp. AU16741. The sequence goes on from NZ_NKEZ01000008.1 coordinate 835,203, forward strand.
ATCCTCACCGACGTCGACTTCGACACGCTCGACGCGCGTGCCGCGCGCAAGCTGTTCGTCGGCGCAACGCGCGCGACGATGAAGCTGCTGATCGTCGCGTCGTCGCGCGCGGCCGCGCAACTCGCGGACGCGGCGGGTTGATGCGGCGGGCGGGCGAACGCCTGTCCGCCCCGGGGACACTCTCCGATATCGTGGCCGTTGACACAATCGGGCACATTTCTCGATGCTCCGGCCCCTTGTCCACGCTCGTTTCGACCTCTTTAGGCCATACCTGACGGTTTGCCCGTTTGCAGCCGGCTTTTACGATGCCAGGCCATTCGTTGCAAACGGAATAGCCCATGGCCGACGTGAAAAAACTGCCGTACTACAAACCGAAAAAGGGATTGTTCGGATCAGCGTTGAGAGAATACAAGGGTTCCCAAGGGTGCGTTCCGCTTGATACGCAAAGGAGCGTATCGATCGACCGGCTTGCACCGGGGGAAAAGCCGCCGCCACCGCCTCCGAAAGCGATTTCCAGGCCTTCGAATGCCCCAAAGCCTCCTGCGCCACCTCGACCGCCGCCGCAAACCGATCAGGCAAGAACCAAAGAACCGCCGACGCAGGCGGAATCGGAAGTTTGCGAAAACCCGCCGCCTTTCGATCTCCAGGACGTGCCGATTGCGATGGACAATCTGGGCTGGAAGGTTTCAGCCAGGCTTGCGCGAATCTGGTTTGCGGGCGCGGCGCATACCTACAATGACGATCCAACGTCGGTCCAGCCAATGAATAACGATGACGTTACTCTTGATTGGGTGTTGAAATTCGGAAATGTCAGGAAAAAATACGAGAAACTTCTTGCAAACGATATCTACAGCGAGCGCTCCATACGCACAGCAACAGACATCACGAAGTCCTTTGTCAAAGAGCTATTTTTTGACAGAAATTCGACATTCAATTTCAACACCTCCTCGCTTATAGGAAATTTGCAAAAATTTCATAAAAATTGGCAATTTCAACTATCTAAAATAGGAAATTTTGACACCCTGAAAAACCTTTCCCCGACGGATCTCACAGGGGCATTGGCCAATTTTAATATTTATGCGGCCATTGGAAACGTCGAAATTTCCGGTGAAAAATACTTCAAATATGAAAAATCAAGCACCTTTTATTGCCTAAGCGCCACATGGAAAATTACGCACATCTATGTTTACGTGAAAGACAACTACTCATTCAACGGAAAACAATATTTAGGCCACTGGAACACGCATGGAGTGATCATTGCGACAGGGTCGCTTCTCACCGGATCAGGCTCGCCAAGGCGAGAATTCGACATTGATATTTGGTCAAAAAATATCAACAAACCAGTCGACACCCGAAGAAGCATGTTCGGGAAATTCAAAAAACCCGACGTTTACTTTCCGATCTACAACGCAGATTACAGTCGCTGGAGAGAGAGGCATCACAGAGGCAGAGACTTCATGCTATATTCGAAGCCAGTCTATTTGAAGCTTAATAAACCGATCGACCTTAATCTTGGTGAAATATGCCGAATAGAGCCACCAGATACATTGGCCTAGCCATTGCCATTTACCTATGCGCAGGTTTGATCATTCATTTCAGTCGCCCCGCCTACGGACGATGCGATTTCTATGATCGAGCGGATACATTGGATGGCGGCACAAAAAACATGAATGGCGTTTGGTATCGATTCAAGCTGTGTGGCACTGGCGGGAATGATCAGGACGCGACCGACGACAACATCGAACTAAGCGTGTTTAGTGAAAATGGCGAGCTTCTTGCGAGACGATATTTCTCCGTCAACTGGTATCACGGAGATAGCTCTCACCCGCCCCTGCGTTACGAGGGCAACCTGGTTCGCTATATCGACTTGACCGATGAATCGAATATAAAAAAACATCTGATGATCCCCCCCTCCAAGTGGGATTGGCTTCGCGCCAGATTGCCTTTGTTTTAAAGGTTATACCCTAAGTTTTCGATTTATAAGAAACAAAGCCCCACTAGCGGGGCTTTGTTTCTCGACAGACTGCGCGCTCGGATCACCGACGAGAGCATCGACCAACCCGCGAAACAGGTCGCATCAGCCCACAGATCCGCGGCAATTCACCCCGTCACGCTCAAGCCACCCGAAACGCCCCCACCGCGCGACGCAGCCCATCCGCCTGCTCCTCCAGCGACGCGGCCGCCGCGGCCGCCTGCTCGACGAGCGCCGCGTTCTGCTGCGACACCTGATCCATCTGCGACACCGCGCGGTTCACCTGCTCGATTCCGTCGCGCTGCTCGCTCGATGCGGCCGCGATCTCCGTCATGATGCCCGTCACGCGCCCGATCGCCTGCTGGATGTCCTGCATCGTCGCGCCGGCCGTACCAACGAGCCGCGAGCCCGTCGCGACACGCTCGACCGATTCGCCGATCAGCGTGCGAATTTCCTTCGCCGCGGACGCCGAGCGCTGTGCCAGCGTGCGCACCTCGCCCGCGACCACCGCGAAGCCGCGGCCCTGCTCGCCCGCGCGCGCGGCCTCGACCGCCGCGTTCAGCGCGAGGATGTTGGTCTGGAACGCGATGCCTTCGATCGTGCCGATGATGTCGGCGACCTTCTGCGAGCTCCGGTCGATCTCGTTCATCGTGCCGATCACCTCGCCGACGACCGTCGCGCCGCGCGTCGCGATCTCGCTCGCGCTGTCCGCGCACGCCTGCGCCTCGAGCGCGTGGTCGGCGTTCTGCTTCACGGTTGCCGTGAGCTGCTCCATGCTCGCGGCCGTCTCCTGCAGCGCCGACGCCTGTTCCTCGGTGCGCTGCGACAGGTCGGTGTTGCCGGCCGCGATCTGGTGCGTCGCCGTCGAGATCGCTTCGGAACCCTGGCTCACCTGACGTACCGTATCCGCGAGGCTGCGCTGCATGCCGGTCACCCCCTTGACCAGTTCGGCCATCTCGTCGCGCGACGACCAATGCACTTCCGACGTGAGATCCCCGTCCGACAGCCGGCGGAAATGCGACAACAGGCGATTCACCGGCTGCGTGATCGCGAAATGCAGGCCGATCGCACAACCGAGGCACGCGGCCAGGCCGAATGCGATGCCCGCGATCGCGCCCATGCGCATCCAGCCGTAATAGGTCTGCGCGGTGTCGTACACGTCCTTGCCGCGCGCCGCCTGGTACGCATCGAGCGCGTCGGTCGCCTGCGTGAGCGCGACCGACAGCGGCGGTGCGACCGTCATCAACAACCGGTCGGCTTCGTCGCGCCGCCCTTCGCGGATCGCATCGATCAGCGGCTTCAGCGCCTGTCCGATCAGCGCCTGGCGCGCGGCATCGAGGCGGCTCGCGAGCGGGCCTTCGTCGCCGTCGTGCGGCATCGTCGCGTAGTTGCGCCACGCCGTGTCCGCCTTCGCGAGATAGCCCTCGGCCTTCTTCACGAGATCGGGCACTTCCGGCGCTTCCGGATGGAGCAGCGCCCGGTCGAGCGTCGTGCGCACGATCGTCAGGTTCAGGCTCGCCGCGGACAGCGCGGTCTTCGCGGCCAATTGCTGCGTATAGGCCTCGTCGAGCGCGCGGTTCGAGCTCTGCATGCCCGCGAGGCCGATCAGCCCCGACACGACGAGCAGCGCGGCGACGAGGCCGAGCGTGGAGAAAATCCGCGTACGGATCGAGAAACGGGAAAACAGGGCGTTCAGGTTCATGACGGCACGTGAGCGATGAAAAATGCCGCGGCAATCGGTCCGCGGCCCTCTGTATTACGGGTTGCCTGCAAAAAACTTGAGTCCGTCCCTGCATTGCGGCTGATCGTGGTCAATTTTTCAGGCGGGCAATCTCCTGTTACGACTGCAACATATCAAGGCTGGGCAGAAATTGACTAGTCAATCATCCATGACTATATTTCGATCCAATTCCCTGCCATGGCAGATATCTCGATGACAACGGACACCTTTCTTACCCCGCCCGCCGCCGAAGCGGCTCGACGCGACGCGCCGACCGGGCTGATCGTCGCCGCGCTGCTGCTCGTCATGCTGCTGTCCGCGCTCGACCAGACGATCGTGTCGACCGCGCTGCCGACGATCGTCGGCGAACTCGGCGGGCTCGACCAGTTGTCGTGGGTCGTCACCGCGTACCTGCTGTCGTCCACCGTCGTGCTGCCGCTGTACGGCAAGCTCGGCGACCTGTACGGCCGCAAGATCGTGCTGCAGGCCGCGATCGTGCTGTTCCTCGCCGGCTCCGCGCTGTGCGGCGTCGCGCAAGACATGACGCAACTGATCGTGCTGCGCGCGCTGCAAGGGCTCGGCGGCGGCGGCCTGATGGTCGTCACGATGGCCGCCATCGGCGATCTGGTTCCGCCCGATCGCCGGGCGCGCTACCAGGGGATGTTCGGCGGCGTCTACGGCCTCGCGACGATCGTCGGCCCGCTGCTCGGCGGCTTCCTGGTCGAGCATCTTTCATGGCGCTGGATCTTCACGATCAACCTGCCGCTCGGCCTGCTCGCGCTCGCGGTGATCGGCATGGCGTTCCGGCCGCACACCGCGCACGTGAAGCACCGGATCGACTACATGGGCGCCGCGTTCCTCGCGACCGCCCTCACCTGCGTGATCCTGTTCACGAGCGAAGGCGGCTCGCTGCTGCCGTGGACCTCGCCGCAGCTGTGGATGACGCTCGTGCTCGGCCTCGTCGCGATCGGCGGTTTCATTTACGAAGAACGCGTCGCGGCCGAGCCGATCATGCCGCTCGACCTGTTCCGTCATCGCACCTTCGTGCTGGTCAGCCTGATCGGCTTCGTGGTCGGCGTCGCGCTGTTCGGCTCGGTCACGTTCATCCCGCTCTACCTGCAGGTCGTGAAGGGCTCGACGCCGTCGCAGGCCGGCATGCAGCTGCTGCCGATGATGGGCGGGATGCTCGTCACGTCGATCGTCAGCGGGCGGCTGATCTCGCGGCTCGGCTCGTACCGGCCGTTTCCGATCGCGGGCACGCTGACCGGCGGCGTCGCGATGGCGCTGCTGTCGACGCTGACGCTCGATACGCCGCTGCACACGATGTACGCGTACATGGCGCTGCTCGGGATCGGGCTCGGGATGGTGATGCCCGTGCTGACGCTCGCCGTGCAGAACACGGTCGAATTCCGGCACATGGGGGTGGCCACGTCGGGCGCGACGCTGTTCCGCTCGATCGGCGGCTCGCTCGGCGTCGCCGGGTTCGGCGCGCTGTTTTCGCACGGGCTGCAATCGCGGATGACGCATGCGCTGCCGGCCGGCACCGAGCTGCCGCCCGCGCTCGGCCCGGCCGCCGTGCATCAGTTGCCGGATGCCATGCGCGACGCGTACCTGCACGCGTTCGCCGGCTCGCTGCACGTCGTGTATCTGGCGGCCGCGGCGATCATCGCGATCGCGTTCGTGCTCGCGTGGTTCGTCGAGGATGCGCCGCTGCGCAAGCATCACTGAAGCGGCAGGCGGAGCGCGACGCGGCCCGCCCGCACCCGCCGTCACGCCAGCAGCACAACCGCGCCCGTCGTCGCGCGCGACTCCAGCAACCGGTGCGCATCGGCCGCCTGTTCGAGCGGCAGCCGCGCGCCGATCTCGACGTGCATCCCGCCCGCGAGCCGGTCGAGCGTCGCACGCGCGGCGTCCCGATATGCACCGACGTCGCGCGCGATGAAGCCGAGCACGCTCGGTCGTGAAAGCGCGATCGAACGGGCCGGCCCGAGTTCGTCGAGATCGAACGTCTGCCGCGCGCCGATCGCCGCCACCTGCCCGATGCTCGCAACCATGCCGAACGGACGGACCGCTCCGAGCGTGCGGGCCAGCACGTCGCCACCGATTCCGTCGATCGCATAGTCGACGCCTGCACCGCCGCCGAACGCACGCGCGGCCGCGACGAAATCGTCCTCGCGATAATCGACCACCGCTTCGGCGCCGTGCGTGCGCACGAGCGCGGCTTTCGCGGCCGATCCGACCGTGCCGATCACCCGCGCGCCGAGCGCACGCGCCCACTGCGTCGCGAGCAGCCCCACGCCGCCGGCCGCCGCATGCACGAGCACCGTATCGCCGGCGCCGACCTGCCGGACGCGATGCAGCAGCATGTAGACGGTGATCCCCTTCAGCAGCCCGGCGGCGGCGGCTTCGTCGCTCAACCCGTCGGGAATCGGCAGCACGCGCTCGGCCGGCATCGTGCGCAGGCTCGCATAGCTGCCGGTCGGCATGCCGGCATATGCGACGCGCTGGCCGGGCACGAGCGCCGTTACGCCCGGCCCGACCGCGTCGATCACGCCGGCCGCCTCGACGCCGAGCGCGGCCGGCAGCGCGGGCAACGCGTGCGCGCCCGTCCTGAAATAGATGTCGACGAAATTCACGCCGATCGCGGTCTGGCGAATCCGCACTTCGCCGGCGCCGGGCGGCGCGACGGGCCCATCGACGCGACGCAGCACGTCGGCGTCGCCGTAACGGTCGATTCCGATCCGGATGGCGTTGGCAGTTTGGGTCATGACGTTCCTCTCTATCGAATGAAGTGACACGATCATCCCATCGTGCATAATCGAACGGAATTCACGCTGAACGCCCATCTACTGTGCAAAATTCGACCGATCACGATTCTCCCGCCGCGCGCGCGCTGCAGATGAGCTGGGACGATGTCCGCTACTTCCTTGCGGTGATGCGCGCCGGCAGCCTGTCGGCCGCGGCCCGGGCGCTGCAGGTCCAGCATTCGACGGTCGCGCGGCGCATCGACGCGCTCGAGTCGGCGCTCGGGATCCGGCTATTCGACCGGCTGCCGCGCGGCTGGCCGCCGACCGACGAAGGGCTGCACCTCGCCGAGCACGCCGCGCGCCTCGAAGCCGACGCGCATGCGTTCGCACGGGCGGCGCAGGGCGCGGCCGCGCTTGACGGCGTGGTGCGCGTATCGGCGTCGCCGGTGTTCGCCAGCCATTTCCTCGCGCCGCGCCTGGCCCGGGCGCAGCGCGCATGGCCGGCGCTGCGGATCGACCTGATCGGCGAGATGCACGCGGCGAACCTGTATGCGCGCGAAGCCGATCTCGCGGTGCGGCTGTCGCGGCCGAGCGAGCCGGGGCTCGCCGCGCGCCGGCTCGGCACGATGCGCTTCACGCTGTGCGCGGCACCGGAATGGGCGGACGTGCCGCCCGACAGCTGGCCGTTCGTCGGCTACGACGATGCACTCGCGCAAACGCCGCAGCAGCAATGGCTCGAACGCTTCGCGGCCGGGCGCCGTTTTGCGTTCATCGCCAACGACCTGGCCGCGCAGCACCGCGCCTGCGCAGCCGGGGCCGGTGTCGCGCTGCTGCCGCGGTTTCTCCTCGACGATCCGGCCGCGCACGCCGGCGCACCGCTCGTCGAACTCACGAACGCGCCGCGCTGCGACATCGAGCGCGAGATCTGGCTCGTCGTTCACCCGGACGTGCGCCGGTCGCCGCGCGTGCAGCGCGTGGCCGACGCGATCGCCGATGCGGTTCATGCAGCGGACGGACGGCTGTAAAGCCGCCGAAACGCAAACGGGCTTTGCCACGCGCCGCGGCGGCCGGCATAGTAATGCCTTCACTTCGTCCGCCCTGCCGCCATGTCCACAGCTCCCGCCTGCGTCGTGCGCGACGCGACCGACGCCGACCTCGATGCGATCCACGCGATCTATGCGCACCATGTTCGCCACAGCGTCGCGTCGTTCGAGGAAACGCCGCCCGACGCCGCCGCGTGGCCGGCTACGCGTACGCGACGCCGTACCGCACGCGCAGCGCGTACCGCTTCACGATCGAGGATTCGATCTACATCGACGAGGCGCAGCGCGGGCGCGGAATCGGCCGCGCGCTGCTGGAGGCGCTGATCGCGCGCTGCGAAGGCGGCCCGTGGCGGCAGATGATCGCGGTGATCGCCGACGGCGGCACCGGCGGCTCGACGTCGCTGCATCGCGCATTTGGCTTCGAACCGGCCGGCCTGCTGAAGGCGGTCGGTTTCAAGCACGGCCGCTGGATCGACACGGCGCTGATGCAGCGCCCGCTCGGCGCCGGCGCGAACACGCGCCCCGCCTCGCCCGAGCCTGCCGCGGCGCGCTAAAATGGCCGCATGTCAAAACAGACTTCTTCCACGCCCGACGAGGCCGTGCCGGATTCCCGCAACGAGTACACGGTGGACGAACTCGCGCGCGTGTCCGACACCACCGTGCGCAACGTCCGCGCCTATCAGGATCGCGGGCTGCTCGCGCCGCCGGAGAAACGCGGGCGCGTGGGCATCTACGACGACACGCACGTCGCGCGCCTGAAGCTGATCAACCATCTGCTCGCGCGCGGCTACACGCTGTCGAACATCCAGGACCTGATCAAGGCGATCGACGAAGGTCACGACCTGCGCTCGATCCTCGGCCTCGAAAACGCGATCGGCGGCCGCTGGTCGCACGAGCTGCCGAAAACCTATTCGCTCGCCCAACTCGCGCAGATGTTCGGCCCGCAGGCGACCACGCAACTGTCGCGCGTGACCGAACTCGGGCTGCTCGAACGGCGCGGTCTGTCGTTCGTCGCGAAAAGCCCAGCGCTGCTCGAGGCGGCGGCCGCAATGACGAAGGAAGGGATTCCGCCACGCGAGCTGCTCGACGTGATCAGCCTCGCGCGGCCGCATTTCGACGCGATCGCGCGGCTGCTCGTCGATCTCGTCGTGAAGCGGCTGGACCGCTACGACGCCGGCACGCTGCCGCCGGCCACCGACGTGCCCGAACTCGTCGACGCGATCTGGCGGCTGCGCCCGCTCGCGGCCGTGTTCGTCGAAGGCGAGACGAACCGCGCGCTCGAAACCGCGGCCGGCGCGTATCTCGGCGGCCGGGTCGCGACGATCCTCGACAAGAAGCTCAACGACGAAGCCGAAGCGGCGCGGCAGTCCGGTACGAGCGACACGCAACGCGACGGCGACAACGCATAGGCGCGCGGCCGTCGTGCATGCGTCGGCTTGTCGCCACGACACGCGGGGATCCGGTTCGCGGCAAGGTCGCAGGCCATTACCGGTGAATGGCCAGAAGCGCCGCTCGGCGCGCATTCCAGCCAGACGGCCCCGCATCGCTCCGCCCACGGCCCCCTCGTCGCGACACAGTTACAAGTTATTCGTTGACGCAAGCCCGCCCGACGGTTAGTGTATGCGCCGAAGTCCAAGAAGTCCGATTGCTGTTCATCAATTGCTCGCTCCTCCCAAGCGGTATTCGTTGTCCTCTCCCTCCTTGACGCTTCACGCGCTCTTCAACAGAGCAAATCTCTATTTTTTTCTCAAGGAATCTTCATGGATACCGGTATCGTCAAGTGGTTCAACGACAGCAAAGGCTTTGGTTTCATCACGCCGGACAACGGCGGCGACGACCTCTTCGCTCACTTCTCCGAAATTCGTGCCGACGGCTTCAAGACGCTGGCTGAAAACCAAAAAGTGAGCTTCGAAACGAAGCAGGGCCCGAAGGGTCTGCAAGCGGCCAACATCAAGCCGCTGTAAAGTTTGAAGGGCCCGGCGTCCGTCGACGGACGCCGGGTCGCAGCGACATCCCCACGGAGCTTCGTCTCCTAAAGTTGGCGCGATCGGCTTCAGCTGCATCTGTTTATTCAGCAGCTTGCCACGCGCTACACGTCTCGTTGCACTTCATCCCCCCTCCGGCCGCAACGCCTTATTTTCGCTTTCCGACTGCGTCAGATTCCGCTCGCAATGGCGTTGAATCGGCGTACCCGTGCGCATTTCGCACGGCACGCGCGCACTCGATCATCATTAAAATTAAAATGCACAACCAACGAATTCAACAGTACAACGGCTATGCCGTCCAACCCTCGGCGCATCGCCTGCCCGACGGGAGTTTTTCATCCAACCTGCTGCTCGAACGCGCCGATAGCACGCGCGACGAAGGCCGCTACCAGTTCTACTCGCTCGACTACTTCCCGAGCGAAGCGCAGGCGCTCGCGCATTCGGCACGCTGGGCGCGCAACTGGGTCGATACGCGCGGTTAAAGGTTGCGCGGCTGTCGATATCCGCAGACGGTCATAAAAAACCGGCGGGCAACGTGCCCGTCGGTTTTTTTGCATGGCGCGCCCGTTCACCTCCTTCACCGCAGTCCGGCACGACGCAGTCGTCCGCCCCGGCAGGCCACGATGCCAAAGCATAGGGCCGCCGCCGTCATATCCATATCGGCAATGCTTCGTTTGCGGCCGCTATCGCCCATGCGACGATTCTTCCAACCGAGCGGCGCCGGCCGCTCCCCGAAGATGCCTCGCATGGAGTTCATTCGATGATTCGTTTCACCCGCTGGATCACCCGCGCCGCCGCCGTCTCGCTCGTCGCCCTGTCCGCCGCGTCGGCATTCGCGCAAGGCGGCGCCGACAGGATCGTGCGCATCGGCTATCAAAAGGCCGGCCTGCTGTCGATCGTCAAGGCGCAGGGCGCGCTCGAAGCGCGACTCAAGCCGCTCGGCTATGACGTTCAATGGTTCGAGTTCCCGGCCGGCCCGCAACTGCTCGAAGCGCTGAACGCGAACAGCATCGACTTCGGCTACACCGGCGCGCCGCCGCCCGTGTTCGCGCAGGCGGCCGGCGTGCAGTTCGTCTATGTCGGCGCGGAACCGCCGGCGCCGCATGACGAAGCCGTGTTCGTGAAGGGCGATTCGCCGATCCGGACGGTGGCCGGCCTGCGCGGCAAGAAGGTCGCGCTGCAGAAAGGCTCGAGCGCGAACTACCTGCTGCTCGAGGCGTTGAAGAAAGCCGGCGTGCGCTATGACGAAATTCATCCGGTGTATCTCGCGCCGGCCGACGCGCGCGCCGCGTTCGAAAGCGGCAATATCGATGCGTGGGCCGTGTGGGATCCGTACTACGCGGCCGCGCAGAACGCGCTGAAGGTGCGCACGCTATCCGACTACACGGGGCTCGCGGCGACCAACAACTTCTACGAGGCAACGCGGCGTTTCGCGCAACAGCATCCCGACGTGGTCGGCGCGATCCTGAAACAGGCGCGCGAAACGGGCCAGTGGGTCAACGGGCATCCGGCCGACACGGCCGCGCTGCTTGCACCGAAGGTCGGGTTGCCCGAGGCGCTCGTCGAGACGTGGATCAAGCGGGTGCCGTTCGGTGCGGTGCCGATCGACGAACGCATCGTCGCCGCGCAGCAGGGTGTTGCCGATGCGTTTTACGCGGCGAAGCTGATTCCGCGGAAGCTGAACGTGGCCGAGAACGCATGGGTCGACAAAAACGTGGCGAGTGCGCTGGCGGCGAAGTAACGCTCGCGGCCTCATCCATCAGCAGGCCGGCCGGGCGCGACGCCCCGCCGGCCGCTTTCGCGTCCCGCGCGGCACGCGCTCAACGCAACGCTTCCGCCACCTTCTTCTGCCGCCACAGGCACAGCAGATCGCAAGCCACGTGCGCGGCCGCGATCGCCGTGATGTCCGCGTGATCGTACGCGGGCGCCACCTCCCCCACATCCGCCCCGATCAGATTCACCGCCCCGAGCGCCCGCACGATCGCCAGCGCCTGCGCCGACGACAATCCGCCCGCGACCGGCGTCCCCGTCCCCGGCGCGAACGCCGGATCCAGGCAATCGATATCGAACGTCAGATACGCAGGCCGCGCGCCGACGATCTCGACGATCCGCTCCACCGCCGCCCGCGAGCCATGGTCATGCACCCACGCGGCATCGAGTCGCTCGATCCCGAGAAAGTCGTCGTTCCACGTGCGGATGCCGACCTGCACCGACGTCGCGGGATCGATCAGCCCTTCCTTCACCGCCTTGTAGAACATCGTCCCGTGATTGAGGCTGTCCGGATCGTCGTCGGCCCACGTATCGCAGTGCGCGTCGAAATGGATCAGCGACAGCGGCTTGCCGTAGCGCTCCGCGTGCGCGACCAGCAGCGGATAAGTGATGTAGTGGTCGCCGCCGAGCGTCAGCATCTTCGCGCCGGAGCGCAGGATCGTGCGCGCATGCTCGACGATCGCCGGCTTGATCGACAGCGGGTTGTGCGCGTCGAACCAGCAGTCGCCGTAATCGATGGCCGCGAGATCGTCGAACGGATCGAAGCCCCACGGATACGGATTGAGCTCCGCGAGCTGCACGCTCGCCGCGCGAATCGCGGCCGGCCCGAGCCGCGCCCCGGAGCGATAGGTCGTCGCGAGATCGAGCGGCACGCCGGAGATCGCGACGTCGACGCCATCGAGTGTGCGCGAGTAATTGCGGCGCATGAACGACAGCACGCCCGCATAGGTGTTTTCGATCGAGGAACCGTACGGCGTGGTGCGACGGATCGCGCCGTCGCCGTGGAGAAGTTCGGTCATGGTCGGACCTGTTTTCGTGGTGACCGCGCCGCCCCGCTTCGACTGAGTGCGCGGGCCAGGCACGGCGGGATTCATCGGGCATGTACCGGCTCGCGCATCCGGTCGCGGAGCGAGGCGGGACATCGACAACGGCAATACCGTGGCGATCGTAGCAAGCCGAATCGGAACCGTTGCCCCGGTTCAGCCGGGGCAACGCGCGAAAAAAGTCCGGTAGCGGCGTCGCCGCCGGTCGCCGTCGTTTCCTAGAAGGATTCGCCGGTTTTCGCACGCCCGTCCTTCCGGATAATGGCCGGCAGCCGCGCTGTCGACGGCGCACCGTCCACCGCAGACAACAACAAACCGGAGACACCCGCCTTGATCGCCACGCTTCCCGCCACCTACCGCCGGCTCTGGCCGCTCGCCATCGCCGCGGCGCTGCTGTACGGCCTGTCGCTCGCCGCCGCCCCCTATCCGGGCCAGGCCGCCGCGAAAGCCGCGATGGGCGTCCTGCTGCTCGCGGCAGGCAGCACCTGCGGCGCGCCGCGCGAACGCGCGTGGCTGTGCGCGGCGCTCGCGACCGCCGTGCTCGGCGACGTGCTGCTCGCACTGCCCGAGTGGCCGCCGTCGTTCGTGTTCGGCCTCGGCGCGTTCCTGCTCACGCACCTGTGTTACTGCGCGATCTTCTTCCGGTGGCGCGCGCGGCCGCATGGCTGGCGCATCGTTGCGCTCGTCGGGCTGTGGATCGCCGCGCCGGCGTTGTACGTGGCGTTCTTCCCGCACCTCGGCGCGCTGCTGGCGCCGGTCGCCGTCTATATGCTCGTGCTGTGCGCGATGGCGAGTTTCGCGCTCGCCGCACGCACGCACGGCCCGCTGGTCGCGATCGGCAGCCTGATCTTCGTCGGCTCCGACACACTGATCGGCGTCGGCCGGTTCCTCGGCGGTTTTCCGGGCATCGACTACCCGATCTGGGGCCTCTATGCGCTCGCGCAGGTCACGATCGTGGCGGGGGTTTTCCATGAGGCAGTCGGCCACCCGGTCCGTCCCTGATACCGTTTCAAACAGGCCACCACCCGCCTGCGGCCCCGCCTTTTCTTCCTCTCGCCCTGCCGACGGCCCTTTCCGCGCATTCCGCATTGCGGAAACGGGGCCGTTCCAAACTCCGCGTAGCCTTTCCCCGCGTGGCTTTCGGCCCTTAGAGCGTCGCCTCTAGCCTCTTGCGGTTTTCGGGTTCACCCACTATCGTTACATCAACCAATGTAACATTAAAAAATGAGCCAGATCGGAGACACCCGGATGAATGCTCGCACGTTGCCTTTCGGTCCGCCCGGCCATGACGGCCTGGATGAAACCATCGACATCGCCATCATCGGCACCGGCTTCGCCGGCCTCGGGATGGCGATCCGCCTGAAACAAACCGGCGTGACCGACTTCGTCGTCCTCGAGAAGGCCGCGTCGGTGGGCGGCACGTGGCGCGACAATCATTACCCCGGGTGTGCATGCGACGTGCAATCGCACGTCTATTCCTTCTCGTTCGCGCCGAACCCGCGCTGGACGCGCATGTTCGCGCCGCAGCCGGAGATCCGCGCGTATCTGGAAGACTGCGTGCAGCGCTTCGGCGTCGGCCCGCACCTGCGGCTGAACCACGAGCTGCAGCGCGCCGAGTACGACGATGCCGCGCAACGCTGGCGCCTCACGTTCGCGAACGGCAAGCGGCTGTCGGCGCGCGTGCTGGTGTCCGGAATGGGCGGGCTGTCGCGCGCCGCGCTGCCGGCGATTCCCGGCGTGGAAACCTTCAAGGGCCGCGCGTTCCATTCGCAGCAGTGGGATCACGACTACCCGCTCGAAGGCAAGCGCGTCGCGGTGATCGGCACCGGCGCGAGCGCGATCCAGTTCGTGCCGCAGATCGCCCCGCGCGTGAAGACGCTCGCGCTGTTCCAGCGCACGCCGCCGTGGATCATGCCGAAGCCCGACCGCAATCTGACCGGCGTCGAGAAATGGCTGTTCCGCACGCTGCCGTTCACGCAGAAGATCGTGCGCAGCGGCATCTACTGGATGCTCGAATCGCGCGTGCTCGGCTTCGCGATCCATCCGTCGCTGATGAAGAACGTGCAGAAGCTCGCGCTGCGCCACATCCGCAAGCAGATTCCCGATCCGGAACTGCGCAAGACCGTCACGCCGAACTACACGCTCGGCTGCAAGCGCGTGCTGATCTCGAACGACTACTACCCCGCGCTGTCGCGCAAGAACGTCGACGTGATCACGACCGGCATCGATCGCATCGAAGCCGACGCGGTCGTGACGACCGACGGCAAGCGCCATGAAGTCGACTGCCTGATCTACGGCACCGGCTTCCAGGTGGCCGACCCGTATCCGCGCGGCGCGATCATCGGCCGCGGCGGCCTCGACATCGTCGATGCGTGGCGCGACGGCGCGCACGCCTACCTCGGCACGACGCTGCCCGGCTACCCGAACTTCTTCATGATCGTCGGCCCGAACACGGGCCTCGGCCACAACTCGATGGTGTTCATGATCGAGTCGCAGATCGAATACATCCTCGGCGCGCTGCAGGCAATGCGCCGCGAGCGCGCGGAGGCGATCGAGGTGCGCCCGCTCGTCGAGGCGCAGTACAACGACGACCTGCAGGGCAAGCTCAAGAAGGCGATCTGGTCGACGGGCGGCTGCAAGAGCTGGTACCTCGACCCGCGCACCGGCAAGAACACGACACTGTGGCCAGGCTTCACGTGGCGCTTCCGCCAGGCCACGGCGCAGTTCTCGATCGCCGATTACCACGCGTATCGCGCGCCGCACGACACGACCGCGCGGCCCGCCGCCGCGCCGGCCGCTTCCGCTTCCACGTCCGCCGAAGCGGCCTGAGCCAGACAAGGAGCCATCGACATGAGAGATTTCACCAACAAGGTCGCCGCGATCACGGGTGCCGGCTCGGGCATGGGCCGCGCGCTTTCGATCCAGCTCGCGCAGGCCGGCTGCCACGTGTCGCTCGCCGACAAGAACGGCGTCGGCCTCGCCGAAACCGAACGGATCGTCCGTGCGATCGCGCCGAACGTGCGCGTGTCGACGCGCGTGCTCGACGTCGGCGATCGCGACGCGATGTTCGCGTGGGCCGACGACACCGCGAAGGAGCACGGCAAGGTCAACCTGATCTTCAACAATGCGGGCGTCGCGCTGTCGAGCACGATCGAAGGAATGGACTACAGCGATCTCGAGTGGATCGTGAACATCAACTTCTGGGGCGTCGTGCACGGCACGAAAGCGTTCCTGCCGCACCTGAAGGCATCGGGCGACGGCCACGTGATCAACACGTCGAGCATCTTCGGGATCTTCGCGCAGCCGGGCATGAGCGGCTACAACGCGACCAAGTTCGCGGTGCGCGGCTTCACCGAATCGCTACGCCAGGAACTCGACATGATGAAGTGCGGCGTGTCGGCCACCTGCGTGCATCCGGGCGGCATCCGCACGAACATCGCGCAGTCGAGCCGCGTCGCGAAGAACATGGTCGGCTTCATCGTCGAGAGCGAACAGCAAGGCAAGGACAGCTTCGAGAAGTTCTTCATCACGACCGCCGACGACGCCGCACGCACGATCCTCGCCGGCGTGCGCAAGAACAAGCGCCGCGTGCTGATCGGCCGCGACGCGAAGGGCGCGGACTGGATGGCGCGCATCCTGCCGGCCGCGTACCAGGCTCTGGTCGTGCTCGCGACGCGCCGCGAGGCCGCGAAGGCCCGCCGTGCCGCACGCGGCACGCCGGCACCGGTGCATGCCACCTACAACAATGCAGGTAATCAGGGAGAACAATCATGACGACACCGAACATGATGCCCGTACGGCGCGACATCCGTTTCGCGCTGCCACCCGAACGCGCGAAGGACTGGCATGTGCAGGGCGTGCCGGTCACGCACTTCATGAACGCGCTGTCGCTGCTGTTCCCGGCCGGCGAACGCTTCTTCATGGATTCGGTGCGCAACTACCGCGACCGGATCGAGGATCCCGAGCTGAAGAAGCAGGTGATCGGCTTCATCGGGCAGGAAGCGATGCACACGCGCGAGCACATCGAATACAACGACCTGCTGCAGGCGTCCGGGCTGCCCGCGCACAAGCTCGACAAGCGGTTGTGGACGATCCTCGGCTTCTTCAAGAAGACGCTGCCGCATTCGATGCAGCTGGCGATCACGATCGCGCTCGAACACTACACGGCGATCCTCGCGAACCAGTTGCTGTCGGGCCACGAGCACCGGATCGACGGCTCGGTCGAAGGCTACCAGCAGATGTGGATGTGGCACGCGATGGAGGAAACCGAGCACAAGGCGGTGTCGTACGACGTATGGAACGTCGTGATGAAGCCCGGCCTCGGCAGCTACCTGCTGCGCACCGGCACGATGCTGCTGACGACCATGATGTTCTGGACGATCGTGTTCGACTTCCACGTGCGGCTGATGCTGTCGCACCGTCGCAAGCATGGCCGGTTCGGCGGCATGTGGCGCCTCGTGAAGTATCTGTACAGCCCGCGGACCGGCGTGTTCCCGAGCATCGCGCGCGAATGGCTCGACTACTTCCGCCCGGGCTTCCACCCGTGGGATCACGACAACCATCAGTACCTGCAGGAACTCGACACGCTGCTCGAGAACATCGACGCGACCAACGCGCGCTATGCGGCGCAAGCCGCCCCGCGCCGCGTGCCGCTGCATTCGGTTGCGCAGGCATGACGCGATGGCACGCGCTCACGAGATGCTGACCGTCCGGTCCGGCGACGTGAAACTCGCCGTCTACGTCAGCGGGTCGCGTCGCGCGCCGCCGCTTATCCTCGTGCATGGCTACCCGGACTCGGCGGCCGTGTGGGCGCCGATCCGCGCGCGGCTCGCGAAGCGCTACCGCGTGATCGCGTACGACGTGCGCGGCGCCGGTGCATCCGATGCGCCGCGCCGCCGCGCCGACTACACGCTGGAGCGGCTCGCCGGCGACCTGAAGGCGGTGGCCGACGCGACCTGCGGCGGCCGGCCGTTCCACCTGGTCGGCCACGACTGGGGCTCGATCCAGTGCTGGGAGGCCGTGACCGACCCCGCGTTCCGCGGCCGCATCGCGTCGTACACGTCGATCTCCGGCCCGTGCCTCGATCACGTGTTCCGCGCGAAGATGCGGCTCAGGCAGAGCCTGAAATCCTGGTACATCGCGTTCTTCCATCTGCCGGTCGTGCCGTCGCTGGTGTGGCGGCTCGGCGGCGCCGCGCTGTGGCCGCACTGGCTGCAGCTCACCGAACGCGTGCGCGCCGAGCGCGATCCCGTGCAACTGAAGAACGCGCTGAACGGGATGCAGATGTACCGTGCGAACTTCCTTGCACGGGCCCGCAAGCCGCGTGAGCGGTACGCACAGGCGCCGGTGCAGATCCTCGTGCCGGTGCGCGACCGCTACGTGACGCCCGAGATGTCGGTCGACCTCGACCGCTGGCTCGGCGAGCACGTGCGCGAGGAAATCGACGGCACGCACTGGATCGTGCTGCGCCATCCGGACCTGATCGCGTCGCGGATCGACCGGTTCGCGGCCGCGCATGAAAGACCCGCGGTCGCCGAGGCATCGGCGACCGCACCGGCCGCGCGAACGGAAGCCGCGGTTCAGCGCAGCGGCGGCAGGCGCTTGAACAGCGTTTCGTAGTCGATCACGAGCCCGTCGTCGTCGATGTCCATCTCCGCGGTGAAATTCCGGAAGATGCCTTCGTAGCGATAGCGGCGGCCGGGTTCGATGCACGCGTACGCCTGCTTGACCGGCGTGACCTTCAGATCCGGCGTCGAGATGTACGCGACGTCGATCGGTCGCCGCTCTCCGCGCGCGAGCCCCAGGCGGCCGATCGGCAGCGAATTCGTGAACGGCGTCGCGGCGATGTCGATGTCGATGCAGCCATCCAGCTCGTGCAGCTCCCGCCCTGAACCGTCGCGCCAGTGCCCGGCTCCGTCGCCGTGCAGTTCGAGCGTGCCGCCGCCCATCACCTTGAGCACCGCGTACTTCACCCGCCACTGCGGATCGCACTCGACCCGGTACGCGAGCCCGTACGCACGGCCGTACCGCTGACCGACCACGGCGCTTTCGACGACGATCGCGCCGCCGCTCCGGTCGAACGTCAAATGTTCGACCCCGTCGCCTTCGAGCGACGACCAACGTAGTTCGCGCATCGTTCCACCTCCTTGGTATCCCGCGTCGGGGCATCGTCACATAAATCGTCGCTATCCGGAATGCCGCCGTCGATCGAGTCCAACTCGCATCAGTCGTGTTCGTCGGCCAGGTCCGGCCACTCGTACGGTAGCCCGGTCGCTGGAGCCGTGAAGCCAACGCGCATGGATCACCCCCTCGGCAACCCAGCCCCAAATCCTGACTATCCAGGATTCCCTATTTCGGTGCACCGGATTGTGTCCTATGCTCGCGGCTCATCCCATCCCGCCGCCATCATGCCTACCGCCCGTCCCGCCTCGCCGTCGATCGACCTGCGCATGCTGCTGCGCGGCATCGGGCAGATCGTGCTGCAGGCGAATGCGCTCACCGGTGCGCTGCTGCTCGCCGCGCTGGCGCTGAACGACCTGCGGCTCGCCTGCGCGGCGCTGGTCGGCTCGGCCGCCGCCAGCATGACGGCCGTGCTGACGGGCGCCGAACGCCGCGACGTCGAACAGGGGTTGCACGGTTTCAACGGCGCGCTGGCCGCGCTGATCGCCGTATCGTTCGCGCCCAGTCCACTCGTCGCGGTCGCGCTGGTGCCGCTGGTCGCGATCGGCGCGGCGCTCGTGCAACGCGCGATGCGGACGTCGCTCGCGCGCTGGCGCCAGTGCCCGTATTCGAGCCCGTGCCTGGCCGTCACCGCGCTGTGGCTGCCGTTTGTCGCGGTGCAGCATGCGGACGGTGCGACCGCCGCACCGGTGCCGACGCTCGCTGGCGCAACCGACGCGCTGCTGTCGGGCATCGCTCAGACCACCTTCGCGCAAGGCGCATGGGCCGGCGCGCTGGTCGTCGCCGGCCTCGCCCTCGCGTCGCGCCGCGCGGCCGCATTCGCGCTGGGCGGCGCGATCGTGTCGACCGTGCTGCTGGTCGCGCTCGGCGCGAGCGACGCGTCGTTCGCCGACGGCCTGCTCGGTTTCAACGGCGCGCTCGCCGCGCTCGCACTGATGGCGCGCGGGCCGCGTGCGGCGTTCGCGGCCGCCGCACTCGCCGCGCTGATCCAGTGGCTCGCGATGCGCGCGGGCTTCCCCGTGTTCACGGCACCGTTCGCGCTCGCGACGTGGGTGACCATCACCGTCGCGCGCCGCCTCACCCTCGGAGAACCCGATGTCATTCGCACACCGTCCTGATGCCGTGAAGCCCGGCGGCCCGATCTCCGACGCCGAACGCAGGCTGCGCGTCGACCTCGCCGCCGCATATCGGCTCGTCGCGCTGAACGGCTGGGACGACCTGATCTACACGCATTTGTCCGCGACCGTGCCCGGCGAACCCGGCCACTTCCTGATCAACCCGTTCGGCCTCACGTTCGACGAGGTTCGCGCATCGAACCTCGTGAAGATCGACGTGGCCGGCAACCGGATCGGCGACAGCGAGCATGCGGTCAACGTGACCGGCTTCGCGCTGCATGCGGCCGTGCACGCCGCGCGCGCCGACGCCGTCTGCGTGATGCACCTGCACAATACGGCCGGCATCGCCGTGTCGATCCAGCGCGACGGGCTGTTGCCGGCATCGCAGCACGCGCTGCGCTTTCATGGCGATCTCGCGTACCACGACTACGAAGCGCTCGCGTTCTCGCCGGCCGAAGGCGCGCGGCTGACCGCGAGCCTCGGCGCGAAATCCGCGATGCTGCTGCGCAACCACGGCACGCTGACGGTCGGCCGGACCGTCGCCGAAGCGTACGTGCTGATGGATACGCTGATCAAGGCGTGCGACATCCAGGTGCGCGCGCAAGCAGGCGGCGGACCGCTCGTGCTGCCGGCGCCGGCCATCGCGGAGCGCACCGCCGAACAGTTGCGCGACGGCGGCGCGGTCGAAGGCGAACTGGAATGGCCGGCGCTGCTGCGCCGGCTCGACCGGATCGATCCGTCGTATCGCGACTGACGTTGCCTGCGCACCCGACCGAATCGTTCAATCCCAACCGGAGCCTACGTCATGCCGACTTTCAACATCCAGCTGTTCGAAGGCCGCACCGTGGAGCAGAAGCGCGCATTCGTCGAAGCAATCACGCGCGTCACGTGCGAGACGCTCGACTGCACGCCGGGCTCGGTCGACATCATCCTCACCGACGTGAAGAAAGAGAACTGGGCAACCGCCGGCAAGCTGTGGAGCGACGAGCGCTGAGCGCCGACGGCAGCGTCGCGTCGGCGCCGTCCGCCCTGCGCTGAACCCTGCATCGCGGCGCGCGCGAGCGGCGCTGCATGCGGGTTTCTCCGCCCTGCGCCCTTGTGCGCCCGCACATCGCTTTGTCACGCAATCGGCGCATAATGCCGGACAGACGCAGCAGCCAATGGCCACCCGACGGAGACCGCCATGGAAGCGAAGAACGAGGAAGTCGTCGCACACCTGCTCGCCGATGTCGTCGAATTCGCGCGCGCCCGCCTGCCCGACGCCACGTTCCGGACCGTCGAACCCTTCCTGCGCCATTACTACGATTTCGTCGATGCCGACGATCTGCAGAGCCGCGGCATCGCCGACCTGTACGGCGCCGCGATGGCGCACTGGCAGACCGCCCAGAAATTCGTGCCCGGCAGCGAACGCCTGCGCGTGTACAACCCGATCCTCGAACAGCACGGCTGGCATTCCGACCACACGGTGATCGAAATCGTCAACGACGACATGCCGTTCCTGGTCGACTCGGTGACGATGGCCATCAACCGTCTCGGGCTCGCGCTGCATTCGGCGCTGCATCCGGTGTTCCGCATCTGGCGCGGCGCCGGCGGCGGCATCGAGCGCGTCGACGCGGGCGGCGCGACCTCCGGCGACGGCCAGTCGCAACTCGCGTCGTTCATCCATTTCGAAGTCGACCGCTGCGGCGACGCCGCGCTGCTCGACACGCTGCGCGAGGACATCGCGCGCGTGCTCGGCGACGTACGCGCGTCGGTCGAGGACTGGCCGAGGATCGTCGACATCGCCCGCGCGACGATCAAGGAGATGAAGGCGCGCGAATCGACGGCGGAGGACATCGAGGCGCGCGCGTTCCTCGAATGGATGGCCGCCGATCACTTCACGTTCCTCGGCCAGCGCGACTACGCGCTCGTGTCGGACGGCACGGGCTTCGGCCTGCGCGGCATCGAGGGCTCGGGCCTCGGGATCCTGCGCGAATCGCTGCGCACGTCCGGCGCAGCCGACGTGACGCCGTTGCCGCCCGCCGCCGCCGACATCATCACCGGCCAATGGCCGATCTTCGTGACCAAGGCGAATTCGCGCGCGACGGTGCACCGGCCCGGCTACCTCGATTACGTCGGCGTGAAGCTCGTCGGCGCCGACGGCAAGGTCACCGGCGAACGCCGCTTCATCGGGCTCTACACGTCGACCGCCTA
This sequence comes from Burkholderia sp. AU16741, assembly GCF_002223345.1. NCBI lineage: Bacteria > Pseudomonadati > Pseudomonadota > Betaproteobacteria > Burkholderiales > Burkholderiaceae > Burkholderia > Burkholderia sp. AU16741. The sequence continues at coordinate 856,971 of NZ_NKEZ01000008.1, forward strand.
TTTCGGTTCGTACACCGAGATTCCGATCGTGCGCCGCAAGTGCGCGAACATCGTGCGGCGCGCGGGCTTTTTGCCGAAGGGGCATCTCGGCAAATCGCTCGTGACGGTGCTCGAAACCTATCCGCGCGACGAACTGTTCCAGGCCGACGAAGACCAGCTCTACGACATCGCGCTCGGCATCCTGCGCCTGCAGGAACACCAGCGCACGCGGCTGTTCGTGCGGCGCGACCGGTTCGACCGCTTCGTGTCGTGCCTCGTGTTCGTGCCGCGCGACAAGTACAACACCGACCTGCGCCGCCGCATCGCGAAGCTGCTGGTCGACGCGTACAACGGCGTGAACGTGGAATTCACGCCGCTGCTGTCGGAATCGGCGCTCGCCCGCATTCACTTCGTCGTGCATGCGGAGCCGGGCACGATGCCCGACGTCGACACACGCGAACTCGAAACGCGGCTCGTGCAGGTCACGCGCCGCTGGCAGGACGATCTCGCCGACGCGCTGCTCGACGCATTCGGCGAAGAACAAGGCAACCGTCTGCTGCAGCGCTATGCGGAGTCGTTCCCGGCCGGCTATCGCGACGACTATCCGGCGCGCACGGCCGTGCGCGACATCGAGCTGATCGAGCGCGTGAAGGATTCGGGCCAGCTCGCGATGAACCTGTACCGGCCGATCGAGGCCGAGCCGCGCGCGTTCCGCTTCAAGGTGTATCGCGCGGGCGACCCGATCGCGCTGTCGCGCAGCCTGCCGATGCTCGAACATCTCGGCGTGCGCGTCGACGAGGAGCGGCCGTACCGGATCCAGACGCAGGATGCCACGCATGCGTGGGTACACGATTTCGGCCTCGAGCTCGCCGACGATACCGAATTCGACATCGAGCGCGTGAAGGGGCTGTTCGAGGATGCGTTCGACCGGATCTGGAGCGGCCGGATCGAGAACGACGACTTCAACCGCCTCGTGCTGCGCGCGCACCTCAGCGCACGCGAAGTGACGATCCTGCGCGCGTATGCGAAATATCTGCGGCAGGTCGGCTCGACCTTCAGCGACGCGTATATCGAACGCGCGCTGACCGGCAATCCGGCGATCGCGCGGCAGCTCGTCGAACTGTTCGTGCTGCGCTTCGACCCGCGCATCGGCGACACGCGCGACGTGCAGGCCGAACGGCTGCTGAAGGCGATCGAAGGCGCGCTCGACCAGGTGCCGAACCTCGACGAGGATCGCATCCTGCGCCAGTTCCTCGGCGTGATCAACGCGACCGAACGCACGAACTACTTCCTCGCCGACGCGAACGGCGAGCCGAAGCCGTACCTGTCGTTCAAGTTCAACCCGGCGAAGGTACCGGGCCTGCCCGAACCGAAGCCGATGTTCGAGATCTGGGTGTATTCGCCGCGGGTCGAGGGCGTGCACCTGCGCGGCGGGCGCGTCGCGCGCGGCGGCCTGCGCTGGTCGGATCGCCGCGAGGATTTCCGCACCGAGGTGCTCGGGCTGATGAAGGCGCAGATGGTGAAGAACGTCGTGATCGTGCCGGTCGGCTCGAAAGGCGGCTTCGTCGTGAAGAACCCGCCGCCGCCGAGCGATCGCGAAGCGTGGATGCGCGAAGGCATCGCGTGCTATCAGACGTTCCTGCGCGGGCTGCTCGACCTCACCGACAACCTCGCCGGCAATGCGATCGTGCCGCCGCGCGACGTGGTGCGCCACGACCCCGACGATCCGTATCTCGTCGTCGCCGCCGACAAGGGCACGGCCACCTTCTCCGACTATGCGAACGCGATCTCGCACGAATACGGTTTCTGGCTCGACGACGCGTTCGCGTCCGGCGGCTCGGTCGGCTACGACCACAAGAAGATGGCGATCACCGCGCGCGGCGCGTGGGAATCGGTGAAGCGGCACTTCCGCGAGATGGGCATCGACACGCAGGCGACCGACTTCACCGTGGTCGGCGTCGGCGACATGTCGGGCGACGTGTTCGGCAACGGGATGCTGCTGTCGCCGCATATCCGGCTCGTCGCCGCGTTCGATCACCGGCACGTGTTCCTCGACCCGAACCCCGACCCGGCAACGAGCTTCGCGGAGCGCCAGCGCATGTTCGCGCTCGAACGCTCGAGCTGGGCCGACTACGATACGTCGGTGATCTCGCCCGGCGGCGGCGTGTATCCGCGCACCGCGAAGACGATCCCGCTGTCCCCTGCCGTGCAGGCCGCGCTCGGCATCGACGCGCACGCGCTGCCGCCGACCGAGCTGATCCGCGCGATCCTGCAGGCGCCGGTCGACCTGCTGTACAACGGCGGCATCGGCACCTACGTGAAGGCCGCGCGCGAAACCCATGCGCAGGTCGGCGACCGCGCGAACGACGCGGTGCGCGTGAACGGCGCGGACCTGCGCTGCAAGGTCGTCGGCGAAGGCGGCAATCTCGGCTGCACGCAGTTCGGCCGCATCGAGTTCGCGCAGCGCGGCGGCCGGATCAACACCGACGCGATCGACAACTCGGCCGGCGTCGATTGTTCGGACCACGAAGTCAACATCAAGATCCTGCTCGGGCTCGTCGTGTCCGACGGCGAGATGACCGAGAAGCAGCGCAACGCGCTGCTCGCCGAGATGACCGACGAAGTCGGGCTGCTCGTGCTGCGCGACAACTACTACCAGACGCAGGCGCTGTCGATCGCCGGCCGCTATGCGGTCGAATTGCTCGACGCCGAGGCGCGCCTGATGCGCTGGCTCGAGCGCGCGGGCCGCCTGAACCGCGTGATCGAATTCCTGCCGACCGACGACGAAGTCGCCGAGCGGCAGGCCGCGAAGCTCGGCCTCACGTCGCCGGAACGTGCGGTCCTGCTCGCGTACAGCAAGATGTGGCTCTACGACGCGCTGCTCGAATCCGACGTGCCGGAGGATCCGCTGGTGGCCGCGATGCTCGTCGACTACTTCCCGAAGCCGCTGCAACAGCGCTTCAGCGAGCCGATGCGCCGCCATCCGCTGCGCCGCGAGATTCTCGCGACGCACCTGACCAACGCGCTCGTGAACCGCGTCGGCTGCGCATTCGTGCACCGGCTGATGGAGGAAACCGACGCGAAGCCCGGCGACATCGTGCGCGCGTGCATCATGGCGCGCGACGTGTTCGACCTCGATGCGGTGTGGCGCGATATCGACGCGCTCGACAACCGCGTCGCCGACGACGTGCAGGCGCGCATGTTCGTCGACGTCGCGCGGCTGCTGGAGCGCGCGGCGCTGTGGTTCCTGCGGCATCTGCAGTCCGGCGCGGTGGCCGACGGCGGTGTCGCCGGATTGATCGCGCGCTGCCGCGACGCGGTGCAGCGCATCGCGCCGCAACTGCCGTCGCTGCTGCCGGCCGACGATCTGGAAGCGCTGTCCGAGCGGCAGCGCGTGCTCGTCGACGCCGGGGTCGACAGCGCGCTCGCGGTACGTGTCGCGAGCGGCGACATCTCGGCCGCGCTGCTCGACATCGCCGAAGTGGCGGCGACCTGCAACCGCAGTCTCGAACTCGTCGCGGGCGTCTATTTCTCGCTCGGCATGCTGCTCAATTACGGATGGATCGGCGAACGCGCGGCGAACCTGCCGACGCCGACGCACTGGGACATGCTCGCGCGCGCCGCCGCGCTCGCGGAAATTGCGCGGCTCAAGCGCACGCTCGCGACGAGCGCGCTCGCGGAATCGCCGGATTCGACCACGCCGGACACGATCGTCGGCGCGTGGCGCGTGCGCCGCGAGGCCGCGCTCGCGCGCTACGAGCACCTGCTCGCGGACCTGCGCGCATCCGGCGGCGCGAGCCTCGCGGTGCTGCTCGTGGTCGTGCGGGAAATGGCCGTGCTCGAACGCGCGTGACGCACGTGACGCGCATGACGCGCATGACGAAGGCGACGGGTCAGACTGTCGCGACGAGTAATTCTTCCGCGCGGTTCGGCGGCCGCAGGCCGTCCGTGCGATCGGCGAAATAACGACGCGTCAGCTCGGCGGCCGACACGTGTTCGGCCTGCGCGAAGCCGGCCTCCAGGGCAAGCGCCTGGATCTCGTCCGGCACGAAGAAGCTGATGAATGGCGTGCCGCTCGCGCGCGCGCCCTTCGCGGCCATTTCCAGCCCCGGGCGCACGTCCGGATCCGCATTCTCCAGCGGCCACAGGAACGTCATCGCGAACGTCGAACCCGGCGCGAGCGACGCGACTTCGCGCAACGCGGCCGCATTCGCTTCGCGCGTCAGGTACATGCTGACGCCGGTGGACACCACGACCGCCGGCCGGCCCGCATCGAAGCCCGCGCCGACGAGCGCGTCGCGCCACGACTGCCTTGCCTCGAAATCGACCGGCACGAAACGCACCCAGTCGGGCACGCCGAAGCCGAGCTCGGCCAGGCGGCACTGCTTCCAGCGCTGCGGCGCCGGCGGGTCGACTTCGAACACGGTCACGCGCGACGCCATGTCCGGCCGGCGCTGCACGAAGCTGTCGAGCCCCGCGCCGAGGATCACGTACTGGCTCACGCCGCACGCGGCCTGCTCGATAACGAGATCCTCGATGAAACGCGCCCGCGCGACGATCGACGCGCGAAACGGCCGCGTGAACTGAGGATCCATGTCGCCGCGCTGCTGCCAGCCGGGTGCCGGCGCGAGCAGTTGCAGCCCGATTTCGTCGGCGAGCACATGCGGCGGTGCATCGAGCTCGACGTGCAGCGCGCGCCAGAGCGCGACGCGCGCGGCCGTGCTGTCGGGCGCGTCGTCTTCGCGGGTATCCGTCATGGCGACCTCACGTGTGCTGCTTGCCCGGCGCCTGCAGGCGCCACACCCGGCCGTCCGGATCGCGCACGGTCATGTCGCGCGTGCCCCAGTGGGTGTCCTCGAACGGCGTGACGACCTCGACGATCGGCTGCGGCTGCACCGCCTGCTCGTCGGCCACCTTGATCACGACCTGCATGTCGGGCTTTTCGCTCGGCGGCACTTCGGCGATGAACAGGAACGGGCCGTCGCCGCTGCTCAACTGGCCCGACTGGTGATCGGTTTCGAATTCCAGCTCGAAGCCCAGCGCCTGGAAGAACTTCGCCGACTTGCCCCAGTTGTGCGTCGTCAGGTACACGGCTTCGATACGCTCGGATGACATGTCACGCCTCCTTGTTGGACGGTTCCGCGCCGGGCGGCGGCGCGGCCAGATACGCGCGCAATGCGTCGGCCACCAGCGCGGACAGCGATTGCTCCGTTTCGATCGCGCGATGCTTGACCTGCCGGATCAGGCCGAGCGGCAGATATACGTTGAATTGCTTCACTTCTTCGTCGGTCATGGAGACTAGTATGCTAGCAAACTAGTAAAAGTCAAATGCGGCAATGAAGGAGGCGGCCGACTCGATCACGGCGGGCCGCCGTCGGGGGTGTCCGTCCGCGTTACCTCGCGGAGCGCGCCGCAAGCCGCGCGAACAGCGTGTCGAGATCGAATCCCGCCGTGTTGATGCCGATCGTGTCGCGCAGGCACGCGGCCCAGTCGGCGGCATTCTCGAACGTGACCGTGCGCCCGGCCCCCGCCGCGTCGCGCAGCGTCAGCACGGTATTGAGCAGCGCCGCGCGGCCGTCGGGCAGCACGCGGCACGCGATCAGGTCGTTCACGAAGATCGATTCGGGATACGTCGACGTGAACCAGTTCGCCGCGTCGTAATCGATCCATTCGGCCGGCTTCAGCGAGAAGCGGTAGGTCGTGTGCCAGCCGTCGGGAATCTCGAACTGCATGTCGAATTCGCCGTCGACCGGCGCATCGATCACGCGAAACGCGCCGTGCGGCGTCGGTTGCCGCTCGCCCGGCGCGAAGCGCAGCGGCGCGGTCAGCGTCGCGCTGCCGAAGCCGATATCCGCAAGCCACGCCGCGCCGTCGAGGTCGATGCGCAGCAGCATGTGCGTCTGCGCGGTGACGATCTCGGGCGGCCGCATCCAGCGCACACGGGCGATCAGCGGCGTCACGCGAAAACCGATCGTCGTGAGCGCGGTATAGAACAGCTTGTTGAGTTCGAAGCAGTAGCCGCCGCGGCGGCGTTCGATCACCTTGTCGACGATCGCGGGCAGGTCGAGCGCGACACGCGCGCCGGTCAGCGGATTGAGGTTTTCGAACGGAATCGCCTGCGGGTGTAGCAGATGCAGCCGGCGCAGCACGTCGAGCGTCGGCTCGGCCGGGCCGTCGTAGCCGATGCGGGAGAAATAGCGCGAGAGGTCGAACGAGTCAGTCATGAACCGGCACCGATAAAAAGGACCCGTCACGATAGCATCGCGCGAAATCCCCATGTTGTGCGGGACGATCGTCCGGAGCCGGCGTGCGCGATGCCGGCCACGCATCGCACCCGCCGTCGCGCTACGTCACGGCAGCAGCTTCAGCGCGGACGACGCGACCGACGGCACCGAAATGCCCTGGCTCGTCGCGAACTGCACGGCCTGGCTGAGCGTCGCGGCAAGCGACTGCAACTGGCCCGGCGCGCTTTGCGCGATATACGTCGCGGCCTGCATGTTCTGCGGATTCAGGCCCGACTGCAGCAGCGACGCCGCGCTCGTCGAACCGAGATTGCCGAGCCCCGACTGCAGTTGCGAATACTGCGTGAGCCCCTGCCCGAGCGAGGCGAGGCCGTTGCTGAACGCCTGCTTGTCGATCGGGCCGTGCGTGGCGCCGCCGCTCGCGAACGCCTGGCCGAGCGCCTGCGACACCGATTGCTGCGCGCCGCCCATCTGCGACAGCGTGGCGGGCGACAGCACATCGCCGCCGGACAACTGGCTCGCGGCCTGCCGCGCCTGCCCGGCCGCCCCCGTCAGCCCCATCGCCGATGCGAGCGACGACTGGCCGTTCAGCACCTGCTGGTTCGCACCGACATAGGCCTGCAGCAACTGCGCGACACCGCCCTGCGCCGGCGCCGCCTGCTGTTGGCCGCCGCCGAGCAGCGACGCGCCGATCGACTGCAGATCGAGCTGTGCATGTGCGGCGCCGCTCACCAGGATGCCGAACGCGATGCCTGCCGAGGCCAGATACCGGCCCGTCGCGCGAATGTGCTTCATGTGTTTCCCTCGTGCCCGAATGGTCGAGGCGATATTGTCGAAGCGCGTCGCGCGGCGCCGCAACGACTGAAACACATCGAAACGAAATCGCCGCGCGCCGCTGCTTGCAATTCCGGGACCAACGAACGTCGTCGCGCCGATTCGTCCGCGTTTGCGGTGCGATGTCGCGCGCGTGCCGACATTCTTTCTCCGGTTGCGTCAATGGACGCTGGCTCCGGTGTGCGCAGGCGGCCCGACGAAACACCGCCAGAGGCGCGTGTCGCGTCGGGCGATGCGAAGCAAAACCGGCAACGCGTCGCCGCCCGCTTCGTCACCGCGCCGCTACGGCCGGCGTGCCGGCAGCGCCGTTACGCTGCCATCCACGCCGGCAACCGCTCGCCGACCCAATCGGCCGCCTGCTCATAACCGCGCGCAAGCTGCAGCACGGCGAGATCGGCGCGCGGACGCCCGATCAGCTGCATCCCCATCGGCAACCCCGCGTCGTTGAAGCCGACCGGCACGTTCATCACCGGGCAGCCGGCCAGCGTCCACGGTACGACCGTTTCCATCCAGCGGTGGTAGGTATCCATCGCGCGGCCCGCGATCTCCTTCGGCCAGCGCTGGTCGACGTCGAACGGGAACACCTGCGCGGTCGGCGCCGCGATGAAGTCGTAACGGTCGAAGAAGCTCAGCACCGCCTGATGCCACGCGGTCCGTTCGACGCTCGCGTCGAACACCGCCGCGCCCGGCATCGCGAGCAGGCCTTCGACCTCGTAGATCGCCTCGGGCTTCAGCAGCGCGCGGCGCGCCGGGTCGCGATAATGCGCGAGCAGCCCGCCGCCCGACAGCAAGTGCCGGTGCGTGAGCCACAGACGCCAGATCCGGTCGGGCGCGAAGGCCGGCAGCGCCGCATCGACGTCGCAGCCGATCTCGCGCAGCGTCGCCAGCCCGCGCTCGCACTGCGCGAGCACGCCGGCCTCGGTCGCGAGATAGCCGTTCCAGTCGCCGACCCACGCGATGCGCTTGGCGCGCAGGTTCGCGTCGAGCGGCTGCGCGAACACGGCCGGATCTTCCGCGAGCGACAGCGGATCGTTGCGGTCGTAGCCGGCCTGGATCGCGAGCAGTTGCGCGACGTCGCCGACGGTGCGGCCCATCGGCCCTTCGATGCCGAGCTGCTGCATGAACACGTCGACGCCCGGCCAGCGCGGCACGCGGCCCTGCGATGGACGGAAGCCGTAGATATTGCAGAACGCCGCCGGATTACGCAGCGACCCGCCGAAATCGCTGCCGTCCGCCACCGGCAGCATCCGCGACGCGAGCGCCGCCGCCGTGCCGCCGCTGCTGCCGCCCGCGCTCTTCGTCGGGTCGTACGGGTTGCGCGTCGCGCCGTAGACCTCGTTGAACGTGTGCGAACCGAGCCCGAACTCCGGCGTATTCGTCTTGCCGATGAAGATCGCGCCGGCCGCGCGCATCCGCGCGACGCCGACGGAATCGGCCTGCGGCACGTTCTCGCGGAAGATCGGCGAGCCGTAGGTCGTGCGCAGCCCCTTCGTCATCGCCAGATCCTTCGGTGCCTGCGGGATCCCGTGCAGCCAGCCGCGATAGCCGCCGCGCGCCAGCTCCGCATCCTTTTCCGCGGCTTCCGCCAGCAGCGCATCGCGGTCGCGCAGCGCGACGATCGCGTTGATCGCGCCGTTCACGCGCTCGATATGGTCGAGATACGCACGCATCGTCTCGACGCACGAAACCGCCTTGCTGCGGATCGCCGACGCAAGCTCACCAGCCGACAGGCGCACGATCGGATCGACGGAAATGGAAGCGGGAGCGAGAAACTGCGGGGCGCCGTGCGGCATGCGAGGTCTCCTGGGAAGCGGTATCGGGTAGCGCGCCGCCCGGCGGCGGCGGCCGCTCTACTCTACGCGACGCGATCCGGACAACCTCCGATATTTCGCGGCGCAATTCATTGCGGATTCGACTGAATCGCGATGCCGCTGGCGACCGGGGGGGCCGGCGCCGCCGCTCCCTGCCGTTTATGCGCATAAACTTAAATTTCTTATATTTTTAATCGGTGCGTCACGGGACCGCGCGCGTTAACGACATTTTTATGCAGCCAACCGATCTCTTTAGATCGCTTCGTCCGGCCGCCCGCTACGCTGGAAGCACTTCGTTTCCGGGTTCATCGTCCATGCTCAAGCTGCTGGTTCCGGTCGGCCATTCGCCCCGCTCGCTTCAGGCGGTTCGTCACGCGACATTCCTGTATCGCGAGCGCTGCGCGTCGGAGGTCGTGCTGATCAATGTGCAGGCGCCGCTGGAATCGACGCGGCTCGAGGCCTATCACCCGCTGCCGCGGCTGCGCGCGATCGAGACGCAATTCGCGACCGACGATCTCGCGATGGCCGAGCGGATCCTGCGCGATGCGGACGTGAAATTCAGCGTCGTGATGAAGGTCGGCCCGGTGGCCGATACGATCGCGGCCGCAGCGGCCGAGGCCGGCTGCGACGAGATCGTCGTGGCCGCGCCGAGACGCGATCCGCTGCACGCGCTGATGTCAGTGTTTCGGCGCAGCGTCATGGCCCGGCTGGTGCAAATTTCGAACGTGCCGGTGACGGCGGTGCAATGACGGAAAAACGCGTCACGCGTGCGCATCGTGCGCACGCGGTCGCGCGGCGCTCATTTGATGACCTTGCGCCAGAACACGAAATAGGCGGCCGCCGAGGAAGCCAGCAGCAGGATCGCCCACATCGGGGCAAGGCTGATCAGGACGGAAGAGACGTTCAACATTTGGATTCCTCACTATTTCGACAGCGATATTCAACACCTGCGTGCTTGCCGGACCTGACGCGTTGACCTTGCATCGCGCTCCGTCAAATCATGCATGCATGCTATCGCCTTGAACGGCCGCGCGACCGCCGCCGCCCGCCCGTACCCTGACATTCGTCAAACTACCGCGCATTGCCCGCCCGCCGGGCGGCGGCGACGGAAAAACAGGACAGGATCGCCCTGCCGCCACCGCTTTCAGCAGACGTTTACCGGGGGAAGCCCCAAGTGCTTCGTCGAACGTGTCCGCGTTACGCTTGAGCAACGAGGAGACGAACCATGAGACGAGCCGTCCATATCGCCGTTTTTGCCCTGTTGGCCTATCTCATCGGCGATCGCGCGATCCTGCACGCACAGGGCCGCGACGCCAGCCCGCTCGCGTGCGAGCAGGGCGCCGCGCAGGTGAAGGCCGACGCGCTCGGTCGCGGCTTCGGCGAAGCCGCCGCCGGCAGCCAGAGCGAGGCCTTCATGTCGGGCTGCCTGGTGACGGGACGCAGCAGTCAGGACGTTGCGATGGCGGCCCGCTGACGCGTATCATCCCGGCGGCAAGCCGGCTGCGCCCGACGCGGCAAGCGCGGGCGCCGGTTCGCGCTGTCTGCCGCACTTTCCCGATCGATGTTTCGACGGACGTCACCGTCCCTCTCCCTCCTTTACGCCCAAAATGACTGATCCGAACACCGCGTTGATCCAGCGCTTCTACACGGCCTTCCAGCAGCGCGACATCGACGCGATGCTCGCGTGCTATGCCGACGACATCGTGTTCAGCGATCCCGCATTCGGCGAGCTGCGCGGCGAACTGGCGCGCGACATGTGGCGGATGCTGGTCGCGCGGGCGCAGGAGTTCTCGCTGACGTTCGGCGAAGTCGCCGCGGACGACCAGGCCGGCCGCGCGACATGGCGCGCGCAATACCGGTTCGCCGCGACCGGACGGATGGTGGTCAATCGGATCGATGCGCGCTTCCGGTTTCGCGACGGACGCATCGTCGAGCATCGCGACCATTTCGACCTGTGGCGCTGGGCACGTCAGGCGCTCGGGATGAAAGGCGCGTTGCTCGGCTGGACGCCGTTCATGCAGCGCGCGATCCGCGCGCAGGCACGGAAAAATCTCGACGCGTATCGCGCCAAACGGAAATAAATGAACCGCGCCCGCCGCGGCCCCTCCGCTACGGCTTCATCGTCGCGTTGATCAGGTCGTAGGCCATGTCCGGCGCCACGCCGTCCGGATTCTCGAGGCCATTCTGGCGATACCAGCTTTCATCGGCCTCCGGATGCGGGCCGGCGAGGCCGACGCGCCCTTTGCCGTAGCGATACGTGGCGGCCGCGATGTCCTTGTTCGGGTAGATCGCCAGCACGGTCCAGCCGGAGCCGATCGGCGCGACCGGGAGCCTCGCGCCGTCCTGAAAGTAGATCCAGCGCTTTTTCCCGCGCCAGACGACCGGCGTCACCGTGTCGGCAATGCCGTGAAGCGTCGAGCCCGGCCGGTCGACCTCGCCGTCGATATCGCCGGCAACCAGCGCGAAACCCTGCGCGCCGGCCAGGTAGGCGCCCATGCACAGCCCGAGGTATCGGCCGCCGTTCGCGACGTATCGCCGCACGGCCCGCATTTCATTTCGGCCGATGCCGGCTGCCGCGCCGGGAATGTCCTGCCCGCCGCCGGGCTGCACGTAGAGCGCCGCACCGGCGAGCGCCGCGGGCGTGATCTTGAGTTTTTCCGCCGGCCCCACGTAGACCACCCGGAACCGCTGATCCGATTCCCGCAGGCGTCTGGCGATGGTTTCGGCGCACCCGTCGCACGCGGCAGGACCGCGATAGACCAGCGCGACCGGCCGGCTCGCCGCCTCCCGCGCTTCGTCGCCGGGCGTGGCCGCGTGAACGGCCGGCGACGCAACGAGCGCCGCCATCAGGAAAATCGCGTCTCTGGAGTGCATGTCGCGGATCGCCGGAGTCAAGGGAATCGCTACCGCCCGGGCCGAATCGACCGGCGCGCGACGACTTCCGCCTCACGTTCCGGCACCCGATTGCAAGCTGCGTGACGGCAAGCGTAGCGGCCCGAACGCGCCCGGTGTGTGCCGTTTCCTGCGGCCTTGTGCAGATATGTGCGCCACCGGCGACCTCAACCGACACCGCGCACCCGCCCGCCGCCCCCGCCCGACAAGGCCGCCCCGCCATGCAGCCGCGCCGCCCGTCTTTCGCCTCACCAAGTCTTATATAAGACATAAGACATTTGACGTTCCAGACCATTGAGATTAGAATCCCGCTCAAAGCAGTGCCTGGAATAGCCCCGGAGTGCCGGCAAGGCCTTCCCCTCAAACGCAATATCAGCAGGTCTCCCCATGCTTGAAAACTTTCGTGCTCACGTGGCCGCCCGCGCCGCGCTCGGTATTCCTCCCCTGCCGCTGACGGCTCAGCAGACCGCCGAACTGGTCGAATTGCTGACGAACCCGCCTGCCGGCGAAGAGCAGACGCTGCTCGAGCTGATCACCCATCGCGTGCCCGCCGGCGTCGACGAAGCCGCCCGCGTGAAGGCCGGCTTCCTGGCCGCCGTCGCGAAGGGCGAGACGGCCTGCCCGCTGATCTCACGCGAACGCGCGACCGAGCTGCTCGGCACGATGCTCGGCGGCTACAACATCCAGCCGCTGATCGAGCTGCTGTCCGACGAAGCCGTCGCCGCGGTCGCCGCCGACGCGCTGAAGAAAACCCTGCTGATGTTCGACCAGTTCCATGACGTGAAGGAACTCGCCGACCAGGGCAACGCGCATGCGAAGGCCGTGCTGCAGAGCTGGGCCGACGCCGAATGGTTCACGAGCCGTCCGGAAGTGCCGCAAAGCCTGACCATCACCGTGTTCAAGGTGACGGGCGAAACCAACACCGACGATCTGTCGCCGGCGCCGGACGCCACCACCCGCCCGGACATCCCGATGCACGCGCTGGCGATGCTGAAGAACGCGCGCCCGGGCATCACGCCGGAAGAAGACGGCAAGCGCGGCCCGGTCAAGTTCATCGAATCGCTGAAGGAAAAGGGGCACCTGGTCGCCTACGTCGGCGACGTGGTCGGCACCGGCTCCTCGCGCAAGTCGGCCACCAACTCGGTGCTGTGGTTCACCGGCGAAGACATCCCGTTCGTCCCGAACAAGCGTTTCGGCGGCGTGTGCCTCGGCGGCAAGATCGCCCCGATCTTCTACAACACGATGGAAGACGCCGGCGCGCTGCCGATCGAGCTCGACGTGTCGCAGATGAACATGGGCGACGTGGTCGAACTGCGCCCGTACGAAGGCAAGGCGCTGAAGGACGGCAAGGTCATCGCCGAATTCCAGGTCAAGTCCGACGTGCTGTTCGACGAAGTGCGCGCCGGCGGCCGCATTCCGCTGATCATCGGCCGCGGCCTGACCGCGAAGGCGCGTGAAGCGCTCGGCCTCGCGCCGTCGACGCTGTTCCGCCTGCCGCACCAGCCGGCCGACAGCGGCAAGGGCTTCTCGCTCGCGCAGAAGATGGTCGGCCGCGCGTGCGGCCTGCCGGAAGGCCAGGGCGTGCGCCCGGGCACGTACTGCGAACCGAAGATGACCTCGGTCGGCTCGCAGGACACCACGGGCCCGATGACCCGCGACGAACTGAAGGATCTGGCCTGCCTCGGCTTCTCGGCCGACCTCGTGATGCAGTCGTTCTGCCACACCGCCGCCTATCCGAAACCGGTCGACGTGAAGACGCACCAGACGCTGCCGAACTTCATCAGCACGCGCGGCGGCATCGCGCTGCGCCCGGGCGACGGCGTGATCCACTCGTGGCTGAACCGCATGCTGCTGCCCGACACCGTCGGCACCGGCGGCGATTCGCACACGCGCTTCCCGATCGGCATCAGCTTCCCGGCGGGTTCGGGCCTGGTCGCGTTCGCGGCCGCCACCGGCACGATGCCGCTGGACATGCCGGAATCGGTGCTGGTCCGCTTCAAGGGCAAGATGCAGCCGGGCGTCACGCTGCGTGACCTCGTCAACGCGATTCCGCTGTACGCGATCAAGCAAGGCATGCTGACGGTCGCCAAGCAAGGCAAGAAGAACATCTTCTCGGGCCGCATCCTCGAAATCGAAGGCCTGCCCGACCTGAAGGTCGAGCAAGCGTTCGAGCTGTCCGATGCGTCCGCCGAGCGCTCGGCGGCCGGTTGCACGGTGCACCTGAACAAGGAACCGATCATCGAATACCTGAACAGCAACGTCACGCTGCTCAAGTGGATGATCGCGCAGGGCTACCAGGATCCGCGCAGCCTGCAGCGCCGTATCGCGGCGATGGAACAGTGGCTGGCCGACCCGCAACTGCTGTCGCCGGATGCCGACGCCGAATACGCGGCCGTCATCGAGATCGACCTCGCCGACATCCACGAGCCGATCGTCGCCTGCCCGAACGACCCGGACGACGTGAAGACGCTGTCCGACGTCGCGGGTGCCAAGATCGACGAAGTGTTCATCGGCTCGTGCATGACCAACATCGGCCACTTCCGTGCGGCGTCGAAGCTGCTCGAAGGCAAGCGCGACATCCCGGTCAAGCTGTGGGTCGCGCCGCCGACCAAGATGGACCAGAAGCAGTTGACGGAAGAAGGTCACTACGGCGTGTTCGGCACGGCCGGCGCGCGCACCGAAATGCCGGGCTGCTCGCTGTGCATGGGTAACCAGGCCCAGGTGCGCGAAGGCGCGACGGTCATGTCGACGTCGACCCGCAACTTCCCGAACCGCCTCGGCAAGAACACGAACGTGTACCTCGGTTCCGCTGAACTGGCCGCGATCTGCTCGCGTCTGGGCAAGATCCCGACCAAGGAAGAGTACATGGCCGACATGGGCGTGCTCACCGCCAACGGCGACAAGATCTACCAGTACATGAACTTCGACCAGATCGAGGACTTCAAGGAAGTGGCCGACACCGTGCAGCTGTAAGCACGCAGTCGGGCGGCGGCGGGTGGTCGACGTCGCAGCGCACTGAAAGGCGTCGCGGGCTGAAAGGCCGCGGCGCCTTTTTTTTGTGCGTCAGCGACCGGACGCGCCCGCGGGGTCAGTCGTACAGCGCGTGCAGCCGCTCGACCACGTCGAACGGCAAGCCTTCGTCATACCCGTCGGCTTCGTCGAGATCGACGTACTCGCGCCCGTCGGTCGGCTGCAGCATCAGTGCCGGCACGGGCCGCGCGACCGGTACGTCCGGATAATCGTTCGGCCCCGCGCCATCGAAGTCGTGCGGATCGAACCAGATGCCGTGATTGGCGTAATAGCCGTCTGCGTAACGTTGCTCGATGTCGCGCAGCAGCCGAAACGTATCGAGTTGATACGACGCGTCGCCCAGATCGCTTTCGCTCGCATACTGCACAAACCACGCGGCGCCGAGATTCCAGTAGATCAGCAATGCGGTCGCGCGATCGACGTTGCGGTTGTCCAGCAGCCAGCGCAACGCGCGGCCGTTGCCGTCGTAATTGGAGCGTGCGGCGAACCGGTGCCACTGCTCGGGCGTCGCGCCTTCGAGCCAGGCCCGGACGATGTCCCACGCTTGCTGTTCGATTTCGGTATCGTCCATGGATTGCGCTTGGCGGAATGAGCGGTAACGGGAAAGTCTTCGATGACCGGCGATTCTAGCGCCGCTGCCCCTTTATGCCGGGTCGCCACCCGACACGCGACGGATCACCAGTTCGTTGAAGCCAGTGCCCGCATCCGGCTCGCGCGAGAAGCGATGCGCGGGCAGCAGCGCGAGCAGGATCTCGGCCGTCGTGCGCACCACGCAGCCGCTCGCGACGTGGCCGCCCGTCACGCGGCCGGCTGCATCGGAGATCGACATATGAAGGTGTGCGCCGTCCGGCGATACGGAGCCGGCCAGCGTCAGGATTTCGAGGTCTCCGCGCAGCTCGGTCGGCCGATCGACGCCGGCGAAGCGCAACTGCGCGACGCTCAGGCTGCCGATGCCCTGGATCACGAAGGCCGCAGGCGCTTCAAGCTGGTGTAGCGCTGCCTCGATGGCGCCGCGCAGATCGTCGCCGGGAGAAAGGCGCAAAGGATGGGCATGCATGGTCGATTCCTGCGGACGGACTGTCGATTCGACCAAGGGTACGTTCGGGGGCGGCATCCGGCAAGTCGCCGACCCTGACGAACACCGCCCCGCCTCTTCTCGGCGCACTCGCATGATTTCTCTCCGGCCGCAACGCCATCGGCTAGGCATGCGGACGCGATTGGTCTAGTCTGCACGGTATTTCGCGACGCAAGCCCTCCCGACCCGAACCCTCTCCGATGACAGTCATTCCGAACCGACGATCCCGCCTGCGCGGCGGCCTGCTTGGCCTGCTGATCGGCGACGCGCTCGGCGTGCCGTACGAATTCCACGACGCCGCTTCGATCCCGCCGCCTGCCGCGATCGACATGATTGCGCCGCCGGGCTTCGCACGCGCGCACGACGGCGTGCCGCCCGGCACCTGGAGCGACGACGGTGCGCAGGCGCTCGCGCTGCTCGACGCACTGCTGCACGAGCACGACCTGAATCTCGATACGTTCGCCGGCAACCTGCTGGACTGGTTTCAGCGCGGTGCATTCACGCCGGACGGCCGCGTGTTCGACGTCGGCCTGCAGACGCAACGCGCGTTCCATGCGCTGGCGGCCGGCGCCGCGCCCGCAGTGGCCGGGCCCCGCGACGAGCGCGACAACGGCAACGGTTCGCTGATGCGCTGCTTCCCCGTCGTGATGGTCGCCGCGTCGCGCGACGACGCGATCCGGCTCGCACACAAGCAGAGCGTCGTCACGCATGGCCACGTACGTTCGCAGCTTTGCTGCGCGCTCTATTGCCTGACGGCGCTGGGGATCGTCGATGGCCGGCCCGCGCCCGATGCGGTGCGCGCAGCCGAGGACGAACTGCTCGCGCGCCACGAAGGCACGGCCGACGAAATCGAACTGAAGACCGTGCTCGACGGCCGCTTCGACGCGCCGCAAGGATCCGGCTATGTGGTCGACAGCTTCTGGTCGGCGATCCATTGTCTGCTGTCGACGGGCAGCTACGAGGACTGCGTGAAGCGCGCGATCGCGCTCGGCAACGACACGGATACGACGGCGGCCATCGCGGGCGGCCTCGCCGGCGCGCTGTACGGCGAACAGGCGTTGCCCGAGCGATGGATTGCAGCGCTGCGCGGGAAAGACAAGGTCGAGGGCTGGCTCGCGAAGCTGTGAATGCAACCACCGGCCGGCCGTTGAATCGAAGCGGGCTGGCCGAATCCGGTTGCGCCGCGCGATTGCGTCAGCGCGTGCGCGCTCGTCCCGGTCGGAAAACAGACCACCGCGGCAGCATCAGCCGCGATCGCTTGCCAGCAACCCGTACAGCGCGCTGTCCGACACTTCGTCGCCGACGATCCAGCGTTCGCGCAGCAGCCCTTCCCGCACGAAACCCAGCCGTTCGAGCAGCCGCGCCGACGCGACGTTGCGCGGATCGATATCGGCCTCGAGCCGGTTCAGCCGCAACGTGCCGAATGCATGCTCGAGCACGGCCGACGCCGCTTCGCGCATATACCCGCCGCGCCAGAACGCGCGCCGCAGGCTGAAGCCGATCTCGGCGCGCCGGCATTGCGCATTCGCATGGAACAGCACGCACTCGCCGAGCGCCTCGCCGGTTTCCCGCAGTTCGAGCACGCAGGTCAGGCTCTCCCCGCTCGCGGACGTCTGCACGTTGCGCGCGACGCGCGCCTCGGCCTGCTCGATTTCCGTCATCGGCGAGAACGAGAAATAGCGCATCGCTTCCGCATCGGACCAGATCTCGAAGAAGGCCGGTGCGTCGGCGTCGCGAAGCGGCCGCAGCACGAGGCGGGAGGTATTCAGCGTGACGGGTTCGAACAGGGGCATGGCGGCGGTCTGAAAAAATGGGGACCGTGAATTAGAGCACGTAAGCCGTGCGGCAGCCATGGCGCCCGTTCGCAACGCTCGACATGAAACGACCGAACCACCGCGAAATAAAAAGCCCGGGGCGCATCGCCCCGGGCCCGAGCACCTCATCCGTTACCGGCGGCGCGCTTACGCCTCGAGCGCCTCCAGCACCTTCCCTTTCGTCTCGATCCCGACGAAATGCACGGTCAGCGCGGCGATCAGCGGCACCACGCCGATCAGATAGAACGCCGGCGCGAGGTTCCCGCCGATGATCGCATGCGGCACGACCATGGGCGCGACGAACGACGCGATCTTCAGCCACGCGCTGCCGAGCCCGCAGCCCGCCGCGCGGATGCTCGTCGGATACTGCTCCGGCGTGTAGACGTACGCGGTAATGAACCCCGACGCCATCAACCCGAGCGACAGCGAACAGAAGACCGCGACCACGTACACCGACGACGCGTGATAAATACCCGCGAGCGCCAGCGACAGCGCGCACAGCACGAACGACCACACGATCACCGGCTTGCGGCCGAGCTTGTCGACCAGCAGCGCGGAGGCCAGCGACCCGAGCACGCCCATTACCGAGCCGATCACGGCGAGGTTCAGCGCGAGTTGCAGCGGCGCGTGATAGAAGTTCTTGTAGATCGTCGGCAGCCACGTCGACAACCCGTACTGGATGAACCCGCAGGTTGCCCACAGCGTCGCCACCGCGAGCGTGCGCTTGCGATACGCGGCGCGGAACAGATCGCTCATCCGGCGCCTCGGATGCTGGCGCACCATCTCGTCGAACGCAGCCGCGTGCGTGACCGGCGGCAGCTCGCCGCGTACCGACCCTTCGAACACGCCGACCGCGCGCCCGGCTTCCGCGAGGCGCCCGCGCGACGCGAGCCAGCGCGGCGATTCGGGCACGAGGCGCGTGAGCACGAGCGACAGGATCAGCGGCAGCCCGCCGACGAAGTACATGATCTCCCAGCCGAAGCGCGGCACGAGCCACGCGCCGAGCGCCATCGACACCAGCAGGCCGATCGGAAACACGATCTCGTACAACAGCACGAAACGGCCTCGGCCATGCGCGCGCGTGATCTCGTTGATGTACGTCGCGGCGACCGGCAACTCGCCGCCGAGCCCGATTCCCTGCAGAATCCGCAGCAACACGAAGATCTCGAACGTCGGCGCGAAGCCGCATGCGATGCTCGTGATGCCGATCACGGCCGAGCTCCACGCGATCGCTTTCACGCGGCCATGCTTTTCCGCGAGCGCGGGAAACAGGAACGCGCCGATCAGTTGGCCGATCGCGCCGGACGCGATCAGCATGCCGATCTGCGTCGGCGACAACCCCCACTTGTGAATCAGCAGCGGCAGCGTCGCCGCGATCGTGATCACGTCGAAGCCGTCGAAGAACGTCGCGGTGCCGATCAGCACGCGCGCGCGGATCTGCATCGCATTGGCCGGAAGCCGCTCGAGCCGCGCGATGATCGCGCCGGGCGTGGAGGCGGCAGCTTCCATCGTGGCCCTGCCGGCCACGACGTTGTCGAAAGTGCTCATGCGGGGTGTCTCCTGGGTCTCTTTCCGGGCGGGCCGGTCAGGCAAGCGCTTGGGTCGTGTCCGCCAGGGCGGCCGTATCCACTGCCCGGCCCTGGTTCATCCACTTGCGCGCGAGCTTCAGCTCACGTGCGTTGTTCACGGCGATGACACCTCTCACATGCCCGTCGCCCACAAAAAACAGCGTCGCACGACGCGCGGCGAGATCGCCGCGCACGACGAGCCGCGCATCGGCCGGCAGATCGCCGAGGATCTGCAGGTTCACGTCGTACTGATCGGACCAGAACCACGGAATCTCCGCGTACGGTGCACGCACGCCGAGGACGGCCTTCGCCGCCGCGATCGCCTGGTTCTGCGCGTTGGCCCACGATTCGAGCCGCACGCGGCGCTTCAGCCAGCCGTTGTGATGGTTCGCGACGTCGCCGCACGCGAAGATCGACGGGTCGCTCGTCGCACCGTATTCGTCGACGACGATGCCGTCGTCGACCGCGAGCCCCGCATCGCTCGCGAGCGACGCGTTCAGCGCGAGGCCGATGCCGGCCACCGCGAAATCGGCGTCGATCGTCGTGCCGTCGGCGAGCGTCGCGCGCACCTTCGATGCGTCGCCGGGCTGCGCATCGAGCGATTCAAGTGCCGCGCCGAGTCGCACGTCGACACCGTTCGAACGATGCAGGTCGAGCAGGAAGTCGGACACGACCCGCGGCACCGAGCGGCCGCACAGGCGCGGCGCGCCTTCGACGACCACCGCGTCGACGCCGAGCTTGCGCGCGGTCGCCGCGACTTCGAGGCCGATCCAGCCGCCGCCGATCACGAGCACGCGCCGGCTCGCGCGCAGCTTCTCGCCGAGCGCGGCCGCTTCGTCGAGCGTGCGCAGGTAGTGCAGGTTCGGCGTGTGGACGAGCGCATCGGGCAAGCGGCGCGACGTGCCGCCGGTTGCGATCACGAGCCGGTCGTATTCGATCTCGCGACCGCCCTCGGTTTTCACCAAGCGACGTGCGCGATCGATCGACGCCGCGCGTTCCGGCTGCCACGCTTCGACGTTCAGCGCGTCGAATTCGTCGGGGCGCACGACGCGCACGGTCTCGATGTCGGCGTCGCCGGCCAGCACGGCCTTCGACAGCGGCGGCCGCTCGTACGGCAGATGCGGCTCGTCGGCGATCATCACGAGACGGCCCGTGTAGCCTTGCGCGCGCAGCGTCTTCAGCACCCAGCCGGCCGCCTGGCCGCCGCCGATCACGACGACCGTGCCCGGCGCGGGCTGCGCGGGCGTATTCGTTTCGGTCATGATTTCCGCTCCGTCATGAACTTGCCTTCCGGCGCCTTCGCGTTCTTCTGCCGGCGCGTGTTGCCGTCGAGGCCGCCGTCGAAGGCCCATTCGGCGAACACGGTCGGGCCCGGCTCGAATTCGCGCGGCTGCCATTCGGGCGTCAGCACGTCTTCGTCCGCGTAGTATTCGATCAGCGCGCCGGCCGGGTTCCGGAAGTACCAGAAGTACGCGGACGACACCGGATGACGCCCCGGGCCGAGTTGCGTTTCCCAGCCGCAGCGGTCGATGTGCATGCCGCCGCCGAACACTTCGTGGATGTCGCGCACGGTAAACGCGACGTGGTTCAGGCCACGCTTGCCGTTCGGCAGCGCGAGCAGGAACAGGTCGTGGTGGCCGCCATGCGGCGCGCAGCGCATGAACGCGCCGCGGCCCGGATAACGGTCCGACGTCTCGAAGCCGAGCAACTCGTGATAGAACGTTTCCTGCGCGTCGAGGCAATTCGTGAAGAACACGACGTGCCCGACTTCGACCGGCTCCGCACGCGCATAGATCGGGCTCGGCTGGTCGACGCGCAGCGTCTGGCCCCACACGTTCGACGGCGAGCCCGTGATGTCGAGCGCGCGCTTGCGCGTGACTTCGACGCGGATCGCCATCCCGTTGGGGTCGATGCAGCCGACCGCCTCGTCCTGGGCGTAGTAGCCGGGCTGGCCGGCCAGCTTCGTGCGCAGTGCGTCGAGTTCGCGCTGCGTCGCGACGCCCCACGTGACTTCCCGCAGCGTCGGGCCTGCTTCGAACGCGGGCGGCAGCGACGGATCGTCGGCTTTCACGACGAGCACGGTGCAGCCGTTCATCGTTTCGAAACGCGCACGCGTGTCGTCGTGCGCGACTTCCTTCAAACCCCAGTCGGCGAAAAAGCGCCGGCAGTTTGCGAGGTCGTCGACACCGTACGTGATCTGCTCGATTCCCAAGATGCTCATTGCGTCATTCCCCTTCGCTCAGTTCGCCCACGGCAGCGGCGCGTCGTTCAAGCCCCAGTAGAGACTCTTCTGCTGCATGTATTCGCGGATGCCCAGACGCCCTTTCTCGCGGCCCATCCCGCTCTCCTTCCAGCCCGAGAACGGCGTGGAGATCGAGAACAGCTTGTACGTGTTGATCCAGACGGTGCCCGTCTCCAGTGCCCGTGCGATGCGCCATGCACGCTTGTAGTCGCGCGTCCAGATGCCGGCCGCGAGGCCGAACACGCTGTCGTTCGCCTGCGCGATCAGCGATGCTTCGTCATCGAACGGCATCGCGACCAGCACCGGCCCGAAGATTTCCTCCTGGCAGATGCGTGCGCTGTTCTGCAAGCCTTCGAGAATCGTCGGCTGATAGAAGAAGCCGTTCTCGCGCCCGTCGCCCGACGGCCGCTCGCCGCCGCACAGCAGGCGGCCGCCTTCTTCCAGCCCGAGTGCGACGTAGCGTTCGACCGATTCGCGATGCTTGGCGGTGATCAGCGGGCCCATCTGCGTGTCGGGTCGCATTGGGTCGCCCACGCGCAGCTTGCGTGCGCCGGCCACCAGCCGCTGCATGAAGGCGTCGTACACCGCGCGCTGCACGAACAGCCGCGAACCGGCGATGCATGCTTCGCCTGACGAGCTGAAGATCCCGTACAGCACACCGTTGACCGCGTGATCGAGGTCGGCGTCGTCGAACACGATCGTCGGCGACTTGCCGCCGAGTTCGAGCGACACCGGCATCAGCTTCTCGGCGGCGATGCGCGCGATGCCGCGGCCCACTTCGGTGCCGCCGGTAAACGACACCTTCTTCACCCGCGGATGACGCACCAGCACGTCGCCGATCACCGAGCCCTTGCCCGGCAGCACGCTCAGCACGCCCTTCGGCACGCCGGCTTCCTCGCAAAGGCGCGCCAGCGCGAGCGACACGAGCGGCGTGACTTCGGCCGGCTTGAGCACCACCGCGTTGCCGCCGGCCAGCGCCGGCGCGAGTTTCTGTGCATCGGACGCGATCGGCGAATTCCACGGCGTGATCGCCACGATCACGCCGATCGGCTCGTACACGCTCATCGTCAGGTAATCGCCGCGCGACGGCGTCAGTTCTTCGTCGAGCGTTTCCAGGCAGGCCGCGAAATAGCGAAACGTGTTCGCCGCGCTGGCCACCAGCACGCGCGTCTCGGCGATCGGCTTGCCGTTGTCGCGGCGCTGCAGGTTCGCGAGCGCCTCGTGGCGCTGCATGATCAGGTCGGCGATCCGGTACAGCACCTGCGCGCGCTGATGCGGCTTGAGCCCGGCCCAGTCGGCGCGTCGCCATGCGGCGTCGGCGGCCACCACGGCGTCGGCCGCGTCTTCCGCGTTCGCCGTCGACACTTCCATGTTCAGCGACTGGTCGGCCGGATAGTGGCTCGCGTGAGGCGCGCCACGGCCGCGCCGCCACGCGCCGCCGATCAGGATGTTGCCGTCGGGCACGAGGCTCGTATCGAAAGGAGTCATGTCACAAGTCCCACAAATCTGTCTCTGCACGTCCGCCCGCGCCGTGGCGCGGGCGGACGCTCGATGGTCCGGTCAGATCACGCAGCAGGCCGCGCGGTTGCGCAACGCACGGATCGCGCTGTACGCCGTCAGCGCGGATGTCTTCGGGTTGTCGGGCAGCGGCTTGCCGCTCATTTCCAGCGACATCTCGCCGAATGCGCCGCGCGCGGTGATGCGGTGCACGTTGCGCTCGACGGCCGGATCGGCGATCAGGCGCACGTGCGTCGCATCGAGGCCGAGGCCCGCGAGCGCGACCGTCGCCGCGACGTTCGCGTTCTTCGGATACAGCCGCGCGGCGTCGCGCGCGGTGCCTTCGAAGATCACCTTTTCCGCGGTCATCGCGCGCAGGTCGCACAGTTCCTCGGCCGGCGTGCCGAGCCAGCCGAGCGGCGGCTTGCGGCCCACGTATAGCACCTCGTCGAGCCCGCCCTGCTGCGCGGACGCCAGCGCATCGATGCCGCCGATCGCGCCGGACAGCAGCGTCACGGTGGCGCCGCCTTCGTCGGCGGCCTGCGACAGCACGTCGAGCAGCGCGAGATCGGACAGCGCGCCGATCGACGCGACCGCACAATCGGTGCCGGCCTTCAACAGCGGCACGACGTGATCGACGAGCGCGCCGTGGCCCGCGCATTCGAGCGCGAACTCGGGGCGGCGAGCCAGCGCGTCGACCGACGACACGACCTCCACCGCACTGCCGAGCTCGCGCTGCACCGCGTCGCGCTGATGCGCCGGCACGATCACGTGCGCGACGTGCAGCGACGCATCGTGCTCGACCGCGCGGTACACGGCCGCGCCGATCGCGCCGAAGCCGATCATCGCGACGTCGACGGGTGCCCGCTTGTGCCCGTTATGCATACTGGCGCTCCGTCGGCGCTTCCTTCTTCACCGGCGGGCCCGCGAAGGCGGACGCGAACGAGCCGACCGACAGCATGTCGACCTCGACCATCACCGGCCCTTCCTTCGCGATCCCTTCGCGCACGATCGCTTCGGCCTGGTCGAGCGACGTGATCCGGTAGTGCGTGAGGCCGAAGCTCGCGCAGAACTGCGCGAAATCGGGCTGGTGCAGTTGCACGAAGCAGCGGCGGCCGCCGTAGTGCGCATCCTGGATGTTGCGGATCACGCCGTAGCACTGGTCGTTCATCAGCACGATCATCACGTTCGCGTTTTCCTGCACGGCCGTGACGAGTTCGCCGACGTTGACCATCAGGCCGCCGTCGCCGACGAGGCAGACCGTCTTCGCCGCCGAACCGGCCAGCGCCGCGCCGATGCCCATCTGGATGCCCTGGCCGATGCCGCCGCCGAGCGCATGCACGCCCGCGCGCGGCTCGAAAAGCTTCAGCAGGCGGTTGCCCCACGTGCTGTTCGAGATCGTCACGTCGCGCACCCAGTTGTAATCGCGGCCGACGGCGCTCTGCAGCGTGTCGACGAGCTTCCTGTACGGCCCGAGGCCCTTCGCCACGTCGGCCACCGCGTCCTCCCGGGCCGCCGCGAGATCGGCCGCGAATTGCGGATCGACCGACAGGCGGCCTTCGAGGCGGTCGGCCAGCTCGGCCAGCACGCGCTTCGAATCGCCATGCACGAACAGCGCGTTGCGATAGCCGCGGTTGTCGGCGAGCGCATCGGCATCGATGCGGAACAGCGGCTGCGGCAGCGCGAGCTTGTATTTCAGCGTCTCGTTGCCGCGCAGGCGCGAGCCGACCACGACGAGCGCGTCGCAGGTCTTGTAGAACGCTTCGACCGACGCATGCACGTTGAACGCGCCGAGCGTCGCCGGGTGATCTTCCGGCAGCACGCCGCGGCCCTGCACGCTCGTCACGACGCCGAAGCCGAGCTTCACGAGGCGTTCGACTTCGTCGCGTGCATGGCGCGCGCCGCCGCCGAGCCACAGCAGCGGGCGGCGCGTGGCCGCGAGTGCGTCGGCGAGCTTCGCGACGCGGGCGCTGTCGTGCTCGCGCACCGCGACGTGGGCGGGCGCGAGGTCTTCCGGCCATTCGATTTCGGCCGCCTGGATGTCGATCGGAATCTCGACGGAGACGGGGCCCGTCGGCGCGGTCTGCGCGATGCGCACGGCTTCGCGGATCGTCGTCAGCACGGTTTCGACCGTGCGCACGCGGAACGCGGCCTTCGAGATCGAGTCGAGCATCGACAATTGGTCGGGCGCTTCGTGGATGTACGCGAGATCCTGGTCGAGGTACGGCGTCTCGATCTGCCCGGTGATGTGCAGTAGCGCGGTGCCGGCCGTCAGCGCCTCGACCATCGCGCCGGCTGCATTGCCCGCCGCCGTGCCCGTGCTCGTGAACGCGACGCCGAGGCCGCCCGACACGCGGGCCAGCCCGTCGGCCATGTTCAATGCACCGGCTTCGCCGCGTGCACCGACATACCGGATGTTGCCGCGCGAGTTGATCGCGTCGAGGATCGGCATGTTGTGGATCGAGATGACACCGAATGCGGTCTTCACGCCGCACTGCTCGAGAAAGGCGGCAATCAGCTCGCCGACCGTGGTTTTTTCAGACATGGCGTGCAAAGCCTCCAGAAACGTCGATATGGCTGCCCGTCGTGTAGGACGACAGATGCGTTGCGAGATAAAAAAGCGCCCAGGCCGCCTCGTCGGGCTTGCCGAAGCGATTCAGCGGAATGTTCTTCTTGCGGGCGAGCGCGCCCGTCCACGCCTCCCAGCTTTCACCGGGCTGCGCCTGCGTGTCGTAGCGGCGGCGCCATTGCCCTGACTCGACGATGCCGATCAGGATCGAGTTCACGCGGATGCGCTGCGGCGCCAGTTCGGTCGCGAGCGACTTCACGAGGCTCAGCACGCCGGCCCGCGCCGACGACGTCGCGACCATGTGCGGCTCGGGCTGCAGCGCGAGCAGCGAGTTCACGCAGGTGATCGTCGGCGCGGGCGCATCGCGCAGCAGCGGCACGAATGCGCGCGTCGGGCGGATGATGCTGAAGTACTTCAATTCGAGTTCCTCGCGCCATGCGTCGTCGGTCGTGTCGGCGAAAGTCGACACGCGGCCCTGGCCGGCGTTGTTGATCAGCATGTCGGCGCGGCCGAAACGCGCGGACACCGCTTGCGCGAATGCGGTCACGTCCGCTTCGTCGAGCACGTCGCAGCATGCGGTCAACAGGTGTGCGCCTGCGTGCTTGTCGCGAAGCATCGCTTCGGCGCGTGCGAGGCGGTCGCTGTCGCGGCCGCAGATCGCGACCGATGCGCCGGCCTGCAGGAACCGTTCGGCCGTCGCGAGGCCGATGCCGGACGAACCGCCCGTCACCACCGCCACTTGCCCGGTCAGATCGATCTGGATCATCGGAGTCCTAAAGCCTTCAAAAACGTGTGCTCGTCATCCGAGCGGTAATTGAGCCGTCGCGACAATTCCGCGGCCGCGCGCTGCACCTTGTCGATCAGGCCGTCCGCGATCAGCGCCGCGTCGATCTCCGGACGCGGCACCGTCACCGTGATGCACGCGACGATCTTCTGCGTCTCGTTGCGCACCGGCGCCGTGACGACCGAGATGCCCCGCTCGAACGACGAATTGCTGACACCGTAGCCGCGCTGCGCATCCTCGCGGATCACTTCGTACAGCGCGTCGACCGTCTCCGGCGTCGCGCTCGTCATCCGGTTCAGCGCGCCTTCCGGATACAGCGCGTGCAGCGCTTTCAGCGACAGGTCGCCCATCAGTACATGGCCGTGCGTCGTCGCATGCGCGGGCAGCCGCGTGCCGACGTTCACGCGGATCGAGCTGAACACCGGCGACTGGCTCTGCGCCTTCGCGACGAACACCACGTCGCGGCCGTCGCGGATCACGATATGCGTCGTGAAGCCGGTCGCATCGCGCAGGCTCTCGATCACCGGCAGCCCGAGGTCGGTCAATTCAAGCGAGCTCAGATATTCGAAGCCGAGCCGCAGCACGGCGATGCCGAGCTTGTAGTTGCGATCCTTGTCCGCACGTTCGAGAAAGCCGAGCGATTCGAGCGTCTGCAGCAGACGGAACACCGTCGTGCGCGGAATGCCGAGCCGTTTCGACAATTCGGGCGCGCCGAGCACGGGCTCGCGCGGCGAGAATTCGGCGAGGATGCGCAGCCCGCGTTCGAGGCCCGGCACCACGTAGCCGGCTTCGGCCTTCGCGTTGTCCGCGTCCTGTCGTTGTAACGGTTCGCTCATGATGCCTCCGGCCGGGCCGCCCGAAGGGAGACATGCGTCCCCTCTGGGCGCAGCGAACAAACGTAAGCGTGACGGTCGTTCATTTCAGGCCCCGTTGACGATCGCATTGACGGCAGAAGCCGTCGATCAGCGACGAATAAACCGCCGGTTGCTCCACATAGCCCGCGTGACCGGCCTGCGGAATCACCTGCAGCTCCACCTGCGCGGCCGCGGCGATCCGCTCGCATGCGGCAGGCGGCGTGATCGCGTCGTACGCACCGACCGCCACCGCCGTGCAACCGCGGAAACCGGCGAGATCGGCCGCGAGATCGGCGTTCGCGAGCAGGTGCGTGGCCTGCGCATAGCCGGCCGGCACGACGCGCGCCATGTTCCAGCGCACCCACGCACGCGCCTCCTCGTTCGCGAAACCGGACAACATGTTGCCGCTGCGCTGCTCGGCGAGCCCGGCCGGGCCAAGTTCCGCGAGCATCGCGAGCCGCGCGTCGCGGCGCGACTCGCGGGTGTCGGCCGGTGCGCTGCCGTAGCCGCCCGCGGGCGAGATCAGCAGCAGGCCGGCGATCCGCGCGGGCATCACACGCGCCAACCCGCCCGCGATGATCGCGCCGAGCGAATGCCCGACCAGCACGCAGCGTTCGATGCCGAGTGCCTCGAGCCACGCGTTCAGCGACGCCGCGTAATCGGCGGCGGCCGGCGACCCGCCGTGCACGGGCGTCGACACGCCGTAACCGGGCGCATCCCACGCGAGCACGCGGCGCGATGCACCCAGCGTGTCGAGCTGGCTCACCCACGATGCGGCGCCCGAGCCGATCCCGTGCAGCAGCACGACGGGCAGCGCGCGGCCCGCACGCTGCACGCCGGCCGCGCGGTAGCCGATCGTGCCCGCCGCGCCGGCTTCGCAACGCTGCTCGGGAAATTGCCCGAGCAGCGCGGCGAACGCCGCGGTGCGGTCGCGTTCAGGTTCGCGTTTGTCGATGACACGCATTGCTTCACCGGCTCCGTCTCAACGCTTGATCTTCGCGAGCGGCGAATCGGGCGGATACGTCGGCGTGATCGGCTTCGACGACCCGAGCATCACGCACATCAGCGCATCTTCCTCGCCGATGTTGATTTCCGTCCGATACACGCCCGGCGGCACCGAGATCAGGTCGCGCTCGCCGAGGATCGCTTCCCACGTCTCGCCGTCGCGCTCGCAGATCACCTTCATCTTGCCGCGCAGCACGAAGAAGATTTCCTCGACGTCGATGTGGATATGGCTCGGGCCGATGTTGCCGGCGGGGATCACCATCGTCGAGAACGTGAAGTTGCCGGCCGGCACCGTGTTGACGTCCTTCGCGACGCCCGTGCCGCCCGTGCCGACATAGCGCATCTGTGCGCGGCGGTACTTCGGGTCGTAGTCGGCCTGGAACTTCAGTGCGTCCCAGTCGTAGCGCCGCGTCGCGTAGCGCGCGACGCGCCCTTCCATCCAGTCGTTGAAGCTTGCGCCTTCCGGCTGGTCCCACGACTTGCGTTCGAGATCGGCGTCCGCCATCGTCCTCTCCTTCATTCCGAGTGAAAACTTCAAATCAGTTCATTACGAAGCCGCCGTTCACCGGCAGCAGTTGACCCGTCACGAAGCGCGCGCCGTCCGACAGCAGGAACAGCACGGGGCCCGTCACGTCGTCGGGCACCTGCGCGCGGGCAAGCGCACGGCCCTGCAGGTAGAACGCGTGGCGTTCGGCCGGCACGTAGGCCGTTGCCTCGACTTCGGTGAGCCCCGGCGCGATCGCGTTGACCGTCACGCCATGCGCGCCGAACTCGCGTGCCTGCGCATGCGTCATCGCGATCACCGCGCCCTTGCTCGCGACGTAGGCGAGCAGCTTCGGCGCGCCCCACAGCGCGGTGTCCGATGCGAGGTTCACGATCGCGCCGCGCCCCGATTGCGCGAGGTGCGGCAGCGCCGCATTGCTGACGAGCCACACGCCGCGCACGTTCACGTTCATCACCGCGTCCCACGTCGACACGTCGAGCTCCGTCGACAGCTTGCCGCCCGAGTTCGTGATCGCCGCGTTGTTGATCAGCGCGTCGATGCCGCCGAGCGCCGCCGCGCCCTGCGCGACGAATGCGTCGATGCTGGCCGGATCGGCGAGATCGAGCGCGAAGCAATGCACGGTGTGGCCGGCTTGCGCGAGCTGCGCGGCCAAAGCGCGGCCCTCTTCGATCAGCACGTCGCCGAATGCGACCTGCGCGCCCGCTTCGACCAGCGCCTTCACGAATGCGGCGCCGAGCCCGCGCGCGCCGCCCGTGACGAGCACGCGGCGACCGGGCAGCGCCACGACCGGAGCGAGCTCAGCCATTCGCGGGCTCCGAAGCGGCGTGGGCCGCGCGATGCGCGTCGAGCGCGGACAGATGCTCCTGCGCACGCTGGCGCAGCATCCGGCGCACGCGCGTGATGCCGACGTCGTGCTGGTACAGATATTCGTGATCGCGCGCGTGCGGCGCGAGGCTTTCGAGGACGTAGCGATCCTGCTCGAGCACGTCCCAGTGCAGGCCTTCGAGGCGGTTGCGGTACATGAAGCGCCACACGTCGCGCTGCCAGCCGCCGACCTTGCGGGTACGCCAGAAGTAGACCTGACAGTGGTCGCCGTCGACCGGCGTCGCGAAGCCGATGATCCCGAAGTTGCCGCCGGGGCCGAACTTCTGCTTATAGGGAATCGCGAGGCGCATCCACAGGCAGCCGGTTTCGCCGAGTTCGACCCAGTCGAAGTTCACGTCGCGCTGGCCGATCTTCTCGAACATCAGGCCCGTGTCCGTCTTGCGCACGCGCATGTCGGCCTGCTTGTCGCCTTCGGCCATCGAGTGCGACGTCGCGTGGAGATACGCGCCGTGCATCGGGTCCATCACGTTGTCGATCGCGTACTGGTAATTGCACTTCCAGTTCGACACGCACAGGAAGTGCGCGTACTCGTCTGCGACCAGTTCTTCCGGCAGGTTCAGCGGCGCCGGCTTGCCGTGCGCTTCGTCGCCGAACCACAGGAAGATCGCGCCGGCCTTCTCTTCGACCGGATACGACTTCACGCACTTCGTGCCTTCGAGCGGACAGTTCGACACGGCCGGCACGCGGTTGACCGTGCCGCCGCCGTCGACTTCGATGCCGTGATACCAGCACGCGATGTTGCCGCCGAGGTTCCAGCCGAGCGACAGTCGCGCGCCGCGGTGCGGGCAGCGATCTTCCAGCGCGTGGACCTTTCCTTCGTGATCGCGCCACAGCACGATCTGCTCGGACAGGCGCGTGAGGCCGACGGGCGCGTTCGACACCTGCCAGCTCGGCGCGACGGGATACCAGTAGTTCTTGATGCCACGGTCGAGATAGTCGCGGACCGGGTCGTGTCGGGTTTCGTGTTGGTCGGGGGACGTCATCAGTGTGCTCCGGATGCGGTTGTCGTCGGGTCGGCGCTCAGGCGCGCGGCGCGGTCGGTGCGTTCATTCCGCCAGCGAGGCCATTGCGGCGCGGAAACGCTCAGGCGTCCAAACCGTGCCGTCCGGCGCGCGGAAGCCGATGCGATTCAGGCCCGCGACGACGTCGTGCAGCTCGGTCGCCCCTGCTTCGAACACGCGCTCGAGCGCATCGCCGAGGTCGTTCTCGTACTGCGTCGGTTCGGCCTTGCGGTTCTGCCAGACCTGGTTCTCGACCTGGCCGGGAATCTCGATCTGCCCCTTGCCGGCGACGTTGTTCGGCTGCGGCGCCACCCACGGCTTCAGGAAGGGATTGAAATTGACGGTCGCTTCTTTCATGTCACTCCACCTTGATCTGGATTTCTTCACCGGCGAGGCGCACCGCGTACTGCTTCAGCGCACGCCCGCCCGGGCCCTTCAGGCATTCGCCCGTCTTGATGTCGAACACGGCCTCGTGCAGCGGGCATTCCACCGTGCCTTCGTCGACGAACCCTTGCGTCAGCAGCGCGTACGCATGCGGGCACACGTTCTCGAGCGCATACACGTCGTCGCCGACGCGGTAGATCCCGATTTCCACGCCGTCGGTCCGCTTGAACTCGATCGGCGTGTCTTCCGACAGCGCACCGGCGTGACCGGCGCAAATCCATTGCTCTGACATCTCGCACCCTTCCTTCTGATCGACTCTCGGTTTGTTCCGATTTGTTCCATATCAGGAACAACAGTTTATGGATGGTGATTATAGGAGCGACCTTCCACGAGTAAAACAAAAAGCTTCATGTCCTAGGGAAAACACCGACCGTCAGGGCGGCGAACACCACGACCTCACCGCTCGAATGTGATTTTTTGTTTGAAAACGGGTGCTTATCGGCTTTTTCGAGACGTTCCGCGTGATGACCGGGCATCCCTACGGCGCCCATCCGTCCCGAAAAAATTATTTTTGATCCGACGCGCGACGCCCCTATACTCCATTCCATAAAAGGCACATTGTTCCTTATATGGAACATACGAACACCCACTCGGCAATGAACATGCGCGACGGCCGGCCGTCCCCGCGCAGGCCGTCACAACACGTATTCATCAGGTTGGAGAGTCAGGAGACGAAATGGTCAAGCATGCGGTAGCAGCGGCAGTCATCGGAATGGGCGCCGCGTCGGGCGCGTGGGCGCAAAGCAGCGTGACGCTGTACGGCAGCATGGACGCGGGTGTCGCGTACGTGAACAACGTCGGCGGCCACGCGAAGTGGGCAATGATCCAGGGCAATACGCAGCCCGACCGGTGGGGCCTGAAGGGAAAGGAAGATCTCGGCGGCGGGCTGTCGGCGATCTTTCAGCTGGAAAACGGCTTTTATACGAACAACGGCCAGTTCGCGACCGCGAACACGATCTGGAACCGGGCGGCGTTCGTCGGCCTCGGCTCGGAGCACTACGGCACGCTGACGCTGGGCCGCCAGACGCCGCTGTCGTTCGACTATCTCGATCCGCTCAGCACCGCGTACCTTGCGCTGAGCTGGTACGCGTTCCATCCGGGCAACATCGACGGGCTCGCCGCGACCGGTAACGTGCCGTACAACAATTCGGTCAAGTACCGCTCACCGACGTTCGCGGGTTTCTCGGCCGCGGCCATGCTCGCGCTCGGCAACACGACGAACTTCTCGACCGGCAAATCGGTCGGCGTCGCGCTGAACTATGCGAACGGGCCGTTCAAGGCGTCGGCCGTCTACTCGAACGAGCACGACCGCTCGATCCTGATCGGCCAGACCGGCATCGCGTCGTTCCAGGGGCAGAACACCGCGAACGGCTACCTCGCGAACAAGGTCGAGAACATCGGCGCGGGCGCGTCGTACCAGATCGGCGACTTCCTCGTGCACGGTCTCTACACGCGCGTGAAAATGCAGTCGAACGGGTTTTCGGACACGTTCCAGAGCTACGACGCGGGCGTGAACTACCGCAGCAGCGCGTTCAACACGATCGCGGGCGGTGCGGCGACCACGACGCTGGCCGGCCGCCGCTGGACCCAGGTCGAGCTCGGCGACATCTACGCGTTGTCGAAACGCACGCAGTTGTATGCGAACGTGCTTTACGAACACGGCTCGGGCGGCGCAAAGGCCGCGTTCTTCACGGCCGGCGTGTCGAGCACCGCGAATCAGGTGATCGTGCTGACCGGGATTCATCACTCGTTCTGAGCGCGTTGAGGCGCCGGGTTTCGGCGCCCGAAAACGACAAGAGCGGCCCGCGGGTCGCTCTCTTCGTTTGCAATGCCGCGCGCCGCGGCGGATACGACGCGCATGCGTCAGAGTCAGAACATCGCGACCTTGTGGCGCGCATGCGCGAACGTCGGGTCGCTTTCGAGCGGACGATAGTTCAGCCGTTGCGACAGGTCGACCGCCGCGCCGCACACGGCTTCGACGAGCCGCTCCTTCTCGCCGGCGTCGCCGATCTCCGAGCGCGGCACCGTCGCGGTGATCGCCGCGACGATCGAGCCCGAATGATCGCGCACCGGCGCGGTCACGGCCGAAATGCCGCTCTCGAACGCCGCCTCGCTGACCGCGTAGCCGAGCCGTGCGTAATGACGCACACGTTCGTACAGTTCGTCGACGGTGCCGGGCGTGCGCTCGGTGAACTGTTCGAGTTTCTTCTCCGGATAGAGCTGCCGCAGCGCATCGCGCGTCAGGTCGCCCATCAGCACGTGGCCATGCACGGTCGCGTGCGCCGGCAGCCGCGTGCCGACGTGCACCTTCACCGAACCGAACATCGACGCATTGCTTTGCGCCTTCGCGACGAACACCACGTCGCGCTGGTCGCGGATCAGCAGGTGCGTCGACAGGCCGGTCGAATCGCGCAGCCGTTCGAGCACGGGCGTGCCGAGATCGGTCAGTTCGAGCGAATTCAGGTATTCGAAGCCGAGCCGCAATACGCCGACGCCGAGCCGGAAATAGCGGTCGCCGTTCACGCGTTCGAGGAAACCGAGCGCCTCGAGCGTCTGCAGCAGGCGGAACGTGGTCGTGCGCGGAATGCCGATGCGCTTCGACAACTCGGGCGCGCCGAGCACGGGCTCGCGCGCGGAGAATTCGGCGAGAATCCGCAGCCCGCGTTCGAGCCCCGGCACCAGATAGGACGAAGCGCCGCCCGACGACTCGTCGTCGCCGGGCGTCGCCGGATCGGGTGTACCGCTCATCGTTGTCTTGACCATGTGGACATGGACGGAAGGAAGTCAGTCACGAAACAGGTCGTCGATCGTCGTGGATATTCAGTCATGCTACCTCAGTGCGCGGACAGGCTCGCACCGGCACGCGGCGCCGCGATGCAGGATGCGCCGCCACGCCGCCATGACGCGTCATTCAAGGTCGAGAGGATAGCAGCGTTGGACGGCGCGACGCCATGCGGAAATCGCCGGACGGCGGCCGCGCGCGGCGCTGGTGCGCGGCACGCGGTCGGGCGACGATGGACGGAGCGTGGGATTCGCCGCCCGGATTGCCTACAGGCGCGACAGATAAACGCGAATGGTCGTGCGGTCGTATGCAAGCTGCCGGCCGGATCCGGCTGCAGTACCCGCGTCAGATCGACCGGACGCAGCCATCCGGCACCCAGCAAGCCGCCGTTGATCCCGCGGATTCGGGTGCCGCCGACGGCGATCGCGGCGTGAAAGACATCCGCGCCGCGCGCGAAGCCCACCGCGGTGCCCGCCGGAATGCTCGCGCGCTCGTCCCATTGATTGCCGGTCTCGAAGTTGAAGCGCGTCTTCCACAACTGGCCAATCGTATCGAGTAGCGCGCCGGGCGCAGCAGATACCGGACGTACGCCGCGGCGTCATAGCAAACGCCGCCGGACACGTATTCGTCGATGTTCGCCACCCCGAACATCAACGCCTGCGCGTGTTTTTGCCGCTCGGCGATGCCGGATTGGCCGACATGCCCGCCCGACCCTGGCAGACCGCCTCTCGCCACCAGCGAACAGCGAAAAATGAAAGACAATCGGGAAAGCACCGCCCCGCAACGGGCGGCACAGAGGAAGACGATCCTCGGGCGGAATCGCCGCGACGGCGTCAGGCCGTCACGGCGGCGTCATATTCGGCGCGGGCAAGCTGGCCGGCGGCGTATGCCTCGGCTTCGCCGCGAAAACCTTCGCGGCTGAACGCCACGACTTTCACGCCGACGCCGGTCGCCCGCTTCACCGTCAGCGCCCATTGCCATCCGCCGTCTTGCTCGAAGACGTGCAGCGAGGGTGCGAAGGAAGGGTCGAGTACGGTCACGCGTTTTGCTCCTGCCCCGTTGCGCGCTGCGTCGGCCACGCACGGAGACATGTCGAAAGGGTCGCGCCGATAGCCGGCGCACTTCTGTCATTCGACAGTTTATTCAAGGAATGTTGCGACGCACCATCAGAGGTTTCACTCACCTATCGAAACCGGCCGGTCGATCGAATTTATCTGAAACCTATATGGGACGCGCCTCGGCGCCCGGTCACGCCTCCGGCATCGCGTTCGTGCGGCAACGTGCCGCACGCGCGACCGGTTGCTTGCATCCGCCTTTCACGGATCGAAGAAATGGGACGCGACCTACCCGGCCGCCATGGATACGCGCCG
Organism: Burkholderia sp. AU16741; assembly: GCF_002223345.1. Classification (NCBI taxonomy): domain Bacteria; kingdom Pseudomonadati; phylum Pseudomonadota; class Betaproteobacteria; order Burkholderiales; family Burkholderiaceae; genus Burkholderia; species Burkholderia sp. AU16741. Next base: position 892,154 of record NZ_NKEZ01000008.1, read on the forward strand.
GAAGGTCAGGTTCACGCGTTCGCCCGGCACGCCCGGCGCCTTCGGCACGCGGTGCTGCCATTCGGCCTGCGTGCGTCCGCGCATCACGAGCAGGCTGCCGTGCACGAGCCGATACGCATGCGTGACGCCGGTCGCGCGATGGCGAAGATCGAACACGCGCATCGCGCCGAGGCTCACCGACGCGATCACCGGCGCGTCGCCGAGTTCGGGTTCGTTGTCCGCGTGCCAGCCGAGGCTGTCCAGCCCGTTGCGATAGCGATTGAGCAGCACGCTGTTGAAACGCACGCCGCAGGTCGCCTCGACCGCCTGCTTCAGCCCGAGCACGGCCGGCGTCCAGGGCTCCGGCACGTTGCGGATGCCCGAGTACACGTACACGGCATCCGGTTCGCCCTGCCACGCTGTGAGCCGCGGCAACGGAATGCGTCCGCGCGGCGTGCGGATCGTGTCCTGCCGCCATGCGACCTCGCCGATCAGCGCGGCCAGCGCGCGATCGGCGTCGGGGGGTGCCAGCCAGTCCGGGTACCAGTCCACGTCGGGCGCGGGCGTATCAGCGAAGAGATCGGGCGTCGACATGTCGGCAGGAACGGGCGAGGAACGGCGTGAACGAGACATGTCTGCATACTAGCCAACGGCGCCGCGCGCCGCCATGCGCTGTCATTCGCCGCCGAACGGCCGAAAGGAAGCCGCCGTGCACCGCGATGCGCGTTCGTGTCGCGCGACGGCCGCCCCCCGACCCATCGACTAGCCGCGCGTCAGCCGAATCAGCGTGATCTCGGACGGCACGCCGAAACGGTTCGGCGGCCCCCAATAGCCGGTGCCTCGGCTCGTATACAGCCACATGTCGCCGAAGCGGTTCAGCCCGCCGATCACCGGCTGCTGCAACCGCACGAACGGCGGCCACGGCAGGAACTGGCCGCCATGCGTGTGCCCCGACAACTGCACGGTGAAGCCCGCGCGGTTCGCCGCTGCCGCGCTGCGCGGCTGGTGCGCGAGCAGGATCTTCGTGCCGACGTCGCGCGGCGCACCGGCCAGCGCCTGCTCAGGATCGCTGCGATGCGCGGGATCGAAGCCGCCCGCCGTGAAATCGGTCACGCCCGCGAGCACCGCCCGCGCGCCGCCGCGCTCGATCAGCACGTGCTCGTTGAGCAGCACCGTCAGCCCGATACGACGAAACTCGTCGATCCATGCATGCGCACCGGCGTAGTACTCGTGGTTGCCCGTCACGAGGAAGGTGCCGTGCCGCGAGCGCATCTGCCCGAGCGGCGCGGTATGTTCGCGCAGGCGCTTGACCGAACCGTCCACCACGTCGCCCGTCACGACCACCAGGTCGGCGTCGAGCGCATTGACCGCGCGCACGATCCGTTCGATGTAGGGCCGCTTGATCGTCGGCCCGACGTGGATGTCGGACAGTTGCACGATCGTCAGCCCGTCGAGCGCGGCCGGCAGCCCGGCGACCGGAATCGACACGCGCTTGACCGCGGCGGTGCGGCGCGCGCCGACGAACCCGATCACGGTCGCGAGCACCGCGGCCACCAGCACGCCGAGCGCCGTGTCGGGCGCCGCGCGGCTCCATGCGCCGTCATGCCCGAGATGCCGCCACGCGAACACGCCGAGCAGCACGATTTCGCGCAGGAACGTGAGCACCAGCAGCGACGAGAAGAAACCCATCGCGAGCGCGCCGGCCCAGCCGACCAGCGTCGCGGCCCAACCTTCGTCGAAGCGACGCGAGAACATGCCGACCGGAATCAAGACGACGAAACTCGCGAGCACGAGCGCCGCGATCGTGCGTGCGAGCGGCGACGCGAACGCATCGGGAATGATCCGCATCCCGACGTACAGATGGAACAGCACGCCGATTGCAATGAACCGGACAAAGAAACTTCGCATGGAACGTTCACCTTCGTTGCACGACCGCTTCCGCGACGCGCACGGCACGGGCCGTGATGGCCGGTGCCGCGCGTCGCACCCTACGCACGATGGTACACAGATCCCGGCCGCGACGACGGGTCGCGGCCGGCGGTGCAGCGCCGTGCGGCTTGACGCGACAATGGGCATCGTCCCGCCGCCAGGTCCATGCGCTTCGTTCTCGTCGACGTCAATTTTTCGTGCGCATCGCGGAAGCGAACAACCTCACGCGCGGCGCGGTCGAGAAGGCCAATCGCGCGAAGATCAAGGCAGCGGAAGCCGCGTTCATGCCGAAGATCTTCCTGTCCGCGTCGACGTCATATGCGAGCGGCGGCACGTCCCTCTCCGCGCTGCCCGCGATCGGCGACCAGGCGCCGACCGTCAACCTGAACGGCAGCCGCTACGGCGGCGGCGTGTTCGTCGGCGTGACGATTCCGCTGTACGACGGCGGCCTGCGCTCGGCCGTGCTGATGCAGGCGCGCAACGACGCGGAAAGCGCATCCGCGCGCCTCACGCGGACCAAGGAGGAAGCCGTGCGGCAGGTGGTCGCCGCGCAGAACGCGGTGCAGACGAGCCTGGCGTCGCACGACGCCGTGAAGGCGCTCGTCAATGCCGCGCAAACCAGCTACGACGCGGCGCTGACCGCGTACCGGAACGGCGTCGGCTCGGTCACCGATGCGACGATCGCGCAAAGCCAGTTGCTTGCCGCGCGGAACGCGGAAGTGGACAGCTATGCCGGCGCGTTGTCGGCCGCCGCCGCGCTCGCGCTCGCGACGGGGACGATCGGCGCGGCGCAGTAGCGCTGGCCGCAAGGCGGTTGACGCAGGCGCGCGCCGCCCACTAGAATGCCGCCCATTCTTCCTTCAGGAACCATCGTGGACAGTTGCAGCACTCCGTTGCGTGCGCCGCTTGCCGCCTGAACGCCTGTCCGCCGCAGTTCTCCTGCCCGGCTCGCGTTCCGCGAGCAGCACGCCATCCGTTTCACATTGAATGACGCATTCGCGCGGTACAGTACCGCGCGATGACGGCTATCGCCGCGCCGCGTTCGGCCTTGCGCCGAGGCGACGCGCGCCGGCATGCGCTTCTTGCACGGCAGGACAACCATGACTTTCGATTTCGCACTCCGTCTTTTCACCGCGTTCGCCTGCGGCGTCGCCATCGGCCTCGAGCGGCAGATGCGCCAGCGCACGGCCGGCCTGCGCACCATCACGCTCGTCGCGAGCGGCGCGTGCCTGTTCGTCACGCTCGGCGTGCTGACCGGCAACGGCGTCGCGGGCGTCACGCAGATCGCCGCGTACGTCGTGTCGGGCGTCGGCTTTCTCGGCGGCGGCGTGATCATGCGCGACAAGGGCTCGATCCAGGGCATCAATACCGCCGCGACGCTGTGGTGCTCGGCCGCCGTCGGCGTGCTGGCCGGCTCCGGCCACTACGTGCCCGCGCTCGCCGGCACGGGCGTCGTGCTGCTCACCAATACGGTGCTGCGCGGCGTCAGCCAGGCCATCAACGCGACGCCCGTGTCGAATGCCGATCTCGTGCGCGAATACCAGATCACCGTGATCTGCCTCGCCGCCGACGAAGTGCACATCCGCACGCTGCTGTCGAATTCGATGTATGCGAAGCCGCTGTCGTTCCAGAGCCTCACGAGCGAGGACGTGCCCGAGCAGCCCGACCGGCTGAAGGTGACCGCGACGCTGAAGCTGCATCCGAAGGATCAGCAGAAGCTCGAGCAGATCGCGAGCCGGATGAGCATGGAGAAAAGCATTTCCAGCGTGAGCTGGACCGCGAAGGAAGCGGAGCCGCTGATGGAATGAGCCGCGGCGCGGCGGCCGCCGCATCCGGCGCCGCCGTCGCGCGACGTCGCGTCAAGGTGCTTCGATGAGGCCGGCCGAAATCGCCTTGACGACCGCCTGGACCTTGTTGGTCGCGCCGAGCTTCTCGAGGATGTTGTTCACGTGGAAGTTGACCGTCCGCTCCGAGATGCTGAGGATCTGGCCGATTTCGCAAGCGGTCTTGCCCTCGGCCGTCCAGCACAGCACCTCGCGCTCGCGCGCGGTCAGCGTGACGCCCGCCGCGGGCGACAGCTTCGGCACCATGAAGCGGCTCATCAGCGAATGCGACAGGTTCGCGAGCCAGTTCGTCTGCAGCGTCAGCATGTTGATCTCGGCCGGCGTCAGCGGGTCGGCATGACGGGCGATGCTCAACAGGCCGAACGAGCCGCGCGCCGCCCAGCTCGATTGCGCGACGCCCACCGACAACCCGAAGTCGCGCGCGTCCCGCCACAGCGGACATGGGTCGATGTTGTCGACGTCCGGCCAGACGATCATGTTGGTGCTGAACGCGCCGTCGCGAACCGTCGAGTCGATCTCGATATAGTTCTGCGCCTGATAGTGCGCCATCCAGCCGTCCGGATAGGTATTGAAGATGGCGACCGCCGGCTTCGAAACGGGCAGCGGTACGCGAATGCCGTAACAGCAATATTCGAATCCCAGCCGCCTGGAATAGGCGGCGATCCGCTGGAAGAGTTGCTGCTCGTCTTCCGCGGCGCTGAATTGTTGGTAGGCATCCTGCCAGCGCAGTTCCATTCTTTCTCCGACAACGTCACGCTGTCATACTTGTCAGGTTCCAGCACCCGTTTGAGGCTGATACATTCCGCGCATGACTTCACCCTTGCTGCACCCTGTCCCCGGCCCGTCCCCGGACGGCTACGTACGCCTGTCAGAAGGCGCACTGGCCACACTTGTGCTCGACCATGTCGCGAGCGGCCTCGACCCCTCGCTGCTGGCCGAACTGCGCGACAACGCGATCGACGCCCGCCTCGCCGGCTATACCGAATGGCATCGCGCGGCGGGTGCCGGCGTCGCCTACGTGACGGTCGGCTGGGACTGGTACCTCGAACGCACGACGGGCACGTTCATCATCGCGGGCGGCGACGTCCGCAGCAACGTGATGGCCATCGACGCCAAGGGCGCCGACATCGGCATGTTCCGCACCGCCGCCGCACTCGCCGCGCGGCTCGCCGCCATCGACTGGCCTGCCGCGGTCGCGTCGGCCCTCCTCGGGCACAACGACGCCTATCATGCCGGTCCCACGCTCCAGTGACAACCGGCTGCGCATTCCTCTGACAATTTTGCAAGACTGGCGCTCTTTATAAGCAAAAGCGGCCCGGTTTTCAATCCCGTCGATCAAGAAACCGTTACCACCGCGCAAATGGCGTCTTTACGCCGTGACCCTGTAAGAGTTACCAGTTACAGGCTCCTCGTGCCGCGCGCTGTAATGCGTGCATACAAAAGCACAGATCCGAGGACATCCATGCAGACCTTCGTTCACGAGGAAGGGCGGTTGCCACACGAACTCGCGGCGGATCTAGGGCGCTATCGGCGCCGCGTGTTCGTCGAACAGCTGGGTTGGGCGCTCCCGTCGGCGAACGAAAGTTTCGAGCGTGACCAGTTCGATCGCGACGATACCGTCTACGTGTTCGCACGAAACGCCGACGGCGACATGTGCGGCTGCGCGCGCCTGCTGCCGACGACGCGCCCGTATCTGCTGAAGTCGCTGTTCGCCGACCTGGTCGCCGAGGACATGCCGCTGCCGCAATCGGCCGCCGTCTGGGAACTGTCCCGATTCGCGGCGACCGACGACGAAGGCGGGCCCGGCAACGCCGAATGGGCCGTGCGCCCGATGCTCGCGGCCGTCGTCGAGTGCGCGGCGCAGCTCGGCGCACGGCAGTTGATCGGCGTGACGTTCGCGAGCATGGAGCGGCTGTTCCGCCGGATCGGCATACACGCGCACCGCGCAGGCCCACCGAAGCAGGTCGACGGACGCCTGGTGGTCGCATGCTGGATCGACATCGACTCGCAAACGTTTGCTGCGCTAGGAATCGAGCCGGGGCAGGCTGCCCGGCAAGCTATCGCCGCCTGAGCCGGAACGCACGTTTCCGTCCGGGCGGTATCGTAACGAAGGAGAACCAACGTGGACCAGTCCCAGGTCTTTCGCGCGATGATGCCCGGCCTGACGAGCGCCAGTGGCGCCCGCATCGCGGTCGCCTATCCAGCGTTTCCCAGGCCCTTGCCGCTCGTGCGGCTCGACCGCCGCGGGCTCGTGTTTCGTGCGGCCGGCGCCGCGCCGCTCGTGTGCGGGCTGCCGCGCCCGGCAACCCTGCTGGTCGCGGACGAGCCGCTATGCTCGCTGCGCCTCGTGATCCGCGAGATCGCCGCGACCGGCGATGGCCGGCACGACCTGACGATGCAGCCGTCCGGCGCTGCCGGCGACGAATTGCTGTGGCACGCCTTGCGCGATCGCGAGCCGTACCGGCAGATTCGGCACCCGCTCGCGCCGGTCGCCTCGGACCGCGAACCGCATGCGGCGGCTGGCGAATTCGCGGCGCGCCCGTCGCGCAGCGCGGCTTTCCGGCTGCCCAGCCACAGCGACGCGCTGTTCTTCGCGGACTGGCTCGAATATCACTTCGACGAATTGCGCGCGCTGTCGCAACAGCACGGGCCGCGACTGCAGCTCAATCAGCTCGAACGACAGGTTGACGATGACGAGGTCGGCGTGCGTTTCGTCTACGACATCGACGGACATGCGACGCGGCACGCATTGACCGACTGCGCGCGCGAGGCGTGTGCATGGATCGAGACGGAAATGCGCAGCAAATACGCGCTGCCGGTCGCGCAAGAGCGGTTCGGCGGGTTGGCGGCGCATGCGCGGGCCGGCGGCATGTGAATGAGGCCGTGCCGCGCGCCGCCACACAGCGGTCTGCGCGGCGGCACGTTGTGCGGATGCAACGAGGGCTTGCAAAGGTCCGGGTTTTCCCTTAAATTTACGTCTGTCTCCTCCATGTCTCCAAACATGGATTCAGCCCGCTCAAGCAGCGGGCTTTTTTATTGCCCGAACGGTTTGTGGGGCCGCATCGCCTTCCCCGTCTGGCTAGGCCGCTGGACGTATATCAGTCGGTCGCAGCCAGTAGTAGTACACCGCAAATGTCAGCGCGACCGCGGCCACAAGCGCCAACAGCAGGTACAACCAACCCTTCCTGGTCGCCGGCAGGTCCGTCAGGGCACCGACGTCGCCCGTCAGCGCCGCCAACGCGACCATCGCCAGGCCCGCCAGCACCAACGTCCCCTTTGCCACCCACCCGAAACCGGCCTCCAGTCCAGCCACCCATCGCCACTGACGATAAGGTCCGGCAACCGGCCGACGAAGATCGGGCTTACCCATGCATCATCTCCGGCCCGGCATGCACGTATGCGCACGTCGTGCGACGGGCGCTGCCCAACGCACGAATTCGAATGTCTTGCCGACGAGTGGCTGCTGCGACGCGGCATGCCCACATTGGATCGAGAAGCGTCATGTTTTTTCTTTCGCAAGATGAAGCTCGACACAATTCGATCCGTTGGGCCGGGCCGAATCGATATCGTTCGATACCGCAAGTATCCCCCGAAGGGCGGCCCACTCGCCTCGCGCATCGGGATCGGCCGGCTTATCATTGAGCGGCCCGCCACTTCCCGCCGAGGCCATCTTGCACGCCCATCTGCGCATTGCCCGCCCGGTCAGCAACCTTGCCCGCACCGAGCGCATGTATCGCGACGCCCTCGAGCTGTCAGTACTGGCGCGCTTCGAAGATCACGACGGCTTTTCCGGCGTGATGCTCGGACGCGAAGGCCTCGACTATCACTTCGAGTTCACGCACTGTCCCGACCATCCGATCGCGCCGTCGCCGACACCCGAGGATCTGATCGTGTTCTACCTGCCCGATCGTCCGGAATGGGAATCCGCCTGCGAGCGCGCGACCGCACACGACTTCATTCCCGTGACGTCGTTCAATCCATACTGGGAAATATCAGGCCAGACCTTCGAGGATGCCGACGGCTACCGGATCGTGTTGCAGAACGGCACGTGGCGCTGACGAGCAGGTTCGCGTGAGCCGTTACGCGCGGGCATGGCCGTCGTGGCGGTCGCGCCCCTGCATCGGTCGATTGCGAGCGAGGCAGCGTCGGGCATACGGTTTCGATTCGACGGCGTGATCGTTCCGCGAGTACGGAGTGGGCGGACGCCGCGCACAACACAGCCGACATCACAAGCCCGGCACTGGAACACATGAGGGGAAGGCGATCGCGATCGTTGCGTGTCCCGGCAACGATCGGAAGAACAGATGACGAGAAACGGGGCGCTCGCGCGCCCGCTCCGGTTACTCGTTTTCCTCGAAGTAATGCCCGAACTTCGTCTGCTTCGTGCGGATATACCGTTCGTTTTCCTCGCGCACGGGCACCGCGAGCGCCACGCGTTCGCAAACGGGAATGCCGTGCTTCACGAGCGTATCGAACTTCTTCGGATTGTTGCTCATCAGCCGCACCGACGTCACACCGAGGATGCGGAGGATCGCAGCGGCCGAGTCGTATTCACGAGCGTCGTCGGGCAAGCCGAGATCGAGGTTCGCCTCGACGGTGTCGCGCCCCTGCTCCTGCAGCGCGTACGCGCGAATCTTGTTGCTCAGGCCGATGCCGCGGCCCTCATGGCCGCGCAGGTACAGCAGTACGCCACGATCTTCGGCCGCGATGTAACGCAATGCGAGATCGAGTTGCTCGCCGCAATCGCAGCGGTACGAGCCGAACACGTCACCGGTCAGGCACTCGGAGTGCAGCCGGGTCAGCACGGACTGCTCGCCCGTCACGTCGCCCATCACGAGCGCAAGGTGTTCGGCATCGCTGCCCGATACGCGAAACGCGTACGACGTAAACGTACCGTAGCGCGTAGGCAGCGACGCGGTAGCGACGAGCGTCACGCACTCGTCTGCCTGGCCATTGCCCGGCGGGGGCGATTGGGGACGCGAAGACATCATGAATTCAATCGAAACTTCGGGAATGTAGGAGTTATGTGGATGGTGCGTGACGGGAGTTTACCGCTAATCTGGAAACGTCACGCGACTGCCGCCGCCCGCCCGGCTATACTGGGCTCACCGGGTGACGCGCATCACGCCCCGCCTGCCCTGCATCGACCTGCACACGGAGAAAGCGAATGAGCACGACTGTCGCGCAGATTCTCAAGGCCAAGCCGGATTCGGGCCGCACCATCTACACCGTCACGAAGACCGATCTCGTCTACGACGCCATCAAGCTGATGGCGGAAAAAGGCATCGGCGCGCTGCTGGTCGTGGACGGCGACGACATCGCGGGCATCGTCACCGAGCGCGACTACGCGCGCAAGATCGTCCTGCAGGACCGCTCGTCGAAAGCCACCCGCGTCGAGGAAATCATGACGGCGAAGGTGCGCTACGTCGAACCGTCGCAATCCACCGACGAGTGCATGGCGCTGATGACCGAGCACCGGATGCGCCACTTGCCCGTGCTCGACGGCGGGAAGCTGGTCGGCCTCATCTCGATCGGCGACCTCGTGAAGAGCGTGATTGCCGATCAGCAGTTCACGATCAGCCAGCTCGAACACTACATCCACGGCACGCCGAGCGTCACGTCCGCCTGATCCGCCCCAGCAAAAAAGGCCCAAACGCGTGAGCGTCTGGGCGGAAAGCCGCCGGCATGCGGCGACGGAGGTTCTGCTCCTGCGGGCGAACGACGCGCGCGACTGGCGCGCGTCTCGTCGATTCAGCGGTGCGCTCGGGCAGACCCGGGGACGTTCAATCAGTTACCGAAGTAGACCGAATTCACGGGATTCGGCGCTTCCCGCGTCACACGGCGGCCAGTTTGCGCGGCACCCGTTGCGACAGCGCCGTAGCCGCTGGTATCGGCTTGCGCCAGCATCGGCTGGTTCGGCTGGATGCGCTGCTCGGCAGCCTGGATGTCGCTCGGATATTGCGAGTCGCTCGCCAGCGGCTTGTACCCGTTCTGCTCGAGTTGCACGAGTTCGCCCTTGACCTGAGCGCGGGTCAACCCCTGCTCGGACTGCGCGAACGATGCGATCGGAGCGGCAAGGACGGATGCGGCGATGGCTGCGTAGATGATCGACTTCATGATGATTTACCTCCGGAATATGTTCTCTTTTGACGTCGCCCCTGCAGTGACTGTCTGAAGCGATTGAATTCAGTGTAGTGTTCGCCACTCCAAGGGGAAACCCTTAGTTTGAATAAACAGCGTTGCGTTTTTGGAAAAGATCGCCCACTGTTTCGGGACAGGGTCGCTCCAACTTGCTTCACCCACACAACAATCGCTGACGAAACGCCAACAGCCGGATCACCTGTTGGGAAGGTTGTGTTGTAGAATCGTAAGGTTCCATTCGCCAGTCGATATTCCATCCACCATGTACGCGCTCACGCCCCTCTCGGTTTCGCCGTCCGGCCCGGCCGGCGTGCGCGCGCGCGTCGGACAGCCGGCGCATCCCCTCGCTCGACGCACGGCCCAGGCGCCGCTCGCCCCTGCCCGGCGCCTGATCTGACCGCTCGGTCTCCACCCGGAGCCAGGTTAGACAGGCTCCGGGCGATCCTCATAGGCACGCCACGCCTGCCCCTGCCGATCATTTGGAGAACCACCATGAAACAACGCCTTTACCAGTTGACCGAACTCGACGTCGCCCGCCTCGAAAAGCACGCCGAGCACAACCCGCGTTTCCAGACGATGCTCGACACGCTGCTCGAACGCGCCGATATCGTCCAGCCCGACGCCATCAAGGCGAACGTCGTCACGATGAACTCGCAAATCACGCTGCTCGACGAAGCGACCCAGGAACAGGCTACCTGGACGATTGTTTATCCGGACGCCGCCAACCTCGAACTCGGACGCCTGAACGTGTTCTCGCCCGTCGGCATGGCGCTGCTGGGCACGCAGCGCGGCCAGATGGTCAAGGTGATGCAGCCGAGCGGCGCCGAAAAGCTGATGAAGGTTGCCGCGATCGTGTTCCAGCCGGAAGCCAACGGCGAATACACGCGCTGAACCACCGGCGGCCAACGTCGCGCCATACAGTGCGCAGAACGACAAAAGCGAGGCACGAGCCTCGCTTTTTTGCATCCGGACGATCCGGATCATCGTCATTGCTTTCCACAGACGAAAAAAAGGCGCCCGAAGGCGCCTTTTCGATGCTGCGAAGCGGGTTGCCCCGCCCGTCACGCTTAGAAGCGGTGACGCAGACCAACCGTTGCTGCGGTTTGGTTGATCGACGAGCTCGGCAGGTTGTCAGCGAAGCTGTTGCCGTTGTAGATCGACGCGCCGATGCCGTTCTTCGCTGCACGCTGGTACACAGCTTGTGCGTAGACGTCCGTGCGCTTCGACAGTGCGTAGTCAGCTTGCAGACCGAACTGGTTCCAGTGCGTGCTGCCGTTGTTGATCTTCGCGTTCGTGTACGTGTAAGCAGCGCCCAGGCCGAGAGCCGGCGTCAGGTTGTACTTCGCGTTCACTTCGTAGTTGTCGGTGCGCAGCGTGCCCACACCAACTGCGTTGTTGTCCAGACGTGCTTGCGTCCATGCAGCGCCGACTTGTGCCGGGCCGAATGCGTAGCCAGCAGCAGCACCGTACGTGCGGACGCGGCCTTGGGAAGCGAGGCCACCGATCGCCGACGACGTTGCGCCGCTACCGTTCGTACCGTCACCCAGGTTCGCTTGCGAGTATGCAGCAGCCAGCTTCAGACCTTGGAACTGGTATGCGGCACCCGCGCTGTACGCACGGTTGTTGCCGAAGTTCGTGTTGTTCGAGAACGAGTACGTGCCGCCGAATTGCAGGCCAGCGTAGTTCGCGCTCGTGAACTTGATCGTGTTGTTCGACGCGACATCGCCGGTCGTGCTCAGACGATCGAGGTTCAGCGGGTGCGCGAAGTACGTGCCGCCCCACGAGCCCGTTGCCGTCAGCGGCGCCAGGTAGTCTTGCGCTGCATCGTACTGCTTGCCCAGCGTGACCGTGCCGTACTGGCTCGACAGGCCGACAAATGCTTGACGGTTGAACATGCCGCCGTTGTTGCCCAGCTTGCCGTCACCGATGCCGAAGCCGCTTTCCAACGTGAAGATTGCCTTCAGGCCGCCACCCAGGTCTTCCGAGCCACGCAGGCCGAAACGGCTCTGGTCAATGCCCGAACCCATCGCCCAACGCGACTTGCCAGCTTGGCCGAGTGCCGGCTGGACGTTGCTCGTGTAGGTGATGCCTGCGTCCAGCACGCCGTACAGCGTGACGCTGCTTTGCGCGTGAGCGACGGTAGCGAACGATGCTGCAGCTGCTGCAACGATCAGAGTCTTGTTCATTCGTGGAGCTCCCTTCTAAAAAGAGGCAGGTCTCGCGACCTTGTTCATAAACGGTCTGCAACCGCCCGGGAGCGCCATCGGTCCTGCTGGCGGCGCCCGGATAGTTGCCCGTTTGGGAACCGTGAGTTTAGGGGTGTACCCTAGGGGAGCGATCCGCAAATAAAGAAATAAGCTTTTCCAGAACTAGAAATAATGAAAGTGGGGGCGTGTCATAAGTATTTGTTTTAACGTTTGTTTTTGACTTCTTGACGAGGACTTTTTGGAGGCTTTCATCGCACCATTCTTACATGTCATCGTCTTGACGGTTGCATAGAAACAACAAACGGATTCGGTTCGCCACCCCAAAAACGGTAATTATTACCCAACTCCATCTCAAATATTGGCGAAGCCGCATCCCAAACGTCCCCTCGACCCGTAAACAGCGGGCGGCGCCGGCACCCAGCCGAGATCCCGTCAGCCGTCAGAAAGGAAAGGCAGTTCGCGCCTGCCGTGACACTCGGTAACAGCCTTGACCGCCCGCGTAACCCGGCGGGCGCGGCGGCAGGCTAATGTAGGACGGCCTCGGATACAGAACAGGAACCGCCATGAATCGACGCTCGCTGCTGCGCGCCATCGGATTGACCGCCGCCTTCGTCGGCACCGGCTGGCTGCGTGCCGCCTCGGCCCAGGCCGCCCCGCCCGTGTACCGGCCATCCGGCCCGCACCGCGTTCCCGGCGGGCCGCCGTATGCGGATCGCCCCGGCTTCGCGCCGCCGGCGGCCCGTCACGACCGTCGCCCGCCACCGCCACGGCCGCATGGCTATATATGGACGGACGGCTACTGGCGCTGGCAGCGCGGCCGCTATATATGGGTGCCCGGCCGCTGGGTCGCACGGCGCCCGGGACGCCGCTGGGTACCCGGCTACTGGCGCCGGCAGGGGCCGGTGTGGGTCTACGTCGACGGTTCGTGGCGGTAAGCAGCGATTCGGCTCCGGCCGATCAAGGCCCGGAGCCGAATCGCGCGCGAGCGTAAATGCCGTCCGCGCCACGGAATCATGCGCGACGGTCAACATATCGTTTGGCCGCCATTCCGACGACATCGTTCGGATCGCGAAGTCATGCCATGGCGATGCGAATGCATCCGGCCATGCTCGCCCCCCCCTCGCGCTCGTCTGCCGCATACCGCCAGCCAACCGACCGATGCGTGCGTCGCGCCCGACGCCCGCCTCCTGCCAGCTCACGCGCACGACGGCGCGCCGCGCAGAGCGCACGATGATGTTCGTAAGCTCACCGGATCATCGCCGCGGGCAGACTAACGTACGTGCGAGCCGCCTACGACAGCACGGCCGTTCGCGCACCCGGCCGCGTGCGGCCGTACGCGACCATCATCGCGAAGCTGAGCAGGAAACCCGCGCCGCCGATCAGCAGCAGCCCGGTCTCGCCGAATACGGGCAGCAGGTTCGTCAGCGCGCCCGTCACGACCCACGCGACCGCCATCACCGAGCCCGCGACGCCGAGCGCCCAGCCCTGCCGGTCGTCGCTGACGGCATCGGAAAACGCCGTATACATCGTCGTGTACGCAACCATGTCGAAGCAGCCGACGACCATCGCAAGCGCCCATAGCACCGGTTCGTGCGGAAACAGCGCGGACAGGATCTGGCCAAGCCCGGCGACGAGCAGGCCCGTCTTCGCGATATCGATCACGCGCCACACGCGCAGCATCACCCGCACGACGCACAGCAGGCCGAATACGAAGCAGATACCGATCACGCCGCTGAACAGCCCGAGCCGCGCGCTCGTATAGCCGAATTTCGCCTGCAACAGCAGCATGATGGTCTGCAGGTAGAGCCCGTAGCCGACCTGCATCAGGAAGAACACCACCGACAGGAACGCGACGTTGCGCTGGCGCGCCGCCTCCATGATGATCCGCAGCGGCAGCAGCGGATCGATGCGCGTATCGCCGCGCGGCGCGGCGGAATCGCGATACGACGCCCAGGTCCAGCATGCGCAGATCAGCGATAGCGCGGCGACCAGCACGAACGGCGTGCCGTAGTCGAACAGCGGCGAGATCGTCCGGTCGGACGTGACGCCGCCGAGCACCGGGCCGACGATCACGCCCGCGCTGAACGCGAGCGACATGATGCTCATGTTGTACGCCTTCGTGTCGGGCGTGCTGAGATCGGTGATGGCCGCCTGCGCGATGCCCTGGCAGCCGGCCATCAGGCCGGTGAGCCCGCGGCCGGCCAGCAGCAGCGCGACGCTGGCATGCCACGCGCCGGCCGCCATCATCGCGTAGCCGGCCGCGAGGCCGAGCACGCACAGCAGCAGGATCCGGCGGCGGCCGTAGCGGTCGGACAGCTCGCCCATCAGCGACGAGCCGAAGAACATGCACAGCGGGTAGATCCCGTAGCCGAGGCCGAGATAGAAATTGCGCGCGTGCGCGCCGGCGTCGGCCGGCAGGATGCCCGCGTGCGGATCGCTGAAGATCGCGGACATCATCGGATAAACGAGCCCGAATCCCATCGCGTCGAGCGCGATGGCGAGCAGACAGGGGCCGAGCAGTGTGTAGTCGAGCCGGGACATGGCGACCTTCCGGACAGAGTGGATGATCGCCCCAGCGTAATGAGCGGGCGGCGGTCGCGGTAGGCCGCCGGCCGCGATACTAAGCATCGGCTCTCTCCTGCGCTTCGTGCATCTGTACGGCCCGGTGGCCGGCCATGCGCCACATCGTCATCGATTCACGGCCACGCCAAACCGGATCGAGCGGCGCGAATATCACGCATTCGAGACGTTGACGACGAAGGGACAATGTTTCACCGGCAGCGGGCGGCCGGCGGCCGCGCCGTCCACGCGGCGCGGGCGATGCGACGTCAGTGCGCCGCCCCGGTCACTGGCGCGCGGCACGCGGCCAGGCCCCGTTGAACGGCCGGCCGCGCGGCGATATCGGCAAGCCAGCGCTCGACGTGCGGAAAACCGGTGACGTCGAGATCGAGCTCGGCCGCCGTACGCAGCCACGGAAACGCCGCGATATCGGCGATCGAATACCGCGACGACGCGAGATACGCCGATTCCGACAAGCGGCCGTTCACGACCCCGTAGAGACGCAGCGCCTCCTTCCGGTAGCGGTCGATCGCTTCCGCATTGCCCGTCTTCGATGCGCGCAGGAACCACCACAGCTGGCCGAGCATCGGCCCGATCGCACCGATCTGGACATGCAGCCATTGCCGGACCGCCGTGCGCTCGGCCAGCGTGTCGGGCTGCAGGTAGCCCGTTTTCTCGGCGAGATAGCTGAGGATCGCGCCGGATTCGAATACGGCGAGCCCCGTGTCGTGGTCGACGATGGCCGGGATCTTGCCGTTCGGATTGATCGCGAGATATGCCGGGCTGCGCTGCTCGCCGGCGGACAGGTTCACCTGCACGCGATCGTGGGCAAGCCCGGCCTCTTCCAGGTAGATCGCGATCTTGTGTCCGTTCGGCGTGTCGGCCGTATAGAACGTGAGGGCGTGCGTCGAGGTCATGTCGGTCCTTGTCATCGGGTTATCGTTGCAACTACAATCGTTGCAATTGCAATCCTATGCCGGAATCGACGATGCCGGCGACATGCCAGTACTCGAAGGAGGGACATGCAGACTGCGCGATCCGGTCCGCCCGTGCGGACGCCCGACACCCGCCGCGCCGCGACGGCCTGCCTCGAACGGCTGACGACGCGGCGGCTCGTGCCGCCGGGCGCGGCGATATCGCCGCTCGGCGCGATGCGCGCGGCCGCCGAGTGCCTCGAACGCGATGCGGTGACGTCGAAACGCGTGTGGATCGTCCGCGCCGATGCGTGCGAGTCGTCTTCCGGTGCGCACGCGCATCGCCACATCAGTGCGTGGCCGCTGCGGTTTCTCGATCCGGGCAAGCGTTTCGAGCGGCCGCTGCTGTATCTGCTGCATGCGCGCGCGATTGACCGGCTGCGGCTGGCATCGATCGAAACCGTCGATCGCGGAATCTTCGTCAACGACGCGGAAACGGCCGCGTCGTCATGGCCGAAGGGCGTGACGCCCGACGTCCCGCACTGGCTCGCCGCGAACGCCGCGTGCACGCCGTACGATCCCGCGTCGGCGCACGAAGCGATCGCGATCCTGCGCCACGCGCTGCGCACGCTCTACGTCGCCGGCCAGCCCGGCTTCTTCTATCTCGCGAGCCATGACGACTGCGGGCCGGATACGAAGCCGCTGTCGGCGGCCGCCGCCCGCGACGCGCTCAACGGCATGGTGCGGGCCGGCCGGCGTACGGCCACCGACGCCGCGGCGCAGATCCGGCTGTGCGGCGCTGGCAGCACGCTCGCGCAGGTCATGGAAGCGGCCGACCTGCTGCACGACGAATGGCGGATCGCCTCGACGATCTGGAGTTGCCCGAGCTATACGCAGCTCGCCCGCGACGGTCGCGCGGCCGAACGCTGGAACCTGCTGCATCCGCATGACGTACCGCGCGTTGCGCACGTGCGAGCCTGTCTCGGCGAAGGCGGCACGCCGGTGCTCGCGGTAACCGGCTATGCACGGCACGTCGCCGCGCAGATCGGTGCGTTCGTGCCGGCCCGCTTCACCGCGCTCGGCGCGGATTCGGCCGGGCCGGGCGCACGCGTGCCGACCGCACGCTGGATCGTCGCGGTCGCGCTGCGCCTGCTGGCCGACGACGGCCGCGTGCCGGCCGACTGGGCCGCGCAGGCGATGCGCGGCCATGCGCGCGGCTGATGCGCGCGCCGGACGCCGCTACTTCGCGTCGGCCGCCGCGTCGCGCGCCGCGGCGCTCGCGCGATCGAGCGCGGCGGCCATCGCCGCCTGCTCCTTGCCGGTGAACTGGTCGAGAAACAGCTCCGCGACCGTCGACTGGTACACCTTCCACATCTTCCTGCGCAGCGTCCGCCCCTTGTCGGTGATGCTCGCAAACGCCGCGCGGCCGTCGTCGGCCGACCGCGCGCGCGTGACGAGCCCGTCCTGTTCGAGCCGGTCGACGAGCCGCGTGAGGTTGTAGCGCTCGATCGCGAGCACGTCGGCCAGTTCGTGCATGCGGCGCGTGCCGTCGGGCCCGCTTTCGAGCCCCCACAGCGCGTCGTACCACGCGTACGCGGGCAGGCCGGCCGCCGCAAGACGGCGTTCGATCTCGCGAATCATCGTCCGGTGCGCGCGGACGAACGAGAACCACAGATCGGGTTCGGGTGCGCTCATGTCAGGTCGTTCCTCTCATTGAATTGCAGTTGCAATTAAATTTTACCTCGATAACAATGCCCGCCATACGATTGCAATTGCAACCATTTGCCCGCCGACCGGTGGACGTTTCGTCGCGCGACGCGGCGCCACGACCGTCGCTGCGCGCTGCCTGATGCTTCTGGAGACACTGCATGACCGCACCTCTCGCGTTACCCGACATCGATCCTCAGGAAACCCGTGAATGGCTCGACGCGCTCGAATCCGTGATCGCGCTCGAAGGCCGCCCGCGCGCGCACTACCTGCTCGACCAGCTCGCCGATCTCGACGCGGCCCGCCATGGCGACCTGCACGGCCGCGTGACGACCGCATACGTGAACACGGTGCCGCGCGAGCGGCAGCCGCCCTACCCGGGCGATCTCGCACTCGAGCGGCGGCTGAACGCGATGATCCGCTGGAACGCGATGGTGATGGTGCTGCGCGCCGGCCGGCATTCGAACGTCGGCGGCCACATCGCGACCTACCAGTCGGCGGCCGTGCTGTACGACGTCGGCTTCGACCACTTTTTCCGCGGCCGCACCGACACGTTCGACGGCGACATGGTCTATATCCAGGGCCATTCGGCGCCCGGCATCTATGGCCGCGCGTATCTGGAAGGCCGCATCACGGCCGCGCAGCTCGACAATTTCCGCCGCGAAACCGGTCGGGAAGCAGGCCGCGACGGGCTGTCGTCGTATCCGCATCCGCGCCTGATGCCCGATTTCTGGCAGTTCCCGACCGTGTCGATGGGGCTCGGGCCGCTCACGGCCGCGTATCAGGCGCGTTTCATGCGTTACCTCGAATATCGCGGGCTGAAGGCGCATCAGGGCCGCAAGGTGTGGGCGTTTCTCGGCGACGGCGAAATGGACCAGCCCGAATCGCTCGCGGCGATCTCGCTTGCCGGGCGCGAGCGGCTCGACAACCTGATCTTCGTCGTCAACTGCAACCTGCAGCGCCTCGACGGCCCGGTGCGCGGCAACGGCAAGATCATCCAGGAACTCGAAGGCACGTTCCGCGCGGCCGGCTGGAACGTCGTCAAGGTGATCTGGGGCGGCGGCTGGGACCGCCTGCTCGAGCGCGACGCGACGGGCCTGCTGCGCCAGCGCATGATGGAATGCGTGGACGGCGATTACCAGACCTTCAAGTCGCAAAGCGGCGCATACGTGCGCGAGCATTTCTTCGGCAAGTATCCGGCACTGCTCGATCTCGTCGCCGACCTGTCCGACGACGACATCTGGAAACTGGCGCGCGGCGGCCACGATCCGGAGAAGGTGCATGCGGCCTATGCGCAGGCGATGGGCGCGGACGGCCGGCCGACCGTCGTGCTCGCGAAAACGGTCAAGGGCTTCGGGATGGGCGAAGCCGGCGAAGGCCAGAACGTGAACCACCAGTTGAAGAAGATGAGCGCGGATGCGGTGCGCGCATTCCGCGACCGCTTCGCGCTGCCGGTCGACGACGCGCAACTCGACGAGCTGCCTTACCTGAAGCCGGAACCGGGCAGTGCCGAGGCACGCTATTTCGCGGAGCGCCGCGCCGCGCTCGGCGGCCACGTGCCGGCCCGCTTCCATGCGGTCGCGCCGCTGCCGACGCCGCCGCTCGCCGCGTTCGACGCGCAACTGAAGGACACCGGCGAGCGCGGCCTGTCGACGACGATGGCGTTCGTGCGCATCCTCGGCACGCTGCTGAAAGACCCGCGGCTCGGCAAGCTGGTCGTACCGATCGTGCCGGACGAATCGCGCACGTTCGGGATGGAGGGCCTGTTCCGCCAGATCGGCATCCACTCGCATCTCGGCCAGCTCTATACGCCTCAGGACGCGGGCCAGCTCAGCTACTACAAGGAAGCGAAGGACGGGCAGATCCTGCAGGAAGGGATCAACGAATCGGGCGCGATCGCGTCGTGGATCGCGGCCGGCACCGCGTACAGCAACCACGGATTGCCGACGATCCCGTTCTACATCTTCTATTCGATGTTCGGGCTGCAGCGGGTCGGCGATCTCGCGTGGGCCGCCGGCGACGCGCGCACGCGCGGCTTCCTGATCGGCGCGACATCGGGCCGCACGACGCTGATGGGCGAAGGGCTGCAGCACAACGACGGGCACAGCCTGGTGCTGTCGTCGGTGATTCCGAACTGCGTGTCGTACGACCCGACCTATGCGTACGAACTCGCGGTGATCGTGCGCGACGGATTGCGGCGGATGTTCGCGGAACAGGAGGACGTCTACTACTACATCACGCTGCTCAACGAAAACTATCCGCATCCGGCGCTGCCCGACGGCGCGGAGGCCGGCATCCTGAAGGGGCTCTACCTGCTGCGCGCAGGCACCACGCCGCGCGTGGCCGATGCGCCGCACGTGCAGTTGATGGGCAGCGGCGCGATCCTGCGCGAAACGCTCGCCGCGAGCGACCTGCTCGCGCAGGACTTCGGCGTGTCGAGCGACGTATGGAGCGCGACGAGCCTGACCGAGCTGCGCCGCGACGGACTCGCCGCGGAACGCTGGAACCTGCTGCATCCGGAGCAGGCGCCGCGCGTGCCGTACGTGCGGCAATGCCTCGACGGCCGCGTGGGCCCGGTGGTCGTCGCGACCGACTACATGAAGATCGTCGGCGACCAGATCCGGGCATTCGTCGATGGCCGCCGCTTCGTGTCGCTCGGCACCGACGGCTTCGGCCGCTCGGATACGCGCGAGGCGCTGCGCGCGTTCTTCGAGGTCGACCGGCATTTCATCGCGATCGCCGCGCTGAAGGCGCTCGCCGACGACGGCGTGATCGAACGTGCGCGCGTCGGCGAAGCGATCCGGCGTTACGGCATCGATATCGACAAGGTCGATCCGGCCACGGTGTAGTCATGCGGCGCGCGGCAGGCAGGATCGCGCCGGCCTGCCGCGCGCCGCACCGCTCGCGCTACTGCCCCGACCGAGCGAGCGGGCCTGGCATGCCCTGCCCCGTGCCCGCCGGCCAGCCGCCCGCCAGCGCCTTGTACAGCGCGACCGTCGACGCCGCGCTGCGCATCCGCCCGTCGGCCGCCGCATCCTGCGCCTGCAGCAGCGTCCGCTGCGCGTCGAGCACTTCGTAGTAGTCGATCGCGCCGGCGGAGAAGCGGGCCTGCGCGAGTTGCGCGGCACGCGCGCTGTCGTCGGCCGCGCGCACGAGGTGCGCGGTCTCGTCACGCGTGCGGGCGACACGCAGCAGCGCGTTCTCGGTTTCCTCCAGCGCGCCGAGCACGGTTTGCCGGTACTGCGCAAGCTGGCCGGCCGCTTCCGCGTCGCTCGCGGCGATCCGCGCACGCACGCGACCGACGTCGAGGAACGACCAGTCGATGCCGAGCGCGATCAGGTTCGTGTCGCTGCCCGCGCGGAAGAACCCGTAGCTGCTCGTCGCGCTGCCGAGCAGCCCGGACAGCGTGAAGCGCGGAAACAGGTCGGCGGTCGCGACGCCGACGCGTGCGGTCGCCGCATGCAGCCGCGCCTCGGCGGCCGCGACATCGGGACGGCGGCGCAGCAGGTCGCCCGGCGTGCCGGGATCGATATCGGCGGCAAGCGCCGGCAACGGCACCGGCGTGCCCGTCTGCGCAGCCGTCTTCGGCAGGTCGAACCGGCCGATCAGCGCATCCGGCGTCTGCCCGGTCAGCACCGCGAGCCGATGCTCGTCGACGCCGATAGCGGCTTCGTACACGGCGATCCGCGACGTCGTCGATTCGTACTGCGCGCGTGCTCGCGCCGCGTCGAGTTCGGAACCTCGCCCCGCGCCGACGCGCGCATTGATCAGCGCGAGCGTCTGCTTCTGGTTGTCGGCGTTCTCGCGAGCAATCCGCAGCCGCGCCTGCGAGCCGCGCAGGTCGACATACGTGCTCGCGACCTCGCCCGCGATCACGACGCGCACCGCGCGCACGTCGGCCGCGCTGGCCGCCGTTTCCGCGCGCTGCGATTCGATCGAGCGGCGC
Source organism: Burkholderia sp. AU16741 (assembly GCF_002223345.1). Lineage (NCBI taxonomy): Bacteria > Pseudomonadati > Pseudomonadota > Betaproteobacteria > Burkholderiales > Burkholderiaceae > Burkholderia > Burkholderia sp. AU16741. The sequence continues at coordinate 913,380 of NZ_NKEZ01000008.1, forward strand.
ACGCGGCCGAACAGGTCGAGTTCCCACGCGGCATTGATGCCGGCACTCGACATCGGCGTATCGCGCTGGCTGCGCGGCGCGCCGAATGCCTGATCCTTGCTCATCAGCTGATGGCCGATCCGACCGCTCGCGGTGATCGTCGGATAGCGGTCGAACGCCGCCTGCGACAGCAGCGCGTTCGACGCGTCGTAGCGCGATACGGCGACCTGCAGGTCCTGGTTCGCCGCGAGCGCCGCATCGATCAACTGCGTGAGCGTCGGATCGCCGAAGCCGCGCCAGAACGTGGCGTCGGCGGCCGCCGATGCATCGGGCGGCGTATCGGGCCGTGTATCGGCCGGCGCCGCGTCGTGCTGCGTCGCCGGGTGAGCGTCGCGCGCGAACCGCGCAGCCGTGGTCATATCGGGCTGCTTGAAATCGGGGCCGACCGCGCATGCGGCAAGCGTCACCGACATCGCAAGCGCGGAAAGACGGAAAGCGGCGCTCATCGTTTTTCTCCTTCGAGGCTGCCGTGCTGTTCGCTCCAGACGGCCGGCGTGCCGCCCGCGAGCTTGCGGATCGCCACGTAGAACACGGGTGTCAGGAACAGCCCGAACAGCGTGACGCCCAGCATCCCGGCGAACACGGTGACGCCGGTGGCCGCCCGCACCTCGCTGCCCGCGCCGCTGCCGATCAGCAGCGGCACCGAGCCCGCGATGAACGCGACGGACGTCATCACGATGGGACGCAGCCGCAGCTTGCACGCTTCGAGCGCCGCCTCGACCGCGTCCTTGCCCTGGATCTCGAGCTCGCGCGCGAACTCGACGATCAGGATCGCGTTCTTGCACGCCAACCCCATCAGTACGACGAGGCCGACCTGCACGAACACGTTGTTGTCGCCGCCGGACAGCCACACGCCGAACAGCGCCGCGCACATGCACACCGGCACGATCAGGATCACCGCGAGCGGTAGCGTCCAGCTCTCGTACAGCGACGCGAGCACCAGGAACACCAGCATCACCGCGAGCGGGAACACGACGATCGCCGCGTTGCTCTGCGTGACCTGCTGATAGCTGAGGTCGGTCCATTCGAGCGCAATGCCCGGCGGCAGCACGTCCTTCGCGATCTGCTGCAGCTTCGCGATCGCCTGCGACGACGACATCGTCTTCGGATCCGCGTCGCCGATCAGGTCGGCCGCCGGATAGCCGTTGTAGCGGACGACCGGGTCGGGGCCGTACGCGGGCCCGACCGTCACCATCGAGCCGATCGGCACCATCTCGCCCTTCGCGTTGCGCGTGCGCAGGTTCGCGATGTCGGCAGCCGTCTGCCGATGGCCGGCATCCGCTTGCGCCATCACCCGATACACGCGGCCGAACACGTTGAAGTCGTTCACGTACATCGAGCCGAGATACACCTGCAACGTATTGAACAGATCGGTCAGCGCGACGCCCTGCGCCTTCGCCTTCAGCCGGTCGACCTTCACCTCGAGCTGCGGGATGTTCGCCTGGTACGAGCTGACCGGATAGCTCATCCCCGGCGTCTTCGCGACCGCGGCCTGGAACGCGGCAAGCGCCTTCTGCAATTCGCCATAGCCGAGACCGCCGCGATCCTCGAGATACAGCGAATAACCGGAGCCGTTGCCGAGCCCCTGGATCGGCGGCGGCATCAGCGCATAAGTGATGCCGCCGCCGATCGCCGCGAAGCGCGCGTTCAGGTCGGCGTTGATCTGCGCGGCGCTGCGATGACGCTGGTCGAACGGCTTGAGGATCACGTACGAGTTCGTGATGTTCGGCGTGTTCACGCCCTGCAGCGCATTCAGCCCGGCAAAGGCCGGCACCATCTCGACGCCGTCGGTGCCGAGCGCGATCTTCGTCATCTGCTCGGTCACCGCGCTGGTGCGCGCGAGCGACGCGCCTTCCGGCAATTTCGCGCCGGCGAACAGGTACAGCTTGTCCTGCACCGGAATGAAACCGCCGGGCACCGCGTTGAACAGCAGCGCGGTCGCCGCGAGCAGCGCCGCGTAGACCGCGAACACCACGCCGCGCCGCTTCAGCGTGCGGCCGACGACGCCGTGATAGCGATCGGCGCTGCGTTCGAAGAAGCGGTTGAACGGATGGAACAGCCAGCCGAACGCGCGATCGAGCGCGCGCGTCAACGGATCCTTCGGCGCGCCGTGCGGACGCAGCAGCTTCGCGGCGAGCGCGGGCGACAGCGTCAGCGAGTTGATCGCGGAGATCACCGTCGAGATCGCGATCGTCACCGCGAACTGCTTGTAGAACTGGCCGGTGACACCCGACATGAACGCCATCGGCACGAATACCGCGCACAGCACGAGCGCGATCGCGACGATCGGCCCCGACACTTCGCGCATCGCCTGGTGCGCGGCATCGCGCGGGCCCAGGCCCCGTGCGATGTTGCGCTCGACGTTCTCGACGACGACGATCGCATCGTCGACGACGATCCCGATCGCGAGCACGAGCCCGAACAGCGTCAGCGTGTTGATCGAATAGCCGAGCAGGTAGAGCCATGCGAACGTGCCGACCACCGACACCGGCACCGCGACGAGCGGAATGATCGACGCGCGCCACGTCTGCAGGAACAGGATCACGACGAGCACGACCAGCACGACGGCCTCGATCAGCGTGTGCTGCACCGCGCGAATCGATTCGCGCACGAACACGGTCGGATCCCACACCGGGCGGTACGCGACGCCGGGCGGGAAGCGCTTCGACAACTCGTCGAGCTTCGCATACACGGCCTTCGCGACGTCGAGCGCGTTCGCGCCCGGCGACAGGAAGATGCCCACCACGGCCGAATGCCTGTCGTTGAAATACGAGCGCAGCGTGTAGTCGCCCGCGCCGAGCTCGATGCGCGCGACGTCGGACAGCTTCACGACCTGGCCGTCGTCGCCGTTGCGCAGCACGATGTCGCCGAACTCCTGCACGGTGCGCAGCCGGCCGCGCACGTTGATCGACACGAGGAAGTCGTTCTTCTTCGGCGACGGCTCCGCGCCGAGCTGGCCGGCCGACACCTGTACGTTCTGCTCGCGCACGGCCGCGATCACGTCGCTCGCGGTGAGTCCACGCGACGCCAGTCGATTCGGGTCGAGCCACAGCCGCATCGCGTAATCGCCGGAGCCGTACACGCCGACGTCGCCGATGCCGGTGAGACGCGACAGCTCGTCCTTCACGTGCAGCGTCAGGTAGTTGCGCAGGTACAGCGAATCGCGGCTGTTGTCCGGCGAATAGAGGCTCACGTACATCAGCGGCGTGGGCGACTGCTTCTGCGTGGTCACGCCGTACTGGCGCACCTCGTCGGGCAGGCGCGACAGCGCCTGGCTCACGCGGTTCTGCACGCGCACGGCGGCCGTGTCGGGATCGACGCCCTGCAGGAACGTGACGACGACCTGCAGGCTGCCGTCCGACCCGGCGACCGACTTCATGTACATGATGCCTTCGACGCCGTTGATCGCCTCTTCCAGCGGTTCGGCCACCGACTCGGCGATTTCCTTCGGGTTCGCGCCCGGATACGTCGCACGCACGACGACGCTCGGCGGCACGACTTCCGGATATTCGCCGGCCGGCAGCATCGGAATCGAGATCAGGCCGAGCGCGAAAATAACGATCGACAGCACGACCGCGAAGATCGGCCGGTCGATGAAGAAGCGGGAGAAATCCATCGTATCGCTCCCGTCATTGCGCGGCAGGCGCGCCGGCATCGGCCACGGCCTGCGTGCCGGCGCCGGGGTCCGCCGCCGCGCGCGCGGGCAGCGCCTTCGGCTTCACCTGCGCGCCCGGATAGTAGATGCGCTGCACACCGTCGACCACCACGCGATCGCCCGCCTGCAACCCCTTCTCGACGATCCGCTCGCCGTCGAGTTCGCGGCCGATCGTCACGTCGCGGCGCAGCGCCTTGTCGCCGGGCCCGATCACGTACACGTACTTGCGATCCTGGTCGGTCAGCACGGCCTTGTCGTCCACCAGCAATGCGTCCTGGTCGCGGCCGCTGACCAGTTGCACGCGCGCATACAGGCCCGGCGTGAACGTATGGTCCGCGTTCGGCAGCCGCACCCGGGCGCGGATCGTGCCGGTTTGCGAGTCGAGCCGGTTGTCGAGGAAATCGACGGTGCCCGCATGCGGGAAGCCCGTCTCGTTCGCGAGGCCGATGCGCACCGGATCGGCGCCGATCGCACGATGTTTCGGATCGGCGCGCCGCGCGTTGTAGCGCAGGTAACTCTGCTCGTCGCAATCGAAATACACGTAGACCGGATCCTGCGCCACGACGATCGTCAGCAGCGTATCGTCCGCGCGCGCGAGGTTGCCGACGGTCGCGACCGCGCGGCCGACGCGGCCCGCGATCGGCGCGCGCACTTCGGTGAAACCGAGATTGAGCTTCGCATCGGCAACGGCCGCGTCGGCCGCCTGCAGGTCCGCGCGCGCCTGCTCGGCGGTGGCGCGCGCATTGTCGAGTTCTTCCTGCGACGTCGCATGCGCATCGATCAGCGTCTGCACGCGCTTGAGCTGCACGTTCGCGAGGCTTGCCGCCGCACGGGCGCGCTGCTGCTGCGCCTTCGCGCGGTCGAGCGCGATCCGGTACGGGCGCGGGTCGATCTCGAACAGCAGCGCGCCCTGCGCGACCACGTCGCCCTCCTTGTACGCGACACGCTGCAGATAGCCGCTCACGCGCGGCCGCAGTTCGACCGCGTCGACCGCTTCGACGCGTCCGTTGAATTCGTCCGCGAGGCGGACGGTACGCGGCGCGACGGTGGCGACGCCGACTTCGGGAAGGGGATGGGCCGACGATGCGCCTTGGCCGTCGTGACAACCCGACAACGCCAGCAGCAGGGCGCAGGCGGCGCCCAACGGCGGCGTCCTGCGGAGGGAAAAGGAGAGCATGATGCCTCGCGACGGGTTAAACTGCCGCGTAGCATAAAAGTTGAAGTTAACTTCAAGTCAAGCTTTCCCGGAGGGTGTCATGGGTATCCAGGAAACCCCGCAATGGCCGCTGATGTCGATCCGCGAAGTGGCCGCGCGCAGCGGCGTGCCCGCGTCCACGCTGCGTTTCTACGAGACGCGCGGGTTGATCAAGTCGCACCGCAACGGTTCGAGCCATCGCCACTATTCGCGCACGGTGCTGCGGCTGATCGCGTTCATCGTGTTCGCGCAGAAGATCGGCTATTCGCTCGATGAAATCGCCGAGCAGCTCGTCAGCCTGCCCGAGGACACCGCGCCGACCAACAAGGACTGGCAGCGGCTGTCGCGCGGCTGGAAGCAGCGCGTCGCGAGCCGGATCGAGGAACTCCAGCGGCTCTACATCAACCTCGACGAATGTATCGGCTGCGGCTGCCTGTCGCTGAAACGCTGCAAGCTGACCAACCCGGAAGACCGCGCGGGCCGCAACGGGCCCGGCGCGCGGCGCTGGCTCGGCGACAAGCCGCCGCTCGATTCCGAATGACGCGCCGGCCGCTTGCGCGTCGCGACGCACGCATCGCGCGCGCGGCGCTCGGTCTCAGTCGCCGAGGAAGCTGAACGCGACGGCGAGCACCGCCTCGCGAAACGCCTCCGGCCGCGTCGGCAGCGACGTGAACTCCAGCATCATGTGGCTGTACGACACTGTCGTGCCGATCGCGCTCGCGATCATGAAGAACAGCACGTTCGGATCGACCGGACGGATCGCGCCGGCCTCGACCGCGTCCGCGATCAGCGGAAACATCGCATCGTGATACGGGCGCACGATCCGCTCCTGCAGCCGATCGAGCCGCCCGCCCTCCTCGGTCGCCGTGGTCAAGAAGAACATGCCGATATCCGGCTCCGCGAATTCGTGATCGACGCACAGCTCGAGCGCGCGCCGCACGCGGTCGCGATGCGGCAGCGGCGACGCGCGCAACGCGCGCAACGCGTCGAACATCGGTTCGACCAGCTCGACGATCTGCTCGACGACCGCCAGCCACAACGTTTCCTTCGCACCGAAGTGATGGGCGATCAGCGCCGCATCGATGCCCAGCTCGCGCGCGACTTCGCGCACGCTCGTCGCGTCGTAGCCGCGCTTCGCGAACGTGCGGCGCGCGGCCCGCAATATCACGTCCGGGCCGACGGACGCATCCGCCAACGGCCGTCCGCGCGTACGCCGCTTCGACGGCGCGCGCTCAGTGACTTCTGCCACGTTTTTCCTGCTCCTTGAACGATTCGAATGCCCCGGTCCGGCGCCGGTTTCCCGGCCCGCGATCGGGTGGCCTGCCCCGCTCCGTTGACACGCGGAGCCGAGAAGCGCTACGATCATACCTTATTCATCACCTGATGATTTATGAATGACAACCCCTAAACGCATTGTCATCGTCGGCGGCGGAATCGCCGGACTGCAACTCGCGACCCGTCTGGGCGAGCGTCTCGGCCGGCCCGGGCGGGCGCAGATCACGGTCGTCGACCGCAGTCCGACGCACATCTGGAAGCCGATGCTGCACACGATCGCGGCCGGCACGCGCGACGTCCAGCAGCAACAGGTGATCTTTCTCGCTCATGCCCGCGACCACGGCTACACGTACCAGCCCGGCGAACTGAAAGGGCTCGATCGCGCGCGCCGCCGCGTGCAACTCGGCGAAATCCGCTCGCAGGACGGCGACGTGGTGATCGACGCACGCGAACTCGACTACGACGTGCTGATCCTCGCGCTCGGCAGCCAGGCCAACGATTTCGGCGTGCCGGGCGTGCGCGAGCACTGCTACTTCATCGACAGCCAGCAGCAGGCGGAGACCTTCAACGAGGCATTGCGAATGCGCGTGTTCCGCAGCATCGCGCGCGACGAGCCGTTTCGCGTCGCGATCGTCGGCGCCGGCGCGACGGGCGTGGAACTCGCGGCGGAGCTCAGCCGTTTGCTGGAAGTGGCGCAGGCGTACGGTGACGAAACGGTGCGCGAGCGGCTGCAGCTCACGCTGCTCGAAAGCGGCCCGCGCATCCTCAACGCGTTTCCGCCGCGGATTTCCGCGTCGGCCCAGCGGCGGCTCGAACAGATCGGCTTTCGCGTGCTGACGTCGACGCGTGTCACGTCGGCCGACGCGAACGGTTTCCACTACGGCGACGGCTCGTTCGCCGAAGCGGACCTGATGGTGTGGGCGGCCGGCGTGAAGGCGCCCGATTTCATGCAGGCGCTGGGCGGGCTCGACACGAACCGCGCGAACCAGATCGTCGTCGGCCCGACGCTGCAGGCGACCGGCGACGAACACGTGTTCGCGATCGGCGATTGCGCGAGCCTGCAGCTCGACGGTCAGGAACGGCCGCTGCCACCGACCGCGCAGGTCGCGACGCAGCAGGCCGAGCATCTCGCGAGGCACCTGCCCGCGTGGCTCGACGGCACGCCGATTCCGCCGTTCGCGTTCCACGATTTCGGCGCGCTGGTGTCGATCAGCGATTACGACGCGTTCGGCACGCTCGGGCAGTTCGGGTTCTTCCGCGGCGGCTTCATCCAGGGGCGCTTCGCGCAGTTCAGCCACCTGATGCTCTACCGGCGGCACCAGCAGGCGCTGCACGGCTTCTCCAAGGCGACCCTGCTATGGATCGCCGAACGGATCAACGGCTGGGTGCAGCCGCGCATCCGCCTGTCGTGATGCCCCGCGTCGCGGCACCGCGTAACGTTTCGAGGAACTGAGACATGAACAACCGTGCAGCGCCCTGGCTCATGACCGTCGCCGCCATCGGCAGCTTCGACATGCCGTCCGTCTCGTGGAGCGGGCCGCGGCGGCGCAGCGTCACGCGCGACCGGCTGCCGTCGTGGGACGCGACGAGCAAGCCGACCATCAGCGTGCTCGAACGGCCCACGGCCGACACCGTGATGATTTCGTGGTGCGACGCCTGCACCGGACACTACGGCTACCAGAAGTGGCGCCTGTTCACGACGCGCAAGCGCGGCGTGTGCGCGCTGTCGGGGCGATCGATCAAGGCGGGCGACAGCGTCTATGCGCCGCAACTGCTTGGTTCGGCGCCGGGCAATGCCGCCGCGATGGTGCTTGCGGCGTGCATCGACGACGCATTGGCGGCCTGAGCGTCAGGTCGACGTGGCCTGACCGGCGCCATAGGCCGGCGCGTTGTTCTGTCGTTCGAGTTCGGCATCGAGATGCGCGGCATGTGCATTCGCTTCGGACTCCGACATCAGCTCGCCTTCCCACTTCGCGACCACCGCGCTCGCGATCGAGTTGCCCACCGCGTTCGTGGCCGAGCGGCCCATGTCGAGGAACGTGTCGACGCCGAGAATCAGCAGCAGCCCGGCCTCCGGAATGTCGAACTGGTGCAGCGTCGCCGCGATCACGACGAGCGACGCACGCGGCACGCCGGCCATCCCTTTCGACGTCAGCATCAGGATCAGCAGCATCGTGACCTGCGTGCCGAGCGACAGGTGGATGTTGTACGCCTGCGCGATGAACAGCGACGCGAACGTGCAGTACATCATCGAGCCGTCGAGGTTGAACGAATAGCCCATCGGCATCACGAAGCTCGAGATCTTGCGGCGCACGCCGAAACGGTCGAGCGCGTCGAGGATCTTCGGATACGCGGCTTCCGAGCTCGCGGTCGCGAACGACAGCATGAACGCTTCCTTGATCAGCACGAGCAGCTTGAACACGCGGCGGCCGAGGAACAGCAGCCCGGCCGCGACGAGCGTGGCCCACAGCAGCACGAGGCTCACGTAGAAGTCGCCCATGAACACCGCGAACTTCAGCAGGATCGACAAGCCGTTGACCGCGACGGTCGACGCCATCGCCGCCATCACCGCGAGCGGCGCGAGCTTCATCACGTAGCCGGTGATCTTCAGCATCACGTGCGCGAGCTGGTCGATCGCGGCGACGAGGATCTTGCCGCGCTCGCCGAGTGCGGCCAGCGCGACGCCGAAGAACATCGAGAACACGACGATCTGCAGGATCTCGTTGTTCGCCATCGCCTCGGCGATCGAATTCGGCACCATGTGGCCGACGAAATCCTTCAGCGTGAATTTGGACGTCGCCAGATGCGCGGACGCACCGATTTCCGGCAGCGGCAGGCCGAGGTTCTCGCCGGGCCGCAGCAGGTTCGCCATCAGCAAGCCGAGCAGCAGCGAGACCAGCGACGCGGTGACGAACCAGCCGAGCGCCTTCACGAACACGCGCCCGACCGACGACGCATCGCCCATGTGCGCGATGCCGACGACCAGCGTCGAGAACGCCAGCGGGCCGATCACCATCTTGATCAGCCGCAGGAACACGTCGGACACGAGCGAAATGTAGCCGGCGATTTCCGCGGCGGACTGCTTGTCCGGAAGCTGCGTATAGATCAGGTAGCCGACCAGGATGCCGGCTGCCATCGCGAGCAGGATCCAGCCTGCCGCGGACATTCGTTCGTTCATGAGGGAATTCGCCGCATGGCGATGGAGTTGGCGGAAAAGAGGCGCGCGTGCCGCTCACGCTGGCGAATGTCCGCCGACGGACACGCCGCCGCACCGGCATTCGCGGCGACGCGAATGCCGGCGGCAGCGATTCGGCATGAAACGATCGGTCAGTAGCCGATCGCGGCGCCCGCCGGACGGCGCGGGTCGTTGTAGCCGTAGATGAAGCCCACGCGCACGTTGCCGGACACGGACGAATCGTTCCCGGAACTCTGGCGGCTCGCCGCTTCGGTGCCCGGCAGGCCGACCATGATCAACTCGGCGGCGCCCCACGGCGTCTGCTCGACCATCTTGTAGCCCATGTTGCGCAGGATCGCGAGCGTGTCGGGCGACAGGCCGTAGGTTTCGTAATAGACCGCGTCGGGCAGCCACTGGTGATGGATACGCGGCGCGGCGACCGCGTCCTGCGGCGTCATCCCGTAGTCGATCACGTTCAGCACGGTCTGCAGCGTGATCGTGATGATGCGCGAGCCCCCCCGGCGAACCGACCACCATGAACACCTTGCCGTCCTTCTTCACGATGGTCGGCGCCATCGACGACAGCGGACGCTTGCCCGGCGCGATCGAGTTGCGCGTGCCCTGCACGAGGCCGAACAGGTTCTGCGCGCCGACCTTCACGGTGAAGTCGTCCATCTCGTCGTTCAGGAAGAAACCCGTGCCCGGCGCGATGACCACGGCGCCGAAGCGGCCGTTGACCGTATAGGTCGTCGACACCGCGTTGCCGTCGTGGTCGACGATCGAGTAATGCGTCGTTTCCGGCTTCTCGTGCACGCCGACACCGGGCTGCACGTCGACCGACGGCGTCGCCGTATCGGCATGGATGCTCTTGCGGATCTGCGCCGCGTATTCCTTGCTCGTCAGCTTCGCGATCGGGTTGTCGATGAAATCCGGATCGCCGAGCAGCGTGTTGCGGTCTTCGTACGCGTGGCGCATCGCTTCGGTCATGTAGTGGACCGCCGCGGCCGAGTGGTAGCCGAGCTTGCGCAGGTCATACCCTTCGAGGATGTTCAGCGTCTCGCACATCGTCACGCCGCCCGAACTCGGCGGCGGCGCCGACACGAACTCGTAGCCGCGATACGTGCAGGTCAGCGGCGCCATGTCCTGCGCGCGATAGGACGCGAAATCGGCCGCCGTGATCACGCCGCCGCCGCGCTTGGACGCCGCCTCGACGATCTTCGGGATTTCGCCGTGATAGAACGCGTCGGGCCCCTGCTCCGCGATGCGCTCGAGCGTGCGGGCCAGATCCTTCTGCACCAGGCGGTCGCCCGGCTGCAACGCGGTGCCGTCCGGGCGCAGGAAGATGCGCGCCGCTTCCGGATCCTTCCTGAAGCGCTCGACCGTCGTGTCGAGGATGTCCGTATCGCCGCGCGTCAGCACGAAGCCGTCGCGCGCGAGCCGGATCGCCGGCGCCATCACCTGCTTGCGCGTCAGCTTCCCGTACTTGCGCTGCGCGAGATCGAGGCCGGCCACCGTGCCCGGCACGCCCACCGCGCGATAACCGTACAGGCTCTGGTCCGGAATGACGTTGCCCGACGCATCCAGATACATGTTCGCGGAGGCCGCGGCTGGCGCGGTCTCGCGGAAATTGATGAAGCGGTCGCGACCGTCGGCCAGGTGGATCGTCATGAAACCGCCACCGCCGATGTTGCCGCAGCACGAGTTGGTCACGGCCTGCGCATAGCCGACGGCCACCGCCGCGTCCACCGCGTTGCCGCCGGCCTTCAGGATGTCGACGCCGATCTGCGACGCGAAGTGCTGCGACGACACGACCATGCCGTTCTTCGCTTCGACTGCCGGGTCCGACGCGGCGAACGCGCACACGCTCATCGCCGACAACAGGGTGAGTATTACCAGCCGCCTCATGACGGGATCCTCCAGACGAATGAACCGGGCCATGCCGGGATGCATCGGTGCGCAACGGCGTATCGACACCGCCTATCCGGCATGTAATGAATGATACATTCCAGCGAGGCCGCGATCATAACACCCACTTTTTTGTGCCAAAAACTAGGGCAATCACCGAATTCATCACCAAGGGACGCCGACTTACGGTCCGATGCATGTCTGTTTCATTACACATATGAACGTATTGGGGAGTCGGGTGATGCGTCCCTCTAATTTCGAGCCAGACGCGGGTGGCCGATCTTCAATCGGCTAACATGCGTGCAGTTGCCGGCAGGCTCCCGCCTGCCGTTGGGTCAATCCATTCAGATAGAGAGCCGGAGTGCCGATGGGGACAAGCATCAGGGCGTTGCTGTTATCCCAGATGGATAGCTTCACGCCGTCGGAACAGAAGGTCGCGCAGGCGTTGCTGGATCGCTACCCCAGTCTCGGGCTGGGCCCGATCGCGCAGTTTGCGAAGCAGGCGGAAGTCAGCGACCCGACCGTATTCCGCTTCGTCGTCCGGATCGGCTTCCCGAACTATTCGTCGTTCCAGCAGGCGCTGCACGACGAGATCGACACCGCGATGAATTCGCCGCTCGCGCGGATGGATGCGTTTCATTCGGAAACGGGCAGGCGCGACAGCCATGCGGCGATTTTCCAGCGGCTGTCGGAATCGCTCGCGACCACGATCGAAGGGCTCGACGCAGCCGCGTTCGATGCAGCCGTGGCGATGCTGGCCGATCCGGACGTGCGCGTGTTCTGCGGCGGTGGGCGCTATACGGCGCCGCTCGCGTCGCTGTTCTCGTTCACGCTCGCCTATGCACGGCCGCATGTGCAATCCGTCGAGCCGAACGTGAATCTCGCGTCCGTCGCGCTGGCCGACATGGGGCGCAACGACGTGCTCGTGATCTTCGACTTTCGCCGCTACCAGAAGGACAGCATCCGCTTCGCGCAGGCCGCGCACCGGCTCGGCGCGCGGATCGTGCTGATCACCGACGAATGGCGCTCGCCGATCGGCGAGTTCGCGGAGATCGTGCTGCGGATCCAGGGCCGCCCTTTCGCGATGCTGCAGACCAACGTGCCGGCGCTGGCGCTCGCCGAAGCGCTGGTGATCGGCGTGACGAACCGGCTGCCGGAACTGGCGCGGCAGCGGATGGAAAAGATCGAACAGCTCAATGCGGGCGGGATCGAGTGGGACGTGAGTCAGCGGGATTTGCCGGAGTGATGGCGTGGGCCATTCGGGCGTGCGCGTCAGCATTCGGCCTCGTGGCGTGTGCAATTTGAAGCCCGACCTGCAAACCCCATACGTCAACGACCATGCCCGCCGCCAGCGCATTCCCTCGTTCAGGGTGCCAGCTCCAGCCGGTTGCCCGTCACGACCAACTTGACGGGATCCGTCTCCTTCCACTTCGACTTCGGAATCACCCGTTGCCATTCGGCACCGCGCTGATCGCGGAAGAACGCCGCCACGCCCACGGCTTGCGCGTCGGCTGCCATTGGCGCGGACAGCGTCACCGCGGCACCAGGCGCGAGCGTGGTCTCCATGCTGTCGAGCAGATCGGCCCTCAGTAACGCACTGTCGTCATCGAGCAGCGAGACGTAAGCTGCGTTCTCGAAGACCTTCGCGTCCTTCAACTGATAGACGCGCATCACGACCGGTAGCGATTGTCCCTGTTCGTTTTCGTTGAGTGCGGCGCGGCTGTCGATCACGAGGTTCATCTGCTTGACCTTCGTGATGAAAATCGCGCGGGTCATGCCGGCGGTCGCCTCTTTCGTCGATTGCCACATGCCGCAGCCAGACAGCAACGCGACCGCCATCGCGGTAGCAGCCGCCCATCGAATGCTTCGCATCATCGGATGTGCTCGCGGTGTCACAGCCAGTCTCCCGTCTTGATCGTGCATGGATAGCGTCGGCTCGGGCCGCCCACGCCTTCATACAGAACGAGCCGCACCACAAAATGGAAGCACGCATAGCGGCCGACGAAGCGGCTGAGTACGTCGCCGAACAGCGCGACGTCACCCGGCCCGGCAAAACCCGACGGCTCGATACCCACGTTCACATTCACGATACGGTCGACACGCGCCCCCACCCGTTCCGTTTCCTCATCGAGCCAAACGTGACGAATCGCGTCGATGCGTCGCCGGTTATCGTCAGCTCGCGTCCAGTCGTACAGCGACAGCGCGCCGCGCAGCACATTCGCGTCCATCATGTTCAGCTCGGTCGTGCCGGCCCCATTGAAGTGAGAAATCACCCGCCAGTCATAGTCGCCGCCGCGCGGCGGATACAGCGGCATCGTCGGGGCCGTCAAATTGCGCACGCGCTCGACACCATTAAAGGTCGAAACAGGCGTGGCAACCATCGATTCACGCAGCGCCATGCGCGGCAGGCGCCCATTGTTTGCCAGCACCCGGACCGTTACGTGTCCGTCAGGCAAGCTGCCCGGTTCCTCCCACGGATGCCCGCCCAACGTCACGACCATCTCGCGCTGGCCCGTTACGCCCTGCCGAATCGACGCGTGGTAATACCGATGCGGCGACTCGTGCCGCATCATCCCGCCGCGGTGCCGAAATGCCTTGATCGATTGATACGGGTATTGCCTGGCGGTGCGCGGATCGGTCGCCACCACCGACAATACATCGTAGGGTTCGATGTGCTCGCCCGCGGCGGTCGGGGCGCGCACCGGATAGTCGCGATCATGCGCATTGGGGCGGATTGCCTGCGCGTCCAGTTCGAGCAGATTGATCACCGGCGTGCAGAACAACCGGATGTTGTCCGCACCGAACGTGGCGTCACCGGGGATCCGGTCTCGAATCACGATCTCGAATTCAAGACAGGTTTCGCCCGGTGGCACGCTGGCCGCGTCGAAACCGCACAAGTCCACGAAGTGGAACTTCTCGGGGAACGCGAAATATTCGAGCATCGTCTGCTCGCGGTCGAGATCGACGTCGCGTACGTCGAGGTCGGTCGGCCACAGTCGCGCCTGCGCGCCGAAGCCCGCTGCCTCGATCGTCATCGCGGGGCGCGGTTGTAGCTGGCCGTCGAGCAGGCGCGGCATGCGTACGCCGATCGACTCCACCTGGCGCGTGAAAACCGCGTACAGCGCCGATGCAGTGGGCCGGTCGCCATGCAGGTATAGCCGGATACGCGACAGATCATCCAGCAATCGCTGCTCGCGGTGCAGCAGATCGAACGCGAGCCGGATTACCGTACGGCCATCCTCGCGCATGCGCGCGCCCGCCTCGCGCACGTTGAGCGGTAGCAAGTGTATCGCCCGAGTCGTTCGATAGACGCAGATCGTCCCGTCCGGTCCGACCGGTGTCGAACGTACCTGCAACCCGGGCGGTAACGTATCGAGTACCCGCGCCTCGCCGCTGCGCGGCACGCATTCGAGGATGGTCAGCGACGGAATCGTGCGGCCTGTATGCGGCCACAGATGATCGAGCAGTGGATCGGTGATTTCCGGCGCCGCGTCGTCGAGCTTCATCCGCAGCCGGCTCGCGAGGAACGCAAAACCCTCGTAGGTCTGCTCGACACTGTCGTGACGCGCGCCAGGCATCGTCATCCCCACACGGCGGGCGCCTTGTGGCTGGGACCTCGCGAATTCCCTCCCCGCCTCGCGCAGATAACGCATCTCCGCATCGAAGTAGCGCAGATATCGATCATCATCCGCGCTGAAACCGCTCCCGGCAGGCTTCGTCGGATTGTTTTCGTCTTCACTCATGGCTGGACATCCGATGGCAGCGGCGGCAGAAGCGGCATCGTCGGCACGGCGCCTGCCTTGCCGACAACGAAAATGCGATCCGGCATGCGGAATCCGCGCAGTTTCAGCAAGTCGATCGGCCCGGCTCCAATGCGCGTACGCAATACGTATGACAACGGCTCGCCGCGCTCCGTGTTCCACGTAAGCCGGTAACGCGTGCCATCGAGCGGGTTGATCTCGGCCTCGCTCAGCAGACGCAGGAATGCCCAATCGCCGGCTGAATCAAATGCCTGTCGCAGCCCTGCGTCGAGCGTCTGCCATGTGAGCCTCGCGTGCCCGTTCAGGCCGTTGCCGGGCCATGCCAGTGGAGTCCAGCGCTCCTGCTGATTGAAATAGACGATCTGCATGCCGTCGACCGACAGTTCCGATCGAGCCACGTTCGGCGTCGGCAGCGCCATCATGTCGAATTTCTCCCCGGCATCGGCCTGCGAGTAGAGTTGCGCCCCAACCGTCGACAACTGCCGGACAGCGCTCAGGAATGCCGGATCAAACTGCAACGCCTGCGGGGCAAGTTCGCTGGGCGCCCAACGGTCACCGTCGAGTTTCATCACGCCGGCCAGTTGCGTCGTGATGAAGCGCGAAATCAATCCGGTATCGGGCCGTACATAGCGGCCGATTTCGGCGAAGGACGCATCGGCCTGCGTATCGAAGAACGGATAGCGGCCGCTCATCGCTGCGTTGAACGGTGCGGCAACACCGGCTCGCCATGCGTCATTCAGGCTCGCTGCGGCCGGTTGCAGGATCGTCTGCCATGCGGCTTCGAGCGGCTGCGCAAACACCGTATCGCCGAAGCCCGCCCACGCCGTACCCAGGCTCGCGGCCGTGAGCGCCGCGTCGTTGCGCGCCTGGGACAATTCCGACAATTTGCCTTGAAACACGGCCTGGGCGAGCGAACGCGCCATTACCTGAGCGTCCGGACTGCTCGCGATCTGTTGCAGCTTCAGTCGCATCGTCGTGACCGCCGTCAGGTAGCGCGACAAGCTGACACCGCTTAGCGCGATGTCGGCTGGCGTGGCACGCTTCCCGTTTTCCGCGGCAGACGATGCGCCCGGGTCGCCCATCAGCACCAGCAGCGGACCAAATGCCTTGTCGAGCGGGTTGACGACGGCCGTCCCTGCCTGCTCGTCAGCCCCGATCAGGTTTTGCGCCTTTCTCACCAGGGTGGCGGCCAGCGCCTGCGACGGTCGCCCCGCTTGCGCCTGATACTGCACGGATTTCATCAGTGCGATCAACGGGGACGTCTGCGCGTCCGCCAGTCGAGAAAGCTGTTCGACCGCGCCACCGAGGTTGGACGTCGGTTGCCACTGCAGGCTATTGAGCATGCGCTGCCATGCAGCCGTGTACTCGCTAAAATACCGGGCCGTCAATCGCTGCTTCAGTTCCTCGGCTGCGCGTTTCTCATCGTCGATCGCCGGCGTTTGGGTCATACCCTGTGCGAGCGTATTACCAACCCTCTGCGAAGCCTGCGAGCCCGACAACACCCAGTCACTGCTGATCCGGCGTTCATGCGACGCCTTGTCGATAGCCGCTGCGACCATCCCGTCCCATGCCGCACGCGTATAGATCCCCGGGACGGTCTGTGATGCCTTGAACATCCCGTGCGCATCCGCGCCATTCAGCAGGGTTCCGAGCGACGCGTCGGCGTATTTGTTTTTGACTTCGTCAAGGATACGTTGGTACACCGTGTCGTCCGCCGACGCGAGTCCCATTTGCGTGACCAGCATGTTGCGGGTCGAGGTCACGATGCGGTCGTCCGTCGCAATCCGCCATTCGGGATGCGCTTTCAGGTGATCGGCGTAGAAGCCTGCAAGCCGCCTGCCAGTATCGTCGCGCTCGCCGAGCGGCATTTCCACGGGGCGCGACCACAGGGCGGCGAGCATGCGCTTCAGAAATTCGGGGTCGGCGCGCGATGGCTCGCCGAGCATCAGATAAGTCTTGAGCGCGTTGTAGGTACTCCCTCGCGTGTCCTGCGATTGCAGGCTATCGGCGCGCGTCTGACCTGCCGCCTTCAACACGTCCCCGATCGTTTGCACCGCCGGCGCCTGCAAGTTGCGCGTCGCGGCGAGTCGGTACGGTTGCCAAAGACCGGCGAGGATATCGTCATTGCGCGACAAGCCGGCCCTCAGGTACCACGGAGCGCCATGCTGCTGCCGGTATTCGAGCTTTTCCATCAACTGCTGTAGCGCCAGTTGCGCGCGCCAGGCAACTGCTGTTTGCGGCCGCGCATCGACCGCCGCGCGCGCTGTCGCCTCGGCTTCGCGCATGAGTTGCTGATTGCCGATGAACGATACGGTCATCCATGTGCACCACGCTATCGCCGCAACGGTCACGCCCATCGCCAGCGCATCCGGCCAGTAGAATCCCACCCGCCGGCCAATGCGTTGCCGGCCGGCGATTGCGCCCCATGCGGGTAGCAGTGCAGCCGGTTGCGGCGGGACCTCGATCGGGATGTTGATCACCGTTGTGCTCGCGTCCGCAGCGATCGGCACCGGCGTCGGCATCGCCGCTGTCGCCTTGAATACGGGGGCGAACATCACGCCAGCCAGCGGCGTGCGCAGCCACTGCGATGCACGAAGCGCTTGCCAGCCGGTAACGATGTGTTCGAGCTGTGTCCCGATGTATTGCGAGATTTCGGCTAGATAGCTGACCCGCGTGGGCGCTGTACATTGCTGCACGCCCGCGTCCGCCGTACCACGCTCGATCGCGGCAAGCTGATCGCGCAGGACCAGCGTCGGTTGCTCCCCTTTGTATGCCGCCCGCGGAAATGCACCGATCGCTTCGAACGTTTCGGGTCGTTCGCCCTGCGCGGGCACGGCGTGCAGCAACGTGACAGGCGCGGCCCAGCCCATGTCGGCGGCCAGCGCGGCGAGGACGCGCGGCAATTCGATATCGCGATCGTCCACGTGCGTGACGTGCACCACGCCGTCGACGGGCCGTCTGCTCCGCAGCTTACGGATCTGCCGGCGCCACACGCCCGCGTCGATGCCGTCCGGTGCTGCGTGTACGAGGACCGCGTTGCCAACCGGCATTGCGCCCGCGCGCTTCAGGCCCGGCGCGACCTGATCGAGCAATGTGTCCGCACCGGTCACCATCAGCCACGGTAAGCGGTATCGCCAGCGCCGACCCTGCGATATCCGTAGTTCCTCGAACAGGCGTTGCAGACGGGCATCGCGTTTGAGCAGCTGTCCCGTCGCTGAAGCAGCCTCTTTCTCGCTGGTTTGCAAACGAAACAGTTTGGCAGCGCCCGCATATGCGCCAGTCGATATCGCAATCAGATGAATGATCACGATGACAACCAGCAATACCGGAATACCGATCAATGCCAGTGTACGAGGCGTGCCATCGGGGACACCGAGGCGCTCGCCCTGGAACCAAGCCAGCACGAGCGCTGCAGCGGCAATAACCAACACGGCAAGAGGCAACCCCCAGATTGCGACCCGGCTGGGAGCTTCGTCGGTTAAGGCCACTTGAGGCTGCGCGTTATGCAAATTATTTTTGGATATCGACATGCGTTGAAGCCGTTTGGTCTTGGGGTAAGACATGGAGGATGGCAGACTGCGCGCCATCGACGACGAGTTGCGGTCCGTCACAGGCGCCGGACTCGATCGCCGCAGCGATCGCCAGCAGAGCATTCGCTGCCCGCATGTCGCCAACCATACGATCCAGCCGACTCTGCGCAGCGTCTTTGGCTGCGGCCACAAACCCAGCAGCGTTCAAAGCGCGGTCGCAGTTTTCAACCGGCCGCGTTATCCACGCGCGTGTCACCGACGCGGCATCGGTTTTGCCCCAGATCGCGGCGTTCGCGAAACCATATTCTGGTTCAGCGGAGTCACCTACAACTGGCCTATGTAGCGCAGCCTTTCTGCTGACCGCCTGCGGAAGCCCGAAACGGCCGGCATCGAGCAACACAGCCACGCATCCCTCGGCGAGGCCCTCATCGATATCATCGTCGTACCACGTCGCAGCGATGACGAGGAGCGGACGGGATTCATGCGCATCAAGCCATACATCGGCCACAAACAACCCGTCGGCAGCCGGGACGGCCCGGACTTCCAAGGGAGGAAGCGCCGCCAGATGCATCGCAGCGCGAACCTGGGTCAAACGCATGTTCGCGACGTCCGACTCGGTCAATACGCGTACTTGGGGCCAATATGCCCTTTCGTATCGAGTTAATGCCTGCATGGTTCCAGCGAGAGGCTCAAGCGCAACGCGGATCATCTGCACAACTGGATTGGCACTCTTCGGTACGGCAGCATTGTCAGTTGGGGTTTCCTCTTCATCCGCCATGAATGAAGCGTCCAGTGGCGGGTCATTGGACGGGTCGTCCAGTAGCGGGTCGTTGTCCTCAAAGCGATTGCATAAAACTTTTCCCGAGCCGTGCCGCGGGGCTTGCACCTTCATGATGGAGCGCTTCCCTATCAGAGCGTCGGACAGAGATGTCCCACCAAGAGGCAGGCAATAGCCTGCGCCGAGTACATAAAGCGGTCGCTGCGCGAACCCGATTTTCTCCGCAAGCCAGCGGTCACGATGATGGTTGCGCCAGTATGCGCGGTACCACAGCCCCTCGTAGCCAGCGCGGCCAAAGCCGAGCAGGACCAGAAACAGCCCGTTCGGCACCCCAATAATCAAGCCCCAAAACCTAAGGCCGCTCGCAGGCTCGCCTTTCGGCCACGCCAGCAAAACAACCACCGGACCGAACACATTACAGACGAACCAAGTTAATGCCCACGGCCAGAAACGCATCCTGGGCGGATACGCGCTGGGGCGTCCGGCGGAAAAAAGATCGACCGGCATTACTCAAAGTGGACGTTTGGTAGCGACGAAATCAATCGACAACCACATGCGCAGCGATGGCCGTCCAGTGCGAACAACTTCTCGTCGCGATCGGGATATTTGTCGGCGCCCTCGTCAATCACGGTCGGACCATGCAGCTCGCAGGTCGCATCGTCGCCTTTACGTGCAAGCGGCCTGTCCATGAACGTCATCCATGGCGAGCCGCCGGTGACTTCGCCGCCATGCTCGAGCTTGTCACCTTTTCGAATGGGAGATTGCATATATTTTGGTTATCTAGTTGAGCAAGGATTTTCTGAATTCCCAGCACACCGTGCGCCCAAGCTCACGGACAAATTAATGGCGAATTAAAATCTATCGATCCCCTTCGTTTGTTTCAGGAGCCGTCGATCGCAAGGCAACAACTTCAATTCCGCCAAGCGCCGCAGGAATTCGATCGCTTTCCTTTTTGCCAAGCTTCCTCCCCACAACCTCAAACGAAAAACATGGAAAATATATTACACCAGGACATATTAAAAAATAATCAGGAACAGTCAATCTTTCTCGATCGCCATATACCGAATTAACATAGGCAACGGTTCCACCCCACCCCTTTCCCTCATATTTCTTTTGCCATACGATATTACGCACATATCGCCCACCAGAATCTTCCAAAGCGATTTCTTCGACTGCGGTAGTTTTATTCTCAACACTCGAACCCGATCCACCCAAAAAACAACTAAACGATAGCTTCCCGCGTATAGCCTCCTTATCCAGCTTCATCACAAGATCAAAAACAAACGATATAATTCCATTATTTACATTTACAGTTGAACCAACTGTTTTTGAAGATATATTTTCACCAATGACATATCCACATCGACTCTCCAATAGAAATATATTATCTCGATAATTGGGACGACTATTAGAAGCCAACTCAGCTCTCGCAGCCCCATCAAGCCACAAAATAGCCGACAACATCAAAAGTATATTTCTCACGACAACTTCCGTCTTGTGAAGTTCTCGGGCCACGCTAGATCCTCCTGATTTGGACCCTTGAAAATCGCAATATCAGTCAAAACCATTAGTGCATTAGCGAACGACGTCGAGCGATCTATTAGACCATTCATGTTTGGTGGATTCTTGCCCGTGGCACCCGGATAGTTCACTGCTGCCGCACAATTCGCAAAGGACTGGTTGTAATACCACACCTTAACTCCAGAATTTGTCCGAATTATCCTTCTTTCGTTCACACTCATCTCGTCCGCATATTTATTGGCACTATCCACCTGTGGTCGCGACGGATTTTTCGCCGTTGGCATTGATTTTCCGGACCAAACCCAATAAGCACCTGCACTATGACTCGCATGCCAAACATCTCTTGCAATCTCATTTCGCCATTCCAATTCCTGCTCCCCGGGCGGCAAGCGCGGGTTTCGCCCAATGAATTTGAAGTATTTATAATAGTTATTATTTCCGCCACCCATATTTCCATTAGGATTTGTCAACTGCAAAAAACCTCGACCAAACCAACCATTGTGCAAATCTTTGCACTATCATTTCGGTTCCCTTCCGCAAGATAGCGGAACCACCCTGTTTCTTGTGTGGCATTTGCCATAAAACAAACCTGTCGATCGGGGGTGTCAAGCTTAAATTTCCTCATCGAATTGTTCAAACCCAGCCCAAATCTATCAAGTAAAGACGAAGCATAATCTGGATTTGGCGACTCCCATACTCCCTGAGAGGGGGAATTATGTGACCCGGGCTTTCTAATAACGCGATCCGGTATAAGCTGGAGCATCTCCCTCTTATCAAGCCATCCACATTTCCTGAAATGCCGGATAAATTCAAGCGGATGGAAATACCATAGCTTCTGGCCTGCTAGCGATAATTCATGCGGCAACTCATCCAGAAACTGAAAGCAACCGAGAAACTCAATAAACAAGTCATAGCCATCTGGATTGGTATCGTTCTGCTTGCCAAAAAATCCATCTGGTTCATTCAGACCTTTATAGCGATCGTCGTTGTCCGACGGATCCCACTCGCTACGCGCGTTGAACACCAACCCCCTGAGCTTTGTGCGTACACCCTCTGCATTTTTCACGTAGCCTGCAAGCAGCTGGTTGGCATTATCGTCGTTGTTATTGTCGTATTCGAGCGGCCGGATCATTCCGGACGTTGCCTGTGGATCAGCAACGCCGATCAGACGGCAAAGCTCATCGTATCCGCATAACCCATCTTGATTAAACGGCGTATTGCCTTCGTCAACTTTTTGCCAACCCTTGAAGAACGGAAAGTCAGCGTCCGACAATTTAATGATCGCGTCGGAAGCGATGTTGATATATCCTTGCGCCCCATTCTCGTCGATCGGAACTGCGACCCAGGTAGCAGGGGCATCTCCCGGCACGGCCGTCCTGGAAAGAATTCGCCCAAAGCGCAGCATTTCATAGCCATCGCTCGGACACTCTGAATAGAGTGCTACCGCTCGATCATATAGGTCATATTCATACTGTTCCGTTTCTCCGTCGTACGGGTCAGCAACTGGAACTTGTGTAAGCAGGATAACGTTGCCGCTGCTACCACGGTCGATCCACGCGCATGTATAGCGCCGCCCCTTGTTGAACCACGCTTCCACATACAGGATGTCTTGCTCACCAATTGAGCCGCCTGGCAGTCGCGGAAACCAGTCGTCCGTCATACCCGCCGGCTGCGCAACAAAATCCTGTGGACCCTTAATAACGAAATAGGAATGTCCCCAGTAGTCGCTCGACGCAGGCTGAACAGGGTCCTTTTCACCCAGTTGAACCCTGTGGCCGTCCTGATCAAACCAAGCTGTAAAGTCAGCATCCGACATGAAAACTTCAAAATGCAGATGCCGAACCCCCTGATGCTGACCGACATACCCGAGCATGTCCTTGCGGTACACCTTCTTTGTGTCGCCCAACTGAACGACCCCGTCTTTGCCGCCGGCCGTATCGAGCAGCCATTTGGGCAGGGCATTCATCGATCCCTCCGCCGGCGGATTGGTCGGCTGGGGAGCAAGCCGCTCCTGTTCGGTCATGTCCAGTAAATGCATATATAGTGAGTAGAATGTGATCGTTCGCCCATGTCCTGTATCGGTCTTATGTCTGAGTAAGACAAATCCCGCGTTCGAGTTCAGCGACAGTTGTCCAGTCGGATCTTTCGCACCATCAGACAGAGCGCTTTTGCAAACGCGATACGCGACCACCTCGCCATCAGCAATTGCCCGCACCGGTTCGTGCTGCTCGCCCGGATCCAGATGAATGCCACAGTGAAAGCGCCGGTCGAAAGCAACGGGATAGACCCCATGATGACCAATCTCGAACTGATCGACGACGTCCATCATAGGGTCCGTCTTTGACACATCACTAGACGTCGCGCCCGATACGGGCAGGAAGGGAGGGCTGATGATCATGGCTTCAGTAGGACGACGAGTACTGGTCAGAAATCTTCAGGTTGGTCTGCGGTAGCGACGGCAATGGTGTCGTGACGTTGTTCGGCCCGTGAAACGAAAATGACGCCGCCTTTATCGTGAAGGCGCCGGGACAGTGAAATGTCATGTTGCCGTTCTCGATTACGAGCGAAGCTCCGCCGCTGTTGAGTGTGATCTTCGACTTGGCCGATACTTGGACGTCGGCACTTTGGCTCGCGACGCGCAACTGCTGCTTCGCGAACAAGTCCATCCCGTCCGTAAGCGCCGCCATCATGACCTTGCCCTTCGCTGCGACAAAATTCAGCCCGAGCTTGTGCGCACACAGCGAGATCAGGTCACCCGCCACCATGCGCAATCGCTTCACGATGCTCACGTCCATGTCCCGGCCTGCGGTGACGATCACGTTCTCGCCCGCCGATTGCTGCAGTGATTTCGGTGTCACGAACGCGATGCCGCCGGGAGCACTCGCAAGCAGCCCCGCGTCGCGAAGCTGATCGAGGCCTTCGAGCAGCGCCGTCTGCGTCGCGCGGTCCGCAGGGTCGGCCTTGGCTTGCGTCGTCGCAGCCGCGAGGTCCGTTACGCGCTGCAATGCTGTCTTGAGTTGCGCGATAGCGGCGGGCATGTCGAGATGCGGCGTCTCGGATCCACCTGCTGCGTCTGCCGAAACGAACAGCCCCTTCGGCGCGCGCAACGTGCCCCAGTTCTGCGTGGTCAATTCGAAACCCTGGCCGCGCTTGTTCTTGTCCCGGTCGACCAGATGGCCCATGTTGAGCGACGACTGCCCGAATACCGTCGCCAACCGGATGCCCTCGTGGTCTTTCAGATCCTCGAAGCGCAACTTGTTGCCGAGCAATGGCGAGCGGAATACGGCGCGGCTGTACCACCCTTCCTTGCCGTGGACGAGGTCGCGACGCGCATGGTCATGCAGGGCCCCCGCGATCAGCAGGCGGTCGCAATTTCCCTGGGTCGCGACGACGCGTACTTCGGACCGCGGCAGCAAGGGGATGTGCAGGCCGCCCTGATACGACGCCGACGTACGCAGCACACGCAACGGCATGCTGTTCGTGCCGCGCTTGCCGCTGTGCCGGGTGAACAGGAGCCTGACGCGATAGCGGCCATATTCGTCCATCCATGCGTACGGCTCGTCATCGCCGGACTCGACCACACCGATCAGCATGCCGGCGATCCATCGCCAATGCTTTTCAGGAACGTATTCGGGCCGGTAGGTCTGATGTGCGGGGATCGCTTCGAAGGTGTTGACCGCCGACTGGCTCCGGCTACCGGTCGTGACGAGCTTCGTGATCACCATCCCGTGCGGCGCCTCGTGCACCTCGTCATTGGTAATCCGCACCACCATGCCAGGCGTCATGCCGATGACGTTGCTCGTGCCCGTGAGCCGAATCTGCCGCGTGAGAAGTTCGTCACGCCGCGCGTCAGCCAGCGCCTGCCCTTCCTCGACCGAATGGAAATGCTCGACGCTGCGGTTCACACTCCCGTATACCGAGCGGTCGTCGTAGGCCACGATTGATTCGACCTGCAGCGGATCGTCGGGGACGCGATAGTTGCGATCCCATTCGCGCACCGTCTGCGGCACCAGCGCGCGCGTGACTTCCAGCGTCAAGATCGCCTCGTGCCAACTCGTCAGACCGGAATGCGGCATCAACGGTACCTCAAGCGCTCGCATATAGCCGCGCGGTGTATTGCCGAACACCAGCGTGTCGCGTTGCGGGCCGTCCTCCTTCTTCGCCTGCTTGAAGTAGTAATAGACTCCCGCGCGCCGGCAGTGCCGATCGATAAAGTTCGCGGCCGTCTCCTCATACATCACGGTTTGTTCCAGCTTCCCGTCGAGCCCTTCCAGTTCGAACTCGACGTCGAAGGATTGGAACAAGTCGCGATCGACGATCATGTCGCTCAGCAACTCGCGAAACGACCTGTCCAGCAATACGGCCGAATCGTGCACCTCTTCAAGCAGCGAGAAACGCGGCTTCAGATGGACTTGGTAGGTCGCTTCGTCGCGAGACGTTTTGACGCGAGTCCATTGCGTTACGACGCCGTGCACGGTACGCGCGGCATGCCGAAGCGGATCGATCACAGCCGCCATCGAGGGCACGGAAGCGTGTTCCTCGATCGTGAAGACTGCCGGCTGGCCCACAATCGTCGCACCGTCGATCCGCTTGTTCTGCGAAGTCACGATGATGTCCGCGAGGAATCGCGTATTCATTTCCTCGGTCAGAACGAATGACAGAACGGAGACCGGCGCATCGAGCGCCGCGATCTCGAGATGCAGCGGTTGGGTGACGACCGAATTGGGGTGTTTCAGTACATCCTGGATGGTTCGCATGGTTGCCGTTGAACGAGAGGTTTTACACCGGCACGTCTCCCATTCACGCATTCAGGGCCGCAGTGCCACAACGCTCTCGCCAGTGAAGCATGTGTTCACGAAAATGAACACGCACCGGCCACAGATCTGGCAATTCGGAATTTTTACAGAATCATATAAAACACTTATTTATTTTATAAATTTTTATTTACTTTTAATCATACCTCTATTTTTTACTATCTCTTATTACCTCAAACCACGATTTCAACAACCATCATTAAAATCTAACCACCGAATTTGAAAGATAAATCTTCATGCTGATACAACGAGGGTCCCGCCCATCAAAGGAGAAAACAAATCTTCTCGAAATTCAAGTGAATTTTATACAGAATGATATCCTAAAAATCCCCTATAAATCCTCGACATGTCAAACGATATCGAGCCACCAATCTGATAAATAACCGAATTTTGAAATGTAGAAAATTGTCACGCCCCAACGTCGGCGCGACATCGGTGACGGAGGAATGTCGCGCCCTACATATCTACTTTCCGACTTTACGACTCGACATCCTCCAGACTGAACACTTCCGTCTTGTCGTTGTACGAAAAGACCTCCCCGTATCGCCCCCAGTCGATCACCGCATCGAGCGTCTCCTCCGCGGCTTCGTCGGACAGGAAATCCTCGAGCTCCTGCTCGAAGCGCACACGCGGCGCGCGATGGCCCGGACGTTCGTTCAGCACCTTCCGAATCCGCGCAGCAAGCGGCACATGTTTCAGCAGATGATCCGCGAACATCAGCTTGCGCTCCTGCGTGCCGAATTCCGCGAACACGCGCCCCGGCGGCGTCAGGAACACGTCGCCTTCGCGCACGTCCGCGAAGCCGAGGTACTGCAGCACTTCCGCGATCGGGAACAGGTCGTCGACCTCGAGGTGCAGCGTGCGCGCGATTTCCGGCATGTCCGCGCGGCCGTGGTACGGCGCCATCGCGAGCGTCTCGATCAGGCCGGCCATCAGGTTGGTCGACACCTGCGGCAGCCAGCTACCGAGCTCCAGCCCCTTCTTCGTCGCCTCGCCGGTCTGACGCGCGGTCATCTTCGCGTAGATATCGTCGACGAGCTTGCGGAACGCCGGGTCGAGACGATTGCGCGGGTGCTTGAACGGCACCTTGATCTCGGCGATCACGCGACCCGGGTTCGACGAGAGCACGAGGATCCGGTCGCACATGAACACCGCTTCCTCGATGTTGTGCGTGACGATCAGCACCGACTTGATCGGCATGCGGCCCTGCGTCCACAGATCGAGCAGGTCGGTACGCAGCGTCTCGGCCGTCAGCACGTCGAGTGCGGAGAACGGCTCGTCCATCAGCAGGATCGTCGGATCGACGACGAGCGCGCGCGCGAAACCGACGCGCTGGCGCATCCCGCCCGACAGCTCGCGCGGGTACGCGTTCTCGAAACCGTCGAGACCGATCAGGTCGATCGCGGCCAACGCACGCTCGCGCCGCTCGCGCGCGCCGACGCCGAGTGCCTCCAGCCCGGCTTCCACGTTCTGCAGCACGGTGAGCCACGGGAACAGCGCGAAGGTCTGGAACACCATCGCGACGCCCTCGGCCGGGCCGCGCAGCGGCTTGCCGAGATAGGTCACCTCGCCGCCGGTCGGCTCGATCAGCCCGGCGATGATGCGCAGCAGCGTCGACTTGCCCGACCCCGAGCGGCCGAGCAGGCCGACGATCTCGCCTTCGCGCAGCGACAGGTTCGCGTCGTCGAGCACGAGCAGCTCGCCCTGGGTCTTGTTGAAGCCGCGGTTCACGTGCTCGACGCGCAGGATTTCTTCGCCGAGCCGCGGCGGCTGCAGCGGCTGGGACGTCTTGACGGGGGCGTTGATAACGGTCGAATTTTGCATCGCGCTTACTCTCAATCGAGACGGAGCCGGGATTCCGCATAGGCGTACATCGGACGCCACAGCAGGCGGTTGAACAAGGTAACGAACAGGGACATCACGGCGATGCCGAGGATGATCTTCGGGAAATCGCCGGCGGCGGTCGTTTGCGCGATATACGAGCCCAGGCCGTGCGCGACGACCTTCGTGTCGCCCCACTGCACGAACTCGGACACGATGCTCGCGTTCCACGCGCCGCCCGACGCTGTGATCGCGCCGGTCACGTAGTACGGGAAGATGCCGGGCAGCATCGCCTGGCGCCACCACTGCCAGCCGCGGATGCGGAAATTCTTCGTCGCTTCCTTGTAATCGTTCGGATAGGACATCGCGCCGGCGATCACGTTGAACAGGATGTACCACTGCGTGCCGAGCACGATCAGCGGCGACAGCCAGATGTCCGCGTTCAGGCGGAAGTGGACGATCACGATCACGAACACCGGAAACAGCAGGTTCGCCGGGAACGCGGCAAGGAACTGCGCGAGCGGCTGGATCTTCTCGGCCAGCTTAGGGCGCAATCCGATCAGCACGCCGAGCGGCACCCAGATCACCGATGCGATCGCGATCAGCACCAGCACGCGCAGCAGCGTGATGAGCCCGAGCACGAGCACGTGGCCGACCTCGGCCATCGTCACGCCGGTCGCGACGAAGCTGACGACGCGCCACGCGACGTACGCCGTCAGCACAATCACGAACGCGGCCCACGCGATGTCGCCGATGCGCGACGAACGAGGCGACGATGCGCGGCGCGCGCGCGTACCCGGCGACGGCACGCGCAGCGGAACCCGCGCGGCCTGCGACAGCAGCCAGCCGGCCGGCACGAGCAACTGATGGATCAGGTGCGTGCGGCGCATCATGTCGAGCAGCCACGATTGCGGCGCATCGCCCGACGCGGTGTTCTCCATCCGGAACTTGTCCGCCCACGCGACGAGCGGGCGGAACAGGAACTGGTCGTAGGCAAGGATCACGACCGACATCGCGACGATCACCCAGCCGACCGCGCCGAGATTCTTGTCGGAGATCGCCTGCGCGAGATACGCGCCGATGCCCGGCAGCGTGATCGTCTGGTTGCCGACGGTGATCGCCTCCGACGCGACGACGAAGAACCAGCCGCCCGACATCGACATCATCATGTTCCAGATCAGGCCCGGCATCGAGAACGGCACTTCGAGCTTCCAGAAGCGCTGCCACGGCGTCAGGTGGAAACCGCGCGACACTTCGCTCAGGTCGCGCGGCACCGTGCGCAGCGACTGGTAGAAGCTGAACGTCATGTTCCACGCTTGGCTCGTGAAGATCGCGAAGATCGCGGCCAGTTCGGCGCCGAGCACGCGCCCCGGAAACAGCGCGAGGAAGAACGTGACCGTAAACGAGATATAGCCGAGCACCGGCACCGACTGCAGGATGTCGAGGATCGGGATCAGCACCATGCCCGCACGGCGGCTTTTCGCGGCGAGCGTGCCGTAGACGAGCGTGAACGCGAGCGAGGCGACCATCGCGGCGAGCATCCGCAGCGTGGTGCGCAGCGCATATTCGGGGAGGTTCGACGGATCGAGCGAGATCTTCTGCGTCTGCAGCACGCCGATCGGCGCCATCGTCTCGTGAAAACCGACGATCGCCATCGCGAGTATGCCGATGATCAGCGGAAACGCGACCGCGTCCCAGCGGTTGGGCAGCACGCGCCACGCGGACGCGTTGGCGGTGCGATTCGGATCGAAGAAACGGATATCCATCGGTAGCGTCTTGTGTCTTGTGTTGAATTAAAAATCGATGGGTCCGGACGCGTGCCGCGCAGCCGGCGCCGCAGCCGCGGGGCGAATCAGGACTGCCCGTGCAGTGCGAGCGGCAGCACCGAGCCTTCCTTGACGAGGCGGAGACGGGCACCGGGATGACTGCCGACAGGGACGATGCCGCAGGCAATGATCGGAAAAGACAGCACGAGGCCCAAGGTGCGCATGCGGCGACCGACCGCACCGCCCGTGTCCGTTGCCGCGAGGTTCGCCATGAAGGGCTCCGGAGAGATGATTCGGAGTGGGAGGCTATCGGGCGGCCGTGACGCAAATGTGACGTGTCACTTACAGGACATTGACGGGTCATCCGGCGGGCGTCGCGCATCGCGCCGTCGGCCGCCCGCACGGAGGTTCGATCTCGCAACGATCGGGAATAAATCCGCCGCTTCGCCGGTATTGCAGGCGAAGGCGCCGGCTTATTCCAGGACGATCCGGCCGTCCGATTTCGTCACACGAATGCGAGGCTGACATGTCTTCATCGACCCCCACCCGCCCGTCGCGCCGCAAGGCCCTGCAGTGCATGGCCTTCGGCGGGCTCGGCACGCTGTTCACGCTGTCGGGCGGCATCCTCGCCCCGTTCGACCTCGCGCTCGCGCAGACCGGCGATGCACGACCGGCCGACGCGGGCCGGCCGCTGTTCGTGCAGATCAGCGATACGCACATCGGCTTCAACAAGGACGCGAATCCCGACGTGTCGGCCACGCTGAAGCAGACGATCGATCTCGTCAACGGGATGCCCGCGCTGCCCGCGCTGGCGATCCACACCGGCGACATCACGCATCTGTCCAAGCCGGAGGAATTCGACCACGCGTCGCAATTGCTGTCCGCGCTGCGCGTGCCGGAACTGCACACGGTGCCCGGCGAACACGACGTCACCGATGGTTCGGGCGCCGAATATTTCGGCCGGTTCGGCAAGGCGTCGGATAATCGCGGCTATTACAGCTTCGATCACGCGGGCGTGCATTTCATCGCGCTCGTCAACGTGATGCACTTCAAGCCGAACGGGCTCGGCAGCTTCGGCGACGAACAGCTCGCGTGGCTCGCACAGGACCTGAAAGGCCGCTCGTCGAGCACGCCGATCGTCGTGTTCTCGCACATGCCGATGTGGACCATCTACGAACCGTGGGGCTGGGGCACCGGCGACGCGCCGCAGACGATGGCGCTGCTGCGCCGCTTCGGCTCGGTCACCGTGCTGAACGGGCACATCCACCAGATCGTGTCGAAGGTCGAGGGCAACGTGACGTTTCATACCGCCCGCTCGACCGCGTTCCCGCAGCCGACGGCCGGCAACGGGCCAGGCCCCGTGCCGCTCACGGTGCCGCACGACCGGCTGCCGTCGATGCTCGGCGTGACGACCGTCGAATTCACCGGCCATCCGGTTGCGTCGTCGCTGCACGATGCGACGCTCGCGTGACAAATATGAGGAGACCGATATGATCCGCTTCAATCCCTCTCGGATCCTCGCGGTGCTGATGCTGTGCGGCGCGGCCGCCGGCACGTCGCCCGCCGCGTTCGCGCAGGGCCCGGCCGGCCCGCTCGTGACGATCCGCAATTTCATGTTCTCGCCGATGTCGACCACGATCAAGGCCGGCACGACGATCACGTGGAAGAACCTCGACGCGGAGCCGCATACCGTCGTCAACGACGCCGGCATCTTTCATTCGAAGGCGCTCGACCAGGACGAAACATATTCGTTCCGCTTCGACAAGCCGGGCGTCTACAAGGTGTTCTGCGGGATTCATCCGTACATGAAGGAGACGATCACCGTCGAATGACGCGGCTCGCCACGAACGCGCGGGCGAACGACGGGCGACTGCCGCCTTCAATGACCGTCGCCCCCTTCGCCCGCGACGCACGCGGCGCCGCCTACGATTCCTGCATTTTCCGGTCGATCGACGTTCGTCGCGGGCGGGCCTTGCATGCAGCCTCACTGCCCCGCTGCGCGCAGGTCCGGCGCGGTGCCGGCGACGACCGGACACGACTGCGGCACCGCGTGCCCGAACAGCACGGCCAGCCCGCAAGCGGACGTGAACATGCCGAGACCGTCATGCCCGACACCCGGCACTTCGACGACCTGTTGCGCGAGATCGTCCGGATGCCGCTTCTTCAGGTAATCGAAATAGGCGAGCCCGCGCGCCAGCCGGTACGGCCCCTGCGCCATCGCCGCGCATGAACGGTCGATGAAATGCGTGTATGGATTCGTGTCGGCCTGCCCGAGCAGGTACACGACATGGCGCGCGACGTAGCGCGTCTCGAGATCGCGCACGTCCTGCGACGCAACGTAAGGCGGCGCCGACTTCAACCCGTACTTCCATTCGGTCGCGCGCGGGCAGAGGCCGCCGGCCAGTGCTTCGGCATTCGGTCGGTCGTCGTCGAAATACAGGTAACTCGACGGGTTCGCGACCACGTAGCGCACGGCAATGCCGGTACGCGCGAGCGCGTCGCCTTCCCGCCCGGCCACGGCATAACGCTGCAGCAATTGTGCGCCGGCGGAGTGGCCAATCATGACGACCGAGGACAACGACGGATACCGGCCGCGGTCGGCGAAATGCGCGAGCAACGCGTCGAGCGCCGAGAACGAGCTGATCGGGCCCGGCTGGCGTGCCGGTTCGCCGCCCTTCCATCCTTCCTGCGTCCACGCGAGCGTCGATACGGGCAACGAAAACGCGCGCACGTCGGCGCGTGTCAGGAATTGCGGCGCGACCACCATCGTGCCCGCGCCGGCCGCACCGGCCTTTGCGACGACTGCGCGCCCCGATGCGTAGTACGCATCGGCATTACGCAGCGTGCCGTGAATCACGATGAACACGCGCGTGACGTCGGGCGCGGCCCGGTCGAGCGGATGGTCGGCGTAGACCGGCAGCATCGCGCTGCCCTGCGGCGTATCGACGGCCATGCGCTGATCGGCGACGGCCTTGACCGGCGCTTCGAGACGTTCGCGCCGCGTGGCCGTGGCGGCTTCGGCCGGCTGCGCGCCGGCCAGCGTGCACGCGGCGGCGCAGGCTACCGCGAACGGAACGGCGTATGACAGGGTACGCGTGGCCGGCAGCGCACACGAGCGTCGGAGACGGGCAAACGCGACGGAGAAGACGGACATGGCGGCGGCTCGGGTGGCAGATATGACTTGAACGGCGATGGTCGCAGAATCCGTCGCGCGCCGCCGGTCCGTGGCGAACAACCGGTCAGCCGGCCGGCTGCGCACCGCGTTCGGCGTCGACGCACCGTTCGCCCGAGCGGCACCGCATCTGCTGCACGATCCCGGCCAGTTCGCCGATATGCGTCGGCACCGCGCGCTTGCCGACGCGCGCCCACGCGTCGAACGACGTCATGCCGCTCACCGCGCCGACGAACGGCACGCCGGCACGCTCGGCTGCCAGTGCGTCCACCGCATGGTCGCCGACGTAGATTGCCGCGGCAGCAGGCAAGCCCAGCCGCGCCAGCGCCTGCACGAGCCCTTCAGGGTCCGGCTTGTGGCGCTGCACGTCTTCCCCGCCGATCAGCACGTCGACCAGCGATTGCAAGCCGTTGCGCTCGAGGATCGCCTCAATCCGGTAGCGAAACTTCGACGACACGATCGCGACGGCGAGCCCTTGCTCGCGCAACGCCGTGAGCAGCGGCGGCACTTCGGGATAGATCCGCGTGCCGGGCACCATGATCTCGTCGGCGCGCGCGACGAAGTGCCGCGCGAACGCATCGGCCCGCGCCGCGCCGGTTTCGCCCGTCAACGCACGGAACATGTCCGGCAGCGGCAGCCCGATCACGGCGCCGATCTGCGCGGGCACGGAGCCGGCGGCGCCGAGCTGATGCAACGCGTGCTCGGTGCACGCGACGATCGCGGCGGACGAATCCGCGAGCGTCAGGTCGAAATCGAATATGACGGCCCGGACAGACATGAAAGGACTCAATGAATCAAGCACGACGCCACGTATGTTACGCGGGCGGCGGGTGAGATTGCCGGCAAGACGAACTGAAAGCGCCGGTTCCGTCGACGTCGGCTCACGTCGCCGCTCATCCGGCCCCGAGATGACGGCTTTCTATCAACCCCATTGCCGGCAGTGCTTTCGAGCATATCGTCAAAATACGATATAAGATTCGCCCATCGACGATACTCGTTTGCCCGATCGAAACACCCAGTCTTCCATGCCGACCGAACTCGACATCGACGCGATCCTGAAAGCGCTCTCGAACCCCGTGCGCCGGGAGATCCTCGTCTGGCTGAAAACGCCCGGCGAGCATTTTCCGCAACAGACGCTGCCGTACGAACACGGCGTCTGCGCGGGCCAGATCGACGCGCGCTGCGGGCTGTCGCAGTCGACCGTCTCCGCGCACCTCGCGACGCTGCAGCGCGCGGGGCTCGTGACGTCGACGCGGATCGGCCAGTGGGCGTTCTTCCAGCGCAACGAGGCCGTCATCGACGCATTTCTCGACGCCCTGCGCCGCGAACTCTAGCCAACGGCCGAACCGGCCATGCGGGGCGCCATCGCGCATGACGCGCAGGCTTCCCCGCCTTTCGTGAAGAGGTTATTTGCCATGCCCACGCTGTTCGATCCCGTTACCCTCGGCGACCTGACCCTGCCCAACCGCATCGTGATGGCGCCGCTCACCCGCTCCCGTGCGGGCGCGGCGCGCGTGCCGAACGCGCTGATGGCGCGTTACTACGCCGAGCGCGCGTCGGCCGGCCTGATCATTACCGAAGCGACGTCGGTCACGCCGCAAGGCGTCGGCTATGCCGACACGCCGGGCATCTGGTCCGACGAGCAGGTCGAGGGCTGGAAGCGGATCACGCAGGCCGTGCACGCGGCCGGCGGGCGCATCGTGCTGCAACTGTGGCACGTCGGCCGGATCTCCGATCCGATGTTCCTGAACGGCGACCTGCCGGTCGCGCCGAGCGCGATCGCCGCGGGCGGCACCGTCAGCCTCGTGCGTCCGCCACGTCCGTTCGTGACGCCGCGCGCACTCGAACTCGACGAAATTCCGGGCATCGTCGCCGCGTACCGCAAGGGCGCCGAGAACGCGAAGGCAGCCGGCTTCGACGGCGTGGAAATTCACGGCGCGAACGGCTACCTGCTCGACCAGTTCCTGCAGGACAGCACCAACCGCCGCACCGACGCATACGGCGGCCCGATCGAGCATCGCGCGCGCCTGCTGCTCGAAGTGGTCGACGCGGCGATCGACGTGTGGGGCGCCGGCCGGGTCGGCGTGCACCTCGCCCCGCGCGGCGACGCGCATACGATGGGCGATTCCGATCCGGCAGCCACGTTCGGCTATGTCGCGCGCGAACTCGGCCGTCGCAAGATCGCGTTCATCTTCACGCGCGAATCGTATTCGGGCGACCAGTTGAGCCCGCGTCTGAAGGAAGCGTTCGGCGGCCCGCTGATCGCGAACGAGCAGTTCACGCTCGACACCGCGCAGGCCGCGCTCGCGAACGGCAGCGCCGACGCGATCGCCTGGGGCAAGCTGTTCATCGCGAACCCGGACCTGCCGCGCCGCCTCGAAATCGGCGCGCCGCTCAACCAGCCGGTGCCGGAGACGTTCTACGCGAAAGGCGAAACGGGCTACACCGACTACCCGGCCTTGAGCGACGCGGCCTGACGATGGAACGGCGCGGGTTCAGGCGTGCACGTCCGCCCGCATGAACACGCGCCGCGTTTCATCGAGACCCAGCGCGACGTGGTGCGCGCGGATCGCACGCAGCGCGTCGTCGAGCGCTGCATCGTCGATGATCCGGAAACCGAGGCGCGCGTAATACGGCGCGTTCCACGGCGCGTCGCGAAACGTCGACAGCACCACCTGCTCGACGTGCTCCCGCGCCGCCCGCGCCCTCACCTGCTCGATCAGGCGCGCGCCGATCCGCTGTCCGGCATGCGACGGCGCGACGTCCAGTTCCTCCAGATACAGCCGCCGCGCATCGAGCAGCCGGTAGAACGCGAACCCTACGCACGTGCGTGGCGGATCGACCGCCACATACGCGCGGCCCCCGTCGATGCGCTCGAGCACGGCAGCCGCATCGGTCGGCTCGCCGTCGGCGATGTCGGCCATGCCGATCTCGCGAAACCGCTGCGCGGCGGCGACTTCCACGGCGGCCATCGCGGCCGCGTCTTCACGCGTGGCGGGACGAATCAGGATCGATGCAGGCATGACGGCAATTCAGGCAGGCAGTCTGGAACGGCCGTCACTATAATCGAAACTTCAGACGTTTCGAACGCCCTACCTACGAGGCTTGCCATGACGTTGTCCGCACTCGCCGTCTTCGCCTTCGCCCTGCTCGTCACCGCCGGCACGCCCGGCCCGAGCGTCGCCGCGCTCGTCGCGCGCGTGCTGACGAACGGCGTGCGCGACGTGCTGCCGTTCCTCGCGGCCATGTGGCTCGGCGAAGCGCTGTGGCTCACGCTCGCGGTCGCGGGGCTGTCGGCATTCGCGCACACGTTCGCGACCGGCCTGACCGTGCTGAAGCTGCTCGGCGTCGCGTACCTGCTGTTCCTCGCGTGGAAGATGTGGACCGCGCCGACCGGCACGGATGCGGACGACCTGCCGCGCGGCCAGTCGCCGTGGCGCATGTTCGTCGCCGGCATGCTGGTCACGCTCGGCAATCCGAAGATCATGATCTTCTATCTCGCGCTGCTGCCGACCATCGTCGATCTCACGCACGTCGGCGTCGGCGCGTGGGCCGAACTGGTCGGCACGATGCTCGCGGTGCTGATCCTGGCCGACTGTTTCTGGTCGCTGCTCGCGTCGCGAGCCCGCGCCTTCCTGACGTCGGCGCGCGCAAAGCGGATCGCGAACCGCACGAGCGCGACCGCGATGGCCGGCGCGGCGGTGGCGATCGCGACGCGGTAGTCCGGCGGGCCGCACGACGCCAACGCCTGCCGCCCGTGATGTCACCGCCCGTGCGAACTCCAGCCCCACTCGCCGCACTATCGATTCCGGAGTCCCCGCGCGCTGGCCCGGCCGACGATCCGCAGCAGCGATCCAGTCATGCCCCTGGAGGGATTCAACATGAAAAGCTGGCTGTCGGCTGTCCTGCTCTGCCTGTCCGCCACGATCGCGCACGCGGCCGGTGTCAAGTTCGTCCGGATCCCGGCCGATGCGATCGGCCCCGAACTGAAGGCGGCCGTGTGGACACCCTGCGCGGATGCCGCCCAGACGCTCACGATCGGTCCTTTCGAATTGAAAGGACGGCGCGACTGCCCGACCGTCGGTGACAAGCTGCCGCTCGTCGTGATCTCGCACGGGCATGGCGGCACGCTTCTCGGCCATCACGATCTTGCGCAAACGCTCGCCGATGCGGGCTACGTGGTCGCGGCCATCAACCATCCCGGCGACACCGCGCTCGACATGAGCCGCGCGGACGACATTCACGAGTTCGTCGAACGCCCCGTCGACATCAAGCGCCTGGTCGACTACATGCTCGCCCGCTCGGCCGACGCCGCGCGAATCGATCCCGCTCGGATCGGCTTCTTCGGTTTTTCGCGCGGCGGCTATACCGGGCTGGTGCTGGCCGGCGGCAATCCCGATTACGTGCATGCGCCGGTCGCGTGCACGGACCCGACCTGGCTGATCTGCCGACAGATTCGCGACCGGGACCTCGTTCTTCCCACCCCGGCCCGCGATCCGCGTATCAAGGCCTACGTGCTGGCCGATCCGCTCGACGAATTCCCGGCCGCCGACACGGTGAAGAACGTCCGGGCACCGATCCAGCTCTGGGCCTCGGAAGAAGGGGGCGACGGCGTCGAACCGGCCACCGTCCCCGCGCTGGCCGGCCTGTTGCCACGGCGGCCGGAGTTCCACGTGGTCCGGAACGCCGCGCATTTCGCGTTCGTCGCGCCGTGTTCCGACGCATTGAAACGAATATCGCCACGCGTGTGCGTCGATGCGAACGGATTCGATCGCGTCGCCTTTCACCAGACGTTCGACGCCCAAGCACTCGCGTTCTTCAACGCGAATCTTCGCTGACTAACAGCGAAACGCCTTGCGCCAGACACCCTGCTCCGGCGTGTAGTCGTTGCATTCGATCAACGCACGCACCAACGCCCAGTCGTCGTCATCGCAGAAATCGAGCAGCATCGCACCGTACGGGCCGGGCTGCTCGCGCAAGCGTTCGGCCAGTCGCGCATGAATGCCCTGCACGCGGCCATCCCCACGGGCGACCACCGACGGATTCGCGCCCATCCCCGTACCGCTGCAGAAATTGATTGCCCAGCGGCCGCTGTCCGGCAGCGGCAGATGCGTCAGCAGCGCGTCGATCGCGCGCCACTTCCACGCAATCGACGCGGCCACCGGCACGCGATATTCGTCCTGAATCACGAATGCGCCGTCCGGATGGTCGATCGTAAACGTCGCGTTGTCGGGCCACGCGGTCAGGTCGATGCCGAGCGGCCGGCCGCTGCGAAAGCGCCGCAACAACACGACCGCGCCGCGCACGTCGCCGAGCGCGGGCAGCGTGCCGCCGGCATGCCAGCGCAACCGCGGATGCCGCGCGCGATGCGCATCGAACGTCGCATCGAAACCGCGCGTGCACGCATGCGCCGGCCACTCGTCCTTCACCGACATCACGATGCATTCGCGCGGATGCGCTTCGAGAAAGCGCGTACAGGTGGCCAGCACGTCGTCGAACGTCATGCCGAGCGCGATGCCGCCGTGATGGATGTCGAACGCATCGCGCACGTGCCGGCAGCGGATGTCGAGCAGCCGCACGCCATG
Organism: Burkholderia sp. AU16741; assembly: GCF_002223345.1. Lineage (NCBI taxonomy): Bacteria > Pseudomonadati > Pseudomonadota > Betaproteobacteria > Burkholderiales > Burkholderiaceae > Burkholderia > Burkholderia sp. AU16741. Next base: position 951,372 of record NZ_NKEZ01000008.1, read on the forward strand.
GGCGAGCTGCGCATCGAGCGGCGCACGCTGCGTGCGCACGAGTAAATCGTCGACCGTATACGCACAGGTGTCATGGCTGCCCGGTAGGGTCAGCGTATGCAGCGGCCGCGCGTCGTCGAGCGCCGACATCCAGTCGGCAGGCGGCATGCACGTATCGTGGCGCGAAGGGATCATGAATCGATGAATGACAAGGAAAGAAAACCGTGGGTGACGGCGTCGGATGTCGCGGCGCGGGCCGGCGTCTCGCGCTCTGCAGTGTCGCGCGCGTTCTCGCCGACGGCAAGCATCGCGCCGCAAACGCGCGAACGCGTGATGGTCGCCGCGCGTGCGCTGGGCTATCAGGTCAACCTCATCGCGCGCGACATGATCACGCAGCGCAGCAGCATGATCGGCGTCGTGACGGCTGGATTCGAGAACCCGTTTCGCGCGCGGCTGCTGTCGGACCTGATGGCCGTGCTCGGGCAGCGCGCGCTCACGCCGCTCGTGACCAATGCGGAGGATCCGCGCCAGGTTCGGCAATCGCTCGAACAACTGCTCAGCTACCGGATCGCGGGGCTCGTGATGACGTCCGCGTCGCCACCGCTGTCGGTCGCGCAACAGTATCTCGAACACCGGATCCCGGTCGTGATGATCAACCGCGAAGCGAACCTGCCGGGTGCGGATGTGGTCGTCAGCGACAACGCGGCGGCCGCCACCTGCGCCGCGCAGCGGCTCGTGCAGGCCGGCGCGCGCCGGCTCGCGTTCGTCGGGCCGCGCGGCACCAGCTACAGCGCGCGTTCGCGCGCCGCGGCGTTCGAGCAAGCGCTCGGGCCACGCGACGCCTCCGACGCGACGCTCGTACGCGTGCTCGATACACCGTCCGACACCCACGCCAGCGGCGTCGACGCCGCGCGGCAACTGTTCGCGACCGGCGAGCGGCCCGACGGCGTGTTCTGCTCGTCCGACCTGCTCGCGCTCGGCGTGATCGACGTCGCGCGTCGCGAATTCGGCTTGTGCGTGCCGGACGACCTGCGCGTGATCGGCTTCGACGATATTCCCGCCGCCGAATACGATGCGTATCGGCTGACGACGCTGCGGCAGGACACGCGCGGCCTCGCGCACGCGGCGATCGACCTGCTCGCCGACCGGATGCAGACGTTCGACGGCCCGTCGCGCACGCGCGTGGTGCCGGTCACGCAGGTGGTGCGCAACAGTTGCGCGTGACGACGCAGGACGGGACGCGGCCAAGCCGCGCGTCACTTCAGCCCGCCCGCGAACCCGCGCAACAGGTAGCGCTGCACATAACCGGCCACGGCCAGCGCCGGCAGCGACGCGATCAGCCCCGCGCTCATCAGGTCGCCCCAGTCGATGCCGTTCTCCGTCACGTAGCCGGCGATCGCGAGCGGCAGCGTGAAGCGGCTCGGCGTCGACACGAACAGCAGCGCGATCAGGAATTCGTTCCACGCCGCGATGAACACGAAAATCGCGGTCGCGATCAGGCCCGGCGCGCACAGCGGCAGCACGATCTGCACGAGCCGCCGCGCGAGCCCCGCGCCGTCGATGCACGCCGCTTCCTCGTATTCGATCGGCACGTCGCGCACGAACGCGAGCAGCATCCAGATCGCCATCGGCAACGCGTAGATCTGGTACGCGAGCATCAGGCCGAGCGTCGAATCGAGCAGGTGCAGCCGCTTCGCGAGCGCGAACAGCGGCACCGCGATCGTGATCGGCGGCATCAGCTTCAACGCCAGCACGAGCATCAGGAACAGCAGGTCGAGCCGCGCCGGAAACCGCAGCCGCACGAGCGCATACGCGGCCGGAAACGCGAGCGCCAGCGCGAGCAGCGTCGTGCCGAAGCCGACCAGCAGCGAATTGAACAGCGGCGCGCCGATGCCGTTCGACCATACCGACGCAAAATGCGCGAGCGTCGGCGCGGCCGGCCAGATCCGCAACGGATGATCGAGACGTTCGAGCGTCGGCATGAAGGCCGCGCCGGCCATCCACAGGCACGGCAACAGCAACAGGGCGAGCGCGACGACGCGCAGTGCCCATGGCACCGCGTGACCGAATGCAGCGCCCGTTCGTGCGCGAGAGATGCCTGCGGCTTGCGTCGTCATGCGCGCCGCTTGCGAACCGTCTGCCATACGTACCCCGAGACCAGCAGCGCGGACGCCGCGAGCATCAGCACCGACGCGGCACTCGCCGGCCCGACGTTGAAGAAGCGGAAGCCCGTGTCGTAGATATAGGTCGACAGCGTCTGCGTCGCATTGCCGGGGCCGCCGCCCGTCAGCGCATAGACCTTGTCGAACAGCTTGAACGTGTCGATCGAGCGCAGCAGCAGCGCGAGGCCGATCTGCGGGGCCGCGAGCGGCAGCGTGACGTCGCGCAGGCACTGCCACTCGCTCGCGCCGTCGGTGCGCGCGGCTTCGTACAGCTCCTGCGGGATCGATTGCAGCCCGGCCAGCACGATCAGGAACGCCATCGGCGTCCACTGCCACACGTCAACGAGCGCGAGCGACCACAGCGCGAGATGCGGATCGGACAGCCAGCGCACGCCTTCGATGCCGAACGCGGCGAGCAGCGCGTTCAGGAACCCGTCGAAGTTCAGCCAGTTGCGCCAGATCGCCGAGCACACGAGCGTGGACAGCATCATCGGCAGGATCGCGAGCGGCAGCGCGATGCGCCGGCCCGGAAACGCGCGCACGAACAGCAGCGCGAGGCCGAAGCCGAGCGCGACTTCGGCCAGCGACGCGACGATCGTGAAACGCAGCGTGTTGCCGAAGCCGGCCGTAAACGCGTCGTCGCCGAGCACCGCGCGATAGTTCGCGAGCCCCGCGAACGCGCGATGGCCCGCCGAATAATCGACCCGGCAGAACGAGTCGATCAGCACCTGCGCGACCGGATACAGCGCGAGCGCGGCGAGCACCAGCAGCGCGGGCCCGAGCAGCGCGGCGAACGGCAGGCTGCGGCCGAAGGCTTTCATGCGCGACCTCCGGTCACCGGGTCGACGTCGACGTGCGCGGTCACTTGCCGGCCGCGGCCGTCGCCTGCGCGATCTTCTGCTGCGCCTGGCGCAGCGCGGCGTCGGGCGCGGCCTGCCCCGTCAGCGCGAGCTGCAACTGGTCGCCGAGAATGCTCTCGACCTGCTGCCAGTCGGTCACGCGCGGCCGCGCACGGCCGGCCTCGAGCGCCTTCAGTTGATCGGGATACCAGCGGTACTGGCGCACCAGCGCCGGATCGTTGAACACGCTGCGGCGGGTCGGCGGAATGCCGATGCCGGCGAGGCGCGTCTGCGTATCGCGCGAGCTCAGGTAAGCGAGGAAGTCCTGCGCGAGCTTCGCGTGCGGCGCGTCCTTCGGAATGCCCATCTGCCAGATGCCGAGCATCGGCGCCGGGCCCGCGGTCTGCCCGGGCGGCGGCTGCAGCGCGATCTGTCCGACCACGCGCGACTGCTTCGGATCGTCGAGCGCCGGCACCCAAGCCGGCCACACCTCGATCGACTGCGCGGCCGTGCCGCGCTGCAGCGCGTCGCGCACTTCGGCCGCGCCGTACACGTCGACGTCCTTCGGCGCGAACGCCTTCAGCGCGAGGAACGTCTTCAGCGCGGCCTGCGCTTCGCGTGAATCGATCGTCACGTTGCCGGCACGGTCGAACACGTCGCCGCCGTATGCCCACAGGATCGGCAGGAAGCCCGTGACGACCGGGTTGCCCTTCGTGCCGCGGAACACGACGCCCGACACGCTCTTGTCCGCGGCGCCGACGGTCCGCGCGATCTTCAGCACGTCGTCCCAATTGCGCGGCGGTTGCAGCTTGTACTTCGCGAGCAAATCCTTGCGGTACGCGAACATCTCGACGTTGCCGACGATCGGCAGCGCGTACAGCGCGCCCGCCGCGTTGCGGCCGAGCGCGACGGCGGACGGCACGAGATCGGCGTCGGCGAGCGACGCAGGCAGCGGCTTCAGCCAGCCGTTGCCGATGAATTCGGGCGCCCACGTGTCGTCCATCATCACGAGGTCGTACGCGCCGGTGCCTTCGCGCATCGACAGCTTCAGCTTCTGGTACAGGTTCGCGTTCGGCAGCTTGAGCAATTCGATGTCGGTGCCCGGGTGCAGCTTGGTGAAGCCGGCGACGGCGTCGGCGAGCCCCTTGCCGTAGATGTCGTCGCGGCCCGCGATGACGAGATCCGCCGCGAAGGCGTGCGTGGCGACAACGGATAGCGCAACGGCGGCGGACAGCGCGCGCAGGCGACTCAGCAGGGTCATGTGGTCTCTCTCGATCGGCGTGTGGAGCGGAACGGTCATGCGTTGCACACGTGTGCAACGCCGGCGACACGTCGGGTCGCCTGAAGCGTCGCCATTGTTCACGCAGACCGTGAAGGTATTGTGGCAACCCGCAAAACCGGGCGACCTGACGCACGCATTCCCTCTCCAGGCCCGTTCAGTCGAGCAGACGGACGGTTTTTTCAGACATCGCTTTCCATCATCCGACCGTCGCCGCCTCCATGCGCCGGCGGCACGCGACCGGCGTGCCGCCGCCAACCGCATTCAGCGTCAGAAGTTCACACGAATCCCGGCCATCACCGCCAGTTGCCGGCTCGAATTGCTGTTCACGAGCACCGGAATCTGCGCATAGTTCGCCGCGTTGCCGTCCGCGTCGGTGCCGAGCCCCGTGCCGCTCGCGATCTGGCCGATCGCGACCGCATACAGCGCGGTGCGCTTCGACAGGCTGTAGTTCGTGCCGACGTTCAACTGGTGGAAGCGCGTCGTGCCGCGCCCGTCCGTATGCGCGGCGTTGAAGATATACGCGACGCCGCCCTGCAATGCCGGCGTGAACATGTACGTGACGTTCAGCTCGCCGATGTCGAACGTGAACGCCTGCGTGCGCGGCTGCGCGGCGGTGGAGAAATAGCGGCTGTCGCCGAGGCGCGTATGCGTGTAGGTCAGCGCGACCGTCGCCGCCCCGAGCGTGACCGACCCGCCCGCGCCGAACGCGCGCATCGAGCCGGCATCCTGGAGCAGGCAATACATCGCTCCCGGGTTGCTGCACGCGAAATCGCCGATATAGCCGCTCGCGCCGCCGAGCGCCGCGTCGAGCGGCTGATGCAGGTCGAGGTAGCCGACCGAGAACGCCACCGGCGAGCGCGTGTACGTCGCGGCCACCGCATAGCCGCGCTTCGCGGAAAAATCGCCGGCCTGCCCGCCGAAGCTGAACGTGCCGCCGAACGTGAGGCCGTTGAAATCGGCGCTGGTGAACTTCACAGCGTTGTTGAAGTTGAACGCGGCATTCAGGTTGTCGACGTCGCCCAGATGCGAGCCGTACGGCGTCGCCCAGTTGTTGCTCGATACGTACGCGCCGAGCATGTCGGTGTACGAGTCGTATTGCCGGCCGAGGCCGAGCGTGCCGATCCCGTCCTGGCGCAGCCCGACCCAGGCCTGCCGGCTGAACGCGGTGCCGCCCTGCAGCGCCTGCCCGTTCGCGGACAGGAATTGCTGCTCGAGCGTGAATACCGCATCGAGGCCGCCGCCGAGCGGCTCGGCGCCCTGGAAGCCGAAGCGCGACGGCACGAGGTTGCCGCCGCCCATCTGCCACGCATGGCCGCCGCCCGTGCTGCCGTCGGCGCGCGTGAACTGCTGGTTCGTCGAGTAGATGATGCCGGTGTCCACGGTGCCGTACAGCGTCACGCTTCCCGAAGTCTGCGCGTGCGCGTGCAGGCAGCCCAGCATGGCCGCGGCCGCGGCCAGTCGTCGTCCGTTCTTCATGTCCCGCCCCTCAATGGTCATCGGTTGGCAGTGCAAACCGACGGTGTTGTCGATATGGGTTGGCAGGACTTTATCCAGCGAAAATTCCGGACCTCTATCCCAAATCAGCAAACCGTGATGGGGACGGGCAATACACGACGGCGCCCGGCGGCGGCGCCACGGTGGGAAGGCGTCAGTCGGGACGCAAGGTTTGCGACGGCAGCTCGCCGAACAGGTCGCGATACTCGCGCGCGAAATAGCCGAGATGCGTGAACCCCCAGCTCGCGGCGGCTTCGCCGACGCCGAGCTGCTGCGCCGACGTCGTGCGCAGCAGGCGGCGCACCGCGTTCAGCCGGATCGTGCGCAGGTAGCCGACCGGCGTGACGTCGGCCACGCGTTGAAAGCTCGTCTGCAGCGTGCGGCGGCTGCAGCGCAGTACGCGGCACAGTTCGAGCACGGTGACGGGTTCTTCGGGCCGCTCGCGCAGATGCTTCTCGCAGCGGCTCACGATATCGCTGTAGGTGGCGTGCGTGATGTCGCGGCGCTCGACGTCGATGCCGTGTTCCAGCGCATCGAGGAACATGCCGAGCATCGCGTCGCGAAACATCTTGCGGGTGGCCGCATATTCGAGGCAACCCGGGTTGCGCTGCGCATCGTCGATCAGCGCCGACAGCCGCGCGCCGAGCGCGACGCCCTGCGCGTCGGACAGCCGCGTCACGTGCCGCAGCCTGCGCGCGGCGGCCGCGCCGAATTCGGCTTCGCACAGCTCGTCGACCATGTCGGACGCCGCGCTGATCCCGACGAGCCCCATCCCTTCCGGCGTGTGGAATTCGAAATCCTCGCCGGCGCGCAGCGCGAGCAGCGCATAGCCGTCGACCGGCTGGCCCTGGAACGTCCCCGCGAGCGGCACGGACAGCGGCACCGCGAGCGACGTGCGACCGGCCGGCGCGAGGCCGGTTTGCGCGACGCGGCGGTTGGTCGTCTCGCGGAAGAAGTGGAAATCGTCGTACAGCACCTGCGTGACGGTGCCCTTGAAGCGGCCCGGCGTCATCTGACGGTACACCTGATGCCAGCCCGCGATCGCGAGCCCGTGATCGTGCACGTCTTCGTGTGAGCGTGACTGGAACAGCATCGGCGTCTCCGGTAAAACCCTTGGGTGCTGGATGCGGCCGCCGGGTTCGCACGGCACGCATCGCCACAGCTTACCCTCGCAAAATCCTGCGTAGTACGGTTTCGAACGCAAGACAGGCCGCCGACAGCGCGGCGGCCTGCTCGTCGATCAGCCTGACGTAACGGCGAAACGACGGCATCCGGTTCACGACCTCGCTGCCGCCGAACGGCACGATCGCGAGGGTCCAGCGGCCGTCGCGCGCGCCGATCGCGCAGTCGGTCAGGTGCAGCGGCCGCAGCGCGTCGGCCAGCGCCGGCTCGGCAAGCAGCGCGGCCAGCGTGTCGACGAACACAGGGTCGCATCCGGACACAAGCGCGGCATCGATGCCCGTGCGGCGCAACCAGCCGGTCTGCCGCACGCGCGCGCCGCCCTGCGCGGCCGGGCCGTCAGCCGCCACCGTCACCATCACGTTGACCGTATGCATCAGGAACTGGCGCTCGACGCACTCGTCGACGCTCACGCGCACGCCGTTCGGCAGCCGTGCCGTGACGCCGCCGACGCCGCCGGCATCGTCCGCATCGCGCACGGCCCGCAGATCGGCGAGCACGCGCGCGGCGATCGCGCCGGGCCGATGGCCGGGCGGCGACGCATCGGGCGCCGCGCGCCACCGGACGAGCGCGGCCTTCACGATGCGACGTGCTCGTTGCGCAGCACGTCCTCCACCGGCACCGGCCTGAACGGATGTCGGCGCTGCACGACGAGCGTCCAGAACAACGCGTACAACGCGGTGAGCCCCAGCATCGCGCCGAACGGCACGTAGATGTCGCGCGCGTTCATGCCGGGCGGCGTGATGTACCAGATCGCGAGCACGATCCCGACGCTCGACACGATCTGCGGCAGCGGGAACAGCGGCGAACGGTACGGCCGCGGCAGATCCGGGCGGCGGATGCGCAGCATCACGACCGACGCGGTGACGAGCAGGTACGCGGTGCCCCATGCGCAGGTCGCGGCGAGCACGAGGTGCAGGATGCTGTCGAGATTGCCGTTGATCAGCCATGCATGGAAGATCGGCACGATCGCCGACGCGACGATGCCGACCACCGGCGTCTTGAAACGCGGATGCAGGTATGCGAAATAGCGCGGCAGCGCGCCGTCGATCGCCATCCCGTACAGGATGCGCGGCAAGCCGGCCATCAGCGTGTTGATCGTCGCGGCGCCCGCGCACAGGAACGCGATGCCGAACCAGATCCGCCCGAACGGCCCGAGCACCTGCAGCGCGAACGCGGGAATCGCGCCCGGCGTGTCGAGCAGGTGCGTGAGGCCGTCGGGGCTCACCGGCACGTTCGCGACCTGGCGGCGGATCGCCGCGCCGTACAGGAACATGCAGATCGCGACGCCGACGAGGCCGAGCGCCATCGCACGCGGGATCGTGCGGCCCGGCGCCTTCATTTCGGGCGCGAGCGGCGTGACGAACTCGCAGCCGACGAACATGAACATCGCCATCCCGACCAGCGACAGCACGGCCGGGACCGACGTGCCGACTTCCGAGCCGCCGAACCAGCCGTCGAGATGCACGGCCGGCGCCGCAGCGAGACCGAGAATCCCGAAGATCATCAGCGACAGCCACATGCCGGCCGTCAGCACGATCTCGAGCTTGCTGAACACCTTGATGCCGATGATGTTGGTGATCGCGAACGTGACCACGAGGCCGACGCCGACGAGCCACGAACTGTTGTGCTTCTCGAGCGCGGCGTTCAGCGATTCGAAGTTCACGAGCGCCATGATGCCGCTCAGGATCGTCTCCGCGGTGCCGGCGAACACGTGGACGAGGAAATACGCGGAAATCGTGCCGGTGATCGCCCAGAAACGGCCGAGCCCGCACGACAGGTAATCGTAAACCGAGCCTGCCGTCGGCAGCATCGCGGCGGCTTCGGAGAACGTGGTGGCCTGCGCCTGCATCATCACGAACGCGATGATCATCGCGACCGCGAACGCCCAGCCGCCCATCCCGAAGCCCGACGTCGCGGTGAGGATCACCGGGCTCGCCATGATGAGCCCGACCGCGCTCGCCAGCGCGGTCGGAAAACCGACCGCACCGGCCTTCAATGCGGTGCCGCCGCCTGCTTCGGCCGACGCACCGGCGGACGTATCGCCCGCGGCGCCGGTCAATCCCGACCATCCCGACATCGTTGCCTCCTTCGTGGGTTGGCCCGAACCGGCGCTTCGTCGGCGGCCGGGGCCAGATGCTGTGCGGTCGGCCCCGGGCGGTGCTTCAGCGCGTCGATTCCGGGGCCCCTCGTCGATCACGGCGTGATCCGATGTCGAAAAAATACGCAGGCAAAATAATCCGGTCATAGCGCAAATCGGCAAACCCGCGATGGCGTTTACCCGCCGCCTCGGGTTGGCCGTCGCGCGGTCAGGCCGTCAGGCGAACGGCACGGCCTCGAAACCGGCCGCGAGCGCGTCGACGATCCGGTCGAGCTGCTCGCGCTGGATCACGAGCGGCGGCGACAGGATGATCTTCGTGCCGACCGGGCGCACCAGCACGCCGTTCTCGCGCGCGACTTCCGCGACCGCGTTCGCATAGCCCGACAGCGGATCGATCGGCTCGCGCGTGTCCTTGTTCGCGACGAGATCGAGCGCGAGCATCAGCCCCTTGCCGCGCACCTCGCCGACCGCCGCGAAGCGTTCCGGGAAAGATTGAAGCGCTTCGAGCAGATACGCGCCCTGCTTCGCCGCATTCGCCGGCAGGTCTTCCTTCACGACGATGTCGAGGCTCGCGATCGCGGCCGCGCATGCGACCGGGTGGCCGGCGTACGTGTAGCCGTGCATGATCGCGCCGCCGAAATCGGCGTTCGCGGCGAACGCGTCCTCGATCCGCGCGTTCACGACCGTCGCGCCGAGCGGCACGTAGCCCGACGAAATCCCCTTCGCGAGACACATGATGTCCGGGCGCACGCCCCAGCCGCGGCTGCCGAACAGGCTGCCGCTGCGGCCGAAGCCCGTCACGACCTCGTCGGCGATCAGCAGCACGCCGTAGCGGTCGCACACCTCTCGCACCAGCGGCCAGTAATTGGCCGGCGGCACGATCACGCCGCCCGCGCCCTGGATCGGCTCCGCGATGAACGCGGCGACGGTGTCCGGGCTCTGGAACTGAATCTCGCGCTCGAGCATTTCCGCGCAGATCCGGCCGAGTTCCTCCGGGTCCTGCGTGAACGGGTTGCGGTACAGCCACGGCGTCTCGACGTGGAAGCAGCCGGGCAGGTTCGGCTCGTAATTGCGGCGGAACACCGTATTGCCGTTCACCGACGCGCCGCCGAAATGCGTGCCGTGATACCCCTGCTTCAGCGAGATGAACTTCGTGCGATCCGCCTGGCCGCGCACCTTCCAGTACTGGCGCGCGATCTTCAGCGCGGTCTCGATCGAGTCCGACCCGCCCGAGCTGTACAGCACGCGGCGCATCCCTTCCGGTTCGAGCATGTCGATCACCTTCTTCGACAACTCCTCCGCGCGCGGATGCGAAATGCCGTCGAACAGCTGGAAGTATTCGAGTTCGTCGAGCTGGCGCACGATCGCGTCCTTCACTTCCCGGCGGTTGTGGCCGACGTTCACGTTCCACAGGCCCGCGACGCCGTCGACGAGCTGCTTGCCGGTTTCGTCGAATACGTAGCAGCCGTCGCCGCGCACGATGCGGATCGGCTTGCGCTGTTTCATGTCGTTCGGGTGCAGCATCGGATGCCAGAATTTCGCTTCGTTGTAGCTCATTGCAATCTCCACGGTAGGATCGGTTTTCGCGGTTTTGGGATTGGCCCGCGCGTCAGTGCGCGATGCAGACGGATTTGGTTTCGGTGAAGCCTTCGATCGCGTACTGGCCGAATTCGCGGCCGATGCCCGATTGCTTGTAGCCGCCGAACGGCATCGACGGGTCGAGCGGGATATGGCAGTTCACCCACACGGTGCCGGCCTCGATCCGCGGCACGAGGTTCATCACGCGTTTCAGGTCGTTGCTCCAGATGCTCGCGGCGAGACCGTACGGCGACGCGTTCGCGAGGCGCACCGCATCGGCCGCGTCGTCGAACGGCACGACCACGATCACCGGGCCGAATACCTCGTCGTGGACGATCGCGCTGTCCGGGGGCGGATCGGCGATCACGGCCGGCTTCACGTAATAGCCGGGCAGGTCGTCGGCCGGCGTGCCGCCCGCGAGGAACGTGAGGCCCGCGCGACGCGCGCCTTCGATGTGCTGGACGACCTTGTCGCGATGGTGCGCGGACACGAGCGGGTTGATCTGCGCGGTCGTGTCGAGGCCCGCGCCGAGCTTCATCGACTGCGCGACGCCCGCGAGGCCGTCCGCGAGCTGCGCGAACTTGCTGCGATGCACGTAGATGCGCGACGCGGCCGCGCACACCTGCCCCTGGTTGAAGAATGCGCCGGCAGCCACCCCGTCGAGCGCGTGCGCGACGTCGACGTCGTCGAGCATCACGATCGGGTTCTTGCCGCCGAGTTCCAGCGAGAAGCGCGTCATGTTCTGCACGGCCGCCGCGCCGACCAGCTTGCCGGTCGCGGTCGACCCGGTGAACGAGATCTTCGCGATCGACGGGTGGCTCGCGAGCGCCGAACCGCAGACGCGGCCGCCCGTGACGACGTTGAACACGCCCGGCGGCACGCCGGCTTCACGCGCGAGTTCGGCGAGGCGCAGCGCGGTGAGCGGCGTTTCCGGCGACGACTTCAGCACGATCGTGCAGCCGGCCGCGAGCGCGGGAATCAGCTTCCACACCGCGATCATCAGCGGGAAATTCCACGGCACGATCGCGGCGACCACGCCGACCGGCTCCTTGCGCGTATAGGCCGTATAGCGCGCGCCGGGCGGAAACGGGATCGACACGTCGAGCGTCTGGCCGGTGATCTTGGTCGCCCAGCCGGCCATGTAGCGCACGTATTCGACGCTCGCGCCCACTTCGACCGCGCGCGACACGTGAATCGACTTGCCCTGGTTCAGCGTTTCGAGCTGCGCGAGCGTTTCGGCGTCGGCTTCGATCAGGTCCGCGAGTTTCAGCAGGATGCGTTCGCGGTCGGCCGGCCGCAGCCCGCTCCAGACGCGCGCGTCGAACGCGCGTTTCGCACTGGCGACCGCGCGGTCGACGTCGTGTGCGTCTGCATCGGCGACGGTCGCGAGCCGCTCGCCCGTGGCCGGGTCGTGCACGTCGAGCCGCGCCGCCGCGTGCGCGGGCTGCATGGCGCCGTCGATGAAGAGGCCGAAGTCGCGCGCAACGAAGGTGCGCACGGTGTCGCTGACGGCGACGAAGTTCGTGTTGCTCATGGGCGTCTCGTTGATTGTCGTGGCTGGACCGTGTGCCGGTGAGCACGCGGGCGTCGGACCACTGTATCGACGAGGATTCACGCCGGGTGAGCGCAAATTGGCAGCGCGTGGGGGAATCAGATGCGTGTGAGCCGGACGCGCGCAAGCGTGGCGTCGCACCGGACGAACGCCGCGTTATCGTCCAACGGAATGACGCGATGTGATTGCGGAGAGGGAAAAACTTACAGGAACAGCGCGCCGACCAGCTCCGTGCGATTCGACACGCCCAGCTTCCGATACATCCGCATCAGGTGAGTCTTGATCGTCGGTTGCCCGAGCGCGAGGTCGCGCGCGATCTCCTTGTTCGAGCGGCCGTCGCGCACGAGCCGCGCGATTTGCTCCTCGCGGTAGGTGAGCCGTTCCTCGCAGGCGATCCGATGAATCCCGCGCCGGGCGCGCAGCAGCGGGCTCAGCGCGGCTTCGGCCACCGGCTGCAGACGCGCAAGCGCGTCGATCTCGCCGGGGGCGAACCGCCCCGCCGTGCCGTTGCCGTGCGCGTCACCGAGGCCGAAGCGCAACAGCGAAAACGCGCCCACCGTGCGGCCCGCGTCGCGCAGCCAGATTTCGACGACGTCGGCCACGTCGTGCCGACGCAGGAAGCGGGTCCAGTACGCGGACGCGCCGCGTCGTTCGTCAGGCAATTGCGACGCGAGCGTGACGACCGCGCTTTCGCCGGCCGCGCAGCGCGACGGATGCAGCGGATCGAGCATCCGGTAGCGCGCGACATAGGTGCGGTGCATCGATTCCGGCATCCCGAACAGTTCGAAATCGGCTGCCTCGCCGCCCTGGTCGAGCCGGTAGAACACGATTGCGGACGGGCTCGCGAATGCGTCGAATGCGTCCACGCACGCGCGCAGCGCGCGTTGCCAGTCGGCGGGAGCGTGGTCGGCGGGAGCGGAGAAGGTCGGCATGGGGATCGGCGGGCACGCGAAGGCGTCGAATTTCGACTGCCTTGCCAGCCTAGTGGCGCCGAAACGCGCCAGTGAGCGCAAATCGGCAATTCGTCCCGGGGCGGCCAGGGCGGCCGGTTCGACCGGGACGATACGGGCGCGCGAAGGAATCCGCGCCTCGTTTCAGCGAGCGTTCGCGGCGAACGTGTCGCAGGCGCTCACCTCGCCCGACTCCATCCCGCGCCGCAGCCAGTACACGCGCTGCTCGCTCGTGCCGTGCGTGAAGCTTTCGGGCACGACGTAGCCCTGCCCTTGCTGCTGCAGCCGGTCATCGCCGATGGCGGCCGCCGCCTTCAATCCCTGCTCGAAGTCGCCCGGCTCCATCAGCCGCTGGTTCGCGCGCTGCGCGTTATTCGCCCACACGCCGGCAAAGCAGTCGGCCTGCAACTCCATCCGCACCGACAGCGCGTTCGCGCGCGTCTGGCTCGAGCGCCGGCGCGCGGCGTCGACCTTGTCGGCGATGCCGAGCAGGTTCTGCACGTGATGGCCGACTTCGTGCGCGATCACGTAGGCCTGTGCGAAATCGCCGCCCGCGCCGAAACGCTTGCGCAGCTCGTCGTAGAAGCCGAGATCGATATATACGTTGCGGTCGCCCGGGCAGTAGAACGGCCCCATCGCGGTCTGGCCGGTGCCGCACGCGGTCGGCGTCGAGTTCGTGAACATCACGAGCTTCGGCGGTTCGTACTGCGCGTGCAGCTGCGTGTTGAACACGCCCGTCCACGTGCGTTCGATATTGCCGAGCACCTTGCGCGTGAACACCGCGCCGGGATCGTTCGCCGGCGCGCCCTGGTGCTGGGTCGGCGCGGGCTGCGCCTGCTGCTGGCGGCCCTGCAGCGCCGATGCGCCCTCGAGCACGACGCGCGGGTCGATCCCGAAGAAATACGATGCGGCCAGCGCGATCACGATCGTACCGATGCCGATCGTCGCGCGCCCGCCGCCGAACCCGCCGCCGCCGCGTCGATCCTCGACGTTGGCGCTTTCTCTTTCGTCGTCCAGCCTCATTGCCGGCCCCTCCCTGTTCTTGTCGATGGCCCGGCCGCGTCAGCGCGCAACCGGGCGATACGCCGTGGCGACATGCGCCGTCGGCGGACGCGATACCTGCGCATCGGACGCCCGTTCCCGTCGATCCGGCCTGCCGCGCCATTGCTTGGCGCGCCCGTGCCGGCCGCACCATTCGTACGACGGAATCGGCCGGCCGACGCGGCGCGCGTGGTCGCGCACGGCCGCTCACGCTATTTTGCCGGGCTTTCGCGGCTTATCGCAAAAATGTGGAGGATAGAGCGATTCGGCGGCGGACATCGTCAGCCTTTGCAAAATGGGCCACGGTGGCCGCGCCTGGCCGTCCGGACGACGCCCGTTCATCCTTTCGGCGGATACCGGCGCGTGCCGGCGCCGCCTAAAGTAGCCGGAACGCATCTTCCCGGAGCACGACATGACACACCCGCCACCCCGTACGATCGCGATCACCGGCGCCGGCACCGGCATCGGCGCCGCGTGCGCGCGCCGCTTCGCCCGCCGCGGCGAGCGCGTCGTGCTGATCGGTCGCCGCCAGGCGCCGCTCGACGCACTGGCTGCCGAAACGGGCGGCCTCGCGCTGGCCGGCGACGCCGCCAGCCCCGCCGACTGGGCCGGCTTCCTGCCGCGCATCGCCGAACGCTTCGGCCGCATCGACGCGCTCGTCGCATGCGCGGGCGGCCATGGCATCGGCCGCGCCGACGAAACCGACGACGCGCAGTGGCGCGACGCGATGCACGCGAACCTCGACACCGCATTCGTCAGCGCACGCGCATGCCTGCCCGACCTGATCGCGCAGCGCGGCAATATCGTGCTGGTCGCGTCGATCGCGTCGCTCGCGGCAGGCCCCGGCGTATGCGGCTACACGGTCGGCAAGCACGCGCTGCTCGGGCTGGCGCGATCGCTCGCACGCGACTACGGCCCGCACGGCGTGCGCGCGAACGCCGTCTGCCCGGGCTGGGTCCGCACGCCGATGGCCGATGCGGAAATGTCGCCGCTGATGGCCGCGCACGGCGATTC
Source organism: Burkholderia sp. AU16741 (assembly GCF_002223345.1). NCBI lineage: Bacteria > Pseudomonadati > Pseudomonadota > Betaproteobacteria > Burkholderiales > Burkholderiaceae > Burkholderia > Burkholderia sp. AU16741. The sequence goes on from NZ_NKEZ01000008.1 coordinate 966,543, forward strand.
GCTCGACGATGCATACGCACGCGTGAGCGCCGACGTGCCGCTGCGGCGCGCGGCCGATCCCGACGAGATCGCGGCCGTCTGCGCGTTCCTGGCATCGCCGGACGCGTCGTTCGTGACCGGCGCGACGCTCGTCGCGGACGGCGGCGCGACGGTCGTCGACGTGCCGACGCTCGCATTCGACCGGCTTTGACGCCGCAGGAACGCGTCACGCGTGCCTGACCGCTTCCGAATCCGTTAACATCGTCCCGATCCGCCGCCTGGCGCGGCCCTGCCTCACCGTTCGGAATGCGATGAACATCCGGTTTCTGGAAACCTTCGTCTGGCTCGCGAAGCTGGAAAACTTCCGGCTCACGGCCGAGAAACTGCACACGACGCAGGCGGCCGTGTCGAGCCGCATCGCATCGCTCGAGGAAGCGTTCGACGTGCGCCTGTTCGACCGCAACACGCGCTCGGCCACGCTCACGCCCGCGGGCCGGCGCATGCTGGCCTACGCGGAGCGGATCGTGCGGCTCGACGGCGAAATGCGGCGCGACATCGATGCGGCGAGCGACGCCGGCCTGATCCGGATCGGCGTGATCGAATCGATCGTGCACAGCTGGTTCCCCGCGCTGATGGCGCAGTTGCGCGAGCGCTATCCGCGCCTCGACGTCGAGATCACGAGCGACACGACGCTGCACCTGATTCGCCTGCTGAGCACCGACGGCGTCGACCTGATCCTGCAGACCGATCCGGTGCCGGGCCCGGACTTCACGAATCTGCCGCTGGGCGAATTCCCAGTGCGCTGGGCCGCGAGCCCGCGCCTCGGGCTCGGCGGCCAGCCGCTCGACGCCGCGCGCCTGGCCGGGTTTCCGATCATCAGCTTCTCGCGGCACTCGGGGCCGCACGCGACGATCGAGCGGCTGTTCGCGGCGGTCGAACGGCCGGCCAGCATCAATTGCATCACGTCGGTCGCCGCGATGATCCGCCTCGTCGCCGACGGGCTCGGCGTGGCTGCGCTGCCGCCTGCGATCATCGGGCGCGAACTGCATGAGGGCACGCTCGAACTGCTCGACGTCGAGCCCGAATTCCCGGCGCTGCCGCTCGTCGCGACGTACCGCAGCCAGGGGCTGCCGGTCGCCGCGCGTGTCGCGGAACTCGCGAGCGAAGTGGCGCGTGCGACGGCGGCTGCCGCGAACCTCGCGAAGCCGGCCGCCTCCGATCGAGTCGATACAATGCCCGCGCGCAGGGCAACCGCGACAAAGGCGAATACGCCCGCGAAAACGAAGCCGAAGCGCACGACGAAAGCCGCCTCGCCCGCCTCGCCTGCCGCAACACGGCGCTCGCGCCGCTCATAAGAAAACCTGTTCACCGCGAATTTGTTTTCTTGTTGGACGGGCACGGGCCGTCTTCAGGACACTGGGGTTCCCGACCTACCCGTCACGAGGAACGCCGCGATGACCCGCCTTTCCCTTCCGCACGGCCAGCTTTGCGTCTGGACGGATATCGACCCCGCGCACGAAGCCGATTTCAACGCGTGGTACGACCGCGAGCACATGCAGGAGCGTGTCGCGATTCCCGGCTTCACGCATGCGCGGCGGTTTCGCGCGACCGACGGCGGCCCGCGCCGATACCTCGCGCTGTACGTGACGGACGCGCTCGACGTGTTCCGCGGCGACGCGTACCGGCGCGCATTCACGCAGCAGACCGCGTGGTCGCTCGCGAACTTCGAACGCATGACGGGCACCCAGCGGCGCGTCGGCGAACTGACGATCGAAGCCGGCGACGGCGAAGGCGCGCATCTCGCGCTCTTCGTGCTGCCGCCGGATCGCATCGACGTGCCGCAGCTGCGCGAGGGCTTCGACGCCGCACTGCAGGAACCGGGCATCCACGCCGCGCGGCTGTTCCGCACCGCGCCGGACTTGTCCGCACCGATCGGCGCCGCGGCGGCGGCCCGGCCCGCCGCCGATGCGCTGGTGCTGATCGAAGGCAGCGACGCAGTAGCCGCGCGCCGCGTGGCCGCCACGCTCGCCGGACACGACGACGTACGCACCTTCGAGCTGCTGTGGCGCGCCGCCGCACCGCTGCCGGCTGCGCACCGCGAGGCCGAAGCCGAACCGGCCACCGCTGCCGCGCTGCCTGCCTGAACGCTCGACGCCGGCACCCACGCCGGCCCCGTCACCCGTCACGACCTGCCCGATACCATGAGCACTCTCGCCCAGCCCGCCGCCCACACGCCCCACCGTGTCCGCAACAGCCGACTCGCGACCGCGAGCATGATCGGCACGTCGCTCGAGTGGTACGACTTCACGATCTACAACACGCTCGCCGCACTCGTTTTCAACCATCTGTTCTTCCCGTCGGTCGATCCGCTGGCCGGCACGATCCTCGCGTTCTCGACCTATGCGGTCGGCTACGTGTCGCGCCCGCTCGGCGGCTTCGTGTTCGGTAACCTCGGCGATCGCATCGGCTGCCGCGCGGTGCTGATGCTCACGCTCGTGCTGATGGGCGTGACGACCGCGCTGATGGGCGCGCTGCCGACCTATGCGCAGGCCGGCATCCTGAGCCCGATCCTGCTCGTCGCGCTGCGTTTCGTGCAGGGCGTCGCGCTCGGTGGCGAATGGGCCGGCGCGGTGCTGCTGTCGGTCGAGCACGGCGACCAGAAACGGCGCGGGCTGTCCGCGTCGTGGACGCAGATCGGCCCGTCGTTCGGCACGCTGCTCGGCACCGGCTGCATCGCGCTCGTCACGCTGTCGACCACGTCCGACAACTTTCTGTCGTGGGGCTGGCGCGTGCCGTTCGCGGCCAGCGCGCTGCTCGTGGCGTTCGGCTTCTGGGTGCGGCGCGGCGTCGACGAAACGCCGCAGTTCGAGCAGCTCGCCGAATCGCACGCGACCGCCGAAGTGCCCGTCGCCGACGTGCTGAAGTACCACTGGAAGCGCCTGCTGATCGCGGGCGGCTCGCGAATCGGTTCGGACGTGCTGTATGCGCTGATCGTCGTGTTCACGCTGACCTACGTGACGACCGTGCTGCACCTGTCCCGCCCCGTCGCGCTGACGGCCGTGATGATCGGCACGGCCTGCAACGCGCTCGCGGTGCCGTTCTTCGGCGCGCTGTCGGACCGTTTCGGCCGCCGTCCCGTGTATCTCGCCGGCGCCCTGGCCGGGATCGTGTGGGCGTTCGTGTTTTTCACGCTGCTCGATTCGGCGCGCCCCGTGGCGATCGTCGCGGCCGTCGCGATCGGCCTCGTGATCCATGCGGTGATGTACGGCCCGCAAGGCGCGTTCGTGACCGAACAGTTCCCGACGCGCGTGCGCTACGCGGGTTCGTCGCTCGCGTACACGCTCGCCGGCATCGTCGGCGGCGGCTTCGCGCCGCTCGTGATCGCCGCGCTGTTCCGGCAGACGGGCACGACGACGGCCGTGTCGCTGTACGTCACCGCCGCGCTCGTCGTCACGTCGATCGCGCTCGTCGCGGCGCGCGAGACCGCGCACCGGCCGCTCGCGGATTGAGCGTCGCCGCCAGCCGGTTCATTCCCTTGCACCTCGAACGGATATCCGCATGCCAACCCTGTCGTTCAACGTGATTTCCCTGCACGGCGCGCCAGCCGCCGTCGACGTCGATATCGAACGCGTCGTGATCGCCGGCTGGGCCGGCCGCGACCCGGCCGCGATCCGCGCGCACATCGACGAACTCGCGGCGCTCGGCGTCGCGCCGCCATCGACCACGCCGTGCTTCTATCGCGTGTCGTCGGCGCTGCTCACGCAGGCGCCGTCGATCGGCGTGCTCGGCACGCGCTCGGGCGGCGAGATCGAATGCGTGCTGATCGACAGCCCGGCCGGCACGCTGGTCACGGTCGGCTCCGATCATACGGATCGCGAAATCGAGGCGTACGGCGTCGCCGTGTCGAAGCAGGTATGCGCGAAGCCGCTCGGCCGCGACGCGTGGCGCCATGCGGATGTCGCCGATCACTGGGATGCGCTGGAGATGCGTTCGTGGCTGATCACGCGCGACGGCGAGCGAACGGCGTACCAGCACGGCGCGGTCAGCGGCCTGCTCGCGCCCGACGCGCTGTGGCAGCGGTTCGACGATCGCCGCACGATGCCCGCGCGCTGCGCGATGTATGGCGGCACGGTCGCCGTGCACGGCACGATCGCGACGATGGGTGACGGCGATGCGTTCGAGATGGAGTTGCACGATCCGGTGCTCGGACGCAGCCTCACGCATCGCTATGCAGTCGAGGTGTTGCCGGTCGTGGCTTGACGGCGAGCGGAAAACCGCACGCGACGGAGACGCGGGCGCGACGGCTGTCGGTCGTTACGCCTGTTCCTACCTGTACGACTCGAAGCAGTGATAGTCCGGGAAGTTGAACTGCGCGTTGCCGCAGTACAGCACACCTGCCAGGTTGGTACACCCGCTCAATGTGAACATGATTGCTCCCGCAACCGACATTTTCCACCCGAAATATCCCATCGCGCCTCCGTTTTCGCCTTATCGGTATCGACCGACATGATGCGCACCGGACGCACGCGGGTATGTGGAGAATTGTGGTCCCGGGGGCACTTCGGTTTACCGTGACACGTTTCCGCGCGCGGGCGCCGCCCGTGCTCCCCGCCGTTGCTCACCCGAGACACCCGAGCCCCGCCAGCGTCGCCTCCACCGCCGTATCGAGCGGCGTCACCGGCTCGCGGCCAAGCACCGCGGTCACGCGCGCGTTGTCCATCCGGATCGGTTCGCGCCACAGGTAACGCATCTCGAGCAATTCGCGCAGCGTCGTGACGAACGGCGCGGCCGCCCACACGAGCCACCACGGGAAATCGCGCAGCGCCGGCCGCATGCCGTGCCGCTGCGCGACGCGTTGCACGGCCTGCGCCATCTGCATGCCGTCTTCATCCCAATGCCCGCCCAGATGGAAACGCGCGAACGGCTCCAGCGTCTCGCGCCGCTCGATCAGCTCGAGCATCGTGCGGGCCACGTCCGGCACATACGACCATTGATGGCCGACGCCGCGGCTCGGCACGCTGATGGTCGCGACGGGCCGCCCGGGCTTGATCAGCCCCTGCGAGAACCAGCTGTTGCCGAGCTGCGGCCCGAAGAAATCGCCGGCGCGCACGACGATCGCCCGCACGCCGTGCACGCTGGCGTCCTGCAACCGCCGCTCCAGTTCGACGCGGATCGCGCCCTTGCGGGTCGCCGGATGCTGCGGCGCATCTTCCCGCAGCACCGGAAACGCATCGGCGCCGAAGTTGTAGACCGTGCCCGGCAGCACGACGGTGGCTTGCGCGGCCCGGGCCGCCGCGATCGTATTGTCGATCATCGGCAGCACCTGCGTGGCCCAGTTCCGGTATCCGGGCGGGTTCACCGCATGCACGATCACGCTGCAGCCGCGCGCGGCGCGCACCACCGCATCGCGATCCAGTGCGTCGCCGCGCACCCATGCGATGCCGTCGCGCTCCACGACCTCGGCATCGAGCCCGCGCTTGAGCGCCCGCACCTGCCAGCCCGCATCGCGCAATTGCCGCGCGACTTCCCCGCCGATCCCGCCGCTCGCACCCAGCACGAGTGCCTGCCGTTGCGTCCCGCCTGCGTTTGCCAACATTGCCGCTCTCCTTGAATGGCGTCATCACGACACGCATTCTGGCGCGCGGGCCACTAGCAAGGAATTGCCGAACCTGGTAGATCGGCTATACATTTATGCATGACCACCGATCTGAACTGGGAACGCTACCGCACCTTCCTCGCGGTGCTGACGGAAGGCTCGCTGTCCGGCGCGGCGCGCGCTCGGCATCACGCAGCCGACGGCCGGCCGCCATGTCGCGGCGCTCGAAGCCGCATTCGGCCAGACGCTGTTCACGCGCTCGCCGTCGGGCCTGCTGCCGACCGAGGCCGCGCTCGCGCTGCGCGGCCACGCGGAGGCGCTGCGCAGCGCGGCGGCCGCGTTCGAGCGCGCGGCGGCCAGCCATGGCGCCGGCGTGCGCGGCATCGTGCGGATCTCGGCCAGCGACGTGATCGCCGTCGAGGTGCTGCCGCCGATGCTCGCGCAGTTACGGCGCGACCATCCGGGGCTCGTGATCGAACTGGTGCCGACCGACCGCATCCAGGACGTGCTGAAGCGCGAGGCCGACATCGCGGTCCGGATGGCGCCGCTCACGCAGGACGCGCTCGTCGCGCGGCGAGTCGGCGACATCGAAGTCGGGCTGTATGCGCGCGACGATTACCTGGCGCACCACGGCGCGCCCGCGACGAGCGACGCACTCGCGCATCACGCGCTGATCGGCTTCGATACGGTCACGCCGTTCATCCGCTCGGCGGGGCGCGGCATGCCGCTCTGGAAACGCGACGCGTTCGCGCTGCGCACCGACAGCAATCTCGCGCAGCTCGCGATGATCCGCGCCGGCTACGGGATCGGCTTCTGCCAGACGGCGCTCGCGAAACGCGACGCGCGGCTCGTGCGCGTGCTGCCCGACGGGCCCGCGATGCGGCTGGAAACCTGGGTCGTGATGCACGAAGACCTGCGCACGAGCCCGCGCTGCCGCGCCGTGTTCGATGCACTGGCCAACGGGCTGCGTGCGTATGCGGACGGTGAAGCCGCCGAGTAGAAAGCGGCGGGCGTGAATCGCGCAGGCCGCGCTATTCGTAGATTTTTCCGGCGAACAGGATGTCGGCGATCCGCCGCCACGGGTTGTCCGGCACGTCGTAGAAACGCAGCCCCTCTTCCGACGCCTCGGCCCAGTCGATCATCGCTTCCAGGTACTCGCCGATCGACCGGTTTTCCCAGCCGAGCGCGGCGTGCGCGTACGGTGACAGCGGCGAGTCTGCCTCGAGCTGCCGCTCCGTGTGCCAGTCATGGCCGAGCACGCGCAGGAAGTGGATCAGCGAACGCTCGTCGACCACGCGCTCCAGCGCATCCTGCAGCTTCGCGGCCATCTCGCGCTTCAGTTCGTCGTTCATGCCTGTGGTCCCCCTGGCGCGCCTCTCGTTACGCGCCGTCGCGTGTCGCGCGGCATGGTTTTACATCAGCAGTTGACGCGACAGCACCTCGCGCGCCTGGGTAACGGTTTCGCGCTCGCCCGGCAGCGGCGGCGTCAGCGAAAACACCGCGTCGGGCAGCGGCGGCAGCCGGTATTTCGGGCCGAGCCGCATCAGGCCGTCGCCAATCGCCGACGCGCACAGGCAGCCGACTCCCAGCCCCGCCGCGAGCATCGACTGCAACCCCGCGACGCCCGACGCGCTGTGCACGAGCACGTACGGCGTGTGCTGCTCGTCGAGCGAGCGCACCGCGACCTGATGCATCATGCAGTCGTCCGGCAGCAGCACCAGCGGCAGCGGCTCGGGCAACTGCTCGGCGAGCGCCGGCGACGCGACCCACGACAGCGGTTCGCGCCGCAGCACCCAGCGCGTGTCGGCCGACACCGGCCGGAACGGCCCGCTCGACATGTTCATCACCACGCCGAGATCGATCTGCCCGCGCGCGTGCGCCGCTTCGATCTCCGCGCTCTTCATCGCGCTCACGTGCAGGCTCAACTGCGGGTAGCACTCGCGCAGCCGCGCCAGCATGCCCGCCACTTCATTCGTACGGTAGTAATCGGTGATCGCGACGCGCAGCTCGCCCTTGATCGCCTGCCCGCGCAGTTCGTCGAACGCGGCCTCGTTCAGCGCGACGATGCGCCGCGCGTGCTGCAGCAGCCGCGAGCCGGCCGGCGTCGGTTCGACGCCGCGCTTGCTGCGTACGAACAACGGCACGCCGGCGCGCGATTCGAGCTTGCGCACCTGCTCGCTGACCGTCGATTGCGACAGGTGCAGCAGCGGCGCGGCGGCCGTCAGGCTGCCGGCGTCCGCGACCGCCGCGAAAGTGCGCAACTGATCCAGGTCGAAACCGCGCATCGCCTCCTCCATCCATCGAATAACCCGATGGATGCTACCACTCTTTCCCGCTTTTCCGAATCATGAGCGATATCCAGAATAAGGGGTCAACGGCCTGCCTGTGTCGATCGCATACCCGGCCCTCATTTTTTGGATCCTGCTTTCCTCATGACGAACCACACCCTTGCTCCCCGCGCGCCGGCCGGCGCGGCTGCTGCGGCGATGCCGCGCAGCCACCACGGCTGGGCGCTCGTGGTCCTGCTGGTCGGCGCCATTCTGCCGCCGCTCGACTACTTCATCGTGAATCTCGCGCTCCCGGCCATTCGCGACGGCATCGGCGCGCGCCAGGCCGAGTTGCAGCTCGTCGTGTCGGCCTATGCGTGCGCGAACGCGGTCGTCCAGATCACCGGCGGGCGTCTCGGCGACCTGTACGGACGCAAGCGCATGTTCATGGTCGGCATGGCCGGCTTCGTGCTCGCGTCGACGCTGTGCGGGCTCGCCGGCAACGGCACGGTGCTCGTCGGCGGCCGCGTGCTGCAGGGCCTGTTCGCCGCGATCCTCGCGCCGCAGGTGCTCGCGACGATCCGCAGCGTGTTCAGCCCGCAGGAACAGGTGCGTGTGATGGGCTTCTACGGGTTCGCGTTCGGCCTCGCGGCCGTGATCGGCCAGCTCGGCGGCGGCGCGCTGATCAGCCTGCATCCGTTCGGGCTCGGCTGGCGCGCGATCTTCCTCGTCAATCTGCCGATCGGCATCCTGGCGCTGATCGGCAGCTGGCGCTTCATCCCGGAAAACCGCGCGCCGCGCGGCCAGCGCATCGACGTGCCGGGCACGGTGCTGATGTCGCTGTTCCTGCTGATGCTCGTGTACCCGCTCACGCACGGTCGGGAAGCCGGCTGGCCGCTGTGGATGATCGCGTGCGGCATCGGCGCGCTGCCGATGCTCGGCGCGCTGCTGGCGGTCGAAGCGCGCCAGCTCGCGCGCGGCCACGATCCGCTGCTCGACGTGCGGCTGTTCCGCAACCCGGTCGTCGCGCTCGGGCTCCTGCTCGCGTTCCTGTTCTACATGCTGAGCGCGTTCTTCCTGAGCTACGGGATCTATCTGCAGGGCTGCCTGAACTGGTCGCCGCTCGCGTCCGGCTTCGCGATCCTGCCGCTCGGGCTCGGCTTCCTCGCGAGCCCGCTGCTGATGCCGCGCCTCGTCGCCCGCTTCGGCGGATATCGCGTGCTCACGCTCGGCTTCGCGATGCTCGCGGGCGGCGTCGCGGTCGCCGCCGCGCTCGCCCGCGACGGCGCGCCGGGGCCCGGCTTCTATGCGGGCATCGCGGCGATCGGCATCGGGCAAGGGCTCGTGCTGCCGTCGGTCGTGCGGATCGTGCTCGCGGAAGTCGACACGGCCCGCGCGGGGGTCGCGTCGGGGATGGTCAGCGCGATGCTGCAGATCGGCGCGGCGGTCGGCGCCGCGACGATCGGCGGCGTGTTCTTCGCGCGGCTCGGCGTGCATCCGGCCGCGCTCGATTACGTGCAGGGGTTCAGGGCGTCGATGTTCACGCTGACGATCGTGTTGCTGGGCTGCATCGCCTTGTCGATGGCGCTCGGGCCGCTGCATCGGCGGCTGCATGCGGATGCGTGACGGATGACGCGGGACGGAAATGGCCGCGTCAGTCCAACGCCGGCAACCGATGCGGCGCATGCAACGCATGGCCGCTCGCCGGCATCCGGTTTATTCGCGATGCTCGCGCTGCGTTTGTCGCGCCTCCCATTCGGCCAGTTCGACGCGATAGCGCGCGAGCGCTTCGTCGTACAGGTCGAAGACGCACGGCGAACAGCCGCTGTTGCAGCAGTCTTCCAATTCGGGTGGGATAGGCGGGGTCGGACGGGGATCGTCGATGGACGGATCTCCGGAAACTGGGTTCGGCACGGCATGGTCCGGTAACGTGGAGTGGAGAGTATAGGGCGAGACGGGCCGCCGCCGCGTTCGGCCGGCCGCGCCGAGCGTCTCTCCCATCCCGACCGCTGATCGAGATCGCGGCCATCGCCGAGATTCCGCTGGCGCGGTTTCGTCGCCCCGGGATGGCCGTGCGAAAGGCATCAGGCCCGCGTGAAAACGCGCGCCGGCCGCTATATTCCCGACCGGCGCGCGCTCATGCTCCCTCCCTCGCGCTTACTTCGCCGGCGCGCCCGGCTTCACCGCCCCCGGCTTGTCGGCCAGCGGCTGCCACGCGGCGCCGAGCGAATACCAGTCGACGCGGCGCGTGAGCGTCATGATGCCGGCAAGGATCGCGAACAGCAGCAGCGAACCGAGCATCAGCGCATTGTCTTCCGACAGCAGCAGCCCGTAGAGCGCGGCATACAGCACCGCGAGCAGCGCCGTGAACGTCGCGCCGCGCTTCACGCTGTGCAGCACGAACGACAGGTAGAAGCCGAGCAGCCCGATGCATGCGCCGCTCGCCGCGAGATACGCGTAGCCGAACGCAATGTGCTCGGACAGGCTCAGCAGCAACAGGAAGAACAGCGCGAGCGACAAGCCGACCAGCGCGTACTGGATCGGGTGAATGCGCAGCCGCTTGACGAGCTCGTACATGAAGAAGCTCGCGAACGTGAGCATCACGAACAGCGCACCGTATTTCGTCGCGCGTTCGGCCTGCAGATAGACGTTCACGGGTTCGATCACCGACACCGACGCCATCTCGATCTCGCCCCCGCCGTTGCCGGACGCCACTTGCTCGCGCGCCTTCGTGTTGAACGACGTCACGTGCCAGTTGCCGACGAAACCGCGCGCATCGATCGTGCGCTCGGCCGGCAGGAATTCGCCGCCGAAACTCGGATGCGGCCACGTCGATTTCAGCGAGAAGTCGTTCTGGTCGCCCACCGGCGCGAACGCGACCGATTCGGCGCCCGCCAGCGGCAGGCCGATGCTGAACGGCACGACCGCCGCGCCGGCGTTTGCGTCCGCCAGCGCCGCGAGATCGACGTTCGCATGCACGCCCTGGCGCAGGCTGTCGAGCCGCGTGCCCTGCTCCACGTCGATCCGCTTGCCGCCGATGCGCAGGTCCGGCTGCGCCTTCAACCCGCGAAGGTCGCCGATGCCGAGCGCGACATACGCGCCGTCGATCTTGAAGCTCACGTGGCCGTCGGCCTGCGGCAGCTTCTTCAGGTCCGGCAGCGGCAACGTGCCCGTCACCCCGCTGTCGAGCGCGTACACCAGTGCCTTGTGGATGCCGCGATAACGCACGCTGACCGACAGCGTGCCGTCGACGTTCAGCGTCTTCGGGAACACGAGCAGCCGTTTCGTCTCGCTTTTCAGGCTCGTTTTCGCCTTGCCGCCGGCGCGCACGTCGTCGCTCACGCGCGTGACTTCCGTGTAACGGACGACGAGCACCGGCCCCGTCACCGTCTGCGGCCCCGCGTAGCTCGCCCAGATGCTCTGCAGCGCGCTCTGCCGATAGTCGGCGCGCTCTCGCACGATGCTCTGGACCATCTGCAGCGGGATCAGGATCGCCAGCGCGAGGAACGCGGTGATCATGGACTTGAACAACAGGACTCGATTCATGGCTGGCAAGTACCGGGATGGAAGGTACGGTCAGCATGAGCGGCCCCGGTGAAGGCCGATTGAAGCCTGTGTGAAGCGAATGTGTGGCGAGCGTGAAGCGCAGTCAGCCGGCCGACGGCAGCGTGAGCGTCGCGCACGCGCCGCCTTCCGCGCGGTTGGCGAGCGCGACCTGGCCGTGGTGCAGCATCGCGACTTCGCGAACGAAACAGAGCCCGAGGCCCGTACTGCGATCCTGCCCGTCCGGGCGCGGCAGCGAATAGAAGCGTTCGAACACGCGCGACAACGCATAGTCGGGCACGCCGGGGCCGTCGTCGTCGACGCGCACGACCGCCACGTGCGCCCGCCCCGCCGGCTGCCGCTCGAGCGCGATCCGGATCGTGCTGCCGTGCGGCGCAAAATCCAGCGCGTTGTCGAGCAGGTTGCCGAGCGCCTGCCGCAGCAGGAACGGATCGCCGTCGACCACCGCGGGATCGGCCGCATCGTTCGCATCGATCCGCACACTCACGCCGCGCTGCCGCGCGCGCGGCTCGAGATCGTCGACGAGCTGTTCGAGCACCGGTCGCAGCGCGACCGGCTCGTGCACCGACAGCCGCTGCTTCTGCTCGACCTCGGCCAGCGCGAGCAGCTTGCGGATCATCTGTTCGAGGCGGCCGGCCTGGCGGCGGATGTTCTCGGTGAAACGCCGGCGGTTGGAGACCGGCATGTCTTCCTGAAGCAGTTCGGCCGCGCCGCTGATCGCGGCCAGCGGGCTCTTCATCTCGTGCGTGAGCGTGTGGATGTAGGTTTCGACGTACTGCCGGTCCTCCAGCCGCTGGTGCATGCTTTCCACCGCGCGCCCGAGTTCGGCCAGCTCGTTCGCGCCCTGCAGCGGCATCGACGCGCGCTCGCCGGCCGCGATCGCGCGCGCATAGCGCTGCAGGCGCCGCAGCCCGAGTACCAGCCACCACGTGCACGCCGCGCCGATCAGGATCGCGCCGCCCATCAGCAACGCGCCGTACAGCATGATCTTGCGCTGGCTGCGCGCGATGAACGGCGCGACCGTCTGGTTCGGCTTCGCGATCGTCAGCACGCCGATGATCTCGTTGCCGCGCCGGATCGGCGCCGCCACGTGCATCACCGTGCTGCCGTCGTCGTTCGGATCGCTGCGCGTGCTGCGCGCGCCGTATTCGCCGCGCAGCGTCCGGTACACGTCGTTCCAGCGCGAATAGTCCTGCCCGACCGCGCGACCGGACGAGTCGTAGCGGACGATGCCGTGCGCGTCGGTGATGTAGAGACGGTAGCCGATCGCATTCTTCTGGATGCCCCACACGTTCGCGCTGACCGGGCGCTCGTGCAGTTTCCCGAGCTGCCGTGCGAATGTGCCGTCGGCGATATGGCCGTTCGCCATGTCGTCGGCCGCCAGCGTCGCCAGCACCTGCGCGGTATCGACGAGCGTGTCCTCCATCGCTTCGCGCACGCCGGGCTTCACCTCCTGCACGAACACGCGCAGCGTGATCAGCGCGGCCAGGCCGACGATCAGGAAAAAGCCGAAGAAGATGCGCAGGCCGATATGCATGGGCGGTGTCGATCGTTACGGTTGCAGCGAATAGCCCATTCCGCGATGCGTGCGGATCGGGTCGCGCTCGGGATCGATCGCGCGCAGCTTGGCGCGCAGCGTCTTGACGCGCGTGTCGACCGTGCGGTCGGCCGAATCGAGCGCCTCGCGCCACACGAGATCCATCAGTTGTTCGCGCGAGTAGATGCGGCCCGGATGCCGGACCAGCAGCGCGAGCAGCCCGAATTCATAGCGCGTGAGGTCCAGCGCGTGGCCGAGCCACGCCACACGCGCGCCGTCCGCGTCGAGCGTGAAGCCGGCGGCGACCGGGGCAGGCGCGTCGGCGGGTGCGGGTGCGGGTGCGGGTTCCGCCGTGGCCGCCCGATGGAAGCGGCGCAGGATCACGCGCACCCGGGCGGCCAGCTCACGCGGCGAAAACGGCTTGACGACGTAATCGTCGGCGCCGATCTCGAGCCCGACGATCCGGTCGATCTCGTCGTGCCGCGCGGTCAGGAAAATCACCGGAATGTCGGTGAACGTGCGCAGCCGCCGGCATACCTCGAAACCGCCGAGGTCCGGCAGGCCGACGTCGAGCACCACGAGATCGACACGCGTGTCGCGCAGGCGGTCGAGCGCCGCCTGCCCGAGCGTGCAGTGAACGGTCTGCATGCCGTCGGTGCCGAGGGCATAGACGATCGTGTCCGCGATCGCCTGTTCGTCTTCGACGATCAGGATGGTGGGCTGAGTCATGGTGTCGGGTTCGGGTCGCGCAATCCGGTGCGACATTGTACGCACGGCCGGCCCCGGCGAGCCCTCCGCCGGCGCACTACGCGACGCGGCCGCTCACCGGAATCGACGCACCGGTGATCGCCTGCGCGCCGGCCGACAGCAGGAATCCGATCGTCGCCGCGAGCTGTTCGGGCCGGACCCAGCGCGAGAAGTCGGCGTCGGGCATGTCCTTGCGGTTCGGCGGCGTGTCGATGATGCTCGGCAGCAGCGCGTTCACGGTCACGCCGCGATCGAGCAGTTCCGCCGCCAGCGCCTCGGTGAGCCGCGCGACGCCCGCCTTCGCGGCCGCATACGCGCCCATCCCCGCGCCGGCCTTGAACGCCGCGCCCGCGCCGATGTTGACGATGCGGCCGGCCTGGCTCGCCACCAGGTACGGCAGTGCGGCCTTCGACGCATTCAGCGCGGTCTTCACGTTCAGTTCGTACATGCGGTCCCACGTGGCGGCATCGCCGTCGGCGATCGTCTGCCACACGAATGCGCCGGCGATGTTCAGCAGCGCATCGACCCGGCCGAATTCGCGGTTGACCGTGTCGAGCGCCTGCGTGGCGGCCTGCGGATCGACGAGATCGATGCCGCCGATGCGCAGCGCATCGGCCGGCACGCCGGGCAGCGCCTGCGCCGCCGGGGCCGCGCCGCGGCCGATCAGCGCGACGCGTGCGCCGCGCTCGCCGAGCCACGCGGCCGTCGCGACGCCCAGATGACCGAAGCCGCCGGTAATCGCGACTACCTTGCCTTTGAAATCGTGTTCCATCGATGTGTTCTCCTGGATCGAGGGTGATGGGATGAAATGCCGACAGCGTAGCGCCGTTCACGCGTTCGTGCGCGCGGCGATGAGGGTGCGGCGGCGCAGCTCGTCCGTCGGTGAGCCGTGGCTGGCCGGGGGGAAGTCGGCGAACGGTCGACGGGAGATTGGCTGCGAGCCGGTGGCTGCATCGCGAACGGATCGCCGCTCATACGTCGCGAGACGGGGCGACGCCTGCGCGAGCCCACGAGCACGCGGTCGGACGGCCGGGCATAATGCGCGATGCCCGGCACCCATGGCGCGCGAGGAGGCAGCCGGGCTGGCCCGCCCGACGGCCCGCGCCACCGCCGTCTCGCATCCCGAACCTCAACCCGTCAATCCCATGCAAGTACTCGTCATCGGAACGGGCAAGCTCGCCAACGAGTTGCTCGGCTCGCACAAGCTCGACCCGGCCACCTGTCGCGTGATGCCGTGGTCGGACAGCACGCGAACCGAGGCCCGGTCGATCGTCGTCCATGCCGGCTCCGGCCGCGAACTCGCTGCGGCGATCGCGTTCTGTCAGGGCACCGCGTCGCCGCTCGTCGAGTTGTCGACCGGCTCCGGTCTCGAAACCGGAACGTACGGCTTTCCGGTCGTGCTGTGCCCGAACACGAACATCCTGATGCTCAAGTTCATGAGCATGCTGGAAGCCAGCGGCCACCTGTTCCGCGACTGCGACGTCAGCGTGGCCGAGTCGCATCAGGCCGGCAAGACCTCGGTGCCCGGCACGGCCGTCGGCATCGCCCAGTCGCTCGGCGTACGGCCGGAAACCATCCGCTCCGTGCGCGACTCGGCCGTGCAGCGCAGCGAATTCGGCATCCGCGACGATCAGCTCGGCCGCCATGCGGTTCACCGGATACGCATCGACGACGGCGCCTGCAGCCTGCAGTTCGAATCGCGCGTATCCGGCGATACGCCCTATGCGGATGGCGTATCGCGCATCGTCGAGGCCGTGCGGCAGCACGATCTCGAGCATCGTCGCTATTCGATCGTCGAATTCATCCGCAACGGCTGGCTGTAGTCGCGACAGCGGCGGCCTGCGACACGAGCGCCCATGGCGCGGGCCGCATGCCTGTGCCGGCGAGGCCTCGCCGCGCTCGCCCTCGCTGGCTCGCCGCTACCCGTCTGCCAGCACCGCGCCGCTCTCCGGCAACGTCGCCCCGCCATCGACGACGATCGTCTGCCCGGTGATGTACGCCGCATCGGCCGACGCGAGAAACAGCATCGCGTTCGCGATGTCCTCCGGCTCGCCCATCCGCGCCAGCGGAATGTCGCGCGCGATCTGGGCCGCGACCGACGCGTCGCCGAGATTGCCGGCCGCCGGCGTGCGGATCATCCCCGGTTCGACGCCGTTGACGGTCACGTTGCGGCGCGCCAGCTCCAGCGCCGCCGCCCGAATGAAGCCGTTCACGCCGGCCTTCGACGCCGCGTAATGCGCCAGCCCCGGATAGGCGACGCGCGGCCCCGTCACCGACGACGTGACGAGCAGCCGCCCGGCCCCCGCGCGCTCGAATGCCGGCAACGCGGCCTGCGCCAGCCAGAACAGCGCCGACAGGTTGACCGACAGCGTCCGGTCGAGCGTCGGCTCGTCGATCTGCGCGAACGGCGTCAACGGAAAGTACGCGGCATTGTGGATGACGACATCGAGCCGGCCGCCGTCGCGCTCGACTGCCGCGACGAGCGCATCCAGTTCGGCCCGGCTCGCGGCATCGACCCGGTACGCGCGTGCGTCGCCGCCCGCCCCGGCCAGCGCGTCGGCCTGCGCGGCTGCCGCCTCGCCATTCAGGTCGGCGACCGCGACGAACGCATCGGATTCCGCGAAGCGGCGCGCGATCGCCGCGCCGATCCCTTGCGCGGCACCGGTGACGAGCACGACGCGGCCGCTGAAATCCGCACGCAAGCGGCCGCCGCCGAGCACGGCGGTCATCGCTGCGCCTCGTCGCCGAGCGAATGCACGGTTTCGTTCAGCACCTGCGCGTACGCGCCGACCGGGAAATTCGACAACGAGCCGAAATCGCTGCCCTGATAGCCGAAGATCTTGCCGTCGGTCTTGTGCTGCGCGAAGTCGATCAGCACGACGCCGAGCGTCGGCACCACCTTCTCGCGCCACACGAACAAGTAAAGCTCGTCCGCGATCTTGAAGTAATGACAGCGGTCGACATCGGCCAGCCCGCCTTCGACGCCCTGCAGGCACTGCCACGCGTAGAAATTCTCGTTCAGGTAGATGTGCTCGTAGCATTCGGTCGGGCTGTAGCGGTACATCGTCCGCTTGCCGATCAGCTCGCGCGTGGGCGCATGCAGCGGCCCCGGCCGGGCGTGGCCGCCGAGCGTGCCGTGCCGGAATTGCGCATCGACGGCCGTCAACGGCAGCCCGCGCGCGACGCGCGTGAACGCATCGATGCGCGTGTCGGCTTCCGTCGGCAGCGTACCGACGACCGACGTCCACACGCCGGTGTCGAGATCGATCACGAGGCTCACCGACGTCGCCCGCGCCGTAGCATCGATGTAGTCGACGAAGTACAGCCCGTCGCGCAGCCGCGTCACGCGGCACGCCACGCGGCCCTCCGTATCGGTCGCCGCATCGCGCCACTGCAGCGCGCCCGCCTCGAACGTATAGACACGCCATGCGCCCGATGCGTCGTCGAGCGTCAGCGTCCGCGCGACGAGTGCGTCGACGGGGGCGAGGACGTTCGCGTCCGGCGCGAAGCCGTCCGCGAGCGCGCCCACCTGAATGAATACCGGATCCTGTCGTTCCACCTGCCCTCTCCCGCGCAGCTTCAGGCCCGGCGGGCCGTGTACGCTGCTCATGTGCACATGGTGCGGGCTGCGCGCGCGGCGCGGTATCGGCCAAAAGGATGAAGGGCGCGCGGCGTCGGAACGCGCTACAGTGCACGTGATCCGCGCCGCCACCGGCGCGAGGAGCGCACATGCACCGTGTCACCCACTACCGACGCACCGGCGAAGGCATCGAGGCGATCAGCCTCGAATCCGATCGCGCGTTTCCGCGCCACGCGCACGACGAATTCGGGGTCGGCGTGATCGTCAGCGGTGCGCACCGGTCGTGGAGCGGCCGCGGGCAAGTCGACGCGCTGGCCGGCGACACGATCATGGTCAACGCCGGCGAGATGCACGACGGCGCGCCGCTCGAGGCCGGCACTGGCCGGCGCTGGCGGATGCTCTACCTCACTCCCGCGCTGGTCGCGGGCGTCGCGGCGGAAGAAGGCGTCGGCGCCGTCGAGCTCGCGCATCCAGCCGTGCGCGACGCGCGGCTCGCGGCCGCCGTCGGCCGGCTGCATGCGCGCATCGTCGCAGGCGAAACCCAGCCGCTGGCCCGCGACGAAGCGCTCGTGATGCTCGTCGCCGGTTTGCTGGCCCGGCACGCAAACCGCACGCTGCCCACGGCCGGCGTCGCACCGGCGGTCCGCATCGCCCGCGAGCGGCTCGACGCGGCGCCGGCCGCGCCCGTATCGCTCGCCGAGCTGGCCGACCTGAGCGGCGTCAGCCGCTTCCAGTTGCTGCGCGGCTTCGCGCGCGAGCTCGGCATCACGCCGCATGCCTATCTGGTCCAGTCGCGCACGCGGCTGGCGCGCACGTTGCTGGCCAGCGGCCTGCCGATCGCCGATGCCGCGGCTGAAGCCGGCTTCGCCGATCAGAGCCACCTGACGCGGGCGTTCGCGCGCCACTTCGGGATCACGCCGGGGCGATTCACGCAGGCGGGTTAAGTAGCACTGTCCCGCTGCCCTGCGCGCAGCGCGAGGCCGCCGGGCGCACCGCATTCGCAGGCGGTTGCCGCCTCGACGGCGGCCGCGACCCATTGCGTCCGGGCACGTCGACGGCGCCCCGTATTCAACGCCCCACTCTGCTGCAATTTCGTTCAAGACGCCCCGTGCCCGGTACGCGACGATGCGGCGCATGAAGACACGACTGATTGGCTATCTCTATCTCGCCGCCGCGATGGCCGGTGTCGGCAGCACCGTCATCGCGAGCCGTCTCGCGGCGGGCGGCCTGCCGCCGTTCGCGGCCGCCGCGCTGCGCTTCCTGATCGCGACCCCGCTGCTGTTCGCGCTGATGCGCGCGCAGCGCATGCGCTGGCCACGCATTTGCGCACGCGACGCCGCGCTGCTCGTGATCCAGGCGGCGGCGGGCGGCGTCGGCTATACGGTGCTGCTGATCAGCGGGACGAAGCTGTCGTCGCCGCTCGATGCGGGCGTGATGCTCGGCACGCTGCCGGCCATGTCGACGCTGATCGCGGCCGTCGTGCTGCGCGAGCGGCAGACGCCGCGCGACTGGCTGGCTGCCGCGCTCGCCACCGCCGGCGTGCTGTTCGTCACGTTCGCGCCAGGCCACGCGATGCCGTCGCTGCAGACGCTTGCCGGGGATGCGCTGGTACTGGCGGCCGTCGCATGCGAAGCGGTTTTCATCCTGCTCAACCGGCGGCTCGCCGCGCCGTTGCCGCCGCTTGCGCTTTCCACCGCGATGTCGGGCCTCGGCTTCGTGCTCGCCCTCGTGCCGGCCGCGTTCGAATGGCATGCGGTGGCGAGCGGCTGGACCGTCGGCGCGGTGTCGGCGATCGCGTACTACGCGCTGATTCCGACCGTGCTCGGCTATCTGTGCTGGTATGCGGGTTCGGCGCGCACGAGCGGCACCGAGGCCGCCCTGTTCACCGCGGTCGCACCGGTTTCGGCCGTGCTGTTCGCCGTCGCGCTGTTCGACGAAGCGCTGAGCGGCACGCGTGTCGCCGGCATCGCGCTCGTCGTCGCCGGCATGCTCGTCGGCGCGACGCGACGGCGCGAGCCGCCCGGCGAATCGCGCACGACGCTCGCGGCGCGGGCCGCCACCGACTGACGCGCGTTCGTCGCGTCCCGGCGGAAAGGGCAGCCGCGCCCTGCCGTCGCCTCGCCTGTCGCTCTCCGTCTTCCCGCCATGCAGCCGGCGACTGCAGGAATGTGTCCGCGCGCCGCAAAACCGTTGCGCACGGCTGCGCAAGATGCAATATTCGCGTGGCCGGCCCCTTTGACCACCCTCGAACGACAATCCGCCAAGCAATGAACAGGAAGGAAGCCAAAACAAGAATCGCGGTGCTGCTGTCCGCGGGAACGAGGAAGGCCGACGCGCTGGCCGAACTGTCCGGACAGGGGCTCAAGGATCGCGTGCTCGCGCACCTGATCGCGTCGCGCCCGGACTCCGAACGCTGCCGCAAGAACAGGGTGCACATCCGGATCCTGATCGCGCTCGGCATCGCCCAGCTGGTCATCAGCCTGATGCTTGCGTACTACTTCTTCGCATCCGACGCCGGCACCGTCCTCGTCACCGTATTCCTTGCGTTGACCGTGCCGCTGTCGCTGCTGTTCATCTGGGGCTTCGCGACCCATCGTGTCGGCGCGTATCACGCGTTCATCGTGCTGTCGCTGCTGCAGATGCCGAAGGCCATCGCCGATCTCGGGCGCGATCCGGCGGGCGCGCTGCCGAGCGTCGCGATCACGGTCGTGCTGGTCGGTTACGTGTGGTTCGTCCGCAACCGGCTGTTCCCCGACTACGGCTGGTTCGCGCCGCGCAAGGTCGACGGCAGCTACGCATTCGTGGAACGCACCTGACGCCGGCGGCGTCGACTCGCGCACAAAAAAGGCGCCGGGCCGCCCCGCCATCGCGGGAAGGCCCGGCGCCTTCTGCATTTCTGCATGCCGGAACGGCTGGCTTACTTGGCCTTTTCAGCCGAATCGCTGATCGCCTGGCCGCCCTTCGAAATGTCCTGGCCCACGCCGGCGACCGTATTGCAACCGGCGAGCGCGGCGGTCAGTACCAGCAGCATTGCAGCAATCGTACGCGTCATTCTCATTCTCCTTGGAATCAACAAGCCCGATCGGGCGAATCGTGTGTGGCGTGGCGCCCGGCATGCTGCCGGACACGGGGCCTGACCTGATTATACGGAGAGCCGCGCCGCGCGCCAGTACGGCCCCGCCGCGTGTCCGGCGCGCCACACCGCGCATGCGCGAAGATTTTTCTTGACTTCATTGTGGCAGGAACTAATATACGCACCGCGTATATTTTCCGCCCAGGAGCCGCCGATGACCGTTCCCCAGCAAGCCTTCCTCCGCGACGCGATGCGCCGCCTCAACATGACTCGCGAGGCCTTCGCGAATCGCATCGGCGTCAGCCGGCGCGCGCTGGATACCTGGCTGCTTCCGGACGATTCGCAGGAATCGCGCGGGATGCCCGAAATCGTCGAGCGTTTCGTGTCGGAAATCGTCGAACGCTCGGCGCCGGACGGGGAGAACTATACGCAAAGCGTAGACAAACAAGGGCTCGCGAAGCAATTCCTGTTCGAAGGCAAGCCGCAGTTGATCTCGGTCGATCAGTTCTCGCGGGATTCGGTCGAGGCGCTGTTCCGCGTGGCCGACGTCATGCAGCCGATCGCGCGGCGCCACAAGATTTCGCGCGTGCTCGAAGGCGCCGTGCTCGGCAACCTGTTCTTCGAGGCCAGCACGCGTACACGCGTGTCGTTCGGCGCGGCCTTCTGCCGGCTCGGCGGCTCGGTGTGCGACACGACGGGCTTCACGTTCTCGTCGATGGCCAAGGGCGAATCGATCTACGACACGAGCCGCGTGATGGCCGGCTACGTCGACGCGCTCGTGATCCGTCATCCGGAAAAAGGCTCGGTGGCCGAATTCGCCCGTGCGACCAACCTGCCGGTGATCAACGGCGGCGACGGCCCCGGCGAGCACCCGAGCCAGGCGCTGCTCGACCTGTATACGATCCAGCGCGAATTCTCGCGGCTCGGCAAGATCGTCGACGGCGCGCACATCGCGCTGGTCGGCGACCTGAAATACGGCCGCACCGTGCATTCGCTCGTCAAGCTGCTCGCGCTGTACCGCGGGCTGAAGTTCACGCTCGTGTCGCCGCCGACGCTCGAAATGCCGGCGTACATCATCGATCAGATTTCGACGAACGGCCATGTGGTCGAGCAAACGAACGACCTCGCGGCCGGGCTGCGCGGCGCGGATGTCGTCTACGCGACGCGGATCCAGAAAGAGCGCTTCACCGACGAGTCGTTCGAAGGCTATACGCCGGATTTCCAGATCAACCAGGCGCTCGTCGATTCGGTATGCAAGCCCGACACGCTGATCATGCATCCGCTGCCGCGCGACAGCCGGCCCGGCGCGAACGATCTCTCGGTCGATTTGAACCGCGACCCGCGCCTCGCGATCTTCCGGCAAACCGACAACGGCATTCCGGTGCGGATGGCGATCTTCGCGGTGCTGCTGGGTGTCGAGAATCTCGTCCAGCACTCGATGCGCGATGCGACGTGGCGTCCGCCGGCGTACCTTGGGCCGGAGGATGCCGTGTTTCACGGAATCGATTGAGCTGCGGGCGGCATCGCGCGCCTGAACGCGAAATTGCTTCAGTTCGAGGGCCGCGCGCAGTGACGCAACGCCCCTCCAACGCGCCGGCTTGCACGGCGCGTTGTCATTTTCAGCACCGGCGCCGCAGCGGCTCGGAAATGACGTTGGTATCGACGAGGATCACCACATTTGCTTTCAATGCAGTCATACCAACACCTTGCTGTCATTTGATCCGGGTTGGGATGCAGCCACCGTAAGCCATCTGTCACGCCTTTCCCATTCGGCCGTTCGGCCATCCTCCCGCCCCGCCAGCCCCTCACAACCCCTCCGCAACATTCGTCAACAATCGCTCCACAAATGAGAACAAGAACGCTTCTCATTCAACAAGAAACTACATAGAATGCCGCCTGAAAACAAATCGTAATAATTCCCGGCGGCATGCACATTTCCGCAACGACCGCCCCGGGGCCACATCGCGAGGTCGAAGCGCACCATGAAGTCCCGTCCCGACGAGCTGAAGCTCGGTAAATTCACCACCCTGTGCAGCGTGCTCGCCGCGAGCCCCGCGTTCGCCGACGGCACGCCGCCCGCGACGCCCGTCAGCACCGACGGCCATCTCGCGCCGATCGAGATCCAGGGCAAGACCGAGCACAGCTACAAGGCCGACTTTTCCGCTTCCGCGAAATTCACCGCGCCGCTCGTCGACACGCCGAAATCCGTCACCGTGATCCCGCAGGAACTGATCCAGAACAGCGGCGCGGCGACGTTGACCGAAGCGCTGCGCACGGTGCCCGGCATCACGTTCGGCGCCGGCGAAGGCGGCAACCCGCTCGGCGACCGTCCGTTCATCCGCGGCTACGACACGCAGGGCAGCATGTTCGTCGACGGCATGCGCGACACGGGCGCCACCACGCGCGAGATCTTCAACACCGAGCGCGTCGAGATCACCAAGGGTTCCGACGGCGCGTACGGCGGCCGCGGCGGCGCCGGCGGCAGCATCAATCTGATCACGAAGGCCCCGCACCTCGGCACGACGGCCGTCGCGAGCGCGGGCCTCGGCACCGACCGCTATCGCCGCTTCACCGCCGACGGCAACTGGCAGTTCGCCGATCACGCCGCATTCCGCCTGAACCTGATGAGCCACAACAACGACGTGGCCGGCCGCGACGCCGTCAACAACGAGCGCTGGGGCGTCGCGCCGTCGATCGCGTTCGGCCTCGGCACGCCCACGCGCGTGACCGCGAGCTACTACCATCTGCAGACGGACGACATGCCCGACGGCGGCATCCCGTACTTCTACACGACGTCGAACAAGCCCGCGAACGTCGGCACGATTTATCCGGCGCCCGTCGATCGCCACAACTTCTACGGCCTGATCGACCGCGACTTCCGCAAGACCACGTCCGACATCAGCACGATCAGGATCGAACACGACATCACGCCGAACCTCACGGTGCGCAACACCACGCGCTACACGGAATCGACGCAGGACTACATCTGGACGCAGCCGGACGACAGCCAGGGCAACGTCGTGAACGGCAAGGTCTGGCGCCGCAACAACAACCGCGACAGCTCGATCAACAGCCTCGCGAACCTGACCGAGCTGTTCGGCGAATTCCGCACGGGCCCGTTCAAGCACAGCTTCACGACCGGCATCGAGCTGTCCCGCGAATGGGGCAAGCGCGATTCGTACAAGGTCGCAACCGACACGGGCAAGATCTGCCAGAAAGGCATCGGCGCCGCGTCGGGCTACAACTGCACGAGCCTCTGGTCGCCGAACCCGAACGATCCGTGGGCCGGCTCGATCACGCGCAACAACGACTACGCGCATGCGCGCACCACGACGAAGTCGATCTACGGCTTCGACACGATCGAGATCACGCCGCGCTGGCAGGTCAACGCCGGCGTGCGCGTCGACGACTACTCGACCCGCTTCACCGATACCAAGGCGAATGGCGGCAAGACCACGACGCGCGACGACACGCTCGTCAACTGGCAGGCCGGCCTCGTGTTCAAGCCCGCGCAGAACGGCAGCATCTACGCGTCGTATGCGACGTCGTCGACGCCGGCCGGCATGCTGCTCGGCGAAGGCAGCGAAACGCAGTCGCTGACGCCGGGCCGCGGCGGCGTCGGCCCGAACGCCGACCAGATGGCGCCCGAGAAGAACCGCAGCATCGAACTCGGCACGAAGTGGAACGTGCTGAACGACAAGCTGTCGCTGACGGCCGCGCTGTTCCAGATCGACACGACGAACGCACGCGTGACGCTGCCGAACAACCAGTACGCGATGGTCGGCAACAAGCGCGTGCAGGGCCTCGAGCTCGGCCTCGCCGGCCAGATCACGAAACAGTGGCAGGTGTTCGGCGGCTACACGTACATGAAGAGCGCACTGCGCGACAACGGCAAGGACGCGGCGAACAACGGCAACCGCTTCCCGAACACGCCGAAACACAGCCTCACGATGTGGTCGAACTACGACGTCACGCCGAAGTTCACGGTCGGCGGCGGCGCGTTCTACATGTCGGAAGTGTTCGGCGACCCCGCGAACCTGCGCGCCGTGCCGTCGTACTGGCGCTTCGACGCGATGGCGCAGTACCGGATCAACAAGAAGCTCGACCTGCAGCTGAACGTGAACAACCTGTTCAACCGCACGTACTTCGATCAGGCGTATCCGGCGCACTATGCGTCGATCGCGCCGGGCCGCTCGGCGTTCGTCACGCTGAACGCGCGCTACTGATCGATGGAGGCCGTATCGCTGAAGGCGCTCGCGTCGGTATCGCCGCGCGAGTTCGCCGACATCCTGGCCGGGCCGCCCGAGCGCGCCGCCGCGTGGGTCGCGGCGGCGGCCGACCACGGCATCGTCGACGCGCAGGCCGTCTACGGGCAATACCTGCTCGACGGGCACGGCGTCGCACGCGATCCGGCCGCCGCGTTCAACTGGTTCCGGCACGCGGCGCGGGCCGCCCACCCGATGGCGATGAACATGCTCGGGCGCTGCTACGAGTTCGGCTGGGGCACGGCCGCCTGCGCGCCGGTCGCCGTGTACTGGTATCGGCTCGCCGCGCAGGCGGGCCTCGACTGGGGCATGTACAACTACGCGACCGCACTTGCGCTCGGCAACGGCGTCGACGAGAACCGCGGCGGCGCGCTCGACTGGTTCCGCCGCGCGGCCGCGCTCGGCCATGCGAAATCGATCAACCTGATCGGCGGCTTCTATGAGGACGGCTGGGTCGTATCGGCCGATATCGACGCCGCGTTCGACCACTATCGCCGTGCGGCCGAAGCCGGCGATTTTCGCGGCCAGTTCAACTATGCGCGGCTGCTCGCCGAACGCGGGCGCGTCGACGAAGCGCTCGCCTGGCTCGCGCGCGTGCCGGCCACCGCGACGCCCGCGTTCATCGCGAAGATGCGCGCGTATCTCGTGTCGTCGCCGCTCGACGCTTTTCGTTCGGCGGCCATGCAATTGACGCCGCACGCATTGGAACCCGCATCATGATGCTTCATATCCCCGGCGTACTGACCCAGGCGCAAGTCGCGCAATGCCGCGACCTGCTCGATGCCGCCGAATGGGTCGACGGGAATGCGACGTCCGGCGCGCAATCGGCGCTCGCGAAACGCAATCGGCAATTGCCGGAAGGTTCGCCGGTCGCGCGCGCGGTGGGCGACGCGATCCAGGATGCGCTCGCCCGCCATCCGCTGTTCTTTTCGGCGGCGCTGCCGCTCAAGGTGTTTCCGCCGCTGTTCAATCGCTATGCAGGCGGCGAGACGTTCGGCACGCACGTCGACAACGCGATCCGGCTGCTGCGCGGCACGGATTTCCGCGTGCGCAGCGACCTGTCGGCGACGCTGTTTCTCGAGGAACCCGACGCGTACGACGGCGGCGAGCTGTGCGTCGAGGATACGTACGGCGTGCATCGCGCGAAGCTGCCGGCGGGCGATCTCGTGCTGTATCCGGCGTCGAGCCTGCATCACGTGACGCCTGTGACGCGCGGTGAACGCGTGGCGTCGTTCTTCTGGATTCAGAGCATGGTGCGCGACGATGGCGATCGCACGCTGCTGTTTCAGCTCGATACGCAGATTCAGGCGCTTTCCGCCGAAAAAGGCGCGAAGGATCCGATGGTCATTTCCCTGACCGGGATTTATCACAACCTGTTGAGGAAGTGGGCGGATGCGTAGCGTGAGCCGGTCATGCCCCACGGCGCTTGCGCCGCGTCGAAATGCGGGTCTAAAATGACCATCGTCAAATGACCATGCTCATATCATGATGCCGCACGCTCCCGTATCGAAATCCGAATTCAAGGCTCGCGCACTCGAATACTTCCGGCTCGTCGAGGCGTCGGGCGAAAGCCTGATCGTCACCGACCACGGCAAGCCGACGCTCGAGATCCGGCCGTATCGCTCGCGCGAAGCTCAGCCGTTGGACATATTGCGCGGGTCGGTCATGCGCTACGACAATCCTCTCGATCCGATTGCGGAAGATGATTGGGAGGCGTCGCGGTGATCGTGCTGGATACGCATGCATTGGTGTGGTGGGTGGCAGGCGACCCTGCGCTCAGCAAGAAGGCGAGAAGCGCGATCGATCGCGCACGGAGCGAAGGCGCGCTCGCCGCATCGGCCATCTCCGCGTGGGAAATCGCGATGCTGGTGCGCAACGACCGCCTCGCATTGACGATGGATGTCGACGCGTGGCTCGCCACCGTCGCGCAAATCGACGGCATGCGGTTCGTGCCGATCGATGCCGACATCGCCGCGAAATCCACCGATCTGCCCGGCACGTTCCACAAGGATCCGGCCGATCGCATGATCGTCGCGACCGCGCGGCGGCTCGGCGCACCGCTCGTCACTCGCGACGAAAAAATCCGCGCATACGCACACGTCAAGACGCTCTGGTAGGCGTCGCCCGCCCGTGGGTCGAACTACGGCGCATCTTCCGCCCCACTCCCGCATATTGGCGATTCGTCCGACCAACACGACCGCGGCCGGCCCATCCCATATCGGCCAGCGGCCCGCAGCCGTCGTCGCGCCAAGTGCCCGCGCCGGCTTAACGCATTACCCGTCCGAATGGTGGCACGGGTCGTTCGGCGATCGCTATTGGGCCACCCCGCAGAACGAATCGCATGCAATTTACAGTCCTGTCGACGAAAGCATGCTCGAAGAAGCCTCGCGGTGACGGTTTTCCCGATTCGACATGCGTGACTCGGTAACATTCTCACTTGCCGATCCCCGTGTGCTACCGCACAATCGCAGCACCTGCCTCACTCCCCGCACGCCGATGTCCTATGCGTCACTCGCGACCGGCGTCCTGCTCGCCGGCGGCCTTGGTCAACGCTTCGACCCGACCGGCCTGCACAGCAAGCTGCTCGCCCGGCTTCCCGACGGCACGCCGGTGGCGGTGGCCGCCGCCCGCCATCTCGCGGCTGCCACCGCCGACGTGATCGCCGTCGTGCGCCCCGGCGCCGAAAAGCTCGCGATTCTGCTGAACGAAGCCGGCTGTCAGGTCGTCTATGCACCCGACGCGCTACGCGGCATGGGCGCGAGCCTCGCGGCCGGCGTCCGCACCGCGCCCGATGCGAGCGGCTGGCTCGTCGCGCTCGGCGACATGCCGTGGATCGCGGCTTCCACTTACGAAACGGTCACGCGCGCGCTCGAAGCCGACGGCGCGTCGATCGTCGCGCCCGCGCATCGCGGCGTGCGCGGCCATCCGGTCGGTTTCGCCGCGCGCCACTTCGAGGCGCTCGCCGCCCTCGACGGCGACGCGGGCGCCCGCGCGCTGTTCGCCAGCGCGCCGGTGACCCTGCTCGACGTCGACGACCCCGGCATCCTGCGCGACGTCGATACACCGGCGGATTTGCGCTGACGTCGATTGCGCGGGCCCGCGGGCTCCCGCCCAAACACCGCCAACAGGCGGATTTCTCCGACGATCGACAACCCGTCGCAAGAATCCCGCTGCAAACGCGCGACCGATTGGCTATAACGAAGACGAGGCGCGTCCGCCGCGCCACCCCGTCACGCACGCCACGAGTTCTCCATGAGCGACCACACGACCCCAACGCCCGAGCCACCGGCCGACCCGAACCGAGATCCGGAAGACGATCCGTTCTCGTCGCCGCCCGGCCATCACGACAACCCGCAGCAGCCGGACGGACCGCCGAGCAAGGATCCGGTCTAGCCGCACACCGCCCCGCTCCGCGAATGCAGCGCGCCACTACCGTGGCGCGTCTAGCGCGCCGTATACCCGCCATCGATCGGCAGCGACACGCCGCTGATCATCGACGCCGCGTCGCTCAGCAAAAACAGGATCGGCTCGACGACTTCGTCAGGCTGCGCGAAGCGGCCGAGCGGAATCGCGGCCAGCATCGGCGCGCGCTTCTCCGGTTCGCTCCACGCGAACTGCGCCATCGGCGTGAGCGTGACGGTCGGGTTCACGCTGTTCACACGAATGCCGTACGGCCCGAGTTCGATGCACAGCACGCGCGTGATCGCGTCCATCGCCGCCTTCGACGCGCAATAGCTCAGATGCGCGGGCAGGCCGACGAGCGCCGCTTGGCTCGATACGTTGACGATGCTGCCCCGTGCGTTCGCCGCGCCGCGTCCGTCGCGCTCGATCATCTTGCGCGCCACGGCTCGCGCGACGAGCGCGGCGCCGCGCGCATTGACGGCCATCACGCGATCGAAATGCGCGGCGTCGACCTCGAGCGCCGGTTCGAGCGACGCGATCCCCGCGCAATTGACGAGGCCGTCGAATGCCTCGTACGAGGCGAGCGCGGCATCGATCGCGTATTCGTCGCCGCCGACATCCATGCGCAACGTTTCGCACGCAATCTCGCCGGCAAGCGCGTCGAGCGCGGCCATGTCGCGCGCCGCCGCGACGACGCGCGCGCCTGCGTGCGCCAGCGCGACCGCGCACGTGCGGCCGATGCCGCTCGACGCGCCCGTGACGAGCACCGTTGACCCGCCGAAATCGAATCGTGTGTTCATGATGATGTGCCCAGCCTGTGCATGATCGGCTTGAGTGCCGGATACAGCGCCGTGTAGAGCGCAAAACGCGCGTCGTACGTTTTCGCGCGCTCCGCATCGGGCCGTGCGCGCTCGATGAGCGTGACCCAGCCGCCCTGCGCGTCGTCGCGCGACACGAGCCCTGCCCCGACACCGGCGAGCAGCGCCGCGCCCATCGCGGCTTCGACGTCCTGCTCGATCGTCCACACCGGAAAACCCGTCACGTCCGCGATGATCTGCATCCACAGCGCCGAATGCGCGGCGCCGCCGACGACGATCAATCGATTATCCAGCGCCACCGCGCCACGGCGGCCGGCCTCGATGTTGTGGCGCAGTGCGAACGCGACGCCTTCGAGCA
Organism: Burkholderia sp. AU16741; assembly: GCF_002223345.1. Taxonomy (NCBI): domain Bacteria; kingdom Pseudomonadati; phylum Pseudomonadota; class Betaproteobacteria; order Burkholderiales; family Burkholderiaceae; genus Burkholderia; species Burkholderia sp. AU16741. Next base: position 995,729 of record NZ_NKEZ01000008.1, read on the forward strand.
CCGCGCGATAAAGATGCGCACGCGTATGCGCGAGACTCAGCCCGACGAACGCGCCGCTCGCCTTCGCATCCCACACCGGGCTGCGCTCGCCCATCAGATACGGCAGGAACAGCACGCCGTCGGCGCCGGCCGGCACGCGCTCGGCCGCCTCCTCGAGCAGCACGTGCGGATCGCCGTGCGACAGCAGCCGCGCCGCATCGATTTCCGCGTGACAGAACTGGTCGCGAAACCACGCGACCGACGCGCCGGCCGTGATCGCGCCGCCGAACACGTACAGGTCGCGCTGCTCGTCGAACACGTGCGGCATGCTGACGAGGCCGTGTCGCGCATCGACGTGCCGGCTCACGTAGCCCCAGCACATGCTGGTGCCGATCATCGCGACGTGCTGCCCGGTACGCGTCGCGCCGGCCGCGAAGGTCGCCACCGCCGCATCGACGCCGCCCGCGACGACGGGCGTGCCGGCCGGCAGCCCGAGTTGCGCAGTCCATTGCGACAGCAGGCCGCCGACGACGTCCGTCGAATCGACGAGCCGCTCGGGCATCATCGTCGCCGGAATGCCGAGCATGTCGAGCGCGTCGTCGGACCATTCGCGGCGCGCGACGTCGTACACGCCGCCGATATTGCCGGCCGAACTGTGATCGACCGCGACTTCGCCGGTCAGCAGGTAGATCACATATGCGTTCGGCGGCAGGAAATACCGCACGTTCGCCCACACGTCCGGCCGGTGGTCGCGCAGCCACAGCATCTTGGTGAAGCCGTAGTAGCTGTCGACGCCGTTGCCGGTGATCACGCGCAGCCGCTCGACGTTCACGTGTTCGTCGACCCAGTCGACTTCCGCGGTCGCGCGCCGGTCCATCCAGATCAGGCACGGATGCAGCGGCCGCATGTCGATGTCGACCGGGATGCCCGAGCCGCCGTACAGGCTGCTCACGCACACCGCCCGAATCGCATCGGCCGGCACGCCCTGCGCGCGCGCGTCGCTCACGCAGCCCGCGATGCAGTCGAGCACCGCGTCGAACCACACCTGCGGCCACTGCTCGGCCCACAGCGGGCGCGGCGTATCGGGCTGGTAGCCGGCCGAGCGTCGCGCGACGATCGTGCCGTGCCGGTCGACCAGCAGCGCCTTGGTGCTCTGCGTGCCGATGTCGACGCCTATCACGTATTCCATGATGTCTCCGGTGAGGCGCGCGCCGGCTGTCAGCGGGCCGGCTTCAGCAGCACCTTGATCGATTCGGGCGATTTCGCGACGCGGATCGCGTCGTCCCACTCCTCGAGCGCGAAACCGTGCGTGACGATGCCCTTCGACGTGACGAGCCCGCGCGCGAGCAGGTCGATCGCGACCGGATAGCAGTATGGCCCGAGGTGCGCGCCGCGTACGTCGAGCTCCTTGCGGTCGCCGATGATCGACCAGTCGACGGTCGCATCCTCGCCGAACACGCTGAATTCGACGAAGCGCCCCAGCTTGCGGATCAGGTCCAACCCCTGGTTCACGCCGACCGGCGCGCCGGTCGTCTCGATGTACACGTCGCAGCCGTAGCCGTCGGTGAGCGCGCGGACGATCTCGCGCGCGTCGTCGCGTTGCGGGTTGATCGTCACGTCGGCGCCGTACTGGCACGCGAGTTCGAGCCGTTCGTCGATCAGGTCGATCACGACCAGCTTCTTCGGCGTCTTCAGGTGCGCGACCTGCGTCATCATCAGCCCGAGCGGGCCCGCGCCGGCGATCACGACGACGTCGTCGAGCTGCACGTCGCCGCGGTTCACGGTATGGATCGCGCACGACAGCGGCTCGATGATCGCGGCATCCTCGAGCGATACGCCGAACGGGATCTTGTGGACGATCGCGGTCGGCGGAATGCGCATGTACTCGGCCATCCCGCCGTCGGCGACCTCGCGCTGGAAGCCGAAGATGTTGTGCACCTCGCACATCCAGTACTGGCCCGACTTGCAATAGCGGCACTTGCCGCACGGCACGATCTGCTCGGCGATCACGCGGTCGCCCGGCGCGACGCCGAAATGCTCGGCCGCGCCGTCGCCGAGCGCTTCCACATAGCCGAAGAATTCGTGGCCGGGAATCACCGGCGCCTTCACCCACGGGCTCGGTCCGCCCCAGAACATCTTGGCACCGGTGTAGCACTTGCAGTCGCTCGCGCAGATGCCGCACGCGGCGATGCGGATCACGAGCTCGTTCGCGCCGGGATGCGGCATCGCGACCTGTTCGACGCGATAGTCCTCGGGGCCGTGGCAGACGACCGCGGTCATGCGCGGCTGGGCTTCGGGTGTCGTCATGAGTTGTCTCTTTCCTGAATGATGCGGAGGACGGATGAATCAAGCGTTACCGCGATCGCTCGCGGCTGATATAGATCGCGAGCAGGATGATTCCGCCCTTGATCACGTTCTGCACGTACGGGTTCACGCCGATCATGTTCAGTCCGTTGTTGAGCACGCCGAGCAGCAGCGCGCCGACCAGCGTGCCGAGAATCGCGCCGCGCCCGCCGGAGATCGACGTGCCGCCCATCACGACGGCCGCGATCGCGTCGAGCTCGAAGCCCACGCCCGCGTTCGGCTGGCCGCTCATCAGGCGCCCGGTCAGCACGATCGCGGCGAGCGCCGACGTGAGCCCGGCCAGCGTGTAGACGATCAGCTTCACGCGCGCGACCCGCACGCCGGTGAGCCGCGTCGCCTGTTCGTTGCCGCCGATCGCATACACGTAGCGGCCGAACGGCATCCGGTCGAGCAGCAGCCATGCGATCGCATAGACCGCCAGCATGATCAGCACGGGCGCCTGGATGCCGAGCACCTTGCCGCTGCCGAAGAACGCGACCCAGTCGGGCAGCCCGTCGATCGGATAGCCGCCCGTATAGATCAGCGCGAGGCCGCGCGCGATGCCCATCGTCGCGAGCGTGACGATGATCGGCGGCATCCCCGCGAACGCGACGAACACGCCGTTCAGGAAGCCGAAGCCGAGCCCGACCGCAATCCCGATCGCCAGCGCGGCGACCGCGTTGACACCCGCGACCATCAGCCCGGCCGCGAGCGTGCCCGACAGCGCCATCACCGAGCCGACCGACAGGTCGATCCCGCCCGTCAGGATCACGCAGGTCATGCCGACCGCGATGATCGCGTTGATCGAGACCTGGCGCAGCACGTTTTCCAGGTTCGCCGCGGACAGGAAGCTCGGGCTCGCGATCATCATCGCGATGCACACGACGATCAGGCCGACGAGCGGATAGAACAGCGTCGAGCGGCGCAGTTGCGCCCACATCGGGCGCGGCGGCGGCGCGTCGCCGGCCGCGGCCGCGAGCGTCGTGGAACGCGTGGAAGAAGAATCAGGCAGGTTCATGGGTCGCTCCTCGCGTGCCGGCCGTGGCATAGGTCATGACCGTGTCGGGATCGATCTCGTCGCCTTCGAGCGTCGCCTCGATGCGGCCCTGCCGGAACACGGCGACGCGATCGCACATGCCGACGATTTCCGGCAATTCGGACGAGATCATGATGATGGCGTAGCCGCGCGCGGTGAGTTCGCGCATCAGCCCGTAGATGTCGGCTTTCGCGCCGACGTCGATGCCGCGCGTCGGCTCGTCGAAGATCAGCACCGACGTGTGATGGTTCAGCCAGCGCGCGATCACGACCTTCTGCTGGTTGCCGCCGGACAGCGTCGCGACCTCGGTATGGATCGACGGCGCCTTCACGCCGACGCGGCGCATCACGTCGTGCGTGGTGCGCGCCTCGCCGCGCCGGTCGATCAGCCAGCGCATCGACCGGTACTTGCCGAGGTTGTTCAGCGAGATGTTGTCGCGAATCGAGAACGACGTGACGAGCCCTTCCGTCTTGCGGCTTTCCGGCAGGATGCCGATACCGGCACGCAGCGCATCGGCCGGATCGGCCAGCCTCGCCGCCGCGCCGCGCACGCGCAGTTCCTTGCGATGCGCACGCGTCGCGCCGATCACCGCGAGCGCGGTTTCCGTGCGCCCCGAGCCGACCAGGCCCGCGAAACCCAGGATCTCGCCTTCATGCAACGCAAAGCGGTTCACCGGGCCGTCGCGCTCGATCTGCAGCGCATCGACTTCGAGCACGGCCGGCGCGTCGGCCGGCAGCGCCGGCTTCGGCGGAAAGCTGCTCTCGATCCGGCGGCCGACCATCATGCGCACCAGTTGCTCGACGTCGGTGTGCGCGACCTCGGTCGCCGCGACGTACTGGCCGTCGCGCAGCACCGTGATGCGGTCGCACACCGTAAAGATCTCGTCGAGGTGATGCGAGATGAAGATCATCGCGACGCCCTGCCGCTTCAGCTCGCGCATGATCGCGAACAGGTGCTCGGCCTCGGCCGGCGTGAGCGTCGCGGTCGGTTCGTCGAGGATCAGGATGCGCGCGTCGAGCGACAGCGCCTTGCCGATCTCGACGAACTGCTGCTGCGCGACCGACAGTGCGCGGATCGGCGCATCGAGATCGATCGTCACGCCGAGCCGTGCGAAGATGGCGGCCGCCGCGGCGCGCATCCGCTTGCGGTCGCGCGCGCCCCAGCGGTTGCGCAGCTCGCGGCCGAGGAACAGGTTGTCGACGGCATCGAGGTGAGGAATCAGGCTGAACTCCTGGAACACGATGCCGACGCCGGCCGCGACCGCGTCGTGATAATCCGCGAAATGGCGCGCGGCGCCGTCGATCTCGATCGTGCCGGCATCCGGCTGGTGGATGCCGCACAGGATCTTCATCAGCGTCGACTTGCCCGCGCCGTTCTCGCCGAGCAGCGCATGAATCTCGCCGCGCGCGATCTCCAGATGAATGTCGGACAGCGCCTTCACGCCGGGAAAGCTTTTCGTGATGTGGCTGAGCCTGAGTATCGTGTCCATCGGCTTCTCCGTGCGAAGGGCGCGGGCCGTGCCGCCGCCCTTCGCGTCGCGTCGCACGTCGTTCACCAGCTGAAACCCTTCGCGTTGCCGCGATCGACGACCTTCACGTCGACGGGAATCGCCTTCGGCACCGTCGCGCCCCACTTGCGCGCGATCGCGATGCCGAGCGCGATGCGCACCTGGTCGGCCGGGAACTGCGCGGTCGTCTCGATGAACTTCGAGTTCGGCTTCTGGATCGCGGCGATCGCCTCGGGCGCGCCGTCGACACTCGTCAGCTTGATGTCCTTGCCGGAACCCTCGATCGCGGCGAGCGCGCCCATCGAGCCGCCGTCGTTCACGCTGAAGAGGCCCTTCAGGTTCGGATGCGCGGAGATCATGTTTTCGGTGACCGACAGCGCGGTCGCGCGCTCCTGCTTGCCGTTCTGCGTATCGACGAGCTTCACGTTCGGGAATTTCGCGAGCCCGGCCTTGCAGCCGCGCACGCGTTCGAGAATCGGCACGACCGGAATGCCGTCGAGGATCGCGACGTCGCCGCTGCCGCCGATCGCCTTCGCGAGGTATTCGCACGACATCACGCCCGCGTCGTAATTCTTCGAGCCGACGAACGAATCGACCGGGCCGTTCGCGTTCGCATCGACGGCGACGACCACCGCGCCGGCCTTCTTCGCCTGCGTGATCGCCGACTGGATGCCGGTCGAATCGGTCGGGTTCACGAGCAGGATGTCGATCTTCTTCTGCAGCATGTCCTCGACGTCGCTCACCTGCTTGCTGACGTCGTGATGCGCGTCGGTGACGACGACCTGCGCGCCGATCGACGCGGCCGCGTCGTTCAGCGCCTTCTGCATCGTCACGAAATACGGATTGTTCAGTTCCTGGAACGTCATGCCGATCCGCAGCGGCGCGGCGTGCGCGGCGGCGGGCAACAGCGCCGCGACGGCGAGCGCGGCAACGGCCGCCAGGCGGGCGGCGCGACAAGGGGATGAAGCGGGCGATGCGTGCGTCATGACGGTGTCTCCAGAATTGTGTGCGGCTTTTTCGTGGGTGAATGCGCCCCTCGCGACGTGAGCGACGCGATCGGCGGGTAAAACGGCGAGGAAAACTCGGGCGGGCGGCGGCCCGGCGATCATCCGGGCTGCGGCATGAGTTCGGGCGCCCCGGGCGTCAGCACGCGCGGCGGCAGCGGGTTACCGGTCGGCGCCGCATGCAGCGCCAGCTCGCGGCTGCGCGCGTTCAGGCGTTGCAGCGCACGGAATTCGGACGGCGCCATCCCCTTCACCGCGCGGAACTGGCGGTTGAAGTTCGACACGTTGTTGAAGCCGGCCTGGAAGCAGATGTCGGTGATGCTCGCGTCGTCGGCGAGCAGCATCTGGCAGGCGGATTCAATCCGCAGACGATTCACGTACTGGACGAACGGCATGCCGGTATGGCGATGGAACGCGCGCGAGAACGCGCTGATGCTCTGGCCGGTCAGTTGCGCGAGATCGGATTCGCGCATCTCGGACGCGAGGTTCTTGCCGATATACGACAGCGCGTGGCTCAGGCGCGTCGGCGTGACATCGGCCTGGTCGTACGCGGGGCTCGCGAGCAGCGTGCGCTCGGCCGCATCGCACAGGCGCTCGAGAATCGTCATGAATAGCGCGATGCGGCGCATCCCGCGCGCGCTCAACAGTTCGTCGAACAATGGTGCGATCGCGGCGCTCGTCGCTGCGTCGAAGCCGACGCCACGCCGCGCGTCGTCGAGCAGCGCCTGCGCATCGCGGCATTCGGGAAACGCATCCATGCAGCGGCGCACGAACGACGGATCGAACTGGATCACGAGATTGCGGCGCTCGACGGTTTCGCCTTCGGCCATGTCGCTGACCCAGTTGTGCGGCAGGTTCGGGCCGAGCAGCACGAGATGGCCGGGGCCGAACGAGCCGATGTGATCGCCGACGAAGTACTTGCCGTGCGTCGCGACGATCAGGTGCAGCTCGAATTCGGGATGGAAATGCCAGCGGATCGTGCGATACGGATAGCCGTGCGACCAGACCTTGAACGACTCGTCGCGTCGCACGTCGACCACTTCGAGATCGGGGTGCATCATGTTGGCGTCTCCATTCCCATGATTCGCTGGCCGGCCTGTTCGGCTGTGCGCGCAGGCGCCGCGTGATTCGCGTGTCTCGCGCGGCACCGCGACCGGTCGCATGGGAAGCAATGTAGGTCGATCGAGCACGCGGCTCCACCAACTTTACGCCTGATTTCCGATACTTTTTTGCCGCCCATGCGCGGAAATGGCGCAGGCCGGCAAATTTGTTGCAGCGCGGAACGGTGCGGACGGCCGCCGGCTCCGGCCGCCCGCGCCGGCTTACGCAGCCGCGTGCTCGCGCGCCGTGCGCACCTCGTATGCCTTCAGGTGGTTGTACGCGATCCGCAACAGCGACAACGTATCGGCCGCGTGCGGATCGCGTCGCGCGAGCAGGTCGCCGATCACGTGATCGGCTTCGACGCGCGCATGATTCTCGACGTCGCGCAGCATCGACGCGGTCAGCGGCGACGGCGTCAGCACCATCCGCTGCATCCGCTCGCTGGCCGCCGAGTCGGGCCGGTGGCCGTTGTGTTCGGCGATCGCGCTGCATTCGGCGAGCATCGTCTCGAGCAGGCGGCGGCCGTCCGGCGCGGCGAGAATGTCGCCGATCGACCCGCGAAACAGCGACGTGCTCGCGGCGAGCGTCGCGAGGAACACCCACTTGTCCCACATCCGCGCGGCGATGTCGTCGCTGAGCGTCGCGTCGAAGCCCGCGCCGCCGAGCACGTCGGCCACCGCGCGCACGCGCGGCGATTCGCCGCCGGCCAGTTCGCCGAACGACACGCCGTGCGTGTCGTTCAGGTGCACGATGCGCTGCTCGCGATCGAGTGTCGCCGCGATCACGCACAACCCGCCGAGCACCTGGGACGCGTCGAAGCGCTCGCGCAGCACGTCGACGTGACGCATTCCGTTGAGCATCGGCAGGATCAGCGTCCGCGGGCCAACGAACGGCGCGAACGATGCAATCGCGTCGTCGAGGCTGTACGCCTTGCAGCTCAGCAGCACGAGATCGAACGGCGCGACGCCGGCGCCCGCGTCGCCCGCGCGCACGGTCTGCACGTTCGCGAGTGTCAGGTCGCCGCGCGGGCTGCGGATCAGCAGCCCGTCGCGCGCGAGCGCGGCCGCGCGGCCATCGCGCACCAGGAATGTCACGTCGCGCCCCGCCGCGGCCAGCCGGCCGCCGAAGTATCCGCCGACCGCGCCGGCTCCTACCACCAGAATTCGCATCGTTGCCTCCTTTCGGTTTCGTTCGAAGTCGCGCTGCCGCCCGTGCGGGCGCGCCGCAAACCATCGCCCGACAGTATAGCGGCCACTGTTATGCATATGCATAGATGCCCGCGCCCGCGTCTCGGGCAGCGGGAAAATGACTATCTCTAAGGGATTTCCCGTCTACGGCGACACGCACGGCGCGCCGTCAAGACATGTATCCCGTCACACCGCTCCGGCGAGCTTCCACGACTGACCGACCTCATACCATGCGCAACCTCTCCCTGAATCAGAAACTCGCCTCGATGATCGTCATCCTGTGGCTCGGCCTGCTCGTGATCGCCGGGCTCGGCGCATGGCAGACCCGCGCGTCGATGATCGCGGACCGCCGCGACCAGCTTGCGTCGCTGGTCGCGCAGGCCACGAGCGTGGCCGATCACTACTACAAGCTGTCGCAGCAGAACGCGCTGCCGGAAGCCGATGCGAAGCAGAAGGCGCTCGAGGCGATCGCCGCGATGCGCCACGGCGCCGACGGCTATGTGTCGATCAACGATTCGAAGCCGGTGATCGTGATGCATCCGATCAAGACCGAGCTCAACGGCAAGGACGTGTCGAATTTCACCGATCCGAACGGCAAGCACCTGTTCGTCGAGATCGTCAAGGCCGGCAACGCGGAAGGCGGCAAGGGCTTCGTCGAGTATCTGTGGCCGAAGCCGGGCGCGGACAAGCCGCAGGAGAAGACCAGCGCCGTGCAGCGCTTCGCGCCGTGGGACTGGTATCTGGTGACCGGCATGTACATGAACGACGTGCGCTCGGCGGTGCTCGCGAGCATCGGCCGCTGGCTCGTGATGACGGCCGTGCTCGGCGCGATCGCGACGGCCGTGATGGTGCTGGTGCTGAAAAGCGTGCGCGCGAGCCTCGGCGGCGAGCTCGAAACGGCGCTCGACGCCGCGCAGCGCATCGCGCAGGGCGACCTGACCGCGCGCGTGAGCGTGAAGCACGACGACCGCGGCAGCCTGCTGCAAGCGCTGCACACGATGCAGGGCGGGTTGATCGACATGGTGTCGCGCGTGCGCACGGGCACCGAAAACATCAACGTCGGCGCGAGCGAGATCGCATCCGGCAACACCGATCTGTCGCAGCGCACCGAGGAACAGGCGGCCGCGCTCGTGCAGACCGCGTCGAGCATGGACGAAATGACCGCGAACGTGAAGCAGAACGCGGACAGCGCCGCGCAGGCCGCGTCGCTCGCCGGCCAGGCCGCGCAGGTCGCGACGCGCGGCAGCGAAGTGGTCGACGACGTCGTGCGCACGATGAACGAGATCACCGACCGCTCGCACAAGATCGGCGACATCATCGGCGTGATCGACGGGATCGCGTTCCAGACCAACATCCTCGCGCTGAACGCGGCCGTCGAAGCGGCACGGGCGGGCGAACAGGGCCGCGGCTTCGCGGTGGTCGCGGCCGAAGTGCGGTCGCTCGCGCAACGCTCGGCGACGGCGGCCAAGGAGATCAAATCGCTGATCGTGTCGTCGAACGAGACGGTCCAGCACGGCGCGACGCTCGTCACGCACGCGGGCGAGACGATGGCCGAGATCGTGCAGTCGGTGCGGCGCGTGAACGAGATCCTCGACGAAATCAGCCACGCATCGCGCGAGCAGAGCGCCGGGATCGAGCAGGTCAACCGCGCGGTGGGCGAGATGGATCAGGTCACGCAGCAGAACGCGGCACTCGTCGAACAGGCGGCGGCCGCCGCGCATTCGCTGCGCGATCAGGCCGAGGCGCTGCGCGACGCGGTGACGCGGTTCGCGTTGCCGGCCTGACGGCAAGCGCCCCGCCCCGCACTCACGCCGCGCTGCCCGCCCGCAGCGCGGCCTCGCCGCTCCCGAGCCCCAGCCCCGCCGCGCGCTGGATCAGCTCGACGTCGTTGCTCGCGCCGAGCTTCTTCATCGCGCTGATCTTCTGCGCACTGACCGTCTGCTTGCCCTTGCTCAGGCGCTGCGCGATCGTCTTGATCGGCACGCCCGACAGATACAGGCGAATCACCTCGATTTCGCGCGCCGACAGCTTCACCGGCGCGTCGCCGTGCGCGCCGAGCGCATCGACCGCGCGGCGGACGGACGGCGACAGGTAGGTCGCGCCGCTGTAGCTCGAATGGATCGCCGTGACGATATGGCCGACCTCGTCGAGCTTGCTGACGACGCTCACGCCGCCGATCGCGAGGATCGACCGGAAGATCAGCGGGTTCTCGTTGGCGACCAGCGCGACGATCCCGACGTTCGGCCGCGTGCGGCGCAGCCAGTCGAACAGCGCGAGGCCGTCCATCTGCTCGTCGCCGCGAATCGCATAGTCGACCAGCACGACGTCGCAGTCGACGCCGCCGAGCGACGCGATCAGTTCGGCCGTGCTCCGGTAGACCGCGGCGAGCTCGATCGCGCAGGCGCCGCCTGCGATCTGCTCGATACCGGCCAGCGTCAACGGCCAGTCGTACGCGACGACGATGCGAACATTGAATTTCCTCATGCGCAATTCCTGGTGGTTCACCGGCCGCGCCACGCGACACGCACGCGACCGGTTGGGCGTTGAAAGGACATTCAGGCTATTTTTAGCCCGAATGTCGATTCTATGAAGGTCTGCCCGCGCGCGATATCGGACGGCGTACGAATTGGCTGCAGAAGACGTAATACGGGTTTGATATTTGCCCCGGCTCGACGCCCGGCGGCCGGCGCTCGACCGTCGCGGCATCGGCCCGATGGCCGATGTTGCGCGCCGCACGGCCGGCCAGCAGGTAAAATTGCGCGTTTGCATGCCACCCCGGGCTCGCCGGCGGCGAGCGACGCGCCGATGCCGGCCGCGCGCCACCGCCCCTTCGCCGGCTTGCCCGATCTCTCCGCTTTCCTCATGACCGATTCCGACCTGCAATCCGACGACACCACCCTCCACGAAGACGGCCTCTGGCGCGACAACGGCTGGACGGCCCGCATCATCAAGAACGAAGACGACGACGGCTGGGCCGTCGAGATGGTCAAGGACGGCGAGTCCGAGCCCGCGCTCGTCGGGCCGTGGACCATGGGCCGCGACAAGAAGAACCCGAAGCCGATGGACGCGAACGCGTTCCGCACGCTCGTGAAAACCGCGACCGAAGTGCTGATGCGGCACGAACAGCAGCGGCGCGCGCTGCTGCACAAGGAAGTGACGGTGCAGGACGAAGCCGGGCAGGATGTGTCGGTGACGCTCGACATCGTGCCGGACGAGTTCGAGCCGTATGCGCAGCTCAAGGCGTTCGATCCGTATGGCGAGCTGCTGGCCGAAGCGAAGGTGTCGGCCGGGTTCAAGCTCAACAAGGCCAGCGCCGAACGCTGGGTCGCATCGGGCTTCGACCGGCCGGCATAGGGCTGTTCACGCTAATAACGGCTTGCGCGGGCCGCCAGCAGGGCCGAGCGCGAGGATTGCGACGAAGCGTCAGGCGCCGGCGCCCCGCTCCGCGCGCGCGAGCCGGCGGGCGGCCAGCTTGCGCCGCACGAACGCCTCGAACTGCGGCGTCGCGGCCTCGGCGTCGCGCGCGGCCAGGCCCAGCAGGTTGCGCGCGAGCTGGATCGGCGTCAGCACGATGCCCCACGGCAGCCCCCACCAGCCGAGCGTGGCCGACGCGAGCAGCGCGACCGCCTGCTTTCTGCGGCCGCACCGGCGGCAGCACACGTGGCGCCGCGTCGCCCAGCGCGTGACGAACACGAGCGACACGACGCGATGCGACGCGTGGACGTCGACCGGCTGCCCTTCGCGCAGGCAGATCGGGCAGGGCCCGTAGCGCCAGTCGTCGACGTACTGCCGCACCTTCGCCTCGGGCACCCGTTCGGCCTCGACGACGACCGGATGCGCCCGCGCGCATGCCGGGCTGCAATAGCGGCGGCCGTCGATCGTCTGCCCGCCGACCAGGAACGTCCTGCCGCAGTGATTGCACTCTGCCACGATGACCTCGGATAAACGTGATGCGCCGCGTGCCGGTTGCGCGCGGATCGCCGCGCGCAACCGGCCGGGGCCGTTGGGTGTTTTAACGGCTGCCGCCGCGAGGTCTTGAGCGGTCGCGCGCCGCGGCGCGTCAGCCATGCAGCCCGTGCGCGTTCATCAGCCGGTACAGCGTCGCGCGCGAGACGCCGAGCTCCGATGCGGCGTCCGCATGCTGGTGGCGGTGACGCAGCAGCGTTTCCTCGATCGCGTGCCGCTCGGCCTGCCGGCGCGTCTGCGCGAGCGTCGGCGGCCGAAGCGACGTGTACGGGCGCAGCTCGAGATCGGCGGCCGAGATCAGCGGGCCGTTCGTCATCACGACCGCGAAGCGGATGCGGTTGATCAGCTCGCGCACGTTGCCCGGCCACGGATAGTTGTGGATCGCCGCGATCGCGCACGGCGTGAAGCCGCGAATCCGGTACGAGCCGTCGCCGCGATAGCGCCGCAGCACGTGATCGGCGAGCAGCATGATGTCGCGGCCGCGCACGCGCAGCGGCGGCTCGTCGATACGCAGCACGCACAGGCGGTAGTACAGGTCGGCGCGGAAGCGCCCGGCCTGCATCGCGGCCTCGAGATCGACGTGGGTCGCCGACACGATCCGCACGTCCACCGGAATCGACGCGTGGCCGCCGAGCCGCTCGATGGTGCCCTCCTGCAGGAACCGCAGCAGGCTCGCCTGGCTCTCGAACGGCATGTCGCCGATTTCGTCGAGAAACAGCGTGCCGCCGTGCGCGGCCTCGATGCGGCCGATCAAGCGCTGGTGCGCGCCGGTGAACGCCCCGCGCTCGTGCCCGAACAATTCGGATTGCAGCAGCGTCGCCGGGATGGCCGCGCAGTTCACGGCGACGAACGGTGCGTCGGCACGCGACGACTGCCGGTGGATCGCCGCCGCCGTCAGCTCCTTGCCGGTGCCGGATTCGCCGGCAATGAACACGCTCGCCTCGGTGTTCGCGACCTTGCGGATCGTCGCGAACAGCCGGCGCATCGCGTCGCACGCGCCGATCATCGCGCCGTCGGGCGGCGGCGCCTCCGCGGCCGGGTCGCCGTCCGCGAGATTCAGCATCCCGTATGCATGGCCGACGAGATAGCCGATCGTCGTGTAGGCCGCCGCATTGCGCACGTAGTCGAAGCAGCAGCGGCGGATCAGGCGCGCGATCGTGACGTTGCGCAGCCGCTCGCCGTCGGCGAGCGCGACCCAGCCGACGCGCGGGTCGCGCAGCAGCGTCTCGAACGACGCGACGTCCGGCGCCGCGAAACCGGCGAAGTCGACGATGCCCGCGTGCGGACGGTTCGCCTTGACGAGATTCAGCGCGTCCGCGACGGTTTTGGCGCGCCGCACGTCCCAGCCGCGCGACGCGAGCACATCGACGAGCGCGGCATCGTGTTGCCGCGACAGGTAGACGAGCGGCCGCGACGACGCGGCAGGGTCGCGCCGGACCGAGATGAACGGCAGCGCGCTCAACGCCCGTTCTACATCCTGCAGGACCGACATGCCGAGCTGACAGCAATGGTTCACGATCGCCTCGCCGCATAAGGTTGTGTATCGGAGCGGCCGTTTCCCGATCGCGCGTCGCGGGATCGCCATCCCGCGGCGCGACGCCGCTCCGTCCTCGAATCGATGCGTCATCGGCAGAACACGACGCGCTGCGTGTAGATCTGCGGCTCGACGACGGGCTGCGCCTGGCCGTTGAGATCGTCGCGATAGGCGCGGTAGGTCTTGCCGTTCACCGTCACGTCCGACGCGCGGGCCGTCTCGATCCTGTCGAGCCCGGTGTGCCGCCATTCGTTCACCCGGTCCGCCGCCGTGACGTTCGACTCGCCCGCGATCTTCTGCGTGATCGCGCCGCCGTCGCTCCACGGTTGCGTCTGCATGTCCTCGGCGTGCTGCATCGCGCCGACCGTCTTGCCGGTGGACTTCGGCCCGTTCCGCGCGTCGAACGGCGCACCGCGGCCGTACACCGGCGATTGCCACGACGGCGCGTGGCCCGCCTCCGGCATCATGTAGACCATCTGCGGGTCGCCGATCATCATCATCGGCGCGCACGCCGTGTTGTCGGGACGGCCGAGCGTCGACAGCGCCTGCTGGACGCTCGCGGCGTTCGCGAGCGTCTGCTCGTTCAGGATGACGAAGACCGCGGGATTCTGGAAAATCGACTGCGCAGCGGCTTGCACGCTGGCCAGCAGCAAAGCGACCCAAAAGATCCTCATGATTGAGGCCTCCCTGCATCCTCGTCACGCAAAAAGAGGTGTTGACCTCGGGGATCGGAACAACACCCGTCAAACCGGAAAAGACGATCGGGCAACGGGCCGAACGCCTGCCGTGCGATCGGCGCGCCGGTCGCACGGCAGGCCGGCCCGCATGCTCACGACGAGGTACTCGTCGAGATGACGGTCGGCGCCGGCGCGAGCGGCGCAGCCGGTGCGGCCTGCTGTTCGACCGTGGCGGGCGGCAACGCTTGCGCGGGATCGGTCAATGCAGGCATGCCGGCGGCATGCGCAGCCGCTGTGCCAGCAGTTTCGACTGCGTCCGGCACGGTAGAAGCGGCTGCCGGCATGTCGGCGGGCGCCGCGGCGACGGCAGGCTGCGCGGCTTCCGGAGCAGGCGCTTCGGCGATTGCCTGCGGCGCCGGCTCGGTAGCCTTCGCGTCAGCGGCAGGCGCCGCAACGACGGCGGCCGCCGGCATCGGTTCGGCCACCGGTTCGCCCGCGGCCTGCGCGGCGTCGGTCGCGGCAGGCATCGGCTCCGATGCGTTGCCGGCGACGGCCGGGGTGGGCTCGGGGGCCTTGTCGGCGACGGCCGGTAAAGGCTCGGGGGCCTTGTCGGCGACAGCCGGCGCTGGCTCGGGCACCTTCTCGGCGACCGGTTGCGCGGGCTCCGGCGCCTTCGTCTCGGCAACCGGTGCGGCAGGCGCTGGCGATGCCTTGTCGGCCACAGCCGGCGCGGCGATGACCGCGGCAGCCGGCACGGCCGGCACGACAGATGCGGCGGGCGCGGCGGCGGCCGCAACAGGCGCGACGGGCGTGGTAGCAGCCGCAGGTGCCGCGGCTGCCGGGACTGCAGCGGCAACCGTCGGCGCTGCAACAGCGGGGGCCGCTGCGGCAACAGCCTGCGTCGCAACGGCCGGAGCGGCGGCGACAGGCGCCATCGCCGGCACCGGCACCGAAACCGGCGCAGCGCGCATCGACGCCGTCTCGATCGGGCGCGTCGCCGCGGGCGCGGGTACCGGCGCGGCCGAGCCGAGCGGCGGCAGGCCCATCCGGTTGCGCACGATCGGATCGCGATACTTGATGTCGTCCGCGACGGTCGCTTCGACGCTGGGCGCCACGTTCGAACGCGCGAGCGGTACGGTCGTGCCCGGGCACAGGTGCCCGGTCGCTTCCACCGCGCGCCGGTTCGCGTCGCTCTGGCACAGCAGCGCGAGCGCCACGTCGGTCAGGCCCATCGCACGGAATTCACGCGCATCGAGACGCCGCACGCAGGCCTGGTCGACCAGCGTCGTGCCGCCCGTCGCGCCGAACCCCGGGAACGACACGCCGACGCTCACCGAGCCCATGCAGGTATCGGACAGCGTGGTCGTGAGGCCCGGCGCCTGGATCGACGGGTTCGTCTTGATCGTCTGCGTGCCCGAGTAGTTGACGTTTTCCGAAATCTGGGTGTTGTACGGGTTGGTGCCGGGCGCGCCGGACGACTGCAGCGAGTTCACGCTCTGCGGCGTCACGTTGCCGCCGGCCGTGCCGGACGGCATCGTCACGTTGACGTTCACGCTCGAATTGCCGCTGCCGCGCACCCCGCTGCTGCTCGTTGCATTACCGCCGCGCGAACTCGTGGTGTTCGTGTTCATGCTCGAGCCGCCGCCCTGGCTGACCGCCGTCGACGACGTCGAGGATTGCGCGCTCGAAGTCGAGTCGGCAGTTTGCGCCTGGGCACCGATTGCGGACATCGCGAACATCGCCGCGCATGCCACCTTGATCCTGTTGCTGTTCATTTCACTCTCCGGACGAGGTTGGACCTCCTACCCAGGCAACCGTGCTACTTCCCCTGAATGACTTCAGTTTTTGCTGCTTCCCCGAACTGCTTCCAGCCGCTACCCAGCTGGGACCACGGGCCATCCGGCATGCCCTGCTGCTGGGTGCCCGGTGCGCCGATGGCACTGCCCGACGAAAGCGACTGTTGTTCTGACGGTTTGGTTGTCTGAGCAGGGTTGTTTGACGTCTGCATAGTCGATTGCCCACCATCGGCAGCACGGTCGGTGCCATATGCCGTCAGTGACGCGAGCATCAGAGCGGCGGCAATCAGGTTCTGCTTCATGCCAACTCCTTACGTGACAACAAGGCGGGAAAAGAGACCAGCGTCGCTGGGAAACTGGCCCCCCACCCCTGACTAATGACTGCTCCCGGTCGCGCTCGAACTGCTCTGGCTTCCGCCCGACGCGGACGGCGAACCGGCCGGACCGGTACTCCACGCGGTCGACGCGTTGGTGTGATTCGAGCCGGTGATCGCGCCCGATCCACCCCCGCCCGTCCACCCCGCGGCACCCGCGTTGGCATTACCGTTGTCGTTCGCGCCCGTGGCCGTGTAGTGGTTCGCGCCGAGTACGATCGTGGCGGTCACCCCTCCCGACAGTGCGTTTGCGTTCTCGTTCGTTTTGCTGTTTCCGCCGTACGAGCCTGCGGCACCGATACCGCCGCCTGCCGCAAACGCGCCCCCGTTCGTGCCGAAACCGCTGGCCGTCGAGGTCGAGTTGTGGTTGGCGGACGCCGTGCCGACGGAACCGGCGGGTGTCACGGTACTTCCAGCGCTCGCACCAGCCGTCGATGTCGAATTGCTCGTATAGCTGCCGGACCCGACCAGTACCGAACCGGACACACCCGCTGCGACGGATTGCGTCTGGTTGGTCGTGAACGAACCTGCTGCCAATACGGCCGACGATAGGACGGTGAGCGCTGTCGCTAATATGACTTTGGCTTTCATAGCAATTCCTTGCCGTGAGGAAGTTCGACGGTGGCGGAGCCGGGCCTGTCCGCACGGGGCAAGGCCCGGCATCCGACCCGCCAGCCAATGACGAACGCTACGCGTCGCGGCTTAGTGGTGGTACGTCCAGCCGGTCGAGCCGGCATTCGCGCCGCTGCTGCCGCCAGCCTGCGCACCGCCGAAGCCGAAGCCGCCGACCGTCGACGTTTGGGTGTGGTTCGTGTACGAGATCGAACCGCTGCCGCCGCCGCCAGCCATTGCGCCGGCTGCGCCGAGCGCCGCACCCGAATCGGTCGCGGAGAAGTGACCGAACCCGGTGACCCCGGCCATCGTCTGGCCGCCGCTCGACGAGTTGCTGGTCGACACCGTGCCGCTGCCGGCAAACGCTGCACCCGAAACCGCCAGAACTGCTGCTGCAATCAGAAGCTTCTTCATGGTGGACTCCTAACGGCGTGGAGAGAATGAGCACGGAAGATCGCACGCCATCGACCTTCCAGCCACGAGCAATCCTTAAAAATAAGGATCACTATCAAATCAATAAACAATTGCCGCCTCGCAAATCTGCGATCACAAATCGGCAACATTATTTTTGCCAAGTCGAAGTCTAATTTTATGTTTTTACGTTGTCCAAAATTTCAGAGTAGGTGTTTTCTATTATTTTTAAGATCATTGAGAAGATCCAAAAAACACCTTGATTCAATTAACCGAAATGACACGCACGCCTTTTCGGCTCGCTATTTTTCAATACCCCGTCGAAAACGAATGCCGCACTGGCACCCGTTTCCGGAATTGAAAATTGGCGATTGTATTGACTACCGCAAAATGCAGTGCCCGCTCGACACGCACCCTTCATCCGGGTGATAACGGGCCTGCATTGCAGCCAGACGACATGTCTGCTCCCTGAGCTGACGAAGAAAGTCCTACCGGACAATCCGGCCTACGCGCGTTCGATCTAGTCCGCCCCACGCCGGGGCTGGCCCGGCGCGATCGAAACGGCGCTGCACGGTTGAAGAGGAATCGGCGCCACGCTGTCCGGAACGAACAGCCGGCCGCATCCGGAAACGCTGAATGAAGTCGAGCACCGCTGTCGGCGGGTTGCCGCACGAAGCGACGGCCGCGCCAGCACGCGGCGTGCGCGGCGGGCAGGAAACAGGCAACGCGCTACCGACGACGCTGGCACTGCGTCGCAAGCGCTACCCCGATCGTTCCCACTACCCCTTTGGTGCGCAAGAAATGCGCGGATCATGCCACTGCTTATAGTGTTCATCGCCGTTTCCCCGACAGGCTCGTGACGAACTGGCCGCCCCCACATCGTTGTTGCATCGTGTCGACCGCTCGCCGGTATGGCCTATATCGCAAACCCCATGCCATGCGATATTCCACCGAGCATTGCATGCGGCGTGCGTCCGCCAGGCCTGATCATTTCTCCGGAAACGGCGTTTTTTCGTTTCATGAATGTATCGCGATAACGGGGCGGGCCCTACAGCGATCATTGAAGATCGTGGCGCAATCCCGTGATTTGACGGAAGAATCCGGCTCGCCGCGCGTTGGCGGACACCCGTGCGAACGGGTGTTTCAATCTTGAGAAGCGAATCTCGACTCACCGCGCGTAGTCCGCGCGTTTCCGCTGACAAACCGCGTGTCGCGGCATGCCAGCATGCCGTCCATTACCCCGACGATCGGGGGCCGTTCACTCGGTGCCTCCTGCCGAACGGCCGCCGATACGGCGGGAACACGGGTTCTCCCTGAAATGCACAAGGAATTTGATTCATCCGTGAAAATCCCCCCACGATCACGCGGTGAAAAATCGCGCCATCCGGCATGTTTCAGGCGCAATAACCGAACCAATGAAAACGTGCGATCCCAAAAAAAAACGTCGTGTGCATTTTTTTGTTTCCACTCGACTCACCTTTCGCCCACGAAGCGATAACGGTCGATTCATCGAATAGACATCTTCATCCAGCTATCCGCTTGATTCTCATCACTGAAACATTTCTATTAAAAAAATCGCCCAGACCTTCAATCTCGTAAAAGCCTGATTCATCGCGCGCTTCGTCGCATCGAACCGTATCGATCCGGCAATCGCCGTGGGCTCGTCCCTGTTCCGACGACGCATGCGTGAGACACAAACGTTCGCGATCGACGAAGGCCTGCGTCGGAGGACGGTCAACGATTTCAGTCGCGAAGTGGCGCCAGCCGGCACCGCGCGCAATCGCAGCGGGCCGCTCGTCGCCACACACGTCCTCGAGCACAACGCGCTGCCGTCGTGCGATGACGATCGATGGCCGGCCGCCCGTCAGCCGAGCAGTTCCTTCTTCCGCAGATGCACGACGTCGCGCATCGGCGGCGCGCCGAACAGCCGGCTGTATTCGCGGCTGAACTGCGACGCGCTTTCGTAGCCGACGACGGCCGCCACCGACCCGACGTCGCCGCCCTGCCGCAGCAACAGCCGCCGCGCCTCGTGCAGCCGCAGTTGCTTCTGGTACTGCAGCGGGCTGAGCGTCGTCACGTGCTTGAAATGATGGTGCAGCGACGACACGCTCATGTTGACCGCCTGCGCGAGCGATTCGACGCGCATCGGCTCCGCGAAATGATCGCGGATCCATTCGATCGCGCGCGCGATCCGGTGCGTCTGGCTGCCCGCGATCGCCATGTGCCGCAGCCGCGTGCCCTGCCCGCTCGTCATCAGCCGATACAGCACTTCCTTTTCGATCAGCGGCGCGACGACCGCGATATCGGCCGGCGTATCGAGCAGCCGCAGCAGCCGCAGCGCCGCATCGAGCAACGGCGGCGTCAGCTCCGCGAGCGCGATTCCCTCGCCTTCCGGGCCCGCGTCGGGTTCGGGGAGCCGCATCTCGGCCGCCAGCTCGACGATGCGCTGCGGATCGAGCGTCAGCGACAGGCACAGGTACGGTTCGTCCATCGACGCACGCGTCACGCGCGAGAGGATCGGCAAGTCGATCGACGTAATCAGGCAATTGTGGGTGTCGTATTCGTAAGCCTGGCCGGCCACGATCACGCGCTTCGCGCCCTGCGCGGCGATCACCAGCGCGGCGCGCGATACGCCGCAGCCGAGATCGACCGGCCGCGTGTGCCGATGCAGCATCAGGCCCGGCACGGCCGTCGAATGCGAACCGTCCGCCGGCGCGAAACGGCCGATCAGCGACGCCAGTTCGCGCCGCCCGGATTCGCGCGACGCCACGATATCGGTCATGTCCATGACGCATCCTCGAAAGATTTCCCGTGTCGCGCGAGCATAGCGAAACGGCCTGCGGCGTGCCGGGGATTTGCAGGATTGTTCAATAAATTTGCAGGATTGGGTAGACGCAAACACCGGCTCCTCGCGCACACTCCCGGCTAACCTGCCCGTGCGGCGGGTTTTCCCCACGGAGACATACAACATGCCTACCTCGTTTGTCCTGAACGGCAAGAACGTCACGCTCGACGCCGATCCGTCGATGCCCGTCCTCTGGGCGATTCGCGAACATGCGGGACTGACCGGCACGAAATTCGGCTGCGGCATGGCGCAGTGCGGCGCGTGCACGATCCATCTCGAAGGCCAGGCCGTGCGCTCGTGCGTGCTGCCGCTCGCCGGCATCGCGGGCAAGCACGTCACGACGATCGAAGGCGTGCAAAGCAAGCCTGCGCAGGCCGTACAGGCCGCGTGGGTCAAGCTGCAGGTGCCGCAATGCGGCTACTGCCAGTCAGGCCAGATCATGTCGGCCACCGCGTTGCTCGAACAGAACCCGAAGCCGACCGACGCGGACATCGACGCCGCGATGAACGGCAACCTCTGCCGCTGTGCGACCTACGCCCGCATCCGGGCCGCGATCCACGACGCGGCCGCGACGCTGGGAGCCTGACCATGACGATCGAACTCGACCACACCGACTCGGTGCGCCCGTCGCGCCGCACGTTCCTGAAAGCCGCGGGCGCCACGGCCGCCGTCAGCCTGACCATCGGCTTCGACTGGGCCGGCCTCGGCCGCCGCGCGCTCGCCGCGACCGCGCCGGCCGGCGATTTCGCGCCGAACGCATTCCTGCGCATCACGCCCGACGGCGCCGTCACGGTGATCGCGAAGCACGTCGAAATGGGCCAGGGCGCCTATACGGGCATCGCGACGATCGTCGCCGAGGAGCTCGACGCCGACTGGTCGAGCGTGCGCGTCGAAAGCGCGCCGGCCGACGCGAAGCGCTACGCGAATCTCGCGTTCGGCACGATGCAGGGCACGGGCGGCAGCTCGGCCATGGCGAACTCGTGGCAGCAACTGCGCGAAGCGGGCGGCAAGGCGCGCGCGATGCTCGTGTCGGCCGCGGCGGCCCGCTGGAAGGTGCCGGCCGCCGAGCTGACCACCGCCAACAGCGTCGTCACGCACGCGAAGAGCGGCAAGACGGCCGCGTACGGCACGCTCGTCGCCGATGCGTCGAAGCTGCCGGTGCCCGACAAGGTCACGCTGAAGCAGCCGGCCGATTTCAAGCTGATCGGGCATCGGATTCCGCGCGTCGACGCGTCGTCGAAGTCGAACGGCACCGCGCATTTCACGCTCGACACGACGTTCCCCGGCATGCGCGTCGCGCTGCTGCAGCGGCCGCCGCGCTTCGGCGCGACGGTGAAATCGTTCGACGCGACGGCCGCGAAGGCCGTGCCGGGCGTCGTCTCGGTCGTGCAGGTGCCGGGCGGCGTCGCGGTCGTCGCGACGGGCTTCTGGGCCGCGAAACAGGGCCGCGACGCGCTGAAGATCGACTGGGACGAAACGAAGGCGGAAAAGCGCAGCTCGGATGAGCTGATGCGCGAATACCGGCAACTCGCCGAGAAGCCGGGCGCGTCCGCGCGCAAGGACGGCGATGCCGATGCGGCGATCGCCGGCGCGACGCGCAAGATCAGCGCGACGTACGAATTCCCGTATCTCGCGCATGCGCCGATGGAGCCGCTCGACGCGGTCGTCAAGCTGACGGCGAACAGCTGCGAGATCTGGGCCGGCGACCAGTTCCAGACGGTCGACCAGGGCAACGCGGCCAAAACGGCCGGGCTGAAGCCGGAACAGGTGAAGATCCATACGCTGTATGCGGGCGGCAGCTTCGGCCGGCGCGCGAATGCGTGGTCGGATTACGTGGTCGAGGCGGTATCGATCGCGAAGGCGCTCGGCGCGGACGGCAAGCCGGTCAAGCTGCAATGGACCCGCGAGGACGACATCCAGGGCGGCTTCTACCGGCCGATGTACTTCCACAAGCTCGACGCGGGCCTGACCGCGGACGGCAAGCTGGTCGGCTGGCGTCACCGGATCGTCGGCCAGTCGATCCTCGCCGGCACGCCGTTCGAGGCGTTCATGGTCAAGAACGGGATCGACGCGACGTCGGTCGAGGGCGCGGCGAACCTGCCGTACGCGGTGCCGAACGTGTCGGTCGAGCTCACCACCACCCGGGTCGGCCTGCCGGTGCTGTGGTGGCGCGTGGTCGGCAGCTCGCACACGGCCTATGCGGTCGAGGCGTTCATCGACGAAGCCGCGCATGCGGCCGGCAAGGACCCGTACGCGTTCCGCCGCGACCTGCTCGCGAAGGAGCCGCGCATGCGCGCGGTGCTGGACCTCGCCGCGCAGAAGGCCGGCTGGGATCCGGCCAAGCCGCTGCCGAAGGGCCGCGGGCGCGGGATCGCGGTGGCCGAGGCGTTCAAGAGCTATGTCGCGCAGGTGGCCGAGGTGTCGGTCGACGCGGACGGCAAGGTGAAGGTCGAGCGCGTGGTGTGCGCGGTGGACTGCGGAATCGCGATCAACCCCGACATCGTCGCCGCGCAGATGGAAGGCGGCATCGGTTTCGGGCTCGGCGCGGCGATGCACAGCGCGATCACGCTGAAGGACGGCCAGGTCGAGCAACGCAACTTCGACGGCTATCACGTGCTGCGGATGGCCGAGATGCCGAAGGTCGAGGTGCATATCGTGCCGTCGGCCGAGGCGCCGACCGGGGTCGGCGAGCCGGGCGTCGCGCCGGTCGGGCCGGCCGTGGCGAACGCGATCTTCGCGGCGACGGGCAAGCGGCATTACGTGCTGCCGTTCGATTCGGCGGAAAGCACGAAGGCTTGAGGTACCGGGACGCCGGCTGCGGGGTGAGGCAGGCCCCGTGGCCGGCGTTTTTCGGCACATCGCGAGAACGCGATGCTCATCCGGGCCGAAGCCGCGTGACAGGACGCGGCCCGCCACGCTCATTCCTGCTCGACTTCAGGCCAAAGCCTCGGAAACAGAAACCGGAGGCTATTCAACGGCAATCCAAAAGAAAGTTCGCCGCGATGCGAAGGCGAGGTCAGCAGCCCGCAGTCCAGCAGCGATCGAATGATCCTGCGCGCCAATACGTCGCTGACACCCAGCATCTGCGCGAATTCCGCACGCGTGACGGTTCGGCGCAGCGCCACGAACTCCATCGCCAGCGCAGCGGCCTCCGGTTTGATCACGGATTTTTCCGAGCGAATCGTCCACGGATTGGCTTCCAGGAACCTCAGCAAATCCAGCAGCCGTCCCGTCACTCCATCGAACTGGGTCATATGCACCATGAAACCGACCTGGTCCTGACAGCAGTCGAGAAAAAACCGGGCGAACTTGACCAATCCTTCCTGGGATAGGTTGCCACGACCGTCCAGATCGTTGCGACGCGTCTGATCGGCCTCGCTCAGCCTCTCGTAATACTGCTCATGCTCTCGCGCCAGCCCGCGAAGCGGCGACCAGAGACCGTGGGTCAGATCGGCAGCGCGCAATCCGAGATGCGAATGCAGCCGCGCCACGCGACCATTGCCGTCCATGAACGGGTGCACCCAGGCGAGACGATGATGCGAACAGGCGATGCCGATCACTTGATATTCCTTGGCGCGAATGCGGGCATAACGTGTCGCCCAGGCCTGAAGCAGCGGCTCGATCATTTCCGGTTCCGGCGCCAGATGGCGCCCGACCGTCACATCCGCGTGCCGAAATTCGCCCGGGACGACGACATTCCCGTCAGTGGTCAATCGCTCGTCGTCAGACAGGCAGGAAAAGAAGCGATCGTGAATGGCCGAGATTCGCGCCGGCTCGAACAACGCCGCGACCGAAAGCGCACGCCACTCCTCCTCGAGCGCAGCTTCCGCGGCGATATGCGCAACTGCGAAACGTTGCTTCTTGCGTTCGACGATATCGGTCGAATAATCCCGATGCAGTGCCGCCTCGATCTTGGCAGGCGTCGTGTGCTGGCCTTCGATCTTGTTCGTGTAATACGAATTCATCGCGCGCAATTGCGGCACGAGTGCGGTGGCCAGCGGCGTATCGCGTATGGCAAGTAACCGCTGCGAAGAATCGACGAGTTCGGCGGCCTGCTCGAGCAGTGGATCGAGTACGCAATCCTCGGGAAACAACGGTTCGAAGGTAGCGACGGTCGTCATGCTTCGCTGTACGGTTCCATGTAGGGTTCCAAGTCGGCAATTATAATCACTTATCCCACTGATTTATATTGATTTTTCAGGTAAACATGTAGGGTCCAATGTAGGGTTCCATGTAGGGTTCCAATCGCACGCTGCCGACTCGAGTTGTGCCGCTTGTTACCGGCGTCGCCCCCCGTTACGTCAGACGTAACGCCCGTAACGTCCGCGCCCGATGCTACGTAACAATCCTTCACTATTGCTCTGGCCCTTTCATCACGCGCCCGGCGTTGCGCGTTAAAAATTCTTTTAAATTCAGGGCTTCCCCGCCGCCCGCGACGCTCCCGCACGCCGTTATCACCCGACAACCGCTCCCTGGCCCGGAAGTTGCAGCACAGGACCCCGCAAACACTCCTTTACGGACATGCGAGGGCCACCATGGATTGCAAATACCTGTACATCGACAACATAAAAATCAACTTCGTCCGCCGCACGATCGAAATCGACAACAAGGTCGTCGACGTGACCCCGCGCGAATTCGACGTCGTCGAATTCCTGCTCGACAACATGAACAAGATCGTGCCGCGGCAGGCAATCCAGGAAGCCGTGTGGGGCCGTGAGCTCGGCGTGTCGTCGCGCACGCTCGACACCCATATCTCGCGGATCCGTTCGAAGCTGCAGCTCGAACACGACAAGAACCTGCGCATCATCCCGATCTACGCGGTCGGCTATCGCCTCGTGCTGTTCGGTGCGGCGATGACGCACGTCGAGCGTCACGACGCGGCGCCGTTCGTGCGCGCGGCGCCGCAGCCCGCGATGGCCGCCGACTACGCGTAACGCTTCATCCGCGCGCCGCCCGTTCGCGGCGCGCCGGCAACGCCTCCCCACCGCGCTGCGCGGATTCGCAGCCCCTCGCGGCCAGCCGGCCGGATGCGGCCTGCACGCCGCCCGGCCGGCCAACCAGCCGCGCCCCGACCGCCGCCTCCGGGCGGCGGTTGCCTTTGACCGCCAGCCGTCGCGCGGCCCGCTTCATCCCACGCCGCCGCACCTCGTCACGCTTCGTAGCGCCCCGCTCCCGCCATCCGCGCGCGATGGCCGCGACTACGGATTCCGGCGCGGCACGCGGCCATCGCCGTCCCTACAATCGACGCAGCAGCCGCGCGCCCCTCGGCGCCGCCGGCATCAGAACAACCCGTCGAACCGACGCCGAATCCGCCCCGATCCCGCCGTGCCTGCGCTGTTCCTGACGAATGCCGACGCCGGCGACGCCGCGAACCCGGCCATGCCCGCCGCTTCCCCGCCGCCCGCCGCCGCGCCGGCCGCGGTCGCGCTCGACGCGTCGCCCCACCTGCCGCGTCTGTCCGCCGCCGCCGCGCGCGGGCTGTCGCATGCGTACTGCGCGACCGGCGCCGTCCCGGTCACGCTCGGCGAGCACGCGTACGAGGTGCGCTGGCGCGTCGACGCCGAGCCGGCCGCCGACGCGCACGCATACCGCTTCGTCGTCGGCCCGGCCGCCGGCACGCTGTGGATCGACCCGATCGCGGAAACCGAATGGCTCGGCGACGCGGCCGATCCGGCGGTCCCGGCCGTGATCCGCGCGGCGCTGCTCGCCGATCTCGCCGCACCGCTCACGGCCGTGCTGCAGGCGGCGACGCGGCAGCGCGTGGAATTGCTGCCGCCGCCCGACGGCGCGCCGGCCTGGCGCGCCTCGCCGGCCGCGCTGCGGTTCGAGCTGCGGCGCACCGACGCCGCGTGGCGCGGCCACGGCGCGCTGCTGTTCGACGCGCCGGACGCGCTGGCCGTGTTCTTCGCGGCCGCGCCGGCCGCGCTCGCCGACGCGCGCGCGGCCTACGCGAGCCTGCCCGTGCCGCTCGTGTTCGAGATCGGCCGCACCGAGCTGACGACGGCCGAACTCGCCGACGTCGTCGGCGGCGACATCATCGCGATCGAGCGCTGGCAGGCGCACGAGCAGAACCTGCTGTGCGTCGCGCGGCTGCCGGCCGCGCCGGCGTGGGAAATCACCGGACGGCCGTCGGGCAACCGGCTGACCGTCGAACGAATCAGGGAGATGCCTTTGGAACCGACCCGCACCGACTCCGCGCCGCCGACGACGCACGACGCACCGCCCGCCGACGCGCCGCGCTCCCTCGACGGCCTCGCGGTCGACCTGCGCTTCGAGCTGCCGCCCACGTCGATGCCGCTCGGCGAGCTGAGCGCGCTGCAGCCGGGCGCCGTGATCGAGCTGCAGCAGGGCATCAACCAGAGCGTGATCCATCTCGTCGCGAACGGGATGCTGATCGGCACCGGTCATCTGATCGCGGTCGGCCAGAAGCTCGGCGTACGCGTCGTCACGCTGACGCAACCCGCGCCGCGCGAGCGCTGAAACGATGGGCAACCTGCCGAATCCGGTCGCGCTGATCGCGGTGATCGCCGCGCTCGGCATCGCGCCGTTCGCCGCGCTGATGGTGACGAGCTACACGAAGCTGGTGGTCGTGCTCGGCCTGCTGCGCTCCGCGCTCGGGATCCAGCAGGTGCCGCCGAACCTGGTGCTGAACGGCATCGCGCTGATCCTGTCGCTGTTCATCATGGCGCCCGTCGGGATGTCGATCCGCGACGCGCTGCAGGCGCGCCACTTCGATGCGTCGGCACAGTTGTCGACCTCGGACATCGGCGCGCTCGCCGATGCCGCGCTGCCGCCGA
Organism: Burkholderia sp. AU16741; assembly: GCF_002223345.1. Lineage (NCBI taxonomy): Bacteria > Pseudomonadati > Pseudomonadota > Betaproteobacteria > Burkholderiales > Burkholderiaceae > Burkholderia > Burkholderia sp. AU16741. Next base: position 1,022,898 of record NZ_NKEZ01000008.1, read on the forward strand.
TCAAGGATTTCCTCGTCTCGCATACGCGGCAGCGCGATCGCGAATTCTTCGTGCGCACCGCGACGTCGGTGTGGCCGAAGAACCGCGCGGACGGCATCAAGGACGACGACCTGCTCGTGCTGGTGCCGAGCTTCACGCTCGCCGAGCTGACGAAGGCGTTTCAGATCGGCTTCGTGATCTACATCGTGTTCATCGTGGTCGACCTACTGGTCGCGAACATCCTGCTGGCGCTCGGGATGCAGATGATCTCGCCGACGACGATCTCCGTGCCGTTCAAGCTGCTGTTGTTCGTCGCGCTCGACGGCTGGTCGCTGCTCGTGCACGGGCTCGTGCTGTCGTATCGGGTCGCGGGAGCCGGATGATGCGCGCGCACGCACTGCGAACCGCCGCCGCGTGCGTTGCCGCGCTCGTCGCGCTCGTGCTCGCGTGCGGCCAGCCCGGCGTCGCGCAGGCGGCCCGCAGCGCCGCCGGTTTCGCGCAACTGGCGCGCGCGTGCGCGCCGAACGTCGACCCCGATACGCTCGCCGCGCTCGTGCGCACCGAGTCGGGCTTCAATCCGTATGCGATCGGCGTGGTCGGCGGGCATCTGGCGCGCCAGCCCGCCTCGCTCGACGAGGCGCGCGCGACCGCGCGCGAACTGTCGTCGCGCGGCTTCAGCTACAGCGTCGGGCTCGCGCAGGTGAACGAACGCAATTTCGCGAAATACGGGCTCGACGAAGCGACGATGTTCGAGCCGTGCCGCAACCTGCGTGCCGGCGGCGCGATCCTGACCGAATGCTTCGCGCGCTCGTCGGGCACCGGCCGCGCGACGCAGGCCGCGTTGCGCGCGGCGCTGTCGTGCTATTACAGCGGCAACTTCACGACCGGCTTCTCGAGCGGCTACGTGAGCCGCGTCGTCGCGAGCGCGCAGCGCAACGCGCACGAAGGCGGCATCGAACCGATCCCGGTGGTGCGCGACGTGCCGCCGCCGGCGCGGCAGCGACGCATGGACGCGGCCGCGACCACGCCGCCCGATCGCGCGCGCAGGCTGCCGTTGCCGGCCGCCTCCGCCGACGCCCCGTCGTGCCACGCGCGTCCGGTCGTGATGATGTGCCGCGGCTTGCCGGCGAGCCAGGCGAAGCGGCTGTGCGTGCGGTGTCTCGATCAGTGATCGGATGATCGCGCGCGGCGGCGTGCGCGGCCGCCCACGCCGCTTTCAGGGTCCGAACGACGACGCGCGGCATGGTTGCCGCACGCCGCGCGCGTCTCGTAGCCCGCGCGGCGCCGGGGCGCCGGCTCCTTCCTGCCGCTACGAAACAGCGGCGTTCCCGCTGCCGGGTGCGTCCGTACACTCGAACGATCGCGTCGCGGCGTGCAGGGCGCCGCGCGTGCCGCGCATCGCGCGGCTCAACGGAGACGAGCATGCTGTTGATCGACGGACTGGGGCTGGGTGTCAACTGGCAGCGCTTCCTGTCGGAAACGCTGAATCCGGTCGTTGCACCGCCGCCCCCGCCGCCTCCGCCGCCGAAGAAGGACGATCCGGCCGCCGGGCCCGCGAACCCGAGCGCCGCGCCGCCGATTCCCGTCACCGCCTCGCTCGCCACCGATCCGTCGAAGCCGACCAACGCCGAGATCCAGTCCGCGACGTCGCTGATCCAGAGCATGGCCGCGCAATATACGGCGCCGCCGCCCGACATCACCGTCGAGAACGACAAGACGCGCGCGGTACAGAAAGCGATCCAGGACGCGCAGACGCAGTACGACAACGCGTCGCAGACGCTGCAGGGCGCGCAGAACGTGCTGCATCTGGTCAGCCGCGATCCCGAGTCGACGGCCGACGACCGCAAGACCGCGCAGGCCGACTACGCGAAGGCGCGCACGGCCGCCGACACCGCGCAGCGCGAGCTGAACGTGACGACCGACGCCGGCTACATGATCCTGTACGGCGAACAGGCGAACGCCGACATGCCGGCCGGAATGAAGATCGACGATTCCGGCAAGGTGACCGACCCCGGCGACGCGCAGCACGCGGCCGACCAGCAGTTCAAGACGCTGCTGGCCGCCTTCCCCGATCATGCGAACGATCCGAACTGGGTGCCGCAGCCGGGCGACTGCAAGAACCCGCTGCAGATCCGGCTCTACGACGACTGGCAGACCGCGAGCGCGAAGGCGGCCGTGGGCGCGTCGAAATACTTCGCGGACGTCGCGAATTCCAATCTCGCGTATACGCAGTTCCAGTCGTACCTCGCCGATCCGGACTACAAGGCCGCGCTCGATGCGGGCGTCGGGCGGCTGAACGACGCGCTGCAGCCGCTGGAGCTGCAGGTCACGATGCCCGATGCGCCCGCTTCGCAGGACGCCGCGCAGCAGGCCGTCACGTCGGCCGCGAAGGATGCGAACTACGCGAACGCCGCGTACGGCGCGGCCAACGACAGCCTGGCGCTCACGAACGCCCAGCAGCGCTACGATTCGGCCAGCGGCAAGGAAGGACCGACGGTGGTCGTCCCGAACGAGGTGTCGGACGCGAAGACCGCGCTCGCCCGCGCGCAAACGGCCGCGAACACGAGCGGCGGCTATCTGCAGATGCTGTCCGCGCAGCGCCAGGTCGACACGCTGCAGGCCGACTATACGACGAAGCTGGACGCATCCAACGCGTGGCACAAGGACAATCCGCACGCGATGATCAAGGATCCGCAGGTCGACACGGACCTCGGCGATGCGTATGCGAAGCTCGATCAGGCGAGGCAGCAGGCGAGCATCGCGCACGACGGCTTCGTCGTCGCGTACGGCGCGACGCTCGCGCAGCAGTACGACGATCAGGCCGCGCAGATCAAGGCGAAGGTGAACCCGCAATCATTATTCGCGAAACCCGCGCTTCAGTCGCCGCTGCTGACGCCGTCGCTGTCGACCGCGAACGGCCTGCCTGGCCTGCCCGCATCGTCGTTGTCGACGGCCACGTCGGCCGCCCCCACCGGCACGCCCACGCTGCCGAGCGCGGCGCCGCAGGCCTCGCCGACGTTGCCCGGGTCCAACGGCGCCTCGCCGCTGCCCGCGTCGCCGCTGCTCGACCGCCCGTTCCTGCTGCCGCAGTCGTCGGGCCCGACCGCCGCGCAGGCCGGCCCCACGATGCTCGACGTGAAGCGCATGCAGACCGTCGCGGGCGCGATCCGCGCGGCCGACAGCCGGATGTCGGATTCGGTCAACGAGCGCGCGACCCAACTCGCGCTGTCGCAGGCGCGCATCAAGCAGACGCAGGCGAAGAGCACGCTCGAGTCGGTGCAGAAAAAGTACGACGACTGGGCAGCCGCGAATCCGCCGCCGATGCGCTTTCGCACCGTCGCGGGCGACGACATGATCCCGGCGCCGTCGGCGCCGCGTCCGAACCTGTATCAGGGCGAGCTCGACAAGGCGAAGGCGGCCGTCACGCAGGCCGACAACGCGGTGCAGCGCCTGCAGTTGCTGAGCGAAACGTCGCACCAGCAGGTGCTGATGGACGGGTTCGACGCCGGCCTCGACGAACGGCTGCGCTATGCGGCCCCCGGTTCGGACGCCGAGAACGACTACAAGAAGGCGCTGCATGATTTCTACGAAGCGCATCGCGGCGAGTTGTCGAATTCGCTGCTCGACGCCGCCAGCGCGAGCACGAACAACGGCGGCACGATCGCGTTCGGCAAGCTGACCGACAACGAGCAGCGCAACCTGATCGGCGTCGCGCTCGGCATGCAGCCGGACGTCCGTAACGACGCGGCGTCGGGCGACGGTTCGGATCCCGTATCGCCGACGAAGGACGACGTCGCGCGCTACACCGACAAGGACAAGCTGAAGACGATCAACAGCGTGCGCGACAAGCTGCTGTCGATCGGCGGCGGCGCGACGACGCAGGTCAGCGTGTTGCCGATGGTCTACGCCGCCAAGGATGCCGGCATGACCACCAGCGCGCTGTTCAAGGTCAGCGGCAAGGACGGCACGCAGTACGTCGACGAGACGGCGAGCAACTACGACGACATCAACGATTACATCGACAACAACGAGCTGTCCACGGACGGCACGGTCGACATCGCGACCGGCCACAACGCGGACGGCACGCTGCAACTCGTGTCGAAAGCCGCGCATCACGAAAGCGGCTTCGACAGTTTCCTGAACACGCTGACGAGTACGGGCCTGAACATCGGCATGATGGTCGGCGGGATGGCGCTCGAAGGTCTCGGCACGCTGCTCGACGGCACCGGCATCGGCGCGATCGTCGGCGTGCCGCTGAACATCCTCGGCGCGGGGATGATGTACACGGCGATCGGCGCGACGATGACGAGCGCCGGCCTCGACCTCGCCAACCGCGCCGACCACGGGCGCAGTCTCAATCCGTTTACCGACGCGGGTGCACGGGCCGACTTCATCAACCTCGTGCCGATGGGCGCGGCGGGCGCCGCGAAGCTGGCCGGCAGCAAGCTGTTCACGCGCGCGGTCACGGCGCTCACGCGCACGCCGAAAGTCGCGTCGGTGCTCGCCACCGGCGCGCGGACCACCGCGGTCGTGACGGGCGTGGGCGGCGCGGTCGAGGCGTTCGGCGAAGCGGGCTACGAGTATTTCGTCACCGGCGACAAGAAGGCGGCCGGCGAGCAGCTCAAGTCCGGGATCACCAACGTCGCATTGATGGCCGCCGGGGGCCTCAAGGAGCGCGCGGTGACGTCGGTGCGCACGCGCATCGGCCAGCCGGTGCCGATTCGCGGGGCGGACGGCAAGACCGTCAGCGTCGATAGCCGGACGATCGGCCGAATCCTCGACAGCGGCGACGCGTCGTCGCTCGCGGCCGGTCGCACGCGCGTGACGCTCGACGGCGAAGCCGTCAAGGTGTCGCCGGACGGCACGCTGCGCGTGGGCGACAAGGTGCTGACCTACGAGAACACGCCGATTCGCGTGCTCGACCGCGCATCCGCGAAGCGCCTGCCGCCGGGCAAATCGGTGGTGCTCGGCGAGGACGGCACGCTGTCCGTCGTCTCGGTGTCGCCGAAGGCGTGGACCAACGGCACGCGCGTCGACGACGTGACCGGCACCGGCGAGCGCATGTCGTTCGGCTCCGACGGCGAAATGAGCGTGACGCCGAAGATCGTCGCGAAGACGCCGCTCGACGTGCTGCAACACGTGCTCGACCAGGCGAGCGACGCATACCGGCAAACGATCGCCGGCGCGCAGGCGCCGCGCCGCCTCGCGCAGACGGCGGCCGAAGGCGAAGCCGCGAGCGTGTCCGCCGACGCGCGCAGCACGCGCCGCACCAGCGAGGAGCGCGCCCGCGTGCAGCAGCAGCGCGACGAAACCGATGCCGAAAGCAGCACGACCGCGCGCACCAACCGGCGCAGCGCCGACACGCAATCGATGCGCTGGCGGCCCATCGCGGCCGACGAGCCGGCCGGCCCGGGCACGCGCGCGAAGCCGGACGGCGCGCCGCCGCGCGTCGACGCGAAGGTCGTCGATCTGACGGACGACGCGCCCGTCACGCGCGCGGCGACGTCCGATCCGGCTGGCATCGCCGTGCCGCGCGGGCCGAGCGCCGAGCCGATGGAAGTCGGCGATCGCACGGTCTACGTGGTGCGCAGCGGCGCGACGCCCGACGCGCCGGGGGCGCGGCCGTCGTCGCCGCGCCCGCAGGATCTCGAGGAACCGGTGATCGTCGTCGCCGGCGAACACGACGCGGCGCTCGCGCCCGAACTCGCGAACCGCTGGCAGAAGCCCGTCTACGCGGCCGCGCCCGAGGCCTTCGGTGCGGACGGCCAACTGCGCGCGGGCGCGCGCGTGCTGCGCTTCGATCCCGCGCCGGAGACGGCCGCGGCGGCCCATGAAGCCGGCCTGCCGGCCGGCATCGCGCCCGACGAAGCGCCGCCGGCGGCACCCCGCGCGGCGGCCGACGACACGGTGATCGTGCTGGCCGGCAAGCGCGGCCCGAACGAACCGGCGATGCCGCGTACGGCTGCGCCGCCCGAGCCGGTCAATGCGCTCGATGGCGTGTTCAGCGCGCCGAACCGCGTGCTCGTGCTCGTCAAGCCGGAACGCGCCGGCACGCCCGAGCGGATCGCGGAACGCGAAACCGCCGCGGCCGACCGCGGGGCACGCGCGCTCGACGACGCGGACGGCCAGGCCGCCCGCGCGCCGACGGGCGGCGAACGTCGCACCGCGGCGAACGACGACATCGGCCTCGCCGCCGCGCACCCGGAAACGACCGAGACCGCCCCGCCCAACTCCGGCGCCTCGAAGCCGGGCTGGGTCACGCGGATGCAGATGCGCTTCGGCGGCGCGGCGCTCCCCGAAGCCGCTCAGGCGCTCGCGATGCAGTCGGGCACGCTTGCCACGCAACTGCGCATGCTGCAGGACGCCGGCTGGCGCGTGACGCTCGGCAAGCGCGGCGGCGGCAGCCGCATCGATCCGCGCAAGCGCCGCGTGACGATCGACGGCGCGCTCCAGCATCCGGGCAGCATCACGTATACGCTCGCGCACGAAGCGCGCCATGCGGTCGAGGCGATGGCCGGCGTGCTGAACCTCGACTACGGCAACCGCAGCCGCTTCACGCGCAAGGCGCTCGAAGCCGAGGCGCGCGCGCAGATCAACGCGTTCGAGGCACGCTACGAAATCGAGCTCGCGGGCGGCGGCGACATCGCCGCGCACGTGCGCCTGCCCGATGCGATCGAACGCGAAGGCGCCGCGTGGCGCGCGCCGTCGCACGACTATGCGGGCACGGTCGGACGCCTCGTCGACGCCTTCGCCGATGCGCCCGTGTCGGGCCGCGACGGCGAGACCTATCGCGACTTCTACGACGACGTATGGTCGCGGCAGAAGCGCCGCGGCGGCATCCCGCGCCGGATGCCCGCGCCGCAGACGCGCGAGACCGGCGACGCGCCGCACGGCGTGCGCAGCTTCGACGAACGCGTGGCATGGAGCCGCGCGCATGCCGAATATGCGTCGCCGTTCGGCGACGGGCCCGTGCCCGCGGCGGCCGATCTGCAGGCGGCGCGCAGCCGCCACTTCACGATGCTGCAGGACGAAGGCGTGCTGATGCTGCACGCCGACACGTTGCCGGACGGCACGCTGCTCGCGGGCGGGCAGCCGGCCGGCGTGCATGAATACGCGCTCGACCAGGCGCCGTCGTTCCTGGTCAGGGACGGCTATTCGATCGTGCTGTCCGCGAAGCACGGTGGCGAGGCGGCTGCCGCCGGGCTCGCGAATCTGTGGCAGCGGCCGGTATATGCGCCGCCCCCGCACGCGGTCGGCGAACGCGCGGCGCTGCTCGATACCGGCGTGTTCCGCCGCTACGACCCGGCGCCCGCGGCACCGCACGATCTCGGGCAGTTGGCGGCCGACGCCGAAGGCGTGCACCTCGAAAGCAATCCGGCGGTGCGGATCGACGTCGAGCGTCACGTCGGCGAGCTGCTCGGCGCCGGCGGCGAGAAAACCGTGTTCGCGCTCGGCCACGATGCCGCGCTCGCGGTGTACGACAACGGCCCGCATACGTCGGAAGCCCGCCAGATCGAGGCGGCGATCGACGAGAGCATCGCGCTCGACGATCTCGCGTCGTACGGCCTGAAGACCGTGACGATGGACGGTCCGTTCTCCGCGCTGAATCGCGTCGCCGTGCTGTACCGGCCGCTCGGCGTGTTCCACAGCTTCGGCTTCGAGACGGGCGCGCTGCCGCGCGTGGTCTCGCGCGCGGCGCTCGAGCACATCCGGCAGATTCGCGAAGTCGTCGAACGCACGGGCATCGGCTTCGACCTGCAAGGCCTCTTCACGCGCGGCGGCGATTTCCTGTTGAGCGACCCGGGTTCGATCGGCATGGGCGCGGGCGAGCACTTCACCGCGTTGCAGCGGCTCGCGGTGATCGAGCGCGCGCTGACGCAGGGCCTCGAGCGCGGCCACGTCGAACTCGCGCATCCGCGGCTCGCCGAAACGCCGCCGCCCGATGCGTTCGTGCAGAAGCCGTCGGTCATCACGCGCGTGCGGATGCGCTTCGGCGGCGCCCCGCTGCCGAAGGAAGCGTACCGGCTGATCGACGCATCGAGCCTGCTGTCGCAGCAGCTTCGGCTCGGCGCCGACGCTGGCTGGAAAGTCGTGCTCGGCAAGCCCGGGGGCGGCAGCAAGATCGACACGCGACGGCGGCGCGTCACGATCGATGGCGGCCTGCAGTCGACCGGATCGATGGTCTACGTGCTCGCGCACGAAGCTCGCCATGCGCTCGAGGCCGCGACCGGCACGCTCGGGCTCGACTACGGCTCGACACAGCGCTACGTACGCAGCGCGCTGCTCGCCGAGGCGCGCGCGCAGGTCAACGCATTCGCGGTGCGCGACGAGATCCGCGCGAACCTCGGCATCGACATCGGCCGCCACGTCGCGCTGCCCGACGCGATCGCCAACGAATACGGCCGCGCACGGGCCGGTGACGCCGCCTCGCTCGCGCGGCTCGCCGACGCGTTCGAGCACAGCCCGACGTCGCTCGACGGCGGCGTCACCTACGGCGAGCTGTATCGGCGCCACGCGCAGGCCGCGCAGCGCACCGGCGTCACGATGCCGGCGCCGCGCGAGACGGCCGCGACGCTCGCCGAAGAAGCGGCATGGTCGCGCGCACGTCCGGTGAAGGCATCGCCGTTCGACGGCAAGCCGGTCGCGAGCGTCGACGCGCTGACGCTCGATCGCTCAGGCCCGCTGTCCTACGACCGCGACGGCCGCATCGTGATCGTGCATGGCGTCACCGACGCGCAAGGCCGCCTCGTCGATCCGGACGGCCGGCCGTACACGCCGGTCGAGGTCACGCTCGCGCACCGCTCGGTGCTCGGCCTGCCCGGCTCGTCGGTGATCCTGTCGGCACGCAACGGCCGCGACGCCGCCGCCTGGCTCGCGAACGTCTGGCAGCGCCCCGTCTACGCGCCGCCGACGATCGCGGTCGGGCTCGGCGCCGAGGCGCGGCTCGGCCATACCAACGCGTGGCTGCGCTACGATCCGGCGCCGCACCAGCGCCCGGACCTGGGTGCGCTCGACGTCGACGGCAACGGCGTCCACGCAAGCGGTGATCCGGCCGCGCGCGTGCCGGTCGAGCGCTTCACCGGCGCAGCAACCGGCGCCGGAATCGAAAAGACCGTGTTCGAACTGGGCCGCCGCAATGCGATCGGTCTCTACGAGGGCACCGACAATCGCGCGATTCTCGGCCACATCGAATCGATCCGCCTCGAACAGGAAGGCCTCGCGGCGCTGCGCGCGCACGGGCTGCGCACGCTCACGGTCGGCGGCCCGTTCGCGGCATTCGATCGCGTGGCCGTGATGTACGCGCCATTCGCATCGCTGAGCAGCCACGACGTGATGGCCGGCATGCTGCCGTCGCGCATCACCCGCGACGCCTTCGCGCAGCTCGATCGCGCGCGCGACATCACCGCGCGGCACCGTCTGTACTACGACTTCGAAGGCGTGTTCGACGCGCACGGCGACTTCTACCTGAGCGATCCGTCGACGGTCATGACCGATGCGCCGAAGCTGAACGTGGAAGGCATCGTCCGCGAGATCGGCACGCTGCGCGTGATGCTCGAGGACGGCATCGCGCGCGGCGCGATCGAGCTCGCGCATCCCGGCATCACCGAGCACTTGCCGCCCGACGCGTTCGTGCAGAAGCCGTCCGTCATCACGCGCATCCGGATGCGGTTCGGCGGCGCGCCGCTGCCCAAGGCCGCCCATGCACTGGTCGACCGCTCGAGCCTGTTGCGCCAGCAGGTCGCGCTGGCCGGCGAGGCCGGCTGGAAAATCGTGGTGGGCCGGCCCGGGCGCGGCAGCCGGATCGATACCGCGAAGCAGCGGATCGTGCTCGACGGGCAGTTCCACGGCGCCGGCACGCTCGTCTACACGCTCGCGCACGAAGCGCAGCACGCGGTCGAGACGATCACGCGCCGCCTCGCGCTCGACCGCTCGTCGCCCGAGGCGCTGACCGACAGCGCGCTGATGGCCGAAGCGCGCGCGCAGGCGAACGCGTTCGCGGTGCGCCGCGAAATCCTCGACGATGCCGGCATCGACGTCGCCAAAGACGCCCGCCTGCCCGATGCGATCGCACGCGAAGCCGACCGTGTGATGCCCGGCGACGAAGCCGGGCTGCGCCGGCTCGCGGCCGCCTTCGGCGACGTCGCGCCGTCCGTGCCGGGCCACGCGACCTATCGCGCGTACTATGCGAGCCAGGCCGATGCGATGCACGGGCTCGGCGCGCCGCGCGAGATGCCGGCGCCCGCGCCGCAGCCCGCGTCGAACGCGCCGGTGCCCGCGGCGACGGAGGACGCCGCGCGCCGCCAGCATGCGCTCGATCACCTCGCCTCGCACGGCAAGCGCGACCTGATCCGCATCGACGGTTCGCAACTCGCGTCGCTCCAGCAAATGAAGGATGCGTTCGGCACGAATGCGCACGTGCTGATCGCCGAGCATGACGCGCGGCCGGACGCGTCGATCGACGCGCGCCATGCGCAGCCGAAGTTCATCGCGGGCATGCGCACCGACGAGCACGGTACGTTCGTCGACAAGGCGTCCGCCGATCCGGCCGTGCCGATCCCGGACGCGGTCTATCGCGCGCTGAAGGACAACGGCAGCGCGGAACGGGCGAACGTCGATTTCTACGTGTCGCCCGTGTCGCTCGCGGAATTGCGCGAGTACGGCGGCGCCGCGCGGATCACAGCGCGCAGCGACGGCCGCGCCTGGGAGGCCGAGCAGGCGGCCGCGACGCCCGACGCGAACGTCGTCACGACGCTGAAATCGCTGGCCGACGCGCCGCGCTTTCGCCGGCCGAAACAGGCGGCGAAAGCGGCCGGCGACGGCGCGACGCTTTACGCGATCGACAAGGAAACCGGCAAGGTGCTCGGCTACGCGACGCGCAACGCCGCGCACGACTGGACCTATCACGAGTCGACCTCGCTCGGCGACGCGACGATCGCGCCGCGCGATCTCGGCGCCGCGTTCCGCCGGCGCGCGCGCAACCTGTCCGGCGGCCGGCGCGGCGTGCGATTCGTCGTGACGGACGTCGCGCACGACACGGTCGAGCGCTACGGCGGCTTCGCGCCGGCGGAAATGCGCAAGGCGCTCGGCGACGAGAAGCCGCCGATGCAGAAACTCGGCACGCGCGTACAGCGCGGCCTCGCGAAAGCCGACCCCGGCGTGCGCCGCAAGATCGCCGCGATCGAAGGCGCCGACAGTCCGTTCCTGCCGCCGAAGCTCGTCCCGGACAGCGAGCAGCTCGCGATCGACTTCAGCGGCGCGAACACGCTGCACCTGATGCGCGCGCTGGAGCTGAAGGCGCTGCGCGGCGATCACTACGTGTACGTGTACGAGACGGATCATCCGGTTGCCGAATCGCTGCATACGCGCCGCGGCATCATCGCGATCCACGACGGCAACGCGCTCTGGTACGACCATGCCGAGCAATTGCGTGACCACCCGGACGCGGGCCGCCCGCTCGACGAGATGCCGCTCGGGCGCGGCCCGTTCGGCGCGAACCAGCACTTCCTGCTGTCGACGCTCGCGCCCGAGGCGTTCGATCCGCGCGCGACCGCCACGCAGAAGGCCGCGCTCGCGCAACGACTCACGCAACTGCTCGACGAGAAGTCGTATTTCGACGCGCTGCCGCAGAAGTTCGACCTCGCGACGCGCTGGATCCGCACGCAGATCGCCGGCCAGATCGATCGCGTGAAAGCCGCTCAGGCCGACCTCGCCGCGGCCCAGCAAGCCGCGCAGCCGGCGGCCGGCGGCCCCACGGGCCCCGCCGGCCGGGTGCGCAATGCGCTGCGCGGCAAGCGCGGCCGGCGCAACCGCCGCGCCGCGAATGCGGCAAACGCATCGAACGCGCCGGCCACGCCGAAGCCGCCGAAAACGCCGGCGGCCAAGCCGCTGACGCTGCGGCCCTACCAGCCGAGCCTCGGTTCGAGCACGGTCGCGGAATGGGTGATGCGCTACGGCGCCGCCAAGGTGCCCGACTGGTTCCCGACGATCGACCGCGTGAAGGCGGTCGCCGCACGCAGGAACCAGCCCGATGCCGGCGGCCTCGCGCTGACCGACGAACCGCAGACGATCCTGGCCGACGCACCGATGCTGAAAGCGCTCGGCATCCCCATCGGCCTCGCGCGCGAGGTGTCGAGCATGCCGTCGCGCGGGCCGGTCGCCGATCCCGGCGGCGATCACAACCGGTTCGTGAAGTGGATGCAGGCGTACGCCACGCGCCACAGCGCGGCGCGCATGATCGACAAGCGCGCGATCCAGGCGTTCGTGCGCGCGCCGGCCGAGATCCAGGACCGCGTCGCGCCGATGGCGCGTGCGTTCAACCTGCGCGACGATCCCGCGCTCGCGGTGCGCTACGTCGAGCAATATGGCGGCGCGATGCCGGTGGTGTCGATTCCGGTCGATCCGCATACGCTCGCGGCCGCACGCGGCGGCAAGCACGATCCGGCGTTCATCCGCCGCGCGCGCAAGTTCGGATCCCCGATCGGCGCGCGCTACAACGAGGCCGATGCGACGATCACGCGCGAAGCGCCGGACGGCACCACGCGCACGCTCGAACTCGACGACATCGCGCATCTGCACAAATGGCTCACCGCGGCGTCGCGCCACGGCTTCCAGCTTCGTCTCGAAGCGGCGTCGGGCCGCCCGCTCGTCTCCGCGGACGATCGCCGCACGATCGCCGGCACCAACGACAGCTATGCCGAATACACGCGGCTGATGACGTCGTTCGAGACGTGGTCGCACCGTCACGCCGGCGAGCCCGCGCCGAACGTGATGCTGAGCTTTCACGGATGGGACGCCGTGCTCGAGCCGGTGCCGGGCGCGGGCCACGTCGAGCTGCTCGATGCGTTGCTCGACCGCAAGGCGACCGACTGGCTGCACGTCGGGCTGTCGTACGGCACGCACGGCGCCGACTTCATCGCGAACCAGGACCTGACGCGGGCGCTGGCGGAACGGATCGTCGACTATTACCAGACCGACCGTCACGGCAAGTTCGCGCGGCTGCACGGCGCCGATGCGCTCACGCGCGTGTTCGAACCGGTGAGCCCGGAGGCGTTCGCGAACCAGCAGCAGGTGCTGTTCGCGGAAATCGTGCGCATCGGCAAGTCGAAAGGGCTGTCCGACGACGCGCTCGCGACGCTGCGCGGCGAACTGTACGAACGCAACACGACCGCGCTCGTCAACCAGGCACGCAAGGCGACGATCGAGCATGCGATGACGCAGTGGGCGTCGGCCGATCACCCGCCCGCCACACGCACCGAAAAACTCGCCCGCCGCTTCGGCGAACGCTGGCTCGCGGAAGCCGGCGGCCGCGCGCCGGCACGCGGCACCGTGGTGTCGACCGCCGATCCCGCCGGCCCGCTGCCCGACAGTCGCGCGTACTGGCAATCGGTGGTCGAGCGCGAAGCGCTGAAGAACGATCCGTCGAAGCCGATCAGCGTCGGCCGGCAGATCGCCGCGAACCCGAAACAGGCCAAGATGATCGAGGAACTGCAGGCGCTCGCGCAGATCAATGCGCTGCGCGTGCATCGGCCGTCGTTCCGCAAGGCGGAGCTGTGGAAGTCGATCGGCTTCAGCTCGCTCGTCACCGGGGCGGGCGCGCTCGTGATCGCCGATACGCTCGGCGCCACGCACGTGCTGCGGCACGACATGCTGAGCAGCGCGACGTCGTCGTTCCTGCTGGGCGCGCGTCTGGGCCGCGTGTTCCAGGTCATGCACCAGGGCGCGGTGCGCAGCCTGCAGGCCGGCGATCCGAAGGCCGCGCAGGCGGTGCTCACGCGGCTCGAAGTGACGCTGTCGCGGCAGTTGCGCTCGGGTGCGCACGACTACGGCCAGAACCGGCGCGCGCAACTCGAGCAGATCTCGAACGAAGCGCGAACGCTGGCCGCGCAGTATGTCGAGCTGAACCGCGTCGGGCTGATGAGTTTCGACGACGCGACCACCCACATCAAGGCGCTCGCCGCGGACGTGCTCGCGCAGATGCAGGGCACCGTCGGCGGCACGTCGCTGCAACAGCTCCATACCGGCAACCCGCGTCACCTGTTCGGGATCGCGGGCCGCGCGGGCGCCGCGATCACGTCGACCGCGACGCTCGCGGTCGGCATCAGCGGCGTGGTGCACGCGCACGGGGCGTTCGATCTCGCATACGGCTCGGCCGCCATCGCGAGCGGGGCGTTCGGCGCCACGTATGCGGGCCTCGTCTACACGATCGGCGCGCACCGCGTGAATGCCGACAAGCGCAGCCGCATCGTGCGCTTCACCGATTCGGCGAGCGACTTCATGGCCGTCGCGTACGGCGGCCTCGGCACCGGCGTGCAGTGGAGCGGCGGCCATTACGACCTCGCGATCGCGACCGGCGTGTCCACCGCGCTGCTGCTCGGCGGGCGTCTGAACACGCATTTCCCGAACGCGACGCCGCTGATCAAGAAGATTCCGACGGCCGTCGTGCTGATTCCGGTCGGCGCCTTCGCGTACAAGCTGATCGAAGGTCTGTGGACGACATTCTTCGGCTCGGGGTCCGGTTCGTCGAATCAGTCGAACCCGTCGAATTCGTCGCAATCGAATCTCGCGCCCGGCGCGTCGCCGAGCGCGTCCGCCAGCCCTTCGGCAAGCGCCGCGCCAAGCGCTTCGGCGAGCGCGTCGCCCGCCGCGCCGGCTTCGCCGTCGGCCAGCGCCACGCCGTCGACCGCGCAACCGTCCGGGTCGCCGCAGCCCTACATCGTCGTCGCCGGCGATTCGCTGTGGGTCATCGCCGACCGGCATCGCCAGTCGCTGCTCGACGCCGCGCACGTGTCGCGCGCCGATCAGCAGGCGATGACGCACGGCGAGCAGGATACCCGCGCGTTCAACGAGATCCTGCAGCTCAATCCGTCGGTTTCACGCGATCCGAACCGCCTGTCGATCGGCACGCCGCTGATCGTGGGCTGATCCCCGCGCGCGGGGCGCGTCGCGCCGCGCGCACCGGTTGCGCGCGGCACGCCGCATCACGTCGCATCACGTCGCCCGCTGATGTTCCAGCCACGCCTGGAACATCAGCACCGTCCACAGCTGGTGCTGCCAGTTCATCCGGCCCGTCTGGTGCTGGCGCCACAGCCGCTCGACCGCCGCCGCATCGAAGAAGCCTTCCTCGCGCAGGCGCGACGGCCGCAACAGCGCGTCGGCCCAGTCGTGCAGCGCGCCGCGCAGCCAGTGGTCGACGGGCGCGCAGAAGCCCTGCTTCGGCCGGTCGATCAGCGCGGACGGCACGTACCGGTCGAGCAGCCGGCGCAGCAGCGCCTTCGACTGCCCTTCCGGCAAGCGCACCGACGCCGGCACGCGCCATGCGAATTCGACGACGTGATGATCGAGGAACGGCATGCGCGTCTCGAGGCTCACGGCCATCGCCGCGCGATCGACCTTCGCGAGGATGTCGGTCGGCAGGTACGTGAGCGTGTCGATCGCCATCGCCTGCTCGGCGAAGCTCAGGTGCGCGGGCCACGCGGAGACCGTATCGAGCGGCGTCGGCGGCTCCTGCCCGGCGAGCGCGATGCGCTCCGGATGATGCACGGACGACATCAGCAGCCGGTACAGCCCGATGCGGCTCTCGGCGGTCATCACATGGCCGAGCTTGTGCAGGCGATCGCCGATGCGCGACGACGATTCGCGCGCCTCCACGCCGCCGCCGAACGCACCCTGCGCGACGGCCGCGAGCTGGTCCGCGTGATCGGGACGCAACGCATGCAGCGCGGCGGCGATCCGCGCGCGCACCGCCGCCGGCACGCGATGCAGCTTGCGCCACAGGCGCGGCGTCAGGAAGTAGCGCGTATAGCCGCCGAACAGCTCGTCGCCGCCGTCGCCGGACAGGCTCACCTTCACGTGCCGGCGCGTCAGTTCGGACACCAGAAAGGTCGGGATCTGCGACGCATCGGCGAACGGCTCGTCGTAGATCGACGGCAACTTCGGCACGACGCCGAGCGCATGGTCGGCCGTCACGTAAAGCTCGGTATGGCGCGTGCCGAGATGGCGCGCGACGGCCTTCGCGTAACCGGCTTCGTCGTAGCCGGCTTCGTGAAAGCCGATCGTAAACGTGTCGACCGGCGACGCCGATTGCGCCTGCATCAGCGCGACGATCGCCGACGAATCGACGCCGCCCGACAGGAACGCGCCGAGCGGCACGTCGGCTTCCATCTGCCGTGCGACGGCCTGGCGCAGGATCGTGTCGAGCTGGTCGACGGCTTCGCCGGCGCTGCCCTCGAACGGTTGCGCGCGGCCCGCCTCGATCGCCTGTTCGAGCGTCCAGTACGTCCGCACGCACGGCGTGTCGCGCGCATGTTCGAACTGGATATACGTGCCGGGCGGCAGCTTGCGGATGCCGCGATAGATCGTGTAAGGCGCGGGCACGCTCGCCTGGCGCAGATACAGGCACAGCGCGTCGCGGTCGATCGTGCCGTCGAAGCCCGGATAGCCGCGCAGCGCCTTCAGCTCGGACGCGAACACGAGCGCGTCGCCGATCCGGCCGTAGTAGAGCGGCTTCTCGCCGATCCGGTCGCGCGCGAGCGTCAGCACCCGCGATGCGCGATTCCACAGCGCGAACGCGAACATGCCGGTCGCGCGGCGCAACGTGGCCTCGACACCCCACGCGACGATCGCCGCGATCAGCACCTCGCTGTCGGAATGGCCGCGCCACGCCGGTGCGCGCCCCGCGCGCTCGAGCTCCGCGCGCAGTTCGCGATGGTTGTAGATTTCGCCGTTGAAGACGAGGACGTAGCGGCCGCACGCGGAAGCCATCGGCTGCCGGCCGTGCACCGACAGGTCGACGATCGCGAGCCGCCGGTGGCCGAGCGCGATGCCGGCTTCCGGGTCGACCCAGATGCCCTGCCCGTCCGGCCCGCGATGCGCAAGGCTCGCCGTCATTCGCGCGAGTGTGCCGCGCGCTGTCTCCTCATCGAAGGCGACGCTATTCAGAAAGCCGTCGATTCCGCACATTGATTTGTCTGCCCCTGTTGACCTGTTCCGTCACGCACCGCGCACCTCGCGGCCCGCCGTCGGGCATGACGGTCGAGCCATATTACGAAGAAATAAATCAGCAATAATTCACCAGTGAATGCGGGCACCGTCCGGAAAAAAATGGACGTCAAGCGCCGCGTGCGGATGCCCGCATGACGGGGCCATATCGAATCCGGCCGGAGGGCCGGCCGGCAGGGCAGGAAAAAAAGGGAGCGCATGCCGACATGACGCCACCGCGGCAAGCCGCCACGTCACATCAAGCAGCCCCGGTCGCCCATTTCAGCAACTGCGCGACCTCGCGGAAATGCTGCGGCTGGATCGTGCCGTTCTCGGGTGTCGTCTCGTACAGCGCCTGCGCGAGCCCGACGTTCGCGAGCGTCGGGCGCAGCGCATCGCGGGCCAGCCGCACGATCCGCTCGGCCGCGTCGCCCTCGCCGCGCGCGAGCACCCACGGCAGCGAGCCCATCCCGCCGTAGTAGAGCGCGACCGCGACGCGCGGCGAATAGACGACCACCGACGCATAGCCGACCCGGTCGGGCAGCGACGCGAACTGCACTTCGCGCGCGAGCTGGCGGCGCTTCGCCTGGATGTGCGGATCGCCTTCGTCCTCCTTGTGCTCGCGCCGCACTTCGTCGATCGACATTTTCATTTTCTGGTTGAATTCGTGCCGCTGGTGCACGATGTCGATCAACGCCATCACGATGTAGATCAGCGCGGCCCAGCCGAACAGCAGCATCAACAATTTCACGATCAGCGCGAGAATCGAGACCGGCCGCGTGAAGCCCGACTGCACCGACGGATCGAGCGACTCGACGATCAGCCAGCCGAGCGTCGCGACGAGCAGCGCCGTCTTCAGCAGCATCTTCGCGAGGTTGACGAGGTTGCGCGGCGACCACAGGTTCTTCATCCCCTCGGCCGGGTTGAGCCGCGACAACTGCGGCACGAGGCGGCTCCACGCCATCACGCCGCCCACCTGCACGAAGCCCGCGAGCAGCCCCGCCAGCAACCCGGCCGCGACGATCTGCGCGGACTGCGTCGCCCAGTCGCGCGCGGCGCCGTCGATCAGCACCGCGAGCCGCGCGGACGGATCGGCCGCGCCGACCGCGTCGAACACGAGCCGGAACAGCGCCTGCAATCGCGCGAACAGCGAACCGATGCCCACCGCGAGTGCCACGCACACGCCGACGAAGAACGCCGACGAAACCGTTTCCGCGCTCTTCGGTACGTCGCCCTTCTCGCGTGCCTCGCGCAGGCGCTTCGCGGTCGGCTTCTGGTCCTTTTCGGCCATCTCGGCTCCCGCGCGTTCAGCCGCCGCCGTGCGCGGCGAACAGCGCGCGCAGCAGCGCCATCAGCCCGCTGTCGGGGCTCAGCAGCGAATGCAGCGACGCGTACACCACCGGCAGGAACAGGACCATCATCAGCAGCGCGAGCGCGCTCTTCAGCGGCTGCGAGAACACGAAGATGTTGAGCTGCGGCACCGCGCGCCCGACCAGGCCGATGCCGAGTTCGACGAGCACCAGCACGATCGTCACCGGCGCGGCGAGCTTCACCATCCATTCGAAGATCGTATCGGTCTGCCGCACGATGAAGGTTTGCAGCATCGACGAGAAATCGGGGCCGAGCGAGCCGATCGGCCACCATGCGTACGATTGCGCGAACAGTTGCACGAGCACCTGCAACCCGCCCGCGGTGACGAACAGCGCGATCGCGACGAAATTCAGGAATCCGGAAGTCGGGCCGCCCTCGTGCCCGCCCATCGGATCGAAGAACGCGGCGCTGCCGCTGCCGGTCTGGAAGTCGATCAGGTAGCCGACGCCCTGGATCGCGAACAGCACCGCGCTGAACGCGCCGGCGAGCAGCATGCCGACCATCGCTTCCTTCGCGACGAGCAGGCACCACATCAGGAACGGCAGCGCCGCGACCTGCGCGGCATCGATCGTCGGCGCGACGAACGCGGCGATCACCACCGCGATCCCGTTGCGCACGAGGCCCGTGATGATCTGCTCGTTGAAAACCGGCACGACGAACATGATCGGCAGCAGGCGCGGCATCACGTAGAGCAGCGGCCGCAGCATGCCGGCGACGTCGTTGAAACCCGCGGCCTGGTCTAGCATCGGCGCTCCGCGGCGGCGGGCGGGGCGGGATCGTCGGGCGCGGCGGATGCGTCGGCTTCAGCGGCGATTTCAGCGTTCGCGCCCGTTTCCGCTTCGGTCATGGCCGCATCGAACGCGGCCGCGGCCTGCGGCGGCGCGAACGCATGAACGGCCGCGTCGCCCGCGCCGGCCACCCAGGTGC
This sequence comes from Burkholderia sp. AU16741, assembly GCF_002223345.1. Lineage (NCBI taxonomy): Bacteria > Pseudomonadati > Pseudomonadota > Betaproteobacteria > Burkholderiales > Burkholderiaceae > Burkholderia > Burkholderia sp. AU16741. The sequence continues at coordinate 1,042,152 of NZ_NKEZ01000008.1, forward strand.
CGCCCGTCGCGAAGCGCCGCACCGCGTAGCCGTCCGCCACTTCGTCGGCATCGCGTTCGACCCGCGCGGCGCGCGCGTGCAGCGCCTTCTCGCCGGCTTTCTCCAGCTTGTCCTCGGCGGCCTTCGCCTTGCGCGCGGCGCGCTGCAGGTCGGCGAGCGTCGCCTCGTGGCCGCGATGCACGTGCGCGGCCTCGCTCACCGACGCGTTCGCGGTGCCGATATGCCGGTCGAACGTGCGCGTATCGGCCGCCGCGTCCTGCAACGCGCGCGCTTCGCGCACGTCGTCGGCGAGCCGCGTCTGGATCGCCGCCTTCGCGGCGACCTGCTGCGCGAGCTGCGCCTGCGCGGCCGCGAGCGCGCGCCGGCTCTGCGCGGCGATGCCCTGCTGACGCGCGGCTGCGACGCGCGCGATCTGGCTGCGCATCTCGCGCACGCGTTTCAGGCGGGCGAGCGTCGCGAGCACGAGACGGTCGTCGGCTTCAGACATGATCGTTCGCCAGCTTCGTCAGTTTCGCGAGCAGCGCGTCGAAGCGCACGTCCTCGTCCGACGCCTGCGCGCAGAACGCGCCGATCGCGTCGCGCGCGCGCAGCGCGAGATCGCCGAGCCGATCGCTGCCTTCGCGATACTCGCCGATCTGCACGAGCAGCTCGATCTCCTGATACTTCGCGATCAGCTCGCGCACGCGCGCGGCCGCATGCTGGTGCGCGCGGCTCGCGACGAGAGGCATCACGCGCGACAGGCTCGCGAGCACGTCGATCGCCGGATAGCGATTCGCGAGCGCGATCTTGCGCGACAGCACGATATGGCCGTCGAGGATCGAGCGCACTTCCTCGGCGATCGGGTCCGATTCCTCATCGCCTTCGACGAGCACCGTGTACAGCGCGGTGATCGATCCGTGTGCGCCCTGCCCCGCGCGTTCGAGCAGGCGCGGCAGCACCGCGAACGTCGACGGCGGAAAACTGCGCCGCGTCGGCGGCTCGCCGCTCGCCAAGCCGACCTCGCGCTGCGCGCGGGCGAAGCGCGTCAGCGAATCGACCAGCAGCAGCACACGCTTGCCCGCATCGCGAAAGTGCTCGGCGATCGCGGTCGCGACCAGTGCGGATTTCACGCGCTCCATCGCCGGGCGGTCGGACGTCGACACGACGACGATCGAACGTGCGCGCACCTCCGGCGACAGGCTGTGCTCGATGAATTCGCGCACCTCGCGGCCGCGTTCGCCGACCAGCGCGATCACGTTCACGTCGGCCTGCGCGCCGCGCGCGATCATCCCGAGCAGCGTGCTCTTGCCGACGCCCGACGGCGCGAAGATGCCGACGCGCTGCCCGACGCCGAGCGTCATCAGCCCGTCGATCACGCGCACGCCGGTCGGAAACGGCGTGTCGATCATCTTGCGCGCGAGCGGATTCGGCGGGTCCTGCTGCGTCGATACCCATGCGGCGCCCGCGACCGGCCCGCGATCGTCGAGCGGGCGGCCGAGCCCGTCGAGCACGCGGCCGAACAGCCCTTCGCCCACCGGAAACACATGCTCGCGCCCGGACGGCACGACGGTCGTCTCCGGCGACAGCCCGGCCACGTCGCCGAGCGGCGTGAGCAGCGTCGTCTGCCGCGAGAAGCCGACCACCTCCGCAAGCAGCGTCGGCTGGTTCGGCGTGCGCAGCTCGCAGATCTCGCCGAGCCGCGCGCGGATGCCCGTCGCATTCAATATCTGCCCGACCGCGTGGTTGACGCGGCCCTGCACCGACACCGGCGAAAAGAACGCGAGCCCCGCGTCGAGTTCGCCGACGAGGCGGCCGCGATCGAACGGTGCGCCGTCGTCGTCGCCGAACGATTGCGGCTCGTCGAGCGGCGCGTTCATCGCGCGGCGCCTTTCAGCGCGTCGCGGCGGATCGCCTGGCGCAACGCGTCGATCTGCAGGTCGAGGCTCGCGTCGATGCGCCCGGACGGCGTCTCGACCGTGCACGCGTGGCGTTCGAGCTGCGCGTCCTCGACGATGCGGATCTTCTGCCGATTCGACTGCCCGGCGAACGCGCCGTCGAGCGCATCGCGCATCTCGTCGGTGCGGCCGGGCGCGATCCGCACGATCAGGAACGCCTCGTCGCGCACCAGCGGCGCGATCCGCGCGAGCGCGGCCTCGTACAGCTTCTGCGTGCTCATCTCGCCGACGATCGCGCGCACGGCCTTCACGACGATATCGGCCATCGCGTCCTTCATCGTCTCCATCGTGCGCGTGGCGGCGAGCGCCTGCGTGTACGCCTGCGCGGCCTGCTCGCGCTGCGCGCGGCGCATCCCTTCGTCGTAGCCGGCCGCCTGACGCTTGTCGAATTCGCGCTGCGCGTCGGCGACGATGCGCGCGGCCTCTTCATGCGCGGTCGCGATCACCGCGGACGCGTCGAGCAGCGCCGCGTATTCGCGCTCCTTGAGCACCTTGCGCTCCGACAGCAGCTGCAGGTTGTCGCTCGTGATCAGAAAAGCCAGTCCCATGACGCAAGCCTCTCGGGAATAAGAAACAGGAACATCAGTTCGCCGAACTGATCGCGCTGCGCGCGGTTCAGCCAGTACGGCGCCTCGTCGTCGATCGCGCGGTTGAATTTCAGGCGCACGCGCCGCGCGACGGCCTCGCCGGCCACGCCGATGAAATCCGCGAGCAGCCGCCCGCCGCGCGCACGGATCACGACCGGCAGCGCGGCGGGATCGGCGCGCCACGGTTCGAGCGTTTCCGCGAGCGCGCCGAATTCCGGCGCGCGTTCGAGCGCGAGTTCGAGCGCATCGCCGCCGAGCCGGGCCGCGACTTCCGCGCGGATGCGGCGCCCGGTCAGCGCGTCGCGCAGCCATGCGCGGTGCAGCAGCAGCCCCGCATACGCGGCCAGTTGCTCGAGCGCCGCGCCCGGTAGCAGCGCGAGCCGCGCGCACGGGTTCGCGACGTCGAAGTCGTGCCGGTCGGCCACGCCGTTCGACGCGAGCAGATGCCGCGCGAGCAGCTTGCGGCCGGCCGCGCCGAACGCGTCCGGCGAACGGTAGCGCGCGGGCCAGTCGGCCGGCACGCGCGTCACGTGCAGATAGCGGTCGGGCCGCAGGTTGAAATCGCAGACGAGCGCATGGAACGCGGCGGCGCGCGCGGCCGGCGGCGGCGCAAGCGGGTGCAGCCACGGCAGCCGCGCCGCCTCGGACGCGGCGGCCCCATCGTACGGCTCGCCCGACGGCAACGCGTGCGAATCGCTCATGCGCCGTCGCGCGCGCCGTCCGGCGTGCGCAGCCCGCCGCCCGCCTGCTGCGCGGCCGCCCCGCCGCCGTTCGCGCCGCGCGGTGCGCCGAGCAGGCCCGCGAGCCGAGCGCCGAACATCCCGCGCCGCGCGGCCGACAGCGCGATCACCGCGCAGGTCAGTAGGATCAACGCGAACACGAGCCAGCCGAGCGGCGAGCGCAACCGCAGGATGTCCGACACCGCGCTGCCGATCCCGTCCACGCGCGTCGCGCGCGCGGCGGCCGGCTGCAGGAACAGCGACACGTTGTCGTACTGCAGCCCTTCGATGCTGTGCGCGACGAGATCCTTGACCATCGGCGCCATCGCGCGCAGGTCGATGCCCGGCCGGTAGCGGATGTACACCGCGGCCGACGACGGCTTGATCTTGTCCGCGAGCGGATCGTTCTCCGGAATCACGACCTGCACGCGCGCGACCACCACGCCCTCGATGTCCTGCAGCGTGCGCGACAGATCCTGCGACACGCCGTACAGGTAGCGCACGCGCTCCTCGGCCGGCGTCGACACGAGGCCCTGCTTCTGGAACAGCTCGCCGAGGCTCGCATAGCTCGGCTTCGGCAGCCCGTTCGCGTGCAGCACCGTGAGCGCCGCCTGCATGTCGCCGTCCGCGACGCTCACGAGCCACGCGTTGCGGTCCGACGTGTCGCGCGCGTCGTTGTCCTTCGACGCGCTGATGCCCGCGTCGCCGAGCACCGCGATCATCTGGTTCGCATCGCGCTCCGACAGGCCCGAGTACAGCTCCTTCTGGCACCCGGCCAACAGCACGAGCAGCCCCGCGAGCAGCGCGCGCGCCGCCCGGCTGCGCCACGCATGCGTGCGCGGCGTCGAATCGATCGTCGTCATCGTTTGTCCGCTTCAGGGCGCGTGAGGCCAGATCCTCCGGCCCGCACGCGCGCTTTCACTCCTGCGTCTTCAGCACCGTATGCGTGAAGCCGTTCGCCGCCTGCGCAACCGACAGGCTCAACTGGTATTCCGAAATCGTGGTGGTTGCCGTCCACTGGAAATCCATCGCCTTCACCATCGTCATCAGCGGGTCGCTGCGGCTGTCCGCCATCGACGTCAGCATCTCGTTGCGGTGCTTGTCGATGTTCGCGTACCGCGAATCGAGATCGTTGCCGTACGTGCGCAACCGCTCGACGAGCGACGACTGGTTCGCCTGCGCGGGCGTCATCTGCACGGCCGGCGCCGCATCCGCCGGCGCACGCGCCATCGCGACGCCCGACGCAGACGGCGGGGCGGCCGTCGACGCGCCCGGCCGCATCAGCGCATCGAACTGGCGCACCTGCGCCGGATCGGACGTCGCGCCCGTTTGCTGCGCGGCACTCGCGAGCGCAGCCGCGCCCGGCGGCGCCGCGCCTACGCCTGTTACCGACATGATCGTGTCCTCCTTGACCGGCAAAGCCGGAAACGGGCCGGCCGGCACGCATCGACACCACGCCGAGCGCCCGTCACGGGCAGCCCCGGCATCCGGCGTCGCGCGGCACGGCCGGCGACCGGCGTCACGCGCGGCCGGCGGAACTCAGGTGTTGCGCAACCTGGGCGTTCGCCGTCCCTTCCTGCGCGGTCACTGCGTTGCTGGTTTCGAACGTCGCAGTCGATTGCTGAACCTGGAAATTGATCTTGGTCAGTTCGAGTTGCGTCTTGGTCAGGTCGTCGGCCTGCTTCTGCACGTCGCCCGTGTTCGTCACACCACCTGCTGCCGAGGTACCCATGCTTCGCTCCTTTACGTGAACCACACTTCACCTTCCGGCGGCGGCCCCATGCCCCGCCGGCGACGTGACGCGCCGCATGCGCGCGGCGTGTCGCGTAATGCGCGCATCGCGAAACGCGCTGCGCAAATCCTGTCGCGACGCTAGTGTGTCGCGCCCTTCGATGCGCCGGCCGCCGCGACGGCCGGCGTCGCCGGCGCATCGGGCAACAGCGTCGGCCCCGGCACCGGCTGCGCGACGCCCGCCGCCGCCCCGCTCGCGAGCGGCGCCACGGGTGGCGCCGGCGCCTGCTCGGGCGCATGCGCCGACGGGCCGCCGAGCGGCATCGTGATGCGCTGGCCGTTGCGCTCGAACACCACTTCGTCCGGGCCGATCGACACGACGGTCGCGCCTTCCTTCAGCCGCGCGCCTTCGAAATAGCGGCTGCCGTCGACCGTCTCGATGTAGCGCTGATCGCCGTCGCCGGCGAATACGGTCGTGATCTCCGGAATGCCCGCCGTGCCGCCAAGTGTCGTCGCCGTGCGCGGCGCGGCCGCATCGGCGTCGCGCACGTGATCGACCACCTCGAGCGCCGGCCGGGCGTCCTTCATGTAGTTGCGGATGCGCGGCTCGATCTGCGCGCGCGCGGCCGTGCCCGTCAATTCGATCCGGCCGCGCCCGAGATACGTGACCGTCAGCGCCGTATCGCTGAAATAGGTCTGCGCGGTCGCGACCAGATCGCTGACCACGTAGAGGTTGCCGAGCGCCGCGTTGTCGACGCCCGCGACGATCTGCGCGACGCGCTCGCGCGCGGCCGGATCGCTCACGTAACCCGACACGATCACGCCGTCGTCGCGCGGCGCGACCGCCAGCTCCGGATACGCGTGCAGCAGTTGCTGCAGCCGATGCGTGCGCGCGAGCACCGATTCGTGCTGCCACGGCAGGCGCCCCGACCATGCGACGAAGCCATAGCCGAGCGCGCCGAGCAGCACACCGACCCACAGCGCGACCAGCGCGATCACGAGCCGCCGGCTGCCCAGCCGGCGCAGGCCGCCCGTGAGCCAGCCGAGCCACGCGGCCTCGCGCGCGGCGTCCGGCGCATCGGTTTCGTCGGGCACCGCGACGCTCGCCTGCGCATGCCGCGCGATGCCGAGCCGGATCGAGCCGACCGTCACGACGTCGTTCGGCGTCAGCGAGCGGCGGCCGGCGCCGAGCGGCTCGTCGTTGAACAGCACCGGCGCGCCGGCGTCGCCGCCGTGGTTCTGCACGGTCACCGCGAGCGCGCCGACCTGCAGGCACACCTGTTTCGCGCCGATCTCGCGATCGGGCAGGATCACTTCGCAGTCGGCCGCCGTGCCGACCCAGTTCGCGCCGCGCGCGAGCGACATCGTGCGGCCGTACATCGGCCCGCTCAGGAAGCACAGGTTCCACGGCGACGCGAGCGCGGCCGAGCCGGCCCCCGCGCTTCCCGCGCCGCCGGGCAACGCGCCGTCGCCGTGCGGATCAATGATGCTCGTCGACATGCGTGACCACTCCTGCGGTCGTCGCCGCGGGCTGCGACGCCGCGCCCACGGGCGGCGGCGGCAACGCGGGCGGACCGAACTTCGTGCCGGGCAGCGGCTTCGGCGTCAGCGGCACCGCGACGTCGTTGTCCGGCGGCCGATACATCGACAGCCCTTCCGGGTTCGCCGGACCGTCGACGCCCGGGTTCACGGGCGAGCCGTCCGGCGCATACATCGACGCGCTCGTCACGACGCGCGGCGTCAGCAGGTAGAACCGCTCCATGTGGTTCCCCGACTTGTCGGTGTACTTGAACAGGTTGCCGATCAGCGGAATGTCGGACAGCCAGGGCACGCCGCTCTTGTTCAGCCGCACCTCGTCGTCGTTGAAACCGGCGATCAGGAGGCTCTTGCCTTCGTCGATCATCGTCTTGGTGACGATGTTGCGCTGCTGGATCACCGGCACGTTCGACACGGCCTGCCCCGGCACGATGTTGCCGTCCTGGATGTCGATCGACATCATCACGCTCTGCATGTTGCCCGACACGGCCGCCGCGTTGCGGATCGCCTCGTCGACGATCATCGGCGTCACCTTGATGCTGGTGCCGGTCGTCACGCTGTACAGCGACGAATCCTGGTAGCCCGGCACCTGCACGTAGAACTGCGTGAGGTTCTCGAGGATCGCCTCGGTGTTGTCGAGCGCGAGCACCTTCGGCTTCGATCGCAGTTGCGCCTGGCCCTTCTGCGCGAGCGCGTTCACGCGCGTGAGCAGGTAGTTGCGCAGCGATCCGCCGATCGACGCGGTCAGCGCGATGCCGGTCGGCATGAAGGCGCCCGTCTGCCCGGTTTCCGACGTGCCGATGCCGAACGTCAGCGGCGGGTTGCCGGCGCCGTTGTACTGCGTGTTGCCGTTCAGCGCGTTCTGGCCGTTGCCGATCTGCACGTCGCCGTGCGTCGTGTGCAGGCGCCAGTCGATCCCGAGGCTGTCGAGCGAATCCTCGTTGATGTCGATGATCGTCACGTTGATCTCGACGATGCGCGGCCGCTCGTCGAGCTCGCCGATCAGCGACTGGTAGCGGTACATGTTCTCCGGCAGGTCGCGCACGATCACCGCGTTGATCGCCGGATCGGCGACGATTTGCGGCAGCGTATCGCCGCTGCGGGTGTTCGAGAACGGCGAGAACCCGCCGCCCGCGCTGCCGTCCGCGCCGCTGTAGCCGCCCTGCCGCGGGCCGCCGGAGAGGTCGGGAAAGTCGAGGCGCGGCACCGCGATCGTCAGCCCAGAGCCGAGCTTCACCTGGCGCGCCGCCTGCCCGAGCGGCGTGCTCGACGGCGCCGCGACCGTTTCGCCGGTCTTGCCGAATAGCCGGCGCAGGATCGTCGCGACGCCCGGCACCGTCACTTCCTTGCCCGAGCGGTTGATCGTGAAATCCGACGCCCAGCCGTATTTCAGACGGAACGCGCGGATGTCCGCATGCGCGCCGTTCGCCGACGGATCGCCGACCGAGCCGATCGCCTGCCGCACGAGTTCGACGTAGCGGCGCGGGCCGGCGACGTACACGCTGTTCGCACGATCGTTGATCACCAGCGTGTAGCGCTTGTCCGGAATCTGCATCGCCTGCAGCGCGCGGCCGATTTCGCCGGACGCATTCGGCGGGATCGGGATCATCTGCGTTTGCGACTGGTCGGCCGGATCGACGTACAGGAACGAGCCGTCGTAGTACCACGTGAGCCCGTAGGTCGAGCAGATCGTATCGAGCGTCTGCTGCGGCGTGCCGGAGAAGCGGCCGCTGATCACGCCGTCGACCTTCGGGTCGACCACCGCCGTCACGCCCTGCGACGACGCGAGCTCGCGGATGAAGTCGCCGATCTTCTTGCCGTTCGCGACGATCGTGAACGGCTTGTTGCGCCAGCGCAGGTCCGCGGCGCGCGCATGCTGCGCGGGCGCCATGCACAGCGACGCCGTGAGCAGCGCGGTCGCGCACACGGCAAGCGCGGCCCGTTGCAGGCTGCGCGGTTGAAACCGGATCGAGGCGACGCGTCGACGCATCAAAGGACTCCTGTGGAAGAAACGAACATGCGTTCCAGCGCCTGCTGCGCGAAGCGCAGCACCTCGCCGCCGAGCCAGCCCGACAGCAGCACGAGCGCGACCATCACGGCGATCAAGCGCACCGCGATGCCGATGTTGGCGTCCTGCACCTGCGTGACGGCCTGCAGGATCGCGACGACGAGGCCCGTGACGGTCGCGATCAGCACGATCGGCAGCGACAGCAGCAGCACGAGCATCAGCGCCTGGCGCGTCAGGTCGAGGATCGTCGAACTCGTCATTGCACGGCCCCCGGCACGCGCACGTCGGCGCCCGCGCCGACCGTGCCGTCGTCCGGCGGGTTCTTCACCCAGCCGACCGTATGCAACTGCACGTCCTCCTCGACTTCCTGGTACGACAGCACCGCGAGGTCGGGCAGCACCGGTTGCAGGATCGTCTTCACGTAGCGGCGCGCGCCGAGCGCGACCATCACCGCGAGCCGCGCGGCGCCCGGCGCATTGCCGTGGCCACCGTGGCCGCCGGGGCCGGCCGCCTGCGCGGCCTGCACGATCGCGCGCACCTGCTCGCCGATGTCCTGCTTGACCGCGCTCGACAGCGCGAGGAAATTGCCCTGCTTCGTGCGCATCACCGCGCGCTCGATCCGCTCCTGCAGGTTCTGCTCGAACAGCACGACGCGCAGTTGGCGCGCCGTGCCCGCATGACGGTCGGTGATCATCCGCCGCAGGTCGACGCGCACGAGTTCGACCAGCGCGATCACGTCGTCGGGCTCGTTCGGCGCCCACGTGATCAGGCTCTCGAAGATCACGCGCAAGTTGCGGATCGGCACCTGTTCGGCGAGCAGCCGGCGCAGCACTTCGGTCACGCGCTGCAGCGGCACGAGCCGCGTCAGTTCGCCGACGAGCTCCGGATGATCGCGGCGCACCAGATGCACGAGCGCCTGCGTCTCCTGGATGCCGAGCAATTCGTCCGCATGCTGGCGCACGATCTGCTCGACGTGCGCGGCCAGCGCGCTCTCGCTCGACAGCCACTTGCCGTCCGGCGCCGCGCCGTCCGGCTTGATCCACAGCGCGGTCGCGAACGGGCCGAACGCCTCGGCCGGCTGGCGCTCCGCGCGCTCGGGCAGCGGCGCGACGCCGTCCCACAGCAGCCAGCCCGGCTTCAGCGCGCCGTGCGCGGCGAGCACGTCCTGCAGGTAGATCCGGTACGTGCCGGCCGGCGCGCCCTCGTCGTCGTTCAGCGTGATGCGCGGAAACACCGTGCCGATGTCCGCGTCGACGCGCGCCTTCGCGCTCGACAGCGCCGCCTGCAATTGCGCGAGGTTCAGGCCCGTGCGCAGGTCGTCGGACAGCGACACCGCGATCAGCGACGTGACGCCCGCCGCGTGCGACACCTTCGCGGGCTGGCCGTCGTCGGCCGCGCCGACGCGCCCCGCGACATGAATCAGGTTGAAGCTCGGCGCGGCCGTCTTGCGCCTGAGCTGGGAGAACGCGAACGCGCCGAGGCCGAGCGCGATCAGCGCGAACGACCATTTCGGAAAACCGGGCACGACGAGAAAACCGGTCAGCACGAACGCCGCGATCAGCAGCGCGCGCGGATGCGCGCCCAGTTGCTCGCCGAGCTGTTCGCCGAGCTGGCGCTGCCGCGCATCGCGCGTCGCCACGCGCGTCGTCACGATGCCGGCCGCGATCGACACGAGCAGCGACGGAATCTGCGACGCCATCCCGTCGCCGACGGTCAGGATCGCGTAACGTTGCAGCGCCTCGCCGATGTCCATTCCGTGCATCAGCGTGCCGACCGCGATCCCCGCGACGATGTTGATGAACGCGATCACGAGGCCGGCGATCGCGTCGCCCTTCACGAACTTCATCGCGCCGTCCATCGCGCCGTGCATCTGCGATTCCTGCTCGAGCTGCTCGCGGCGCTCGCGCGCCTCGTCGGCGCTGATGATGCCCGCGCGCAGGTCCGCGTCGATGCTCATCTGCTTGCCCGGCATCGCGTCGAGCGAGAAGCGCGCGCCGACTTCGGCCACGCGCTCCGACCCTTTCGCGATCACGATGAACTGCACGACCGCGATCACGAGGAACACCACGCCGCCCACCACGACGTTGTTGCCGACCACCAGCCGCCCGAACGCGTCGATCACGTGGCCGGCGTTCGCATGCAGCAGGATCAGCTTGCACGACGCGATGTTCAGCGCGAGCCGGAACAGCGTCGTAAACAGCAGCAGCGCGGGAAACGACGAGAAGCTGACCGCCGACGGCACGTAGGTCGACACCGTCAGCAGCACGACGCTCGCCGCGAGATTCAGCGAGATCATCCCGTCGAGCGCGGTCTGCGGCAGCGGCAGGATGAACAGCGCGACGACCGCGACGATGAAGGTCGCGAGAAACAGGTCGGCGCGCGGCGACGCGCCTCCGAGGCGCCGTCCGGACACGCCGCGGCCGGCGGAAAACAACCGCTGCCAGTCGCGGGGGAGCGCCTTCGGTTCAGCCATCGTGCCGTCGTCCTGTCGTTATCGCCGGCTGGCACGGGCAACCCTTCCCCGTGCTGCGCGGACCGTTGAATGGGACGAGTGTAGCGACGGGAACTGAAGGAAAAAGAAGCGCGCCTCGTAGCGTGAAAGCGCGTTTTCCTCAGACGATCGAATCGGACTACGAAACCCGGCGGCGGGTTCGGGCACGCGCGGCCGGAACCGCTTCCATCGCGCGCCGGGCGGCTGCCGGCGCGCATCGGGCAGGCATCAGGTCAGGACGGCAGCCGCCGCGCGGCGAGGTACGCGAGCTGCGCGCGGTTCTGTACGTTGAACTGCTTTTCCAGCGAGCGGATGTGATGCCCGACCTTGTGCAGCGACGTGCGCAGCGCACTCGCGATCTCCTGGTCGGACAGCCCGTGCACGAGCCGGTCGAGCACTTGCTGCTGCTCGTCGGCGAGCGCGAAGCCACGCATGCGCGCGACACGCGCCTCGAGGAACGGCAGCGCGACGCGGTGCACGGCAAGACTGACCGACAGCGCGCCGCCGATCACGCGATCGTCGATCCATTCGGTGCCGTGCGTTTCCGACGTCAGGTTCACCGCGACGCGCAGATCGAGGCGCGGCGCCGACAGGCTGAAGATCACGCCGCTGTTCATTGCATGCGCACGCAAGTGCCCGGCGAGCGCCAGCACCTTGCGGTCGCCGCTGCCCTGCGCGACCGCCTCGATCTCGTCGAGCCGCCACGCGACCGGGAAGCCGCTTTGCCGCACCTGCGCGAAGCGCGGGTCGCTTTCGTACAGCATCCCTTCGATGAACGGCTGCATGAACGTCGCCGGCGCGAGATCGCGCAGCAGATGCGCGCGCAGAATGCGCCGCCCGATCATTTCATACGCGCCGTAACCGAGCGTACTGAATCCGATTTGCCGCAATCGCGCATGGCATTGCGCGAAATCGAATGACGCCAGGTCGGTTTTACCGGGCGTTATTTGAATACCGGTAAAAACGTCGCGCTCGATTGCGTGATATTCGTTCGAATAAGCGGCAGCGGCCGCTATATCGGCTTGTGAGAACCACTCGACGCGTGGTGCGCCGTCAGCATATGTCATGAGGAGCCCACCCTTTCCCAATATGTGAAACTGCGCCCCGTCACGATCTGGTCTTTTTCTTTAGGATTTTCTGGCCATCGTTATATGCACGCGAACATGAAACTTTCGCCGCGATTAGTATTACGGCATATTACCCACACGCCGGCATTTTTGTACAATGCCCCCGCGTTTCGTCAGGGATGACGAGCGGCGCAATCACAACGATGCTCGGTCGCACCGCCGCGAATGCCGTACACGATACGGCCGCCGCCAGGCGATGCGCGTCGATTCCGAGGGATGGCTCATGTCCGATATTGCATTGCATGAAGAAGCGGTCGCCCCAACCAGCTTGCCGCGTTCGTCGCGCGTGTCGAACGCCGACACGGACGCGTTGCGCGAGCGCACCGTGCAGGTCGTCTGGTGCGACGACCTGAAGCGCGGCGACGACGCGCAGCCGCACGCGCCGAAGCTCGGCGTCGCCGATACGCTCGCGCACGCGCAGAGCACGGCCGAACGCAACCGGATCGTCACGAGCCTGCTGCATCTGACCGGCTTCTCGACGTTCGCGTACTTCGCCCTCGAATTCGCGCGCGAACGCGTCGAAAGCCTCTACCTGCACGAAGCGTTCACGCCGGCCACCTATCGCGGCGACTACGTGCGGCACAGCCATCACGACGTCGATCCACGCACGCTCGGCGCGCGCGTGTGCAACATGCCGATCGTGTGGGACCTGCAGCAATTGCGCCGCGCGCACCGCGAGCGCGACGACGCGCCGTCCGTGAGCCCGGCCGCGCTCGACGGCTTCCTGCAGACGATGCAGGACGACGGAATGTGCAGCGGCATCATGTATTCGATGGCCGTGCCCGGCACGCGGCTGCACGCTTTCATGAGCTTCACCGCGCCGCGCCGCACGCGCGAATGGATCACGCCGGCGACGATCGAGCAGGCGCTGTCGATCGGGCTGTCGGTCCACAAGTTCGCGTCGCCGCAACTGATCTCGACGTCGCGCGAGCGTGCGGTCAACGGGCTCACGCCGTTCGAGCAGGAACTGCTGCTCGGCATCGCCGAAGGCGCGTCCGACAAGGAGATCGGCCGGCGCCTCGACACCAGCGCGCACAACGTCGACTATCACCTGCGCAAGCTGCGCAAGCGCTTCGGCGTCGCGAACCGGATCCAGCTCACGTACCTGACGTCGAAGCTCGAGCTGATCTGACACGCGGTGGCGGCGCAACGCCGTTGCGCATCATCGCCCGCGTAAACGCACATGCCGGCCTCGCGGGCCGGCATGTGCGGGTAGCGGCGCGGCGCCGGGTCAGGCGCCGCATCCTGGCGGACGATCGCCGTTACTTCAGCAGCGTCATCTGCACGACCTTCACGATCACGAGACCGACCGCGATCACCAGATAGCCGCGCAGCACGGCCATCCAGATTCGCGTCGCGAGCGTCATGTTCTGCGGCTCGAGCGTGTCGAGCGGCGGCATGCGCCACGTGTCGCGCAGCGAGCGATCGACGGCCGGCTCGACGACGCGCTTGTTGCGGCGAATCAGCACCGTCGCGAGATAGCCGGCGATCGCGAGCACGGTACCGCCCACCAGCACGTCGACGATCGCTTCGCCGCTGATGTCCGGATACATCACCGATGCGGTCAGGATGATCGACAGCAGCACCAGCACCCAGATCACCGCGCCCGTGAACACGTTGAGCTTCGCCGAGTTGACCCAGGGCCCCAGCACCTGGCGGTCGTTGCACAGCACGAGCAGGAACACCGTCGCGCTCGGCAGCAGTACGCCGGCCAGCGTCTGCACGGCTTCGGTCAGCAGGCCGAGCGGGCTGCCGGGGATCAGCACGAGCGTGGCCGCGGCCGCGACGATGCCGAAATAGACGAGATAAAAGCCCTTCGCGTCGGTCACGCCGCGGTGCAGCGAGTGGCGGATCTTGAACACGTCGCCGATCGCATACGCAGTCGACAGCGACACGGCCGCCGCGCCGATGATGCACGCGTCGAGCAGCGCGACCGCGAACAGCGTCGCGCTCGTGCGGCCCGCATACTTCTCGAGGCCGGCGATGACGCCGCCCGCATCGGTGAAGTTGCCGGCTTCCGGATGGCCGGCGAACAACGCCGAGCTGAAGCCGATCATCGCGACCGCGCCGACCAGCACGAACGCGATGCCGATCCACAAGTCGGCTTTTTCATATTTCATGAAGCGCGGCGTGATGCGCTTGTCGATCACGTAGCTCTGCTGGAAAAACAACTGCCACGGCGCGACCGTCGTGCCGACGATGCCGATCACGAGCAGCATCACGTCCGACAGCTTCGCGTGCGCGGGCCAGTTCGGCACGAAGAAATCGCGCGTCATCTGCGCGACGGGCGGGTGGATCGACACGAGCACCGGCACGAGCAGCAGGCTCAGCACGCACAGCCCGATCGCGAACCGCTCGAAGCGCCGGAAGTCGCCGGTACTGACGGCCGCCATCGTCAACGCCGCGGCCACGCACACGCCGGCCACCTTCGGCAATCCGAAGAAATCCAGCACGAACGTGATGCCGATGAACTCGGTGACGATGGTCAGCGCATTGAGCAGGAACAGGTCGATCACGCTGAACGCGCCCCAGAACTTGCCGAAGCGTTCGAAGATCAGGCGCGCATGGCCCACGCCCGTGACCGCGCCGAGGCGCAGCACCATTTCCTGGTTCACGTACAACACCGGCACGAGCAGCAGCAGCGTCCACAGCAGCGTCGTGCCGTAGTTCTGGCCGGCCTGCGTATAGGTGCCGAACGCGCCGGCGTCGTTGTCGCCGACCATCACGATCAGGCCCGGTCCGATGATCGCGAGCAGCGTGCGCAGGCGTGCCCACCACGTGCCGCGCGCACCGGTGTCGTGGTGCGAGATGGTGCCGAGCGCACCGCGAATGTCGCCCAGATGGGCTTCGTCGAGCACGGCGCTGCGCTCGACCGCGATCGGTGGAGAGACGTTGGAGGGCGTGGACATGATGTATTCCGTACGGCTAAGGGTTATGCGATTCGATGAGCGTGTGACCTTGGAATGCGCACGGGACGGCCGCTCGAAGACGGGCGCGCGTGCGCATGCCGAGGCGCGCTCGGCGCTTCTTTTCAGTGGATCAACGCTTTCAGCTGGTTCAGCAGGCGGGAGAACACGCGCGGACGGGCGTCGAGCGTCAGCATCGCGTCGTAGTGGTGGCGCGATTCCGTGACGTGCGGAAGGTTCGACAGCAGAAGGCCGAAGTTCATGGTCTGGCTCCGTGCGGCGACGGCAGGCGTGCCGGCCGCGTCGTGGGCGCGGGGCCAGTCCGGGGCCTGAACGACGTGTCAGGCTAGTTGGCCGGAATGTCCCCGCGACCCGGGTTCAAAAGGGTCTGCGTATGCAACGGGCATAAGGGACAACTGTCACTGTCGTTCATGGCGGCTCCTGTGCGGTGTTCCGGGGAACACGGTTGACCGCCGTCCGGCGGGCGGGCCGGCATTCGCGCACCCGGAGAACGGATGCGCGAACACGGCCGCCTGCCGGACGGCGGCGAAACCGGGCAACGCATGCGAGAACGCATCACGCTAACCGGCGCGAATCAGGGTGCACGTAGGGAGTTGCTGCGGAATACTGCTGCGCGCACCGTTTGCCCGGGAGACAAACGGCGGCTTCGATGAGGCGCGGACGTCGGTCGCTCAGGCGGAAATTTCGTTCGAAGATCGACTACTGCAGGCGTCCAAGGCGGCGGCCCCAAGAGTGAAGATGGCGGATTCTATGGACCGCCCGAAAGTGAAGTCAACCCCTTGAAACCCCATTTTTCGAAATAAATGTCCCGCCTGACGCGACTGAAAGATTTGCCCTTGAAATACCGTTCCGAAACCTTTCAGCGGCCCCGTCACGCAGCCGCGCGCCGATGCGCGCGAGCAACGGACCTGGCCCCCTGCCGCGCATCCATTTCACGATCGCCAGGCGGCCGCGTGGCAGCCCCGCCCCACGGCGACGCGCACCCGACATAGCGCATCCTTCGTGCGTTTTTTGCTTGCGCCGCAGCAAACGTCGCGACTACAATCCGCCCCAATTCATCAAGGGAGTCCCTCCGTGGACACATGCTCTGGTTGCAGTTCGATGCCGGTCCAGGCCGGCCAAGCCATCGCGAGATAGCAGCCAGACGCATGTCTTTCGCCGCTAGCTCGCATTCGTCGGGTTAGCGCGCCTCCGCCCGGGCCGGCCATCGCCGGTTCGTCAGTCGCACGCTCCGTTATGTTCCACCCTCCGATCGCAGGCCGCGTCACGCAGCCGCGCTCGATCACGTCGTCCTGCGTTCGCCGGACGGAAACGGAGGCAGCGTCATGTTCTTTCCATCGTTCGCGGTCAGACTCAAGCGCGTCGTGCACGTCGTGTGCAACCGCTCGTTTTTCGGCCGCTCGCCGTTCGCCTGGGCATTCGGCCACCGGCGCGGCTTCGCGCTCGCCCACGTGCCGGCGGCGCCCCGCCGGCTCGATTGCGTGCTGATCGCCGTGACGGTGGCGGCGGTCGCGCTCGCCGCGCTGCTGTGCTCGGTCGCGCCACGCATCGGCTTCGCGCAGGTGTGGCGCGTCGGCAGCTGGCTGCCGTAATCCCTCGTCCTTCGTGCGGGCCGCCTCGCCATGCGCCCCGCATCACGTTCCCGTTTCCTCAGCTTAACTAATCAAACCGCCAACGGAACCACATGAAGAATCATCCGCAATCCGTCCCGCGCAAGCTGCGCGTCGATGCGCTCGCCACGCTGCTGCTGTCGCTCGCCGCCAGCCCCGCATTCGCGCAGGCAGCGTCTCCCACCACGACCGAACCGGCGGCCGGCGCGCGCGATGCGGCCGCCTCCGCGCAACCACAGGCCGCCGATGCTGCCGCGCCCGCGCCCACCGGCTTGTGGGAGCGATCGAACCTGCTCGGCAACATCGGCGGCCTGCGCGACGCGCTCGACGAGCACGGCGTCACGCTGAGCCTGCAGGAAACCAGCGAGTACCTGTACGACACGTCCGGCGGCACGGGTCGCGGCGGCGCATACCAGGGGCTCACGCAATTCGGCTTCAACGTCGACACCGGCAAGGCGATCGGCCTGCCGGGCGGCACGTTCAACGTGTCGGGGCTGCAGATACACGGCACCAACCTCACGCAGCGCTACTTGCAGACGTTGCAGACCGCGACCGGCATCGAAGCCAATTCGACCACGCGCCTGTGGGAGCTCTGGTATCAGCAGTCGCTGTTCGACGGCAAGGTCGACGTGAAAGTCGGTCAGCAGAGCGTCGACCAGGAATTCATGGTGAGCCAGAACGCGGCGACGTTCATGAACGCGACGTTCGGCTGGCCCGTGCTGCCGTCCACCGACCTGCCGTCCGGCGGCCCCGCGTATCCGCTGTCGTCGCTCGGCGTGCGGCTGCGCGTGAAGCCGGCCGACGCGTGGAGCGCGATGGTCGGCGTGTTCGACGGCAACCCGGCCGGCCGCAGCGACGGCGACGCCCAGGTGCTGAACGCGCACGGCACCAACTTCAACCTGCGCAGCGGCGCATTCGTGATCGGCGAAGTGCAGTACGCGCTGAACGCGCCGCCCGCCGATCCGAAGGCCCCGCAGCCGGCCGGCCTGCCCGGCACCTACAAACTCGGCGTCTGGTATCAGTCGCAGCACGCGAACGATCCGCGCTACGGCACCGACGGGTTGTCGCTCGCCGATCCGGCGAGCAACGGCACGCCTGCCACGCATCGCGGCAACTACGGCTTCTACGCGGTCGCGGACCAGATGGTGTGGCGGCCGTCGGCCGACAGCCCGCGCTCGGTCGGCGTGTTCGCGCGCGTGATGGGCTCGCCAGGCGACCGCAACATCGTCGATTTCGCGGCCAACGCCGGCGTGACGCTGAAGGCGCCGTTCGTCGGACGCGACAACGACGTCGCCGGCATCGCAATCGGCTATGCGAAGATCGGCTCGCATGCGCGCGGGCTCGACGGCGACACCGGCGCGTACACGACGCCCGGCTATCCGGTGCGCCGCGCGGAGACGGTCATCGAGGCGACGTACCAGTATCAGGTCGCGCCGTGGTGGCAAGTGCAGGCCGACCTGCAGCACTTCTTCCGTCCGGGCGGCGGCATCCCGAACCCGAACGCGGCCGGCGCGCGCATCGGCGACGAGACGGTGGTCGGCGTGCGCACGACGATCACGTTCTGATACCCGCCGCATAAAAACACGGGCCGGCCAGGCGCTTGCGCGACCGGCCGGCCCGTGCGTCGGGTTGCAATGCGGGCACGCGGCACGCGCCGTGCATTACTCGCCGTACAGCCCCAGCAGCTTCAGCGTCACGCCGTTGGTCCAGCCGAAGCCGTCCTGCAGCGGATATTCGCCGCCCCCGCCGCCGCCCGTGCCGGCGCCCTCGACCACGTACTTCTCGACGAGCTTGCCTTCGGCCGCGTACACCTGCTTCACGTCGGACAGGAAACGCGTGCCGATGTCCTTCGCGAGCGCCGGTTCGCCGTATCGGCGCAGCCCGTCGATCGCGATCCACTGCAGCGGCGCCCAGCCGTTCGGCGCATCCCACTGCTGGCCCGTGTTCTCGGTCGTCGTCGCGAGGCCGCCCGGCTGCAGCAGCGTCTTGCGCACTTCGCGCGCGGTCGCCTTCGCACGCTCCGGCCACGCGACGCCCGCGAACAGCGGATACAGCGCGGCCGCCGTCACGCCGTCGCGCGGCTTGCGCAACTGCCAGTCATAGTCGCCGTAATAGCCGCGACGGTTCCACAGGTAGTGATTGATCGCGGCCGCACGCCGTCCAGCCCGCGCCGAGAAATCGGCGACGCAGGCGATGTCGCGCGTGACCGCGCAGCCCTTCACGATCGTCGTCTCGAGATGGAACATCAGGCTGTTCAGGTCGACCGGCACGATCGAGGTCGTGCGGATCGTCGCGAGCGTCTTGCCGTCGCCGAACCAGCGCGAGCTGTAGTCCCAGCCGCTTTCGGCGCCCGCGCGCAGATCGCGGTACACCTCGTTCGCCGGACGGGACGGCACCGATTTCGCGGTCGTCACGTCCTCGAGATACGACTCGTCGCGCGGCGTGTCGCGCGCATCCCAGTAGCGGTTCAGCACGGCGCCGTCGGGCATCGCGACCACGTTGCGCGCCGCCTGCCCGCGCGGCGTCGTGGTTTCGCCCTGCATCCAGTACGCGTACTCCTTGCGCAGCGCCGGCAGGTATTTCTGGTAGACCTTGTCGCCTTCGACCTGCGCGGCGAGCGTGACCATGTACGCGAAGAACGGCGGCTGCGAACGGCTCACGTAGTACGTGCGGTTGCCGTTCGGGATGTGC
The DNA here is from genome assembly GCF_002223345.1 of Burkholderia sp. AU16741. Lineage (NCBI taxonomy): Bacteria > Pseudomonadati > Pseudomonadota > Betaproteobacteria > Burkholderiales > Burkholderiaceae > Burkholderia > Burkholderia sp. AU16741. The sequence goes on from NZ_NKEZ01000008.1 coordinate 1,061,513, forward strand.
CCGACCGTATCGATCAGGTATGCGAAGTTGTCGAGCATGTCGTCGACGAGATCCTCGCGCCCCGACACCTGCAGCCCGAGCATCGTGAAATAGGTGTCCCAGTAGTAGCCTTCGCGGAAGCGGCCTCCCGGCACGACGTACGGCTTCGGCAGCGGAATCAGCGAACTGTACGGGGGCGCCGTGGTGCTCGTGCGCGTGAGCTGCGGCCACAGCCAGTCGATGTGCTGGCGCAGCGTCTGATTCGGCGGCGGCGTCACGCCGCCTTCCGGGGGCGGCGTGAAATGCTGGTCGACGAACGCCTTCAGCGAGAAGCCCGGCTGCGATTTCTGTTGCTGATACAACTGCACGATCGTCGCGGGATCGGTATCGGGCGTGGCGTCGACGAAGGTCTTCTGGTCGGGATAGAGCTGCGCGGTCTGCACCGCGACGAACAGATCGCCGTAGAGCTGGCTCGGCGGCGGCAGCAGCGTGCCGGATGCGGGAGCGGGCACGGCTGCGGATGTGGCCGGCAACGCGGACTGGCTGGCCGCTTGCGCGGCGCCCTGGTGCGCATTGTCGGCCTGCGCGGCGCAGCCGGCGACGGCGAGATAGGCGATGGCCAGTGCGGCGGCCCAGCGCGGACGCGGCGCGGGCGGTGACTGACGCGACGGGAAGCGAGATGCAAGCGGTGCGGCACGACGTGACGTCATGGCGTGTCCCCTCCTTTCGAATGGTGAGTGGATCGGCACGAGGTCTCGTTCGCGCGCGCGTTCGTCTCGATGGCCTTCGATCGATACGCGTCATGTGTTGTGGTGCGAATGGGCCTGACTGTCGCACGAAACATGCATGTCAAGCAAGTTTCGATTCGCGCGACTCCCGGAGATAACCGCGTACCGCCCGCCACGCACGCGCTTCGAGCGCATCCGCATCGGTCTCGCCGCGCGCGCCCGCCGCATCGACGATGCCTTTCACGATCGCGAGCAGATCGTGCGCGACGACGTCGGGCGCGGCGACGCGCGGCGCATCGCGCAGCTCCAGCGCATGCAGCAAGGTCGCGTGGATGCGGTCCGCGACGCGTGCGGCGCGCGCGCCGAGCGGCAACCGCGCCTCCTCGAAATCGATCAGCCGCGCGAGCACCGGCCGGCGCATCTGGTGCGCGACGGCGCCGCGCACCAGCGTGCGCAGCACGTCGTCGCAAGACGACAGCGCGGCCGCCCGGTCGACGTCGTCGAGCAGATGCGCGCTCTCGCGCTCGACGAGCGCGACCGTCAGCGCATCGCGGTTCGGGAAGTATTGATAGAGCGAGCCGATGCTCACGCCGGCCAGCGCGGCGACCGCGTTCGTCGTGTAACCGTCGAAACCGTCGCGCTCCAGAATGCGCGCGGCGGCCTCGACGATCGCATCGACCGTGGCCACCGAGCGGCGCTGGCGCGGCGCCTTGCGCGGCGAAAGCGGAATGCGCGACGACGATTCGGACATGGCGGGAAGGCAGCCTTGGAATGTGAGCAAGCGCTCATATTCTAGAAACGCACGGCCACGCCGTCAAAAGGAATCGACATGGCCGGGCCAACGTCGATCCTTCTGCGCGCATTCCAGCTCGAACGCGCGGTCGACCTGCCGCGCGACACGCGGTTCGGAGATCGCCGCGTCGCCCTCCTGCCTCGCATCGAAAACGCATGCGCATCGCTACGACGATGCTGCGTTGTTCATCGCCCAGGCAGCGCATCGCTCGCACGTGCGCGGTCGTCCTTTCCGCGCCATCCGCCGGAAAAGACGACTGTTGCAACATGCGGAACAACTGTTGTCGTACGTGACGCAGCGGTCACATTGTGGGCATAATGGCGTCTTTACCGCGCGCCCTGCCCATGTCGCCCGTCTTTCTAGCACCGCTCATCGTTGCCTGTGCGTTGTTCATGGAAAGCGTCGACGCGAACATCATCGTCACCGCGCTGCCCGCGATGGCGAGGGACTTCGGGCACAACCCCGTCACGCTGAACATCGCGATCACGGCCTACGTGGTCGGTCTGGGCGTGTTCATCCCGATCTGCGGCTGGCTCGCCGACCGCTTCAGCGCGCGCGCCGTGTTCCGCACCGCGATCGGCATCTTCGTCGTCGGCTCGCTGATGTGCGCGGCGTCCAACTCCCTCGGCGTGCTCACGTTCGCACGCTTCATCCAGGGCGTGGGCGGCGCGATGATGGTGCCGGTCGGCCGCATCATCATCTTCCGCGCGGTGCCGCGCGCCGATCTCGTGCGCGCGATGAACTACCTCGCGATCCCCGCGCTGTTCGGGCCCACGGTCGGGCCGCTCGTCGGCGGCTTCATCACGACCTATCTGCACTGGCGGATGATCTTCTTCATCAACGTGCCGATCGGCCTCTACGGGATCTACCTCGCGAGCAAGCACATCGCGAACACGCACGAGCCCGATCCCGGCCCGCTCGACTGGTTCGGCTTCCTGCTGTCGGCCAGCGGCGCCGCGCTGCTGCTGATGGGTCTCACGCTGATCGACGGTTCGCTCACGTCGCGCTCGAACGCCGTCATCATGTGCGCGGCGGGCGCCGCGATGCTCGCGCTGTACGTGCCGTACGCGCGCCGCAAGGAGCGGCCGGTGCTCGACCTCAGTTTCCTGAAGATCCCGACGTACCACGCGAGCGTCGTCGGCGGCTCGTTGTTCCGCATCGGGCTCGGCGCGGTGCCGTTCCTGCTGCCGCTCGCACTGCAGGAAGGGCTCGGCATGAGCGCATTCCACTCAGGGCTCATCACGTGCGCGTCCGCGCTCGGCGGCGCGGTCAGCCGCTCGACCGCCACGCATACGCTGCGCCGCTTCGGCTTTCGCACGGTGCTGATCTACAACGCGGCGTTCGCGGGCCTCGCGATCGCCGCGTACGGCGTGTTCCATCCCGGCATGGCGACCTGGGCGATCTGGCTGATCGTGCTCGTCGGCGGCATCTTCCCCGCGCTGCAGTTCACGAGCCTGAATTCGATGATCTACGCGGACATCTCGCCGCGCGACGCAGGCCGCGCGACGAGCCTCGGCAGCGTCGTCCAGCAGATGTCGCTCGGCCTCGGCGTGACGGTGGCCGGCCTCGTGCTGCACGTGTCGCACTGGCTCCAGGGCCACCAGACGATGATGTGGTCGGATTTCTGGCCGGCGTTCCTCGTGGTCGGGCTGTGCTCGTTCGCGTCGATTCCGATCACGCGCCGGCTGCCGCCCGGCGCCGGCGACGAAGTCGCGCGCGGCAAGCGGGCATAAGCGGCTGGCGCGCGGCGTGGCCTGTCTCGCGGCAATGGACGAAAACCGGAAAAACAAAAAAATCAGCGGACATCCACACGGGGCCGGTGCACAGCCGCATGGATGTCCGCTCAGGGCTCCGGGTCTCCCGATGGGGGTTGGGAATCCCGGATTCGCTTCCTGCGTGCCATGGACATATGTGCGTCGGAAGCGGAATCGTTGCGCGCATTTGTCGTCGCGCCATGAACTGCACTATAGGGAAACTTGCAAAACGCATCTGTCAACCATTGTCAGACGCGTTGCAGTCGCACGTCGCACGCGCGCGCCGCTTTCGCGCTAAAGTGGTTCCCGATCGCCATCCTCGACCGTCCCGCCGATGCTCACGCTCTCGCCTGCCGCCGCCCGCGCCCTCCATCTCGCCGCACAGGGCCTGCTCACACCGCCGCGCCGCAAGGCGACCAAGTCCGACGTGCTCGACACGATCCGCCGGATGGCGCAGTTGCAGATCGACACCATCCACGTCGTCGCGCGCAGCCCGTATCTCGTGCTGTTCAGCCGTCTCGGCGATTTCCCGCCGCACTGGCTCGACGAACATCTCGCCGAGGCGCGCCTGTTCGAATACTGGTCGCACGAAGCGTGTTTCCTGCCGATCGAACAGTTCGGGCTGATGCGCTACAAGATGCTCGATCCGTCGGGGATGGGCTGGAAATATGCGGCCGAATGGCACGAGCAGAATCGTCCGGAGATCGAACGGTTGCTCGCGCGGATTCGCGAGGAAGGCCCGGTGCGGTCGGCCGATTTCGCGCGCGAGGATGGCGTGAAGGGCAACGGCTGGTGGGATCGCAAGCCCGAGAAGCGCCACCTGGAAGTGCTGTTCACGACGGGCGACCTGATGGTGTCGGAGCGCCGCAATTTCCAGCGCGTGTACGACGTGCGCGAGCGCGTGCTGCCCGACTGGGACGATGCGCGCGACCTGCCGCCGCGCGATGCGGTGCTGCCGGCGCTGCTCGACTATACGTGCCGCGCGCTCGGCGTCGTGCGCGCGGACTGGGTGGCCGACTACTATCGGCTGCCGCGCCGTTCGTACCGCGCGGAGCTGGAGCGGCTCGCCGAGGCCGGCGACCTGATACCGGTGCAGATCGACGACTGGAAGGAGCCGGCCTACGTGCACCGCTCGCTCGACGCGTTACTGCCTGCCGCCGCGGCCGACACACTGCGCTCGACGGTCACGACGCTGCTGTCGCCGTTCGACCCGGTCGTGTGGGATCGCCGGCGCGCGTCGACGCTGTTCGGTTTCGACTACACGATCGAGTGCTATACGCCCGAGCACAAGCGACGCTACGGCTATTTCTGCCTGCCCGTGCTGCATCGTGGCCGGCTGGTCGGCCGCGTCGATGCGAAAGCGCATCGCACGCTCGGCACGTTCGAACTGAAGGCCGTGCACGTCGAGCCCGGCGTGCGGTTCGGCACCGGGCTCGCGGCCGACGTCGCGAAGGCCGTGAAGAAACTCGCGGCGTGGCACGGCACGCCGGAGGTCACGGTCGGCCACGCGCCACCGGCCCTCGTGCAGGCATTCGCGCGGCCCTGAACACCGCGTGCCGCGGGCGCGTCAGAGCATGTGCATGCCGGCGTCGACATAGTGCGTGCCGCCCGTGATCGCCCGTGCGCCGTCGCTGGCGAGAAACGCGCAGAACGCGCCAACGTCGTCGATGTCGAGCGCGTGATGCAGCGGCGCCCGGCGTGCGGTGTCGTCGAGCAGCCGGCCGAAGTCCGGCAGGCCCGACGCCGCGCGCGTGGGCAGCACGCCCGGCGAAATCGCGTTGACGCGAATGCCCGCGCCGCCGAGTTCGGCCGCCAGATACCGCACGCTCGCCTCGAGCGCGGCCTTCACCGGTCCCATCACCCCGTAGTTCGCGACGACCTGCTCCGCGCCGAGATAGCTCATCGCCATCAGGCTGCCGCCGCGCGTCATCAGCGGCTCGGCGAGCCTCGCCATCCGGATGAACGAATGGCACGAGGTATCCATCGCCAGCGAGAAGCCCTCCGGCGAACTGTCGACCACGCGGCCCTGCAGATCGGCCTTCGGTGCATACGCAACCGAATGCAGCACGAAGTCGATCTCGCCCCACTGCGCCGCGATCGCGTCGAACACCGCCGCCATCTGGTCGGGCTGCCCGACGTCGAGCGGCATCCGGATCGGCGCGTCGAGTTGCGCGAACAGCGGCTCGACGTGCGGCAAGGTCTTGTCCGACTGCCAGGTCACCGCGAGCGTGGCGCCCGCCCGGCAAAACGCGCGCGCGCATCCCCACGCGATGCTCTGTGCGTTCGCGATGCCGACGACGAGCCCACGCTTGTGTCGCAACGTCATGTCGCCCCCGTGTCGATCTAGCGCTGCGCCGCGATCCACCGCGCGATGTCGGGCCACACCGTCGTCAGCGTGCGCGACCCCATGAACAGGCCGATATGGCCGCCGGGCACGAGCCGGCTCTCGATCCGCGACGCGGGCGTCCCGAGAAGATCGCGCGCGCCGAACACCTGCTCCGGCGTCGTGATGTCGTCGGCCTCGCCGGCGAGCAGATAGACCGGGCACGCGACGTCCTTCAGGTCGAGCGTGCGCCCGAGCGCGACGAACGTGCCCTTCGCGAGCCGGTTCTCCTTGAAGATCTGCACGATCGCCTGCAGGTACCAGCGCCCCGGCAGGTCGATCGGGCTTTCGTACCAGTTCGCGAACACCTCGCGCTTGCGCAGGTAGTCGGGATCGTCGAGATGCTCGTACAGGTCGACGTGCTCGACGAGATAGTGCTGGTCGGGATGCATGTTCTTCCAGCCGCGCAGCATGAAGCGCCCGCGCATCAGCCCGCCGCCCATCGTGACGAGTTCTTCGTAGAACGACGTCGGATACGTGTGCACCATCCGCTTGATCGGGCCGTCGCCCGCGTCGGCGTCGATCGGCGAGCCCGCCAGCACGAGGCTCGCGACCTTGTGCGGGAAACGCGCCGCATACATCGCCGACATCCAGCCGCCCTGACACAGGCCGACGAGATTCACGCGGCCGCCGAGCTCGTCGACGCACACGTTCAGCTCGGCCAGATACTGGTCGATCTCGAGGTCCTTCATGTCCTCGGTGGCCGAGCGCCAGTCGGTCAGGTACGGACGCGTCACGCCGTGCTCGCGCAGCGTCTGCATCAGGCTCTGCCCCGGCTGGTAGTCGGCGATCATCGCGCTGTGCCCCGCGTACGGCGCATCGACGATCGTCGGCAGCCCGTGCGCCGGCGCGGCCGAATAATCGCGAAACGTCATCGTCCGCAGCGCCAGCAACGGCCGGTTCGCCGACGCCAGCGCCGGATGCGCTTCGAAATGGAGCTTCTCCTCTTCCGCGAGGAAGCGGAGATTGCGCGCCGTGATCTCGGAGCCGGCCGCAAACAACGCCGTGGCGGCGGCCATCGGCCAGAAAATCGGCAGCGCGGGGGCGCTGACGGCAGGGGAAGGCGTGTCGCGTGCTGTCATCGGAGGTCTCAGCGGGTCGGATACGGCGTGGAAGGGATCGCGTCGTCCAGCACGCGGCGCGTGTGCCGCGCGATCATCAGGTTCTCGTCGGTCGGGATCACGCGCACCGTCACGCGCGACGCGTCGCTCGAAATCACCGGCAGGCCGGCGGCGTTCGCCGCGTCGTCGAGCACGATGCCGAGCCACGCGGCGCGGCGGCAGATCCGTTCGCGCACTTGCGGCGCGTGCTCGCCGATGCCCGCCGTGAACACGAGCGTATCGAGACCACCCAGCACGCCGGCCAACGCGGCAAGCTCGCGGGCCGCGCGATAGGCGAACAGCTCGACCGCATGCGCGGCCGACGGTGCGTCGCTCGCGAGCAGCGTGCGCATGTCGCTCGACACGCCGGACACGCCGAGCAAGCCCGATTCGGCATAGATCAGATGCTCGACCTCGTCGAGCGACCGGCCTGCGTGACGCTGCAGATACAGGATCACGCCCGGGTCCAGCGCGCCCGTGCGCGTGCCCATCGGCAGCCCGTCGACGGCCGTGAAGCCCATCGTCGTCGCGACGCTGCGGCCGTTCTCGAGCGCACACAGGCTCGCGCCGTTGCCGAGGTGCGCGACGACCGTGCGTTGCCGCCCCCACGACGGATCGAGGGCCGCGAGCGCCGTCGCGATGTACTCGTACGACAGCCCGTGAAACCCGTAGCGGACGATGCCCTGTTCGGTCAGCGCGCGCGGCAACGCGAACTCCCGTTCGAGCGCCGGCACCGTCGCATGGAACGCGGTGTCGAAACACGCGACCTGCGGCAGGTTCGGCGCAACCGCGGCAACCGCGCGAATCGCGTCGACGTGATGCGGCTGGTGCAGCGGCGCGAGCGGCGAAAGCGACGCGATCGCATCGAGCACGCGCGCGTCGATCCGCACCGGCGCGGTGAAATACGGGCCGCCATGCACGACCCGGTGCCCCACGCCGTCGAACGCGGCCTCCCGCCCGACGTGCGCGGCGAACCACGCGTGCAGCGCCTCGATCGCGCCTTGATGCCCCGGTCGCGCGACGGGGCTGTCGACGAGCGTCGCGCCGTGCGCGTCGGCCACGAACAGATGCGGCGTGTCATGCAGGTTCTCGACCTGCCCGTGCAGGCCCGCATCGAGCGAACGATCGTCGCGCGTGTCGTAGACCGAGAACTTGAGGCTCGACGAGCCGGCGTTGAGCACCAGGACGGGATGTCGCATCGCGGCCTCGTCAGTGTGCGTCGGCCGCAACCGCCGGCGCATCCACGGGCGTCGCCGTCTCGCGCGCCGCCGCCGCGACGAGCGCCGCGACCGCGCAGCTCGCGAGGCGCGTGCGTTCGCTGTCGGCGCGACTCGTCAGGATCACCGGCACGCGCGCGCCGAGCACGATGCCGGCCGCATCGGCATTCGCGAGGAACGTCAGCTCCTTCGCGAGCATGTTGCCGGCCTCGAGGTCCGGCACGAGCAGGATGTCCGCATCGCCCGCGACCGCGGAGCCGAGATGCTTGAGCCGCGCGGCCTCCGGGCTGATCGCGTTGTCGAACGCGAGCGGCCCGTCGAGCAGCGCGCCGGTGATCTGGCCGCGCTCGGCCATCTTGCACAGCGCGGCCGCGTCGAGCGTCGACGGCAGCTTCGAGCTGACCGTCTCGACCGCCGACAGGATCGCCACCTTCGGCCGGGCGATGCCGAGCGCATGCGCGAGATCGATCGCGTTCTGCGCGATGTCGGCCTTCTGCTCGAGCGTCGGATGGATATTGACGGCCGCGTCGGTGATGAACAGCGGCTTCGGGTAAGTCGGCACGTCCATGATGAACACGTGGCTCAGGCGCCGCCCGGTGCGCAGCCCCGTATCGGCGCGCACCACCTCCGCCAGCAACTCGTCGGTGTGCAGGCTGCCCTTCATCAGCGCCTGCGCGTCGCCCGCGCGCACCAGCTCGACGGCACGCACCGCCGACGCATGACTGTGCGGCGCGTCCACGAGCCGATAGCCGGACAGGTCGACACCGAGCGTCGCGGCGAGCCTCGTGATCCGCGCCACCGGGCCGACCAGCACGGGCACGATGATGCCGGCCCGGGCCGCCTCGGCCGCCGCGTGCAGCGATACCTCGTCGCACGGATGCGCGACCGCGACCGTCACCGGGCGCAATGCGCGGCAGCGCGCAATCAGCGCGTCGTATTTCTGATGCGTGCGCAACTCGGTCATCGACTGCCCCTTCGCGAGGATCATGTGAACGGATTCTGGTGCGGGACCGGGCGAAGTCGTTTGATTTCCGTCAATCGTTTCAGGTGAAGTCCCGATAGCATGAATCCGCACGATGACATCCGGACAGCCGCGAGCCCCCTGACATGCACATACGCGAAATCCGCGCGAAGATCGCCAGTACCTCGTCCACGCGCAAGATCACCAAGGCGATGGAAATGATGGCGCGCACCAAGATGGCGAGCGCGCAGCGACGCGCGCGCGAATTCCGCCCGTACGCGGCGCTCATCGGCGCGATGGCGGAACGCGTGCTGCGCGACCGTCCGAACCACGTATCGGCGCTGATGGCGCGACGCGACACCGTGCGCCGCGTCGGCCTGATCGTCGTCAGCACCGATCGCGGGCTGTGCGGGCCGCTCAATGCGCGGCTGCTCGTCGAGTGCGTGGATGCGCTCGAACGCTGGGACCGGGCCGGCGTCGCGTGCGAACTGAGCGTGATCGGCGCGCGCGGCCTCGCGCCGCTGCTGCGCCACGGCGCGACCATTGCCGCACGCGCGAGCGGCCTGGCCGCCGAGCCGCACTTCGAGCAGTTGCTCGGTGCGCTGCTCGTGCCGCTGACCGCGTTCGTCAACGGCGAGCTCGACGAAGTGCACATCGCGTACAACCGGCTGACGAGTCCGCTCGCGTACGAGCCGCGCATCGATGCAATGCTGCCGATCGTGGGGCTCGACACCGCCGCGCCGACCGACGGCGCGCCCGCGTCCGACTATCTGTACGAGCCCGCGCCCAGACCGGTCGTCGACACGTTGCTGCTGCGCTACGTCGAGGCGATGCTCTATCAGGCCGTCGTCGAGAACCACGCATGCGAGCAATGCGCGCGGATGTTCAGCATGCAGACCGCGACGGACAACGCCGACCGCGTGTTGCGCGAACTGCGGCACCTGTACCAGAAAACGCGACAGGCGCAGATCACCACCGAGCTGTGCGAAATCGTCGCCGGCGCGGCGGCAGTCTGAAGGAGTACGCATGAAGACGTCGATGAAGCTCGACATCGTCAGCGTGGAAGCGGTGCTGTATGCCGGCGACGCGCATTTCGTCGTCGTTCCGGGGGAAAGCGGAGAACTGGGGATCTACCCGCACCACGCGCCGCTGCTCACGCGGATCCGGCCGGGCGTCGTGATGCTCGTCGATGCGCCGACCGGCGAACATCGCCGCCTGCTCGTCGCGGGCGGCGTGCTGGAAGTGAGCCGCGACGGCGTGACGCTGATCGCCGATCACGCATTGCGCACGCCGGAGCTCGACGATCTGCGCGCGCGGGAAGCACGGCATGCGGCCGACGACTGGCGCCGGCGCTACGCGCACGAAAACCGGCGCGCGTTCGATTTCGCGTCGGCCCGGGTGGAATTGATGGATGAAATCCGGCGCTTCTTCGCGATGGCGCTGCGGCAACAGGCGCCGCACGACAAGCCGGGCGGCGCCGGCTAGACACCGGCTCCCGCGCCGGTGTCGCGCGCTCAGTCGCGCAGCTTGCGAAAACGCGGCGTGCCGTCTTCGAGATTGCCGTTGAACATCGCTTCCGGCCGCACCCACAGCCCGCGCGCATGCGGCCACAGATGCTCGTAGACGACCACCGATTCCTCGGTTTCGGAGTGGCGGGCAACGCCGATGTAGCGGTACAGGCCGCCCTTGTAGTGGCGGTGCGTCGCGAGTTGTTCGGCTTCCTGTTCGGTCATGGTGGGCAGCTCTTCGGCAAAAACGGAAAGCGCGTATTGTATGCGCTGCGCCGCGCGTCAGCGTTTCGCGTAGATGTCGGGGCGGCGGATCTCCATCAGCCGCTCGGGGTTCGCGGGCGGACCGAAACCGACCGGCCGATAGAGTTCGTGCGCGTCGGTCGTGGCGAGCATGATGCGCCGCAGCCGCCGCACCATCTCCTGCGCGAATATATGGTCGATCAGTGCGCGGCCGTAGCCGTTGCCGCGCTCGGCCGGCAGCACGAACACGTCGCACAGGTAGGCGAACGTCGCGTGATCGGTGACGAGCCGCGCAAACCCGACGAGCCGGTCGCCGACATACGCGCCGAAACACAGCGAGCCCTCGATCGCCCGCTCGACCACGTCGCGCGGGATGCCCGGCGACCAATACGCGTCGCGATGCAGGAAGTCGAAGATCGCGTCGACGTCGAGTTCGCGCTTGTCGGTGGAAAATCTCAGCGTGGCGGGAGTGGCGGCGGGCACGTCTGTTCTCCGGTTCGGGGGCGGAAGGCGGAGCATCGACGATACCGCGCCGTCGGGCGGGGGACAAGGGGCGCCACGATCCGCGGCGGCCACGTAGCCACATCGCCGGCCTCGATTCGGTGACAATGTCGTGTGCCCGATCAACCTGCCACGCCGCTTCATGACCTACCGCCTCGTCGCCTTCGACTTCGACGGCACGCTCGCCGATTCGCTCGACAGTTTTCTCGCCGCGCTGTCGGAAGCGTCGCGCCTGCACGGCTTTCGCGACGCCACGCCCGAACTGCGCCCGGCGCTGCGCGGGATGTCGGCGCGCGACATCATTCGCGCGCTCGACGTGCCGATGTGGAAAGTGCCACGCGTGACGATCGACATGCGCCGCCTGATGCGGCCGCGCGTCGCGAACGTGCGGCTCTTTCCCGGCGTCGACGAAACGTTCGACGCGCTCGCCGCGCGCGGCATCCGCATCGCGATCGCCACGTCGAATACCGAGGAGGTCGTGCGCGACCGGCTCGGCCCGCGCGCCGGCTCGCGCGTCGACCATTTCGCGTGCGGCATTCCGCTGTTCGGCAAGGCGCGCCGTCTGCGCGCGCTCGTGCGCGAGGCCGGCGTGCGCGCCGACGAAGTGCTGTACGTCGGCGACGAAATCCGCGATGCCGACGCGGCACGCCGCGCACATATCGCGTTCCAGGGCGTCGCGTGGGGCTACACGGCGCCCGACGCGTTGCAGGCACATTGCGCGACGCCGTTGCTGCCGCGCCTCGATGCGCTGCTCGATCGCGTATAACGCTTCACGCACGCCGCGCACACGCGCAGCCCACTCGCCTCCGCCGCGCCGCCACGGCAATAGCCGCGACGACATCGCGCCGATGAAATGCCGATGACACGTACGCGCATCTCATGCATTGCATGCGCCACACTCGCGCAAAAATTGCCGCCGCCGCATGCGCATCAGGTACGCGCTACCGGCCTGCACGCGGGCCAATCGACTCGTCTTACCAACCGTTACACAAGCCACAGCACGGTTGCACCTGCCTGCCGACCGCTCTCCTAGAATCAGTCGGGCCGGAAAACACTTCGAACGCCGCCGCGGCAGAGCGACAGTCGAACCCGGCCCGGGCGCGCCCGGTCTCTCGCACAGCGACGGATCGCACGATCCGTTTTTCAACCAGAGCCCCGATCGAAAGGAGGTCCCATGAACCGCTTTCCCCACATTTCGCGCCTTGCCTTGTCTGCCGCCGGCCTGCTTCTCGTCGCCGTGACGGCGACCGCGCAAACCGCACAACCGGCACCCGGCGCATCGGCTGCGCCGGCCGCGACCGCGACGCGCATCCACGAAGCCGACCAGACCTTCATCACCGACGGCACGAAGACCGTGTCGACCCAGCACGACGCCGCGCGCATCGCCGATTCGCGCACGTCGGACAGCCAGGTCAAGGCGTTCGCGCAACGCGTGTCGACCGACGATGCGAAGATCATCCAGGCGATGCGCGCGGCCAGCCCGCGCGGCGTCGACGTGCCGGCCAACGACCCCGACACGACCGTGCTGAACAGCATCAAGAGCCTGCGCGGCGCCGAGTTCGACAAGGCGTATATCGAACAGGTCGCGCTCGCCGGCCAGCAGAAGGCGATCTCGGCGTTCCAGGCCGAAATCGCATCGGGCCGCGACACCAAGCTGAAGGAAGTCGCCCGCCAGGCGCTGCCGATCCTGCAGGCGCACTACGCGGACGCGCAGAAGCTCGCGCAGCGTCATCACCTCGCATCGGCGCAGTAATTCATGCAATGCAGCGCCGCGCATCGTGCGCGGCGCACCGTTTCCCCGCCGTCGCGCCGCCTCCCCTGCCTGCGGAGCGACGCACTTCTCAAGCATCGAGCGCCCCGCCTCGCACGTCGCACGTTACGTCGCCAGCTTCGCGTCGAGTCGCGCCCGCACTTCCGGCCATTCGTCGTCGATGATGCTGAAGCGCACCGAGTTGCGCTTGCGGCCATCCGGCATGATCCGTTCGTGACGCACGATGCCCTCCTGTTTCGCACCGAGCCGCAGGATCGCCGCGCGCGATTTCTCGTTCAGCTCGTCCGTCGTGAACTGCACGCGCACGCAGTGCAGCGTGTCGAACGCATAGCCCAGCAGCAACCGCTTCGCTTCGGTATTCGCACGCGTGCGCTGCGCCGATTCGCTCAGCCACGTATGGCCGATCTCGAGCTTGCGATTCTTGCGGTCGATCTTCCAGAAGCGCGTGCTGCCGATTACGCGGCCCGATGCGCGATCGACGATCACGAACGGCATCACGGTGCCGGCCGCCCGCTCTTGCAACGCCGCGTCGAGGTAGGCGTCGATCGTCTGCGCGCCCGGCACGACCGTGACCGTCAGATTCCACAACTCGCCGTCGGCCGCGGCGTCCAGCAGCGCCTGCCGGTCGGATGCATCGAGCGGGCGCAGGACGATACGTGCGCCGGTGAGGGTCGGTTGTTCGACGGAAGACGATGCGTCGGTCATGACGGGATTCCGGAAAACGGCGGCGATGGCAACGATAGCGATGACGACAGCGAAACATCCATCATACGGCGGTGCCGCTAGCCGAGGTGGGCGGCCAGCCGGCGGCGAATCGCCTTCGCTTCGGCGCGCAGCGCATCGGCGAACGCATCGACGAGCAGGTTCTTCGGCCGGTGCTCGGGCACGATCATGCTGACCCGGTACGGAAACGACCGCGTCAGCGGCCGCACGTGCAGGTCGCGGCCGACGAAATCGAGCGCCGTGAGCGGGTTGACGATCGCGGCCCCGAGCCCCTGCCGCACGAACGCGCATACCGACACGGCCGACGGCGTGTCGACCACCGAGCGCGGCGCGACGCCGAGCTGCGCGAACGCCTCGTCGATCAGGATGCGGTACGGATCGTTCAGCGACAGGCTCACGAACGGGCGGTCGGCGAGATCCAGCAGGTCGACCGCATCCTGCGCGAGCAGCGGATGGCCGTCGGGCAGCACGCACACTTCATCGACTTCGAGCAGCGGCGTGAGCACGGTGCCGGCCGGCGCGACATCGTGCTCGGTCAGCCCGAGGTCGTAGCGTTGGGCAGTGAGCCACTCCTCCAACACCGGCGATTCCTGCGTCGCGACCGACACGCTGACGCCCGCGTGCGCGTCGTGAAAGCGCCGGCACGCGCCGGGCAGGATCGCATGCGAGAACGCCGGCAGCGCGATCACCGACAGTTGCCCGTCGCGAAACTCGCGCAGGCGGGCGGCCGTCGCCGCGACGCGCTCGAGCCCCACATACGCGAGCCGCACGTCGTCGAACAACGTGAGCGCGGCCATCGTCGGCCGGAGCCGGCCGTGCGCGCGTTCGAACAGCGCAAAGCCGACGACCTGCTCCATCCGCGTCAGCTCGCGGCTGATCGTCGGCTGCGACGTGTACAGCATCTCGGCCGCGCGGGTCGTGCTGCCGGTAACCATCAGCGCGCGGAAAACCTCGATATGACGGTGCGTCAGCATGATCGTATATATCAGAAATGAATCGAATGATGACAAACAGGCATTTTACTGTATAGCCAATCGGGCGCATCATCCGGCTATCCGTTCATTCGATCCGATTCATCCGCCATGTCCCTCGATTCCCGCCAGCTCGCGACGCTCGCGCAGCAATACGGCACCCCGCTGTGGGTGTACGACGCCGACGTCATCCGCGACCGCATCGCCCAACTGCGCCAGTTCGACGTGATCCGCTACGCGCAGAAGGCGAATTCGAACGTCCATATCCTGAAGCTGATGCGCGACGAAGGCGCGTGCGTCGACGCCGTGTCGCTCGGCGAAATCGAGCGCAGCCTCGCGGCCGGGTTCAGTCCCGCAGGCGAGCCGGAAGGCGTCGTGTTCACGGCCGACCTGATCGACCGCCCGACGCTCGCGGCGGTGCTCGAGCACGGCGTGACCGTGAACGCCGGCTCGCTCGACATGCTCGCGCGCATCGGCGAGCACGCGCCCGGCCATCGCGTGTGGCTGCGCGTCAATCCCGGGTTCGGCCACGGCCACAGCAACAAGACCAACACCGGCGGCCCGCAGAGCAAGCACGGCATCTGGATCGACGACGTGCCGCGCGCGATCGGGATCGTGCGCCAGTACGGGCTGAAGCTGGTCGGCATTCACATGCATATCGGTTCGGGCGTCGACTACGGCCACCTGTCGCAGGTGTGCGACGCGATGGTCGATCTCGTCACGTCGCTCGGCCACGACATCGACGCGATCTCGGCCGGCGGCGGCCTGTCGATTCCGTATCGCGACGGCGAGCCGCGCGTCGACGTCGGCCACTACTTCAGCCAGTGGGACGCCGCGCGCAAGCGGATCGAACGGCATCTCGGCCACCCGGTGCGCATCGAGATCGAACCGGGGCGCTTTCTGGTCGCCGAGGCCGGTACGCTCGTCACCGAGGTGCAGGCCGTCAACCGTCGGCCGAAGCACGATTTCGTGCTGATCGACGCGGGCTTCAACGACTTGATGCGCCCGTCGATGTACGGCAGCTATCACGCGGTGTCGGTGCACGCGCACGATGGCGCGCTGCCCGCCGGCCGGCCGCTCGTCGACCTCGCGATCGCCGGGCCGCTGTGCGAATCGGGCGACGTGTTCACGCAGGACGCAGGCGGCGTGGTCACGCACCGCAAGCTCGCGCAGCCGCAGATCGGCGATCTGCTGTTCCTGCACGACGCGGGCGCGTACGGCGCGTCGATGTCCTCGAACTACAACAGCCGGCCGCTCGCGCCGGAAGTGCTGGTCGATCGCGGCACACCGCGGCTGATCCGCCGCCGGCAGACGATCGGCGAGTTGCTCGCGCTCGAAACGTTCGAGTAACGCGCGCCCGGCGTGACGAACGCCGACGGCCAGGCTTGCCGCCAGCCGCGCAGCGGGTAACGTCGGCCCGATGCGCGGCACGCCGCGGCGCCTGCCTTACCCCGCGCGCCGCGCGGGCGCCATCTTCGAGAAGTACTTCGCGCCCGCCACGCAGCCGACCACGACGACCGTCACGACGACCATCGACGGCGGCACCGTCTCGTGCAGCAGCCCGGCCGCGAACAGGAGGCCGAAGAACGGCTGCAGCAGTTGCAACTGGCCGACGCCCGCGATTCCGCCGAGCGCCAGCCCGCGATACCAGAACACGAAGCCGATCAGCATGCTGAACAACGACACGTACGCGAGCCCCCACAGCGCGGCGGCATCGACGCCGTCGAACGACGCGGGCCAGGTCAGCCACGCGAGCGGCAGCATCAGCGGCAGCGACAGCACGAGCGCCCACGAGATCACCTGCCAGCCGCCGAGCTGGCGCGACAACCGCGCGCCTTCCGCATAACCGAGCCCGCACGCGACGATCGCGGCCAGCATCAGCGCATCGCCGACCACCGACGCCTGCCCGCCGTTGCGCAGCGCGAACGCGGCCACCGCGCCGCTGCCGACGATCGAGAAGATCCAGAACGGCAGCCGCGGCCGTTCGCCGCCGCGCCATACGCCGAACAGCGCGGTCGCGAGCGGCAGCAGCCCGACGAACACGATCGCATGCGCCGACGTCACGTGCTTCAGCGCAAGCGCCGTCAACAGCGGGAAACCGACCACGACGCCAAGCGCGACGACGCCCAGCGACACGGCCTCGGCGCGCGACGGCCGCTTCTGCTTCAGCACGACGAGCAGCAGCAGGCCGAGCGCGCCGGCGATCGTCGCGCGGGCAAACGTGAGAAACAGCGGATCGAGCCCTTGCACCGCGACACGTGTCGCGGGCAGCGAGCCACTGAAGATGATGACGCCCAGCATGCCGCTGAGCCATCCGTCGGTCGTCTTTTGCACGGTCAACCCTGAATGGAAAGTGGATGACCGATGATCCGCCGCCGGCGAAAGCGGCGTAAGCTACAGCCCAATACAATTCAGACAAACTGTACTGGACAAACGACCGTACAGTTCATCGTTCGTCATGAGCCCTTCCGCCCCGATGCCCGCTCCGCCCGCCCCGTCGCGCACGCGCGTGGAAACCGTCATGGACACCCTCCACGCGCGGATCGCGAGCCGCGCGCTGATGCCCGGTGCGCGTGTGCCGTCGATCCGGATGATGGCCGACGCGCTCGGCGTATCGAAATCGACCGTCGTCGATGCGTACGAGCGGCTCGCGAGCGAAGGCGTGCTCGTCGCCCGGCGCGGTTCGGGCTTCTACGTGTCGGGCCACGCGCCGCCGCTCGCGCTCGCCGAGCTGGGCCCGCGCCTCGATCGCGAGCTCGATCCGCTGTGGTTGTCGCGCCAGTCGCTCGAAGCGGCGCCGACGTCGGTGAAGCCCGGCTGCGGATGGTTGCCGTCGTCGTGGCTGCCCGACGAAAGCCTGCGCCGCGCGCTGCGCGCCGTGTCGCGCGACGAACCCGACGCGCTGACCGACTACGCGACGCCGCTCGGCCTGCCGGCGCTGCGCCAGCAGCTCGCGTGGCGGCTCGCGCAGCACGGCGTCCACGCGGAGCCCGCGCAGATCATGCTGACCGACGGCGGCACGCATGCGCTCGACCTCGTGTGCCGCCTGCTGCTGGAGCCCGGCGATACAGTCGTGCTCGACGATCCGTGCTACTTCAACTTCCAGGCGCTGCTGCGCGCGCACCGCGCCCGGATCGTCAGCGTGCCGTTCACGCCGAACGGCCCCGGTCTCGTGCGCTTCGAGCAAGTCCTTGCCGAGCATCGACCGCGCCTGTACATCACCAACGCCGCGCTGCACAACCCGACAGGCGCGACGCTCGCGCCGCCCGTCGCGCACCGGCTGCTGACGCTCGCGGCCGAGCACGGCCTGCTGATCGTCGAGGACGACATCTTCGCGGATTTCGAAAGCACGCCCGCGCCGCGCCTCGCGGCATTCGACGGGCTGTCGCGCGTCGTGTCGATCGGCAGCTTCTCGAAGACGCTGTCGGCCGCGATCCGGTGCGGCTATGTCGCCGCGCGGCCGGAATGGATCGACGCGCTCGTCGACCTGAAGCTCGCGACGTCGTTCGGCAATGCGCAGATCGGCGCGAACGTCGTGCATCGGCTGCTGATCGACGGCACGTACCGGCGCCATCTCGACGGCCTGCGCGCGCGTCTTGCGGATGCGATGGGCGAGACGATCCGGCGCCTCGCGCGGGCCGGGCTCGGGATCTGGACGGAGCCGCGCGGCGGGTTGTTCGTATGGGCGCAATTGCCGGACGGGCTCGACGCGGCGCGCGTCGCGCGTCATGCGCTCGACCACGACGTGGTGCTCGCCCCCGGCGACGTGTTCAGCGCGTCGCGCAGCGCGACGTCGTACCTGCGCTTCAACGTGTCGCGCTGCAAGGGGCCCGCCGTGTTCGATGCGCTCGCGCGAGCGATGGATGCGGCGCGGGGAGCGGAGCGCGACGGCGCGCCGGCGGATGCCGGCGGCCGTATACCGGCCGGCAGGTGACGCGCGCCGGCCGTGCCGCGGCGGGTTGCCCCACCGCCTGCGTCACACCTCCCCCGCGTGCGCCCTCGCCCTGACCTCCGCGAACGACGTATCGACGAGCAGACGCCCGGTGTCGAACACCGTCTCGAGCGCCTCGTCCCATTCGCCTTCGAGCGCACGATCGTCCCACGCAACGGGCAGCGTCACCGTCCGATACTCGCCGGTGCGCCAATTGCGCAGCAACGTGAGCCGCCCCTGCTTCGAGCGCTTGCCCTGATCGGTCACCGGATCCTTGCGGACGTCGTGCCACACGCCGCCGCGCCGGATCGCCGAACACTTCATCGCGAAGCGCTGCGTATCGCGGTTCACGCGCTGCAACAACGCACCGCCCATGCCGAA
Source organism: Burkholderia sp. AU16741 (assembly GCF_002223345.1). NCBI lineage: Bacteria > Pseudomonadati > Pseudomonadota > Betaproteobacteria > Burkholderiales > Burkholderiaceae > Burkholderia > Burkholderia sp. AU16741. The sequence continues at coordinate 1,080,457 of NZ_NKEZ01000008.1, forward strand.
CACCACGTTGCCGGCCGCGTAGCCCGCATCGTCGAGCGCGGCGAGGATCGCTTCGATCGACTGCTCGTCGACGCCGTCGCCCTGGATCACGCGCACATGGTTCAGCACGCGCCGCCCCTTGCCGTTCACGGTCGACCCGAACGATGCGTCGAGCGCCCGCACCGTTTGCAGCACGATCGTCACCGGGTCGCCGGAATCGGGACGCACGACGAGCGTCGCGCCCGAATCGATCACCGCCTGCCGAAGTTCGCCGCCCCACAGATCGAGCGCGGCGAACAGATCGTAGGAGTCCGACACGACCGATACGATCGCGCCAGGCAAACCGAAGCGGCTGATCATGTTGCGATACGCATCGGCCTCGCCTTCGCGCCCCCACGACGTGATCGTGCTGTGCTCGGCCGCCGGCACCGAGTAGGCGGCCATCGGCTCGCGATAGAAGCGGTTCGCGGCCAGCACGCCGAGCACCGTGTCCGAACCCATGAAACTCACCAGGTGCGCGGCGCCGCCGATCGCGGCCGATTCCGCGCTCGACACACCGCGCGCACCGAAGTCGTGCAGCTTGAACGGCAGTTGCGCGAGATCGTCGTCGGTCCTGTCGAGGAAGCGACGAATCGTTTGCCGCAAGTGCCAGCTGCGGGTCGCCACCGTCACCGGATACCAGATGCGCAACAGCATCGTCTCGAGATACGACGCGAGCCAGAACACCTGAGGATCGTCGCATTCGATCGTCATGAGCACGTTGTGCACCGGCACGATCGAACCTTCCGGCACCGCGCGGATCTTCACCGGCAGATAGCCGTCGTAGTGCTCGACGATATGACGCCATCCGGCTTCGTTGAACGGCTCGCCGTGCACGGTGAAGAAGTCGCGCGCGTCGTCGATCATCGCGTGCGTGACCGGCTTGCACAGGTACTCCTTCAGCAGCATCTGCAGCCCGAAGAACAGCGTGCGGTCGTAGCGGCCGCCGCGCGATTCGACGTACGAGAACATCGCCGATGCGTCCGGCGGATATTGCAGGAAGTGGGAAGCCTTGTACGAATCCGTGTTGAGAACCGGATTGGCGAGAACCGCGGCAAAGCCGCCGGGATCGTTTTGCATGGCTAGAGCTCCTCTAGGCCGTTGAAGTGCCGCCGCGTCTGTCGCGGCGGACCGAATGCGGGGAATCAGCGCGTCACAGCTTCCCCAGGAAGTGATACGCGATGTCGAAGTGATCCTCGAACATCACGTTGCGCATCTGCGCGAATTCGTTGAGCGGAACCCAGCGCGCCTTGTCGGCGTCGTCGCTGCCCTTCACGCGCGGCAACTCGCCGGTCGGGAAGTTGAACAGGCACGCGTGCGTGATCGTGCGGCCGCGCAGCGAACGCGTCGGGTGATCGAACACCTGGCGATCCTTGATCGAGCCGCGCAGCACGGGCTCCGGCAGCTTGAGGCCAGTTTCCTCGCGCAGCTCGCGAATGCACGCCGCATCGAGCCGTTCGTCCTGGTTCACGAAACCACCCGGCAGCGCCCACAGGCCGCGGCCCGGTTCGCTGCGGCGGCGCACGAGCAGGATATGCCCCGAGTGCACGACCACCGCGTCGACCGTCACGAACGTGACGGGATACGGCGCGGCCGCCCAGGCCTTGCGATACGCGGCGATGAATTCGGCTTCCGACTTCAGTTGCGCGAATTCCGGCTGCGTGCGGAACCGCTCGAGCCAGCCGAACACGGGTTCCGGCACGGCCCACTGCACGAAGCTGTTGGTCCGTTCGGCGAAATACTGGTCGCGGATCTCGGTAGCGGAAATGTCTTCCGTCGCGTCGACGTCGACGAGCTCCCATTGCGGGAACATCCGCAGGTAATACGACGTGGCGTCCTTCTCGTGGCCGATCAGCCCGACCTTGCGCTGCGCGACGTCGCCGAGCGCGCCGGCCACCGCATCCTGCACCCAGCGCACCCAGTCGCCGTCGTTGTAGGTCGAATCCTGCAGCGGGGCGATCGTCACGCGGTCGCGCTCGGACGCGTCGAGCAGCGAGGCCAGCATCTGGCGGCGCTCGTCGAACGAGAACGGATCCTTGATGGTGCGGGGCTTGTCGGTCGATCCGATCAGCACGCACACGCGCTCGGCCCGGCTCAGCGCCGACTTCAGCACGTTCAGGTGACCACGATGCGGAGGCTGGAAACGACCAATGAAAACGAGCGCGTCGAAGCGCCGGTTCTGTTGCGTGCTCATGAGGCTCCCTCAAGAGATTGAAACGCTCCGGGTCTGTCCCGAAGGGTTGAGACAAATCCTAGGGGAATTCCCGAGGTGCGTCAATCGATCCCATTCGAGCGCACGCTCGACTTGACGAAGTCTGACGAAACACAGGTTATTGGCGCGGTACACTCGACTGCATCCCAATCCGAACCCTGGCACCCGCCCTCATGAGGATCTCAGTCAGCCGGACCGTCGGCGTCGATCGCAGACGCCTGTTCACGTGGTCGCAGGATTACGGCCGGCGACTCGTGTGGGACAGTTTTCTCATCGATGCCTATCTGCTCGACGGAACGACCGCCGATGTCGGCGTGGACGCGTTCTGCCGCAGCCAGTCGGGCGCGACGATGGTGTCGCGCTACATCTCGTACCGTCCGCCGCAGGTCGCCGCCGTCGAAATGGTCGAAGGGCCGAAAGTGCTCGAACGCTTCAGCGGCAGCTGGAACTTCACCGAGCGCACGCCCGGGTCGACCGAGGTGAAGTTCACGTACCACTTCCGTGCGCAGCCGTCCTGGCTGCGCTGGCTGCTCGAACCGCTGATCGGCGCGTTCTATCTCGTGCAGACGCGCCGGCGTCTCGATTCGTTCAAGCGCTGGGCCGAGGCGGAAGCGCTGCCGCGCTGATCGGCATGCGCCGGCGCTCGCGCCATCGGATATTTGCCAGATTCGCCGAAGCCGGGGAAACTACGGGCCACCGTCATCCCGACGGCATGCCCTGACCGAGAGAACAGGGCACGCTCCCTGTAACGGCATCGACACAAACATAATCCGATGAGCCTGATATCCCGATTCTTTGGCCGCAAGGAAACGCCCGAAAACCCCGTCGCGCTGGTCGCGGCACCCGACGTCGAGAATCCGCTGAGCGTGGCGGTCGTCTTCGACGGTCCGCTGCAGGTCGACATCGCCGCACTGACGGCTGCGTTGCGCGCGTACCACCCGAGCATGAAGCAGGCACGCGTCGAAACCGAGCCGACGCTGGAGCAGATATTCGGGCTCGCCGGCTGGGGCAACCACGTCGTCCGGCTGGTCGGCTTCGATGCGCCCTATCCGTCCGACGCGCTGGAAACCTGCGTCGCGCCCGCCCACTACGGGCAGGACCTGAAGCAGCAGGTACGCGCGAGCCGCAGCCACGTGATCCTCTACTACGCCGGACATGAAGCGAATCCGCTCGACCAGTATGTCGCGCTGGCGGCCGTCGCCGGCGCGCTGGCCGAACAGAACGGCGTCGCGGTGCTGAACGAGCACGCGCACACGTCGTTGCCGGCCGGCGTCTTCAACGCGAAGGAACTCGGCGAAGAAAGCCTCGACGTGCTGCGCGACATCCCGCTGAACCTGTTCTTCTGCGGCTTCGTGAAATACGAGGTCGAAGGCGTCGAAGGCGTGTGGATGCGCACCTACGGCGCCGACGTGTTCGGCCTGCCCGATTTCGCCGCGCTCGCGGCGGGCCATCACGAAGGCGAACGCTATTCCGGCATCTTCAACAACGTGATGCACTACCTGCTGGACAGCGGCGCGCGGATGCATGCGGGCGAAACGATGCAGGTCGGCACGGAAACGTTCATGAAGCTGCGCGAGCCGCTCGAGAGCGAGTACTACCTGCAAGGGCCCGCACAAGTGCTGGTGGCCGAGCTGATCTCGGCGAACGAAATCAATCGCTGAGACGCACATTGACGCACGGCGTGCGGGGTCGAACGCTCTCTAAACGATCCGCGCGCCGCCACGGCAAATGACGGCTGCGTGACAGTCGCTCGCTCCCCGATGAGGAGATGCCCATGTTCGGCATTCGCGTTGCGCTCACGTTGGCCGTGATCGGCCTGTCGTTGTCGACGTCCCGGTTCGAACGCTAGCGCGTCACGAACGTTTCCGCGCCCGCTTCGCGGCGCAACATCGCTGCCGCGTTGACGACCCAGGTGCGAAATGCGTATTCAAGCCGGCATGCCGCCGCGCGCCACCTGCTGCCGAACCTGCGCGTGCGTGCCGAGCGCCGTGGCGATCGCATCGACCGCATCGGCCGCGCGCGCCGCGCCGCACATGAACGCGTCGACGGCCGCGAAGCGATGCTCGGGCCACGTATGGATCGTGATGTGCGACTCCGCCAGCAGCACGACGCCCGTCACGCCATGCTCGCCGCCGAAGTGATGGAAGTGCGCGCCGATCACGCGCGCGCCGGCCCGTTGCGCCGCGTCGGTGAGGATCGCTTCGAGCCGCGCGGCGTCGCGCAGCAGCGCCGCGTCGATGCCGGCCAGGTCCGCCAGCACGTGCGAGCCGAGTGTCGCGCACGGCGGCGCGATCCCGTCGCGCGCGGTCATTTGTGCGACCCGTACGACGAGTAGCCGCTGCGCGCCGACGAACTGCCCCACCCGCCGCCGCCCGAACCGCCGCCGCCGAGCGACGCGCAACTGAACAGCGTGACGACGATCAGCCCGTAGATGCCATAGAGGATGTAGCGGATCACGCGTTGCCCCCGTCCGACGCAAAGCGCGCCCACAGCCATTCCGGCAGCCACAGCACCAGCAGGCCGACCAGCACGTAGACGGAGCGTCCGGTGAACGAGAACAGCGAGCCCAGATTGAAGATCACGAGCAACGCGCTGAACATGAACGGCAGCGGCGCGAAACTGTGCGGCCCCTTCCTGCCGAACAGGCCCATCGATCCGGTGGCGCCGCTGGCGCCCGCGGCAGCCGCGGTGGCCGTTGCCAGCGCCGGCGTGCCGAAACGCTCGGCGAGCGCGCTGCCCGACAGCGGCCGCGCACGCGACCAGACGATCTCCGCGGCACTGCGCTCGCGCGTGAGCTTGTCCTTCTGCCAGCCGTAATCGACGATCGACGTGCGGTCGCCCGCTTGCACGCGCCAGTTGAATGCCCCGACCACGTAGACGACCTCCGATTCGTATTCCTCGCGCAAACGGTAGGTCTTGCCGCCATCGGTCACGCTGGATTCGCTGCCGATCGTCGGCCAGTGGTCGAGCACCTGCACGCGCTCCCAGCGCCCTTCGCTTTGCACGAGCCACAGGAAGCCGCGCTTCGGGTTCAGCAGCAGGTATTCGTCCCAGGTCTCGGCATCGTCCGGCACGCGACAGCGCATCATGCCGATCACCGTGTACTTCACGCCGTCGAACGTGCCGATCGCGCCGAGTTCGAGCGCGCCCTTCACCGATTCGAGCTTGCGCTGCGCCGCGAACACGGTTTGCTGCTCGGCCGTGCACTGCACGCCCGCATGGCAACTGCCGCACACGACGTAGTCGGCCACGTTCGGCGCATAGGCAAGCGGCGCACCGCAGCTCGGGCACGCAAACGGCACCATCTCGGCGCCGCGTTTCTCGCGCGTATCGTTTTCGGTATCGCGCAATCCCGTGAACGCGAGCGCATCGAATTCCAGCGCCTCGCCCGAATAGACGGCCGGGATGCCGCCGTTCGACTCGGCGTCGGAATAGTCGTAGGTCGCGAAGGCATTGCCGGTGCGCAGGTCGACGACGCGCGCCTCCCAGCCGGCATCGACACGGAACGGCAACTCGCCGTCGCCGCCCGTGCAGCGCGCGGTACGCACGTCGGATACCAGATACGCGCGGCCGCCGTGGTCGATCCGCATACCCGGGTCGAGCGTGCCGAATGCGGGCCATGTGCCGCCTGCCGCATCGTCGGGTTCGCGCACCGTGATCGCGTACTGGCCCGACGCATCCGACAGCCAGCCGAACGCGCCGTCGTCGAACACGACGTACCATTCGCTCCACGCACCGGCGTCGTACGTCATCTGGATGCGGCCGAGCACCGTGAACGCGCGGTTGCCGTAGCGCCCGGCCGTGCCGATCTGGATCGGCGAGGCATCGTCGAGCACCGTGGCCAATTCGCCGATGCGCTCGACGTCGGCGCCGCGCTTGAGCAACGTGCTGCGGCAGAACCCGCAAACGGCCATCACCGCCGCCGCCGAGCGAAACTCGACCGGCGCGCCGCATTGGGGGCACGAGGTACGGAACATGCGTGACGCTTACCGCGTGAGCTTCGCGAGGATCTCGGCCTTCGCGCGCGAATAGTCGTCTTCGGTCACGAGGCCCTTGTCGAGCAGCGCCTTCAACTGCTCGAGCCGCTGCACGTAATCGGTGCCCTCGGTCGCTGCCGCAGCCACCGGTGCCGCAACGGGCGCCGGCGGCGCAGCCTGCGCCGGTTGCGCGGCGCCGGCAATCTGGCCGGCCATCGCCTGCCCGATCGCCGCCCCGGCGGCGAGCCCCGCGCCGACCCCGGCGATGCCGCCCGGGTTTTGCGCGGCGAGCGGAATCGCCTGCGCGGTCTGGTATTGGGTGGCGCGCGCGAGATCGCCGGCCATCCCCGCTCCGATCCGCAAGTCGAGCGCCTTTTGCAGCTCGGCCGGCAGCGACACGCTCTCGACCGCGAACGCGTCGAGCGCAAGCCCGTAGCGCGTGAACACCGGCACCAGCGCGTCGGCGACGCGCTGCGACAGCAGCGACTGGTTCGCGGCCATGTCGACGAACGGCACGTCGGCCGAGCCGAACGTCGTGCTCATCGCGGTGACGACCAGGTTGCGCAGTTGCTGCTCGAGATCGTCGACCGTATACGCCGCGCGCGTGCCGCTGACCTCGCGATGGAACGCGGCCGCATCGACGATCCGGTACGAGTAGATGCCGAACGCGCGCAGTTGCACGAAGCCGAATTCGCGATCGCGGATCGTCACCGGTTGCGCGGTACCCCAGCGCCGGCCCAGCTGCAGCCGCGTGCTGAAAAAGTAGACGTCCGACTTGAAAGGCGACTGAAAGAATTTGTCCCAGTTCTTCAGGTTCGTGAGCACCGGCAGCGTGCGCGTTTCCAGCGTATAGAGGCCCGGCTGGAACACGTCGGCGACCTTGCCTTCGTTGACGAAGATCGCGACCTGCGTTTCGCGCACGGTCAGCTTGCCGCCGTACTGGATTTCCTGGTCTTCCATCGGATAGCGCCAGGCCAGCACGCCGTCGGTGTCTTCCGTCCATTGCAGGACGTCGATGAACTGCTTGCGGATGAATGAACCCAGACTCATGTCGGTCTCCTCGAAACGCGTGGCGCGTCAGGTCAGGCAGGCGGCATTGATGATGCCGACGACGAGCGACGCGGTGCCCATCAGGCCGCCCATCGCGACGTTGCGATCCTCGATCGCATGATTCATGCCGGGCATCACGCGCGTCAGCACCGCGTAGGTGATCAGTTGCACGATCATCGCGCCGACGGCCCAGATCACGACTTCGCCGAGCGTGGAATTGTGCGCGATGCTGGACGCGAGCGTCAGGCAGAAACCGATCAGCGCGCCGCCGAACGACAGCGTCGCGGCCGCGTTGCCGTCGCGGATCAGCGCGAGTTCGTCGAACGGGGTGACCTTCAGGTACACTGCCGCGAACACCAGCAGCAGCACGAACGCCGACAGTAAATGAACCGCATAAAGATAGGCACTATTCATTCTTTTCCTCGGATTTTGTGCTCGGTTCGCCGCCCCGTCGCCGGTCGGCCCGCGCGGGGCCGCCAGACGAAAATCCGCGCCAGTATATCCAGATTGCCGAACACTGCACAACGGATGCGCGATGCTGCATAAGCGTGCGCTCGTCCTGTCGATTCTCGTGCTCGCGTCGTGCGGGCTCGGCTACGAACTGATCAGCAGCGCGCTGTCGAGCTACCTGCTCGGCGATTCGATCCTGCAGTTCTCGTCGGTGATCGGCTGCTACCTGTTCGCGATGGGGATCGGCTCGTGGCTCGCGAAGTTCGTCGAGGACGACGACGTGCTCGACCGCTTCGTCGACATCGAACTGCTCGTCGGCCTGCTCGGCGGCGTATCGGCCGCGCTGCTGTTCGTCGTGTTCGCCTGGCTCGCCGCGCCGTTTCGCGCGGCGCTTTACGCACTGGTGCTCGCGCTCGGCCTGCTGATCGGAATGGAAATCCCGCTCGTCATGCGCGCGTTCCAGCAGCGGCGCCAGGCGTTCCGCCATACCGTCAGCGAGGTGCTGACCTTCGACTATCTCGGCTCGCTCGCCGTGTCGCTGATCTTCCCGCTCGTGCTCGCGCCGCGTCTCGGCCTGCTGCGTACGAGTTTCCTGTTCGGTCTCCTGAACGCCTTCGTCGCATTGTGGACGACGCACCTGTTCCGCGACGAAATCCGCAACGTGCGCGGCAAGCTGATGCGCGCGTCGCTCGTGATCGGGCTGCTGATCGCCGGGTTCGTGCTGTCGGAGCGCATCACGCATTGGGCCGAACACGGCGTGTACGGCGACGAGACGATTTATTCGGAAACGACGCCGTACCAGCGCATCGTGCTCACGCAGTGGCACGACGACATGCGGCTGTACCTGAACGGCAACCTGCAATTCTCGTCGCGCGACGAGCACCGCTATCACGAAGCGCTGATCCATCCGGCCATCGAAGCGCTGCCGTGGGCGAAGCGCGTGCTCGTGCTGGGCGGCGGCGACGGCCTCGCGGTGCGCGAACTGCTCAAGCATCGCCATCTCGAACGGATCACGCTCGTCGATCTCGATCCGGCGATGACGAAGCTGTTCTCGACGTCGGCACCACTCGTCAAGCTGAACCAGGGCGCGCTGAAGGACCCGCGCGTGCAGGTGATCAACGACGACGCGGTGCGCTGGCTCGAATCGAATGCCGACGTGTACGACGCGATCGTCGTCGACTTCCCCGATCCGACCAACTTCGGGCTCGGCCGCCTGTATTCGGTGCCCGTATTCCGGCTGCTGGCGCGGCACCTGTCGGAGAACGGCTACACGGTGATCCAGTCGACGTCGCCGTATTTCGCGCCGCACGCGTACTGGACCATCATCGCGACGCTGCGCGAAGCCGGGCTCAACACGTGGCCGTACCACTGCTACGTGCCGTCGTTCGGCGACTGGGGCTTCGTGATCGCCGGCAAGCGCCGCGATTTCACGGTGCCGACGCACTACTCGGTGCCGACGCGCTGGCTCGATGCACAAACGGCCGCCGAGATGTTCCACTTTCCGGCCGACATGCCGGCGCTGCCGATGTCGCCGAACGAACTCAACGACCAGCCGCTCGTGCGCCGCTTCGACGACGACTGGAAGCACGTGCTGCGCTGATGGACCGTCGCACGTTCCTCGTCGCGTCGGCTGCCGCGTCGCTCGCTGCCTGCGGGCGCAGCGGCTGGATCGAGACGACGCCGCAGGTCGGCTATCCCGGCATGCGCGAAGGCCACGCGTTGCGCGACCATGCCACGCTGCCGCCGCCGTCCGCCACGATCGAGACGGATGTCGCGATCCTCGGCGCCGGCGCGGCCGGGCTGTCGTGCGCATGGCAGCTCGCGCGCGCGGGATACAAGCGCTTCACGGTGCTCGCCGGCCCCGAATTCGGCGGCAACGCGGCCGGCGGCCGCTTCGGCGGGATCGGCTATCCGAAGGGCGCGCACTATCTGCCGCTGCCGTCGCTCGAATCCGCGCATCTGCGCGACATGCTCGCCGATCTCGGCGTGATCGAATCCGCGCCGTTCTCCGCGCGGCCCGTGTACGACGAGCGGGCCCTCGTCCATGCCCCCGACGAACGGCTGTTCATCGGCGGGCAGTGGCAGGACGGCATCGTGCCGACTGCCGGCCTCGACGCCGACGCACTCGCGCAGCAGGCGCGCTTCTTCGCGTACACGGACGGGCTGCGCACCGCGCGCGGCGCCGACGGCCGCAAGGTGTTCTGCATCCCGATCGCGGAATCGTCGCGCGACCCGCGCTGGCGCGCACTCGACCGGCGCTCGTTTCGCCAGTGGCTGCGCGACGAGGGCTACACCGCGAAGGCGCTGCACTGGTATCTGAACTACTGCTGCCGCGACGATTACGGCGCCGGATACGAGCACGTGTCCGCGTGGGCCGGCCTGCACTATTTCTCTTCGCGCGGCGGCCATGCGGGCGATGCGGGCGACGGCGCGGTGCTGACCTGGCCCGACGGGCTGCACACGATGGTGACGAAGCTGAGCGATTCGATCGCCGCGCGCACCGGCTCGAACGCATGGTCGCGGGACGGCTTCGCGGTGCGCGCGACCGAACGCGCGGGCGGCGTCGACGTGCTGTGCGCCCGCGTCGGCCACGACGGCGCGCTGTCGACGTTCACGCTCAAGGCCCGCCGGGTCGTATGCGCGATGCCGCTGTTCGTCGCGGCGCGCGTGTTTCCGCAGCTTGCCGCGTACGGCTTCGAACCCGCGCGCGACCTGCCGCCGCGCGCACCGTGGCTCGTGTCCAACTTCCTGCTCGACGGCATGCCGGCCGAGGAAGCCGGCGTGCCGCTCGCGTGGGACAACGTCGTCTACGACGGCGCGGGTCTCGGCTATGTCGTGTCGACGCACCAGTTGATCCGGATGTCGCCGCCGACGCGCTCCGTGTTCTCCGCCTATCAGGCATTGAGCACGCAAACGCCGGACGACACGCGCCGCTGGCTCGCGCAGGCGAAGCCCGACGCGTTGCGCGAGCAGGCGGCAACCGACCTGCAGGCCGTGTACGGCCGCGAGCTGTGGAAGCACGCGAGTGCGCTCGAGATCACCGTGCGCGGCCATGCGATGGCCACGCCCGACGTCGGCTTCCTGAGCCGGCCGGGGCTGCTCGCGCTGCGCGATGCCGACGGCCCCGTCGTGTTCGCGCATGCCGACCTCTCCGGGCTGTCGCTGTTCGAGGAAGCGTCGTACTGGGGCATGCTGGCGGCCCGGCGCGTGCTGGCCTGACGACCGCCGTTCGTCATTGCGGCGTCGCCGCCACCGGCTATAATCGCGCGACATTCCGACTGCATTGAGCAGGCCGACGGTGGCGCGCCGTTCGACGCGCCGCACGCCCTTCTCGACAACAACAATGACGAACCGAACCTTCCGACGCCTTCACCCGCTCGTGCGCGCCGCCGCGCGCGTGCTCGCGTGCGCCCCGCTGCTAGGCGCACCGCTGGCGCTGCACGCGGCCGACACCGCCGATATTCGCGGTGCTGCCGGCGCTTCCGTTACGGAACCCGCGAGCGGGCGCTACATCGTCGTCGACACCGGCCATACGCCAGCGCACCCGGGCTCCACCGGCGCGAGCGGCCGCGTCGAATATCTGTACAACCTCGACCTGTCCGGCGCGGTCGCGGCCCAACTCGCCGCGCACGGCGACCGCGTGCTGCGCACGTCGGCCGACGGCCGCGAGATCAAGCTCGAACAGCGCTCGACACAGGCGCCCGATGCGAACCTGTTCGTGTCGATCCATCACGACTCGATGCAGCAGCAGTTCATCGACGCGGGCCGGCAGCGCGAATTCCGTGGCTTCTCGGTGTTCGTGTCGGAACGCAATCCGCACTATGCGGAAAGCCTGCGTTGCGCGAAGGCGATCGCCGAACGGCTGGTGGCGGCCGGCGAACGGCCGTCGCTGTATCACGCGCAGCCGATCAAGGGCGAGAACCGTCCGCTGATCGACCCGCCACTCGGCATCCATCGCTTCGACGATCTCGTCGTGCTGCGCACCGCGCCGATTCCGGCCGTGCTCGTCGAGGCCGGCGTGATCGTCAATCCGGACGAAGAAGCGCGGCTCGCGCGGCGCGAGACGATCCAGCGCCTGTCCGCCGCGATCGCGGGCGGCATCGACGCGTGTACGACACCCAGATAAACGACGGTATCGCCCGTCGGATCCACCGGTTTTCACCCAGTCAGGAGACTCACCATGAAGAAGAATCTGCTCGCATCCTGTGCATTGCTCGCGCTTGCCGTTCCGTTCGCCGCGCACGCGGCCGGCTGCGGGAAGCCGCGCAGCGCGTTCGACCAGGTGTATTGCACGAGCACGCAGTTCTCGCAATCCGACCGCGATCTCAACGACGAATACGGCCGGCTGCGCAAGCAACTGAGCGGCGACCAGCAGGCAACGCTGAAGGCCGGCCAGCTCGCGTGGCTGAAACAACGCGACGCGCAGTGCAGCGAGACGCGCGGCAGCAGCTATCTCGTCGATATCCAGTGCGCGAACGACATGACGCAGTCGCGGCTGTCGTTCCTGCGCGAGCGTGAGCGCGAATGCTCGAGCACCGGGTGCGTGACGTCGAAGCTCGGGGAGTAAGGTCGCTACGCGTGCCGCGCCGCGAAGCATGTCGCGGCACGGCACACCGCTCGAAAGGAACGACGATGCGGCATGAATTCTCCGAAGTCCTCAACGATCTGATCGACTACTTTCTCGTCGGCGATCTTCTGCTGCTGAAGCGCTACAAGGACGAACACGGGCTGCCGGACGACGTCGCGTCGGCGTTCACGACCGGCGACAGCGGCGACCACGCGGTGCTGGAAGGCATCGTCATTCCGCTGGCCGGCATCGAGAATCATCCATATACGATCATCTTCACGCTGGACGACGACCCGCCCGAATTGCTGAAAGCGGGCAGTCGCCTGCAGCATCGGCGCGGCGGTTACGTATTGCGCGTCGAGCATCGTGCGGTGATGCTCTACACGTGGCGCATTCTCGAACGTTTCACCGACGACACGGTGAATGCGTTGCTTGCGCGCTATCGCGAACCGGGCCGGCCCGTCATTGAAATCGACAACGGCTGGTACGGCGTCGAGATCCTCGGCGGAGAAATCGCGCGCGACGGCTGGTTCGAACCCGCGTTCGAGTTCGTGTTGAAGAAAACCGATGCCCCGGGCGACGCATCGCGCGTGGACATCCACTACCGTTTCGCCATCGACGGCAGTCTCGATCCAGCGGCATGAATCCGGCGGGCAGCCACGCGGCAGACGGCAACCGATCACGGAGCACGCATGACACCGAACACGGCGACGATCGACATCCGCACGGCCACCGTCGCCGATGCATCGGCCATCGCTGACATCCACGTCGCGTCGTGGCAAGCCACTTACACGGACATCATGCCGGCGCCGTTCCTCGCCGGCCTGTCGGTCGAAAAGCGCACGGCCGCGTGGCGCCAGGCACTCGACGCAGGACGGCCGCGCGTCGCGCTCGCGTTCACGAACCACGCACCGGCCGGCTGGATCGCATATGGTCCGACGCGCGACACCGACAAGGATCGCGCCTGGGGCGAAATCGAAGCGATTTATCTGCATCCGTCGCATTGCGGGCAAGGTATCGGCGCGTTGCTGGTCGACCATGCATGCCGAGCGCTGCACGACACGGGTCATGCGTGGGTGTCGCTGTGGGTGCTGGTCAGAAACTGTCGGGCACGGGCGTTCTACGAACGCGAAGGTTTCGTCGCCGAACGCGACATCAAGACGTTCGAGATCGACGGTATGTCGATCGAGGAAGTGCGCTACTGGCGCGCACTTCCCTAGCCGGCTGCTTCGACGCACACGGCCGTCACAGAAACCATCGATACTCCCGCGCGCCGATCTCGTTGCGAAAATCCACTTCCTCCTGCCGCTTGTTCTCGCAATACACCATCACGAATTCGCTGCCGAGTCCTTCGCGCACGGCCGGATGATCCTGCATCGCCGCGACCGCCGACAGCATCTCCTTCGGAAAATCGATGCCGCTGCCGCGATCGTCGTTGAGCGGCGCAATCGGCTCGAGCCGCGCGTCGAGTCCGTGCTCCATCCCGCTCAGGATCGCCGCCAGCACCAGGTACGGGTTTGCATCCGCGCTCGCGAGCCGGTGCTCGATCCGCAGGTTGCGTGCATCCGATTCCGGAATCCGGATGCACGCGTCGCGATCCTCGAAGCCCCAACTCGCGCGGCTCGCGGCATTCACCATCGACCCGTAACGGCGAAACGCATTGTGATTCGGCGCGAACACCGGCATGCAATGCGGCAGCAACGCGAGACAGCCGGCCACCGCGTGCCGCAGCGGCCGCTGCCCGTCCGCGGCAAGCACGTTGCGCCCCGCGTCGTCATACAGGCTCACGTGCACGTGCATCCCGCTGCCCGGTGCATGCAGATACGGCTTGCCCATGAAGCTCGCACGATAGCCATGCCGCAACGCGACGCCGCGTGTGCTGCGGCAGAACAGCGCCGACCAGTCGGCCGCGCGCAGCGCGTCATCGGTATGCCCGAAGTTGATCTCGAACTGGCCTGGCCCGAGCTCGGCGGTGATCACCGTCGCATCGACGCCCTGTTCGCACGCGGCGTCGACCATCTCGTGCAGCACGTCGGAGAAGCGCGACAGGCGCTCGATATGCATGTTGGGCTGGTCGTCGCGGTCGTCGCTCAGGCGGTCGCGCGGATACTGCGGCATCCCGTCTTCGAGCTGCGCGGCGAACAGGTAGAACTCGAGCTCGAATGCGACGACCGGCCGGATGCCGCGTGCCGCGAACCGACGCAGCACGCGCGCGAGCACCTCCCGCGGCTCGAATTCGATCGGCGAATCGGTGCCGTCGGAGCTGATCAGCATCTGCGCGAGCGGCTGCCGCTCCCAGCGCACGGGCTTCAGCGTGCCGGGAATCAGGCGGCGCGGCGCGTCGGGATCGCCGTCGTTGAAACAGTAATCGCCGATCTTGTAGAGGCCGCCCTGCGTGCCGAGCAGCACGCAGTTCTGCGGCAGCTTCAGCAGCGAGCCGGACGCGACTTTTTCGAGCGCATCGATCGGATAGCGCTTGCCGTAGAAATGCCCGGGCAGGTCGAGGCAGATCAGGTCGACATAACGGATCTCGGGGTGCGCCTGCCGGAATGCGCGGACTTCACTGACCAGCGCGGGAACGACGTCAGCCATGTCTCATCCTTTCCATGTCTTGTAGAGCGGTGCCGCAACGCGGCGAACCGGATTCATGTGGCGCACGGCGCAACGCACGCCGCATGTCGATCAGTACTGCAAAAAGGGCGCACGGCGCGACGGCTGGCGACGCCGCCCGCCCCGTCGAGCGCTCAACTCACGTGAATACCCAGATCACGCGCGTCGGCGCGTCGGTCAGGTTCGCATACCGGAAGCGCTTGTGCGCGGGAAGCTGAAATGCATCGTTCGGGCCGAGCGTGACAGGCGTGTCGTCGCCGTCGATCCAGATCGTCAGTTCTCCTTCGAGCACGAAGCCGCCCTGCTCGTCGCTGTCGTCGACCGGGCGATCGCCGCTGCTCGCGCCTGGCCCAAGATGGCTTTCGAGGATCGAGAAGCGCGAACGCATGTTCGGCGACACGAGAATGTCGGTAATGCCGGCCGCGTAATGCACGGTACGGCGTTCGTCGGGCCGCGTGACCCACGGCACGCTGCGCGGCTTGCTCAGGCTGTAGAAATACGTGGTCGGCACGCCGAGCGCTTCGCCGATCGCGGTGAGATCCGCGACCGTCGGACGCGACAGCCCGCGCTCGACCTGCGACAGAAAGCCGACCGAGCGGCCGATCCGCTCGGCGAGATCGCTCAGCGTGACCTTGCGATGCTTGCGCAGGTCGCGGATCAGGATCGCCAGACTTTCTATCTCTTCCTGTTCGTTCATGATGGATTCCGGTGCAATCAAACGGTATCGCGCAAGCGGTACCAGGCCTTGCCGATCGCCTCCAGCGGCGCGGCCAGCCGGTCGCCGCCGGGAAAGCGCGGGTTGCGGATGCGCTGGTACTGCGCGAGCAGGTGTGGGTCGCCGAGCACGGCGTCGGCCACCGCGCGCGCACCAGCGAGCGTCGGCAGCACGCCGTGCCCCGAAAAACCCTGCAGCCAGAAGCGCTGCCCGCGGCGGCCGATGTCCGGCGTGCGGCGCATGCTGATGTCGATGTGACCGCCCCACGCGTAGTCGAGCGACACGCCGGCCAGTTGCGGAAACACGCGTTCGAGATGCGGGCGCGTCGCCGCCGCGATATCGGCCGGGATGCCGCCGAGATACGTGCAGCCGCCGCCGAACAGCAGCCGGTTGTCGGGGCTCAGGCGGAAATAGTCGGGCACGAACTGGTTGTCGATCACGCAGCTGTTGCGCGGCAGCAGCGCATGCGCGACGTGGGGCGCGAGCGGCGCCGTTGCGATCTGGTACGTGCCGACCGGCAGCAGCCGGCGCGCGAGGTCGCGATCGAGCCGGTCGACGTACGCATTGCAGGCGAGCACCAGCACGTCCGCCCGCACTTCGCCGCGCGCCGTGCGGGCGACGTGGCCGCCGGCCATCTCGTGGCAGTCGAGCACGCGGCTCTGCTCGAAGATGCGGCCGCCCGCGCACTCGATCGTCTGCGCGAGGCCAAGCGCGAGCTTCAGCGGGTTCAGGTGGCCGGCCTCCGGATCGTGGAGCGCGGCGAGATAGCGCGTGCCGCCGATCCATTCGGGCATCTCGTCGCGGCCGATCATGCGCAGCCGGTCGTAGCCCCGCCGCTCGGCGGCCTCGTCGCGTGCCTGCGCGAGCATCGCCACGCGCCGCGGCCGCACCGCGGCCCACAGGCTGCCGGGCCGGTAATCGATGTCGAAACCGTGCCGCGCCGGCAGTTCGCGCACCTCGGCCGCCGCCCAGCGCATGCTGTCCCACAGCAGGCGCGCGCCGTCGCGGCCGAGCGCATCCTCGAGCGGCTGCATGTCGCACGACCAGCCGAGCAGCGCCTGTCCGCCGTTGCGGCCCGATGCGGCCCACGCGACGCGGCTCGCTTCGAGCATGACGACGCGCTTGCCGGCAAGCGCGAGCCGCAGCGCCGTATGCAGCCCGCTGAAGCCCGCACCGACGACCAGCACGTCGGCGTCGACGCGTTCGTCCAGCGCCGGCCGATGCGGGATCGGCGCCGGGTAGGTGCCGGCGTAGTAGCTTGCGACGTGACGGTCGGACTGCACGAACATGCGGACTCCCGTGAAAATTCTACAGAGAAATTTCATGAAAAACTAGCATGACAATTTCACACGAGCAAGCGGGGGATCGACTGTCGAGATGCATCCAACTTGGAATCTTTTTCGTTCGAGTTGAAACCGACCCTAACCTGAGTCCACAAGACTGTCCCATTTGGAAGTGGAAAATTCCGGCATGACGTTGACCTGCCCCCAACAAACAGGGCCACCCGGAGTCTAGTAAAGTTCGTTTTCGGAGAAGAAGACGAACATGAAGAAGCGCTTTACGGAACAGCAAATCATCGGGTTTCTGAAGGAAGCCGAAGCCGGTATGGCGGTCAAGGAACTGTGCAGGAAGTACGGGTTCAGTGACGCGTCGTTCTACATCTGGCGCGCGAAGTTCGGCGGCATGGAAGTCTCGGAAGCCCGCCGGCTCAAGGACCTGGAGGTGGAGAATGCCCGGCTGAAGAAGCTGCTGGCCGAAGCAATGCTCGATATGGAAGCGTTGAAGGTCGTCGTCAAGGGAAAGCCCTGAGCCCGCAAGCCAAACGCGAAGCAGTGTCGGCGATTCGGGAGCAGGTCAACATCTCCGAGCGCCGCGCCTGCCGGCTTGTCGGGCTTTCTCGCAGCGTGCTGCATTACGACGCGAAGCCGGACCACGAGAATGAGGTGCTCGCGGCGCGTCTGGTGGAGTTGGCGCACGCACGTCGTCGATTCGGCTACCGTCGACTGCACGCCCTGATGGAGCGCGAAGGCACGCACGCCAATCACAAGCTCATCTATCGCCTGTACCGTGAGGCAGGGCTGGCTGTGCGGCGCCGTCGCAAGCGCCATGGCGTCATGATTGAGCGCGAGCAACTGGCATTGCCGGGCGCGCCCAACGAGGTGTGGTCAATCGATTTCGTGATGGATGCGCTTTCCAACGGCCGGCGCGTGAAGTGCCTGACCGTCGTCGACGACTTCACGAAAGAGGCTGTCGACATCGTCGTCGACCATGGCATCTCTGGCTTGTATGTCGCTCGGGCATTGGACCGTGCAGCTCGCTTCCGTGGCTATCCCAAGGCGGTGCGAACCGACCAGGGACCCGAATTCACGAGCCGCGCGCTGACCAGTGGGCATATGCGAACGGCGTCACGCTGAAGTTGATTCAGGCGGGCAAGCCAACGCAGAATACGTACATCGAATCGTTCAACGGCAAGTTCCGCGACGAATGCCTTAACGAGCACTAGTTCACGACGCTCGCGCACGCTCGGGCTGTCATCGCGGCTGGCGTCAGGACTACAACGAGCAAAGGCCGCACAGCGCACTGAACTACCATACGCCGTCAGAGTTTGCGGCGAAACATCGGGCGACCGCGGATGCTCCTGCCGCTTTCCAGGAGTTGGTTTAAAGGGACTTTGCTAGAAGCCCATTGGCTCTATTGAAGGGGGCAGGTCAGAGCCTCTCGCATTCGCTTCAACTGATCGAGTGACAACGTTGCTGCTCCGCTAAATTCCTTTCGTTGGCGTACCCGCGCATAGAGGCTTAGAAGTCGACCACCCCCAATGTATGATTCCCACACGTTACTCTCGTGAAATCGAGGCCACCCGGGCCATTCTCTGACCAGTCACCGGGAGTTGCGAAATCCTACTTCTCAGATTGCGAAATGACCTCTCCGAAATCGAATCCTTTTAATTTATTTTGCTCTACAAGCCCTCTAAAACGCTCGGATACCAATACTGTAGCAGGACTTTCTTTTAGGCGAAATATATCAGCCCCTTCAATGCGACTCTTCAGAATAAATATTTTATTAAAAACCGTCGCCTGAGGGTAGACTTTGAATTTGGATGCATCTATATCGAGAGCATTCTCGATCACTCGGGTTACATGAAATCCGAACATGTCTTTTATCGGGGCCTCGACCTGCAATATCTCCCCGCTGTCACGAAGTACCGGCGCCAATACATCAAGCGCCCTGTCACTAAACACGAGAAACGGAGATAGCATCGTATGAACGTCGCTCGTCTTTTTTCTGCGCGAAGTACCCCACGTAAGCTTAACGGGGTCATAGTCTTCACCAAGCCCACGGCCGCATAGGGCGGTTGCTCGTACAGCTATGCTCTTGTCATATGCAATTTCAACGCCATCATCGACTTGAACGAGCGGCTGAAATTCTTCGTCCTGCCTCAAACCGTAAACGTTACTCACGCACCGCCCTCACATCCAAATTCCATAAATACCGAGAATCCATCAGCGATTATGGCGCGGTGCAACCCCTCGCGCATCCCGGCCTCACACGGCTCAAGAAAAAATGTCAGCGTGTTACTCTCAGAACCCACGGCATCCAGACCGATACTATTTACCTTTCTGCACGGAACCAAAGGGTGTCCCATTCCGTCGGCCTTGACAACACCTAATCACAAAAACGGGGCGAGCGACGTTGTTAGAGAACCGAACGCTGCCATTTATCCTTAAAATTAAGGAACTCTTTTTTCTTCACCATCCATTTACCTGCCTTTTTCTTCATCGTGAATCGGGATATCGTCAACATTCCTAATGTCTGACGGATGGTGAAAACCACCTCCCCGTCGGTGGATTCCACGTTATCTTCGACATCCGTTTCAGGATCGTATGTCGGTGGATCCGAACAACCCAAGTCAATCAAGCGACCTTGATTTGTATTTTCTTGGAAAGCCCATTTCTCTAAAATAGCCGAAAGATCTTTCCGTGCGCGGCCATCAATTTCAGAAACATCGCCACCAATTTTCAGAGCGCTATGTTTTTTCTTATAAAAATCATTTTCCCATTGATTCATTTCCAACATGAATGATCGCAATGCCGTTCGCGCCTGCTCAAAATCGTCATTCATCGCCTTCAACCCTTAATCATTGAAAATACCGCCCTAGTGCGAGACCTCAGCGACGATGACATCTATATTTTAGCCAGGCCAGTCGTCGACCGCGACGAACTGCATTTGTTTTGTTCCCGCGACGATCATATTCAGAAATGCCGAGAATCCATCGGCTACATTGTAGAGGTTGCCACATTCTGACACCTCTGCAATATCCGGCTTCGCTGTGTCATCCGCATGCAGATGCGTTCTATCCCAATACAGGACCTTTTCAACGTTATCGAGTCGCGCCAGCGCGTAGTAATTACCGCTCGGATCATCTCCAATCACAAAGAAATCGTTTAGAAAATCGACCTCACCTCTGACACGTTCGTTTTGCTCGATTAAATCAAAATTCTCGTTACTCGCTCCGATTCCAAAAAGCGAAGCAAACGAAATCATTCCATTATCGACACCAGGAAAATCAAAATCGAGATAGTCGGCGCCACCAATGAATATGCCGTTCCACTTCTTCAAAAAATCCTTGTAATCCGTCGGAAGAACGAATCCGAGTTCCGCCTCCAATTTACCGAGGAGCGGCTGTGCAGGTTTTGCTCCATACAGAACTGGCACCTTACCTCCTTAACACGACGATTGATTCTTCAAATTAGAGACGCCACCCCTATGGGTGAATTCACTGTGAATATCCTTCGGAATTTCCTGCATCGTTACCATGTTCTCGTGGTGGTGCCAAGTATTTTTCGTGTAGTCGGCAGCGCTTCCTGCCTTTGCATCCGCCAATCCAAAGTCTCCTGTTGGCGCCCTACTGTGATTTCCTTTCAGCCCCTCAACGTCTACAGATCTGACCTCATACGGCTTGAAATCAGGATAACCATTTGGATAACGGACAACCGTACCTTTTGCGTTGGTATATACCCACGTCCCCGACTCCACCTCGACGTGAACGGTACCACCTTTTTCAAGCCATTTCGTCACATCCGGAGAGTTCAACGGCTTCTCCCCAAACCAGCCCCACGGATCGATCCATCCTGTAGGATTGGGAGCATACGCATACAAATTGTCGCCACCCAGCAGCCCGATCGGATCGTGGTTAATGAACCGGCCTACATCAGGGGATCGTTGGTCGCCATCTTCCACCCGGTCGGCGGCGGATCGTTCGGGTAATACACGTGATCCGCGAGTTTCGCCAGTTGCTGCGCCTTCAGCGAGCTCGCCAGCTTGGCCGCCGCCGCGCGCGTCGCCGGATCGGGGCTCGCCAGCCCCTTCGCGATCGTCACCTGCTCTGCCGCCCACTCGAGCGCGAGCGCCTGTTCCGCGGATTGCGCACTGCCGCGATTCAAATGGATGACCGGCCCGTCGAGATAGATGCCGTTCATCGTTGACGGACCGAAGGTCAGCTTGATGCTGTCCGGCATCATCGTCACGACGCCATCGCCGACACGATGCTCGATGCCGTCGCTCGCCTGATGGCTTTGCATGCCGGGCCCGGCCTTGCTCGCGATGGCCTTCGTATTGATCACGTTCACCGTGGTGTCGCGCGTCAGCGCGATGGTTTCCTTCAGTCCGCCCTGCGCGATCTGCTTCGTCTCGCTGCCCTTGAGCAGCGACACCGTGCGCCCGCCGGCTTCGACCGTGTGCGTTTCCGAATCCTTGATGACCGTGTTCATGTCTTTCTGCGCGTGCAGAAAGACCTCTTGCGCGCCGTTCACGTCTGAGAACCGCAGTTCGTTCGAGCCGGCGCCCTTGTGCGTCTGACTCTTGATCCCCATCGTCTGCCCGGCAGCCCCGTGATAAGGATTGCCCTGCTCGCCGTTGTAGACGCGGCCCACAATGACCGGATTGTCGGGGTCCCCCTGATTAAACGCGACCAAGACCTCCTGATTGATCCGTGGGATGGCGGCCGCCCCCCACCCGTCGCCCGCCCAAGGTTGGGACACGCGGATCCACATCGAATCCGAGCCGTCCAACTTGCCGCGCCGATCCCACAGGAAGTGCACCTTCACGGCACTGCCGTTCGTGTGAATTTCTTCGCCCTTTGGGCCGACCACGATTGCCGACTGCGTGCCGTGAATGACGGGCTTCGGCGTATTTCTGGGCGAACGATACGGAAACTTCTTTGGGAGTAGAGAGAATGTATTGCGGTACGGCAGTTTCGCGTTGTGTTCCGTGTAATCGTTCACGGCCTCATGACGAACGTGCAGGATGGCGTATTCCTGATTATTGGCCATGACTGGATGGTTGGTCACCGTCACACTGCCTGCAGCGCTCATCCGCCACGCATAGCCGCTGCCCTACCTGACCGATGCCGATCTTCAGCTCGCGCGGATGCGCCCGCACCTCTAGGACTTCGGGCTGCACTACACTGGTAGCCGGGTAGGCCACGGCGGTCGTCGTGGACATCGATGTCGACACCGGTCCCGGCGGCGTCCGAACGATCGGCGCAGCTGCCAGAATGCGAGCCGCTTGCGCCAAATCGGATGCGGCCCGGCGGGTTTTCCCGGCCTGATCGAGCTTGGCGCGGATGTACCTCTCGATCCCGCTGGCATCAAGTGATGCCCGCAGACGCTTGCGGCCTTGGGCCTTGCGAATCTCCTGTCGCAAGGTCAGGTTGTGCGGCACGACGCGCCATGCACCTTGCGCGTCGAGGACACCTAATTCGGTGCCGTCGAGCAGGAACGCGCGGACACTGCGCAAATCATCCACGTTCAGGTAGACGAGCAGCTGCTTACCGATGAGCCCGGTGCTGCAAGCCAGAACGGAACTCGAATAACGCACACCGTAGAGGTTGATATGCGGTCGGGTACCCTGATTCAGATAGGCGTGGACACGACAACGCTTCGCCGACTGCATCAGGCACAGCGTGCGACGGCGGGGCTCCGGCAACCAGTTCACGAGCGTATGTCGGCCACGGACGAACGATTCCATCGCCTCGAGCGGCGTGACGTTGTTGAGTCCTGTGTGCGGCGTGCCGTTGTAGCTCGCGATCGCGTATTCGACCAACTCTTCGAGCTCGTCGAAGGACACGAACAGGCGCAGATTGCCCTTTGAGTCCGACAAAGCGCGACGCAAATCGCGAGGATGGCTGCCGGTGTAGCCCGGCAAGCGCGAGGACAACCGAGTGGCGATCGTGCCAAAGAACCGCTCGATGTAAGGGCGCTCATCCGGACTGTGCTTCGGTCCGGCCGAGACCTGACAGCCAACGAACTCACATAAAGCGGCCAGCGTTTCGGTAGCGAGATTCGCCTTCGCGTTATCGAGCTTGATGTGCTCCCACGTCACATACGCCAGCTCCGGCATGCGTTGAGACGGGTACCATCCATGGGACCGTAGCCAAGTTCGCAAATCGTTACGGACCGGCCTCGATGCGGCTCGAGCGCCGCTTCCATCGCTTTGCGCTCGCGCTCAATCTCGAGCAAGGTATGCGGTATCGTCACGAAAATTTCGACTGCGCGTAGGAGCGAAGTCGAGACCAACCCGCGCGCCGCGACCAGACAGGGCAATATGTGCCGCCAGTTGTCGAGCCAGGCGCGCGCGGCCGCGAGGTCGGCTGATGTCACCAAACGGATCGGTATGCCCTTGAGTTCGTCATTAGGTCGCGCAACTGGCTGCGGCATTTCCGCGAGCGAATCTAAAAGGATGACTAACTCTTCGCGGTTGGCATAGCGGACCAAAAGTCGGCGAGGTAGCACCGTCCGCTGAGCTGCGCGTAACCCGGCCGCTCACAAAACGATTGGACCGCCGGATCCGCTTCGATGAGCAGCCACAGTTCGGAGGCGCGGCGTCGTAACCGGCCGCATCGCGTGCCGGGAATCGTCCATAAGATCAGGGCCTTACGGTCGGGCTTCGAAGCCTACGGCGCCAATTGAAAAATTTAATGCGGACATATGCGAATTGACGACATTATTTTGGTGACATCGTCAATAAAGTCGTCAACTCCGGTGCCACATGCCTTGAACAGTGGAGATTCTGGAATGACAGAATTAATTTGCCCTACGGCGACGGACTGATCGACAACGTCGACCGGCCACCGGTGGATCAATGTGCGTACCGAGCACCACCAATTGCCGTCGCGGCTATTGCCATAGGTACTCGACGTGTTCGGGTTTACGCCTGAATGAGCCCGCGTCAGCCATTACATTTTGGCATACCGGCTCAAACAATTTCGATGTTGTAGCCATCAATTTTGCTCACTATATTCGACACATGAAGTGCCGATTTGCGGCGCACATCCGCACCGACAGGTCAGGCAAGACTACGAACGATGTTTTCGCTCAACTGCGTCGAGGAAGATCCGTGAAAAAACTGATGAAGCTGCGTCCGGTTGCCATAACACTTACGCTCGGTTGTGCGACCAGCGTTTCCGCGCTTGCCGCCGGGCAAATCACGTTCGTATCGCAAGGCGGCGCCTATCAGGAAGCGCAGACAAAAGCGATATTGGATCCGGCCGCAAAAGAGCTGGGTATCACGATCAAGCAGGACAGCATTCCGGATGCGTGGCCGCAAATCAAAGCACAGGGCGCGACGGGCAAGCCGATCTGGGATGTCGTCGACACGCCCACTTCGAATTGCCTGCGCGGCGGCCGTGAAGGACTGCTCGAGAAACTCGATTTTTCGAAGATGCCGAATGCCGCGTCGGTCCCGGAAAAATATCGAACGCCCTATTCGGTCGCATACGAGTTCTATTCGACGGTCATCGGCTACAACAAGAAAGCTCTGAAGAAGCCGCCCCAAAGCTGGGCAGACTTTTGGAACGTGAAGGATTTTCCCGGAACGCGCGCGCTGCGCAACGACCCGCAGACGGTGCTCGAAGCCGCGCTGCTCGCCGACGGCGTGCCGCGCGACAAGCTCTATCCGCTCGATGTCGATCGTGCATTCAAGAAGCTCGCCCAGATCAAGCCCAGTATCGCAGTGTGGTGGACCTCGGGTGGCCAGTCCGCACAACTGCTCCATGACGGCGAAGTGGATATGGAGATGATCTGGAATGGACGTGCGAGCTCGATCGCAAAAGACAATCCCGACATCGGGTTCACCTACAACGACGGCATTTTGCAGAATACGCAGCTGTGCATCCTCAAGAACGCGCCGAACCTCGCGAATGCGGTGCGTTTCGTCGACGCTGCGGTATCGCCGAACCTGCAGGCCAACCTTCCGACCTATATCGACTACGGCCCCGGCAATCCGGCTGCCTACAAGACCGGCAAGATTTCGGCCAAACGCGCAAGCGAGTTGCCGAGCTCGCCCGAGAATGCGAGCAAGCAGGCGTTGATGTCAGAGGATTGGTGGGCGTCCGATCAGGGTGTCCAGGCAAAGGCGCGCTGGCTGAAGTTCATGCAGCAATAAACCAGTCGACACGTGGCGACGGTGGGCGTGCCCTGCCGCGCGCCGTGCGATGACCGCCGCGCCGGGCGCGGCCGCTTTGCCCCTTTTCGAGCGTCACGATGTACGACTATCTGATACTCGGCGGCGGCTCGGCCGGCTGCGTCCTTGCGGCTCGACTCACCGAGGACGCAAACCGAACCGTATGTCTGGTCGAGGCCGGCCGGGACCTCACACACGCGTCGATGCCCACCGCTATCCGAAGCCGCTATCCCGGACGCGCATACCTGGACCCTCGCAACATCTGGCGGCATCTGCACGCGAGCATGAGCCGGCCCGCCGCGCCGCGCCGCTACGAGCAGGGACGGTTGCTCGGCGGTGGATCGGCGATCAACGCTTTGATGGCCAATCGCGGGGCACCCGGCGATTATGACGAGTGGGAATCGCTCGGTGCATCGGGCTGGAACTGGGCGAGCTGCCTGCCCTACTTCGTCAAACTCGAGACCGACTGCGATCTCGCCGGCCCGCTACACGGCATGAACGGGCCAATACGGATTCGGCGCGCGCGCGACAATCGGCTCTCGCCGTTCGTACGGGGTGCGATCGGCGCGTTGGAGCGGCGCGGTTTTCCGCTGCGCGCCGATCAGAATGGCGCTTGGGAGGACGGCACGTTCGTCGGCGCGATCGCTGTCAGCGACGCCGGCGAACGCATCCCGACCTCGGTCTGCTACCTCGATGCAGCCGCCCGCGCTCGTTCCAACCTGACCGTCCTCACGGATTCGTTCGTTGAGCGCGTGCGGTTCGAAGGACGCCGCGCGACGGGTGCCGAGCTGCGCGGCGCCGACGGCACACACATTACGTTGAGCGCACAACGAGTCATCGTCTGCTCCGGTGCACTGCACAGTCCGGCGCTCCTGATGCGCAGCGGCATCGGTCCCGCGGAGAATCTCGCCGCGTTAGGCATTGATATAGTCGCGGCACGCGACGGCGTGGGCCGCAATCTGATGGAGCATCCGTCCATTGCCGTGTCGGCATTCTTGCCGCGCGCGATGCGCACGCCGTTTCCCGACGAGCATCACGAACAAGCGATCGTTCGGTACTCGTCTGGACTACCCGGCACGCCTGCGGGCGATATGCACGGCGCGATTCTGTCCCGCTCAGGCTGGCACTCGGTCGGCTATCGGCTCGGCACGATGTTCTTCTGGGTGAACAAGTCGTATTCGCGGGGCCGCGTGACGCTTGCGTCGCGGCATGCGAAGGACGAGCCGACGGTCGACTTCTCGATGCTTTCGGATTCCCGCGACCTCGAACGGCTGAAGGGTGCCGTACGCTTCGGGGCTGCCACCCTGGCGGACGCGAATTTTTCCGCAGCCCTCGGGCCACACTTTCCTTCGAGCTACTCGACGCGGGTTGCATCCGTAGCGCGCCCGGGCGCATGGAACGCAATACAGCGCGGGACACTGAGCGCACTACTCGACTTCGCCGGACCGCTGCGGGCAACGCTCATCGAACGTGTCGTCACGGCGCGCATTTCACTCGACACACTGCTGATGGACGACGCCGCAATGACGGAATTCGTCGTGCGATCGGTCGGCGGAACATGGCATCCGTCGGGTACGTGCCGGATGGGAGCGGCCGACGATCCGCTCGCCGTCACGGCATCGGACGGTTCGGTACACGGTGTCGAGGGGCTGTACGTTTGCGACGCATCATTGATGCCGTCGATCCCGTGCGCGAACACGAATGTGCCGACGATCATGATCGCCGAGCGGGTCGCAGATGGCTTGCGCGGACGGACCGCATAACGTTCGGACAGTTGCGGCGGCAGACCACGCCGAAGCCGGCGATAGGCTCAATGTCCGTACCCGACGATGCCCTTCACCTCGAGAAACGATTCGATTCCCCACTCGGCGTACTCGCGTCCATTGCCGGACTGCTTGTAGCCGCCGAACGGAGCGCCCGGATCCCACTCAGGATAGTTCAGATAGACACCGCCTGCGCGCAGCCTGAACGCCACCCGACGTGCCCGTTCGATATCGGTTGACTGGACGTAGGCGGCAAGGCCATAGGGACTGTCGTTCGCAATGGCGATCGCGTCCTCGTCGTTCCGGTACGGCAGGATTGCCAGCACGGGGCCGAAAATCTCCTCGCGTGCAATCGTCATGTCAGGACGCACGCCGGCGAATACGGTCGGTCGCACGTAGTACCCACGCTCGAGCCCGTCGGGCCGGCCAAGGCCGCCCGCGACCAGCGTCGCCCCCTCGGCCATACCGGCCGCGATCGACCGTTGGATACGCTCGAACTGCACGTCGCTGACGACAGGCCCCATCGTAACGCCCGCTGCATCGGCAGGCCCGACACGATGCGCAGCTGCCGCGCGACGGGCAATCGCGATTGCTTCCTCATGCCGCGACGCGGGCACGAGCATCCGCGTCGGCGCATTGCACGATTGGCCGCTGTTGCTGAAGCAGCTATTCACCCCCTTCGTCACGGCGATCTCGAAATCGGCATCGTCCAGCAGCAGATTCGCGGATTTTCCGCCCAGTTCCTGATGGACGCGCTTCACACTCGCCGCCGCGACCGCGGCAATCTGAACGCCTGCTCGCGTCGAGCCCGTAAACGACACCATGTCGACGTCCGGATGCGCGCAAAGCGCCGAGCCGACCGTCGGGCCATCCCCCTGCACAAGGTTGAACACGCCGGCCGGCACGCCTGCCTCATCGAGCACCTCGGCGAAGATCGTTGCGTTCAGCGGAGAAATCTCGCTGGGCTTGAGCACTGTCGTGCAGCCGGCAACGAGCGCCGGCGCGACCTTGCAGACGATCTGATTCATCGGCCAATTCCACGGCGTGATCAGCGCGACGACGCCGACGGGTTCATAGCGCACGAGCGTCGTCCCCTTGCGGCGCTGCCACGCGAAGGTTTCGCACGTACGCAGCAATTCCTCGAGATGCCGACGGCCGAGTCCCGCCTGCCATTCGCGCGCGAACTGGCGCGGCGCACCGATTTCGCGCGAGATTGTGTCGGCGATGTCGTCGTAGCGAGTCAGATACACGTCCAGTATCCGACGCACGAGCGCGACGCGTTCCGCTGGTTCCGTCAGCGAAAATGTCGCGAACGCGCGCTTCGCGGCGGCCACCGCCCGATCGACATCGCGGGCATCGCCAAGCGCGACGTCGGCGAACGGCACTTCGGTGCAAGGATCGGTTACTGCAAGCCGCTCGTTGCCGGCGGGCGCGACCCACGCACCGTCGATGTAGAAGTTCAACGCATTTCTCATGCAGGTTCCCGTTCGATATGAAGGATGTCGGATGGCGTCATACCCGTGCCGCCTGCGCCGAACCACCGCCACGCCGGCTAACGACGACGATCAATACGAGCATCAGCGTCAGCGCCGTCAACATGGTGCTGATAGCGGCGATCGTCGGGTCGATCTCGTCTCGCAACGTCACGAACATCCGCCGCGTCAGCGTCTGATTTGGGCCGCCCGATACAAACAACGCAACGACCGTCTCGTCGAGCGCCTGGATGAACACGAACACCGCGCCCGAGATCACGCTCGAGCGGATCTGCGGCAGCGTGACGGTCAGGAAGCTGCGCAGTCGATTCATCCCGAGACTACGCGCCGCCATTTCCTGCGCATGATCGAACGAGCGCAGGTCCGCACCCACCGCGATCACGACGTACGGCAGTCCGAGCATCGTATCGGCAAGGATCAGACCGCCCAGCGTATTCACGTAGTCGAGTTGCGAATAGACGAAAAACACGCCTATCGCGACGATGATGATCGGCACCATCAACGGCAGCATCAAAACCGTCCGCAGCCGACGGATCCACACATGTGTGCCGTGTTCGATCCCGTACGCCGCGGCAATGCCCACGGGCGTCGCGATTGCCGTTGCAAGGAACGATGCGGCGAGTGTCGTTCGAGCAGCCGCCAGCCAATCCGGGTTGCCGAAGAATGCCTCGTACCAGCGCAACGATAGCGCGGGTGGCGGAAAGGTCATGAAGCGCGTATCGGAGAACGACAGGGGTACGACGATGATCACCGGAATCATCAGGAATGCGAGGATCAGCACGACCAACGTAATCAGGAGTCCGCGCGTGAATGGATTCGGCTTCACTTTGCCCCCAGGGTCTTGTCGAGCGGAATGAGGCGGCTCGTCGCATAAAAGATCGCGAACACGCAAAGCAACAGCACGACGCTCACCGAGCTTGCCGCGCCCCAACTGTTATAAATTTCGACGTTTCGGCTCACGACCATCGACACCATGATTGACTTGCCGCCCCCCATCAGTTCGGGCGTGATGTAAAAACCGAGGCAGAGCACGAAGACGAGCGTCGCACCCGCAAGCACCCCGCCCATGGACAACGGCAGGAATACGCGCAGGAATGCATGGATGGGCGAAGCACCGAGGCTTGCGGCGGCGTGCGACAAGTTCGTCGGAATTTTCTGCATCGCCGAATAGAGCGGCAGCACCATGAACGGCAACAGGATATGAACCATCGCGATGATCGTGCCGAACTGGTTATAGGCCAGCTGAACCGGATGATCGATTAGGCCCGATGCAACCAACGCCTTGCTGACGAGGCCGGTGCGCTGCAGCAGCACGAGCCACGCATAGGTACGCACCAGCACGCTCGTCCAGAACGGCAGGATGACCATCCCGAGGATCAGTGCAGCCAGCTTGGGGCGCACCGACGCCGCAAGATACGCGACGGGATAGCCGAGCAGCAACGTCACACCTGTGACGATTGCGCTTAGTTTGAAGGTGAGCAGGAATGTATCGAGGTACGTGCCGCTGAAAATGCGCCGGTAGTTCGCGAACGTCAAGCCGCCGTCCTGGTGAATCGACTGCCACGACAGCCATGCGAGCGGCACGACGAGCAAAATCACGACAACTGCCAGTGCGGGCATCATCAAGCACAGCATCGCACGGTCCTCGCGACGTTGATAGCGCCGCGCCAAATCTGTTGTATCGGACGGCCGCGTCACTTCATACTCCGGGACGATCCCTCTGGCAGTCGTCATCATACCCCCACCGTATCGAGAAACTGATACCACGCCGCGACGAGCCGGACGCCCGGCTCGCGCAATGAATGGAACGGGACCGGCCGCAGTCCGTCTTGCGCGAGCAGCGCAAGATCCGGCGTTTCGCCGACGGCGAGCGCGGCCGCATGTTGGCCGACGAGACTTGCCATTGCAATGCCCGCGCCGTTGTAGCCGAGGCAGAACACAGTGGTGTCGTCGCCGCGGCCGACGTGCGGTAGCGCATTGAACGTCATGCCGACGTAGCCTGACCAGCGAAACTCGACAGGCACGTCGACGAGATTGGGAAATAGCGCAATCATCGCGCGGCGCAGCGCTTCGAAGCCGGTATCCTGCCCTTCCTTGCCAAAGGCGTCGCGGCCGCCGAACAGCATGCGGCCGTCGGCGCGGCGAAACCATTTCATCATCCGGCGCGTTTCGGTATAGCTGCGCCGCCTTTTCATCAGTGTCGCGTCGAGGTCTGCCGGCAAGCGCTGAGTCGCGATCATCGCGCTGCGAAACGGAACGAGTTCGCGCTGATACGGTGCCGTAGCGCGCGTAATGCCTGAATAGGCGTTCGTCGCAACGATCAGTTGCTTGGCGCGCACCGTGGCTGCCGGCGTGCGCAGCACGACGCCCGGAACACCCCACGTACGCTCGATCGCGACGACGGGCGTCGATTCGTGAATTGGAATGCCGCGCGCGATCAAGCCACGCGCCATGCCGAGCACGTATTCGAGCGGCAGGATCGTGCCGGCATCTTCGCTCAGCACCCCGCCGACGAAATTCTTCGACCCCGTCTCGTCCTCGGTCTCGCCGCGCGTGAGCACTTTCATCGTTCGATCGCCGAGCGCAGTGCGCACCCAGTCCGCCTCCGCGGCGCATGAGGCGAGTGCCCGCTCGGTATGGGCACAGCGTAGGCTACCGGTGCGTTCGAATTCGGCGCGTGCGATGGCAAACTCGTCGATAAAAGATTCCACCGCGCGTACGCCATCGTGGGCCAGCCGATGCATCCGCTTCGCGACGTCCAGGCCATGGCGCGCGGCGATATCCGGAAACGACACCCTGAACTTCGACGATACGACACCGCCGTTCCGGCCGCTCGCCCCCCAGCCGACCGGGTTGGCATCGAGCACGATGCACGACACACCGCGTTTGCTCAATGCGCACGCGGCCGCCAGCCCGGAATAACCCGCGCCGATGATGGCGACCTCGGCCTGGACATCGCACGCGAGTGCCCCACCGCCGACGGGCGAATCGAGCGAACCGGCGCGTGCGGCGAGGTGGCGCCAAAGCGACTCGGGCTGCGGCGACGTTGACACGAGCGGCGCCAGCATGGTCAGGCCGCGGCGAGTTCGGCCTCGACCGCATCCGCAAGCGCGGCGAGCGTCGAGTAGCAGAACGTCGGTGCAGTCACCTTTCCGGGTGCCGGCGTCGCACCGAAGCCCTCCTGACCGCGGCGACGCTCGATCCAGCAGGTGGCATACCCCAGTTCCGTCGCGATGCCGATATCGTGATACTGGCTTTGAGCCGTGTGCAGGATTTCGCGGAACTTGAAGCCGAAGGCCGCCTGGCGTCCGCGGTTGTACGCGAAGAATTGCGGATCGGGCTTGGCGGTGCCGGTTTCGTCGCAGCAGACCGTATCGTCGAACGGATCTCCAAGCGTATGCGCATAGGCCGACAGTGCGACGCGATCGGCATTCGTCATCGCTACCAGCCGAAAGTGCTTGCGCAGTCGCCGGAGCGCCTCGACCGAATCGGGGAACGCCGGCCAGTCGAGCACGTCCCGCTGGAACGCGGCGGCCGATTGCTCGTCGTCGGGCAACCCCAGTTCCTTGGCGAGCGACAGATAAACGTTCGCCATCGCGCAGCTCGAGCGCCCCGGGAAGGCAGCACGACCGCGCATGTACGGCTCGAAGATCTGGTCGTCGGTAAGATCTTTCGCGGCGGGGCCGCCGAGGCGGCGCACCGACGTAAGCACGCCGCGCTCGAAGTCAATAAGTGTGCCGACCACATCGAATGTCAGCACCTTGAAATCGGTAAGCTTCATGGATTCATCCCTCGATTGCGTTACGGTTGGGTGTGAAAAAGTCGAACTCGAGTTTGTTTACGCTGGTACGACGATCGTGTCGCGGGGCGACAGTGCGACAGAAATCGAGGCGCCCGGTACAGGCACGCGCTGCCGGGCCTCGTGATTGCCCGGCTGACGCAGGCTGACTGTCGTGCCATCGGCGAGCTGCGCGAACACGCGCAAGCTCTCGCCCTGGTACAGCACCTCGGTCACGCGGGCAGTGAGCCGATTGGCATCGGACGGAGCGTTACCGGCATCGATCACGAGCTTCTCCGTCTGCACGGCGAGCAGCAAGCTCGCGGCATTCGGTAACGGGTAGGCCGTGCGGAGCACCGCATCGCCGAGCGAGACGGCGTCGGCGCCCACGCGCACCACCGGCAACAGCGTTGCCTCGCCGATAAAACTCGCGACGAATGCGTTGCAGGGCCGATCGTAGAGCTGCTCCGGCGCATCGATTTGCACGAGCCGGCCGTCTTTCAAAACGGCAACCCGGTCGCTCATCGTCAGCGCCTCGCGCTGATCGTGCGTGACATAGATGATGGTCGCGCCAAGCCGGCGGTGCAGCCTACGCAATTCGATTTGCATCGTTTCGCGCAACTGCTTGTCGAGCGCGGAAAGCGGCTCGTCCATGAGAATGAGCTGCGGCTCGAACACCATCGCCCGCGCGAGCGCGACGCGCTGTCGCTGACCGCCCGAGAGCTCGCCGATCCTGCGGTGCTCGTAGCCGCGCAGTTCGACCATCGCGAGCGCGTCGGCCACCTTTGCGGTCCAGCCGGACTTCGGTTCACGCCGGGCCCGCAGCGGGAATGCCACGTTCTCGCCAACACTCATATGAGGAAAGAGCGCGTAACTCTGGAACACCATCCCGATGTTGCGTTTGTGCGGCGGCGCAAATGTAATGTCACGCTCGCCGACCCAGACGCTGCCCGAGCTGGGCTGCACGAATCCGCCGAGAATCCCGAGCAACGTCGTCTTGCCGGACCCGGACGGGCCCAGCAGCGACACGAATTCGCCTTCTGCCACATCGAGCGACACGTCGTCGAGCGCCACCACCGGACCATAGCGCTTTGCCGCGGATCGAATCGATACGCCTGCCTTCGCTCGTGCATCCATCGTTGTCTCCTGCTCGTATCGCTGTGTGATGTCAAAAATATAGGCGTCGGCTTTTTTGGCGGCAATTCACAAATTGTTGGATTGGGCATAACATCAGGTCATGCCTAGCCTACGCAGGAAACTGCCCAGCGCGAACGCGCTATTCGTCTTCGAGGCCGCCGCACGCTGCGGGAATTTCACGCGCGCGGCGCAGGAGCTGTATGTGAGCCAGCCTGCCGTCAGCCGGATGCTGTCGCGCATGGAAGAACACATCGGCGTGCGCCTGTTCGAGCGCGTGCACGGCGGCATCGAGTTGACCGAGAACGGCCGGATTCTCTATCGGAAGATTTCGGAGGGGCTGAACGGAATCGAAGGCGCGATTCGCGAAATCGAAGCGCGTTCAACCGGCGTAGAGCCCGTTACGCTGTCGGTCTCGACCGCCTTCACGACACACTGGCTGATGCCCAGGATGAGCCGGCTCAATCAGGCTTTTCCGTCGGTCGATCTGCGGTTCCAGTTGATCTCCGGCCGCATCGGCGGGCCGCTCGGCGACGTCGATCTTGGCATGCGCTTCGTACAAGAAGGGGAAATGCGCGAGAACAGCGTCCCCGTCATGCCAGAGATATTGCTGCCCGTTTGCAATCCGGCCTACCAGGAGAAAACCCACGCCGACGATTGGCATGTGCACGGAGACACGGTGATCGTGATGGATGACGAAGAACGCGGCTGGCATACGCGCTTCTCGGCGTTCAAGAACGCAACGCGTCATGCAGCCACCGTTTTGAGTTTCAACGATTACGCTATCGTGCTCCAGGCCGCATTGCTCGGCCAGGGACTCGCGCTCGGCTGGGTCAATGTGGTCATGCACTGGCTTGCGCAACGCGCGCTCGTGCCCGGCGAAGACGAGTTGGTTACGACGGATCGGATGTGCTGCCTCGCGTGGGCATCCAGCAGACCGTTGCGGCCGATCGTCGCCGAAGTTCGCGACTGGCTTATCGCGGAAATGCGTGCGGACCTTGCTGCCGTCGATAAGGTGCATCCGGCACTTGGACTCGCTCGAACGGTAGAAAGGGGGCTCGAATCCTGGTATTGACTGGCGCGACGCTCGCTACCTCTACGTTCGCTTCGTCGCGGCTTTCGCGCACGCCGCGAGGGCTACCCCGTCGCGCATCAACCCAAGGAGGCACCCCGCCATGACCACGCCCTTCAGGCTGAGCGACCACGTCCGCTGGAATTCCGAGGCCGGCTACGTGACCGGCACGATCGTCGCGATCCACACCGCCGACTTCGACTACAACGGCCATCGCCATCGCGCGTCGCCCGACGATCCGCAGTACGAGATCAAGAGCGACCGGACCGACCACGTCGCCGTGCATCGCGGCCGCGTGCTCGAACGCATCACCGGCAAGGACCGCGCATGACGCTCCCGCTACGCGGATTACGCGCTGTCGCCCGAATTTCGCGCGGCCTCGACCGACTGATCGCCCAGGGGCACGAGCAGCGCTGCGCGATCGTGTGTTCGGAAGCCGTGTGGTGGCGCTGTCATCGACGCATCGTGTCCGACTACCTGATCGCGCGCGGCGAAACGGTACTGCACATCATGGGGCGCAACCGCGTGGAACCCGCGCGGCTCACGGCCGCCGCCGTGATCCGGGACGACGGCACGATCGTCTACCCGAATGTCGACGATGACCATGACGATACCGCGCCGGTGCGCGGCGCCCCGTCGGACGCGTGACGTCACGCACACGCCTGCGCACCGGCTTCCGGCGGCCGCGATCCTGCATTACCATCGTGCGACCACCACGCCTGCGCTCGTCCCGGCAAGCGGCCCCCGCCACCTCTTTCGTTGCGCACCGATGCTTGCCCTCATCATCCTCGCCGGCCTCTGGGCCGGCCTGCAGAACGCCCTCGCGGGCGGCGGTTCGTTCATCACGCTGCCCGCGCTGATCGTGTCGGGCATGTCGCCGCTCGCGGCCAACATCACGTCGACGGTCGCACTGTTCCCCGGCCAGGTCGCGACGGGCTGGGCGAGCCGGAAAATGGTGAGCGGCGTGGGCAGGCTGCCATTTCGCGCGCTGTTCGCGATCAGCGTGGCCGGCGGCGCGCTCGGCGGCCTGCTGCTGCTGAAAACGCCGTCGTCGATCTTCTCGCACCTGGTGCCGTGGCTCGTGCTGTTCGCGACCGTCGTGTTCGCGTGGGGCAGTTTCTTTCGCAAACCGGGCGCCGGCGCGCAACATCTCGGCCCCGTCGCGGCCGGGCTCTCGCAGTTCCTGATCGCGATCTACGGCGGCTACTTCGGCGGCGGCATCGGATTCCTGATGATGGCCGCGCTGACGATGGCCGGCCTGCCGCCGCGTCATGCGATGTCGACGAAGAATGCGCTGGCGGGCGTGATGAACGCATCGGCCGTCGTGCTGTTCGTGACGTCGCCCCAACTGCACTGGCGCGCGGCGATCGCGCTCGGCGCCGGCGCGATCGTCGGCGGCCTGCTCGGCGCGTGGGCGCTGCATCGCGTGAACGAACGCGTGCTGCGCATCGCGATCGTCTGCATCGGCGCGCTGCTGACCGTCGGGTTGTTCGTCAAGCCCATCTGACGCACGCACGCCGTGGCGGCCGCATCGCGGCAATCGACGTGTCAACCGCAAGACGTCTTTGGCAATCCGATGCCGAACCGGGTCGCGCTACCGACGCTTGTCGCCGTGAGGTCGCCGGCGTTCAACCCGGATTCGCGCTTCCCGTTCTGGTTCGCGGTCCTGACGACGCCCGCGATCGTCGTGGCGTATTGCTCGCGGAGGAGGCAGCCGTCGTTCAGGCCGGCCGCCAGCGCGAAGGGTCGTTGACTGGCGGAAGGTCTATGGCGCACGCATTGCGTTCAGCCGAACGGCCGCACGCCGATCAGCGGACCGTGCAGGAACCGCGCGAACACGGCCCACGCGACGAGTCCGACCGCAACGGCCGCGACGTCGCCGGCCAGCGCGCCGGCCGGATAGCGGACACCGTCGCGGCGATCCCGCGCACGCGACACGACAAAATCGACGATCGACCACACGAAGAACGCGCCGAACAGCAGGACCGCATGCACGGTGCCGTTCACGAGCAGGTGCGCCACCGCCCAGACCATCACGCCGGCCAGCATCGGATGCCCGACGAGCGTCTTGATCCGGTTGCGCGGCACGTACGAGGCGGCGATCAGCACGAACGCGACCGCGGTCAGCATGCCCGTCAGGTGGCGCACGCCGACCGGCGACACCCACAGCAGCGTCGCGCCCGCGCGGGCGATCCCGTACCCCCAGATGATCAGCACGAAGCCGACGATCGACGCGATCGCGTAACCGCCCTTCCAGCCCCTCTCGCCGATCCGCTCGATCGTCGCGGACCGCCAGCCGTCGGCGACGATCCGGATCGAGTGCACACCGAGAAAGATCGCTAAACCGAGAATCAGGACGAGCATCGGCTGTCTCCGTCTGGAATGATGATTGGGGGGAAGCGTTCCGCGCGGCGTAAGGTGCGCCGTTCGCGGGGGCCGGCCGGCGACGAGGCCGACGCGGGTCGCGCAAGGCACGGACGCAACCCGCGCCGATCATAAACGCCGGGGCCGCCGTTGTGAAGCATGCAGGACGTGCGGCGCGTCAAGGTAGATGCATTCGTGCGCCGGATCGTGCGGGCAAATTGGTCGCGCAGCGTGCTGGTCGGTCGCGACGGGCACGCCTGACAGCCAGGAAAGCGAAAATCGCGAGGCTGTCGCTTCTCGTGATCGGGACAGTGATCGGGACTACGCCTGCTTGCGCTTCGTCACGGGTTTCGGTGCCGGCGCGGGCGACGATTTCGATGCCGGTTTCGCTTTCTGCGCCGACGCGGGTTTCGATGCTGCGTTCGCCGCCAGCTTCGTTTTCTGCGCGGACGCAGGTTTCGTCGCAGGCTTCGCTGCCGGTTTCGCTGAACGTTTCGGCGCGGCCTTCGATGCCGCTTTCGATGCGGCCGTCGGCCCCGCCCCGGATGCCTTCTTCGACGCCGCCCCCGCCTTGCGCTTCGGCGCCCCGGCCAGCAGCGCCGCGCGATACGCGCCGCGGCACCAGTCGAACAGCGCGCCCGCATCCTCGAGCACGTCGGCCGGCGTTTCGTAATAGCCCTCGAGCGAGACGGTGCGCGTGGGCCGCGCGTACGAGAACGGCCCCATGCCCGCCGCGACGAACGCCGGCCGGTTCACGTCGTCCACACGCAGGAACAGCGACCCGCGCGACATGAAGCCGAACATCACGCCGTCGAGCCGCAAGGCCGCGCCGCTGAAAAAGCGCACAACGGCGACCGTGCCGAGCGGCGCAAGCTGATACGCGATTTCCTCGCCGTGCGCCTTCTCCGCCTGCCAGCTCATGCGGACACCTCGCAGCGCCGCGTCCATGCATCGAGTTCGGCCGCGTCGACACCGACGGCCGCCGCGCTCTCGCGAATCTGCCGCCACGTCGCGCGGTCGACCGGAATGCCGGTGGTGCCGCGCGCGGCGCGGCTCGCTTCTTCAGGTTCGCCAGGCATCCGCACCGGCATATCGCCAGCTTGCGGCGACGCCTTCGCCCACGCGACGAACGCATCGGCTTCGCGCTCGGCATCGGCCGCGTCGAACGCTTTCGGATCGATCAGCACCGACAGCATCCCGTTGACGATCGCGCTCGTCTTCTGCAGCGTATCGCCGTACGTCGTATGCCCGCCCACGAGCGCGCCGCCGAAGATCTCGCACATCGCGGCGAGCGCATATCCCTTGTGCAGCCCGAATGGCAGCAGCGCGCCGAACGGCTGCTCGTGCATCACGGCCGGATCGTCGGTCGGCTCGCCGCGATGGTCGATCAGCGCCCCGGCCGGCACGCGCTTGCGCTGGTTGTACGCGACCCGCGTCTTGCCGTACGCGATCGCGCTCGTCGCGAAATCGAGCAGCAGCGGCGGCTTGCCCGCACGCGGATACGCGGCGCAGAACGGGTTCGTGCCGAAACGCGGATCGGTGCCGTGCAGCGGCGCGACCAGCAGGTCGCCCGGCACATTGACGAAATGGAACGACACGAGCCCCGAGCGCGCGCACTGTTCGGCCCAGTGCCCGATACGGCCGAGGTGATGGACGTCGCGCAGCCCGATCGCGCAGATGCCCATGCGCCGTGCGCGCTCGATCCCTTCGACCATCGCCTCGAACGCGATCACCTGGCCGAAGCCGCGCCCGCCGTCGATCGTCAGCACCGCGCCGCCGTCGCGGACGATCGACGCGTGCGCGTTCAACTGCAACTGCCCTTCCCGCCACGATGCGACGTAATTCGGGATCATCCCGATCCCGTGCGAATCGTGGCCCGCGAGATTCGCGCCCACCAGGTGGTCGGCGACGAGCGCCGCCTCGCGCGAATTGCTGCCGGCCCGTTCCCAGAGTGCCGAGACGAACGCATACAGCGGTTCGGCGCGCATGCGCAGCGGTTCGGTATCGGGCGTCGGCAGTGCGGTCATCGGCGACACTCCATCCAGTCGGTTCGAGGCGGGCAATCGGTACGTCGAACGCTGCGACGCTCAGCGCGCGGTCGCGATCACGTCGGCCACCGCCGCCGTGAGCTTCTTCGCGTACGGCACGTGCAGGAACTCGTTCGGGCCGTGCGCGTTCGACTTCGGCCCGAGCACGCCGCACACCATGAATTGCGCGGCGGGGAAGCCTTCCTGCAGCACGTTCATCAGCGGGATCGTGCCGCCCAGGCCCATGTACGCGCAGTCGGCGCCGAAGTGGCGGCGCGATGCGGCGTCGAGCGACGACGCAAGCCACGGCGCGAGATCCGGCGCGCTCCAGCCCGTCGCGGCGCCGGCGTCCGGCTTGAACGTGACCTTCGCGTTGTACGGCGGATCGAGCTCGAGCAACTCCTTCAACTGCTGCACGGCCTGCGCGGCGTCGACGAGCGGCGGCAGCCGCAGCGACAGCTTGAACGCGGTGCGCGGACGCAGCACGTTGCCCGCATCGGCGAGCGCCGGCAGGCCGGCCGCGCCCGTCACCGACAGCGACGGCCGCCACGTGGAATTCAGCAGCGCCTCGCGCGGATCGGTCGTGGTCGGCAGCACGGGCTTGCCGTCCTGGCCGCACGCCCAGGGCAGCCCCTTCCACACCGTGTCGCCGAGAATCGCGGCGGCCGCTTCGGCTTCGCGCACGCGACTCGACGGAATCTCGCAATGGAACACGCCCGGCAGCAGGTTGCCGCTCTTCGCGTCTTCGAGGCGTTCGAACAACTGGCGCATCACGCGGAAGCTCGACGGCGCGATGCCGCCGTACACGCCCGAGTGGATGCCTTCATCGAGCACCTCGACCTGCAGATCGCCGGACACGAGGCCGCGCAGCGACGTGGTGAGCCACATCTGGTCGTAGTTGCCGGCGCCCGAATCGAGGCACACGACGAGCGATACCTGACCGAGCCGGTCGCGCAGTGCGTCGACGTAAGGCAGCAGGTCGTAGCTGCCCGACTCTTCGCAGGTCTCGATCAGGCCGACGCAGCGCGGCCGCTCGATGCCCTGCTCGTCGAGCGCGCCGAGCGCCGCGAGGCTCGCGTAGATCGCATAGCCGTCGTCCGCGCCGCCGCGGCCGTACAGCTTGCCGTTCTCGAATTTCGGCGTCCACGGGCCGAGATCCGCGCGCCAGCCGTCGAATTCGGGCTGCTTGTCGAGGTGGCCGTACAGCAGGATCGTGTCGGTGCTGCCCGAACGCGTGGCCGGCGACTCGAAGAAGATCACCGGCGTGCGGCCCGGCAGCCGCACGATTTCGAGCTTCAGGCCCTTCACGGGCTGCCGTTCGGCCCATTGCGCGGCATCGGTGACGACGCGTTCGAGATAACCGCGCTTCGCCCAGTCGGGGTCGAATGCGGGGCTTTTCGCGGGGATGGCGATGTAGTCGGTCAGTGCATGGAGGATTTCATCGTTCCACTTGCGCTCGATGAAGGTAACGAGCTTGTCATGGTCGAGGACGGGGGTAGTGTCGACGGAAGTCATGGTGGGGGTGCCTGGATCGGGCTGACGAAAATCCAGATCATACGCCGATGCTCCCCCGCCGGCGCCCCTCCTGGCCGTTCAGCCAGCCTTCGAAAACGCGTCGCGCAGCCCGGCCGCGCAGGCGAGCGCGTCGCGCAACTGCTGCGGGCCGAGCGCCGCGCACGCGAGCGAACCGAGGCCGCCGGCTTCGCACACGGCAATCGCGAGCGGGCTCGGCGAGCCGACCATCGGGGCCTGGATCAACGGCAAACGGGAAGGCAGCATCGTCATCGGAATCCCTTTCAGTGTGAGCGGCCCTCGCCACATGGGTGGTGTTTTTCATCGTCGCGCACGAGCGGCCGCACCGAGAGCGCCTGCTACGTGCCGCCGCGATCCATCCCGCGCCGGTACGCGGCCGGGCTCGTCGCCGCGACGCGCCGGAAATGCCGGCGCAGCGATTCCTCGGAACCGAACCCGGCACGCGCCGCGACCTGCGCAAGCGGCAACGCGGGCTGTGCTTCGAGCATGTCCTTCGCGACGTTCACGCGTTCGCGGATCAGCCATGCGAGCGGCGACATCCCGGTCGCATCCGCGAACTGACGCTGCAGCGTGCGCGTGCTCATCGCGGCCTGCGCGGCGAGCGACGCGAGCGTGTGCGGCTCGGCCGCATGCGCGCGCATCCAGTCGATCAGCTTCGCGAGCCGGTCGGTGCCGCCCGGTGCAACCGGACGCGGCACGAACTGCGCCTGGCCGCCGTCGCGATGCGGCGGCAGCACGAGGCGCTGCGCCACGCGGTTCGCGATCGCCCCGCCATGATCGCGGCGCACGAGATGCAGCAGCATGTCGAGCCCCGCCGCCGAGCCGGCCGACGTGACGATCCGGCCTTCGTCGACGTACAGCGCATCGGGATTCACGCGCAGCGCCGGATAACGCGCCTGCAGGCGTTCCGCATATCGCCAGTGCGTCGTCACCGTGAGACCGTCGAGCACGCCGGCCGCCGCCAGCACGAACACGCCCGAACAGATCGAACAGAGCCGCGCGCCGCGCCGATGCGCGGCCCGCAGCTTCTTCAGCAACGGCTCGGGCGGCAGCTCGTCCGGATCGCGCCAGCCGGGAATCACGATGGTGTCCGCGCGATCGAGCGTCGCGAGCCGGTAGGGCGCGGCAACGGTGATGCCGCCCGCCGCGCGCACGGGCCCCGGCTCGCTCGCGCATACCGCGAAGCGATACCAGTCGACGCCGAGTTCGGGCCGCTCGAGCGCGAACAGTTCGACCACGCAGCCGAATTCGAACGTGCAGAGACGATCGTAGGCGAGCGCGACGACGAGATGATTGTTCATGGCGCGATGTTACCGGAACTTGTCGATCGCGCCACTGCCGCGAAACCGGCCGAACCGCGATACTGCCCTTCATCGCGGCGCATTCCGTGCCCGCTCGACCAGGAGCCCGACCATGTCCTATGTCACCGACGTCCCCGCCGCCGACAGCCGCGCCGCCCTCGCGCATTTCGAGGCCTCGCTGCGCTTCGAGACCGATTGCTGGGACGTGCACGACGCACTCGCGTCCGGCACGCCCGATTTCGTGCTGCTCGACGTGCGCGGCCCCGATCAGTTCGCCGCCGGCCACGTGCCCGGCGCGCGCAACCTGCCGCGCCGCAAGATCATCGAAAGCAAGCTCGCCGGTTACGCGGCCGATACGCTGTTCGTCGTCTACTGCGCGGGGCCGCACTGCAACGGCGCCGCGCGCGCGGCGCTCCAGCTCGCGCGTCTCGGCCGACCGGTCAAGCTGATGATCGGCGGCGTGACGGGCTGGCGCGACGAAGGTTTCGCGCTGAGCAACGACGTGCAGCCGGCGGACGCCGAAGCCGCCTGATCGTCACCAAAAGCGCAACAATCAATTGCCTGCACGCGAACGGAAAAAGCGCGACAATCAACCGCATTGCAGTTCGGACGGAGCAGCACCATGCATGATGCAGTCCTGATTCAAGTGGCCGGTTCAGTCGCGGCGATCGCGCTCTATTTCCTGCCGGCCGTCATCGCCGATCGGCGCGGCCGGCACGACAAGCTGACGATCGCGATGTTCAACGCGCTGTTCGCGTGGACGGTCATCGGCTGGCTGATGACGCTGTACTGGGCGTGCCAGCCGAACCCGCGCACCGACGTCGCGCAGACGATCCTCGCGAAGCGCCGCGGCGTCAGCATGCGCACTTTCTCGACCGGCCTCGTCGAACGCGTGCAGCGCCGCGTTGCCGCCCAGGAACGATGGGCGGAAAAACAAGGCTGCCGTTAAGTCCCTCTTTCCCCTTCACCGCATCGCGTCGAACTTCGGCATCCTGACGTTGGTCGACGCGCGGTAATCCCACTTAAGTGCATCGCGCGGCGGCCAGCCGTCCGCGCGCAACCACGCCGCGAACGCCCCCACCGCCACCGCCCGCGCGATCCGCTCGCCGGGACACCCATGCGGCCCCGTGCCGAAGCCGAAATTCGGCCCGGCCGGGCGGCCCGGCATCAGCCGGTGCGGATCGCGATGCACGGCCGGATCGCGATTCGCGGCAGCAAGCACGACGAGGATCGCGTCTCCGGCTTCGACGCTCACGCCTTCGATCGTCGTGCGCGCCGCGACGAAACGGCGCGTGTTCTGCACCGGTGTATCGAAACGCCCGACCTCGGCGACGAATGCGTCGAGCGCGGCCGCGTCCGGCGCCGCGCCGGCTTCGCCGTCCCATGCCACGAGCGCATTGCCGAGCCACGCGGCCGTCGCCTCGCACGTCTGCGACAGCAACCCGACGAGATTCGCGACCAGCGCACCGCTCGCGTGCCAGCCGGACGCGCGGGCCGCCTGCTGCACCGCGGCGACCAGCGTGCCGTCGTGCGCGTGCGACTGCGCGACGCGTTCCGTCATCCGGTCGAGCAGGTGCCGCGTCGCTCGCACGCGCCAGCGCCGCGGCATCCGACAGCGGCGACAGCGCGGCGACGAACGCGACGACCCGCGCCGCGATGTCGTCGAGCTGCGTTTCGTCGAAGCCGAGCAGATCGGCGACCGCGCACACCGGCACCGTCATGCACCACGCGTTCAGCGCATCGGCATCGCCGGCCGCGGGCAACCGCCGCGCGGCAAGCGCGTCGGCGCGAGCGCGCAGCGCATCCGTGTCGATCGGCGCGAACGCCGCGCGCAACGCCTGCTTCGGCACGTCGTGTCGCG
The DNA here is from genome assembly GCF_002223345.1 of Burkholderia sp. AU16741. Classification (NCBI taxonomy): domain Bacteria; kingdom Pseudomonadati; phylum Pseudomonadota; class Betaproteobacteria; order Burkholderiales; family Burkholderiaceae; genus Burkholderia; species Burkholderia sp. AU16741. Next base: position 1,123,844 of record NZ_NKEZ01000008.1, read on the forward strand.
ACGGGCCATCGTTCATGCGCACCAGCTCGCCGAATAGCGCACCGGCCGTCGTGCCGCGCAACACGGGCGGCACCGGCGCATCGAGCGGGCGCACGCGGCAGGCCGGATGGCCGAGCACGGCCGTCACGGCCGCCGCGCGGCTCGCGATCCACAGGCCGAGCGTGGCGTCGAACGCAAGCGGCGGCCCGTCGACGAGCGCGGTGTAATAGGGATAGGGATCGCGGTGCGTGACCGCGGCAATTGGATCGGTCGGGTTCATGCGTTCAGTATCGGCGCAGCGCGCCGCCGCATGTTTCGGGGTAGCGTGAAATGTCGTCGCAGGACGCCGCACGTCGCGGCATCGCGGCGGCCGGCCGGCGTCAGGCCGCCGACCGGCAGCGGTGCGACTGCATGCGCAGCCGGACCCGCCCGGCCGAAATCGCACGCGGCTCGGGCACCACCGTGTCGTGATGAAACATTTCCTGCCGGAACTCGCCGTTTTCGTCGAACCACTGGCAGATCAGCCAATCGCCGTCGTCGAACACGACCGGCCCGGCATACGTGACGGTCATGCGCGGCCCGCCCGTTTTCAGCGTCACGACATCGCCCACGCGAAATCCGACGCGGTGATTTTCTCGGATCGTCATCGCTCTCTCAGCTTTTTATATATTGATATTCCCGGCAACGCACTCACCGGTCATTGGAACGTGCCGGAGATTATCAATCAAAAAATCATCCGGCAACTCCCGCGCACTGAAACGTTCTGAACGGGAACCTGCAACAATGCGCGGCATCGTCGCGCATGACGGCCCGCCGAGTCTCGGATTCGGCGTGGTTTGCACGCCGACGGCAGTCGATCGGGCGGAATGCGGAGAATAAACGACGATTTTCGCGTCAGTATCGACGATTAATACGGAGGCGAAACCGATTGATTATTGTCAATCAATGCTTAAATGGAAACGATTCCGGATTTTATTGGGGCTCATTCGTTGAACAAAATCGGCGAATTATCCGGCGCCGCGAACCAGCGGTTGATATCGCGGCCCGGCACGGCGGCCCGGGTAAACGTGAACGTGCCGTCACGTCTCATCTCCGTCGCCGCGCGCAGGAATGCGCCTAACGCGGCCCGCGCCAGCGCGCCGCCGACGCTGACACGCTTCACGCCGAGCGCGGCCAGCTCGTCGAGGCTCAGCAACCCGCCCTGCAGCCCCATGACGACATTGACGGGCGCGCCGACCGCCCGGGTCACCGCCGCGATCTCGTCGGCATCGGTGATGCCGGGCGCATACAGCACGTCGGCGCCGGCGTCGCGATAGGCGACGAGCCGCGCGATCGTGTCGTCGAGGTCGCGGCGGCCGTGCAGGTAGTTCTCGCAGCGCGCGGTCAGCGTGAACGGAAACGGCAGCGCGCGCGCCGCGTCGACGGCCGCCGCGATCCGCTCGACCGCCGCGTCGCGCGCATAGATCGGCGTATCGGCGCGGCCGGTCGCATCCTCGATCGAGCCGCCGACCGCGCCCGCCTCGGCCGCCAGCCGGATCGTTTCGGCCACGGTGGCGGGCGCGTCGCCGAAGCCGTTCTCGAGATCGGCGCTGACGGGCAAGCCCCCCGCGGCGACGAGATCGGCGATGTGATCCAGCATCGCGTCGCGATCGATCGCGTTGTCGGGCCGCCCTTTCGAAAACGCGTAGCCGGCGCTCGTCGTGGCGAGCGCTTCGAAGCCGGCCATCGCGAGCAGTCGCGCGGTGCCGGCATCCCACGGGTTCGGGATGATGAATGCGCCGGGGCGCGTGTGCAGCGCACGGAAAGCTTCGGCGTGGCGAGCTTGCTGGTCGGAATGGGGCATCGCGAACTCCGGGAAGGGTTTGACGGTGAGCTTACGCCGGCCGTGCACGCGACGTTTCAGCGTTTGCCGAAATGTCGTCGCGCAACCGGAAACACCCGGGCCGGCCGGATGCGGGTCGCCGCGTTCAACGGCCCGCGTCGGTTCACGCCGATACGGGCCGCCCGTCGTCGATGCCGAGCAACACGTCGGTGACGGCCTCGGAGAACCGCATCGCGCGACCGTCGATCAGCACGCCTTCCGGATTCGACGGATCGCGCACCGCTGGCGGCACGCTGTACGCGAGCAGCACGCGCGCGCACGCTTCCCAGTCGGGATCGCCGACGCCGTCCGGCTCGTTGACGGACGCCCAGGACAGCGTACCGAGCGCGTCGCTGCCGAACCGGTGCAGGTCGCGCCAGCTCGCGCCGTGCGCGAGCAGGAACGCCAGCAGCTCGGCATCGCCGCGGAACACCGCGTGATTCAGCGCGCTCGCGTTCCAGTCGCCGCCACGCGCGGCGACCGGCCAGCCCAGTTCGACCATCACCTTCACCGCGTCGCGCGAACCCCACGCGGCGGCGTCCGGCAGCAGCCGCAGCCGGTCGCCGGACAGCGCACCGGGGAGTTCAGGGTGTTTCGCCTGGATGCGCCGCGCGTCGTCGGCATCGGCGCGCGCGCAGGCCGCCATGAACGCGTCTTGTGCATCGAGCGCCTCCTCCGCGCCGGCCGCGCGCAACAGCGCCGCGACGTCGGACAACCCGGCCTGCATCGCCAGCCGGTACGCGCTGACGCCGGCCGCGGTCCGCGCGCCGGGATCGGCGCCGGCCGCCAGCAGCGCGGCGATATGGCGTGCCGGGCAACGCACGGCGATCGCACGCAGCAACGGCGCGCCCCACGTCTTCGTCGGCCCTTCCCCGGCCGGTTCGTTCGGGTCGCCGCCGTGCGCGAGCAGCAGCTCGAGCGCGGCCGGGTCCGGCACGTCGAGGGCGCGCCGCAACGCATTCGTCCCGCCCACCCGTGCGCCGTGCTCGAGCAGCAGACGCGTGCATGCCGGGTTCTCCACCGAGTGATACAGCGATTCGCCGTCGTTCGGATCGGCGCCGGCGTCCAGCAGCATCGCGGTGAGCACCGGATCGCGATTGACGCCGGCGGCGCCATACAGCGCCGACAAGGGTTCGGACTCGTCGGGCTCGGCAAGCGAGGCCGGCGGATACCGGTTGCCGATCCGCTGGTTCGGATCGGCGCCCGCATCGAGCAGATGACGTGCGCACGCACGCAATCTGGCCGCGAACTCGGGAAGCTGCGCGAGCCGCGAATGCGTGACGGCGACGAGCGGCGGCAACTTCAGCGCACCGCCGGCGCGCGCGATCCAGCCGGGATCGGCGGCCAGCGCGGCCTTTACCGCGTCGAGATCGCCCGCCGCGCATGCGACGGTCGGGTCCGCCGACACGAGATCGGGATGATCGAGCAGCAATTGCGCGGCGACGCGCGGCCGGGCCGCGTCGAAGCCGCCGGTCACGTCGGCGCCGTAGGCGAGATCGAGCCAGCGCCGAAACAGCCGCGACCGCGGTTGCCGCGCGAGCGCATGCGTGTCGACGAACACGCCGAGATCGGCCCACGAAGCAAAACCGTACTCGCGCGCGATGCAGGACTGCGCGTCGTGCAGGCGGAGGCCGAGCGCGAGCGTTTCGTCATGCGTGCGATGCGCGGCGGCGGGCAGCGACTGGACGAAGCGCGCGACGGCATCGGCGTCGCCCTGCCGGTACAGGCGCAACAATGCCTTGGCCTGCTTTTTCAGATGATCGGGATGGGCGTTCGGAGGCAGCTTTTTCATGCGGATCCTCGTGCATGGAGGGCCGAAGGTCCGCAATACCGCCAGCACGAAGGATGGGGAGACTCGATTGGCTGCGACAGGTGGGTTGAACCCTTTCCGCGGACCCGGAAGCGACCTGCATCGCTGCCCGGTATCGTAGGCGACGGCCGACGGCATCGTCAACCGCGCCGCGCGGCGCCGTTCAGCCCGCGAGCTTCTTCGTCAGGAAGATGCGCGTGTGCCCGAGCGGATAATCCGGCAGCTCGCCGAAACGCACATAGCCGCGCTTCTCGTAGAACGGCCGCGCCTGGAAGTCGAACGTATCGAGCCACGCGCTGTGGCAGCCGCGCGCGACGGCCTCTCGTTCGGCCAGATCCATGATGCGCGTGCCGGCGCCCTGGCCGCGCGCGGCCTCGGGCACCACCAGCAGGTCGACATGCAGCCAGCCGAACGCCGTGCCGCCCCACAGGCCGCCGACCACCGAGCCGGTCGCGTCGGTCGCGATCACGGCCAGCGGCCGGAAATCGACCGGCCCGGCCTGGCTTTCGTTGAAGCGGACGAGCGGCGCGACGATCTGCTTGCGCACGTCCGCGTCGGCCGTGTCGGTCACGGCGTAGGTCAACGTCATCGGTTGCATCGGGTCGTCAATGAATGTGGGCCCAACAAGCTGCATGGTTCGCGCCCGTCAAACGACGTACGCGCCCTTCGCGTGCAGCTCCGCCTCGGTCCGCTCGAGCGCCGCGACCGCATCGCCGCCTTCCAGCGCCAGCAACTGCGCGACCAGCGCCTCGGCCATCGCATGCGCGGCCACCAGCGACGGAAAGAACGACGGGCTGTCGTGCGTGAAGATCAGCTGCGCGTCCGCGTGCAGCGCGATCGGCGACACGGCGCTGTCGGTGATCGCGACGATCTTGCTGCCCTGCGCTTTCGCCGCCTGCGCGACACGCGTCGCCTCGGCCGAATACGGCGCGAAGCTGATGATCACGGTCACGCTCTGCTTCGCGATCGTCCGCAACTCCATTTCGAGCGAACCGGCGACGCCGTTGAGCAGCGACACCGTCGGACGGAACAGCCGGTAGCCGTAGACGAAACCGAACGCGACCGGATAGCACGAGCGAAACCCCGCCACGTGCACGTGCGATGCCTTGCGGATCAGCTTGGCGGCATCCGCGAGTGCGTGCTCGTTCTGCGCGGCGGTCGCCGACAGGTTGTGCTGCTGCGCGGCGAGCAGATCGTGCGCGAGCGACGCCTTCGCGTCGGGCCGCACCAGCGAGCGCGCGCGCTGCGTGAGCGGCTCGGGACGCGTGCGCACGCGCGCGACGCACAGGTCGCGCAGCTCGTTCCAGCCGGGAAAGCCGAATTGCTGCGCGAGCCGCACGAGCGACGCGGGCTGCACCTGCGCGCGCTGCGCGACCTTGCGCATCGACGACGTGGCGACTTCGTCGGGATGATCGAGCAGGAAGGCCGCGCCCGCCTGGAATTGCGGGCTCAGCTCGGAAAATTGCGCCCGGATCCGGGACGCGAGTTCGTCGAAATTGGCGGCCATCTTGGTGGGAACGGGAACCGGTCGTCCATGGTATCACCGGCCCCGCGCCCACCGGTCAGCGCAGCACTTCGACGTGATCGGCGTCGACCTTCACGCGGCCCGACCATTTGCGCTCGAATTCGCCGGTCAGCTTCACTTCGTTCCGATCGCTGACGGGCTGGCCTGCCGCCCACAACTTGTGGTCGATCTCGACGCGGATCGTGCCGGTGGCGTCGGCGAACTCGTAATCCTCGCCGCCGACGTGCTTGACGATACGCCCCTGCAACTGCACGTGCTGGTCGTCCCGGCCGTTGGCGAGCAGTTCCTTCACGGTCGTCGTGGTCAGCGCGGACGGCCCCGTGTATTGCGCGTGGACGGCGGCAGGCAGCGCAACGAGCGCAACCGCCAGGATTCTGGCCAGGTATTTCATGATCTCGGTCCTCTTCTTCGGTGTGGCGCCGCGCTCCGTTGAACGCGACGGCGCCAGATTACGGACCGTAAGCTTAAGCAAACCTGAACGGCATGCCGACGTGACACGGTGCCTCATCGGACGAGTACGAAAGCGGGCCGCGTACCGCAGCCTTTAAGCTTCGCCTAAGACGCGTGCGCTTATCATGAGTACCCCGGGCGCCGCGAGCGCCCCCGTCGGAGAGACACGAAAGCCATGCGCGTACTGCTCGTCGAGGATGATCCGCTGATCGGCAGCGGGCTCGAACAGGGCCTCAAACAGGAAGGCTTCGCGGTCGACTGGGTGAAGGACGGCGACGCCGCGTCGCTCGCGCTGCGTACGACCGGCTACGGGCTGCTGCTGCTCGATCTCGGGCTGCCGAACCGCGACGGCCTGTCGGTGCTCGCCGCGCTGCGCCGCCGCGACGAAAACCTCCCCGCGATCATCATCACCGCGCGCGACGGCGTGCCCGACCGCATCGTGGGCCTCGACAGCGGCGCGGACGATTATCTCGTCAAGCCGTTCGAGCTCGACGAACTGCTCGCCCGCATCCGCGCGGTCACCCGCCGCCATGCGGGCCGCGCGCAGACGACGCTCGCGATCGGCCCGCTGCGGCTCGATCCCGTCAAGCATCTCGTCTGGCTCGACGACGACGAAGTGCCGCTGTCGCCGAAGGAATTCGTGCTGCTGCACGAGCTGATGCGCGAACCGGGCGCGGTGATTTCGCGCGAACAGTTCGAGGAACGGCTGTACAGCTGGGGCGAGGAAATCGAGAGCAACGCGGTGCAGGTGCATATCCACAACCTGCGTAAAAAGCTCGGCCACGACATGATCCGCACGGTGCGCGGCGTCGGCTACCGGATCGGGGACGGCACGTGACGCGCATGCAACGCGCGGCCGCGCGCTGGCGCAACGCGTCGCTGCGGCGGCGCCTGCTGACGTGGCTGCTGCCGGCCGCCTGCGTGATCGGCCTGGTCGCGAGCGCCGGCACCTACTGGGGCGCACTGCGCGAACTCGACGACCTGCTCGACGACCAGATGCGCAGCATGTCGAAACAGATCGTCGTCGGCCCGAACGGCGAGCTGTCGTTCAGCAACGACGCCGAGGGCAAGCACGGCTTCGAAGCGAGCGACCCCGATGCGGTGCTGCTGCAGGTATGGCGCAACGGCACACTGGTGTATTCGACCGACCGCGATTCGAAACTGCCGCCGCCCGCGCAGCAGGGCATCGCGAGCGTCGACGTCGGCGGCCAGCCGTGGCGCACCTATGTGACCGAGCGCGGCGGCACGACGATCCGGCTCGCGCAGGCGCGGCATGCGCGCTGGGAAGCGATCGCGGGCATCGCCGTCCACCTGCTGTGGCCCGTGTTCTCGATGCTGCCGCTGCTCGCGCTCGCCCTGTGGTTCGGCATCGGCGCGGGGCTGCGGCCGTTGCGGGCGATCGCGTCCGGCCTGAAACGCAGGAATGCGAACAACCTCGAGCCGGTCGACGTCGCGTCGATGCCGAACGAGGTCCGCCCGCTCGCCGAGGCGATCAACGACCTGCTCGCACGCCTCGACCGCTCGTTCACGCTGCAGCGGCACTTCATCGCCGATGCCGCGCACGAGCTGCGCACGCCGATCATGGGGCTATCGATCCAGTCGCAATTGCTGCGACGCGCGGCGACCGCCGAGGAACGCGAGCACATCCTCGCGCAAATCCAGGCGGGCACGACACGCCTCGGCCACCTCGCCGAACAGTTGCTGACGCTCGCGCGCCTCGAACCCGATGCGCAGGCGGCCGCCGCTGCGTCGGCGCCGGTCGATCTCGCCGCGCTGTGCCGCTCGGTGGTGTCGGACCGCGCGCGCGTCGCCGATGCGCACCGGATCGATCTCGGCGCGCTCGTCGACACTCCCGTGATCGCATCGGGCAACGCCGACACATTGCGCGTGCTGCTGAACAACCTCGTCGACAACGCGATCCGCTACGCGGGCGACGGCGCGCGCGTCGACGTGTCGGCGCGCATCGACGGCGAGACGCCCATGCTCGAAGTCGCCGACGACGGCCCCGGCATTCCGGAGGCCGAACGCACGGACGTGTGGGAACGCTTCTATCGCGGCGAAGGCGCGCAGGCGGTCACGTCGTCGGGCAGCGGGCTCGGGTTGTCGATCGTCAAGCGGATCGCCGAACAGCATCGCGCGACCGTCGCGCTCGGCACCACGCGCGGCGGCCGCGGGCTGACCGTCACGGTGCGCTTTCCACGACCGGCCTGATGCGCGCGGCGGGCGGCTTGTCCACAGATTATGTTGGCAAGCTTGTGGACAAGCTTCCATTAACCGCACCAAGCCCTTGATCGGAAAGGGTTTGTCGTGCGTGCGCGGCAAATGCGCCGGACCGCGGCATGCACGCGCTCGCGTCAGTTGTCGTCGTCGATCCGCTCGCACCCTCATACTGACAACCAGTTGTCCATTACGTAAAGTAGTTGTCAATTTACGACTCGAGCCGGACATGACCAAATCCGACAAGTTGACCGCCGTCGCGCTGTCCGTATTCCGGTTGAACGGCCTGCTGATCGAATGGGGCAACGCCTTCGCCGGGCCGCACGGCTTGACCAGTGCGCGCTGGCAGGTGCTGGGCGCGATCGCGATGGCGCCGGACGCGCCGAACATTCCGCAGATCGCCGATGCGATGGGCATCACGCGGCAGGCTGTCCTGAAACAGATCAACGTGCTGACCGACGAAGGGCTGGTGCTGTCGCTGCCCAATCCGGCGCACAAGCGCTCGCCGTTGTATGCGCTGACGCCGCGTGGCGAAGCGGCCTATCAGGCCGTGGTCGAGCAGTGGCAGCGGCATGTCCGCGACATCGCCGGCGGCTTCAGTTCCGCCGACCTCGACGCCGCGCTTCGCGTGCTGTCGGCGATGTCGGGCGTGCACGGCCACGACGGCCGCGCGTGACCGCCCCCTCACCTCTACCCCGCCCGGAGTGCCCATGCGTCAGTTCAAGCCAATGGATCCGGCCTGTCCGATCCAGCAACAGATCGCGATCGACGCGCAGCCGGTCGTGCTCGTCGACGTGTTTACGCTGGCGGCCGCCGACGAAGCCGACTTTCTCGCCGTCTGGAAGGACGATGCGGCATTCATGAAGCGGCAGCCGGGATTCATCTCGACGCAGCTTCATCGCGCGCTCGGCGACAGCCCGACCTGCCTGAACTACGCGATCCGGGAATCGACGGCCGCGTTTCGCGCAGCCTTCACGCATCCGGAATTCGTCGCGAAGCTGTCGGCCTCTCCGTCGTCCGCGGTCGTCAGCCCGCACCTGTTCCAGAAGGTCGGTGTGGCCGGTATCTGCACCGCGCAAGCCCGCGTGCGAATCGTGGCAGCGCGTGGCATCCCGCCGAATCGCGAACGCGGACTTCTCCACAGAAAATGTTGGCAAGCTTGTGGATATCCTGCGCACCGCGACGCTAAACCCTTGATCCGATGGACTTTGGCACGCGTGATGCAGACGCGGCGCGCGTCATGGCCATCGCGCACACCGCTTCGCCGCACTTCGCATCACGATGCCACGACGCCACGCCGATGTGAGGCCGATGCACGCCCTAACCGCAGCACGCCGGCCTGACTTCGCGCCGCGCCACTTACCCACAGATTGTGTTGGCAAGCGTGTGGATATCCTGCGCAAGCCTGCGCTAACGCATTGATCGGCCTAGGGTTCATGCCACGTGTCACAGTTTCGGCAGCGCCCGGCATCAGCCTGCGCGAACACGGACGATTCGGTGCGATCGCAGCGCGCCGCATCACGACATTTCAATCCGAGGAAGACCATGGAACACTTCACCGCGTGGCAATTGCTCGTCTCGCTCGTGCTCGTCGCCATCGTCGTCTATCCGTACGTCCGCATCGTTCGGCGCACCGGGCATTCGGGCTGGTGGATCCTGACGATGTTCGTCCCCGTGCTGAACTTCGTCATGCTGTGGGTGTTCGCGTTTGCGCGCTGGCCCGCCGTCGACGATCGGCGGCCCTGACTGTTGCGGCCGCAGCCGCACGCAAGCTTGTCCACAGATTGTGTTGGCAAGCATGTGGATAGCCTGCGCATACCGCGATCAAGCGCTTGATCCGAAAGACTTTGTTCGCGCCGCCTCGAAAACGGCACACGGCCGCGCAAGCGCCGGTTGCGTGTCGCCTCGGCGCGCGACGCGCCGCCTGCCACACTGCCTGCCGGGCTTGTCCACAATTTTTGTTGGCAAGCGTGTGGATAGCCTGCGCATACCGCAGCCAAGCGCTTGATCCAAAAGACTTTGTTCGCGCTGCTTCAATCGCGGCACGACGGCGCGAGCGATGCCGGGCGCCGCGGCGCGCGTGCTTGTCCACAATTTTTGTTGGCAAGCATGTGGATATCCTGAGCATGCGCGACCTAAGTCGTTGATCGCACAACGTTTGATCGCGCGGGTCACGACTGCGGCACGACGCGCCTGCGGATCTCGCCACGCGCGCCGTGCCGCGCGGCTCAACCGAACGTCTGCGCGACGATGCGCGCGACCGACGCGATCACGTCGTCCTTCGCCCGCGCATCGGCGCGAGCCTGCGTGTAGTACACGGCCAGCACGATCGGCGCGCGCGACGTCGGCCAGATGACGCCCACGTCGTTCGTGGTCCCGTAGTCGCCGGTGCCGGTCTTGTCGCCGACCGTCCACCCGGCCGGCACGCCCGCACGAATCCGCTTGTCGCCGACCTTGTTGCCGCGCAGCCACGCGACGAGCTGCGCACGCTGCGCGGCGGGCAATGCGTCGCCGAGGGTCAACACGCGCAGGCTGGCCGCCATCGCGGCAGGCGTCGTCGTGTCGCGCAGGTCGCCCGGCAGCGCGGTGTTCAGTTCGGTCTCCCATCGATCGAGCCGGAACGTGTCGTCGCCGATCGAGCGCGCGTAGGCAGTCACCGCCGGCGGGCCGCCGATCAGCTTCATCAACAGGTTCGCGGCCGAGTTGTCGCTGTACTGGATCGTGGCCTCGCACAGCGCGGCGACCGTCATGCCCGCGCCGACATGCCTCTCCGACACCGGCGAATAGTTGACGAGGTCGGCCTTCGTATACGTCACGCGCTGTTGCAGCAAACCCGGCCGCTCGACGCTCCGCGCGAGTACCGCCGCGCTCAGCATCGCCTTGAACGTGCTGCAGAACGGGAAGCGCTCGCCCGCGCGATGCTCGATGACCCGGCCGCTCGCCGTGTCGATCGCACACACGCCGAGACGGCCACCCGCGTCGCGTTCGAGGTCGGCAAGCGTCGCCGCCGCCGCGGCGGGCGCGATGGCATCCGCGGCAGCCGCCGCTGCCACCGTGGCGTCGTCCGGCGCGGCGGCCTGTCGCGACGCGCACGCGGTGACGGTGAAAACGAGCGGCGCCGTCGCGGCGGCCAGCAACAGGGTTCGACGTTTCGATGAATAGGTCATGTCGGTTGTCTCGTGGTGGAATGGCGGCGCAACGTTGTCGACGTGTTGGAAACAGCCGGCCGCCGAGACAGCACTATCGAGACTTTACGGTTGCCCGACAAGCAACGATAATTGAGCGCTGACAAAAGAAATTCTTATGACTAAGCTCCGCCCTCATCTTCCGCTCAATGCGTTGCGCGCGTTCGAATCGTCGGCGCGCCACCTGAACTTCACGCGCGCCGGCCTCGAGCTGAGCGTGACCCAGGCCGCCGTCAGCCAACAGGTGCGCTCGCTCGAGGAGCGGCTCGGCTGCGCGCTGTTTACGCGACTGCCGCGCGGCCTCGGGCTGACCGACGAGGGCCGCGCCTTGCTGCCGGTGCTGAGCGACGCGTTCAGCCGCATCGAGACGGTGCTCAAGCAGTTCGACGGCGGCCGTTTCCACGAGGTGTTGACGCTCGGCGTCGTCGGCACCTTTGCCCTAGGCTGGCTAATGCCGCGGCTGAAGCAGTTCGGCGACACGCACCCGTTCGTCGAGCTGCGGCTGCGGACCAACAACAACGTCGTCGATCTCGCCGCCGAGGGCCTCGATTTCGCGATCCGCTTCGGTGAAGGCAACTGGCCCGCAACACGCAACGAGCGGCTGCTCGATGCGCCGCTCACCGCGCTGTGCACGCCGGACATTGCACGGCGCATCGCGCAGCCGGTCGATCTCGCGAACGAAACGCTGCTGCGCTCGTACCGCACCGACGAGTGGCTCGGCTGGTTCGACGCCGCGCAGCTCGAACCGTGGGCCGTCAACGGGCCCGTGTTCGATTCGTCGCGGCTGATGGTCGAGGCCGCGATGCAGGGGGCGGGCGTCGCGCTCGCACCCGCGTGCATGTTCGCGCGCGAACTGCAGCTCGGCCAGCTCGCGCGGCCGCTCGACATCGACGTGCGCGCGGGCGGCTACTGGCTCACGTCGCTGAAATCGAAACCGCTGACGCCCGCGATGACGCTCTTTCGCGACTGGATCCTCGCGGAAGCGGCCGGCGCGGCGGCGGCCGGGTAACGCGGCCTCGCTTGTCCACAGAAAGTGTTGGCAAGGATGTGGATATCCTGGGTACCCGGAGCCTAAGCCCTTGATCCCGCACGCATTAGCGTGCCGGTGCACGCGGCGGGCAGCCCCGGCGCACGGGCCTCGCGCACGCATTGCCCGCCGATCGGATCGTCAACCATGGCGACGCAATCGATTGCAAGTTGTCCACAGATTTTGTTGGCAAGCCTGTGGATATCCGTCAGATCGGACGCGTAACATCTTGATACACAAGGGGATTCGATTCACGGACCTTGACCGGTCAATGGTGTGGCACCGGAACGGTTGCCGAACCGCACGCCGTGCACGTGCGACGCGCCCGGCCCAAAGCCGGGCGGTTCTCCACAGATTGTGTTGGCAAGCTTGTGGATATCCTGCGTATCGGGCACCTAACTGATTGAGCGCACGGGGTTTTGTGCCGCGTCCGCCGAATCGGGCAGCGCGTGCGCCGCCCTTGCATCAGTGACGGTCGAGGCCGCCGCGCAATTCGCTCGCCTTGTCGCGCAGCGCTTCGTAGCCCGAACGCGCATGCTCGGGCAGATCGGGATCGCCGATCAGCGCGCCGAGCGTTTCGATCAGGCTGAACAGGATGCCCTTCGCCGCGCCGACCGCGATGCTCTGCGATTCGATCGACTTGTGCAGGTGGTCGACCGCCGCTTCGAGATTCTCGAGCTTGTGCTCGCCGTCGTCGGGCCGGTTGTCGGTCGTCATCGTCTACCTCCGCCATCGTTCAAGGGTCATGTCACGATTCTATGCCGCCGCGCGCGAACGTGGCGCGACATCGCGCAACGTTCGCGCGGCCCCGCGCTACAGCACCGCGACCACCTGCACGCGGCCCGGCTGCTCCGCCGCCGCGATGACCTGGCCGTCGACCCGGCGGAACGTCAGCGACACGGTTTCGTCGCCGACGCGCAGCGCATCGATCCGCAGCCAGTCGACGCCTTCCGGCAAGGCCGGCCGCTCGACGCGCACCTCGTGGCGCGACGCGTCGATGCTCACGCCGAGGCATGCCTGCAGCATCATGAACGGCGCGCCGGCCGCCCACGCCTGCGGCAGGCAGGCCACCGGATACGCGGTCGGCGGTTCGCCGCGCCGGCGCGGGAACCCGCAGAACAGCTCCGGCAAGCGCATCTCGAAGCTCACCGCCGCCTCGAACAGCGCACGCAGCAGATTCACCGCGGCCGTCTTGTCGCCGTAGCGCGCCAGGCCGCGCGCGATCAGCGCATTGTCGTGCGGCCATACCGAACCGTTGTGATAGGCCATCGGGTTGAAGCGCGGCTGGCCGGCCGCCAGCGTGCGGATGCCCCAGCCCGTCTGGAACAGCGCCGAGCCGAGCACGCCGGCGACCGCCGCGCCGCGCTCGGCGTCGGGCAGCCCGAACGCCAGCAGGTGGCCCGCGTTCGATGCGAACACACGGCACAGCTCGCCATGACCATCGAGCGCGATCCCGTAGAAATCGCCTTCCGGCATCCAGAACAGCGCATCGACCTGCTCGCGCAGCGTCTTCGCACGCAACGCGTAGCGCGTCGCGTCGGCCGCATGGCCGCGCCGGCGCGAGCACGCCGACATCGCGTCGAGCGCCGCGCACGCATAGGCCTGCACTTCGACGAGCGCGATCGGCCCGTCCGGGAAATGGCCATCCGCGTGGAACACCGAATCGTGGCTGTCCTTCCAGCCCTGGTTCGCGAGGCCGCGCTCCGACGTGCGCTGGTAATCGAGCAGCCCGTACGGGTTGCGGTCGCACTTGTCGATCACCCATTGCGCGGCGCGCTCGAGCGCGGGCCATAGCTCGTCGATCAGCGCATCGTCGCCGGTGCGTTCGGCATAGGCGCCCGCGAGCACGATGAACAGCGGAGTCGTATCGACGCCGCCGTAGTACAGCGCGAACGGCACCTCGCCCGTCGCGGCCATCTCGCTGCGGCGGAACTCGTGCATGATCTTGCCGGGCTCCGCGTCGCGGAACGCGGAGGTCTCGCGCGCCTGATGCTCGGCGAGAAAACGCAGCACGCCGCGCGCGAGCGACGGCTGCAGCCACAGCATCTGCAGTGACGTGATGATCGCGTCGCGCCCGAACGGCGTCGAGAACCACGGAATGCCCGCATACGGATACGGCCCCGTGTCGAGCTGCGTCGTGAGCAGCCCGAGATCCGCGAGCGAACGATCGAGCCAGGCGTCGAACAGCGGATTGCCGGTGTTCACGCGTGCCATCGATTCGCGCCGTGCGCGCATCTCGCGATGCACGCCGACGAGCGCGGTGCGCAGCGCGACGCGGCCGCATCCGGGCCCTTCGGCCTCCGCGGGCCCGAGCGTCGCATCGACGGTCAGGTAGATCGACACGCACGCCTGCGCGGCGATCGTCAGCGTGTAGTCGGCGCGATCGACCGACAGCGCGTCGGGCGCCGGCGAGAAATGCACGGTCACGTTGCGCTCCACGCTGTCGAGACCGTCGTAGCGCAGCCGCACCGCGCCCGCGTCGACGCGCGGCGCGCCCACCGTGCCGCGCTTCGGCCGCCGCGTGCCGCGCACTTCGAACATGTCCTTGAAATCGGCCGCGAACGACAGCGACAGCGGCACCTCGGCTTCGCTCGCGCCGTAGTTCGTCAGCGTCAGCGCTTCGTACAGCACGTCGCCCGCGAGCACGCGCATGCGCTCGATATGGATCACGCCCTCGGGCGTCTCCTTGCCGCCGAGCGGCGGCAGCGGGCGGTTCGTCAGGTGCGCGGTGAACGACGCGTTGTCGGCGCTCGTCGCGCCCGACAGCAGCGACGGCGCACGGCCGCCGAACGTCAGGCGCCAGGTCGACAGCACGCGCATGTCGTCGACGAACAGGCCGTCGTCATGCCCGCCGATGTCGCCGAGCGCGTCGCTGACCACGAACGCGTCGCCGGATTTCAGTACGTACTGGTTGTTGCGCGCGAGGACCTGCGGATCGGCTTCGGGCGCGATGAAGGCGGGACCCGACGCGGGGGTCGCGGCAATCGGCGCGACTTGCGGCGCCTGCGTCGTCGTGGCTTCGGCGTGATTCGGCATCGATGCTCCTGTGTCGAGGCGCAACGCGCGGCGCGCGTCGCGTGTTTCGCACAGGATAGGCCAGAACGGCGAACGTGCGCAGCGACGAAACGGCCGCGGCGCGAGACGACGTTGCTTCGTCGCCTCGCGCCGCGTACGGCCACGTCAGTTGCCGGTCAGAATTTCCACAGGATGTTGCCGAGGATCGCGTTGTCGCGCACGCCGCTGCCGTATTGGCCGCTGTACGTGAGACCGAGCGTCAGGCGCTTCGTGATGTTCGCGTCGATGCCGGCTTCGAGCACCGCGCTGTCGCGAGCAATCGGCACGCCCGACACCTGGAACGACGTGCCGCCGTTCGCGAACGTGAACGCCGACGACGGCCGCACGTTGCCGAACGCATGCCGCCAGCCGACCGTCCCGCGCGCGGTGAACGTGCCGCTCGCGATCGAGCCGAGCTGCGACGCCGCACGCAAGCCGAGCGTCGAGAAGCCGACGTGGGTCGTCTCGCCGCCGGCGCGCAGCGCGGCCGCGCCGCCGGTTTCCGTATAGCCGTCGGTATGCAGGTTCACGTACGCGAGGCCCGCGAACGGTTCGATCGCGACCGGCCCGACCGGCAGCGCGTAGCCGACTTCGCCGAACACCTGCGCCGAATTCGCGTCGTAGCCGGCCGAATCGTGATCGGAGAAGCCCGCGAAGCCCGGATAACGGTCGCTGTTGATCCGATACCACGTGTACGACGCGCCGCCGCGCACGCCGAGTGCGCCATACTGCGCGCCGCCGTACAGCGACACGTAGTAGCTGTTCACCGCTGCCGACGAACTCTGGTCGTTGTCGAGCGAGCTGTGCGTGACGCCCGCGGCCAGACCCGCGCGCCACTTGTCGTTGAGCGCCATGTCGGCGCCGGCGATGAAGCCCGTCATGCTGCGGTTGATCGACGACGCGTTGCCGTCGCCCGCGAGCCGGCTGCGGCCGCCGAACGCCTGCCCCCAGACGACCGGCTGATAGGGCGTCCCGCCGTAGCACCCGGCGCGCGAACCGATCCGGCGTTCCGGCGGCAACGTCGGATCGACCGCACCGGCCGTGTTGTCGCCGCACAGCGCGGCGCCGCCCGACGACAGGGCCGCGAGCGGGCCCGATCCGGGCGCGAGGCCCTGACGGACGCGATCGGTCACCGCGTCGCGCACATAGCGGCTGTCGAGCAGCAGCATGCTTTTCAGGCTCGCCTGCAATTCGCTGCCGAGCAGCCCGTACGCGCGGCGTGCGGTCGGCGCGTCGGTCGTCAGCACCGTGTCGTACAGCGGATTGCCGGTGCCGAGTGCAGCCACCGCGGTCGCGACCGAGCGCTGGTTCGGGGTCGTCGCGACGTCGGGCAGCGACGTGCCGTTCTGCGCCAGTTGCAGATACACGTGACCCGGATCGTAGCGGAGGGTCGGCGTCAGGAACGCGTAGTTCGCGCTCACCTGGGTGAACGCGCCCTGCACGCCCGACGACGCGCTCAGGATCGTGTATGTCGTGCCCGGCTGATAGGTGCTCTGGTTCGCGAGCACCTGCACGGTGCCGCCGTTCAGCGTCGCCGTGCCGCTGGCCGCGAGGCTGCCGCTTTGCTGCGGCGTGGCGGCGACCTGGAACGTCGAACCCGGCTGGAACGTGACGTTGCCGCCCACGTTCAGCGCCGCGCCCGGTTGCGTGGCGGCCGCCGTCGCGCCGCCCTGCACCACGAGGCCGCCGATCGTGCCGGTGCCGGTCACCGTCGCGCCGCTCTGCACGGTGACGGTCGACTGGCCGAGCGAACCGTTGACGGCGAGCGTGCCCGCGCCGACCGTAGTCGGACCGCTCAGCGTGCTCGTGCCGGTCAGCGTCAGTTGCCCGCTGCCGGCCTGGGTCAGCGAGCCGGTGCCGGACAGCACGCTCGCGATCGTCACGTTGCCCGATTGATTGACGATCAGCGCACCGTTGTCGACGACGTCGCCGGCCACGCTGCCCGACGTGCCGCCGTTGCCGAGTTGCAGCGTGCCGCCCGCTGCGATCGTGGTGCCGCCCGTGTACGTGTTGCTACCGGTCAGCACCTGCGTGCCGCTCGTCACCGTCACGCCGCCCGAGCCGCCGATCGTGCCGCCGAACGTGCTGCTGCCGCTGCCGTTCAGCGCCAGCGCGTTCGCACCGAGAGTCACGTTCGTGCCGGCCGCACCCGACAGCCCGCCGATCGTTTGCGCGCCGGTCGCACCGCTCACGTCGAACGTCGCACCCGTGCCCGCGAGATTCACCGCGCCGGTCGACGCGAGGCTGCCGCCCGCGCCGAGTGCGAGCGTGCTGCCGCCGTTGATCGTCGTGCCGCCCGTGTACGTGTTCGCCCCCGTCAACGTCTGCGTGCCGCTGCCGGCCAGCGTCACGCCGCCCGTTCCGCCGATCGTGCCGCCGAACGTGTTGTCGCCGCTGCCGTTCAGCGTCAGCGCATTCGCGCCGAGATTCACGTTCGTGCCGGCCCCGCCGGTCAGCGTGCCGATCGTCTGCGCACCCGTCGCGCCGCTCAGGTTGAACGTCGCGCCTGCGCCCGCCAGATTCACCGTGCCGGTCGACGCAAGGCTGCCGCCTGCGCCGAGCGCCAGCGTGCTGCCGCCGCCGATCGTCGTGCCACCCGTGTACGTGTTCGCGCCCGTCAGCGTTTGCGTGCCCGTGCCGGCGAACGTCACGCCGCCCGTCCCGCCGATCGCGCCGCCGAACGTCCCGTTGCCGCTGCCGTTCAACGTCAGCGCGTTCGCGCCGAGATTCACGTTCGTGCCGGCCGCGCCGGCCAGCGTGCCGAGCGTCTGCGCGGCCGTCGCGCCGCTCACGTCGAACGTCGCCCCCGCGCCCGCGAGGTTCAGCGCGCTGCCGGACGCGAGGCTGCCGCCCGCGCCGAGTGCGAGCGTGCTGCCACCGTTGATCGTCGTGCCGCCGGAATACGTGTTCGCGCCCGTCAGCGTTTGCGTGCCCGTGCCGGCGACGGTTACACCGCCCGTCCCGCCGATCGTGCCGCCGAACGTACCGTTGGCGCCGCCATTCAGCGTCAGCGCATTCGTGCCGAGGTCGACGTTCGTGCCTGCCGCACCGGTCAGCGTGCCGATCGTCTGCGCGCCGGTCGCGCCGCTCAGATCGAGCGTCGCACCGGCGCTGGCGAGGTCCATCGCGCCGGTCGATGCGAGGCTGCCGCCCGCGCCGAGTGCGAGCGTGCCACCGCCGCCGATCGTCGTGCCGCCGGTATACGTGTTCGCGCCCGTCAGCGTCTGCGTGCCGCTGCCGGCCAGCGTCAGGCCGCCGGCGCCGCCGATCGCGCCGCCGAACGTGTTGCTGCCGTTGCCGTTCAGCGTCAGCCCGTTGCCGCCGAGGTTCACGTTCGTGCCGGCCGCGCCGGTCAGCGTGCCGAGCGTCTGCGCGGCCGTCGCGCCGCTCACGTCGAACGTCGCCCCCGCGCCCGCGAGGTTCAGCGCGCTGCCGGACGCGAGGCTGCCGCCCGCGCCGAGCGCCAGCGTGCTGCCGCCGCCGATCGTCGTGCCGCCCGTATAGGTGTTCGCGCCGGTCAGCGTCTGCGTGCCGGTACCCGACAACGTGAGACCGCCGGCGCCGCCGATCACCCCGCCGAACGTGCCGCTGGCCGTGCCGCCGAGCGTCAGTGCGTTGCCGCCCAGGTTGACGTTCGTTCCAGCGACACCCGACAGGGCGCCGAGCGTTTGCGCGCCTGTCGCGCTGCTCAGGTCCAGCGCTGCACCGGCACCGGCAAGGTTCATCGTGCCGGTCGACGCCAGGCTGCCGCCCGCGCCGATCGCCAAAGTCCCCGCGTTGATCGTCGTGCCGCCCGTATAGGTGTTCGCGCCGGTCAGCGTCGTGGTCGCCGCACCGTCTTTCACGAGGCTGCCCGCGCCGGAAATCGCCCCGCCGAGCGCGAGGCTGTTGCTGCCCCCCAGCGTCAGCGCGGCGCCCGTGCCGAGATTGACCGCGTTGCCGACCGACAACGCGGCATTCGTATCGAGCGTCGCCGCGCCCCCGACGGTCAGCGCGCCGGAACCGAGCGCTCCACCGTTGCCGAGCACGAGGCTCCCGCTATTAAGGTTCGTGCCGCCCGTATAGGTGTTCGCGCCGGTCAGCGTCTGCGTGCCGGTACCCGACAACGTGAGACTGCCCGTGCCGCCGATCACCCCGCCGAACGTGCCGCTGGCCGTGCCGCCGAGCGTCAGTGCGTTGCCGCCCAGGTTGACGTTCGTTCCAGCGACACCCGACAGTGCGCCGAGCGTTTGCGCGCCTGTCGCGCTGCTCAGGTCCAGCGCTGCACCGGCACCGGCAAGGTTCATCGTGCCGGTCGATGCCAGGCTGCCGCCCGCGCCGAGTGCCAAAGTCCCCGCGTTGATCGTCGTGCCGCCCGTATAGGTGTTCGCGCCGGTCAGCGTCGTGGTCGCCGCACCGTCTTTCACGAGGCTGCCCGCGCCGGAAATCGCCCCGCCGAGCGCGAGGCTGTTGCTGCCCCCCAGCGTCAGCGCGGCGCCCGTGCCGAGATTGACCGCGTTGCCGACCGACAACGCGGCATTCGTATCGAGCGTCGCCGCGCCCCCGACGGTCAGCGCGCCGGAACCGAGCGCTCCACCGTTGCCGAGCACGAGGCTCCCGCTATTGAGGTTCGTGCCGCCGGTGTAGACATTTGCGCCGGTCAGCGTCTGCGTGCCGGTGCCCGCCAGCGTCAGGCTCCCGGTGCCGCCGATCGTGCCGCTGAACGTGCCGCTGGCCGTCCCGCCCAGCGTCAGCGCGTTGGCGCCGAGGCTCACGCTCGTGCCCACGCCGCCCGACAGCGCGCCGATCGACTGCGCGCTGCCCGCGCTGATGTCGAACGCGGCGCCCGGGTTGACCAGGTTCACCGTACCCGTGGACGACAGGCTGCCGCCCGCGCCGAGCGCGAGCGTGCCGGCATTGATCGTCGTGCCGCCGGTGTACGTGTTCGCGCCGGTCAGCGTCGTGGTCGCGGCGCCGTCCTTCACGAGGCTGCCCACGCCGGAAATCGCGCCTCCGAGCGTGAGGCTGTTGCTGCCGCCCAGGGTGAGTGCGGCGCCCGTGCCGAGGGTGATCGCATTGCCGACCGACAGGCTCGTGGTCGTATCGAGCGTCGCCGCGCCGCCGACACTCAGCGCGCCGGTGCCCAGCGCCCCGTTGTCGCCGAGCACGAGGCTGCCCGCGTTCAGCGCCGTGCCGCCCGCATAGGTGTTCGCGCCGGACAGCGTCAGCGCCGCGGCGCCGTTCTTCACGAGACCGCCGCCACCCGCGACCAGGCCGCCCAGGCCGAGATCGGCGCTGCCGCCGAGCGTCAGCGTCGTGCCCGTCGCGATGTTGACGCCGTTCGCGAGCGACACGTTGGCAGTCGCATCGAGCGTCGACGAACCGTTGACATTCACCGCGCCGAGGCCGAGCGACGTATTGCTGCCGACGACGAGGTTGCCGCCGTTCAGGTTCGTGCCGCCCGTGTACGTGTTCGTGCCGGTCAGCGATTGCGTGCCGCTGCCCGACAGCGTCACGCTGCCGGATCCGCCGATCGTGCCGGCATAGGTCGCATTGCCACTGCCGTCGAGCGTCAGCGAATTGGCGCCGAGGTCCACGTTCGTGCCGGCCGCGCCGGCCAGCGCGCCGATCGTCCGCGCGCCCGACGCAGTGCTCAGGTCGAACGTTGCGCCCGCACCGGTCAGATTGACCGTGCCGGTCGCGGACAGGCTGCCGGCCCCGCTCAGCGCGAGCGTGCCGCTGTTGATGGTCGTGTCGCCCGTATACGTGTTCACGCTGCTCAGCGTCGTGGTTGCCGCGCCGTCCTTCGTGAGGCCGCCGCTTCCGCTGATCGTGCCGGTCAGGCCGAGATCGTTGCTGCCGCCGAGCGTCAGCGTCGAGCCGGTCGCGAGATTGACCGTGTTGGCGAGCGTCACGTTCGTGTTCGCGTCGAGCGACGCCGACGCGTTGACGTTCAGCGCGCCGGTGCCGAGCGCCGAATTGTTGCCGACCACCAGGCCGCCGGCATTCAGGTTCGTGTCGCCCGTGTAGCTGTTCGCGCCGGACAGCGTCAGCGTGCCGCCGTCGTTCTTCGTCAGCGCACCGCCACCCGACACCGCGCCGGACAGCGTCAGCCCGGTCGCGCCCTGCACCGTCAGGCCGCCCGCGCCAAGCGACACGTTGTTGGACACGTCGAGCCCTGCCGTGCCGGCCTGCAACGCACCGCCGTTGCCCGTGACGGTACCGGTGCCGAGCGACGCGTTGTCGTTGATGATCGCCACGCCGCCCGTCAGCGTCGCGTCCTGCGCGGTGGACGCGCCGTTGATCGTCCAGTTGCCGCTCGTGACGTCGAGGTGATTGAAGTTGATGTAGTTGTTGACCGCGATCGTGCCGTTCGCCGCGACGCCCTGCTGCAGGTTGAGCGTATTGTTGCCGCCCGCGCCGCCGTCGACGACGCCGGTTGCCGCCACGCCGAGCGTGACCGGGCCGACCGTGATGTTGAACGCGACGCCGGTGCCGCCGGCCGTGTTGACCGCCGAGCCCGTCACGGCATTGAACGTATTCGTGCTGTTCGCCCCCATCGACACGCTGCCGTTGATCGTGCCCGAGTTGGTGAACGTATTGCCCTGCCCCGGTGTGCCGCTCGAACCCAGCGACACGCGACCGGTGATCGTTCCGCTGTTCGTCATGTTGACCGTGCCGCCGCCGTAGGCGGCGACCACCGGCGCATCGGCGCCAGTCAGCGTCGCACCGACCAGTGCGGAGGAGCCGATCGTACCCGTGTTCGAAATGGTCGACGTGCCGCCCGTGCCGTTTTGAACCGCCAGCGCCATGCCCGTCACGCCGCTGATCGCGACGCCGGTCGTGCCCTTCATCGTGCCGTTGTTGGTCACGGTCGTGGTGCTCGCCGCCGCGTTCCCGACCACCGCACCGCTCGACAGCACGCCGAGCCCCGAGCCGAGCACCGACGGGTCGATCGTGCCGTTGTTGGTCAGCGTGACGTTACTGCCGGTCAACGACATCGCCGTGCCGCCGACGCCCAGCAGCACGCCGACGCTTGCACCGGGATTGACCGTCGCGTTCACGTTGTTGGCGCTGTTCGAATAACTGGGCGCCAGCGGATTCGCGACGCCGGAACAGGTCACCGTGGTGCCCGCCGTGCTGCAGACCGCATAGGCGGGGACAATGCCCGCGCCCGACAGCGCCAGAAACACGCCGGTGGGCAACAACAGTCGCGGAAACGGCTCAATCGCTTTTCTCTGACGGACAGGGTTCATGCTTTCCCTCTTTATTGATTTCGGATTTGGTATTGGTATTGCGGCCGCAGCGAACGGCACGCAGCAGAAAATCGCGGATAAAAGCGTCCTCCCCGGCAATCGCGATGCGCTGTCGGTTTATTCGTGATGATTTTTTGATCGGCCCGGGAATGCAGCTGCGAAACTAGTCGAATGACATGCCGACGGCCCCTGGTTTATGCAGCGACTTTCTGGTTGATTTGATTACTACCCTCTTTCGTCAGACTAGGCTATATCAAACCCGAACCGTTTTCCAGTCGATATTTTCCCATCGGATCAATGGCCGACGATTATGTACTTTTTTTACTTTCTGACAGATGCGCAGCAATGACATGCGACACGCTCTCCGCCGGCTTTCCTTGATTTTTCGCAAAGACAACGGCCGTACCGCATCGGTGGAAACACCGATATATCGCCCTGATTCAATACACGCGGATTTTGCGGCGCAATATTTTTACCGCGATGAATGATCCATTCAGATAATCCACATCCACTTAATTAATCGATCGGATCCGGATTATGGAACTGTCGGCGGAATTGTTTTGATTTTTCGACTCGCAAGAAATCTGAAACGCGAATCGTTATTATTTATTCGGTGCCGATGAAATTCGCGCGGCCGGCGCGAGACGACAGGAAACCGGAAAAAACAACGAAACCGCCCGCACCGGAAGCGCACGCTTGCGGGCCGCCCCGTCACGAAAACAGGCGCATCAGATAAAGCATCGGCCGAAACGAAACCGGCCGCGCCTCGGGATTCACCCACAACCGCACCGCATACACCGCGTAGGCCGGCACCTCGCGCCAGCTCGAATAGACATCGCGCCACTGGAAGCGGCGCGGATACGCGGCGGAGATGTTCGACGGCGCAATGCCGACGCGCTCGAACGCGAGGCGCGCCCGCGCGAGGTGGTAATACTGGCTGACGATCAGCACGCGCGACAGGCGATGCGCGCGCAGGTAGGCCAGCGTGTGCTGCGCGGTCGCGAGCGTGTTGTCGCCCTGGTCGTCGACGGCGATCCGGTCCGCCGGCACGCCGCGCGCCACGAGGTAGTCGCGCATGGCCGTCGCCTCGTTCAGCCCGGGGCCGTCGATCGCGCCGCTGACCAGAAACGCCGGGCACTGCCCCGCGCGGTAACAACGCACGCCGACATCGAGCCGGGCCGCGAGCACGGGCTTCGGCGCGCCGGTTTCGTCGAGCGCGTTGCCGAAGATCACGGCGACGTCCGCCGGGGCGCTCGGCATCCGCATGCCATGGACGACGATCGCGGCCGCCGCCGCGGCCCAGGCGCACGCGACGACGGCCAGCACGCGGCCGGCCCGGGCCGCGAAGCCCCGTTTGGTTCGATGTTTCAAGGTATTCGGTCTCTCAGGTGTCGTCGGGCGCGTCGGCCGGCCCGGCCCCGAACGGGCGCGTCACGCTAGCACGGCGCGCCCGCGCCTGTCCATGCGACGGACCGATGCCGGCCAGGCGGGCCGGCCCACCGAGAGATCGAAAGAATGTGAAGGCGTGCGCCGGGCTGCGGCCGGCAGCGCCGCCCGGCTCAATCGGCCGGGCACATCGCGAGCCGGCCCATCGCCTCGCCGGCGCCGCGCACCGCGCAGGTGGCCGGCTCGTCGGCGATCCGCGCGACCAGCCCGGTCTCGTCGTACAGCAGGCGTTCGAGGTCGGCGAGCAATGCGCCGCCGCCGGTGAGCACCACGCCGCGATTCGCGATGTCGGTCACGAGTTCGGCCGGCGCGTTTTCCAGCACCGACTTCACCGCGCCGATCACCTGCTTGAGCGGCGCGGCCAGCGCGTCCGCGACGTCGTGGTTAGACAGTTCGACCGAGCGCGGCAGGCCGTCGCCGATGCTGCGGCCGACGGCGCGCGTCGACGTGCGCGGCACCGCGCTGGTGGCCGAGCCGATCGTCTTCTTCACGTGCTCGGCTGTCTGTTCGCCGAGCAGCACGCCGCACAGGTTGCGGACGTGGTTGACGATCGCCGCGTCGAACTGGCTGCCGCCGACGCGAATCGCCTCCCGGTACACGATGCCGCCGAGCGCGATGACCGCGACTTCGGTCGTGCCGCCGCCGATGTCGACGACCATCGAGCCGACCGGCTCGGTCACCGGCAAACCCGCGCCGAGCGCGGCCGCCAGCGATTCCTCGATCAGTTCGACCTCCGATACGCCGGCCGCGAACGCGGCCTCGCGGATCGCGCGGCGCTCGACGGCCGTCGCGTCGGACGGCACGCACAACGTGACCTCGACCCGGCGGCTGAAGCGCGAGCGGGTGCGCGACATGTCGATGAAGCTGCGGATCATCTGCTCGGCCGCGTGCGCGTCCGCGATCACGCCGTGCCGCATCGGCCGCACGGCTTCGAGATGCCCCGGCTCGCGGCCCAGCAGCGCCTTGGCGAGCTCGCCGACGGCCTCGAGCGTCGGCCGCGCGTCGCTCGCGCCGCCCTTGCGGAAGCACACGACCGACGGCTGGTTCAGCACCACGCCGCGTTCGTGCGTATAGATCCGCGTACTCGCCGTTCCCGGGTCGATCGCAACGGGTTGCGCAAACAACTTTCCGAACAGCGGTGTCGACATATCAAACCTTTGTGAGGGAACGGGCCGGGACAGCCGCGCCGCACATTTTGCCGCGCGTCCATAACGCCCCATCACGAGCTTAGCGGCAAATCGTTCCGATACTTTAGGCAATTCCGATGATTTTTTCGCGACGGAAACGCCGCATGTGGCGTTTCGGGCACGTCCGGCCCTGCAACGGCCGCTCGCGTCGGGCCTGTAAAACACGGTACTCTCTCGGTCTTGCCTGCTCCCGGCAGGCCTCAGACGCACGCTTACGCCAGGTATGTTCACCATGACAGCGACCGTTTCCTTCCGCTGGGCGCCGGTGCGCCCGCTCTGCACGACGCTCGTTGCCTTCTGGTGCTGCACGGTCGCCGCGCAACCGCTGCCGGCCGCCGAACCCGCCGCCCAGACCGTCGCCGCAGCCGCCAACGCGCCGGCGGCTCCCGCACCCACCGCACCCGCTGCGGCGGCGCACACCTGCACGGCCGACGGCGGCCCGGCCGGCCGCCCGTCGATCGGCCTCGTGCTGTCCGGCGGCGGCGCGCGCGGCTACGCACACCTCGGTGTCCTGAAAGTGCTGGAGGACAACCGGATTCCGATCGACTGCATCGCGGGCACCAGCATGGGCGCCGTGGTCGGCGGCCTGTACGCGAGCGGGATGGCGGCAGACGAGATGCAGAAGCGGCTGTCGGAGGTCAACCTGGCGGATATCGCGTTCGACGTGACGGACCGCGCGGACCTGCCGCAGACCAGCCGCGAAGACGAACGCCTGTACATCAACGGGCTGACGCTCGGCTTCGGCAAGAAAGGCGTCAAGGCGCCGGTCGGCCTCGTCCAGGGCAACCGGCTGCAGGCGCTGCTCGCGAACTGGACGGCCGCCGTGCCGACCAACCAGCCGTTCGACCAGTTGCCGATCCCGTACCGCGCGGTCGCGACCGACCTGCAGACGGGCCAGATGGTCGTGCTCGACCACGGCTCGCTGCCGCTCGCGATTCGCGCGAGCATG
This sequence comes from Burkholderia sp. AU16741, assembly GCF_002223345.1. Taxonomy (NCBI): domain Bacteria; kingdom Pseudomonadati; phylum Pseudomonadota; class Betaproteobacteria; order Burkholderiales; family Burkholderiaceae; genus Burkholderia; species Burkholderia sp. AU16741. The sequence continues at coordinate 1,149,769 of NZ_NKEZ01000008.1, forward strand.
GCGATGCCGGGCCTGTTCGCGCCGGCCGAGATCAACGGGCGCGCACTCGTGGACGGCGGCCTCGTCAGCAACCTGCCCGTCGACACCGCGCGGCAGATGGGCGCGAACGTCGTGATCGCCGTCGACATCGGCTCGCCACTGCGCCCGCTCGACGCGCTCGCATCGCCGGCCGACGTGATGCAGCAGATGGTCGGCATCCTGATCCGCCAGAACGTGACCGCGCAACGCAAGCAGCTCGACGCGCGGGACGTGCTGCTCACGCCGGACCTCGGCGCGCTCGCGTTCACCGATTTCCAGAACGCGAAGCAGGCGATCGCCGCCGGCGAGATCGCCGCGACCGCGGCGCTGCCGAAGCTGCGGCGGTTCGCGCTCACGCCGGAACAGTACGCGGCCTACCGGTCCGCGCACGCGCAGCCGCTGCCGCCGCCGATCCGGATCACGCGCATCGACATCAAGACCAGCGGCGGCGTGCCGAAGCGCGTCGTCAGCAACGCGCTGCACGTGAAACCCGGCGACATCTACGATCCGAAGACCGTCAGCCAGGATCTGCTCGGGCTCACGACGGGCGGCAACTTCGAGAGCGTCACGCAGCAGATCGTGAGCCGCGGCGACGACAACGTGCTCGAGATCGATGCGCGCGAGAAGTACTGGGGGCCCAACTTCCTGCTGTTCGGGCTCGGCATGTCGAGCAGTTCGACCGACGAGGGCGGCTTCCGCCTGCACGTCGGCTACCGGCGGCCGTGGCTCACGGAGTCGGGGCTGGAATTCCGCGCGGACACGACGATCGGCAGCGACCTGCAGTCGGCGCGCGTCGAATTGCGCCAGCCGCTGTCGATGGCCTACGGCGTGTACCTGTCGCCGTACGCGGAATACCAGCGCCGCTACGCGAACCTGTACGACGACTCCGGCGACGTGAAGATCACGCAATACCTGATGCAGACGGCGCGCGCCGGGATCGACCTCGGCCTGCCGATCGCGCGGCTCGGCGATTTCCGGGTCGGCCTCGGTTACGTGACCGGGCACGGTTCGCCGACCTACAACCTGCCGTTCGACGACGGCAGCGGCCAGGCGCTGCTGTGGCCGAGCTTCACGTCCCAGGCGCTGATTGCGCGGGCGCGGCTCGTCATCGATCAGCTCGACGATCCGATGTTCCCGCGCAAGGGATATTTCGGCGAACTGCGGGTCGAACGCTCGCTGGTGTCGCGCAACGGCGGCTCGGCGCAGGAATTCGCCGACGGGATCAGCAACGCGCCTTATACCGAGATCTACGGCAAGGCGATGATCGCGCAACAGTTCGGCCGGCACAGCGTCAGCGCGACGATCGAAGGCGGCAAGAGCATCGGCGGCACCAACCTGATCAACGCATTCAACTTCACGCTCGGCGGCTTCCAGCATCTGTCCGCCTATGCGGCCGATCAGCTGAACGGCAACGAGCTCGCGTACGGACAGATCACGTACATGAACCAGTTGATGACGTTCAACGCGTCGCCGATCAAGGCGCTGTCGGTGGGCGCCAGCGCGGAAGTCGGCAACGTGTGGTCGAGCGGCCAGAAGATCGGCGGCGGCGCGCTCAAGCAGAGCTACACGTTCTTCACGAGCCTGTCGACCGCGTTCGGGCCCGTCTATATCGGCGTGGCGCTCGCGCCCAGCGGCCGACGCAACTTCTATCTGCAGCTCGGCCGCACCTACTGAGCATGCGCGGATGCCGCTTCGGCGGCATCCGTGCGGCCATGGTCGCCGTGGGCGTTCCGTTCAGAAATCGGCAGCCATTGCGATCGCCCGCGCTTGCGCCCGCTCGATGCTTTCGTGCGCCCTCGCATTCCACGTGTGTTCAACGGTCAGGTTTCTGACCTCGTTCACGCCGATGAGCTTCAACCAGAATTCGATGTAATCGGCCTGATGCCCGAACCCGGCCCGGCCCGCTCGCCCCGCGCCGGTTTCCTCGCCCTGCCCGCGCACGTGGATCACCAGTGCCCGGGGAATCTCGAGCAACGGGCCGTAGGACGCACCGTCGAACGTGAAGAGCATGTTCCGCTGGCTGACGAGATCGATCAGCTGCTTGAGCTTGTACGGATAGCCGAAATTCCACATCGGCACGCCGACGACGATCCGGTCCGCCGCCTGAAACCGCTTCGCGAGCGACTGGATGCGTCGCCAGACCGACTGCTCGGCGGCATTCATCGGTTCGTTCGCGACGCCTTTGTACTTTGCGCCGATCGCATGGCCATCGAACTCCGGCAGGTTTTCCGCCCAGACATTCAGCGTATCGACGTCGATCGGCGTACCCGCGTTGCGGTACGCGTCGACAAACGCATTGGCGACCGCGATCGACGCCGACCTGGCGCCGCGCGGGGAAGACACGATATTCAGTAATCGCATGATGCGTGACCCGACAAGACATACATGAACGATGGACGGCATGCGCGGCCGCCCGGCTTCGCTGCTGCGTCGCAGGCCGGCTGCTTGCGATGGCGCCGGCCAACCTGCCCGAATAGTTGCAATTGCAATCGTAATGCACAACGCCGAGGTCGTGCAACGAATCTTCAGACGATCACAGGCCGGGCCCGCATCGACAGGACGAAGAAAGGGGAGAAAGGGAGAGAAATGACGCAACGCACGCGAAAACCGGCGTGCGCCGCAGCGCGATCAGACCGGCCAGCTGATCTCGAATCGCGCGCCGCCGAGTTCGACCGGATCGACGACCGCGATCCGGCCATTGTGCGCGTGGAGCACCTGCCGCGTGATCGACAGACCCAGCCCGTAGCCGCCGGTGCGACGGTCGAGGCGCACGAACGCGTCGAAGATCCGTTCGCGCTCGCTCTCCGGCACGCCCGGGCCGTCGTCCTCGACGAAGATCCCGATATTGCCGTGCACGAGCGCGATCCCGACGACGATCCGCGCGTTCGCGTACTTGCTCGCATTGCGCAACAGGTTGCGCATCGCATACGACATCAGCCGCCGGTCCATCTTCACGCGCAGATCCGATGCGATCGCGACGCGCGCCTCGATCGCCCGGTCCGGATACAGCAGTTGCGCGTCGCTCACCTGGTGCTCGAACCACGCGACGGGCGCCGTCAACTCGAGCTTCGACTGCAGCGAGCTGTATTCGAGCCGCGCATACGTGAGGCTCATGTCGATCAGCTCCTCGAGCTCGGTCACGTCCTGCGCGATGCTGTCGAGCGCGCCCTGGTATTCGGCCGCCGAACCCGGTTCGCGGAGCATTTCGAGCGCGAAGCGCACGCGCGCGAGCGGCGTGCGCAGTTCGTGCGAGATTCCGTTCGTCAGATCGCGCTGCGCGGCGATCAGCCGCTCCATGCGCATCGCAAGCGCATTCAGCGTGCGCGCGAGCGGGCCAATGATCACGCTGTGCGATTCGCGCGCGCGCGTGTTGAAGCGCCCGCCGGTGAAGTCGATCGCACGCTCGCGCACCATCACGAGATCCGACCAGACCGGCCGCATCCACCGGTACGCGGCGAGCGCGGGCGCGGTGAACACGAACGCGAGCACGATCCAGATGTCGCCCGGCAGCGCGTCGAACGCATGCCACACGACCTCCGGCGACAACACGACGCACAGCGCGAGCGCGGGCACCAGCGCGGTGAGCAACACGAGGCCGAGCAGATGCAGGTAGGTGCGCAGGTACAGGCGCGACCAGCTCGGGATGCGGTCGGCGCGCGTGTCGGTCCACGCGCGACGAAAATGCAGCCAGCGCCATTTGACGTAGCGCAGCGTCGGCAGCGGCGGTGCATCGGGGTGCGAACGGGTTCGTCGAATCATCGCGGCTCCCGGCCGGCGGGCCGAATGCCCGCGCGGAACGTGACGGCGTCGCGCGAGCGCGGCGTCATTCCCACGCGTGCTTGCTGAATTGATAACCCTTGCTGCGGATCGTCTTGATCCGCTGCGGGTTGCTTGCGTCGTCGCGCAACTTGCGGCGCAGCTTCGAGATGCGCCCGTCGATCGTGCGGTCGAGGCCGTCGAATTCGACGCCGCGCAACTGCAGCATCAGATCGTCGCGGCTCACGACTTCGCCCGCGTGACACACGAGCGCCCACAGCAGGTCGAATTCGGCGGACGTCAGATCGGGCGTGCTGCCGTCGGGCAGCACGACGGTGCGGTCGGTGCGGTCGATCGAGAACTTGCCGAACGCGTAGCGCTCCGGCTGCGGCGCGGTGCTCTCGGCCGCGCGCACGGGCGCGCGGCGCAGTTGCGCCTTGATCCGCGCGAGCAGGATGCGCGGCTCGACCGGCTTGTGCACGTAGTCGTCCGCGCCGAATTCGAGGCCGAGCAGCTCGTCGAACGGCTCGTCGCGCGCCGTCACCATGATGATCACGCCGTCGTACTGCTTGCGCACCTCGCGGCAGATTTCGAAGCCGTCCTTGCCCGGCAGGTTCACGTCGAGGATGACGAGATCGGGGCGCATGGACAGGATCGCCGGCACCGCGGCGTCACCATGCAGCACGGTGTCGACTTCATAGTCGTTCTTGCGCAGGTAGCCGGCGATCAGCGTGGACAAGCGGGTGTCGTCTTCGACGAGCAGGATGCGAAAAGACATGGGCAGCGGTCGGATCATCGGGGAAGCCACGGCGGCGCCGGCGGGTGCCGGACGCCGGCCCTCGGCCGAAACGTACCGCATGATACTGCGCCCGCCGCTCGCCTGTTTGCCGGTCTTGAAAATAAGGGCGCGATTCGGGCCGCGCTTGACGAATCGGCGCCGGGACGGTTCCATACGGGCTCGCCGGCATCCCGGCCCTGCTTCTACCCTGCCTGACGTGATGAATTACCAATCGATTCTTGAACGCATCCACACCGAACTCGCCCCCTGGATCGGCCAGGGACGGGTCGCCGACTACATTCCCCAACTCGCGAAAGTACCCGCCGACAAGTTCGGGATGGCCGTCGTGACGCTCGACGGAAACGTGTACACGGTCGGCGATGCGCACGAGCGCTTCTCGATCCAGAGCATCTCGAAGCTGTTCGCGTGCACGCTCGCGTTCCAGTTGCTGGGCGACGCGCTGTGGGAACGGGTCGGCCGCGAGCCGTCCGGCACCGCGTTCAATTCGCTGGTCCAGCTCGAAAGCGAGCGCGGCAAGCCGCGCAATCCGTTCATCAACGCCGGCGCGCTGGTCGTCACCGACGTGCTGTGCCGCCGCTTCGTGAAGGCCGAGACGGCGCTCGTCGAATTCGTGCGGCGGCTGATCGGCGCGAACGACATCGACTACGACTCGCGCGTCGCGACGTCGGAGTTGCAGCACGCGGAGCGCAACCGCGCGATGGCGCATTTCATGGCGAGCTTCGGCAACATGCAGATGCCGCCCGATACGGTGATCGACGCATATTGCCGGCAGTGCGCGATCGAGATGAACTGCGTGGAGCTGGCCAGCGCGGCGCTGTTCCTCGCGAACGGCGGTGTCGCGCCGGCAACCGGCGAGCGGATCGTCGATTCGAGTTCCGCGAAGCGGCTGTCGGCGTTGATGCTGACCTGCGGGACGTACGATGCGGCCGGCGATTTCGTGTATCGGGTCGGGCTGCCGGCGAAAAGTGGCGTCGGCGGCGGGATCGTGGCGGTGCTGCCGGGGGAGATGGCCGTGTGCGTGTGGGCGCCGGGGTTGGATGCGAACGGGAATTCGTTGGCGGGGACGTTGGCGCTGGAGTGGTTGACGACTTATACGGGGAGGTCGATTTTTTGAAGAGGCGAAGTCAGATATAACCGAGTCGGCCGCACAAGTAGTATTGTCGCCAACGTTGCAAAGATACGGGATATGCAAATCACACTCGGCGAACGGCGCGGATTATCGTGTTTTCAATAGCAGCCCCGACGCATAAGCACTATTTGCGGCATGTTTGCCCGACACCGGCTGTGTGCGTAACTCATGGCACTTCCACGCCGATCAACCGGAGACTCGACAATGGCGTTGTACGGAATATCGGCGTTGGCGATCCTGTCTTTTTTTGCGCTTGCCGTGACCGTACCGCTCACGCTGATCGTCGCGGCCTTCGGATTGAATGGTCGCGTTCGTGCGCATAAAGCCTGGAGACGCTGCGTCGCCCTTCTCTGCTGCATGGTGTTCGTGCAGGTTGTCGTGCTTTTCAACAATCGTTCGATTACCGACAACTATGCTCATGCAATAAGCGCCTGGTACACCCACCGCCTCACGCGGGCAACTACCTTTGACGGGATGACGTTCCCACCGGGCTCAACGGTTGTCCTCGAAGTGTATTCTCCACATTCGGTCAAAAGCGGTGCCGTCCCGTCGAACACGCCGCTTCTGGGGCTGACCGTAAGCGGAGACTTCGCCGTCAATCGTTCCGACGACAATACGAGTTACGTCGCTTATGGGACGCTTGCGAAGCCGGCATCGCTCGCCGGGATCGAATGTGCACCGGGTCCGTTCAAGCACCACAAGGAACGCTCCGCCTTCAACTACGACGAATTTCAGGACACCGTTGACTGCACGCTTGCGTCCGGGCTTCGAGACGGAGAACTCGATCTCCCTGCGGGAACCCATGTCAAGGCGCTCGTTGTGGGCGGCACGGTTGAAATGTCGATTTCGGGAGAACTACCCCACTTGTGGAAAGTTTTCGGTATTGAATGTGACACAGGAGCGTTTGAATTCGACACGTTCGCACGATTCACCTGCATCTCGGCCGTGGATCAACGTGTGGGCGACCACGAAATACCCCGCGGGAAAGAGATTACGGTATCGAGGGATACAGGGCGATAATCTCAGGCTCTTCGGCGAGCATGGATAAGGCGGTAACTGGAAAAGGCCACGCAGGACCTATCCGTCATTTTGTGGGCGGGGCATATCATGAGAGGTAAAAGTCATGGATATGCCAATGAAGAAGAAACGGCAAACTGTAGCGCGTCAGGCGGCGGCCCGCGGGCCGCTGCCTGAACTGCCCGAGGAACTGCTGGACCAACTGGTCAAGGGGCCGATGACGCCGGCCGAAGTGCAGGACCTGATGCTGGCGTTCAACAAGGCAGTCATCGAACGCGCAATGGGCGCCGAGATGAATCTGCATCTGGGCTACCCGTCGGGCCAGTCCAAGCCGGCCGGGCAAGCCAACGAGCGCAACGGCGCCAGCGGCAAGACGGTCATCACCGATCGGGGCCCGGTTCGGGTCGAAGTCCCCCGCGATCGCGACGGCAGCTTCGAGCCGATCCTGATTCCCAAGCATGAGCGCCGCTTCACCGGCTTTGACGAACGCATCATCGCGATGTACGCCCGCGGCATGAGCGTGCGCGAGATTCAGGCGTTTCTGGCCGAGAGCTACGGCACCGAAGTGTCTCCCGACTTCATCAGTTCGGTCACCGACGAGGTGATGGCCGAAGCGCTGAGCTGGCAGAGCCGCCTGCTTGAGACGATGTATCCGGTCGTGTTCTTCGATGCGCTGCGGGTCAAGATCCGCGACGACGGCGTGGTCAGCAACAAGGCCGTCTATCTGGCCTTGGGCATTCAGGCCGACGGCCAGCGCGACGTGCTGGGCCTCTGGATCGAGCAGACCGAGGGGGCCAAATTCTGGCTCAAGGTGTTCAACGAACTCAAGACGCGCGGCTGCCAGGACATCCTGATCGCCGTGGTCGATGGCCTGAAGGGGCTCACCGAAGCCATCGGCGCGGCCTATCCGCGGACCACCGTTCAGACCTGCATCGTGCATCTGATCCGCAACAGCCTCGAATACGCCAGCTACAAGGACCGTAAGGTGCTCGCCGCAGCGCTGCGCCCGATCTACGCGGCTGCCAGCGAGGAGGCGGCACGGCAGGCGCTGCAAGACTTCGCCGACGGGCCTTGGGGCGCAAAGTACCCGACGATCGTGCAGTCCTGGCAACGCGCGTGGGAGCACGTCGTGCCGTTCTACGTGTTTCCGCCGGAGATTCGACGGGTCGTTTATACGACAAACGCCATCGAGAGCCTGAACATGCAACTGCGCAAGATCATCAAGACCCGTGGCCACTTCCCGAATGACGAGGCGGCCATCAAGCTGCTCTGGCTGGCGATGCGCAATGTACTGGCCAAGACCGTGCGGTCCGCATTCGACTGGAAATCAGCCATGAATCAGTTTGCTATCCTGTTCGGAGAGCGATTTATGCAGGCGCATGGATAACGCGTTGTTCAACCGCCTCGCCCACAAAAATGCGGACAGGTTCGCCACGCATGGATCACGACAACGCATCAGAAGTCGCAACTTCTTCCCGCGTACACGCCGGCAGCAGCGCATCCGCGCCGATTCCCTCGATCGCGCCATCCCAAACCGCGCTGCTCGTCATGCATTACCAGACCGACATCCTCGGCCTCTTCCCGTCGGTCGCGCCTGAATTGCTCGCCAATACGCGCCGTCTCTGCGACGCGGCACGTGCTGCCGGCGTCGGCGTCTGGTTCGCGAATCTGAGGTTCAGCCCCGGCTATCCGGAAGTCAGCCCGCTGAACAAGAACGGCCAGGGCATCAAGCAACTCGGCCTGTTCATCAACGACGGCCCTTCCCCGGAACTTGCCAAACGACCCGACGAACCGCTGATTTTCGCCCACCGCGCAAGCGTGTTCTTCGGCACCGATCTGCAGGCGCGTCTCACCGCACGAGGCGTCGATATGCTGATCATGGTCGGCATCGCGTCGACCGGCGTGATGTTGTCGTCGATCGCGCACGCGAGCGACGCCGATTTCCGCCTCTACACGGTCAAGGATTGCTGCTACGACCCGGACCCGATCGTCCACGAGCATCTGTTCGCTACCGCGTTCGAATCGCGCACGACGGTGCTGTCGCTCGCGGATGCACTGCGGTTGCTGGCGTGACAACGCACTCGTCGCACACCGTTCGAAACCATCCATCCGACAGCGGGCTTACCGGGCCGCCGCCGCAATCCCCGCAAGAATGAGATCGATGCCGGCCAGGAACTGCGCACGCTCGTCGTGCGCGGCCAGTTGTGCCGCCACCTTCCGCACGAACGGATACTGCGCCGGTTCGAGCTGTGCCCACCGTTCGGCAACTGCCGCGACGATCTCCGGCTGCCTCGTGTCGCGCGAATGCAGCCGCGCACCGGCCGCGTACTGGCCGGCCAGCCCGAAGATGTAGTGCATCAATGCCGACGCCGCATTGAATTGCGCGGGCTCGGGCACGCCCAGCGCCTGAAGCTGCCCGCCGACGCGCTCCAGGATCCGCAGCACCGCCTGCTGCCACGGTTCACGGAACAACTGCGCACCCACCCACGGGTGCGCGCTGAACGCGTCGAACAGGCGCAGCGCGACACACCGGACCGCTTCCGCCGCATCGCCGTCACGCTCCGGCGGCACGTCCGTCAGCGCGGCCGCGATCACTTGATCCGCGGCCGCCGCGAGCAGGTCGTGCTTGTCGGCGACGTGCCAATAAATCGCGCCGCTTCCGGTCGCCAGATGCGCGGTAAGCGCGCGAAAGGTCAGCGCGTCCTCGCCTGCATGGTCGAGGATCGCGATCGCGGCCTCGACGATCCGCTCTTTCGACAGCGCGTGCGCGCGCCGCTCGGTCCGGTTGGTGGTCTTCATGCACGCTAGCTTGACACACCTGGAACAGCGTTCCAATATCTCGCCAATGGAACAGCGTTCCACTACTTTCCCGAAGCGCGCGCAATGCCGGCGCGTACCGCCCTCTCGATCACACCGGGCCGCCCTGGCCTGAAACCGAGCCACCGATGAATCTGCCCGTGTCCCATGATGTCGTGATTGCCGGAGCCGGCCCTGTCGGCCTGTTTCTCGCGTGCGAGCTGCGCCTTGCCGGTGCGTCCGTGCTGGTGGTCGAGCAGGCGGACGACCCGGCATCCCCGCTGAAGCACCTCCCGTTCGGCATGCGCGGCCTGTCCGCGCCGACCATCGATGCGTTTTACCGTCGCGGCCTGCTCGACGGCATCGCGCTGCCGTCCCGCGCAACGGACGCCGCGCACTGGATGCAGCAAGCGCGTCGGCCGGCCGGCCATTTCGCCGGCATCCCGTTCTTCCACGACGACATCGACGCGTCGCAGTGGCCGTACCACCTGCCCGGCCCGGCCGGCACGCACATGGCGACCGACATGGCGCGGGTCGAATCCGTGCTGACGGCCCGTGCGCACGCAACGGGCGTCGAGATTCGGCGCGGCCGTGCCTTCGAGGGCTTCGATCAGTCGGACGATGGCGTCACGCTGCACGCGGGCGGCGAGACCTTCCGCGCACACTGGCTCGTCGGTTGCGACGGCGGCCGCAGCGCGGTCCGCAAGGCCGGCGGCTTCGCGTTCGCCGGCACCGACGCCGAGTTCACCGGCTACTCGATCGAAGCCGAGTTCGCCGATCCGGGCGTGTTGCTGCCGGGCCGTCACCCCACGCCGGCCGGGATGTATACGTACACGCCGCCCGGGACCGTCGCGCTGGTCGAGTTCGACGGTGGCGCGTTCCACCGGAGCGGGCCGATCACGCTTGAACATGCGCAGGCCATGCTGCGCCGCGTGTCCGGCACCGGCGTCACATTGACCGCGCTGCGGCTCGCCGCCACGTGGACCGATCGCGCGTACCAGGCATCGACGTACCGCAACGGCCGCGTGCTGCTCGCGGGCGATGCCGCGCACATCCACTCGCCGCTCGGCGGGCAGGGGCTCAATCTCGGGCTCGGCGATGCGATGAATCTCGGCTGGAAGCTGGCCGCGACGATTCGCGGCAACGCACCGGCCGGGCTGCTCGACAGCTACACGGACGAACGGCATCCGGTGGGCGCGCGCGTGCTCGACTGGTCGCGTGCGCAGGTCGCGCTGATGCGGCCGTCCCCGGGCTCGCGCGCCCTCGCGGCGATCATGCGCGATCTCGTCGACACGCGCGACGGCGCGACGTACTTCGCCGAACGCCTGTGGGGCGTGTCGCTCGCATACGATCTCGGCGGCGGCCATCCGCTCATGGGCCGCAGCGTGCCGGACTTCGAACTGGCCGGCGGCACGCGGCTCGGTGAACACGCCAGGCACGGCAAGGGCGTGCTGCTGGACTTCGATGCGGACCAGCCGCTTCGGGCCGTGGCAGGCCGCTGGCGCGACCGCATCGCCTATATCGCGAGCGACGCGAAAGACCGGCTCGGATTACGTGCGGTGCTCGTGCGCCCGGACGGTTTCGTCGCGTGGGCCTGTGGCGACGATGCGGACGTGGACATCGACGCCGCCACGCAGGCGGTCACGCGATGGTTCGGCGCGCCCTGCACGGCGCAGTGAGCGCAGCCGCTCAATGCAGGAAGCGAGTGTGTCTCGCCGACCGACAAAGGTGCACGCGCGCCATCGACGGCGCGCCCGACATCCTCGCGCGCCCACATCCCGCGACGTGCGCGATAGCGCGCACGTCACCCACGCCCCTCACTTCGCGATAAACACCCCCGACGTCGGGCACGTGCCCTGCGTATTGCCGTCGGTCACGAGCGACGCGGCGCTCGGAAACTGCGCGGTCGCGTTCGTCTTCACCGCGATCCATGCCTCGGTGAAGTAGCTCACCCCATTCGTCTTCGTGCATTTCAACGACACCGCGCTGCGCGTGTTGCTGCCGAACGCGCCTTCGAACGCCGACAGCAACTGGTTACGCGTGACCGTCTTGCCCGCGTTCGCCTGCAGGAACGTGTTGAACGACGTGTTGCCGAGCCGGCTGATCATGCCCGACGCCTGGTTCCAGTAAGCATCGGGCGTCGCCGAATTCGAACAGGTGCCGTGCTTGAACCATTCGTGCTTGTCGAGGCACGATGCGACGCCCGGCATGTACGTCGACAGCGTGTTGCGCGTCGCGCTGCTGATCGGATACGCGTCCATGCTGCACCACTGGTGCGCGTTGTCGAGGTCGATGTCGTTCTGCGGCACGCCGCAGTAGAACGGCTGGTTGCCGTCGTAGCGGTTCGGCCACAGCCCGTGCAGCGACAGGCTCGTCGCCGCATACGAGCCGGCGAGGTTCGTGCATTCCGGTGTGTCGTGCGACGCGCAGAAGCCGGGCTCCCACGAGGCGGCGAGCAGCAGGTAATCGTAGCTGGTCTGCGCGGCGGCGTGCAGTGAAACGGAAGCGACGGCGAGTGCGGCAGCGGCGCGGGCGAGCGTCTTGAGCATGGCGTGTTTCCTCGGAAAAGGCTTGCGGTCGCGGGATGCGCCGCAAGATTGTCGAATGTCTGCCCGCGATTGTTGCCGCCGCAACGTGGCACGAATGTGAAGGTGCACGAAAGAATGCGCGGCTCGCTCAGGTGCCGAGTTGCATGCACGCGCGCGCCGACGCCTCGGGGCCCTCGAGCGAGAGAATCTGCCACACGCCGACGCTGACGCGCCGACGCGCGGCCGTCGACGGATCGGCCAGCAATGCCTCGACACGCGCCGCGGCATCGGGCGCCTTCTGCTGCAGCGCAGCGTGATGCCGCGCCCGCGCCGCCGGTTCCGGCTCGTACACGTCGCACAGGCGCACCATGCCGGCGAGGCCGGCCAGCGTGTCGTCCTTGTCGATCGCGGCCGGCTCGACGGGCTCGATCCCGTTGCGCTCGGCCGGCGGCAGCTTGTTGCGCGCGCCTTCGTCGATCTCGGTGGCGGAAGCCGGCGGCAAGCCGCCGATCGCCGCGACGATCCGGCTGCCCGCGGCGATCATGTCGCCCTGGCACGCGATCTTCCCGGCGGCCGCGACGTGCGAGCAGAACGACACCGACATCCGGTACACGTCGTTGCTCATGCGCGGCACTTCGTCCGCGTCCGCCTGCGCGAGGCCGGCAGTGGCCAGCGCCAGCACCAGCGTCAGCGCGGCGGGAGTCAGGATGCGGAGCGCTCTCGCCTCGTTCATCGTCGTCGTCCGTGGGTGGTTATAGCGGGCACTCTCGCCGGGCCGCCCGGTAGCGCCCCTCGTGATGCCGGGCCTTCATCCGGCGCCACGCGTTCACTTCATCGACGCTGCCTCCGAGCCGCCTGGCGACAGCGCCGCGCTGTCCTGCTCGCGCCACGCGCGGCGCGACGCCATGATCGCGCTCACCGCCGAGCGCGCGACCTTCCACCACGCGAACGGACGCGGATCGGCGAGCATGCTGAGGGCGCGCGCATAGTCGAGCGTGAGCCCGGGCGTCCACGCCATCGTCACCGCGCGCTTGCGGATCTGTGCGGCCACCCACAGCTCGGGCGTGAGCAGCAGCCGCACGAACGCGCCCCACCCGGCCCGCGCGCCCTTCAGCCGCCACACCGCGCCGTCGAGCGCGGCCTCGAGCGCATTCGACACGGTGCTCGAGCAGTTGCGGTACGTGAGGTTGTACGTCGTGTTCCGCCGGTACGACGACCAGAACGCATCGAGCTTGGCCGGATCGTAGTTGCGAATGCGCACGCGCACGGTCGACGGGCACCACGCTTTCGACTCGGTCGCATAGTCGGGCTGGAACAGGCCGGGCACGTCGTTCTCGCGCGTCGCGCGCAGGATGCGCGTGAATTCGTCCGGAGAACGATCGATTTCGACGCCCGGATACAAGCTGATGTAGATGCCCTCCGGCGATTCCAGCGCCGCATGGCCGGTCGAGATCACGCCGTTGACGTCCACCGCCGCGATGTAGCGGTCGATCACCGGATAGCGCTGCGCTTCGGCCTTCGACGTGCCGGTCGGCGTCCATACGTGCACGGTGAGCGCCCGCTCGCCGTCGGCAGGCGGGCCGTCCCATTCGGATTGCGCGAACTGCGGCAGGCCCTGCGCATCGTCGAGATCCGGCGCGAGCGCCGGCGCGGGCGAGGTCGCGAACGCCGGGTTGCGCGTCAGCCGCCGCACGCGTGCGGCGAGGCTCAGCAGGTGCATGCCGCCGAACATCAGCAGCAGGCCGAGGCAGTACGGCACGGTGCCCGCGTAGTGCGTCGGGTACGGCTGGAAGAAGAAGATCGCCAGCAGGATCTCGACGACGCCCCACGCGAACGCGACGTGCCAGCGGCGATAGCGGACCATCCATGCGGACGTGCACTGGAGCAGCCCGTCGACGAGAAACAGCGTGCCGAAGATCATCGACAGCAGGAAGTGGCCGTGATGATGGCCGGCAAACACGAGCCCCGCGGCCACCACGACCGCGAGGCCCTTCACGTAGCGCAGGATGCGTTGCCCGCCGACACCGCTGCCAGCCACCGCGAGCGTCGCGAGCCCTTCGATCAGGAACAGCCACGCGAACAGCTCGATCGGAAAATGCAGCGCACCGTCGAGTGCGTCGACGAAAATGCCGACACCCGCGACGACCCACAGCCAGCCGAGCACGGTCAGCCCGCGCCAGCGGGTTCGCAGATATTCGATGCCCAGCAGCAGCAACACCAGTCGTACCATTGCGCCCTCGTCTCTTCTTTCGGGACACGCGCGGCCTCGCGTTCCCTGTCGTGCCGACCGCGCATCGGGCGACGCGCCGGCCGGAAGGCGGCCATCGTTGCCGGCCCGTCATGTCGTCGACATGATCGATGCGGCCGGCACGCACCGCTCTGGCCGAATAATAAGATATGGCGGGACCGGTTGAAAGCGTCGCGAAAACGGTGTCGATGGCGTGCGGATGCGCACGGCTGCCCGCCGCCATGACAGATTCCCGGTTCGACAACGTGCGGCGAATACGCGAGAATCCGGCTTCCGAGGGCGAAAGCCACCCAACCAAACCGAACCGCACAGACGGGACAACAAGAAATGAGCCTATCCATCACGCGCCGGCGCCTGCTGGCCGCCGGCGTCGCCGCGAGCAGCGTTGCGCTGTCGGGCTGCTTCACGCCGAAACTGTACAAGAACGACGGGTACAGCGAACACGTATCCGCCTTCATGATGACCGAAGACGGCAAGAAACTGGTCGTCCTCGGCACGCGCTACCACTACATCTTCGAGCTGCCGGCGCGACTGCGGCCCGTCCTGCTGTCCGGCTACCGGAAATCGGTACGCACGACATTCGCGGACTTTCATGCGAGCGGCGGCAGCGTCACCGGGCATTACCGGATCGTGCTGCCGAACGACGCATCGGACGACGATCGCCGGGCCGCCTCCGCCGACGGCTTCGCCAGCGAGCCGGCCGGCCTCGTGCTCGAAGGCGACATCGAAGGCAAGCGCTACTCGACGGAAGGCTTCGTCGAGAAGGACAAGGCGGCCGCGCAACCCTTCAACCGCCCGTACTCGGTGTACATCAAGGAATCGCCGTCCGTCGTCGGCATGGGTCTGCGGATTCTCGCGACGCCGATCACGGTGGCCGCCGACGGCGTACTCGTGCTGGGCGGCATCGTGCTCGTGCCGTTCGCGGCAATCGCGATCCAGGCAAGCGGCGGCATCCGGATCATGTAACGGCGCTGTAACGGCGCGCCCGGCACGGCCGCAACAGGAGCATCGCCATGACCGCCTCACCGCTTCATTCGTCCTCGCTCGGCCCGCAACTGAAGCGCTGGCGCACGCTGCACCGCGTGAAGCAAAGCCACGCGGCCGAACTGTTCGGCGTCGCGCAATCGACGATTTCGCGCTGGGAGGCCGGCCTTCAGCAGATGTCGCCCGACGAGCGCGCGACGGCCGAACGGCTGCTCGCCGCGCGCCTCGATTCGGCGGGCGACCGCGCACTCGCGCGGCTGATCGCCGGCAGCGCGGGCCGCATGCATCTCGTCTGCGACCTCACGCACCGTCTGCTCGCCGGTTCGCCGGCCCGCGCGGCCGAGTTCTCGCAGCCGCTTTCGACGCTGCTCGGCACGTCGCTGTGGCGCTACGCGACGCCGGAAATCGTGCGCATGGAAGCCGCGCTCGACCCGCTCGGTTGGCATGATCGCGCGGGGCCGCCGAGCGTGGAATTCGACACCGGCGCGAATGCGTCGCGCGTCGTGCCGATTCGCGGCAGCCGATGCCGGTGGACGCGGATGACGCTGTCGGACGGCGCGGCCGTGCGGCTCGTGGAAACGCTCGACGCCCGCTGACGCACCGCGCATATTTCATGCGTGGACGACGCGCGGCCGGCCGGCGTACGCTTGATGGCTCATCGCAAGGACACCGACCATGAATCCCGACACGATCCACGCGCGGCTCGATTTCCTGCGCGAAGCCGAACGCCTGAAGGACGTGCTGCGCAGCGGCCATACCTCCGCCGGACGCGCGGAAAGCACGGCCGAACATAGCTGGCGGCTGTGCCTGATGGCGCTCGTGTTCGCCGACGCGCTGCCGGGCGTCGACACGCTGAAGCTGCTGAAACTGTGCGTCGTCCACGACCTCGGCGAGGCGCTGCACGGCGACATCCCCGCGATCGAGCAGGCCGCGCACCCCGACAAGAGCGCACACGAACGCGACGATCTGCTGACGCTGATCGCGTCGCTCGACCGCACGCTGCGCGACGAGATCGTCGCGCTGTGGGACGAATACGAGGCGGCCGCGTCGCCGGAGGCCCGCGCGGCGAAGGCGCTCGACAAGCTCGAAACGATCCTGCAGCACAACCAGGGCAGCAATCCGCCCGATTTCGACTATGCGTTCAATCTCGGCTACGGCCGGCGCTATACCGACGCCGCACCGTTGTTCCGCGCGATCCGCGAGATCGTCGACGCCGACACGCAGCGCAGGATCGACGCGGGCGGAGACCGCGCGTAAGGTCGCGGCACGGCGGTAGCACGAGGCATCCTGTTGTCGTACCCGTCGCCAACTGTTCGGTACATCCGTAGTCACTAGCAGCGCGCGAACCTCTCCACCCGGAAGCCATGTTCGACCGACACGACTGGCAAGCCGCCGCGCGTCGCATTCGGCACCAGCACGGACGGGCACCATATCTGCTCGCCTTCCCTACCGTGCACCCCACGCGAACGCCATCTGTTCGATGCCTTCGCCTCCATCCGGGCAGTCCGCCCGCTGCTTTTGCCGGATCGGACACAACATCCACGCCACTCCCCAACGGCGCTCCAATTTCCTGCCCCGATAAGCGAAACCTCTTGGCCCCGCCGCTCGCGAGGATACCGAATCAACTCTCATTGGAATTGGAAAACGCCAACCAATCCGAATTGACAAATTTAAAAAAATGACAATCAGCAACAATTCGATTATCTCAAAAAAATAAATCCTTGAAAAATCGCCCCTCTGAAAATTAATCTACGAAACACAGGAATACTAAATTGACATCGGCAAATAAATCTCAAAAACATACCCATTGCATCAAGCAATCATCGCCTTTCCTCAACCCGCCACAAAGGAGGTTTCGATGCATTCCAAGCAAAGCTTCTTCACTCGAAAGACCACCAGATCGGCTGCAGTCGCCTTTGGCATCGTCGTTGCCTTGATTCATCCTGGCAGTGCTGCAGCCGACGGGCTTGCGAGCAAAATCCTCGAAGGTCCGAACACGTCCAATCAACGAGCATTCACAAGTTGCTCTGTTTTCTACACAATGTGCATTCAGCGATACGGCAGCAGACCCGGCAGCACGGCTGGCATGACACGATGCGCAGATTGCTTGAATAACTGCAATCGCTCGAATGGATGGTGGCCGATGATCAGCGGTTGCGCCGTATAACGACAGTGATGTGCTTCGTCGCGAGTAGTCATGTCGATGTCGCTCAACCGCACAAAAATCCGTCGTTCGCTCGCGACGAAGTTGAAGTTTCTACCCAGGATCAAGGTATACCAATGCTCCGAAACAAAGATCACCAAAATTTGGTCCACGCATCATTCTCGGACATCACGTCCAATGTCATTGCATCTGCAATTTCGGACGGACGATTGATGGGGTCACACGTTCTTATTGGCGGAAACTGGCACCTCGGCCCTCTCAAAGAACGCAACATTTCGACACTGTCGGCGTGGTTTTCCGATAATTTTGGATATATCCCAAACGACCTGACCATCGACATCCCTACCATCCACACCAACGAGTCGATCAAAATATGTGCATGGGTAAATCCATTATCATCAATCGAATATGCGAATTTCATACACTGGATAAGCCATGATACTCCACGCGATTTTCTGTTGATTTCGATCCCGGAAAAGTGCGCCCATCCAGTTGCGGAGAATTTCTTCAATCTCGCCGAGCTTCTCGACAATGCAGCTGAAAGAAAATCGAACGATTTCAACCCATATATCGCAGAATGGGGCGCCCTGGTTGAGGAAAATTCCGACTTCAGAATGATCAATCAAATTGGAAAAATTCAATCTTTCCGATCAACAGATTTCGACGAATACATCATCAATTCCATGACTAGGAAGTGGGAGCCCACGCCGATAGTGGCATTGCGCATAATGGAAAAAATCCACTCGGAAAGACGTGATTTTCCGGGAGACATTTTTCTCTATCATCGACTCGAGAAATTCTTCTTGAATGGCATCATCGAGAAACAAGCTGAAGTCAGCATCACGCAAACGCAGATACGAATTGCGAGTTCCTGACATTCCCATTCCTCAGCCAAACAAATTTCAGCTTCAGCACGTCATGCCGAATAATCTAAAATCCCTCCTGACATCACTCTTTACAGTCGCGCTCACAACAGCGCACACCGAGGCGGTTGCCGCCGATGTAGAAGCGAACTTGCAACGAAAATTGCAAACCGAACTTCCCGAATTGAAGATAGAGCACGTTATGCCGTCAAAAATCGACGGACTATATGAAGTCACGGCAAATTCACAAATTTTCTACAGCAATTCATCGGCATCGCACATTATTATCGGTAATCTGTTCGATACCAACAGCCAGGAAAACATAACAGAGACACAACTCAATAAGATTAACAGCATAAACATCAATGACCTTCCATTCCAATACGCCATCAAACAAAAAAATGGAACCGGAGAG
The DNA here is from genome assembly GCF_002223345.1 of Burkholderia sp. AU16741. NCBI lineage: Bacteria > Pseudomonadati > Pseudomonadota > Betaproteobacteria > Burkholderiales > Burkholderiaceae > Burkholderia > Burkholderia sp. AU16741. Next base: position 1,168,486 of record NZ_NKEZ01000008.1, read on the forward strand.
CGCGTGATCGCTACTTTCTTCGATCCGAACTGCTCGTTTTACAAGAAAATGAGTCCCGAGCTAGGCAAGGTTCCCAACGCAACCGTATATATTTTTCTGTATCCAGTGCTTTCTGCGGACTCCGCCATCAAATCCGAAATCATTCTGTGCGCCGACAACCGACTCCAAGCATGGAAGCAATGGGTCGAAAGAGGGAAAACCACTGTCCCCCGCAAGCGTTGCCAGCCCACCATCACAAAAGAACTCCTTTCACTGGGAAAGAAGCTCAACATCAGGGGAACACCCACCACGTTCCTGCCTTCCGGAGAAAGAGTCGCGGGATTTATTTCCGGGAAAGATTTGGCTGACAAGATTGATCGCAATCACCACGTGGAACTTGGAACCCCATCCCGCCCCTGAAGTTTGAAGGGGCATTCCGCGATTACGGTAGCGCGGATCGAATCCAGGTGACGATCCTGTCCGCACCCTTGTACTGACCTGCCATTTCATGGATAGAAATGCCGACAAAACGGGGCAGCCACGCCGCAGAACTGCCGCCACAATTCAGCACAATTCCTACACGAATTCACGAAATCTCCTCGATTATCATGGCCGCCTGACTCGAACCTGCACCGCCGCGCGGCATCCATCCGACTCCTGTATCGATCTGCACTGCATGCCACGATTACAGGACCACGTCGATTGGCCGTCCACACTACCGCCGCCCGACTCACCAACCCCGTATTCGCATGAATAAGAAGACACGCCGCCGGCTCACTGTGCTGGCCATCAGCAGTGCCACCATTGTTACCGCTGTCGTAGCAATAACGCTAGCCACGCCGAGCAAGCATCCGCAATACCTATCCGCGCCCGTCACGCGCGGCGATCTCGAGAACGCGGTGCTCGCGACCGGCGCGCTGCAGGCGTTCCGACAGGTCGACGTCGGCGCGCAGGTGTCGGGGCAGTTGAAGACGCTGAAGGTCAAGCTCGGCGACAAGGTCACGAAGGGCCAGTGGCTCGCCGAGATCGATCCCGTGATCTCGGAAAACGCGCTGCGCCAGGCGCGCGCCAGCGAAGAAAGCCTGCGCGCGCAGCAGCAATCGGCGGCTGCGCAGCTGACGCAAGCCGAACTCGCGTTTAGCCGCCAGCAGGCGATGCTGCCCGACGACGCGACGTCGCGCGAATCGTTCGAGGCCGCGAAGGCGACGCTCGACGTGCAGCGAGCGACCCTCGCGTCGCTCGCCGCGCAGATCCGTTCGGCGCGCATCCAGATCGAGACCGCGCAGGCCAACCTCGGCTACACGCGCATCGTCGCGCCGATCGACGGACAGGTCGTCGCGATCGTCACGCAGGAAGGCCAGACCGTGATCGCGCAGCAGCAGGCGCCGGTGATCCTGAAGCTCGCGAATCTCGACACGATGACCGTGAAGGCACAGGTGTCGGAAGCCGACGTGGTTCGCGTGAGCGCCGGCCAGACCGCGTATTTCACGAGCCTCGGCGAACCGGACAAGCGGCACTACGGCAAGCTGCGCGCGATCGAACCGGCGCCCCAGAACTACGCCGACGCGCAAAGCCCGCTCGGCGGCGGCAGCGCGAAGCCGAACGCCGCGGTGTTCTACAACGCGCTGTTCGACGTACCGAATCCCGGGCACCGGCTGCGCATCGCGATGACCGCGCAGGTCAACATCGTGCTCGGCGACGCGCGCAACGCGCTGATCATCCCGGCCGCCGCGCTCGGCGAGAAGCGCAAGGACGGCACCGTCGCGGTACGCGTGCTGCGCGCCGACGGCAGCACGGAAACGCGCCATATCCGCATCGGCATCAACAACAACGTGCGCGTCGAAGTGCTGGCCGGCCTGAAGGACGGCGAGCGCGTGGTGATCGGCGAAGCATCGGCGGACGAACGCGTAGCGCTGGCGGACGTGGTGTGACGATGCGCCAGCCCCTGCTCAAACTCGCTGCCGTCACGCGACGCTTTCCGGCCGGCGACAAGGACATCGTCGTCCTGAACGACGTCAACCTGTCGATCGATGCGGGCGAGATCGTCGCGATCGTCGGCGCGTCGGGCTCCGGCAAGTCGACGCTGATGAACATCCTCGGCTGCCTCGACCATCCGAGCGAAGGCACGTACACGGTCGGCGGGCGCGACACGCACATGCTCGACAGCGACGAGCTCGCGCAGTTGCGCCGCGAACACTTCGGCTTCGTGTTCCAGCGCTATCACCTGCTGCCGCACGTCGACGCGGTCGCGAACCTCGAAATGCCGGCGATCTATGCGGGCACTCCGCATGCCGAGCGGCACGCCCGCGCCCGCGCGCTGCTCGCGCGCCTCGGCCTCGCGGATCGCGCGCATCACCGGCCCGGGCAACTATCCGGTGGCCAGCAGCAGCGCGTGAGCATCGCGCGCGCGCTGATGAACGGCGGCCAGGTGATCCTCGCGGACGAACCGACCGGCGCGCTCGACACGAAAAGCGGCCAGGACGTGATCCGCATCCTGCACGAGCTGAACGCGCTCGGCCATACGATCGTGATCGTCACGCACGACAAGGCCGTGGCGCGCCATGCGCGGCGCATCGTCGAGATCAGCGACGGCGAGATCGTCGCCGACCGGCCGAATCGTCATTACGCGGTGGCGCTCGATGAAGCCGGCGTCGGCGCGGCCACAACCGCCGAAACGGCCGCCGACACGCCCGCTGCACGGGCTTCCGACAATGCAGCGCTGCCCGCCAGCACCGACGCCAACCCCGACGCCGACGCCGGCACGGCCCCGCGCGCCCGACGCTTCGCAGCCGGCACCGGTCGCTTCGCCGAAGCGTGCCGGATGGCGTGGATCGCGCTCGTGTCGCACCGGCTGCGCACGCTGCTGACGATGCTCGGCATCATCATCGGCATCACGTCGGTCGTATCGATCGTCGCGATCGGCGAAGGCGCGAAACGCTATATGCTCGAAGAGATCGGCAGCATCGGCACCAATACGATCAGCCTCTATCCGGGCACCGACTGGGGCGACAGCCGCGCGGACACGATCCAGACGCTCGTGCCCGCCGACGTCGCCGCGCTCGCCGAGCAGCCGTACGTCGACAGCGCGACGCCCGAAACGTCGCGCACGCTGCTGCTGCGCTACCGCAACATCGACGTCCATGCGCTCGTGAGCGGCGTCGGCGACAGCTACTTCCACGCGCGCGGAATGCGTTTCGCGCTCGGCGTCCCGTTCGACGACGATGCGGTGCGCCGCCAGGCGCAAGTGGCCGTGATCGACCAGAACACGCGCCGCAAGCTGTTCGGCGCGACGCGCAATCCGGTCGGCGAAGCGATCCTGGTCGACAACGTGCCGTGCGTCGTGATCGGCGTGACCGCCGACAAGAAAAGCGCATTCGGCAGCGTGAAGAGCCTGAACGTATGGCTGCCGTACACGACCGCGAGCGGACGCCTGTTCGGCCAGCGCTATCTCGACAGCATCACCGTGCGCGTGCGCGACGGGCAGCCGAGCGCCGCCGCCGAGAAAAGCCTCGAGACGCTGATGATCCAGCGCCACGGCCGCAAGGACTTCTTCACGTACAACATGGACAGCGTGGTCAAGACCGTCGAGAAAACCGGCCAGTCGCTGACGCTGCTGCTGTCGCTGATCGCGGTGATCTCGCTCGTCGTCGGCGGGATCGGCGTGATGAACATCATGCTGGTGTCGGTCACCGAGCGCACGCGCGAGATCGGCATCCGGATGGCGGTCGGCGCGCGCCAGTCCGACATCCTGCAGCAGTTCCTCGTCGAGGCCGTGCTCGTGTGCCTGCTCGGCGGCACGATCGGCATCGCGCTGTCGTTCGGGCTTGGCGCGCTGTTCTCGATGTTCGTCGCGCAATGGAAGATGGTGTTCTCGGCCGGCGCGATCGTGACCGCGTTCGTATGCTCGACGCTCACCGGTGTGATTTTCGGGTTCATGCCGGCGCGCAACGCGTCGCGGCTCGATCCGATCGATGCGCTCGCGCGCGACTGACGAAACATGGCCATCACGCATTCCTTCCCGCCACGTCGGCTCGGCGCATTCGCGTGCGCGGCCGCGCTGCTCGCCGGCTGTGCGGGTGCGCGCCACGATCCGCTGCCGGCCGTCGCGATGCCCGCGAGCTGGGCCGCGCCGGTCGCGGCCGACGCGCCGGCCGCCACGCGAGACTGGTGGCGCAGCTTCGGCGATCCGCAACTCGACGCGTTGATCGACGACGCGCTGCGCGCCAACAGCGACCTCGCGATCGCGGCGATCCGCGTGTATCGCGCGCAGTTGCAGGCCGGGCTCGTCGATACGAACCTGACGCCCAACGTGACGCTCGGCGCGAACGGCGCCGTGTCGCGCACGCTCGATACGCACCGGACGAGCCGCTCGAGCGGTATCAACGGTTCGCTCAGCTACGAAATCGACCTGTGGGGCCGGCTGGCCGCGCTGCGCGATGCCGCGCGCTGGGAAGCCGACGCGACGGCCGCCGATCTCGAAGCCGCGCGGCTGTCGCTGATTGGCACGACCGCGGCGCTGTACTGGCAGCTCGGCTATCTGAACCGGCAGATCGCGCTCGGCGACGCGAACATCGCGTATGCGGCGCGCACGCTCGCGCTGGTGCGGTCGCGGCATACGGCCGGCGCCGTGTCGGGGCTCGACCTCGCGCAGGCCGAACAGAGCCTCGCCGCGCAGCGCGCGGCGCAGACGCAGCTGATCCAGCAGCGCACCGAAAACCGCCACGCGCTCGCGATCCTGTTCGACCGGCCGCCGCAGCAACTCGCGGCCGAACCGGCGGCGCTGCCCGACGCCGCACCGCCCGACGTGGCGGCCGGTCTGCCGGCCAGCCTGCTCGGCCGGCGCCCGGACCTGCGTGCGGCGGAATTCCGGCTGCGCGAGTCGCTCGCGCAGGTCGACGCGACCCGCGCGAGCTTCTACCCGACCTTCACGCTGACCGGCAGCGCCGGCACGACGAGCACGAGCCTCGAGCGCGTGCTGACGAACCCGGTCGGCACGCTCGGGCTCGGCCTCGCGCTACCGTTCATCCAGTGGAACACGATGCAGTTGCAGATCAGGGTGTCGAAGTCGCAATACGAGGAAGCGGTGGCCGGATTCCGCCAGCGGCTCTACACGGCGCTCGCGGAAGTCGAGAATGCGCTGTCCGCGCGCGTGCAGCTCGAACGCGAAGCCGAACAGCGCGCGCTGTCGCTCGCGCAGGCGCAGCGCGCCGAACGGCTCGCCGCCGCGCGCTTCGCGGCCGGCGCGACCGCCGTGCAACCGTGGCTCGACCAGCAGCAGGTGTTGAGGAGTGCGCAAAGCGCCGACGAACTGACGCGCCTGAACCGGCTCAACAACCAGATGAAGCTGTACCGCGCGCTTGGCGGCGGGACTTCCTGACCAGCGTTGCACACCACGCGCCGCGCGCCGGCCGCGTCATTCACACACGACGGCCCCGCGCCGCGCCGGCGCGAACGCCACCGCGCTCGCGGCCGCGAGCACGGCCACGCCGGCCGCACCGTACACCATCACCCAGCCGAAGCCCTGCACAAGCGCCGCGTGCAGCGCCGCGCCGCCCGGGTCGGCCTGCGCGAGCGCCGGCGCGATCGCCTGCAACCCGTCGGTGCGGCCCGCCGCGATTTCCTGCGCGAGCCGGCGCAGCGCCGCGCCGCCGATCGCGCCGGCCGGCCCGCCCTTCAGGCTCGCGACGATCCCCGCCACCAGCACGAAGCCCATCGTCGCGATGTTCAGCGCGAGCGAGATCATCCGCGCGCTCATGTCGATGCCCGACGCCATCCCGGCCCGCGCGCTCGGCACCGCGCCCGTCGTCGTGTTGGTGACGGGCGTGTTCGTCAGGCCGAGCCCGATGCCGGCGATCACGCAACCCGGCAGCATCGTCAGCCAGCTCGCATGATCGGCCGCGCTGCCGAGCCGCATCAGCACGAAACCGGCCGCGATCGTGAACAGGCCGCCCGGAATCACGACGCCCGGCCCGTAGCGCAGAGCGAGCCGTTCGCCGAACGGCGGCGCGATCAGCGTCGGCAGCGTGTACGCGAGCAACGCGAGGCCGGCCGTCACGCTGTCGTAGCCGAGGGCGACCTGGAACCAGATCGGCAGGTAGATCATGAATGGCCAGAAGCTGAAGTTCATCCCCATCGAGCCGAAGATCGCGCCGGTGAACGCGCGGATCCGGAACACCGAGAAGTCGAACATCGGCCGCGCGCTGGCGCGCTCCGCGATGACGAAGCCGATTACCGCGAGCACGGTCGCGCCGAGCACGCCGAGGCCGGCCCCGCTCGTGAGCCCGAGTTCGGCGCTTTGGGTAATGTAGAACGCGAGGCCGAGCACCGCGAGTGACAGCGTGACGATGCCCGCGACGTCGAGCGCGCCCGCATGCGGATCGCGCGATTCCTGCACCGCGCCGCCGATCAGCACGAGCGCGACGGCCGCGAGCGGCGCATGGACGAGGAACACCCACGGCCAGCTCGCCAGCGCGACGATCGCGCCGCCGACGATCGGCCCGAACCCGAGCCCGATGCCGAACACGATCCCCCAGATCCCGAACGCGCGGCCGCGCTCGCGCCCTTCGCGGAACTGATGCGACAGCACCGCGATCTGGCAGATCAGCATCGCGCCGCCGCTCGCGCCCTGCAACAGCCGGCCCGCGACGAGCACCGGCACGTTCGGCGCGAGCCCGCACAGCAGCGACGTCGCGCCGAACAGCACGGTGCCGCTCACGTACACGCGCTTGCGGCCGAACCGGTCCGCGAGCGTGCCGGCCGCCATCAACACCGTCGTACACGCGATCGTGTACGCGTTCATGATCCACTGCATGCCGTTGAAATCGCCATGCAGCACGTGTTCGAGCGTCGGCAGGATCACCGGCACGCTCGAGATCTCGAGGCCGAACATCAGCGACGTGAGACAAACGGCCGCGAGCGCGACCGCATTCCTGCGGGAGTCGGATAGCGTCATGCGTATTGCGCGGCGGCCCGGCGACAGGCCGCGCGCCTCCAGGTGAGTAGGATTCGCCGCGTGCGGCCGGCGACGCACGCTGGGTGGGAATCGGTACTATAGTGAGAACCCATCTCCCCATTGACGCACGTATTTCCGCGCACTGGGGAATCTCAGGACCCAATCGACCCAACACGCAACTCACGATGACCGACAGACTCGACGGCGTCACGACCTTCGTCCAGGTCGTGGAATCGGGCAGCTTCGCGCTGGCCGCGGAGCGGCTCGACATGACGCGCTCGGCGGTCGGCAAGGCAATCGCGCGGCTCGAGAAGCGGCTCGGCGCACGGCTACTGCAGCGCACGACGCGCAGCCAGAGCCTGACCGACGACGGCCAGGCGTACTACGACCGCTGCGTGCGCGCGCTGGCGGAGCTGGAAGCGGCGGAAGCCGATCTCGACTGCGGCCGCCACGAGGCGTGCGGCAAGCTGCGGCTGAGCGTGCCGCTCGCGTTCGGGCCTCACTGCGTGACACCCATCGTGCTCGACCTGGCGCGCACTTACCCGCATCTGCGGATCGACGTGTCGATCACCGACCGCTTCGTCGATCTCGTCGAGGAAGGGATCGATCTGGCGGTGCGAATCGGCACGCTCGCGGACAGCACGAGCCTCGCGGTGCGGCGGCTCGGCACGCAATACGGCAGCCTCGGCGCGGCGCCATCGTATCTCGCGCGCTACGGGATGCCGAAAACGCTCGACGATCTGAAGCATCACCGGACGATCGCGTATTCGCGTTCGGGCGTGGTGCAGCCGTGGGATTTGCGCGCGCCGGATGGCTCGACGGTGCGGATCGACATGCCGCATCAACTGAGTTTCGACGACGTGCAGGCGATCGCCGCGGCCGGCGCGGCCGGGTTCGGGATCGCGTGGGTGCCGAGCTGGCTGCTCGACCATTACGTGAAGCGCGGGGAGATGGTGGTCGTGCTCGATCGCTGCTTCGTCTGCGAAGGCGACATTCACGCGATCTGGCCGAAAACGCGCTACCTGCCGCGCAAGACCCGCTGCGTGATCGATGCGCTCGCGCAGGCGGTGCCGCCGATGATCGAACGCCCGGACGAAGCGCACTGAGACGAGTGGAAACCGACGCGCCGTGCGGCGCGTCGGGCCATCACGCAAGGGTCACGCCGCGCCGAGATCGGCGAGCGGATGCGCGAACAGCTTCCACGGCGACGTCAGGAAATGCCGCACGCGTTCGGCGCGCAACTCGACGAGCGATGCGGGCGCCCAGCGCGGCTTGCGATCCTTGTCGACGAGATGCGCGCGCACGCCTTCGCAGAAATCGCCTTCCTCGATCGCCCGCTCGACGATGCCGAGCTCCATCCGGAACGACTCCGCGAGCGTCATCTGCCGGCCGCGCAGCAGCGCCTCGCGCGTCACGGCGAGCATCGTCGGCGAATGGCTCGCGAGCGCATCGAGCGTCGCCTGCAGCCATTGGCGTTGCTCGCGCGCCAGCTCGTCGCGCGCCAGATCCTGCGTGAGCGTCGCGACGATCCGCTCGACGGTCGAGCGCTTGTCGAAATGGCGGACGATCCACGGCATCTGGCTGTCGAGCGCCGCATGCGGCACCACGTTGCACGGCGGCTCGAACACCTTGCGCAGCAACGGCAGCGCATCGCCGTCCCACTTGACGCTTTCGATGCGCGTCTCGAACGTGTCGAGCCACGCGGACGGCACGCACAGATCCGCGAGCTTCGCGCTCAGCGCGTCGGCGCCCGACAGCATCGCGCCGGTCAGCCCCACGTACAGTTCGAGTTCGACCGGCATGCGCGACAGGAAATGCGTCGCGCCCACGTCAGGCACGAGGCCGATGCGCGTTTCCGGCATCGCGATCTTGCTGCGCTCGGTCGCGACACGCAGCGCCGCGCCCTGCGCGAGGCCCATGCCGCCGCCCATCGTCACGCCGTCCATCAGCGCGACCACCGGCTTCGGGAACGCGTGGATCGCGTAATCGAGCCGGTATTCGTCGACGAAGAACGGCAGCCACGTTTCGCGCTGCGCGACCATCTTGTACAACGCACGCACGTCGCCGCCCGCGCAGAAGCCCTTCTCGCCCGCGCCGCGCAGCACGACCGCGACGATCTGGTCGTCGTGGCGGCAGCGCTCGAACAGCGCCGCGAGTTCGCCGATCATCGCGTACGACAGCGCGTTGAGCGCGGCCGGCCGGTTCAGCGTGATCAGCGCCACGCGGTTCACCACGCGAAACAGCACCTCGGGCGCATGCTCCGCGAAAACGTCGTGATTCGTCACCGGCGTGCTCATCGTTGCGGCTCTCCATCGGTATGCCATTGCGGCGCGCGCTTGCCCAGGAACGCCGCCACGCCTTCGCGCGGATCGGCCGTGTCGAACAGGTCGACGAAGCGTTCGCGCTCGACGGCAAGCGCCGCGCCGCGCGGTACGCCGCGGCGCGCGAGGCCGATCAGCTCCTTGCTGTAGGCGACTGCATGCGGGCTTTGCCGCGCGACGTTGCGCGCCAGCGCGAGCGCCGCATCGCGCGCGGCGCCGCTTTCCACCACGTCCTCGACGAGGCCGATCCGCAGCGCGGTAGCCGCATCGACGCGCGCGCCGGTCAGGATGATCTTCTTCGCCCAGCCTTCGCCGACGAGCCAGGGCAGCGTCTGCGTGCCGAGCCCGCACGGCAGCAGGCCAACCGACGGTTCGGGCAGCGCCATCTGCGCATGCGTCTCGGCGATCCGCAGGTCGCACGCGAGCGCGCATTCGAGACCGCCGCCCATCGCATAGCCGTTGATCGCCGCGATCGTCACGACGCGCGCGTCGTGCAGCGCCTCGAACGCCGCGCCGAAGCGCGACGCCATCGCACGCGCGACCGCGCGGTCGCCGTTGGCGAACGTGTTGAGGTCGGCGCCCGCGCTGAAGAATTTCGGGCCGTCGCCGGTGATCACCAGCGCACGCACGCGCGGGTTCGCATTCAGTTCGGCGACGGTTTGCTGCAATTGCTGCAGCCCGTCGGCGGTAAAGGCGTTCGCGGGCGGACGCTTGAGCGTCGCGCACGCGATCGCGCCGTCGTCGACGTAGTCGAGTTCGATCATCACGCGTCCTTCTTCGTGGCCGGTTGATACAGGCGGATCACCGCCGAGAAATCGAGCTGGCCGTCGCCGCGGCTGCTCATCGTCTGGTACAGCTGCTGCGCGAGCGCGCCGAGATAGACGGGCTGGCGCGCCTGCTTCGCCGCATCGTTCGCGAGGCCGAGATCCTTCAGCATCAGGTCGGTGCCGAAGCCGCCCGTGTAGCCGCGCGACGACGGCGCGGTCTCGATCACGCCCGGATACGGGTTGTAGGTGTCCGAACTCCAGCAGCGGCCCGTCGACGTGTTGACGATGCCGGCCAGCACCTTCGGGTCGATGCCGAGCGCGACGCCGAGCGACATCGCCTCCGACACCGCCGCCATCGAGATGCCGAGCACGAGGTTGTTGCAGACCTTCGCGACCTGCCCCATCCCGGTCGCGCCGCAATGGACGATGTTCTTGCCCATCCCGGCGAGCACCGGCTTCACGCGCTCGAAATCCGCGTCGCTGCCGCCGACCATGAAGGTCAGCGTGCCGGCCGCCGCGCCGCCGGTGCCGCCCGACACCGGCGCATCGACGAACGCGCCGCCGTGCTCGCGCACCAGCGCGCCGAACGCCTGCGCGCTCGCCGGGTCGATCGTGCTCGAATCGATCACGGTCGCGCCCGCGCCGAGGCCGGCCAGCACGCCGTTCTCGCCGGCGAGCACCGAGCGCACGTGCGGCGCGGCCGGCAGCATCGTGATCACGAACGTCGCGCCCGATGCCGCATCGCGCGGGGAAGCTGCCACCTGCGCGCCGGCGTCCTGCAGCGCGCGCAACGCGTCGGCGCTCAGGTCGAACGCGTGCACGTCATGGCCGGCTTTCAGCAGGTTCAGCGCCATCGGCGCGCCCATGTGGCCGAGGCCGATAAATCCGATCTTCATGTTGGTTTCCTCCGCCGCTCAATGCAGCCGGATCGTCGTGTTCACCGGGCCGGCCGTCGTGTCGTCGTCGAACCAGCGCGCGGTGACCGTCTTGGTCTGCGTGTAGAACTGCACGACCTGCTTGCCGTACGGGCCGAGATCGCCGAGCTTCGAGCCGCGCGAACCGGTGAAGCTGAAGAACGGCACGGGCACCGGGATCGGGATGTTGATGCCGACCTGCCCGACGTCGATCTCGCTCTGGAACTTGCGTGCGGCCGCGCCGCTCTGCGTGAAGATGCCCACGCCGTTGCCCATCGGGTTCGCGTTGACGAGCGCGATCGCTTCGTCGAGCGTGTCGACCTCCATCACGACCAGCACGGGACCGAAGATTTCATGCGTGTAGATCGACATGTCGGTCGTCACGCCGGAGAAGATCGTCGGGCCGATGAAGTTGCCTTCCTCGAAGCCCGCGACCTTCACATCGCGGCCGTCGAGTTCAAGCTTCGCGCCTTCCTTGATGCCCATGTCGATCAGCGACAGAATCCGCGCCTTCGCGCCCCGCGACACCACCGGCCCGACGTCGGTGCCCGCTTCGGAGCCCGCGTTGACCTTCAGCGTCTTCGCCTTCGCGACGAGATCGGGCAGCCATTCGCGCGCGCTGCCGACGAGCACCGCGACGGAAGTCGCCATGCAGCGCTGGCCGGCCGCGCCGAAGCCCGCGCCGACGAGCGCGTTGATCGCCTGCTCGCGGTTCGCGTCGGGCAGCACGATCGCGTGGTTCTTCGCGCCCATCATCGACTGCACGCGCTTGCCGTTCTGGCTGCCGAGGTTGTACACGTGCGTGCCGACGGCCGTCGAGCCGACGAACGAGATCGCCTTCACGAGCGGATGCGTGCAGATCGCATCGACCACGTCCTTGCCGCCGTGCACGACGTTCAGTACACCTTTCGGTACGCCGGCCTCGATCGCCAGTTCGACGAGTTCCATCGTCGACATCGGGTCCTGCTCGGACGGTTTCAGCACGAACGTGTTGCCGCACACGATCGCCATCGGGAACATCCACAGCGGAATCATCGCGGGGAAGTTGAACGGCGTGATGCCCGCGCACACGCCGATCGGCTGACGCAGCGTGTAGGTGTCGACGCCGCCCGCGACGTTCTCCGCGAATTCGCCGAGCTGCAGCGTACCGACCGAGCACGCGTGCTCGACCACTTCGAGGCCGCGGAAGATGTCGCCTTCGGCATCGGGAATCGTCTTGCCCTGCTCGGCCGTCAGCGTCTTCGCGATGCGCGGCTGGTTCGCGCGCACCAGATCCTGGAACTTCAGCATGATGCGCATGCGCGCGGAAATCGGCGTGTTCTTCCACGTCGCATACGCGGCGTGCGCGGCCCGCACCGCCGCGTCGACTTCCGCGACGGTTGCGAACGGCACGCGCGCGAGCACCTGCTGCGTCGCCGGGTTGACGACGTCGCGCCACTCGCTCGTGGCGGACTCGACGAAAGCGCCGTCGATCAGCAGCTTGACCGTCGGCACGTCTTGCCCCGTGCGGGGCGTCGGATTCGCGTTCATCAGCGTTTTCTCCTTGCAGTGAGCCGCGTGGCATCAGGCAACGCGCGGCCGGTTCGATTCAGTGCGGCTGCGGACGGCGCGCCGAAAAATGCGGCGCGCGGCCCGCGGCCGGTCATTTCAGTTCGGCGGCGAAATCTTCTTCCCAGTACTCGCCGGGCATGCGCGCGCTGGCATCGTCGCCGCGCTCGATCTCGCGGCGGCGCAGCTCGACGCGGCGGATCTTCCCCGAGATCGTCTTCGGCAGCTCCGCGAATTGCAGGCGGCGAATACGCTTGTACGGCGCGAGCTTCTCGCGCGAGAAACGGAAAATCTCCAGCGCAAGCGCAGGGCTTTCGTCATAGCCCTGGCGCAGCGTGATGAACGTCTTCGGCACCGACAGCCGCACCGGGTCCGGGCTCGGCACGACGGCCGCCTCGGCGATCGCCGGATGCTCGATCAGCACGCTTTCCAGTTCGAACGGGCTCAGCCGATAGTCGGACGACTTGAACACGTCGTCCGCGCGGCCGACGTACACGTAGTAGCCGTCGTCGCGGCGCATCGCGATGTCCGACGTGCGGTAGTGACCGTCGCGCATCGCGTGGGCCGTCGCGTCGGGATTGTTCGCATAGCCTTTCATCAGCCCGACCGGGCGCGTGACGTCGTCGCCGATCGGCAGCGCGACCTCGCCTTCGGTCACCGGCGCGCCGTCCGGGTCGAGCAGCGCGATCCGGTAGCCGGGCAGCGGCCGGCCCATCGAACCGGCGACGACCGGCTGGCCCGGCGAGTTGCCGATCAGGCAGGTCGTCTCGGTCTGGCCGTAGCCGTCGCGAATCGAAATGTTCCACGCCTTCTTCACGCGCTCGATGATCTCCGGATTCAGCGGCTCGCCCGCGCCCACGATCTCGCGCAGTTTCACGTCGAACGACGCGAGCGGCTGCTGCACGAGCATGCGCCACACGGTCGGCGGCGCGCACAGCGTCGTCACCCGGTATTTGACGAGCGCATCGAGCACGACCTTCGGCTCGAAACGCGCATAGTTGAATGCGAACACGCAGGCCTGCGCATTCCACGGCGCGAAGAAGCAGCTCCACGCGTGCTTCGCCCAGCCCGGCGAGCTGATGTTCCAGTGGATGTCGCCCGGCTGAAGGCCGACCCAGTACATTGTCGACAGATGGCCGACCGGATAGGTGCGGTGCGTGTGCTCGACGAGCTTCGGCTTCGACGTCGTGCCCGACGTGAAGTACAGCAGCATCGGATCGTTCGCGTGCGTGACGGCATCCGGCTCGAACGCGGCGCTTGCCGCGTAGCCGTCGTTCATCGCGAGCCAGCCTTCGCGCGGCGCGCCGGCGACGATCTTCTGCTTGAGGCCGAGGCCGGCCTGCTCGAACTTCGCGGTTTCGTTTTCGTCGACGATCGCGTAGGTCGCGCCGCCGATCTGCACGCGGTCGCGCACGTCGTCGGGCGACAGTTGCGTGGTGGCGGGCAGCACGATCGCGCCGAGCTTCATCGCGGCCAGCATCGCATCCCACAGCTCGACCCGGTTCGGCAGCATCAGCAGAATGCGGTCGCCGCGCACGACGCCGATCGAACGCAGCCAGTTCGCGATCCGCGACGAACGCTCGGACATCTGCGCGAAGGAATACGGATCGCCGGTGCCGGTCGCCGCGTCGACGATCCACAGCGCGGGCTGGTCGTTGCCGCGCGCCATCGGGTCGAAGTAGTCGAGCGCCCAGTTGAACGCATCGAGCACCGGCCATGCGAAATCGCGGTATGCAGTGTCGTAGTCGGTGCGATGGCGCAGCAGAAAGTCGCGTGCGTCCAGGAATGCCTGTACCGTCATGTGTCGTCTCCGTCCAGTCTCCATGCCCAGCGGTCAACCGGCGCATGCAGCACCTGCGCCGGTCCGTGTTGCACGGCGCACGGTCACGTCGTTGCGTGCCGCGTTCGCCGCGCTGCCTTCCTGCCTGCTTCGTGTGCCTGCTTGTTCGATTGCGTGGTGTCGGATGGCGCGCGCCGCGACTCAAAGCTGCCGCGCGATCACCATCCGCTGCACTTCGCTGGTGCCTTCGTAAATCTGCGTGATGCGCGCGTCGCGATAATGACGCTCGACTTCGTAATCGGCCAGGTAGCCGTAGCCGCCGTGGATCTGGATCGCATCCGAACACACGCGCTCGGCCATCTCGGACGCGAACAGCTTCGCCTGCGACGCTTCCGACAGGCACGGCAGCCCGGCCGTGCGCAGCTTCGCCGCGTGATGCACGAGCAGGCGCGCGGCGTTGATCTGTACGGCCATGTCGGCGAGCTTCTGCTGGATCGCCTGATGTTCGGCGATCGGCTTGCCGAACTGCACGCGCTCGCCCGCATAGCGGCGCGCCTTGTCGAACGCGGCACGGGCGATGCCGAGCGCCTGCGCGGCGATGCCGATGCGCCCGCCTTCGAGGTTCGACAACGCGATCTTCAGCCCTTCGCCGCGATTGCCGAGCAGGTTCGCTTCCGGAATCGCGCAGTTCTCGAACGTGATCGGGCACGTATCCGACGCGCGAATGCCCATCTTCTTCTCGGGCTTGCCGACGATGAAGCCCGGCGTGTCGGTCGGCACCAGGAACGCGGAAATGCCGCGCTTGCCGGCTTCCGGGTCCGTCATGGCAAAAACGATCGCCACACCGGCGCGCTGGCCGTTGGTCACGAACTGCTTCGCGCCGTTCAGCACCCATTGGCCGTCGCGCAGTTCGGCCCGCGTGCGCAGGTTGTTCGCCTCGGAACCCGCATGCGGCTCGGTCAGGCAGAATGCGCCGATCACGCGGCCGGCCGCCATGTCGGCCAGCCAGCGATCCTTCTGCGCGGGCGTGCCGAAGCCGAGGATCGGCCCGCAGCCGACCGAGTTGTGCACGCTCATCATCGTCGCGCACGCGGCGTCGCCGGCCGCCACTTCCTCCATCGCCAACGCATAGGCGACGTAGTCCGTATACGAGCCGCCCAGTTCCTGCGGCACGATCATCCCGAGCAGGCCGAGCTCGCCGAGCTGCGCGACGATCGCGTCGGGCAGGCGCGCATCGTGGTCCCACTGCGCGGCGTTCGGCGCCAGCATCTCGGTGGCAAAGGCGCGCGCGGCGTCGCGGATCATCCGCTGGTCTTCGGTGTAAAGCTCGTCCATGGTGCTGCTGTCTCCCGCGGCCGCCGGGCGCGACCGTCCTTGCGTTTCGATGCAACAAGTGTAGGCAAGCGCGCGCGACTGTTCGATGCTCGCGTCGCTCATTTACACTGAGCGTTTTTGCCACACCGGCGACACCGATGAAGCAGGAAGACAAGGGAACCGTTGCGATCAGCCTCGTCGCGTACAGCGTCGCGCTCGCTACGCGGCGCGGCGTCGCGGCCGAGCCGCTGCTCGCGCAGGCCGGCATCGCGCCGGCGCTGCTCGGCCAGCCGCGCGCACGCGTGTCCGCGCAGCAATACGGCGCGCTGTGGAACGCGATCGCACGCACGCTCGACGACGAGTTTTTCGGGCAGGATCGCCACCCGATGCGCAGCGGCAGCTTCATCGCGATGAGCCAGGCGGCGCTGTCCGCGCGCGACGGGCTGCATGCGATGGCGCGCGCGGTGAACTTCATGCACTGCGTGCTCGACGACCTCCATGCGGAACTCGACGCGAATCCACAGCGCGTGCGGCTGCGTTTCGTGCACCGCAACAACGGCGCGACGCCGGCGATGTTCACGTACGCGACCTATTTCATCATCGTGTACGGGCTCACCTGCTGGCTGATCGGCCGGCGCATTCCGCTGCTGCACGCGAGCTTCCGCTGCGACACGCCGCCCGCCGACCACGAATACCCGTCGATGTTCTGCGACGACATGCGTTTCAACGAGCCCGATTCGTATGTCGATTTCGATCCCGAATTCGCGACGCTGCCGGTCGTGCAGAACGCGAAGACGCTGAAGACGTTCCTGCGCAACGCGCCGGCCAGCTTCATCGTCAAGTACCGCAACCCGAACGCGCTCGCGCAGCGCGTGCGCGCGGTGCTGCGCGGGATGCCGCCCGCCGCGTGGCCGGGCGCGGGCGGGATGGCCGCGCGGCTGCACGTGGCCGAGGCCACGCTGCGCCGCAAGCTGCACCAGGAAGGCCACGCGTACCAGTCGATCAAGGACACGCTGCGGCGCGATCTCGCGTTCGAGGCGCTCGCCGACCCCGCCCGCACGATCGCCGACGTCGCGGCCGCGACCGGGTTCGCCGAGCCGAGCGCGTTTTACCGCGCGTTTCGCAAATGGAGCGGGCGCAGCCCGGCCGACTATCGCGACGAAGTGCTCGCGCGCGGCGGCGGCGCAAGCTGACGCCGGCCGGCGCGGCCGCATCTTCGCGCTTTCCGCCGAAACCGCCTAATCTTCAAGCATCGGGCCCACGCCCTTTTCGCAAGCCGGACGGTACGCGGCCGTGCGCCGCCCGGACGTCCCGATGCGTTTTCACCGTCATGAGCCGCCGCCTGTGCCTGCCGCGCCCGGCGGCCGGCCCCGTCACCCGCTGTCCGCGCGGGTCGCGCGCGCCGCGCTGTTCGCGGCGCTGCTCGTCGTATGCGCCGCGCTCGCCGCGCCGCTATCGGCCGACGTGCCCGCCGCGCATCCGGTCGTCGTGATTCCCGTCAACGGCGCGATCGGCCCGGCCAGCGCCGATTTCATCGTGCGTTCGCTCGACCGCGCGGCCCGCGAGCACGCGCCGCTCGCGATCCTCCAGCTCGACACGCCCGGCGGCCTCGATACGTCGATGCGGCAGATCATCAAGGCCATCCTCGGCTCGCCGGTGCCGGTCGCCGCGTTCGTCGCGCCGGGCGGTGCGCGGGCGGCGAGCGCCGGCACCTACATCGTCTATGCGAGCCACTTCGCGGCGATGGCGCCCGGCACCAACCTCGGCGCGACGTCGCCCGTGCAGTTCGGCATCGGCGGCGCCGCGCCGCCGGGCGCCAATCCCGGTGCGCCGCGACCGACCGGTGCGGCGGGCACATCTGACGCGTCCGCCACGGCGGCCGCGCTGCCGACCGACACGCAATCGACCGAGATCCGCAAGGCAATGCAGGACGCGTCCGCGTACATCCGCGGCCTCGCGCAGTTGCGCGGGCGCAATGCCGAATGGGCCGAGCGCGCGGTGCGGGAAGCCGTAAGCCTGTCGGCGAGCGAGGCGCGCGCGCAGCACGTGGTCGACCTGATCGCGCAGGACCCGGCCGATCTCGCGCGCGAGCTCGACGGCCGCGCGATGACGACGACGGCCGGCACGCTGCATCTCGCGACCGCGCACGCGCCGCTCGTCGTGCTCGCGCCCGACTGGCGCAACCGGTTCCTCGCGGTCATCGCCGATCCGAACGTCGCGCTGATCCTGCTGACGATCGGCATCTACGGCCTGTTCTTCGAATTCGCGAACCCCGGCTTCGTGCTGCCGGGCGTCGCCGGCACGATCTGCCTGCTGGTCGGGCTGTTCGCGATGCAGTTGCTGCCGATCAGCTATGCGGGCCTCGGGCTCGTGCTGCTCGGGCTCGGCTGCCTCGTCGCCGAGGCGTTCCTGCCGACCTTCGGCGTGCTCGGCTTCGGCGGCATCGTCGCGTTCACGATCGGCGCGCTGATGCTGATCGACACCGACGTGCCCGGCTACGGCATTCCGTGGCCCGTGATCGCGAGCCTCGCGCTCGGCGGCGGGCTGCTCGTCGCGGGCGTGTCGAGCGTCGCGCTGCGCGCGCGCCGCCGCCCGGTCGTGACCGGCGCCGAGGCGATGCTCGGCAGCATCGGCGAAGTGCTCGACGACGGCCTGCAGCCGGACCAGCCGCAGCCGCACGGCGCGGCCGGCGCACCGCCGTCGGCCGCCGGCTGGGCGCGCGTGCACGGCGAGCGCTGGCGCGTGGCGAGCAGCATGCCGCTGGCCGCCGGCTGCCGCGTGCGCGTGACCGGCCGCCACGGGCTGACGCTGACGGTCGCGCCGCTCTACGACGCGCCCGCCCCCGCCCATCCCCACGGAGAACCTTCATGATCGGTTACACGTTCGGCTTCAGCAGTGTCCTGGTCGTCTTCGTCGTGGTGCTCGTCGCGTCGTCGATCCGCATCTTTCGCGAGTACGAGCGCGGCGTCGTGTTCATGCTCGGCCGGTTCTGGAAGGTGAAGGGGCCGGGGCTCGTACTGATCATTCCGATCGTCCAGCAGGTCGTGCGGATCGACCTGCGCACCGTCGTGTTCGACGTGCCGGCGCAGGACGTGATCACGCGCGACAACGTGTCGGTGAAGGTCAATGCGGTCGTGTATTTCCGCGTCGTCGATCCCGAAAAGGCCGTGATCCAGGTCGCGCGCTTCTTCGAGGCGACGAGCCAGCTCGCGCAGACGACGCTGCGCGCGGTGCTCGGCAAGCACGAACTCGACGCGCTGCTCGCCGAGCGCGAGCAATTGAACGCGGACATCCAGAAGACGCTCGACGCGCAGACCGATGCGTGGGGGATCAAGGTGTCGACGGTCGAGATCAAGCACGTCGACCTGAACGAAACGATGATCCGCGCGATCGCGCGGCAGGCCGAAGCCGAACGCGAGCGGCGCGCGAAGGTGATTCATGCGGAGGGCGAATTGCAGGCGTCGGAGAAGCTGCTGCAGGCCGCGCAGCGGCTCGCGCAGCAACCGCAGGCGATGCAGTTGCGCTATTTGCAGACGCTGACGACGATCGCCGCGGACAAGAATTCGACGATCGTGTTTCCGTTGCCGGTCGATCTGCTGGGCGCGTTGCTGGATCGGCTGGGGCCGCCGCGCGAGCATTGAGACGCGCTGCAGCGGCCCGCGCGACGCCGCGGCTGCGGCCGATGCCGATGGGCGCGGCGCCGCGCTACTTCATGCCGGGCTCTACGCCGCACCACGAAGACTCGACCGAGCAGGCGCTCGCCTACCTCGCGCGCGCGCCGGCCGCACAGGCGGCCGCGCACGGCGGCAACCGGGCACGACAAAAGGCGCATGACAGGGTGGCCGGCCGGTTCGGCGGGCGGCGCCCGCCGAAATGCGTACAATCGCGGCTTCAATTTCCCGGAGGTGCCGCGATGGCGATGAAGAAAACCGATCTCGAAAAGAACAAGGCGCTCAAGCTGACGCAAGCGATGAAACAGTCGAGCTCCGCGCGTTTCGGCAAGGGCGCCGACGAAGCGGCCAAGCTGGATCGCCGCGCACAGCGCAAGCTCGACCAGGAACAGGGCCTCGTGCCGTTCGCGTGCAAGCTCAACGCCGAGCTCGTCGAACAGCTGAAGGCCCGCGCGGCCACGCACCCGGAAGGGATGACGGGCCTGCTGTCCGAACTGCTCGTCAACGGCCTCGCGCAACGCGACGCGTAACCGCCACGCCACGCGTCTCGACATTTCCATTGACACGGCTGCGCGGCCGCGACACACTCGTTCGCATGCCTACGTTCAAGCTCGTCGCCATCGCGATTCATTGCCCGGTGAACATTCGAAAGAATGGATCACGGGAGGCGCTTGTGCGTTAGCAATCGAGCAGTACCGCATGTCACACAAGGCCTCGCCGGAAACGGATGAGGCCTTTTTGTTCTGGTGCACGTCATCCGTCCGGCTCACTGAATGGAGAAGACGATGGACCAGGCAAGCCCGCTGTTTGACCGTCCCGATCGGCGCGTCGCCGGCACGATCGCGTTACCGACCGTCGTGATCCGCTTCGCGGTCGCGCCGCGCACGACAATGACGTGGCGCGCGCCGCAGGACGCGGAGATCCGCGCGCACGGCGCGGCGCTGTGGATCACGCGCCCGCCCAGCGTCGACGATTACTGGGTGCGGCCCGGCGACGTGCTGCGCATCGCGCGCGGCGAGCGCATCTGGCTCGGCACCGATGCCGACCAGTCCGCCGAAGCGACGATCACGACCGCGTACGTGAGGCGCGGCGAACGCATCAGGCGCATGCTCGCGCAAGTGCAACGTTTGCTTGTCGGAATAGGAAGAAGGAGTGGATGAGCGGCGTGCGTGCCGTTGTTTCGCATGCGTTTCATGCGTCAAGCACGCGACACGCGCCACCGCCGCGACAGGAAACGGACGCACCCGCGGCGCAACGCGCCGCAGGTGCGCATCGGAGGACGCGGCACGCCGACGCGTGCCGCGAGCGATCGCGCGCCGTGCGCAGCAACGGGATACAGCAACGGCATCAGGTGCTGGCGGCGAGACGCGGGCCCGTGCTTCGGGGCGTGGCATCGAGGTCGGGACGTTGCGCGGCCTGCGAGGTCACCCACGGATCGATGCCCTGCTTCTGCACCTCCTCGAGGAACGACACACGTGTGCGCCAGTAATCCGCCTGTAATTTCGCATCGATGACGCGCTGTTCGGCTGCGAACAGTTCCATGCGCGCCGTCACGAGCATCGACGCAGCGGTTTTTTCCGGCGTGGGGGCGTGTCGCATCGCCCAACGGCTGATCCAGTTCAACATGCTGACCTCCGTGATTACGGACGAACCCGCATCGGGCAATCGCAATCGGCCGCGCCTGACCGGCCGTGCCTGACCGGCCGTGCCTGCCCGAACGCGCAACGGCCTTGACCGCCATTCACCGCCTGGCCTGCACGGACTGCGACTCCCCGCGTCGGCAATGACCGGCCGGCGTGTGCATGCGCGGTTTATCTATCCTAGAAAGACTTGCCGGTTTACGCGATGGGGTCTTGCAATCTTTTACACAGAAACCACAGTCGCCTTCGCATCGCGAAATGACAGTTGCGGACGGGACGGCTTCGGCGCAGGATAGCCCGATACTTGCGGCCGCCTGGACTGACGAATGGCGGCTGCATGCAGTCGCCGTGTCGTGTAGCCGAACCTGCGGCACACGTGCATTCGCTCGCACGCGCCGCGTGCACCGCGTTCGTGCAGCATGCGGGCGCACCGTTTCAGTCCCATGTCATCGCGCACCGGCTGCACGCGACGCAGCCCGCTGGCCGTTGCGCACGCATCGGCTGCGTACGCATCGACCGGTCTCGCCGGCCTGTCCCGCGCCCCTACCGCGCCCCTACGCGCGTTTCCCGCGTTTCCCCATTTCCGCCGGCCCGCACCATGCGAACCGGTAAAATGCGCGCCTTCGCCACGCGAGCAGGCGCCAGACTGTTCCCGCGCGCACAACCGATCGTGCCCTCCAACTATATCGTCCGAGCTATCCCCGCTATTACAATCCGCCGATAGCCGGACAATAGTGGCTGGTTACAGTTAGCCGGCCGCGCTGCCTTACAACAATTCGGCACAACAATCAACACGACAACTCGACCGGAGAAACGCCTTCATGGAATCCATCAAGCGGTATTTCGGCTTCGCTGAAGCCGGCACCGATTTCCGCACCGAAATACTCGCGGGCGTCACCACGTTCCTGACGATGGCCTACATCATCTTCGTCAACCCCGCGATTCTCGGCGACGCCGGCATGCCGAAGGAATCCGTGTTCGTCGCGACCTGCCTCGTCGCGGCGCTGGCGTCGATCATCATGGGGCTCTACGCGAACTACCCGATCGCCTGCGCGCCCGGCATGGGCCTGAACGCGTATTTCGCGTACACGGTCGTCAAGGGGATGGGCTTCACGTGGCAGGCCGCGCTCGGCGCGGTGTTCATCTCCGGCTGCCTGTTCCTGCTGGTCACGCTGTTCCGCGTGCGCGAGGCGATCGTCAACGGCATTCCGAAATCGCTGCGGATTTCCATTACCGCCGGCATCGGCCTGTTCCTCGGCATCATCTCGCTGAAGACGTCGGGCGTGATCGTCGGCAACCCGGCCACGCTCGTCACGCTCGGCGACCTGCACAAGCACGAGACGATCCTCGCGATCGTCGGCTTCTTCACGATCGTCACGCTCGACCACCTGCGCGTGCGCGGCGCGATCCTGATCGGCATCATCGGCGTGACGATCCTGTCGTTCTTCTTCGCCGGCAACCAGTTCCACGGCGTGTTCTCGGCGCCGCCGTCGATCGACGCGACGCTGTTCAAGCTCGACATCGGCGCCGCGCTGTCGACCGGCATCATCAACGTGATCCTCGTGTTCTTCCTGGTCGAACTGTTCGACGCGACGGGCACGCTGATGGGCGTCGCGAATCGCGCGGGCCTGCTCGTCGAAGGCAAGATGAACCGCCTGAACAAGGCACTGCTCGCCGACAGCACGGCGATCGTCGCGGGTTCGGTGCTCGGCACGTCGTCGACCACCGCGTATATCGAAAGCGCCTCGGGCGTGCAGGCCGGCGGCCGCACCGGCGTGACGGCCATCACCGTCGCGGTGCTGTTCCTCGCGTGCCTGTTCATCGCGCCGCTCGCCGGCGTCGTGCCGGGCTACGCAACGGCGCCCGCGCTGCTGTACGTGTCGTGCCTGATGCTGCGCGAAATGGTCGAGGTGCCGTGGGACGATGCGACGGAAGCCGTGCCGGCCGCGCTGACCGCGCTGCTGATGCCGTTCACGTACTCGATCGCGAACGGCGTCGCGTTCGGCTTCATCGCGTACGGCGGCCTCAAGCTGCTGACGGGCCAGGCGCGCACGGTCAAGCCGATCGTGTGGATCATCGCGGCCGTGTTCCTGTTCCGCTTCTTCTATCTCGGCAGCGAGTAGGCGCGGCGCGCGCACCGACGCGACGCGACACACGATGCAAACGCCACCTTCGGGTGGCGTTTTCGTTTGCGCACGATGCTTGCGCGAGCTTCACGAACCGACGCGCACGACCCCGCCGACGCTCCGGCGCCCCCGCACGGCCCGCATACGAAAATGCCGCCCGGCCCACCGAACGGCATTGCGCGAAAGGCGACGGGTTCGCGTGCGCCGCGCTCGGCGCGCGCACCGCCAGACGAGCGTCGTGTCGTCAGCGCCAGTTCGCCTCGTAGAAACGCACGTAGCCGCTGCGCAGCGTCACGCATTGCGCGCGCGTTTCCGACAGCAGGCGCCGTGCGGCCGCCTCGATGCGCTCGCGATGCTGGTCGAATGCGCCGACCATGTCCTCGAAGCGTGGCGATGCCGCGCCGAAGTGGTCTTCCAGCGCCTCGGCGGTGATCTGACATTGGACCCGCTCGCCATTGACCAGCGCCGTGAACGCCAGCATCAGGTCACGCCCCGAATACTCCGGCTTCTCGTTCGTGAAATGAATCTGCATGGGAGCCGCCTCGACCGGTAGAAAACGAATAACCGCGTCCGTCGTCCGCTACCGGCCGGACGAAATGGATGCGGGCTCGCCGGCGGAGGCCCCGACCGCGGAGTGTGGCGCGATCGATGCATGCCGGTTGAATTCCACTTTAGACGGTTTCGCGCGGGACACAAAAATTTCGGTATGCGTCGTTCCGACGCGCATTTCGTCTGATCTGCGCGGCATCCGGCACCGTTTCGGCAGCGGCGTCAGTGCGGATCGGTCGGCCAGATGTTGAGCGCGATCGCGGCGGTCGTGACGCCCACCGCAATCGCGGCCGCCCCGTATCTCACCGCATCGGTCAGATCGAACAGCAGGCCGTGGATCGCGACGGCAATGCCGCCCAGCATGATGAAGGTGGCGATGGCCGCCAGCACGACTCTCAGTTCCGCCCGAACCATGATGCGTCTCCCGAACGGATGCATGTCGCGTCGCATGCATGTTGCACTGCGGAACACGGCGCGTGCGTGCTCCATTTCCATCATTGCAGGCGGGCGCCTGAAAGCAAGGGGATTTTGCTGGCAGTCGCGCATCGCACGTGGCCCTTGTATGATGATGCGTACCCGGACGAACGGCTGTCGCGCCCAATGGTGCGCCGCGAGCGGAGACACACTCCGCCGCCGCTTCCGATCCGGTCGGCCCCGGCGGCTCCGGGGAACAGGAGACACATCATGCCGCAACCCTTCGTGCTGCCCGCCACCGCGGGGCGTACCGACCTGCTCGCGCAGGCGCATGCGCGTTCGACCGCGGTCGGGCTGCGCGCGCACGAGCGCCCCGATTTCGCGCCGCTGTCGCGCGTCGCGCTGCGCGAACTGCTCGACACCAACCACACGCTGTTCTCGCACGCCCGCCCGGTGATGGAGGATCTCCACGCGCAGATCGCCGAGACCCAAAGCCTCGTGCTGCTGACCGACGCCGACGGCGTGATCCTGCACAGCATCGGCGACGCGGACTTCATCGAGAAAGCCAACCGCGTCGCGCTGTGCAACGGCGTGTCGTGGGCCGAAGGCGCACGCGGCACCAATGCGATCGGCACCGCGCTCGCATCGGGCCAGGCCGTGGTCGTGCACGGTTCCGAACACTTCCTGCGCGCGAACCACATCCTCACCTGCGCGTGCGCGCCCATCGTCGATCCGTTCGGCCGCACGCTCGGCACGCTCGACGTGAGCGGCGACCCGCGCGGCTCCAGCCCGCATACGCTCGCGCTCGTACGGATGTCCGCGCAGCTGATCGAGAACCACCTGTTCGCGAACCAGTGCGGCGAAGCGCTGCGGCTGCGCTTTCACGCCCACGAGGATTGCGTCGATTCGCTGTTCGCCGGGCTCGTCGCATTCGGCCCCGACGGCGGGCTGATCGCCGCGAACCGCAGCGCCCAGTTCCAGCTCGGCGCATCGTTCGACGCCCTGCAGCATCAGGCCAGCGACGCGTTGTTCGGCATGCGCTTCGGCGAGCTCGCGCAGCAGGCCGCGCGCGCGCCGGGCGCGACGTTCCGCCTCACGCTGTCGACCGGCGTGCGCGTGCTCGCCCGCTGCGAATTCCCCGACGTGCAGAAAGCGACCGTCGCCGTCACGCCGCCGGCACCGGCCGCACGCGTGCGGGCGCCGGACCCCGATGCGATCACGTTCGCGACGCTCGACACCGGCGACGCACGCATGGCCGCCGTGCTCGAACGCGTCGCGAAGATTCGCGGGCGCGACCTGCCGCTGCTGATCCTCGGCCAGACCGGCACCGGCAAGGAATGGCTCGCCCGCGCGCTGCACCAGGCGTCGCCGCGCGCGGACGGCCCGTTCGTCGCGGTCAACTGCGCGGCGCTGCCCGATTCGCTGATCGAGGCCGAACTGTTCGGCTATGAAGACGGCGCGTTCACGGGCGCGCGCAAGCGCGGCAGCCCCGGCAAGATCGCGCAGGCCGACGGCGGCACGCTGTTTCTCGACGAAATCGGCGACATGCCGCTCGCGCAGCAGGTGCGGCTGATGCGCGTGCTGCAGGAGCGCGCGGTGATGCCGCTCGGCGGCGCACGTGCGGTGCCGGTCGACGTGCGCGTGGTGTGCGCGACCCACCGCGACCTGCGCGCGATGATCGCGGAGGGCACGTTCCGCGAGGATCTGTTCTACCGGATCAACGGGCTCGCGGTCACGCTGCCCGCGCTCGCCGCGCGCACCGACCTGCCGGCGCTCGTCGAGCGGATTCTCGCGCGGCTCGCACGCAGCGAGCCGATGCCGCGCCGCCTCGCGGCCGACGTGCTCGACGCGTTCGCGCGCCACCGCTGGCCCGGCAACCTGCGGCAAATGACCAACGTGCTGCGCACGGCCGGCATGCTCGCCGAAGACGAAGCCGAGATCACGCTCGCGCATTTGCCCGACGATTTCTGGCTCGACTGCGACGATGCGCCGGCTGCGCCGGACGCAGCCACGCCGGTCGGCAAACGCGAAGGCACGACGCTGCAAAGCCACCAGGCCGCGATGATCGACGCGGTGCTCGCGCGGCATGGCGGCAACGTGTCGGCGGCCGCGCGCGAGCTCGGCCTCGCCCGCAATACCGTGTACCGGTATCTGCGGCGGCACTGACCTCCACGGCTGGCGGCCGTGGGCCGCCGGCGGGTTCGGGTATGCTTGGCGCGTTGCCGCCGAATCGCCGCCCGCTTCAGTCATGACCGATCCAGATCACCCGCCCCTCGTGCGCATCGAGCCGCTCGGCGCGACCTTCGACGCGCCTGATTCGCTCACCCTGCTCGAGGCCGCCGCGTTCGCGCGCGTGTCGCTGCCGCGCTCGTGCCGCAACGGCACGTGCCGAAGCTGTCTTTGCCGGATCGTCAGCGGCAGCGTACGCTACACGATCGAATGGCCGGGGCTCTCCCGCGAGGAAAAAGCCGACGGCTATACGCTGCCGTGCGTGGCCGTCGCGACGTCGGATCTCGTGCTCGACGTGCCCGACGCGGCCATGCTCGACTAGCCATCGCGCGCGGGCCGCGTGCATCGCTCTGCAACGCTCGATCCTGCATGGAGAACGTGATGATCCAGCAAACCGATCGCATCGAAAAACAGGCGCTGCTCGCCGCATCGCCCGACCGCGTGTGGGCGGCCGTCAGCCATTCCGGCGAATTCGGCCAGTGGTTCGGCGTGTCGTTCGACGGCCCGTTCGAGGCCGGCCAGCCGCTGTTCGGCCGCATCACGCCGACCCGCGTCGACGACGACGTCGCCAAGGCGCAGGAGCCCTATGCGGGCACCGTGTTCGAAATCGTCGTCGACCGTATCGAGCCCAAGCAACTGTTCTCGTTTCGCTGGCATCCGTTCGCGATCGATCCGGATGTCGATTACGCGTCCGAGCCGATGACACTCGTCACCTTCACACTCGCGGCGCAAGCCGGCGGCACGCTGCTCACGGTCGCCGAAACGGGTTTCGACCAGTTGATCGAGGCGCGTCGCGCGACGGCACGCGACATGAACGACCAGGGCTGGGCCGCGCAGATGACGCTGATCGCGAAGTACCTGGCGTTGCACGCATAGCGCGCCGCTACGCCGCACGTCCGCGCCGACCGGCGAACCGGCGTGCGTGGCATAATCGCCCGCATCGTCGTCCACCCGCCGCCGCGCATCGCATGCTGAGTCGTCGCCTCCGGAAGATCGGCAGTCTGATCGGGATGCTCGCCATCCTGATGACGGCGTTCGCGCCGACGATCTCGCAAGCGCTGACCACGCAAGGACGCGTCGACGCGCTGCTGGCCGGCTACTGTTCGGCCGCGCCGGCCGCCGGCGACCGCTCCGCCGATGCGTCGACGAAAAGCCTGCAGGCTCATCTGCAGGCATGCGGCTACTGCAGCCTGCTTGCCCATGCGCCCGCGCTGCCCGCTCCCGAACTGACGTTCGCGGCCCGCGTACATGCGATCGAGCATCGCGCGGCAACCCGCTTCGAAAGCCTGCGCCGCGCGCTGCCGCTCACGGCCGCGCAACCGCGCGCCCCGCCGTTCACGTCCTGATCCGTCGTCATTGCGCGTGATGCCGTCGTGCATCGCGTCGCCTGCGCACGCCGCTCGCGTGCGCGATGTGTCACGTTTCGAAGGACGATCATGTCTCACCCTGCTGCGCGCGGCGTCGTGCCGGGCGCACGGTTGGCCGCCACCGGTTCGGATCGCCGCGCCTGCATTCGCCCGCATGCGAATGCCCGCCCTCGCACGTCCGCGCCGAGCGCCGCCGACATCGATGCCGCTCGCGCAACCGTCCGTCGAATCCGTCTTTTTCCATCCGATTCGTCACTCGCTCATCCAGCCATGAAAACCGCTACTTTCGTCCGCGGCGCACTCGCCGCACTCGGCTTCGTCGCCCTCCACGCCGCGTATGCGCATGCGCTCCCGAAAATGCAGGACCCGGCCCCCAACGCCACGCTGTCGAGCGCGCCGCACGCGGTCACGATCGATTTCGGCGAGGCGCTCGAGCCCGCGTTCAGTTCGATCGCCGTGACCGACAGCCAAGGGCAATCGGTCGTCGACGGGAAATCGGCCGTCGACGCCGGCAACCGGAAGCGCATGCACGTCGCACTGGCGAGCCTGAAGCCCGGCGCCTACACGGTCGCGTGGATCGCGGTGGCCAGCGACGGCCATCGCACGCACGGCCGCTACGCATTCACGCTGAAGTAACGCACGTCACGCACGCGACGCGCACCGGCACGCCATGCCGGGCGCATTCGCATCGATGCCCACGGCATCGCACCCGACAAGGAGAACACATGACCAAACACTCGATCCCGACCGCCCTGCTCATGGCGCTGGCGCTGCATGCCGCCGCCACGTTTGCCGCACCCGCCGTCCAGGCCGACGCGTGCTGGATCCGTACGATGCCGGCGACGGTTCCGTCCTCCGGCTACTTCACGCTGAAGAACGACGGCGACGCGAGCGCGACGCTCACCGGCATCGACACGCCCGCCTACGGGATGGCGATGATGCATGAAACGCAGACGAGCGGCAGCACCGCGAAGATGGTTCACGTCGACTCGGTCGTCGTGCCCGCGCACGGCTCGCTGACGTTCAAGCCGAAGGGCTATCACGTGATGCTGGAAGAGCCGCGCCAGGCCGTCGCGCCCGGCGCGAAGGTGCCGCTCCGGCTGCACTTCGCGGACGGCTCGACGGTGTCCGTGACCTGCGACGCGAAGGCGCCGACCTACGCCGGCCAGTAACGCCGCCGGCCTCACGATCGAAGGAGAACGCACATGAAAGACCGCCTGCCGCTGGCCGACCTGATCGTCCGCTACCGGACGCCGCTGAATGTCGCGGTATTGCTCGCCTGCGGGTTATGGGCCGCGTGGATCGCGTGGATGACGCGGCCTGCCGCCATCGATACGCCGCAGTCGATTCCCGCGTACTGCATGCGCGACGTGCGCTGACGCGCCGCGACCGCACGGTTCCGGCGGCGGTGGCCCTGGCCATTATTGGCGTGCCATCATCGCTTGACCTCGACCGCTGGAACCGCCTCCCGGAGCGCCGCATGTCCATTCAGAACTGGATGCTGTTTGCCGCCGCCTATCTCGCGACGACGCTGTCGCCGGGGCCCAACGTGCTGCTCGTGATCCGCAACACGGTGCGCTATGGCGCGCACGGCACCGCCGCGACGATCGCCGGCAACCTCGTCGCGCAAGGCATGGTCGTGTTGCTGGTCGCACTCGGCGTCGGCGCGGTGCTGGCGGCGATGCCGCCGCTGTTCGTCGCGATGAAGGTGATCGGCGCCGCGTACCTGATGGTTCTCGGTGTCCGGCAGTTGCGCGGCGACCGCCAGGCCGCCGCATCGAGCGGCGCAGCGGAGATCGTCGTGCCCGATCGCCGGAAGCTGTTCCGCGAAGCGCTGTTCGTGTCGGGCAGCAATCCGAAGACGATGATCTTCCTGTCCGCATTCATGCCGCAGTTCGTCGTGCACGACCGCCCGCTCGCGCTGCAGTTCGTCGTGATGTACGCGACGATCGCATGCACGGTCGTGGTCGTTCACAGCGTCTATTCGGCTGGCGTGCGCCGCCTGCATCGCGGCGTCGGCATGAGCCGCGCGGTGCGCGCGCTCAAACGTGCGAGCGGGCTGCTGTTCGTCGGGCTCGGCATCAAGCTGTTGACCGCGCGGCAGGCGTGAGCCGCCCCCATCAGCCCATGCGAGCGGCCAGCGCGGCCGTGATCTCGTCGAACGACGGCCGCGCGTCGACGTCCTCGTTCACGCACGCCGCCGCCAGCGCATCGAGCGCACCGGCGTGCGATTCGCAGCGCTCGAGCAATTCGCCGAGCAGATAGCCGAACGCGCGCACTTCGAGCCGCTCGAACCTTCCGCCGCGCGTACGCTCGTTCACGTCGTACAGCGACGCCGCGCCGAAATCCCCGAGCAGCGCGCCACCTGCGCCGTCGTGCAGGATGTTGTGCGCATGCAGATGGCCGGCGACCGACGCGATGCCGTGCGCGATCCGCAGCGCTTGCGCCGGATCGAACGACGCATCGGCGGCATAAACGTCGCGCGTGCAGGACGCAAAGCTCGGCGGCCCGGCGAGATTCGTCAGCGCGGAATCGACCAGCTCCATCACGAGGCCGTGCGTGCCGTCCGGATGCCCGCGCAGCTTGCCGATCACCGGGATCAGGTTCGGATGACGGCCGGCATGCAGGCACGCGGCCATTTCGCAATCGGGCAGGCCGTCGCTCGTCACCGCGCCCTTGAACAGCTTGACCGCGACCGTTCGCGGCGGATGGCCGTCCGCGCGCCGTTGCGCGCGATAAATGACGCCCGACGCGCCCTCGCCCAGTTTCCGTTCGCATGACAGCGCGGCCCAGTCGATCTCCGCGACGTCCGGCCCGGCCGACGCCGCGGCCTCCGGCACCGCGCCGAACGGATTGCCGGCCACGGCGAGCCACGCAAGACGCGGCAGGCGCAACAACCAGTCGGGCAACGCGTCCAGCCGGTTCGCCGACAGGCGCACCAGTTCCAATGCGCGGCAGGCGGCCATTTCCGCGGGCAGCGTCCGCAGCCGGTTGCCGGCCAGCATCAGCTTCTGCAACCGCCCACAGTCGCCGATGTCGGCCGGCAGTTCGTCGATTGCGTTGTCGGTCAGGATCAGCCAGCGCAGTGCACGCGGCAGCGCGCCGCGCGGCACGGTGCGGATCCGGTTCGCCTTGAAGCCGATCATGTCGAGCCCATCGCACGCGCCGAGCACGTCGGGGAACGCGGTGAAGCAGTTGCCCGACGCGAACAGGATGCGCAGCCGATGCAGCCGCGGCAGGTCGTCGGGCAGCGCGGACAGCGCATTGCCGGTCAGGTCGAGCACTTCGAGCGTGTCGGCCAGATCGAAGATCTCGCGCGGAAATTCGGTCAATCCGCACGCGAGCTTGAGTTGCCGCGCGCCCGACAGTTGGCCGGCCTGCAGTTGTTCGAGGGTGTGGGTCACGGGGAGAAAACGGGTGGCGGTTGCGGTGATCGACGGGTCGATCGGACGGATTCTACCGGGATCGACGAAGTGTCCATACAGGAGCTTGTCATTGCCCCTTCACAAACGCGAAATGTGACGTTAGAATTGCGCCCCTTGCAGTGCCGACGTGGTGAAATTGGTAGACACGCTATCTTGAGGGGGTAGTGGCGAAAGCTGTGCGAGTTCGAGTCTCGCCGTCGGCACCAGATGCGTTTTCCTCGCATTCCAGCATTATCGAAACCCGCGACAGCACATGGCTTCGCGGGTTTTTTGTTGTCCGCTACGCGAGCAGCAGAAAATTCCGCACCACCGCGGACGGCTCGTCGCAGCGCGACGCAATGGCAAGCCGCGCGCGAAACCGGTTGCCCGCGAACGGCCGGTACACGACCCCGGGAACCTGCACCTGCGTAATCGCCTTCGGCACGACCGACACGCCGAGGCCAGCGGCCACCAGCGTCACCGCGGACGCGATCTGCGGCGCCGGTTGCCCCATGCGCGGCTCGAACCCGGCGGCCTTGCACGCGGCGACGATGTCGTCGAACAGCGCGGCGCCGGCCGCGCGCGGCACCTGCACGAACGACTCGTCCGCGAGTTCCGCCAGATCGATGCGCCGGCGCGGCGCCAGCCGGTGCGCGACGGGCAGCGCGACGAACATCGGCTCCTCGTCCCAGTCGGATACCCGCAGCGTCGCGGCCACGCGGCGCTCGGGCCGCACGATCACGACGTCGAGGCGGCCGGCCTCCAGCGCCTCCAGCAGCACGCCCGACGTCGCTTCCTGAAACGTCAGCTCCGCATCCGGAAACGCTTCGCGAAAGCGGCGAATCAGATCCGACACCTTCGGATTGAACGCGGCCGTCCCGGTGAAGCCCACCCGCAAATGGCCGGTTTCCCCGCGCGCGGCGCGTCTCGCCGCCCGTGCCGCGCGCTCGGCATCGTCGAGCACGCGCCGCGCCTCTTCCGCGAAAACCTCGCCCGCCAGCGTCAGCTCGGCGCCGCGCGCGGTCCGCTTGAACAGTTCCACGCCGAGTTCGTTCTCGAGCGCCTTGATCTGCTGGCTCAACGGCGGCTGGCCGATGCCGAGCGTTTCGGCGGCCTTCGTGAAATTCGACGCGGCCGCGACGGCCAGAAAGTAGCGGAGATGCCGGAGTTCCATGCTTGACGTGACCTCGCGGTGAGTCGGGGCTGAGGCTGTCAGCCAGTGTTGAAACATATTGCTGCGGTTCATTTCATATATTGGACATATACATGACCGTGCGCAAGAATTCCCGTATTCCGTTGCGCATCGAGTGCCTTCATGTCCTCCGCTTCGATTTCCCGATCCGTCCCCGGCACGCAGCACACCGCCCCCGATACGCTGCCGGCCGGCGTGTCGCCACGCTCGGCCGAGTACAAGCGCATCGCGTTCGCGCTGTTCCTCGCCGGCTTTGCCACTTTCTCGCTGCTGTACTGCGTGCAGCCGCTGCTTCCCGCGTTCGCACGCGAATTCAACGTCGGCGCGGCGTCGAGTTCGCTGTCGCTCTCGCTGTCGACCGGGATGCTCGCGGTGTCGATCCTCTGCGCCGGCGCGCTGTCCGAACGGGTCGGGCGGCGCGGGCTGATGTTCGTGTCGATGACGCTGGCCGCGCTGTTCAACCTGCTCGCCGCGTTGTCGCCGAACTGGCACCTGCTGCTCGTCTGTCGTGCGCTCGAAGGCTTCGCGCTGGGCGGCGTGCCGGCGGTGGCGATGGCCTATCTCGCGGAAGAAATCGCCGCCGACGGGCTCGGCTTCTCGATGGGGCTCTACGTCGGCGGAACCGCGTTCGGCGGCATGATCGGACGGATCGGGATGAGCGCGCTCGAGGAGTACTTCTCGTGGCGCACGGCGATGCTGTCGATCGGCGTCGTCGATCTGCTCGCGGCGCTCGCGTTCGTGATGCTGCTGCCGGCGTCGCGGCGCTTCGTGAAGCGCACCGACCTGACGCTGCGTCACCACCTGCGGCTGTGGCACGCGCAACTGCGCCACGCGCGCCTGCCGTTCGTGTTCGCGATCGGCTTCCTCGTGATGGGCGCGTTCGTGACGATCTACAACTACGCGGGGTTCCGGCTGATGGCCGCGCCGTTCAACCTGAGCCCGACCGCCTGCGGGCTGATCTTCGGGGCCTACCTGTTCGGGATGGTGTCGTCATCGAGCGCCGGCGCGCTCGCCGATCGTCTCGGGCGCGCGCCGGTCCTCGTCGGCGGCATCGTCGTCTTCGCGGCGGGCCTCGCGCTGACGCTGTCGCACTCGCTCGTCGCGATCGTCGTCGGCATCGTGCTCGTGACGATCGGCTTCTTCGTCGCGCACTCGGTCGCGAGCGGCTGGGTCGGCGCGCTCGCGGGCGCCGCGAAGGGGCACGCGGCGTCGCTGTATCTGCTCGCCTACTACGTCGGGTCGAGCGTGCTCGGCTCGGTCGGCGGCGCGTTCTGGCAACGCGGCGCGTGGACGAGCGTCGCCGCGTATGTCGCGGTGCTGCTTGCCGTCGCGTTGATGGCTGCGCGGCGGTTGAGCCGTGCTTGAGCCGTGCTTGGCTTGAGCGGCGCGTGATACGGCATGGCTCGGCCCGCACAACGCCCACCGCGCGCCGGCGACGCAGCCGTCACGACACCAGCGCGTCGTCCCCCTTCACCGCATACGCCGCCTCGCGCCGCCGCAGCGTCATCGCGATCAGCGCCGCCAGCACCGCGAACGCGGCGCCGGTGAGAAACCCGCCCGTATAACCGACCTTCGCGGTCAGCGACAGGATCGTCGACGACGCGATCAGCTCGCCGAGATCGCGCGTGCTCTGCACGGCCGTCACGTCGGTGCCGGCCTGATCGCTGCCGCCCGCGAAACGCATGCCGGCCGTCATGATCGACACGGACGTGATGCCGGTCGCCAGCGAGCCGAGCACCGTGCACAGCCATGCCCACGAAGGCGACACCGGCAGCCACCCGGCCGCCTGCGCGAACCACAGCAGCGCCGCCGCGCCGGCGCAACTCACGCCGGCCGTAAACGCCAGCCACAGGCCGAGCGCCCGCACGAGCCACGCGCCGCCGCCGCATCCGAGCACGACCGTCACGACGCCGCCCGCCATCCCGAGTGTGCCGATCGCATCGAGCGACCAGCCCGCGTCGTTGAGGAACAGCTTCGACAGGCCGAAGCCCGATACGGCGGTCATCGCCGACAGCAGCGCGAGCGACAGCAACGACCACGAACGCGGCCGCTTCGCGAAACGCACGAGGCTCGCCTCGTGTTCGGGCCGGGCGCGCGCGCGATCCGCGTCGCGCGGCAAGACCCACAGCACGCAGACGAGGCTCGCGAGCGGCACGGCCGCCAGCGCGAGAAACGCGGTGGGCTGGCCGAACCGGCCGATCAGCGTCAACGTGCCGGCGCCACCGCCGAAGAAGCCGATCATCACGCCCGCGATCTGGATCGCGTTGATTCTCGCGAGCGTGTCGCCGCTGAAATGCTCGGCGGCCATCCCGTCGTTCGCGATGTCCTGCGTCGCGCTCGCGAGCGACGCGACGGCCAGCAGCCCGACCGCCCAGCCCGCCGTCGCGACCGTCATCCCGATCTGCGCGAGGCTGGCCAGGCACAGCACGACGATCGTCTGCATCGGCAGCATCCAGCTGCGCCGCCGGCCGATGCGAGGCGACCAGCGGTTGTCGACGACGGGCGCCCACAGGAATTTCACGACCCACGGCAGCCCGACGAGCGGCAGGAACGCGAGCGCGTGAAGCGGTGCGCCGTCGTGGCGCAGCAGCGTCGGCATCGCATCCATCGCGATGCCGATCGGGATGCCTTGCGACAGATAAAGCAGCGTGATCGTGATGACCAGGCGGCGATGTTCGAGCAGGTCGCGCATCGAAGTCTCCAGTTGCATGAGGTTAAAAAGGTTCGGCGCCGGCCGGCACGCGCGCGGGCTGCATCGCATCGCGCCGCGGACGGCGCGCCGCACGCAGCAGCAATGCGCCGAAGGCGACGAGCGCCGCATCGATCGGCCAGTACACGGGTCTGCCCGCGCCCAGCAGCGCGATCGCGCAATGGGTCGCGCCGGCCAGCGCGTACGCGACGCCGGCCGCACGCATCAGCACGCGCAGCCATGCCGCGCGATCGGCGACACAGGCCGCCAGCGCGATCGCACCGCCCCACACGACCCAGAACAGCATCGCGAGCGCATGATCGACGTGCACGCCAGCAGGCAACGCACGACCGGCGAACAGCAGAGCGCCGCCGGCGAGCACGAGCCCGCCGCACACGCCGACCGCGACGGCGGCCAGCACGTCCGCCGAACGATCGCGCTGCGCACGCCGCCGCTCGATCCACAGATGCAGCCCCGTCGCGCACAGCGCACACGCCGCGAGCCCCATCAGGAAATGCAGCATGCGCAGCACGCCGCCCGCCGCGCCAACCCAGCCATATTGCGCAAAATGCAGCGGCTGCACCGCGATGAACGCGCGCAGCCAGAAGCCGCGGCCCCGCGACGTCGCATCGGCGAGCCATTGCCCGTCCGCCGCGCGGTACAGGTGGCGTTCGAACACCGCCGTGCTCGGCAGGCCCGCGGTCGTGCCGGCAATCTCGACGCGCGCGTTCACGTCGCCCCAGCGCTGCAACGCAACGGCTTCGGGCCGGAAATCCGGCCGGCGCGCCATATCGCGCCGCAGCAGCGCATCGAGATCGGGCGCATGCCGCCACCGGCCGCCGGCCTCGACGGGCGGCGGCCCGCCCAGCAGTTCGGCGAACGCACGCTGCGGCTGCCCCGGATACGCGACGCCCGCGAGCGACACCGTGCCGAGCGCGCCGAGCCCCGACAACGCGCCGGTGAACGCGAACAGCACGAGCCACGGCGTGCCCCACAAGCCGATCCACGCATGCAGGTCGAACAGCGCGACGCGCAAGCCGTGGCCGCGCCGGATGCGCGCCGCGTCGGGCCAGCGCTTGCGATGCACGACAACGCCCGCGACGATGAGCACGAGCAACACGATGCCCCACAGGCTGACGAAGATGCGCCCGGGGAAACCGGCGAACAGCGTCTTGTGCAGCGTGACGATCGACATCGCCCGTTCCGCATCGGGCAGCGGCGCGCCGGTCGCCGGATCGAGCGCGAGCGTGCACGTCCGCCGCGCGTCGCAGAAACGGACGGCCGGATCGTCCGGCCGCGGCAGCACGATGCGTGTATCGCGCAACGGCACGCCGAGCGATGCTGCCCGCGCGACGAGCGCATCGAGCGGCAACGCCGGCCGCGCGACGGCGAGCGCCGGCGGCCGCCACCAGCCCTGCATCGAATCGAACGCGAGACTCCACGCGCCGCTGAACAGCACGACGAACAGCACCACGCCGAACAGCGCGCCGGCGCCGCGATGCAGCGCGCGCCAGCGCGAACGCGACGAAGCGTCCATGTCAGCGCCCTCCCCACAACATCGCGCACGGCACGAGCACCGCGAGCCACGCACCCGCGCGCCAGGCGGCCTGCCGCCAGCCGGGCGCGACGAGCACCCACAGCAGCGCGGCGACGCTCGTGGCGAACGTCAGCAGCACGGCCGCGTAGAGCCGGTTCAGGCCGTCGTCGGGGTAATGACGGGCCAGCGTGATCGCGAGCGCGGCCGCACCGGGCAGCACGCCGCCGATCGCGATCGCCGCACGCGCACCCCAGCCGAACGCCATCAGAATTGGCCGCGCACGGTCAGCATCACGTTGCGCGGTTCCCCGTAACGGTTGTTCCAGCCCGGCTGGCTCAGGCTCAGGTAGTAATTGCGGTCGAACAGGTTGTTGACGTTGAGCGCGGCGCTCCAGTGCTTGTCGTAGCGGTAGCCGAGCCTCACGCTCGCGAGCGCGTAGCCGCCCTGGCTCATCGTGACACCGTTCGCCTGGGCCGAGTAGCTGCTCTGCACCTGCATGCCGCCGCCGATGCTCCAGCGCCGCTCCTGCCACGGCAGGTCGTAATTGGTCCACAGCCGGAACAGGTGGCGCGGATTCAGCAGCGGCGCGAACGTGCCCGCGTTCGCGAGATTGTCCGCATAACGCATCGTGTCGTACGTGTAGCTCGCCCATACGCTCCACCACGGCGTGATGCGGCCGTTCGCCTCGAATTCGAAGCCCTGGCTGCGCACGCTGCCGCCGTTCACGTAGTAGCAGCTCGGCCCCGCGCATGGATGCGCGAGATCGACCTGCGGGTTGTTGTCGAGATCGATGCGGAACGCCGCGAGCGACACGTTAAGCTTGCCGCCCGCCAGTTCGCCCTTCACGCCGGTTTCATAGGTGCGCCCCTTCACCGGCGTCAGGATGCCGCCGCCCCACATCGACTTGGTCTGCGGCTGGAACACCTCCGCATAGCTCGCGTACCACGACCAGTCGCGCGCGAAATCCCAGATCAGCCCGCCGTACGGCGTGAACTGGTGGCCGGTGTTGTAGTGCGCGCCGAGACTGTCCTGGTTCCACCAGCTCATCCGGCCGCCGAGCACAAGCGTCACCGGTTCCGCGAGCTTGATGCGGCCGAGCCCGTAGACGCCCTTCTGCGAAATGTCGTTCTGCTGCGACTGCTGGTACGGCCCGATGCTCGGCTCCGGCACGCTGCCCGGGTTCCAGCGGTACACGTTCACCGGCGTGCCGACCACGTCGCCGAGCAGCGATGCCGTCATCTGTCCGCTGCTGCTGTTCGCATACGTGATGCCGAACAGCAGGTCGTGCGTGAGCCCGAACGCATGCACGGGGCCCTGCACGTTCGCATCGACGCTGCGGCTGTAGCTGCTGAACTGGTACGCGGCGCCGGTCAGCCGGCCGCCGGCGCCCGTCGCCGGATCGATCGCGCCGAACGAACCCGCGTACTTCAGGTCCGAGCGCACGCTCTGGTATTCGCCGCTGACCTTCGCCTTCCAGCCTGCGCCGAGCTTCTGCTCGACCGACGCGAACACGCGCGTCGTATCCCAGTTGAAGCGGCCCCACGCGGTGTCGAGGAACGTCGAGCGCGACAGGCCGAGGCTCGACCCGTCTCGCGCCATCGGCACGCCGGACATGTCGGGCACCGACGACGTGGTCTGGTACTGCGCGCCGAACGTGAGCAGCGTGTCGCGCGTCACGTCGACTTCGGTAACGCCGTAGATCGAACGCGTGTCCTGCTTCGCATGGTCGTAGAAGAAGTGGCGATCCTCGTACGCGGCGACGAGCCGGCTGCGCACGGTGCCGGCCGCGTTGAGCGGGCCGCCGATGTCGGCTTCCGCGCGATAGCGGTCCCAGCTGCCGACGCTCGCGGTCGCATGCGCGGAGAACCGGTATTGCGGGCGCTTGCGCACGAGGTTGACGGTCGCGGCCGGATTGCCCGAGCCGTGCAGCAGCCCGTTCGCGCCGCGCAGGATTTCCACGCGCTCGTACACCGAGATGTCCTGCGGCGCGCTCGCCATGTCGCCGATCACGACCGGCACGCCGTCGAATTCGAACGAATCGACCTTGAAACCGCGCACGAAATACGCGGTGGTGAGCAGCACGTACGGCTGGACCGTCACGCCGGCCGACTGCTGCATCACCTCGTCGAGCGAGAACAGGTTCTGCTGGTCGATCCGCTCGCGCGTCGTCACGCTGACCGACTGCGGAATCTCGCGCAGCGCGAGCGGCATCTTGCCGACCGTCGCCACCGACGGATCGTCGGCCACGCCCCGCGACGCATTCACCGCAATCGCCTTCAACTCGCCCGCGGCAGGCTGCGCGGCGGCCGCCTCTTCCTTGCGGAGTTCCGTGCCGCCCGCCGGCGCCGCATCGGCGAACGCCGCCGCCGGATGCGCGGCGATCAGCAGGCCGAGATACAGCGACGGACGCCAGCGCCCGAAACGGGCGACGCGTGCGCCCTTCATCATCGATCTCTCAGATTCCCGCACCTCGTACCGCATTCACGCCCCCGCATTTGATAATCATTCTCATTATCAATTAGAACCGGCGGGCGATTTTTCGATAGAGGGGCTTTTCCTATCGATTCCGGGCACGGCGGCCCGCATTGTTCACGTCACTGTTCGGATTCGGCCGGACGGGTTTCCTCGCCCCGGCCGGCGGGCAACGCGCCGTCGAGCGTCCGCCCGGCGCGGGCGAACGTCGCGTACCACGCATCGGTTTCGAGCAGTCGCGCATGCGTGCCGGTCGCCCGCACGCGGCCCGCGTCGAGCACGACGATCGTGTCGGCGGCCGCCGCGAGCGCCGGCTGGTGCGTGACGACGATGCGCGTGCGCTGCCCGCGCAGCGCGACGAGGCTGTCGCGCACGCGCCGCGCACTCAACTCGTCGAGGCTCGCGGTCGGTTCGTCGAACATCAGCACCGGCGCCCGCGCCAGCAACGCACGGGCCAGGCACGCCCGCTGGCGCTGCCCGCCCGACAGCAACTGGCCGCCCGGCCCCACGTCGGTGTCGAGGCCGTCCGGCAGCCGCTCGGCGTCGCGCAGCAGGCCAACGGCATCCAGCGCGGCGCGCAGTTCGGCCTCGGTCGCGTCCGGCCGGCCCATCCGCACGTTCCACGCGAGGCTGCCGCGAAACAGCCCGTTGTCCTGGAACACGAGGTTGCGCGTCGCGGCGAGCGTCACTTCGCTCAGGTGCCGCACGTCGGCACGGCCGAGCAGCACGCGCCCCGCGCACGGATCGTCGAGTCGCGCGAGCAGGCCGAGCAGCGTGCTCTTGCCCGCCCCCGTGGGGCCGACGATCGCGACGAAGCCGCCCGCCGGACAATGCAGGTCGATCCCGTCAAGCAATGTCGCGCCGCTGGCCGACCGATAGTCGACACGCACCGCGTCGACGCTCGCGTCGTGTACCGGCGTGCCGCGCTCCGGGCTGTCGAAACGCGGCGCATGCAGCACCGCGAGCACCGTGTCGAGCGCGCGCCAGCCGCCCCGCAATGCCCGGTCGAGCTGCGTGAGCTGTGCGAGCGGCTCGATGAAGCGCACGAGCAACACGAGCACCGCGACGGCCGTCGCTGCGTCGAGCCGGCCGGCCGCGACTGCCCATGCGCCGCCGATCAGCATCGCGACGAACACGCCCTGCACCGCGCCCGCGAAGCCGAGTTCGATCGGCAGCGCGCGCCGCATCAGCGCGCGCGTGCGGCGATGCTGTTCGTCGAACGCGCGCTGCAGCGCCGCGCGCGCATCGCCGTCCCGGCCCGCGAAGCGCAGCAAGCCCTGATGCGCGGCGAAGGTCTGAAGCTGCACGGCCATGTCGCGATCGCCGGCGGCGCGCGCCTGTTCGAACGCGAGCGTGCGGGCGCCGCCGCGCTCCAGCAGCGCGAACAGCAGTACGGCCGCCGCCGCGAGGCACAGCGCGACGCGCCAGTCGATCCACGCGAGCCCCGCCACCACCGCGAGCGGCGTGACGACCGCGCCGATCAACGGACCGAGCAGATGCGCGGGAATCCCCATCGCCTGCATCACCGGCCCGCGCAGCAGCCCGGCCGGATGACTGTCGCGCACGGTCTGCCACGACGCGATGCGCGGCAGGTGCTGCACGAGGCGTTCGACGAGGCCGACGGCCAGCGCGCCGCCCGCGCGATAGCCGCGAAGCTGCGCGACGTACAGCACGAGCGCATGGCA
This sequence comes from Burkholderia sp. AU16741, assembly GCF_002223345.1. Classification (NCBI taxonomy): domain Bacteria; kingdom Pseudomonadati; phylum Pseudomonadota; class Betaproteobacteria; order Burkholderiales; family Burkholderiaceae; genus Burkholderia; species Burkholderia sp. AU16741. Next base: position 1,209,036 of record NZ_NKEZ01000008.1, read on the forward strand.
CAGCGTCAGCGCGCCGAGCACGACCGTCCAGTGCAGCGCGGCCGCCTGCGCGCCGGCGAACCATGCGCGGATCAGCGGCACGAGCAGCAGCCCGCACGCGCCGTCGAGCAACGCGGCGGCCACCGCCCAGCCCACGCCGCGCCACAACGCGCGGCGCGTGTCGCGCGGCAGGCACTGCAAACGTTCGAGCGATTGCGTCGTCATGCGGCCTCCCCGCCTGCGGCGCCGCGTTCACGCCAGAGCCGCGCATACAGCCCCTGCGCGGCGAGCAGCGCCGCGTGCGTGCCGCGTTCGACGATGCGGCCGCGTTCCATCACGAGGATCTGGTCCGCGTGCCGAATTGCATCGAGATCGTGGCTGACGATCACGCGCGTGCGCGTGTCGGCGCGCAGCGCGTTGCCCAATGCGCGCCCGGTTTGCGGATCGAGCGCCGACGCCGGCTCGTCGAGCAGCAGCAACGGCGCGCGCGACAGCAGCGCCCGCGCGATCGACAGCCGCTGCAGTTCGCCGCCGGACAGGCGCACGTCGCGCCCGCACACGCAGTCGTAGCCGCCCGGCAATGCATCGATACGCTCGTCGAGACAGGCCGCGCGCGCGGCGGCGCGAATCGCGTCGCGATCGGCATCGGGCCGGTACAGCGCGATGTTCGCGGCGATCGATACGTCAAGCGCGGTCGCCTGCTGGAACACCATCGCGACCCGTTCGCGACGCGTCTGCGCTGCGAGCCGCCGCAGGTCGGCGCCGCCGAGCCGCACGGTGCCGCGATCCGGATCCATGAAGCGCGCGAGCAGCATCAGCAGCGTGCTCTTGCCCGCGCCCGACGGCCCGACGATCGCGGTAGCCGTGCCGGCCGCGATCGTCACGTCGATGTCGCGCAGGATCAGCTCGCCGTCGATGTCGACCTGCACGCCGCGCAGCTCGATCGACGAATCGCGCGGCACCTGCGCCGCGCCGTCGGCGGGTTCCTGCAGGCCCGGCTGCGCGAGCAGCGCATCGAGCCGTGCCGCGGCCGCCCGCGCCTCGCGCAATGCATCGGCGCCATGACCGAGCGCGCACACCGGCGCCGCGACCGCCCAGATCAGCAGCGCGAACGCGCACAGCGTGCCGACCGGCAACTGCCCGGCCGTCAGCCACGTCGCGCCGAACACGACCCACGCGAGCAGGAACGGCGTGCCGAGCAGCACCTGTGTGCAGGCGCCGAGGCCGCCGATGCGGCCGACCCACGCCGAGAACGCGTGAGAGAAATGTCCGGCCGACGCCAGCGCGGCCGCCTCGATGCCGGCGCCCGGATATTGCCGCACGAGCGCCGGATTCTGCGCGAGCTGCGCGTAGTCGCCCATCAATCGTTCGAGCGCCGCGTTGCGCGCCACGAAGGCCGGCGCGAATCGTGCCGAACGCATCCAGCGGAACAGCGCCGCACTAGCGACGAGCGGCGCGAGCGCGAACGCGAGCAGCACGGGATTCAGGTAGAGCAGGCACGCAAGCGCCGCGCAAGGCACGACGACGAGCTGCGTGAGATCGGCCGGCGCATGCGCGACGAGCTGATGCAGCGCGCGCACGTCCTGATCGACGTGGCGCGCGACGCGGTCGCTGCCCGCGCGCGCGAACCAGCCGAGCGGCAAATGCCGCAGATGATCGGCGAGGCGCCTGCGCAGGCGGTCGCCGAGATCCGCGTCGACGCGATGCGTCAGGTGCAGCGCGACCGTCTGGCCGCCCAGCCAGCACGCGCCGGCCGCCGCGGCCGCGACGAGCCAGCCGCGCGCCGCCGCGTCGAGCTGCGCCGTCAAGCGCCATGCGTCGGCGAGATGCGCGAGCGCGAGCCACGGCACGAGCGACGCGATGCCGGCCAGCGCCTGCAACATCATCGCGGTAACGAGCGGCGCCGCGAACGGCCGCAGCATCGAAAGCAACGGCCCCTTCATGCGGCACGCTCCAGCAGCATGCCGAGCGTCGCGGCGCGTGCATCGCCCGGCGGCTGCGCCGGAAAACCGAGTTGCGCGGTCAACTGCTGCCAGACGCGCGCCACGTCGATGCTGCGCTGGTTGCACGCGTGCAGCCCTTCGCCGGACACGAGCCGGTCGACCGCGCGCACGGCCGCCTGCGGCCAGCTCCGTGCGTGAATCTCGCCCCACGTGTCCTGCGCGTCGTCGCAGATCTGAATGCGCGGCATGGCGTCGCCGGCCGGCTCGCCGAAGATCGGAAAGAGGCCGTCCTCGTCCGCCGCCGGCTCGCGCAGCGCGGGCGCCCACCACAGCGGGCCGTGCGGCGACGCGAGCGTCCACGTGCCGGCGTCGGTCGTCAGCGTGATGCCGAACAGCAGGCTCATCCGGCCGTCGTCGGCCGCCGCCATCTCGTTGTGCACGCGCAGCGAGACCGGCGTCTCGGCGAGCACCATCGCGCATTCGCGCATCGACGACAGCGCCGGCCCGATCGGTTCGGCCGACCACGGCCCGACGCCCTGCAACGCGGCCGCGAGCACGTCGAGCGCCGCGTAGCTCGCTTGCACCGAGCACGCCACGTCCGCATGCACCGGCGCGCTCGTCTCGCGCAGCCGTCGCGCGACCGCGATGAAGCGCGCGACGACCGGCAGGTTCGGATAGAAGCTGTTGAGCAGGCAGCGGCGTCCGTGACGCGCCGCGGTGCGCAACACGCTGTCCCATTCGTCGGGCAGCAGCGGATGCTCGATCACGACGTCGATCCCGCGTTCGAGCAGCCGGCACGCGAGCGCGGGGCCTTGCTCGCCGCGCGCCGCGCCGCCGACGGCGACGCAGGCCACGCGCACGTCGTCCGGCAACGCGTCGACGCGGTCGAATACCGGCACGCCGACGCGCGCGGCCAACGCCGCGGTGCGCGCGCTGCCCTGCCCAAGGATGCCGGCGACGCGATACGATCCGGACGCCGCGAGGCCCGCCGCATAGAACTGACCGAAACGGGAGCCGGCCACGACGACCGGCAGCGGATGGACCTTCATCGTGCCTCCTTCAGGCGGGTATCGACGAACGCGGCGTTCAGGCAATCGAAGTGACCGCCGGGGATATCGATGGCCGTGATGCCGCCGAGCGCCTGCGCCGTCCAGTAATCGGTGAGTGCCGCGCGCTGCTGCGGAATCAGCGGGTTGCAGCGCTCCGGCACGAACAGCCGCAACGCGCCCGCATACGGCGCGTCGCCGGCCCAGTGGCACGCCTGCACCGAATGCATGAAGAGCCGGTACAGCCGCTCGCGCTCGTCGAGCAGCGGATGCGCGAGCTCGTCCTGCATCGACAGGCCGGCCGCCGCGCGCAACACGCGGCGGCGCAGCGCATCGAGTGGCTCGCAGCGTTCGCCGAAGCTCTCGAGCTGCGCCTGCAGGCTGCCGGGCGCAAGCCGCGCGGGGTCGGCCTTCAAGGCGTCGGCGAGCGCGTCGGCCAGCACGTACGCTTCCGGGAAACCGAGCGCATCGAGCGGCAACCCGAGTGTCGCCGCGAAGTTGAACAGCACGAGCCGTTCGTCCTCGACCAGGTACGGAATCCGGTAGCTCGACACGATGTCGAGCGTGCGCACCGCGACGCCGAGCTGCACCAGCGACTTCGCCATCTCGAGCGCGACCAGCCCGCCCGAGCAGTAGCCGAGCACGTCGACCTCGCGCACGCCGCTGCGCCAAAGCGCATCCGCGTAACGCCGGCCCAGCGTCGCGTTCAGGTGGCGCGCCGGCAGATCGAGGTAGTCCTGCGCGTCGCGCACCGCGAAGCCGAGCACCGGGCCGAGCCGCGCGAGCGCGGGAAGCACCGGACGATACGCCTGCACGGTGCCGAGCCCTTCGTGCACGATCACGCGCGGCACGCCGTCGCCCGGCGCGAGAGGAATCGGACGCACGCCGACGGGCACGCGCGGCGCCGGCGCATGGACGACCGTCGATGCCGACAGCGTGCGCGGGGCGGCAGGCGCGGCCGTCGGCATCCCGCTCGCCGGCTGCTCGCTCGCGTCGCGCAGGCATTGCGCGAACGCGGCCGGCGTCGGCTGTGCGAGCACCCAGCGCAGCAGCCGGTCGAACGGATGCGCGTGCGCGAGCGGTTCCTCGCCGCGCAACCGCGACACGAGCTGCGCGATCAGCAGCGAATCGCCGCCCGCGGCGAAGAAGTCCTGATCCGGAGAAACGTCGCGCGTATCGAGCACGGTTTCCCACAAGCCGATCAGCCGCGCGAGCAGCGGATCGGTTGCCTGCATGGGCGTCGATCGGACCACGACCGGCGCCGGTTCGCGGATATCGGCAATGCCGGCCAGCGTACGGCGGTCGATCTTGCCGTTCGCGGTCACCGGCAGACGTTCCAGCACGCGCAGTTGCGACGGCACCATGTAGCCCGGCACGCGCTCGGCCACGAACGCCAGCAGCGTATCTGGCGCGACGCATGCCGTGCCGCGCTTCACGTGGGCCAGCAGGATGTCGTAGCCGAGCGCGGCGAGCGGCGTGTCGGGCGCGACGCAACCGAGCGCACGATCGCCCGCCTCCGCCTGCAACCATTCGAGCCACTGCGCGTGCGGTACGAACAACCGCGCCGATGCGGCCCGCGCGTCGGCCGGCGTCTCCATCATCAGCGCCTGGCTGATGCTGATTTCCGGATGCTCGGCCGTCAGCTCCTGGATCACCCACCACGCGTCGGCCGCCGACAGCGCGCGCAATCCGGCGATCAGCGCGACCGTATCGCGCGCATTGTTCAGCGCGCCGGAGCTGATCGTCAGGTCGACCGAATGCGGCGCAACGCCCTGCGCGTCGCATGGCGCGTTCATGTCGAAGCGCACGAAGCGCATCCACGGATACGCGGCGAAACGCTCGCGTGCGGCCGCGAGGAAGTAGCTCGACACGTCGCTGAACAGGTAATCGATGCGCGTGCCGGCTTCGACGAGCGGCGCCAGCGCATCGACGATCGCCCGCGTCGCGGCGGCCGTGCCCGCGCCGATTTCGAGGATGCGCCATGCCCGCCGCGGCTCGCGCGCGACGACCGCCCGCACGGCCTGCGCCATCCCGCGATGCAGCGCGCGCGCGTGTTCGCCGTCGCTGTACATCGCTTCGGCGATATGCGCAGCCCCTTCCGGGAACATCAGGCCGGCCGGCGATACGCTGCCGTCGATCTGCGCGTCGAGGCATCCGGCGCTGTCGCGGAAGTAGTCGACGAGCACGGCCGGCCACAGCTCGGGCGACGCGTGCTGCGCGAATGCGTCCCAGCATGCAAGCGCGTCGACGATGTTCGCGTCAGATCGCACGCGCCAGCCGTCTTTCGCATCCGCATCGAGCACGCCGTGCGCGACGAGCATCGCGAGCCAGTGGCGCAGCAGATGCCGTCGTGCCGCCGGCACACGCAGCCGCTCGCACAGCGTCGCGAAACCGGTCGAGCCGTCCGTCGTCACGCCGCCGGCCGGCACGATCCACGCGGCGAGCGACGCCACGCACGCCGTTTCGAGTTGCGCGACCGACCGCGACACGTCCGCCTGCGCGGGCCAGCGTGCCGCATCGAATGCAGCACGCACCTGCGTCGCGATCTCGCGCAGCGCGTCGTCCTGTGCCGGCGGCGGCGCGTCCGCGGCCTGCAGCGACACGAAGCTCGCGAGCCGGCGCTCCGCGCCGTCGCCGAGCACGATCGTCGCCGCCGCGCCGACGAGCGGATGCGCGGTCAGCGCCGCGTCGATCTCGGCCAGCTCGATCCGGTAGCCGCGGATCTTCACCTGATCGTCCTGCCGTCCGAGGAATTCGAGCGAGCCGTCGGCGCGCACGCGCCCGAGATCGCCGGTGCGGTAAAGCCTGCGCCCGTCCGGATGACGGATGAACCGTTCGGCCGTGCGCGCGGGATCGTTCGCATAGCCCGTCGCGAGCCCGACGCCGCCGATATGGATCTCGCCGCGCACGCCGGGCGGGCACGGCCGGCCGAGTGCGTCGAGCACTTCCATCGTCTGCCCGGTTAGCGCGCGGCCGTAAGGAATGCTCGCGAGCTGCGTGTCTTCGGAGCGGATCGGATGCTCGATCGACCAGATCGACGCTTCGGTCGCGCCGCCGAGGCTGAACAGCGCGCTGTCGGGCCAGCGGCGCCACCAGCGGGCCGGCAGCGTCACCGGGATCCAGTCGCCCGACCACAGCACGCGGCGCGGGCCCGGCACGTCGAGCGCCGGTTCGCCTTCGAGGTAGTCGATCAGCATCTGCCCCTGGGCGGGCACCGAGTTCCACAACGTCACGCGATGACGCACCATCAGCTCGGCCCAGTGCGACGGATCGTTGCCGCGCGCGGGATCGGGCAGCACGATGCACGCCCCGCGCGCGGTCGCCCCGAAGAAGTCGTAGACGGACAGGTCGAAGCTCAGTTCGGCCAGGCCCAGCACCACGTCGCCCGCGCCGACCGCATGCCGTGCGTTGATGTCGGCGAGCGTGTTGCACACCGCCGCGTGGCTCAGCATCACGCCTTTCGGCTCGCCGGTGGAACCCGACGTGTAGATCACGTAAGCCAATGCGTCGGGGCCGATCTCGCGCGCGGCGCGCGGCGGCCATTGCGGATCGATCGGCAACGCGTCGATATCGATGCGCACGCAACCGTCGTGGTCGAACGCGAGCGCCTGCACGCTGACGACCGCGCGCACCCGCGCATTGCGCAGAATGGCCTGCTGTCGCAGCGCCGGCTGGCGGCTGTCGACCGGCACGTACGCGGCGCCCGCCTGGACGATCGCGAGCACGGCCGCGAGTTGATGCGCGCACTTCGGCATCAGCACCGCGACGGTATCGCCCACGCCGACGCCGGCCTGCTCCAGCGCGCCACGCAGCGCCGCCGCATGTTGCGCGACCTCGCGGTACGTGCGTGCGCCCCGCGCGTCGATCACGACCGGCGCATCGGGCGTGCGCAACGCCTGCGCGGCGAAACCGGCCGCGATATGCGTATCGGCATCCGGATGCACGTCGGCAACGGGCGCGGCGGATGGCAGCACGATGTCGCCCGCGCGCGACCACCACACGGCATCGTCGGCCAGCCGGCCCAGCAGCGCGACATACGCATCGAACATCGCGGCCGGCATGCCGTCCGGAAACAGGTCGTCTCGCACGTCCCAGCCGATTTCCAGCCCGCCGAACTGGTCGGTCACCTGGCAGTCGAGCCACACCTGCGGCGTCTGGCTCATCATGTAGCGCGGCGGTTCGGCGCGAGTCGCGTGCTCGCCGAGCAGGCGCCCGACGCTGCCGATCCCGCTCGTGAACACCACCGGCATCAGCGCCGCATCCTTGCCGCGCCGCCGCGCGAGTTCGCGCATCACGTCGACGCCGGTGAACGCGCGATGGTCGAGATCGTCGAACATCCGCGCGCCGATCGTGCGGGCACGCTCGACGAAATCACGGCCGTGCGTCGCGTCGACGGCGAGCAGGCTCAGTGCGGTGAAATCGCCGAGCACCGCATCGATGCGCGGATGCACGGGCGGACGGTTCAGCACCGTCAGGTTCAGGCAGAACGCCGGCGCCTGGCTCCAGCGGCCGACGACCTCGGCGAACGCGGCCAGCGCGACGCTCGCCGCGCTCAGCCCGAAACGGCTCGCATGGCCGCTCAACGCGGCCCATTGCGCGCGATCGAGCCGCGCATGCCGGTGCGTGAAGCGCGGCCGCCCGTCGGTGCGCATCGCGGGCACGATCGGCAGATCGGGACGCGCGGGCAGATCGTCGACGCGAGCGAGCCACCACGCCTTGTCGCGTGCATGGTCGGCACGCGTGCCGGCCTGGGCATCGTGCATCACATAGTCGCGAAACGTCGCGTCGAGCGGCGCGGGCCGCCATTGCGGATCGTCGTAACGACGCCGCCATTCGGCGAGCAGCAATTGCAGGCTCGCGTAGTCGATCAGCGTGAAATCCACGGACAGGTGCAGCACCGCGGCATCCGGCCCGACGCTCACTTCCGGCTGCAGCACCGGCCAGCGGTCGAGTGCATGCACCGCATGATCGAGGCGCTCGCGCACGCGGTTCAGGTGAGCGTCGAATGCGTTCGCGTCGGCGTCGCGCAGGTCGTGCACGGCGAGCGGCTGCCACGGCACGTCGGGCAGCACGCGCTGCCATGCGTTGTCCTCGACGATCGCACGCAGCATCGGATGGCGCGCGACGCACGCGTTCCACGCGGCTTCGAAGCGCACGCAGTCGAGATCCCTCGGTTCGTCGTATTCGACGTACAGATGGCAGGCGCTGCCGCCGAACTCGAACGATTCGTGCCGGCCGAGCACGTACGCGGCCTGCACCGGCGTCAGCGCGAACCGTTCGTACTGGTGCGCAGGATCGCTGCGCCATGCCCCGTTCTGAAGGAAGCGGACGAACGCATCGCGTTCGGCCTTGATGCGCGCGGCGAGATCCGCGTCGAGCGCGCCGGCCGGTGCGCGATAGCGCAACTGGCCGCCGTCGTCGCACCACAGTTCGATCTGCCGTTCGCGGCAGAGATCGAGCACGTCGTCGAAGCTCACAGCACGCCCTCCTCGATCGTCGCGACCGATGCGTCGCCATCGGCGGGCGCCGCCGGCGTCAGTGCGTCGAGCCGCGCCGCGAGACCGGCGAGCGTCGGCTGCCGGTAGAACGCGGCCATCCCGATCCGCACGCCGAGCCGCTCGCGCAGTTGCGCAAGCAGGCGCGTCGCGAGCAGGCTGTCGCCGCCGAGCGCGAAGAACGTCGCGTCGCGCGCGTTCGCCGCGCGGCCGAGCGCCTGCTCCCAGCAGGCCAGCAATATCGCGTGACGTTCATCGGTCGGCACGAACGCGTCGTGCGCGGCCGGTGCGTCGCCGAGTGCGCGCGCGAGCGCATCGCCGACCGCCCGGCGGTCGATCTTGCCGTTCGCGTTCAACGGCCAGCGCGGCACGCACCACAGCGCATCGGGACGCATCGCGTCGGGCAACCGGTCGCGCAGCCAGTCGGCCAGCGCCGTCTGCGCGATCGGCTCGCCGGTCCGGCACGCATCGATGCAGGCGAATGCCGTCGAGCGCCAGCTCCGCGCATCGAGCGCAAAGCCGCAGGCGTGAGAGGCCGCCGCGAGCGCGTCGGCGGCGAACGGCCGTGGCAACGACGCATCGCCCGCGACGCGTGCGACGAGCTCGCGCAGCGGCGAATCGCGCAGCACGTCGGCGAACAGCAGGCGGCCGTCCCGCGCGAGCAGCGCGGCGGCGATCCGGAACGTGTCGCGCGGATCGTCGCGCAGGTGCGCCGCCGCGAAACTGATCACGCAATCGAAGGCGCCGAGATAATGTGCGGGCAGCAAGCCGTCCTGCATCGTCTGCAACGCGGGCATCGTTCGCGTGAAGCGCGCGTGGGCGTTGTGCAGCAGGCCGGGCGACGCGTCGAACAACGTCACGTCGAAGCGTGGATCGTCGAGCACGCCGAGCCCGCCATCGAGCGCTTGGCCCGCGCGCGCATCGAGCACCGCGACGCGTAACGCGCCAGCGTGTGCGGCCGCCTGCGCGTCCAGCGCGGCGGCGAACTCACGCAGCACGCGAGCGCCGTCCGGCAAACGCGTCGCGAACGCGAGCGGCGCCACGCACGGGTCCAGCGGCACGCGCTGCGCGGCGCTATCCGGATCGGCGGCGAGCGCGCGCAGCGCGGCCGTCAGATCGTCGAGATCGGTCGCCTGCCAGTCGAGCCGAGCGAGCGCCTCGTCGATGGCGATCGATGCGTCGCCGTTTGCCTGCCAGTCCGCACGCAGCGACGGCGGCAGGCCCGCGTCGTCATCGAGCAGCCGGCCGGCAACGGCGCGTGCGATGGCCGCTTCCGCCGGCATCGTGTCGGCCATGCCGGCCTCCCCGAGCGATGACGGCGCGATGGCCGCTTCCGCGCAATCGGCCGGCACGAACGCCGCGACGATGCGCGCGGCCTCGCCGTGGACGACGCTCGCGCACGCACCGTCGATCAGCGGATGCGCGGCCAGCGCCGCCTCGATCTCGCCGAGTTCGATCCGGTGCCCGCGCACCTTCACCTGCCGATCCTCGCGCCCGAGGAATTCGAGCGTCCCGTCCGGCCAGTAGCGGCCGCGATCGCCGGTGCGATACCAGCGGCCCGACGCATGCTGCACGAAGCGCTGCGCGGTCAGCTCGGGATCGTTCCGGTAGCCGCGCGCGAGACTGTCGCCGCCGATCAGCAATTCGCCCGGCACGTAATCGGGCGCATCGCGCCCGTCGGCATCGACGATGCGATACGCCTGCCCCGGCAACGGCCGGCCGTACGGAATCGAACGCCAGTGCGGCGGCACGTCGCGCACCGTCTGCACGTTCGACCAGATGCCGGCCTCGGTCGCGCCGCCGAGCGCGTGGAACGCACAGGCATCGCCGCAGCGCTCGCGCAGGCGCGCCGGCAGGTCGAGCGCGATCCAGTCGCCGGACAGCAGCGCCGCGCGCACGCTGCGGCACGCGTCGCGCGCCGCCGGCGCGGCGAGCGCCATTTCCAGCAGCGCGGGCGCCGAGTTCCACAGCGTCACGCGGTGCTGCGCGATCAGGTCGATCCAGCGCGCCGCATCGCGCGCTTCGTCCTGCGTCGGCAGCACGAGTTCCGCGCCGGCCCCGAGCGCGCCGAACAGGTCGTACACCGACAGATCGAAATCGAGCGCCGACACCGCGAGCAGCCGGTCGTCCGCCCGCACGCCGAGCAGTTGGTCGATCGCATCGATCGTGTTGATCGCGGCCGCGTGCGTCATCTCGACGCCCTTCGGCACGCCGGTCGAACCGGACGTGTAGATCACGTAGGCCGTGGCTTGCGGCGCGACCGCGAGCGGCGCGGGCAGCGGCGCATGTCGCAGCAGCGCGGCGATGCCGACGTGCGGCAGCGGGCCGGCCGCGCATGGGGCGTCGCCGATCACCGCCTTCACGCCCGCCGCGCGCTCGATCAGCGCCTTGCGTGCGACCGGCTGCGCGACGTCGAGCGGCACGTAGCACGCGCCGGCCGCCAGCACGCCGAACACCGCCGCGACCTGCGCGGGCCCGCGCGGCAGGCTGATCTCGACCGCGTCGCCGTGCCCGATCCCCGCCGCCCGCAACCCGCCCGCGACCGCGAGCGCCTGCGCGGCCAGTTCGCCGCGCGTCACCGTGCGATCGCCGCAGCGCAACGCCACGGCGTCCGGCTCGCGCGCGGCCAACGCGAAGAAATCGTGATGCAGCGTGCGCGCGTGGCCAGGGGCCGGCAACGCGTTGAGCGTATCGCGCACGCGCTGCTGCGCGGACGGCAGCTCGACCGCGATCGGCAACCGCCAGTCGCGATCGCACAGCGCCTGCACGAACGCGACATACGCGCCGAACATCGCGTCGATCATTCCGTCCGGGAACAGGCCGTCGACGCTGTCCCACGCGAGCAGCGCGCCGCCGGGCACGCGATAGAGCTGATGGTCGAGCCACACCTGCGGCGTCTGCGAAATCATGTCGTGCAGATCGCCGAACACCTGCGCGAACGCATCGGGCACGAACGGCTCATCGCCGAGATTGCACGAGAACACGACGGGCGCCGCGCGCGGCATGCCCTGCCGACGCGCGTCGCGCAGCACGTCGAGCGCCGGATACGCGGCGTGCGCGATCGCACCGTGCAGCCGCTGCTGGAATGCGCGCACCGCGTCGGCCGCGCTCGCATCGACGCGCACGTCGCATTCGACGAGCAACAGCGTCGTGAAATCGGCGATCACGCGGCCCAGATCGGGCGCCTCGCCGTGCCGGTCGAACAGCGGCACGTTGAGCAGGAACGCGTGCCGGCCGCTCCAGCGCGCGAGCACCGCCGCGAACGCCGCGCCGAACACCGACGACAGCGTGACGCCATGCTGCGCGGCGCGCGCCTGCAGGCGCGTCAGTTCGTCCGTGCTCAGCGTATGCGCGACGCGGCTGAAACGCGGTGCGCGGATCGTTTCCGGCGCACGAGCGAGCGGCAGCGCCGGCCCTTCCGGCAACGTCGCGAGCCGCGCCTGCCACGCGTCGCGCGCCGCGGCCCGCGCATCGCGCATCTCGGCCGCGCGACGCGCGAGCCAGGCCGGGAACCACGTCGGCGGCGCGGCGAGCAACGCCGCCGGCTCCGCATACGCGACGCCGATCTCCCGCATCAGCAGCCGCACGCTGTCCACGTCGGCGGCGAGCAGGTCGACACTGAGCCACACGCGGTCCTCGCCGCCGGGCATCTGCACGAGCCCCATCATGAACACCTGCGCGTGCTCGACGTCGAGACATTCGTGCGACCGGAACGCGCGCAGCGACACCCATTCGGCTTCCGCATCGTCCGCCGTCCGGTCGCGCCAGTCCGCGTGCGCGAACACGGGGGCGTCCGACTCGGCGAGGATCTGCTGGCGGCCGCCGTCGAAACGCGCGCGCAGCATCGGATGACGCTCGCGCACGCGCCGGCATGCGATGTCGAGACGAACCGGATCGATCGCGCGGCTGCGGAATTCGAGAAACGCATGACAACTCACGTTGCCGAGCACTTCGCCGTCGCCGCGACCCAGCCAGTACGCCTGCTGCACCGCGGACAACTCGAACGGCGCATGCACGTCGACCGCTTCGGCAACAACGCCGGCTTCCGGCCGCGCGAGACGCGGCGCATTCGCGAGCAACGCGGCCCACGCGCCAAGCGTCGGCGTGCGCGCGAGCGCGTCGAACGTCAGCGCATGGCCGAGCCGGTTCACGCGCGTCTGCAAATACATCAGCCGGATCGAATCGAGGCCGCAGCTCAGCAGGTCTTCGTCGTCGTCGAGCGACGCGATTTCATCGACGGATTCGTCGAGCAGCTCGGCGATCAGCGCAACGAGCCGCGCGCGAAAGTCAGGGGGAGAACAACGGGAAGGATCGGAATGGTCGGTCGTGGAATCGACAACGGTCTGGCTCATGGGCACGCCTTGTATGGGTCGTTCGGCGGTGGTTCCGCGCGGCGGCGGCCACCTGTGAATGAGAATCTATCTCATTAACGCCCATGCGCCCGGTCGATTCCTTTAGGCTGCCGGTCAGTTGTTTTAGATCGCCGCGCCCGCCGGTTCGTGGTCGTCGATCGCGTTCGACGACACGCGGATATCGCTCGGCGAAATGCCGTAGCGCTTGCGGAACGCGATCGAAAAATGCGCGGGGCTGTAACCGACGCGATACGCGACGGTCGACACGTTCGCATCCTCCGCGCACAGCATCGCGTGCGCGGTGCGCAGCCGGTATTCCTGCAGATATGCGTACACGCTCGTGCCGAACACCTTGCGGAAGCCGGCCGTCAGCTTGCGCGAATTCATTCCGACGCGGGCCGCGAGCGCGTCGAGCGTCGGCGGATGCTGGAGTTCGCGCGTCAGGATGTCGCTTGCCGCGTACACGCGCTCGACATCCGACGACGTGACGCGCACGTCGGCCGGCGCGGACTGCCGCTGCGTGGCCAGCAACTGCGCGCTCAGCGCGGTCAGCTCGAACGCCTTCGCCTTCAGGTAGTACTCGCGCACCGCGCCCTCGAACGGGCAGGTGGCGATCTGCACGGCGAGCGCCTGCAGCGCCTTCGACGCCGGGCAACTGACGATGCGCGGATCGCCGCCCGTCGGCGCGAGCAGCTTCTCCGGCAGCAGGCTCAGGTTGCGATCGAGCGCGTCGAGGCCGAGCTGCACGATCGTGTAGCGCAGCGGCACGTCGCGGTCGTAGATCTGGTGCGTCGTGAATTCGCCGTCGTTGGCGATCACGCACAGGCCCGGCCCCTTGATGCATTGCTCGGGCTGACCCGGCACGCGGCAGCGCAATTGCCCGCTCTGCACGAGGACGAGCTTCAGCCCTTTTTCGAGCGGCTCCTCGTACCAGTCGCGGCTATCCGAGCACAGCGTGCCGCTCATGAGTTTCATGCCCGCGTCGATGTGCACCACGCCCGGGTGATTGCCGGGCACGAGCACCGGCGGGTGACGTCGTGATGAAGCGAAGGAGGTCGATCTCATCGGAGGTCCGTTGGTTAGGCGGCACGCGCGGACCGGCACGCGCCGGCGGCAACCGGCCGATTGTCCGGCCGGACCGGCCGGGCGCCGCGCGGCCGGCGCCCGATCGAACGAAATTGCCGCGATATCAAAAGAAACGGCGCTATCGCAGCACCTGTTCCAAATGATAATACCTCTCATTTACATTTTCTGACAACTTGCCGGAGCTCAAGGTCAGCGCATGCAATCCTCCCCTTCCTCCCTGGCGGCGGCCGTGCCGGCCGACGCGCCCGACTGGCCCGACGAGTTCGTGCGCCGCTACCGCGACGCCGGCTACTGGCAGGACACGACGTTCTTCGACGCGCTCGACGCGTGCGCGCAGCGCCATCCCGACACGCTCGCCGTCGTTGACGGCACGCTCCGGCTGCGCTATCGCGATCTGCTGGCGCGCATTCGCCGCCTCGCGGGCGGCCTCGCGCGGCTGGGCCTCGCGCGCGGCGACGCGGCCGTCGTCCAGTTGCCGAACGGCGCACGCTTCATCGAGACGTGCTTCGCGCTGTTCCAGCTCGGCGTGCGGCCCGTGCTTGCGCTGCCGGCCCATCGTCAATACGAGATCGGCGCGTTCTGCCGCTTCGCCGGTGCGCGTGCGTACCTCGGCGCGTCGCAGCTCGGCGATTTCGACTGCCGGCCGCTCGCGGCCGCCTTGCAGGCCGACTGCCCGACGCTCGGGCACGTCGTGATGGCCGGCGACGATCACGCGTTCACGTCGTTCGACGCGCTGTACGATGCGCCGCCCGTACTCGAATGCGCGGCAAGCGCCGACGACATCGCGTGCTTCCAGTTGTCGGGCGGCACGACCGGCACGCCGAAGCTGATTCCGCGCCGCCATCGCGAATACCTGTACAACGTGCGCGCGTGCAGCGCCGCGAGCGGTGTCGACGCCGACACCGTCTATCTCGCCGCGCTGCCGATGGCGCACAACTTCACGCTGTGCTGCCCCGGCACGATCGGCACGTTGCTTGCTGGCGGCCGGATCGTGACGACCTCCCGGCCCGAGCCCGATCAAAGCTTCGCGCTGATCGCGCAGGAACGCGTCACGCATACCGCGCTCGTGCCGCCGCTCGCGCTGCTGTGGCTCGACGAGCAGCCGCAACGGCAGGCCGACCTGTCGAGCCTGCGCGTGCTGCAGGTCGGCGGCGCACGGCTGATGGACCACGCGGCCGCACGCGTGACGCCCGTGCTCGGCTGCCGATTGCAGCAAGTGTTCGGCATGGCCGAAGGGCTCATCTGCTGCACGCGGCTCGACGACGCGCCCGAGCGCATCGCGCACACGCAGGGCCGCCCCGTGTCGGACGGCGACGAAGTGCGCATCGTCGACGAAGCCGGCGCACCGGTCGCGCCCGGCGAGATCGGCGAACTGCAGGTACGCGGCCCGTACACGATCCGCGGCTACTACCGGCTCGCGGAGCACGACGCGACGGCGTTCACGGCCGACGGCTTCTATCGCAGCGGTGACCGCGTGCGGCGCACCGCGGACGGCGACCTCGTCGTCGAAGGCCGCGACAAGGATCAGATCAACCGCGGCGGCGAGAAGGTCTCGGCCGAGGAAGTGGAGAACCTGTTGCTCGCGCATCCGCAGGTGCACGACGCGGCGGTCGTCGCGATGCCCGACCCGATGCTCGGTGAGCGAACCTGCGCGTTCGTCGTCGCACGCGCGCCTGCCCCGTCCAGACTGATGCTGAAACGCTACCTGCGCGACCGCGGGCTCGCCGCCTTCAAGATCCCGGACCGCATCGAGTTCATGCCGCGCTTTCCGGAAACCGGCATCGGCAAGACCAGCAAGAAATCGCTGCGCGACCTGTTGCGCCGCCAGTTGCAGGCGGCCACCGCATGAGCGCGCACCCGTCCGATTCGAACTGGATTCGCGAGCTGCGTCTGTCGCCGTGCCCGCGCGCGCAGCTCGTCTGCTTCCCGCACGCGGGCGGCACCGCGAACTTCTTTCGCGGCTGGAGCCGTGCGCTGCCGTGGGACGTCGATCTGCTCGCGCTGCAGTATCCAGGCCGCGAGGAACGCTTCGGCGAGCCGTGCCTGCAGTCGATCGATGCGCTCGCCGGCCCCGCTGCCGACGCGGTGCAACGCTACGCACACGCGCCGCTCGTGCTGTTCGGGCACAGCCTCGGCGCGGCGCTCGCGTACGAGGTCGCGGTGCGGCTTGAGGCGCGCGGCGCCGCGCCGCTTTACGTGGCCGTTTCCGCGCTGCCGCCGCCGCATCGCCAGCGCCCGTCGGATCTGCACCTGCAATCCGACGACGCGCTCGTCGGCGACGTCGCCCGGCTGTCCGGCGAACACGCCGCGCTGCTCGCCGATCCGGAAATGCGCGCGATCTACCTGCCGATGATCCGCCACGACTACCGCGCGATCGAAACGTATCGGCGCGAGCGTCCGCCGCACATCGATGCGCCGCTCGGCGTGATGCTGCCGCTCGCCGATACCGAGCTCGACAGCAACGAGGCGCATGCATGGCAGGACGTCGCGACGCGACCGATCCGCGTCGCGACGTTCGACGGCGACCACTTCTACCTGCGCCACCAATACCCGGCGGTGATCGCCCACCTGGTCGAACGGATCGACCAGTCCCTTCGTTACGGAAAGGAGTACACATGAAAACACCGGACGCCTGCACGGGGCTTCCCGACATTCGCGAAGCGATCGATCGTCTGGATGCCGACATCATCGACGCGCTCGGCCGGCGCATGCAGTACGTGAAAGCCGCGTCGCGCTTCAAGCCGGACGAAGCGAGCATCGCCGCGCCGGAGCGGGTGGCCGCGATGCTGCCCGACCGGCGCCGCTGGGCCGAACAGGCCGGCCTCGATGCCGACTACGTCGAGACGCTGTTCGCCCAGCTCATCGCGTGGTACATCGCGCAGCAAACCCGATACTGGCGACAACAGCGGGGGCTCGCATGAACGTCGGCCTTCCGCTGCTGCACGACACGTTCGCGCGGGCGGCCCGCCGCGCCGCCGCCACCGGCACACCGACGCTTGCATCGGTCTCGGTGCCGCTGCGCGCGCTCGACTTCTTCGACCTGATCGCCGCGTGGGACGACGGCGTCACGCCGTGGTGCTTCCACGAAGCCGGCGATGCGTCCGTCACGCTGTTCGGCTGGGACTGCGCGCTCGAACTGAGCGCCGCCGGCGACACGCGCTTCGCGCAGATCGACGCACGCTGGCGCACGCTCGTGCGCGACGCGGTCACCGCCGGCCCGCAACCGCCGCGGCTCATCGGCGGCTTCCGATTCGATTCGCGGGGCCCGCGCAGCGCGCACTGGGCGCCGTTTCCCGATGCGAGCATGACGCTCGCGAAGCTGCTGATCGTGCGCGAAGGCGATGCGCACTGGGCCGTCTGCCAACAGGTCGTCGCCGCTCACGACGATCCGGCCGCGCTCGCGCATGCGTGTCTTGCACGGATCGAATCGCTCGGCGCGCTTGCGCCGGCCGCGGAAGACGATACGCCGCAACTGCTGCACACGCAGGCGCTGCAGGCCAGCGAATGGCAGCACGAAGTCCGTCGTGCGGTGGACGCGATCCACGACCGCGCATTCGGCAAGGTCGTGCTCGCGCGCGACGTGCTCGAGCAGTACGCGCGGCCCGTCGCGATCGCGCCGCTGCTGCGCCGGCTGCGGCGGCGCGACGCGCATGCGCACCTGTTCGCGGTCCGCCGCGACGGCGCGTGCTTCGTCGGCGCCACGCCGGAGCGGCTCGCGCGTGTCGCGGCCGGCGACGTGCGCACGCATGCGCTGGCCGGCACGATCCGGCGCGGCGCCACGCCCGACGACGATCGCGCCCTCGGCGACGCGCTGATGGCTTCCGCGAAGGAGCGGCTCGAACATGCGCTCGTCGTCGACGCGATCCGCGCCGCGCTCGCGCCGCTGTCGCGCGCGCTCGACGTGCCCGATCGACCGTCGCTGCACCGGCTGCCGAAGCTTCAGCACCTGAGCACGCCGATCCGCGCGACGCTGAACGCGGATGCGACGCTGTTGCAGGTAGTCGCCGCGCTGCACCCGACGCCCGCGGTGGCCGGCCATCCGCGCGCACCGGCGCTCGACCATATCCGTGCGCATGAAGGCTTCGATCGCGGCTGGTATGCGGCGCCGATCGGCTGGATCGACGCGCACGGCAACGGCGATTTCATCGTCGCGCTGCGCTCCGCGCTGGTTGCGGGCGGCGCGTGCCGGCTGTTCGCGGGCTGCGGCATCGTCGCCGATTCCGAGCCGGTCAACGAATATCAGGAAACCGAACTGAAACTGTCGGGCATGCGGGCGGCGATCCGCGTGCGCGACGCGGCGGCGGAAATGCGTGGCCGCACGCACACGTCGGTCTCGTCGACGGTCGACTGATTCGCGTCGCCCGTCAAAGCAACGGCAGCGTTTGCCGGATATGGTCGGCGAATGCGGCCGTCAGGTGCGAAGGCCGCTTCCGGTCGAACCGCAGCGTAATGCCCACGGCCGGCAACGCCGGCAAGTGCGGATCGCCGTTGACGATCGCGACGTCGGCCGGCACGGCCGTCTGCGTCATCACCGCGAACGCCTGCCCCGAACGCACGAGCGCGATCAGCCCGGCGAGGCTGCTGCTCGCATATGCGACGCGATAGTCGCGGCCGGCGCGGTTCAACGCGTCGCACGCCGCCAGGTGATCGAGCGAATCGCGGTCGGACAACGCCAGCGGCAGCGGATCGAAATGCGCGGGCTCGAGCCCCGGATAGCCGATCCACACCAGTTGCTCGCGCCGAATGATGTCGCCGGTCGCGCCGTCGTCCGGCACGGAAATCAACGCCAGATCGACCGCGCGCTTCTCCAGGTGTTCGATCAACCGCGGCGTCGGCCCGCACACGACTTCGACGATCGCCTGCGGATGCTGACTCGAAAACTGCCGCAGCAGCGACGGCAGCCACACTTGCGCGTAATCGTCCGGGCACCCGAACCGGATCGTCCCCGACAGCCCCGTGCCGCACAGGTCGGCCATCGCCTCGTCGTGCAGCCGCAGGATGCGCTGCGCATGCACGAGCAGCCGCTCGCCCGGATGCGTGAGCACCACGCCACGGCCGGTGCGCTGGAACAGCGGCTGGTCGACGGCCTCTTCCAGCCGCTTCATCTGCTGACTGAGCGCGGATTGCGTGCGGCCGACGCGCGCGGCCGCGCGGCTCAACGCGCGCACCTCGGCGATCACGACGAACGAGCGCAGCAGGTCGATTTCGAGCGAAAGCGCCAAGGTATTAGCCCCTTTTCTAGCTTGCATTAGAACTATTCGTTTCCATCAAACCAGACGCGCGCCTAGACTGCAAGCGATCCCTGTCCTTTGCCGGAGAAGCCCGATGTCCCTGAACGACGACGCAACCTTCTGGCGCAACGCCAGGCAGCACCTTGTCCGCTACGGCGGCACGTTCGAGCCGATGATCGTCGAGCGCGCGAAAGGCAGCTTCGTCTACGACGCCGACGGCCGCGCGATCCTCGATTTCACGTCGGGCCAGATGAGCGCGGTGCTCGGCCACAGCCATCCGGAGATCGTGTCCGTGATCGGAGAATACGCGGGCAAGCTCGATCACCTGTTCAGCGGGATGCTGTCACGGCCGGTCGTCGATCTCGCGACGCGCCTCGCCGACGTCACGCCCGCCGGGCTCGACCGCGCGCTGCTGCTCAGCACCGGCGCGGAATCGAACGAGGCGGCGATCCGGATGGCGAAGCTCGTCACCGGCAAGTACGAGATCGTCGGCTTCGCGCAGTCGTGGCACGGGATGACGGGCGCCGCCGCGTCGGCCACGTACAGCGCGGGCCGCAAGGGCGTCGGCCCCGCGTCGGTCGGCTCGTTCGCGATTCCGGCGCCGTTCGCGTACCGGCCGCGCTTCGAGCGCAACGGCGCGTACGACCCGCTCGCCGAACTCGACTACGCGTTCGACCTGATCGACCGCCAGTCGAGCGGCAACCTCGCCGCGTTCATCGCGGAGCCGATCCTCAGTTCGGGCGGGATCATCGAGCTGCCGGCAGGCTATATGGCCGCGCTCAAGCGCAAGTGCGAGGCCCGCGGGATGCTGTTGATCCTCGACGAAGCGCAGACGGGCGTTGGCCGCACCGGCACGATGTTCGCGTGCCAGCGCGACGGCGTGACGCCCGACATCCTGACGCTGTCGAAGACGCTCGGCGCCGGGCTGCCGCTCGCGGCGATGGTCACGTCCGCGGCGATCGAGGAACGCGCGCACGAACTCGGCTACCTGTTCTACACGACGCACGTATCCGACCCGCTGCCGGCCGCGGTCGGCCTGCGCGTGCTCGACGTCGTGCAGCGCGACGGCCTCGTCGCGCGCGCGAACACGATGGGCGAGCGGCTGCGGCGCGGGCTGCTCGACCTGATGGAGCGCTTCGACTGCATCGGCGACGTGCGCGGGCGCGGGCTGCTGCTCGGCGTCGAGATCGTCAAGGATCGCCGCACCAAGGAGCCGGCGGACGGCCTCGGCGCGAAAATCACGCGCGAATGCATGAATCTCGGGCTCAGCATGAACATCGTGCAGTTGCCCGGCATGGGCGGCGTGTTCCGGATCGCGCCGCCGCTGACCGTCGGCGAAGACGAGATCGACCTCGGCCTGTCGCTGCTCGAGCAGGCGATCAAGCGCGCGCTGTAACGTAACGCCGTTCTCGCCCTCACGCGATCCACCGCGCCGGCTCAACCGGCCGGCGTGG
This sequence comes from Burkholderia sp. AU16741, assembly GCF_002223345.1. NCBI lineage: Bacteria > Pseudomonadati > Pseudomonadota > Betaproteobacteria > Burkholderiales > Burkholderiaceae > Burkholderia > Burkholderia sp. AU16741. Next base: position 1,229,622 of record NZ_NKEZ01000008.1, read on the forward strand.
CGGATTGACGCTCGATCAACCCGCTTCCGCCGCCCAGGCCTGCGCATCGGCGCCGGCCGGCATCCGCATCGGGCTCGACGGATCGGTCGCCGCGCGCCACACGGCTTCGGCGACGTCCTGCGCATGCGTGATCGGCCCCGACGCATCGAGCATCCGCGCCACGGCCTTGCCGACGAAGTCCGCATACGCTTCGTGCTCGAAGCCGTGCATGTTGCCCCGTGCGTTGTCCGAGAAACGCGTGTCGGGCGCGCGACCCGGCAGCACGAGATGCGCGCGCACGCCGAACGGCTCGAGTTCGACCGCCATCGATTCGGTAAACGCATTCACCGCCGCCTTGCTCGCGCGATACGCGCTGACGAGCGGCAATGCCTTGAGCGTGACGCTCGACGTGACGTTCACGACCACGCCGGCGCCCCGCGCGCGAAACTGCGGCAGCACGGCCTGCGTCACCGCGATCGTGCCGATCGTGTTGGTGTCGAACAGCGCGCGCACCGTATCGAGCGGCGTGAGTTCGGCCGGTGCGGCCGCGCCGAAGCCCGCGTTGTTGACGAGCACGTCGATCGGGCCGGCGGCGTCGATCGCGGCGCGAATGCTGTCCGCGTTCGTCACGTCGAGCGGCAGCACGCGCAGGCGCTCCGACGGCGGCAGCACGTCGTCGGTCGGCTTGCGCATCGTCGCGACGACCTGCCAGTCGCGCGCCAGGAAATAGCGCGCGATTTCGAGGCCGAAGCCGGAGGAACAGCCGGTAATCAGTACGGTCTTCATGCGAACTCCTCGGATGTGTTGAGCATGTGTTCGTACGATAGATGGCGGCAACCGTATTCGCTACAATCGACAATCCGCTTTTCTTTTGCGAGAGTCCGGCGATGATCGATCCGCTGACCGAAGTCGTGACGCTGCTGCAACCGGGCGCGCGTTACTCGAAGTACGTGCGCGGCGCGAGCCCGTGGGCGATCAACCGCACGGTCGCCGGCGAGCCGTTCTATTGCGCGGTCCTTGACGGCGGCTGCCGGATCGCGATCGACGGGCACGCGCCGATCGAGCTGCTGGCCGGCGATTTCATGCTGATTCCGGCGGTCTACGGCGTGGCGATGTCGAGCCTCGAACCGCCGCCGCCGGGCGTCGACACCGCGCCGCCCGTCATGCTCGCCCCCGGCGAATACCGGATCGGCGATCCCGCGAACCCGGTCGACACGCGGCTGATGGCCGGCAACTGCAGCTTCGGTTCCCCCGATGCATCGCTGCTGGTGTCGCTGCTGCCGCGCTTCGTGCACGTACGCGGCGAGCCGCGGCTGACCACGCTCGTGCAATTGGTGCGCGACGAATCGCGCGCGCAGCGGCCCGCTCGCGAGATCGTGCTGGCGCGCCTGCTGGAAGTGCTGCTGATCGAGGCGATGCGGTTCACGACCGGCACGCACGCGTCGCCCGGCCTCGTGCGCGGGCTCGCCGACAGCCGCCTCGCGGCCGCGCTGCGGCGGATGCACGAACGCCCCGCGCACCCGTGGACGATCGTCGAACTCGCGAAGGAAGCCGCGCTGTCGCGCTCGACGTTCTTCGAGCGCTTCAGCCGCGCGGTCGGCGTCGCGCCGATGGAATACCTGCTCACGTGGCGCATGGCGCTCGCGAAGGATCTGCTCCGCCGCAACGAAGCGCGCATCGCGGAAATCGCGGCGCGCGTCGGTTACAGCTCGGCGAGCACCTTCAGCGTCGCGTTCACGCGGCACGTCGGCCGGCCGCCCGCGCAATACGCGCGTGACGAACAGGCGGCGGTGAGCGAAGCATGAACCGCACGCGCCCTCCCCGTTCGGCCACCTGCGTACACGTTCGGTCACGCAACGACGACGCTCGAGGCGCCCGATGACGACGGATGCCAACACCGTCGGCACGACCGACCACTGGCTCGTCGCGCGCCGCGATGCGGACACCGGCATCGAAAGCCTGCACGCGCATTTCAACGGCCATGCATACGATGCGCACGATCACGACGACATGCTCGTCGGCTTCACCGAACAGGGCGTGCAGCGCTTCCAGTGCCACCGCTCGCTGCATACGAGCGTGCCGGGCCGCGCGATCCTGATCGAGCCGGGCGCGATGCACGACGGCCACGCGCCCGAAGCCGGCGGCTTCACGTACGGGATGCTGTACCTGCCGCAGGCGTGGGTCGAGCGCGCCGCGCGCCGGCTCGGCCTGCCGGGCCTCGGCGGCGTCGAAGCCACGTTCGGCCATACGCTCGTCGACGATCGCGGGCTCGTCGACGCGATCCGGAACGCGTTCTTCGCGATCCACGACAACGAAGGCCGCCTCGCGCGCGACCAGACGCTCGACCGCCTGCTGATGCGGCTCGGCAGCCAGCTGGGCCGCCCGCTCGCGCTGGAAAGCGGCGTCGTGCCGCCCGCGATCGCACGCGTGCGCGACCTGCTGCACGAACATATGGACGGCAACATCGGCCTCGACGAACTCGCGAGCGTGGCCGGCATCGACCGCTTCCGGCTCACACGGATGTTCCAGCGCGCGTTCGGCACGTCGCCGCACGCGTACCTCGTGCGCTTGCGGCTGCGCGCCGCGCGAAAGCTGCTGGCCGCCGGCCGCACGCCCGCGCAGGCGGCCGCCGACGTCGGCTTCGCGGACCAGAGCCACCTCGGCCGCTGGTTCCGCCGCGCTTACCGGCTCACGCCGGCCGCGTACCGGCAACTCTGCACAAACGTTCCAGACTGATCGCGCGCGGCATCGGATCATCGGCGCTCCAACCAGGAGCAAGCATGTTCGATACCAAAGTAGCGCTGATCGTGCGCGACGATCTCGCCGCATGGCAGAAACTCAACGTGGTCGCGTTTCTCGCGACGGGCGTCGCGGCCGGTGCGCCCGACGCACTCGGCGAGCCTTACGAGGATGCGGCAGGCCGCCGCTACGGCCGGATGCTCGGCCAGCCGATGATGGTGTTCGCCGCCGACTTGAACGGATTGCAGGCCGCGCACCGGCAGGCGCTGTCGCGCGAGCTGACGATCGTGCCCTACGTGCGCGCGATGTTCTCGACCGGGCACGATGCGGCCAACCGCGCGGCGTTCCGCGCCGAGGATGCGGACCATCCCGATCTGGTCGGCCTGGCGTTGCACGGGCCCAAGAAGGCCGTCGACAAGGCGGTGAAGGGGCTGGCGCTGCATGCGTGAACGCCGGCGTGCACGGCTTGCCGTCGCGGCTCAGCGATGCGCGAGCACGTTGACGAGCTTGCCGAACGGGTCGCGCACGTAGAAGCGCCGCACGCCCCACGGTTCGTCGGCCGGGCCGTATTCAACGGGCACGCCGGCCGCATGAACGCGCGCGAGCGCTTCGTCGAGATCGTCGACCTCGATCGACAGGTCGGGCGTCGGCGTGCCCGACCCGCCGTGCGACGCGAAGCTGATCTGCACGTCCATCCGCTCGGCATTGCCGTAGGTCGCGATCCAGCCGTGGTCCATCAGCAGGTCGAGGCCGAAGACGTGCTGATAGAAGCGCTTTGCTTCGTCGATGGATCGTGTGTCGATGTTGGCGACGATTCGTTTGACTTTCATCGGTGGCCTCCGCGAAGCGAGGATAGCGCCGAATTGACTACGATCGAAGCCGGCGCGATCACGAGCGGCGCGCGGCCGGGCATCGGTTCGTCGGGCAACGGCAAACGCGGCTTGGTCATCGGCACGCGGTCGAGCGTGACGATCACGTGCGAATGCATGAACCGCGGCCTCGGCATGAACATCGCGCAGCGTGACGTGACAGGCGATTCGTTCTACCGATGCCGCTACGCCGTCGTCCTGTGTGACAAGCTCGGGGGATTCACCCGAGGCAGGCCGCCGGTCCGGACCCACCGCGCGGCCATGACGGCAAGCGGGCCGCCGTTCAGGTACACGCCGGCCAACCAGTATGGAACGCCGAAGACCTGTTTGAGCGCCGGTGCATAGTCGAAGAAGCCCCACCTCGAGACAAGTCCTTCCGCAAAGGGACCACATACGGCGAGCAGCAAGGACACGACGACGGTTTGCGCCCGGTATTCGGACGTCAAGGCGATACGCACGACCCACAATGCGACAAGCGCCCACGTCAGTTCGGTCGGACGGGAAACGCCCCAGACCCCGGAGGAAAAGTATGCCGCGTGAACCATCGCGAACGGCACCACCAGCTTAGAGAACGACGCTGGCGTCGCATGCCGCGTGAAGAGCGACGTGACGGCCAGTATCAGCGCGACACCGGCGATGAAGACCGGCCAGACGAGTACGGATTGGCCATCGACGAATGGCCCGACGTTGTAGGTGACCAAACCATGGCGCACGTGATAGAAATAGTCGCCGAAACTGAACAGTCCCAGTCCGGCGAGCAGTACGCAAATCACAGCCCTGTAACCCGCGGATCCGAATTCCACGCCCGCCTGCGTTGTCGAGTCGTTCATACGTGTCTCCTCCGTTTTCCCGACTGCGCATATATGCCACGGACAGCGCGCAATCGTTACATTGACCACTGTCATTGTGGACGAGGCTCGCCTGTAGTCAAGGATGGAGGCCGGGATTGGAGGCGGGTACCTAATATGTCCGCTGCGCCGAATACCGCGCGCGCTTCAGCGGCGGTGCGGCCAATCGCGACGTATTTCGTGGCACGGATCACGTCCAGCCTCGATCGGTGCGGATCGGCTGCACGCTTCCCGCAAATCCGGGTTCAAAGCGTCACCAGACGAGATCAACACAGCCGCCGGCCCATTGCAGGCCGGCGGCTTCCCGTGGATCAACCGCCGAGATACGCCTGCTTGATGCGATCGTTCGCGAGCAGGTTCGCGCCCGTGTCGGCCAGCACCACGCGCCCCGTTTCGAGCACGTAGCCGCGATCGGCCACACCGAGCGCCTTGTTCGCGTTCTGCTCGACGAGGAACACCGTGACGCCTTCGTCGCGGATCGTCCGGATGATGTCGAAGATCTGCGCGATCACGAGCGGCGCGAGGCCGAGCGTCGGTTCGTCGAGCAGCAGCAAACGCGGCTTGCTCATCAGCGCACGGCCGATCGCGAGCATCTGCTGCTCGCCGCCCGACATCGTGCCGGCCCGCTGCGCCGCGCGCTCCTTCAAACGCGGAAACAGCTTGAACACGTGCTCGATGCCGTCGTCGATTTCATGACGGCTCGCGAAGAAGCCGCCCATCTTCAGGTTCTCGAGCACCGTCAGGCTCGGGAACACGCGCCGCCCTTCCGGCGAAATCGCCATCCCCTGCCGCATGATCTGGTGCGTCGACATCGCGGTGATGTCGTTGCCCTCGAACAGCACGCGGCCCGACGACGCGCGCGGCGTGCCGCATACCGTCATCATCAGCGTCGTCTTGCCGGCGCCGTTGCTGCCGATCAGCGTGACGATCTCGCCCTTGTTCACCTCGATCGACACGCCCGCGAGCGCCTCGACCGCGCCGTAGTGCGTATGGACCTGTTCCAGCTTCAGCATCACTCTTCCCCCAGATACGCGTTGATCACGCGCGGGTCGTTGCGGACCGCTTCCGGCGTGCCGATCACGATCGGCCGCCCGTGCTCCATCACGAGGATGCGGTCGGACACGCCCATCACGAGACTCATGTCGTGTTCGATCAGCAGCACCGATACGCCGAACTCGCGACGCAGTTTGTCGATCAGGTGTTGCAGCTCGATCTTTTCCTGCGGGTTGAGGCCGGCCGCCGGCTCGTCGAGCATCAGGAGGCGCGGCTCGGTGATCATGCAGCGCGCGATCTCCAGACGCCGCTGGTGCCCGTACGACAGCGTGCCGGCCGGCCGGTTGGCGACCGACGTCAGCCCCATCCGGTCGAGCCACACCGCCGCGCGTTCGAGCGCTTCCTTCTCCGCGTGACGATACGCGGGCGTCGCGAACAGGCCGTGCAGCAGCCCGGCCTTCACCTTGCGATGCTGCGCGACCAGCAGGTTCTCGACGACCGTCAGCGACTTGAACAAGCGGATGTTCTGGAACGTGCGCACCAGACCCTTCAACGCGATCTGATGGCTCGGCAGCCCCGCGATCGCATGACCGTCGAGCACGACGTCGCCGCCGGTCGGCTTGTAGAAGCCGCCGACGCAGTTGAACACCGTGGTCTTGCCCGCGCCGTTCGGCCCGATGATCGCGAACACCTCGTCGCGACGCACGTCGAAATCGATGCCGTCCACCGCGAGCAACCCGCCGAAGCGCATCTGCAGCCCGGCGACCTTCAACAGTTCTGCATTCGCGCTCATTGCGGCAGCTCCACGTGAGGACGGCTCGCGGGCAGCAGGCCCTGCGGACGCCACATCATCATCAACACCATCACCAGACCGAAGATCAGCATCCGGTACTCGGCGAACCCGCGCGCGACTTCCGGCAGCACGGTCAGCAGGATCGCCGCGAGAATCACGCCGAGCTGCGAGCCCATCCCGCCGAGCACGACGATCGCGAGGATCAGCGCCGATTCGATGAAGGTGAACGATTCGGGATTCACGAGGCCCTGACGCGCGGCGAAGAACGCGCCGCCGATGCCCGCGAACGCCGCGCCGAGCGTGAACGCCGACAGCTTGATGCGCGTCGGGTTCAGGCCGAGCGAACGGCACGCGATTTCGTCGTCGCGCAGCGCTTCCCACGCGCGGCCCATCGGCATGCGGATCAGGCGGCTCGTCACGAACATCGTGAAGCCGACCAGCACCAGCGCGATCAGGTACAGGAAGATCACCATGTGCTCGCCGCTGTATTCCAGCCCGATCAGTTCGTGGAAGGTCTTCGCGCCTTCCACGCTCGCCGAGCGCGCCATCTCGAAGCCGAACACCGTCGGCTTCGGAATGCTCGAGATGCCGTCCGGGCCACCGGTGAGGCTCGTCAGGTTGTTCGCGAGCAGGCGGATGATTTCGCCGAAGCCGAGCGTGACGATCGCCAGATAGTCGCCGCGCAAGCGCAGCACCGGGAAGCCGAGCAGGAAGCCGAACGTCGCCGCGGCGATCGCCGCGATCGGCAGGCATTCCCAGAACGACAGCCCGAAATACTGGTTCAGCATCGCGTACGTATAGCCGCCGACCGCGTAGAACCCGACATAGCCGAGATCCAGCAGCCCCGCGAAACCGACCACGATGTTCAGCCCGAGGCCGAGGATCACGTAGATCAGCGCGAGCGTCGCGACGTCCACCGCGCCGCGCGAGCCGAAGAACGGCCATACGAGGCCCACGGCGAGCAGCACCCAGATGATCACGCGCTGCTGCTGCGTGCCCATCGCGGGCATCGCCGGCAGCTTCACCGCCGATTTCGCGCGCACGAGCCACGGCTTGAACAACTGGAACAGGAACACGGCCGCGACCGCGATCCATACCGGGCGCCAGTGCGGCGTCAGCACCACCTGATAGCCGTCGAGCTTCAGTTGCAGCCCGAGCACCGGAATCGTGAGGATCGCCGTCAGGAACGCGGCGGCCACGGCATTTTTCAGCGCCCGGCCGACCGACGCGTCGGCGGCCGGGTGGCGAACGGAAATGACTTGACTCATCTGCGTCTCCCTCAAACCTTTTCGATGTCCGACTTGCCGAGCAGGCCGGTCGGGCGGAAGAGCAGGATCAGCACGAGCAGGCCGAACGCGACCACGTCCTTGTACTCGGCCGGCATGTAACCTGCGGCGAAGGTTTCGGCGAGGCCCAGCAGCACGCCGCCGAGCATCGCGCCCGGAATGCTGCCGATCCCGCCGAGCACCGCGGCGGTGAACGCCTTGATGCCCGCGACGAAGCCGATATACGGATTCAGCTTGCCGATCGTCAGCCCGATCAGCACGCCGCCGACGGCCGCCAGCATCGCGCCGAGCACGAACGTGAACGAGATCACGCGGTTCGTGTCGATGCCGAGCAGGTTCGCCATCTTCATGTCCTCGGCGCACGCGCGGCACGCGCGGCCCATCCGCGAATGCGAGATGAACAGCGTGAGCGCGATCATCAGCACGAGCGTCACGCCGACGATCAACAGACGCGCATACGGAATCGTCACGTCGAAGTTGCCGCCGAGCGGGATGTCGAATGCGCCGGAGATCAGGATCGGCACGGACACGTCGCGCGCGCCCTGGCCGATCTGTACGTAGTTCTGCAGGAAGATCGACATGCCGATCGCGGAGATCAGCGGCACGAGGCGCGGGCCGCCGCGCAGCGGGCGATACGCGACGCGCTCGACCGCGAAGCCGTACAGGCCGGTGACGATCACCGACACGATCAGCGCGGCGCCGAGCACGAGCGGCAGCGGATAGCCGGCGGAGATGCCGATCGCCGTGAGGGTCACGAGGCCCACGTACGCGCCGATCATGTAGATCTCGCCGTGGGCGAAGTTGATCATGCCGATGATGCCGTAGACCATCGAGTAGCCGATGGCGATCAACGCATAGATCGCACCCAGCGTCAGGCCGTTGACCAGTTGCTGGGCGAATTGGGGAAAGAAGTCAGTCATGTGCGGGAAGCTCCCGTTGGCGCTGCGTCGCATGCCGTCGCCGGATCACGGCGGTCGGCCGCGCGCAACGCACGGTGTCGTCTCGGGCCGCTCTTTGGCGCGCACGGGTCAGAGGCGCGACCAATACGCATCCGCCCCGTCCGGGTCTCGGACAGGGCGGGCGCGTGAGCGGGTACTCCGTATTACTTGGCGGCGGTCTTCGTCGCGTCCTTGTGCCACGTGTAGACGACGAACTTGAACGCCTTCAGGTCGCCCTGCGCGTCATACGCGACCTTGCCGATCGGCGTGTCGAACGTCGTCTTGTGCATGTACGCGGCGACCTTCGTCGGGTCGGTCGTCTTCGCGCCCGCGATCGAGTCGGCGATGATCTTCACCGCTGCGTACGCCGGCATCTGGAACGGGCCGTTCGGGTCGCGCTTCTTGTCCGCGAACGCCTTCACGAGCGCCGCGTTGGCCGGATCGGCCGAGAAGTCGGCCGGCAGCGTGACGAGCATGCCTTCCGAAGCCGGGCCGGCGATCGCCGTCACGTCCTTGTTGCCCACGCCTTCAGGGCCCATGAACGTCGCCTTCACGCCCTGCTCGCGCGCCTGGCGCATCAGCAGGCCCATTTCCGGGTGGTAGCCGCCGAAGTAGACGAAATCGACGCCTTGCGACTTCAGCTTCGTGATGATCGCCGAGTAGTCCGAATCGCCGGCGTTGATGCCTTCGAACAGCACGACCGGGATCTTCGCGGCTTCGAGGTCCTTCTTCACCGACGACGCGATGCCCTGGCCGTACGACTGCTTGTCGTGCAGGACCGCGACCTTCTTCGGCTTCACGGTGTTGATGATGTAGTGCGCGGCGGCCGGGCCTTGCTGGTCGTCGCGGCCGATCGTGCGGAAGATGAAGTGACGCTTCTTGCCTTCCGTCAGCTGCGGCGCGGTGGCCGACGGCGTGACCATCACGATGCCCTCGTTCTCGTAGATGTCGGACGCCGGAATCGTCGAACCCGAGCACACGTGGCCGATCACGTACTTGATCTTCTGGCTGACGATCTTGTTGGCGACGGCGACGGCCTGCTTCGGTTCGCACGCGTCGTCCATCAGCACGACTTCGAACTTGTTGCCGCCCGCACCGCCTGCCGCGTTGATCTGTTCGATCGCGGTCAGCGCGCCGGCCTTCACCATGTCGCCGTATTGGGCGACCGAGCCGCTCATCGGACCGGCGATGGCGATCTTCACGGTTTCCGCTTGCGCGGCAGCGGCGCCGGCGGCGAACAGCACGGCGGCGACGGAAATGGACGTAAGACGGGACAGCGTCATCTGGGAGCTCCTCGATGTTGTTTAGTCATACGGGCAAAGGCGGCATGACTTGCGCAATCGAACAGCACCCGGGGCGAGGACATGGGACACGCCCGAGACACATAAAAGACGGAACTCCAGCGGAATGTTGCGTAGCGGGGCCCGGCTCTTGCAGTCCCCGAAGGGGACGTCTGGTTCGGAAAGACATCGTGATGCGTCTTGCATTGCGCAAGCGTTTCGCCTGCCCCGCTTGCCAAATCGCTCGTTCGGAGGGATGGTCCGACAGCTGTTGGCAAGGCAGTTGAAATTATATGGGCGTTTTTCAATTGTCTGTCAAAAATGCCTGTCGACTGAGGGAAAACACGTAGGGTTTTGAGATGGGTGGGTGGCGATGGGGGCGCAACCTTGGGGAAGCGGGACGGGTGATTTGGGTGCAATCGGGTTGCTATTCGGTAGGGGGATCGGGGTTGGTTCCTTGCTGGGCTTGGTGTTTGGCGATGGGCGGTTCTCGGTTTCGTATTTTTCGGGCTACCGAGAGCACGGTCGCTGCAAATCAATCGACTGATGATTGCGGCAGCACGCACCGGGACGGGGCGCTCGGCGAAGCGGTAAATCTTTCTGTTTACCGGACGAATCTAAACACGTTGAAAGATTTTTGATATTTTCATGAAATAATACGAATTCGCTTCCGCAATCCGGCCAGCCTCCCTGCAAGTCGCGCTCGCCGCGCCTCGCAGTCGCTTCAGGGCCGCTTCGACGCTCCCCTCGTCGCCCAGCCGCCAGCCAGTGATCTGCCGTTTTATTCAATGCACATCACCTGCTTCGAATCGCCCATGAATTGCCCTATCCGCCTTTCTTCCGCCGCCACCGCGATCGCTTGCGCGTTTTCCGTTTCTGCTTCCCATGCTTCAGGACACGATGCGCTGACCGATCGATCGGCCGGTGCCAATGTGTTTCGCTCGGAGCGGCGTGCGGCTGCTCGGGATGATGGACGTGCGGCGAGTGTGGGTCGTCGACGGGTGCAGTTCGCTGCGCCCGACGAACGTAACCCGTTCGATACGCCCGATACGCGGCCGTTGCGGGTGACGAGCGATGCGCTCGTGGCATCGCCGCCTTCTTTTAAACACGGACCCGATTTTGTCTCGGCTCCGAACCGTGTCGCGCTTGGCGCGGGTGGGAGCGATAGTTTGGGTCGCGCAGTGCCCGGGTATGAGCAGCGCGAGCAGAACTGGAACGAATACCTGCGCGCGAACGGCTCTCGGCCGGCTGGTAGTGGCGGCTCGTATGTTCCCCAGCGGCCGTACGATGCGCCGCGCGGTCCGCACGGGGTGCCGAATCCGTTCGATCCGTCGGTGCCGCAGCCGGAGACGCGGACGTTCTACGACAACGGATCGGGGACGAAGTGCACGGCTACCGGTGGTGCGGGGACATCGCGGTCGTCCTGCGATATCGCTTGGTGATGCGGGGTTTTGGGTGGCTGCCGCTTACGACTGCTCTGCCCCGTCCGGCGCGCTGCGCGACGTCGCGCAGCGCGGCCGCATCCCGCGGCGTTGCGCTTACAACTGCGTGATGATCAGCCTCCCCGGCTCAATATCGATCCGCGCCTTGCGGCCCGGAACAAAACACGCATCGTTGATCAGCCACATTCCACCAATCTTCATGTACGGATAAAACGTCTCCGGCCTCGGATCCATGGTCTTCGGGGTACCCCACATCTCCTGGATCGTGACGAAACGTTCCGTCTTCGGTGGTCGTGCTTTATGATTCGGCTTAGCCATGGGCAACTCCTTGAAAGTTGGCTGTGGTTAGCGGGTCGTGAGTGTTGGTAGCACTTGCGGCCCGCGCTCGTTTACCGCGGCGTTTTTATGGTTCGGATTCCTCCTTTGTTGGTGAATCGATGGGAGCGATGCTTCGTAGAAGATCGGCGCGTCTGGCGCTTCCGTTCGCGTGCACTGCGGGCACACGATCACCATCAGTTGAACATCACCCATTAAACCATCATTGGCGTGCATTTGAGCGCACGTTAGCCATTGGGTATAGGTACGCAACTTGGTCAGCTTTCTGGTTATTGCGCGTGTTGACACTAATCGCCAGCATGTCGACGCCTGTGCCATCTATTCGGAACATGATTGATCCGAACGTGACGATTTGAAACAGTTCCATTAGGTCGGACTCGACGATGTGGGCCGGGCTCGATACTTGGTTAGCCATTGCAAGGTCTTTTGAGTGCGCGCTTGTGGATTCCACTTGTGCTCAGCGTGGGCCTATCCGTCACCCTCATTCGGCAGGGAAGCCCCCTTTTTTATAGCCGCTCCACAAGACCTTAACTGGCCAACCATCCGGTTTCCCGGCCAACATGCTCTTTGCGATCAGTTCGACGTCGTCTGAAACTCTTCCCGCGATGTCAGAATTTCCCGAGGCTCGAAACGAGAGCTTGAATGCCTTCTCTCTAATAAAATCCAAGAATTTCTTGTCTTCGGCTACGAGGTCGAGTCCATCGACCTCGTTAAACGCCTGCATCCAGAGATCGTCGAATGATGCGGCGTCCCTTTTGTCAAGTAGATCATCGGAATCCAGGCCAGTAAAAAAATCGAAAAATCCCGGCTTGGATATCTCCGAATCGATACTATTCAAAATCTCATTTGGCATTCCACAGCCCCTGTGACCTGCCCCCAACAAACAGGGCCACCCGGAGTCTAGTAAAGTTCGTTTTCGGAGAAGAAGACGAACATGAAGAAGCGCTTTACGGAACAGCAAATCATCGGGTTTCTGAAGGAAGCCGAAGCCGGTATGGCGGTCAAGGAACTGTGCAGGAAGTACGGGTTCAGTGACGCGTCGTTCTACATCTGGCGCGCGAAGTTCGGCGGCATGGAAGTCTCGGAAGCCCGCCGGCTCAAGGACCTGGAGGTGGAGAATGCCCGGCTGAAGAAGCTGCTGGCCGAAGCAATGCTCGATATGGAAGCGTTGAAGGTCGTCGTCAAGGGAAAGCCCTGAGCCCGCAAGCCAAACGCGAAGCAGTGTCGGCGATTCGGGAGCAGGTCAACATCTCCGAGCGCCGCGCCTGCCGGCTTGTCGGGCTTTCTCGCAGCGTGCTGCATTACGACGCGAAGCCGGACCACGAGAATGAGGTGCTCGCGGCGCGTCTGGTGGAGTTGGCGCACGCACGTCGTCGATTCGGCTACCGTCGACTGCACGCCCTGATGGAGCGCGAAGGCACGCACGCCAATCACAAGCTCATCTATCGCCTGTACCGTGAGGCAGGGCTGGCTGTGCGGCGCCGTCGCAAGCGCCATGGCGTCATGATTGAGCGCGAGCAACTGGCATTGCCGGGCGCGCCCAACGAGGTGTGGTCAATCGATTTCGTGATGGATGCGCTTTCCACCGGCCGGCGCGTGAAGTGCCTGACCGTCGTCGACGACTTCACGAAAGAGGCTGTCGACATCGTCGTTGACCATGGCATCTCAGGCTTGTATGTCGCTCGGGCATTGGACCGTGCAGCTCGCTTCCGTGGCTATCCCAAGGCGGTGCGAACCGACCAGGGACCCGAATTCACGAGCCGCGCGCTTGACCAGTGGGCATATGCGAACGGCGTCACGCTGAAGTTGATTCAGGCGGGCAAGCCAACGCAGAATACGTACATCGAATCGTTCAACGGCAAGTTCCGCGACGAATGCCTTAACGAGCACTGGTTCACGACGCTCGCGCACGCTCGGGCTGTCATCGCGGCATGGCGTCAGGACTACAACGAGCAAAGGCCGCACAGCGCACTGAACTACCTTGCGCCGTCAGAGTTTGCGGCGAAACATCGGGCGACCGCGGATGCTCCTGCTGCTTTCCAGGAGTTGGTTTAAAGGGACTTTGCTAGAAGCCCATTGGCTCTATTGAAGGGGGCAGGTCACCTGTTCCTTGCACCGGTGGCACTACAGCGGCGCTACCGTCAGTATAGATTTCCGCACCCTCCGGACGGAGGACAACTGCCATTGAGCTTCCGGATCCGCCGGCCAAACGCGTCGTACTCGAAATGCGTTGGTACGGCCTCGATCGAACTACGATTTGACTATGGGAAATCAACAGGTTGATCGTTTACATGATAGCTCCTTGAATTCATGATTCAGGGAGAACCAAGATCGAATAACCACTCGTGATATTTCCTCTTGTCACGATCTGTCAAGGCACCTGCAACGAGTTCACGAGCAAAATCCTTCTGCACGTCCATCTCATGATCGACTGGATTCGCAACATGTCCTCCAATCAACTCAAAACTCTCCAAGTAGTCGATTCGGTTTATCAGAATCTCGGCACATGCAATCAACCGCTCCACGTTGTGTTCAGCAGACCATTTCGCCAAAAAAGACAGCCCCGCCAGCAAATCGGCTGCTCCCTGGGCCGCAGCATCGTCGTCCATTTCGACTGCATCAAGGTCCCAGTCCACTTGCTCCAGATCGCTTAGCGGATTTGAGTTTTCGTTTCCGTTCCACACCCGATCCAGGTAATCGCCAACTCGTTGTCTGATTTGTGCGCTTGCACCCCCGCATGCGTGGCAAGGAACTCGAATATTGCGTCATTGTGCGCAAGTCCAATACAACACCAAACACCAAAACAAGCGAGGTTATCGGGCTTGCCAGCAGCCAGAACTGATTCGAGATATTTTTTATGTAACTCGATACCGAACATATTCATCTCCTAAATACATCTGATGAAAGGTGCAGCCGGTCAGCGACTTGGCGAGCTTGATCAGCTTCAACTTACTTATAAATTTTCCTAGCAGCGACCCTTGTTCGCCCAGCCCTGGATTGCCATCGCTTCGTAGCGACCGAACGCTAGCCGAATGCATCGTTTTCAGAAACGAGCGAGCTGATGAATTGGTCAAATGAATCGGTCAGACGCCGATCAGCCTTCTGGCGGTTCTCCAAGTCCGTCAACGTTTCGTCGTAGGTGTCGGTCAACCAATAATGTACGGCACCGCTATCAGCGTCGACACAGAAGAGATTACCGCCGGGATCGGTGGCAAATGGAACAAAGGTTCGAGGGTATCCTCCCTTACCCGCGACTCGCGCATAAATGCTTTGAATGTTAGGCATGCTAACATCCTGCGTTCCGATAGGAAGGAATTCGTGGACCCATATCGACTCCCGATCACCCCCCATTGGAAACCAGTCGAGAACTGGCATGCCACCATTGAACTTCAGGTAGTGTCCCTTCATCGCTTCCGGTAGCTGGACGCCCAAGTCGCTCTCGAGCTTCTCTATGCCCAATTTCATCGTTCTCACGATAATAACTCACCTCATTAACAAACCATTCAACACCCCACCTCTATCATATTTATTTTTCTTAATACAACTCAATTTATAGATGATCGCACTCCCCGACAATTCTATTTTTTCGTTATCTCTCAACATAATCTTCTTTCAAAAAAATGCCACACCCACTCCAAGCGGAGGCCGCGGCTTATCCCAGGACAATCCGAGATAACCATCTCGCGCGGCATAGCACTTCTTAAGAAAATCAAGTCCTAAACTCATCGTTCTTACGATAATAATTTACCTCATCAACAAACCACTCAACACCTTCATTTCTATCATCTTTATTTTTCTTAATGTAACTCAATTGATTTACCAGCATCCAACATCTCAAGTCGTAATTTTCAACCGACTTTGGCATCTCCATATCCTCATGATGCAGATTCAGCGTGAATACACGCCTTTTTACAACAAATGAGCTCTTCCCATTTGCAGCCACATCCAATGCGAACGCAACCGGGCGCGGCTGGAAAGTCTCCAACCCTGGGATCAGATCACATGTTTTCGGTTAAAACCAGGAACCTATTTTTTTAAAACACAAACTTCTCCCCGAATTTTACTAGACCAGAGGATATCGCTTTCCTGCGCCACCATCTCCGTAGCAAAACTACGCTATTTTCACATTCTCTATATTATTTCCACACACCAGCCACTTACGCCCCGAACTTGACACGAACGCAACTCCATCGTGAATTTTCTCCAGAGATACAAAAGGCTCAGAATCCAATGACATCAATGCCCAATCAAGAACATCATTAGTTTTTTTATAAAAGAAACCACACGACCCATGAGCGGATGCCTCACCACCAACGTAGACCGAACCCGCGATATTCACAGAAAAATTCTGAAATACATCGGTTAAATCATCCTCCGCAATACGAATAGACCTATCCACTTCCGGCTGCCCATCTTTTATTCTGTATCCAATCACATCAGACTTTCCAATGACGATACAATCGGCGCAAAAAAACTGCTCCCTAAGCAAAATATCGTGAAGAATATCAGCAGCCAACTTTATTTCTCCTATTTCTAGAAACGCGCGCTTCACCATCCGTCTTGCCAATAGCAGGCCGTTCGGAAGTCCCATACCTCCCGAGTCCATTTCTTCCTAATCGCTCGTCGAAAGCATCATTCCACGACTTTCCAGTTGTCGACTTCGGATAGGGATTCTCTCCATCAACAATATTTACCGGAACCTTGTCAACTTTATTCTCTAGCGCCGCATCAAGGCGTCGATTATCAAAACTTACCATTTGACCGTCGCGAATCATCACATTTAAAGGATCACCGATCCAGCCCTTTTGATTCATGACTTCAGCATAGTCATTTGGGCTCACCCACGACTGACTGAAATTTATCAACCTTGGATCAACCATAATGGGACTTAGTCCCCAAGGGTCAATCCACGTGATCGAGTTAGGCGCAAATTGATAGAGGTTCGCGCCCCCCAGCAACCCAATTGGATCCGGATTGATGAATCGCCCGATGTCCGGATCGTAGAACCGGAAAGTGTTGTAATGCAACCCGGTCTCGCGGTCCAGATACTGCCCCTGGAAGCGCAGATTCTGTGGTCGCGGTACGCGCGTCGACGTCGGCGCGGCCACCGACACTTCACCCCAGGCGGGCACCGACCGCTGCGGCGCCCGCGCAACCCACTCCTCCTGCACCGCATTGCCCCACACCTTATAGCGCGCCTGCCAAACCAGCTCGCCGCCCGCGTCAGTCAGTTCCTCCGGCAGCCCCGAAACATCGTTGTGGAAGTAATAAACCGCGTCCCGTACATCCGCATCATTCGCCGCCGCCTTCCCTTGATCGATCCGGGCAAGCGGCACATAACTATTCGACTCGTACAAATACGTCAGCGCTTCCTCGCCCTGACGGTCGTGATACGTCTCCTGCACCAACCGCATGCCGTCCCACAGGAAATCCGTACTCGCATAACTGCCATTGAGCTTCCGGATCCGCCGGCCGAACGCGTCGTACTCGAAATGCGTTGTCGCGATTCCGAGCCGGTCCTTCGTCACAACGGTCTTGAGTTGGTTCCAGTCGTCATACTCAAGCACCAATTCTTTAGCCGGCCCATGCCCACTGAGCTTGCGAACGAGCCGCCCATACGCGTCGTACTCGAAGCGCTTGTCCTCGAACATCTTGAGCCGGTTGTGCTCGACGTAGCCGCCCGGGTGATCGCTCGACACCAGGTTGGCCGCCGCATCCCAGCGAAACACTTCCGACGGCAGTCTCGGCCCGGCCGCCTGTTCGATACGCCCCGTCGGGTCATACCGATAGCTCGTCGTGCCGTAACGTTGATCGCGCTTCTGGATCACATCGCCTGCGGCATCGTATTGCCACTGCTTCGCAAGCAACTCGCCGCCCGCCGTACCTCGCTGCGCAGTTTGCCGCGCACGACGCCCCACCGCGTCATACCCGAAGTGACTCGTCAGCTTGCCCTGCGTCCGTAGCACCTCGCGATGCAGATCGTCCCGTTCGATGTCCGCAACCGCGGCGCCATCGAAACAAATCTGGTGCACATGCCCTGAACCGTAATGCAGCCAATCGATCGTCCGCTCGCCGGAAATCGTCGTGCTGACGCGATTGCCAAGCTCGTCGTAGGTGTGTGCGAGCCAGCCGGTCGGCGTGTATTCCTCTACGACCTCACCACGCTTGTCGTATTTCAGGCTGACGCGATTCTTCAGCGATGGTCCGCGCGCGGCGAGCGTGTACAACTCGGCCGATGTGATCCGACCAGCCTCGTCATACAAGTATTCACAACGCTCGTGCGCGACTTGCTTCGCCGTCAACCGCCCGATCGCATCGCGCTCGTATCGCGTCTCGATCTGTCCATCGCGTACGATCGTGCCTTGACCGCACACGTCGTACTCATACGTACGCTTGTGGCCATCGAGCCCGATCTGTACGGAAACGAGATCGCGACGGTCATACTGAAAGCGATAAGTCTCACGGTTCTCGTTGGTCAGACTCGCCAACCGGAACGCATCGTCATAGCCGAACCGCACGACCCGATCAGCCGCATCCGTGCGTGCCAGCAACAATCCACGCGGATTGAGCTCGTAACGCGTGCTGCGCTGATTCGCATCAATGACCTCGACGAGACGCCCCGCCGCGTCGTACCGAAACGTCTGATGCGCACCATCAGCCGTCCCGATTCCCGTGACCCGCCCCATCGCATCCGTTTCGTACACGGTGGCATGGCCGGCGGCATCCGTCACCCGCGCGAGCGCACCACGTGCATCGTACGCAAACCGCGTGACCTTGCCGGAACAATCGGTATACGCGGTCAACTGCGCCCGGCCATTCCATTCGAGGAACTTGTACCCGCCACGCGCATCGCGAATCGTATGCACGAGCCCACGCTCGTCGCGGTAATACTCGGTCGCGAAGCCCGCCGGATCACGCGTCATCGTCAAGTTGCCGCGCGCGTCGTAACGATAGATCCATCGCGCATTGGCCGGATCGATTTCCGCAACGGGCAGATCGTAGTGTCCGTTCCATTCCGTCCGCTCGACCTGGCCAAGCGCGTCGATGCGCTGCGTCTGCCGCCCGCGCTCGTCATATTCGAAGCGAGTGACGTGGCCGGCCGGATCGGTCGTGCTGACCAACTGCCGCATCGCGTTCCATTCGAGCCGCCACACGTTGCCTTCGGCATCCGTATGGCTCGTCGGCTGCCGATCCTCGTTCCACGTCCATTGCGTCACGCGCCCGATCTGATCGGTGATCGTCACCGAACGCTGCACAAGGTCCGCGTCGAACGTGTACGCTTCGCCGTCGTCGGTCCAGTGGCGCACCACCCGCGCGTCGCGGCCGACGCCGCTCCACGCGTAAAAGCACTGTAGTCCGCCGGGCAGCGTATGCCGTGTCATCAGGCCGTGTTCGTAACCGAAATGCCGCCCGGTATGGCCGCTGCGATCGGTGACCGATGCGAGTTCGCCGACGTTCGTATAGCCGTAACGAACCAGGATCTCGGGCAATTCGCCATCGACGCCGCGTACCAGTTCGATCGATGCGACGCGTCCCGAATGTTCCGGATCGTAATGCAGCATCAGCACACGGCCGGCACTATCGTGAAGCCGAACCGGCCGCACCCGTTCGCCGACACTCGCACGCTCGACCTCGATCCAATTGCCATTTCGGTCCTCGAGCCGCCGAAGGCCCAGTGTTTCAGCATCCGACGCCGGTGCCCCGGCCGGGCCGAAATCACGATACGAACCATCGACCGTTTCGACCACATAGTGCCCGCCGACGGTACAAATCAGGTAAATGCCTTCAGGCACGCTGAAATGACTCTCACCCGGCGGCACCGCCGGAAACTCGATATCACGCCCCTGTTCGTCCCAGTACGTGATCGACGTGACGACACCGCTCTCCCGCGCCAACCGCAACTCGACACTGATCGGCACGCTCCAGCCAGCACCGAACAGGCCATCGGCGCGATCGTCGTGGCTGCTGTAAAAACGCCGCCAGACGATCGGCAGCGGGCCAGGCAATACGAAGTCCGTGTCGTCGCTGCCGTCGAGAATCTTGCCGCCGGTGATCACGTTGACGGGATGGCCGGCCGACGGCTGCATCTTGCTGCCGAGCCATGTGCCGAATATGCCGGCCGCGAAGTTCATCGCGAGACACGGCAGCTTGCCCTTGACGAAATCGCCCCAGCTTCCCTTGCCTCGGCCACAGAGTGCAAGCGCGATACCGATCGCCGCGCCGAGTCCGGCGACCCACGGCCGCGCCGCACTGATGTCGCGCACGGTCTTCGTGCCGCCACCGAAGAACACATCCGGCGAGCCCTTCGAGATCGTACCGTCACAGGTGGTCTTGTCGTCGACCCGCGCCGCGGGTAGATCATTGATGAACACCACGTCGGACCCTTGCGCGACGAATTGCGGACCGGGATGATCGCTGCACAGAACCGGATCCATGTCCGCGCCGTCGGCCGCGCGCGCGGCCGGCTTCCCGTTGACGAACACATCGGGCGAGCCGTTCTGGATCGTACCTTTCTCCTCGGGCGGGGAAATGGCATTGCCGAGCCCCTTCGCGGCCTCGTCGATCTTGTCGTTGAGGCCGGAGCCCTGCATGTAAGCGGCCACGCCGACGCCGATCGCCAGCACGATCGGCGTCGCCAGCCCGCCGGTGCCGATTTCGAGCGCGCCCAATGCACCGAACACGAGGCCTTCCGCTAGCGTGGTCAGCGCCCATCCGATTCCCAAGCCGCCCAGCAGCGACCCGCCCATGCCGAGCAGGTCACCCGCGAGCGTCGTGTGGGTAAAGGGATCGTCCTTACGAGCGGCCGGCTGACTCATGGGCGACCGGCATCCGAAACGAGCGCAGGCGCAACCGGGCGCGGCTGGAAACTCTCCAGCATGCGCGCGGCGAGCGCACGTTGTTCGTCGTTGAGCGGCGCGGCATTGGTCAACGTCATCACGATGACCTGCCCGCCGGCATCGAGCCGAAACGCCGTCTGCATCTGATGAAAGGTGCGGCCGTCCTGTTCATGCGTCGATTCGGTTTGCACGCCGGGACATTCCGCCCGCCCGACCGTCACCGCGCGTCGCGACTGCACGTTCAGGTTCTGCGCGGTGCGCGACGCCTGCGCCCATTCGCGCTCGACGAATGCGTCGATCGACTCCTGCTCGCGCAAGCGGCCTCGGGACACGACGAGACTCAGCCCGCCCGGGCCGACCGGAAGAATCAGCATGTTGACGGTGCGGTCGAGCGCCGCGTCCGGCAATTCGAATGTGCCTTCATGGATTGCGTAGTGCATGGCTGGTGTCGTTCGAGTTATTTGTTGAGATCGATGCGCTTGCCGTTGACCATCACGCCGTCGTCTGTCATCAGGATCACGGAGCCGTTGTGCTCCAGGCGGATGCCTTCCGGCGCGAGCGAGATCGAGCTGTTCTGCACCTTCAGCAGGATGCCGCGCTCGGCCATGTAGACCTGCGTGCCGCCGCCGCCGTCCTTCGCCGGCGTCGTGACCTCGACGGTCGTCGCCGTGGTGCTGCGCTTCTCGGCGATCGTCTCGGTCAGGTTGCCCTGCGGAATCTGCTTTTCTTCGCTGCCCGTCGCCACGAGGACGGTACGCATCGGCCCGAACACCTTGTGCGTCTCGTTGTTCTCGACGACGGTGTTCATGTCCTTCTGCGCGTGCATGAAGAATTCCTGCATGCCGTTCGTGTCGGTCATGCGGATCTCGTTCGACCCCTGCCCCTTATGCGTCTGACTCTTGATCCCCATCGTCTGCCCGGCCGCGCCGTGATACGGATTACCCTGCTCGCCGTTGAACACGCGGCCGACGATCACCGGGTTATCCGGATCGCCCTGATTGAACGCTACCAGCACTTCCTGCTTGATCCGCGGAATCGCGGCCGCGCCCCAGCCGTCGCCCGCCCACGGTTGCGACACGCGCACCCACATCGAATCGGAGCCGTCCTTCTTGCCGCGCCGGTCCCACGGGAAATGCACCTTCACCGCGCTGCCGTTCGTATAGATTTCCTCACCCTTCGGCCCGACGACGATCGCCGACTGCGTGCCGTGAATCACCGGCTTCGGCGTCGCGCGCGGCGCACGGTACGGAATCTTCTTCGGCAGCAGCGAGAAGCTGTTTCGGTACGGCAGCTTCGCGCTGTGCTGCGTATAGTCGTTCACCGCCTCGTGACGCACGTGCAGGATCACGTACTCCTGGTTGTTTTCGAGGACGGGATGATTCGCGACGGTCACGGCGCCCGCCGTGGTCATGCGCCACGCGTAGCCGCCGCCGGTATAGCGATGGGCTTGCGCCTCCTCGGCCTCCATCGCGAAACGGGCGTAGCGGTGGCCGTCGTCGCCGTGGTCGTACAGCGACTGGTGCTCGAACCGCTCGGTCGCATCGAGCCGCGCATGCTTGAGGTTTTGCGGGCCGGCCTCCACCAGCATCAGCGGCGACGACGGATTCTGGTGATTGAAGTCGCGGAACGTGACCTTGCCGACGCCGAAGCGCCGGCCTTCGTGCAACTGGTCGATGCCGCTGTCCTCGCTCGCCTCGGTCGCCGCGAACGGCACGGTGGCGAGCCCGTCGATCGGGCGGAACAGCAGGTTCGTGTCGCCGATCACGAGAAAGTGCTTGTCCTTCTCGTACCGATGCGTCCACACGAGCCCCTCCTGCTCCATCAGCCGCGCGCAGAAGTTGTAGTAGCTCTCCTGGTACATCACGACGTACTCGAGCGGCTTCTGGCTCGTCCGGATGTCGAACGTGAAATCGGAAAAACCGTGTTCCTGGAAAATCTCGGTGAGGATGTCCTGCGCGGTCTTGTTCTGGAAGATCCGGCAGTCGGTCGAGCGCGTGAGGAACCAGAACCACGGCACCGCCGTCAGGTGGTATTGCGTGACGTTCCCGGGGTTGCCGGCGCGGTCGAACGACGCGACGTAGCCGTCGAAATAGCGGTCGTTGTCGCCAGTGCCCGACGCCACGACGCGTTCGAGCGTCGACAGGCGCGCCTGCTGATCGAAGTGGATCTTGACCTGCTGGCCGATCAGGTCCTCCGGGCGCAGGTCGTGGCGGTGCGACAGCAGGTCGAGGTGGATTTCCGGCAACCGGTTCACGTGCTCGTCGACGACGGCCGCGCTGACCAGCAGCACATCCGGGCCGAGCGGCGTATCGAGCGTGACGTAACGGTTGAGCTGGGTCAGGCGCGCGGGGTTGGCGGCGCCGTTGATCGCTTCGGCGATGGCGCCGGGCGTCTTCTCCATCAGCGAGAAGCCGGTCTGCGCGAGTTGCAGCGCGCGCTGGACGGTGTCGACGTGCCCGGCCAGCCCCGCGAGCGGCCCGAGGCTGCCGGCCACGCTCGACGCCACCGGGCTGGCAAGGCCCCCGAGCGCGCTCAACGAGCCGAGCGCACTACCGCCCAATCCACTGGGAATACCCCCGTTCGGAGCGAAACTCATTCTTGTTCCTTGCGTGTGATCTCAGGTTCCATCGGCCGGCTCGCCGGTCCGCGGCCTCGATAATGTAGGGTAAAACCCGGGCGCTTGAAAGACGTCCGCAAACGTTTTCGTTCGAGCCCTGAAAATCGAGAAACTAGACCGGCGGCTGGGTGCCGGGGCGCGGCGCCCCACGCCGAAGCAGCGCGCCGGTCGCGGCCGAAAACAGCACGACCTGCACGAAGCTGGTGACCGGCACGTACGGTGCGAAAAACCGGTCCATCAGGTGCGCGAAGCCGCTCAGGCTGAACGCGGCGAAACGCTGCTCGTCCACCACCAGCCGCACTTCCAGCCCGTGCACGAACGCCGATGCCGGCTTGCCGGGCAGCCAGCACCGCACGCGCGCCGTCGATAACGACACGAGCGCATCGAAGCGCCGGCCGGCGTCGACGGCGTCCTCCGCCCAGCGCGCGCAAAGCCGCCTGAGCTGGGTCAGGCCACCCTTGTCCAGCCGGATCGCCTGCGGCACGAGGAGCGACAGCAGATCCCACAGCTCCCCATGGCGGAAAGCGGGTGGCCGGCTCGCGGTCGGCCGGTTCAGCAGCGAAATCGTTCCCATCGGGTCGCCGCTGGGCAACGCCAGCTCGCGCTCCCGCATCCCGGACAGATCGCCCTGCGTGCAGGACAGCCGGATCTCCAGCTTGCGATGGCCGGGATCGGCGGGTCGTCCGTCCTGGTCGACCAGTTCCAGTTCGACACCGTGGAGCGACTCGGCTGTCTCGGCCGGGGCTGGCGGCGGAGTCGTCTCCGTCTCCTGGGTTCGGGGATCGGCGGATTCCCTCGGTGCCCGCCGTGCCTCGTCGCGCAACACGATCCAGAACAATCCGGGACGCATGCCCGCGCCATGCTGCAGCGACCGGAACGGCGCCAGCACCGACGCGCCCGAGTCGGAAACATGGCGAACGGTGTCGACCGACCAGATGGCCGTACGCGACGCTCCCGCCTGCCCAAGCGCCTTCACCGCGTAATGGGCGCAACCGGCGCGCGTCTCGATCGGCTGTGCGTCGTCGGGAAACAGGTTGATGACCGGCGTACAAAACAGCCGGACATGGTCGGCCGTTGCGGCGGCCAGGCGCTGGGCGCGATGCGAATCCGGATGCACGCCCCCGATCGCCAGGTGGAGCACGACGCAACGGCTGACGCCGGCGCTTCGCTTGATCGCCCGCATATCCAGGTCGACGAAGTCGAAACGCTCCGGCACCGCGCAATACGCCATCAGCAGGTGAAACGGCCAAAGCGCATCGTCGGGCCGCACGTCGAGCAGCGCATCGGCAGGCTCGAAGCCGACGGCGGTGAACGTCGCGTCCGGCAGACGCTTCCAGCGCGTTGCATCGCCTGCTTCGACGAAACTCCGGCCGGCAAGAAGCAACGCGGCATCGGTGAGCGCCGCGACGATTTCCCGCGCGCCGGTGAAATGCACGCGCAATCTGTCCGGCACGATGGCGAACGTCTCATTCGGCGCAGTGACCTCGAACGTGAAAGTCAGCAAACCCGTCGTTTCCGGCGGCAACGCGACGTCGCGCGGCGCGATCGCCGACGTCGTGTAACGCACCGACGACACCGTCAGCGGCACGATCGCGACGTCGTCCGCGATGCGGAACACTTCCTTGCCGGCCGGTGCGATCAGCCGCTCGCCGCGACGAACGACGCGCGGCGCAGCCGGTTGGCCGCTGCTGTCGCCATGAAATTGCGCAATCGCGCACGATGGAAACGGGCGCAGGAAAGCGCCGTCAAGCGTATCGAGAAAACTGCCGGTGAACGCAGGCACGTCATCTTCGAGACGGATGTCGTGACACGCCGCCATCAACGCGAACGACTGCAACAGGCGTTCGACGTGCGGATCGTCCGAATGCTCGCCCGTGATCGCGAGCCGAGCGGCTATTTTGGGGAAGCGTTGAGCAAACGTCTGCATCGAATGGCGCAGCAGCGTCATCTCGCGTTCGAAGTGCGGCAGCAGATCCTTGGGTTCGATGGCCATACTCGCTCCGTCCGTCGCTGCATTCGCCTACGACGATGCCGCGTTCATGAAAGCGGAACGATCTTATTCGGGCATCCTGGCTTTTGATTACCTGTGAATTGAAGGAAGGCCGGATCGGCGGCGACGAATTCCGTCGATGGCCATCCTGCCTGGCGCGAACATCAAGGCTCGCCGCTTGCAAACGGTCACGCGGGCACTTTCGCGCCAATGGTGGCGAACCGTTAAAACAGACAGCACAGCGTGCTCGTGGACACGGCGGCCACACGCCACGCGTCGCCTCACCTCGGCGAAACCACGATCGCCGCCCGCCGATTCTGCGCCCGCCCGCTCGGCGTCTTGTTATCTCCTACCGGATCGTGCTTCCCTTTCCCGACGATCGCGATCCGCTTCGCGTCGAGCCCCACGTCGACCAACTCGACGGCAACGACTTCAGCCCGCCGCCTCGACAGTTCGACGTCGTACTTCTCCGTCCCCTCGTTATCCGAATACCCATACACCCGCACCCCGTTGATACCCGCCGATCGCAACGTCCGCCCGATCCGCTCGACGATCCGCCTGACATCCGGCTTGAGGTTGTACCGGTCGAAATCGAACAGAATCGGCCCGGTCGATCCGAACTCGAACCCCTGCCCAGTCTCCTGGAACCCGGCCGACTTCAGCGCCGTGACCTGCGTCTGCGTCAGCCCGCGATGAAGCGGCGGCGGCGTCTGGCAGCCCCCCAGCAGCATGCACAGCAGCAGCGCACTCCCGACGCACATCCGCCCCATGCTCACAGGAAACGAGTGGTTCATTTCGCATCCCCTTCCATCGCGCCCGCTCCGCAAGCGCTTCTTTTAACCGCCGCCGCGGCCTCGTCCGCGGCGCGAGTCGATCGACATCACACCGGCCCTGCAACGCTCTCCGCCAGTTGCCACGATCCCGGCCGCGCGCGCTTGGCGCGGTACATCGCGACATCCGCCGCGCGCAGCAGGCCGCTCGCGTCCGACGCGTGATCGGGATACAGCGCGACGCCGGCACTCATCATGGTGGCCACCACGCGGCCGTCGGACAGCTCGATCGACGGCGCCATGCCGGACAAAATCTCGTCGGCGATCCGGCACACGCTGCCCGCCTCGGGCACCGCCGCCAGCATCACCGCAAATTCGTCGCCGCCCAGGCGCGCGACGAGATCGGTCTCGCGCACCCGCGTGCGCAGCCGCGACGCGATGCCGATCAGCACCGCGTCCCCGGCGTCGTGGCCGAGACCATCGTTGATCTCCTTGAAGCGGTCGCAGTCGAGATAGAGCACGGCGACCCGCTGCCCCGTCAACGTGGCATCGCACAGCGCAAGCGCGAGGCGCGATTCGAACTGCATGCGGTTGGGCAACCCGGTGAGCGCGTCGTGCGTCGCCTTGTGCTCGAGCGACGCGTTCTCGTCGCGCAGCGTGTTCTGCCAGTCTTCGAATTCGTCGAGCAACGCGTTGAAGTCGTCGCCGAGCTGGTTCAGTTCGGCGATCGCCGTCGGCTCGACGCGCCGCGCGAACGCACGCTCGCGCCGCACCGCGTGCGCGACGCCCGCCAGCGCGCGCAGCGGCGAAACGATGTTGCGCAGCAGGCGCTTCGAGCTGACGTACGCGCCGAACACGCTGACGGCGAGGCAGCCGAGAATGCCGCCCACGCCGCCGAGCAGGAAGCCGGAGAACTGGTGTCCACGCCCGCGCACGACGACGTGGCCGACGACGATGCCGTCATGCATCACCGGCGCGGTGACCGGCCCGGGCAGCGCCACATCGGCGACGGCACGCTCGAGCCGGGCGATTCCGTTTCCGGCCGGCAACTGCCACGACGCGAACAGTTGCCCCCTGCTGTCGGTGACGACCACCTGCGCGACGTCCTCGTCGCCGGCGATCATCCCGATCGCCTCGTTCGCCGCGACGCGATCGCCGAACACGAGCGCCGCCTCGACCGTATAACCGAGCGAGCGCGCCAGCAGGTTCAGGTTGTTGCCGGCATACGCGCGCAACGCGATCACGGCGACGACGATCAACGACACCGCGGCCATCGTCACGGCGACGAATGCGAGGCGCAGGTGCGCGCGACGCAGCACGCTTTGCAGCGTCGGGCGCGGCAGGCGCGAAGCGGGAACGGGAAGCGCGGACCGTGTCATGGCGTCACCGGCCGTCGTGCGAGATTGAGGACGTTCGGATGCACGCGCACGCCGCTGCGTGCGACCGCATCGAGATTGATGTCGAAGGTGACGCGTTCGCCTTCGACCGTGATGCAGAACATCGCGCCCGCGGTGCAGGACATATCGTGTTCGGCAATGGTCAGCACCGGGCGGCCGGACAGCACGGCCTTCACCCGCGCTCGCTCGTCGCCGCCGAGGATGCCGAGATAGACGACGTCGCACGCCATGCCGAGCGCGGGATCGTCGAAGCGCACGCGCTGCACGTCGAGCACGGTCGAGCCGGCCTGCAGCGTGTCGGTGAGGCCGCCCGAGTAGTCGGGCCTGCCCGTCACGCACAGATGCAGGCGGACGGGCGTCGTCGGCCAGCGCGTGAAGCTGATGATGCCGAGCACCACCTGACGCACGACGGAGTCGTGTGACGAAAAGGCGGGACCCGTTGGACTGACCGGCGTGGTGGTGGCCGCAATTTGCACCGCATCGATCGGGGGCTCGTCCAGAACGGCAGGCGCGCCGGCGACGACCGGTACAGCGCTCAGAACGCAAACGATTGCGGCAAACGCATGGCGGAACGTGGCGACTCGGCCCCACTGGCCGGACGCCTTTCGCGCGGCGAATGCCGCCGCACACGCTGGCGTCGATGCGACCGCAAGACTCGCAGCCGCCGCGCACACACTTGCATCCATGATGGAAACATCTGCCGCAGTCGTTCCCGGCCCTGCCTCCTGCCTGCCATGCGCGTGCAGGCACCGTATCACGCGCACGAGTCTTTCCATCTTAGGTAAAAATTCGGTTCCCGAAGCAGTGGGATACACCCCAGATCATGTCGGAAAGCATGCTGAATCGGTGCCGCGGCGCTCCACGGCGCACCGGCGGCAGCGCCAGCAAATTGATCTGCGGATTGAACCCCGGATCACGGCAAACTTCATACATCCGACCGCCCCGCATCCAAGCGCCTCGTCTGCATCGAACGGCTCGTTCCGCCATGCGCGCACGCTCGACTGCCGTATGGGCCGCGCGGTGGACAATGAATCGATATCGACGAGAATATCCGCTTGTCCCGCGACCATACGTCGGAATGCCGGCATGCCCGAATGCCCGAATGCCGGATCCAGGCCACACACCGGAGCGCCATGAAAGTCGAAAACTCGGAACTCGAAGCATTCGTCGCCGTTGCGGAGCTCGGCACGTTCCACCGTGCGGCCGAAAAGCTGAACCTGACCCAGCCGGGGCTGTCGCGCCGCATCCAGAAACTCGAACAGACGCTCGGCGTCGAGTTGTTCCAGCGCACCACGCGAAGCGTGACGTTGACGGGCGTCGGCCGCCAGTTCCTGCCGATGGCGCGCGAGCAGATCGCGCAGCTCGGGATGATGCTGTCGTCGATCCAGGACATCGCGCAAAAACGTTACGGCAAGGTGCGGCTCGCGTCGATCCCGACGATCGTCGCGCAGGCGCTGCCCGACGTGCTGCGTCGCTACGCCGAAAAATATCCGCACGTCGCCGTGCAGATCCTCGACGGCAATCACGATTTCGTGCTGTCGCAGGTGCGCGCGGGCATCGCGGAATTCGGCGTGAGCCTGCATCCCGGCGACGACGACGATCTTCTGTTCGAACCGCTCTTCACCGACCGTTACGTGCTCGCGGCGCACGACGACGATCCTCTGGCGCGCGCGGACGCCGTCACGCTCGGGGAGTTGCGCCATGCGAAGCTGATCATCGGCGGTCGCGACAGCGGCAACCGCCTGCTGCTCGAAATGCTGATGGGACAGGAAGCGGTGCGAACCCGCTGGTTCTACGAGGTCGAGCACATCTCGTGCGTCGCGGCGCTGGTGGCGGCCGGGGTCGGCTGCGCGATCCTGCCCGAAAGCGCGCTGCGTGCATACGGCTCGCCCGCGGTGCGCGCGGTGCCGATCGCGAGCCCGACGATCGAGCGCACGGTCGGCATCGTTCGGCATCGCGCCATCTCGATGTCCAGCTTCGCGAGCGACCTCCAGGGGCTGGTGAAGGCGTCGTTCGCGTGACGCCGCGGGCCACGCGCCGCGGGGCGGCACGGCGGCGCGTGCATTGATGACGGTTTCGCATGAATCGCGAGCCGAACGGCATTGGACACCCGAAAAATGGCTGGGGACGATGGGGGCGAACATGAACGACGGAAACGGGTAGCGCCCCGGATCCGGACGGATGCTGGAGGAACCATCATGCATTTCGACGTGATCCTGCGTCGCGGCGAGTTGATCGACGGCACCGGGGCCGCACGCTTCGAAGCCGATCTCGGCGTGATCGGCGAGCGCATCGCGGCGATCGGCGATCTGGGCGGCGCGACGGCCGCCCATACCTTCGATGCGAGCGGCCTCGTCGTCGCGCCGGGTTTCATCGACAGCCACACGCACGACGACGCGTTCGTGCTGACCGATCCCGACGTCGAGCCGAAGGTCGCACAAGGCGTCACGACGGTGATCGCCGGCAACTGCGGCATCAGCCTCGCGCCGCTGCTCGCCGAAACGGACGTGCCGCAGCCGCTCGACCTGCTGGGCGCGTGGCAGGCGTTCCGCTTCCCGTCCTTTCGCGCATATCTCGACGCGCTCGACGCCACGCCCGCCGCCGTCAATACGGCGGCCCTGATCGGCCACTCGACGCTGCGCGTGCGGCACATGACCGATCTCCACCGCGCGGCCAACGCGGCTGAAATCGCGGCGATGGCGGCCGACGTGCAAGAAGCGATGGCGGCCGGTGCGTTCGGCGTCTCGTCGGGCACCTTCTACCCGCCCGCGGCAGCCGCGACGACGGACGAACTGATCGACGTGTGCGCACCGTTGCGCGAGACGGGCGGCGTGTTCGCGACGCACCTGCGCGACGAAACCGATGCGATCATCGCATCGCTCGACGAAGCGTTCTCGATCGGGCGCGCGCTCGACGTGCGCGTCGTGCTGTCGCATCACAAGGTGGCCGGCAAGGCCAACCACGGCCGCTCGGTCGAAACGCTCGCGCATATCGACGTGCAGCGCGCGCGCCAACCGCTGTGTCTCGATTGCCATCCGTATCCGGCCACGTCGACGATGCTGCGCGCGGATCGCGTCCATCAGTCGTCCCGCGTGATCCTCGCGTGGTCGAAGCCGCATCCCGAGCTCGCGGGCCGCGACTTCCACGAACTGCTGCCGCTGTTCGGCGATTCCGTCGACGCCGCGATCGACGCGCTGCGCCCCGCCGGCGCAATCTACTTCGTGATGGACGAAACGGATGTCGAGCGCATCATCGGTCACGAACTGACGATGGTCGGCTCCGACGGCCTGCCCAACGACATGCGCCCGCACCCGCGGCTGTGGGGCACGTTTCCGCGCGTGCTCGGCGAATTCTCGCGCAAGCGCGGCCTGTTCCCGCTCGAAACCGCCGTGCGCAAGATGACGGGCCTCACCGCCGAGCAGTTCGGCATCGCAGCGCGCGGACGGCTCGCGATCGGTCATTACGCCGATCTCGTCGTGTTCGACCCCGACCGCGTGATCGACCGCGCGACGTTCGCAAGCCCGACGCTGCGCCCCGAAGGCATCGAGCACGTGTTCGTCAACGGGCGGGCCGTGCTCGAATACGGCCGGCACACCGGCACGCGTCCCGGCCGGGCGCTGCGCCGCGACATCTAGAACCGGCCGATCGACGGCGCGCGCTCGCGTCGTCACGGCAACCGCCCCAGAGTCCACCTGCACGGAGTCACCATGACGAATCCCAACGGTGCCGCCACGCCGCGCGGCATGCAAGCCGGTCGGCCCGCGCATGCGCAAGCCGCCGCCCTCGGTCTCGATGCGCTGTATGCACGCCTGAGCCGGCGCATCATTCCGCTGATCCTGGTCTGCTATTTCTTCGGCTATCTCGACCGCGTCAACGTCGGCTTTGCGAAGCTTCAGATGGTGACGGACCTGCATCTCACCGACGCCGCATACGGCGTCGGTGCGGGCCTGTTCTTCGTCGGCTACCTGCTGCTGCAGGTGCCGGCCGGCTGGCTCGTGCGGCGAATCGGCGTGAAGCGCTGTCTCGCCGGCTCGATGCTGACGTGGGGCGTCGTGTCGGTCGCCACGCTCGCGACCCGCGACACGGCGAGCTTCTACGCGCTGCGCTTCCTGCTCGGCGTGACCGAAGCGAGCTTCTTTCCGGCCGTGATCGCGTACTTCAGCGTGTGGTTTCCGTCGCACCGGCTCGCGAAGGTCATGGCCTTCCTGTTTCTCGCGATGCCGCTCGGCGTGATCGTCGGCGGGCCGCTGTCCGGCTGGATCATGGACGCCACGCACGGCGGCTTCGGGCTGCGCGGCTGGCAGTGGATGTTCGTGATCGAAGGCCTGCCCGCCATCGTGCTGGGCCTGTACCTGCTCGTGCGCGTGACGGAGCGGATCGACGATGCAACGTGGCTGACCGACGCGGAAAAACGCATGATCCACGCGGAAATGGCGCAGGAAGCGGCCGGCAAGCGCACCCGCCTGGGCGCCGCGCTGCGCGAGCCGACCCTGTGGCTGCTGTTCGCGACGTCGTTCCTCTACAACGTCGGCAACTACGGGCTCGTGTTCTGGATGCCGACGATGATCAAGGCGCTCGGGTCGCTGAGCAACCTCGAAATCGGCCTGGTCAGCGCCATCCCGTATCTGGTCGCGTCGGTCGCGATGGTCGCGAACGCGCAGCATTCGGTGCGAACCGGCGAGCGCCGCTGGCATACGGCGCTGCCGGTCGCGATCGGCGGCATCGCGCTGCTCGCGAGCCTCGGGATGCACGCGCATCCGGTGCTCGCGGTCGCGTGCCTGACCGTCGGCGTGGCCGGCATCATGAGCACGCTCGCGATGTTCTGGAGCCTGCCGTCGCGCATTCTCGCGGGCGAAGCGGCCGCGGGCGGCGCCGGGCTCGTCAACATCGGCGCGGCCGTCGCGGGGTTCGTCGGCCCGACGCTGATGGGCTATGCAACCGGCTTGACGGGCAGCACCGAGCTCGGGGTCGCGCTGCTCGCCTTCACGCTGTTCGCTGCCGCCGCGCTGATCCTGTCGATTCCGCGCCGGCTCATGGTGCGCACGTGAGCGCGGCGCCTTCGATGCGCAGTGCGCTGGCGTTGGCGGCCAAGGTGCGGGCCGGCCAGGTGAGCGCGGTATCACTCGTGCAAGCCGCGCTCGCCGACATCGCCGCGCGCGACGGCTCGATCAGCGCCTGCGCAGCCACCTTCGACGAGCGGGCCCGGCGCGATGCGCTGCGCATCGACCGCCTCGTGCGGAACGGACGCGACGCGGGCCCGCTCGCTGGCGTGCCGTTCGTCGTGAAGTGGAACATCGACGTGGCGGATTATGCGACGGTTGCCGGATCACCGGCGCGCGCCGCATTGCCGCCCGCCGTCGCCGATGCGCCGATCGTTGCGCGACTGTGCGCGGCCGGCGCGGTCCCCCTGGGCGCGACGCAGATGGACGAACTCGCGTGCGGCGCCACCGGCGTGAATCCGCACTATGGCGCGGTGCGTCTGCCGGTCGATCCGACGCGCATGACGGGCGGCTCGTCGAGCGGCTCGGCCGCCGCGGTCGCGGCCGGGTACGTGCCGCTCGCGCTCGGCAGCGACACCAACGGCTCGATCCGCGCGCCGGCGGCGCTGTGCGGCGTGTGGGGATTTCGCCCCGGCGACGGGCGGCTGTCGCGGGCCGGCTGCCTGCCGTATGCCGAATCGCTCGATACCGTCGGCGGGTTCGCGAACGACATCGACGATCTCGCGGTGCTGTACGACACGCTGGACGAAGCCGATGCACGGCGCGCGCACCCGCCGTGCGATCCGGCCGCCCCGCTTCGCGTCGCCGTACTGACCGGCGATTTCGAAACACATGCCGATGCGGATGCGCAACGCGCCGTCCGGCGCGCGGCGGCCTGCCTGCGGGCGGGCGAATCGGTGTTTGTCGGCAGCGACGAAGTCGCGCGCGTGCGCGAAGCGGCGCTCGTGATCTCGAACGTGGAGCTCGCGCGCGCCCATCGCGGCTTGGTCGACGCCCCGGCGGCGCTCGTCTCCGAACGGCTGCGGTCGCGCCTCGCAGCCGGCCTCGCGACGTCCGACGCCGCGTATCGGCACGCGCTTGCCCACCGTGCCGCCTGGCGTGCGCGCATCGCGGCGCTGTTCGCGCGCTTCGATCTGCTGCTCGCGGCCGCGACGCCTTGCGCGGCGCCGCGCTTCACCGACGCGACCGTCGATGTCAACGGCGTCGCGCTCGAACCCGCGAAGACGCTCGGCCTGCTGACACAGCCGATCTCGTTCGCCGGGCTGCCGGTGGTCAGCGCGCCGTGCTTCGTATCGGGCGAGCTGCCGGTCGGGGTGCAATTGATCGGTGCGCCCGGTGCTGACGCGGTCTGCTTCGACGCCGCGCGGCAATTCTCGGCCGCGTGGCGCGACATGCTCCGTTAGCGACGCACCCCTTGGTGCCGTGCGCCGCCGCGAGTATGCTTGTGCGTCGAACACTCTCCAACCCGGGCGCGCACCGTACCGCGGGCAAGCGCCCCGCCAACCGTCACTCACCATCGATGGATTTCGACGTCATCGTTCTCGGCGCCGGCATCGTCGGCGTTTCCGCCGCGCTGCACCTGCAGGATCGCGGCCGCAAGGTCGCCCTCGTCGATCGCGGCGCGCCCGGCGAAGGCACGAGCTTCGGCAATGCCGGGCTGATCGAGCGCTCGTCGGTCGAACCGTATCCGTTCCCGCGCAGCCCGTTCACGCTGATGCGCTATGCGCTGAACCGCTCGACCGACCTCTACTGGCACGGCGCGTCGCTGCCCGCGTTCGCGCCGTGGCTCGCAAGGTTCTGGTGGGAATCGGCGCCGCTGCGCCACGCGGCGGCCTCGCGCGACATGCTGCCGCTGATCGAGCGCTGCATCGTCGAACACGACGCGCTGATCGCGCGCGCCGGCGCCGGCGAACTGATCCGCGCGAGCGGCTGGCTCGAAGCATTCCGCACGCCGGCCGCATTCGAACGCGGCGTGGCGGAGGCCGGCCTCGCCGCGCGCCGCCACGGGCTCGGCATCACGCCGCTCGACGCGGCCGCGCTGCGCGCGCACGAACCGAGCCTCGCACCGGGCTTCTGCGGCGCGCTGCACTGGCTCGACCCGAAAAGCGTCATCGATCCGGCTGCGCTCGTCAAAGCGTATGCGCACCTGTTCGTGCAGGGCGGCGGCACGCTGCTGACCGGCGACGCCGCGAGCCTCGACGCGCTGTCGCCCGGCTGGCAGGTCCGGACCGACGACGGCCCGGCGGCCGCGCCGTCCGTCGTGGTCGCGCTCGGCCCGTGGTCCGACACGGCGTTCGGCAAGTTCGGCTACAAGATCCCGCTGCGCGAGAAACGCGGCTATCACATGCACTACGCGCCGTCCGCGCGCGGCGTGCCGTCGGCGCCGATCGTCGATCGCGAATACGGCTACGTGATCGCGCCGATGCGGCGCGGGCTGCGGCTCACGACCGGCGTCGAGATCGCGCGGCGCGGGCTTCCGCCGACGGGCGTGCAGCTCGAACGCGCGGAACGCGTCGCGCGGCCGGTGTTCGGGTTCGGCGAACGGCTCGACCCGCATCCGTGGCTCGGCTTCCGCCCGTGCACGCCCGACATGCGCCCGGTGATCGGCCCCGCGCCCGCGCATCGCGGGCTGTGGTTCGCGTTCGGACACAACCATCACGGGCTGACGCTCGGCCCCGTCACCGGCCGCCTGCTGGCCGAGATGATGACCGGCGAAGCGCCGTTCACCGATCCGGCGCCGTATCGCGCGGATCGCTTCTGAACATGCGACGCCGGCCGGCCCGAAGGCACGACCGGCGTCGCGCCCGCCGTCAGCGAAAGCGAAGTTGATCTCGCCCGAGCTGCGAAACGGACGCGCAGCCCATCAGCCGCATGTCCCGTTCGATTTCCGTGCGCATCAGTTGCAGCGCGCGCTCGACGCCGGGCTGCCCGGCGGCGGCGAGCGGAAACAGGTAATAGCGCCCCAGGCCGACCGCCTTCGCACCGAGCGCCAGCGCTTTCAGCACGTGCGAGCCGCGTTGCACGCCGCCGTCCATCATCACGTCGATCCGGTCGCCCACCGCGTCGACCACCTCGGCAAGCTGGTCGAACGCGGCGCGCGAACCGTCGAGTTGCCGTCCGCCGTGGTTCGACAACACGATGCCGGTGCAACCGATATCCGCCGCCCGGCGCGCGTCGTCGACCGACATCACGCCTTTCAGGCAAAACTGCCCGTTCCACTCGCGCACCATCGCGGCCACGTCGTCCCATGACATCGACGGATCCAGCATGTCCGTGAAGTAACGGCTGATCGACATCGCGCCGCCGCCCATGTCGACATGCCGGTCGAGTTGCGGCAAACGGAATCGCTCGTGGGTCAGGTAGTTGACCGCCCAGGCCGGCTTCAACGCGAACTCGGTCATGCCCGCGAGCGTCAGCCGGAACGGAATCGAGAAGCCGGTGCGTTTGTCGCGCTCGCGATTGCCGCCGGTGATGCTGTCCACCGTCAGCATCATCACGTTCACGCCGGCCTCCCGCGAGCGGTTCATCATCTCGCGGTTCAGGCCACGGTCCTTGTGGAAGTAGAACTGGTACACCTGCGGGCCCGAGCTGATCGCACGAGCTTCCTCGAGGCTCACGGTGCCGAGCGACGACACGCCGAACATCGTGTCGAATTTCGCGGCCGCGGCGGCGACGGCTCGCTCGCCGTCGTGATGAAACAGGCGTTGCAGCGCGGTCGGCGAGCAGTAAACCGGCATGCCGAGCTTTTGCCCCATGACCGTCACCGACAGATCGACGTCGCGCACGCCGCGCAATACGTTCGGCACCAGATCGCAACTTTCGAACGCGCTCGTGTTGCGTCGATAGGTGGTTTCATCGTCGGCCGCACCGTCGATGTAATTGAAGATCGGCCCCGGCAACCGTCGTCGCGCCAGCTCGCGGAAGTCGTGGAAATTGTGGCAATCGTTCACGCGCATTCGTCACACTCCATTCGGCGCACAAGCGGCATGCCGGCGGCCCGGCGCGCGTCGCTCGCATCGCAGCGTTCGTTCGGTCCCGACGGCCGGTGGCCTCGCGCGATACGGAGGCCGCGCCGGCAACCGGGAGGGCCGCATCGCGTCCGCCGCTGGCGAACATGCGGAAAGTCGACTCGCGCGCTCAATCGAGCGCGCGGCCGAAAATGCGGATCACTTCGTCGAGATGCTCGGCCATTGCACGGCGCGCGGCGTCGGGGTCGCGCGCGCGGATCGCATCGAGGATCGCGCGATGCTCGCGCTCCGACCGGTGCGGCATGTCGTTCGGCATGTACAGCGACTGCAGCCGCTGGAACATCAGGTCGTACTTGTGCGCGAGCAACTGCTTGATCATCAGCGCATACGCGGCGTTGTCGCTCGCCTCCGCGATGCGGATATGGAACAGCCGGTCGCCCGGGTGCGTGAGCGAGCCGCTGCGGTTGTCGTCCTGGTTGCGCAGGAATGCTTCGTGGATGCCTTCGATCTGCGCGTCCGAGCCATGCTTCGCGGCCAGCGACGCGGCTTCCGGCTCGATCAGCCGGCGTGCCTGCAGCAGTGCGAACGGCGGGATTTCGGTGTCGAGGTCGAGCGCGATGCCGAGCTCCGGATCGATCTCGACGATCGAGAACGGCGCCACCGGCGCGCCGGGTGTCCGCGCAGGTTCGGGCGCGGCGGCCGTTTCGGGACGGCGCACCTTCACGCCATCGCCGACGCGCACGCTGACGAGCCCGTTCACTTCGAGCGCGATCAGCGCCTCGCGCACCGACGTGCGCGACACGCCGAACCGTTCGGCGAGTTCGCGCTCGGGCGGCAGATAGCTGCCCGGCGGGAAATCGCCGGACTCGATCATCGCACTGAGCTTGTCGGCGATCTGCTGGTAGAGGCGGCGGTTCTGAATCGGCTGGATGGACATACGTTGACGCTGGTAATCGGTTTCGTTCCGGACGGTCCGATGCATCGCATCGACCGTTCGCGCCTATTTTATATGCCGCGCTTCATATCGCCCGGCACCGCGTAGCACCGCGCGGCCGTGCCGCCCCACAACGCGGCGCGTTCGGCCGCCGACAGCCGTGATTCGGCCCAGCGTTCGACGAGCGACGCGACTTCGTCATACGACGCCGCGAGCAGGCAAACCGGCCAGTCCGACCCGAACATCAGCCGCTGCGGGCCGAACGCGTCGAGCGCCGCGTCGAGGCACTGCTCGATATGCCGGATGTCCTGCGCGCGCAGGCCGCGCCGCCAGTCGGCTTCGGTCACGAGCCCCGACAACTTGCACGCGACGTGCGGCAGCGCGCCGAGTTCACGCAGCGACGCGCGCCAGCGCGCGAGCGCCGCTTCGTCGTGGTCGAACTCGGCGAGCGCGGGCTTGCCGACGTGGTCGAGCACGAGCCAGTGCGCGTCGTGCCGCGCGCAGAACGCGCGTACGTCCGGCAACTGGCGCTCGAACACGAGCACGTCGTACACATAGCCGTTCGCCTGCAGCCACGCGACGCCGCGATTGAAAGCGGGATCTGCGACGAACGCGCCGACGTCGGCTTCGTCCTGCAGCTGGTGACGAAAACCGCGAAGCTTCGGGCTGCGCCACTCGGCGACGCGATCGGCCAGCGCCGGCGCACCGAGATACTCCCAGCCGACCACCGCGGCAATGCGGGCGTCGTCGCGCGCCAGGTCGAGCAGGAACGCCGTCTCGTCGCGCCCGGCGCGCGCCTGCACCGCGATCGATGCGCCGAGCGCCTGCGCATGCATCGGCGGCCACAGCGCATCGGGCAGGTAGTCGCGCGCGAGCACGCCCATCCCGGGGCCGATCCACGGATAGTCGGCCGCGCGATAACGCCAGAAGTGCTGATGCGAATCGATACGCACTGCGCCCATGATGCCCTCGTGTTCGATCACCTCGACGGCGACGGCTGCGGCGCGCATCGCCGCAATCGCCGCCGGCACGCCACGTTCAGTCGTACAACACCGCGGCGATCTTCGGATCGTCGATATTGGTCTTGTCGTACCAGTAGAAACCGGTATCGATGACCTTCGGCAGCTTCTCGCCCTTGATCGCCTTCACGGCCGCCTCGACCGTCTTGTAGCCGATGCCGATCGGGTTCTGCGTGATCGCGCCGGCCATCAGCCCGCTGCGGATCGCGTCCTTCTGCTGCTTGCCGGAATCGTAGCCGACGATCACGACCTTGCGCTTCATCTCGCGCACGCCGTTGACCACGCCGATCGCCGAACCTTCGTTGGTGCCGAACAGGCCCTTGAGCTTCGGATACGCCTGCAGGATCGACTTCGTCACTTCGGTCGACTTCAACTGGTCGCCTTCGCCGTACTGCACGGTCACGACCTGCACCTTCGGGTGCGCGGACTTCATCCGCTCGAGGAAGCCGTCGCGGCGGTCGATGCCGGTGCGGCTCGTCTGGTCGTGCGCGACCACCGCCACCTGCCCTTCGTCGCCGATCAGCGCGGCGAGCTTGTCGGCGGCGAGCGCGGCGGCCGCCTTGTTGTTGGTGGCGGCCGTCGTCACCGGAATGTCGCTGTCCACGCCCGAGTCGAATGCGATCACCGGGATCTTCTCGGCCTGCGCCTTCTTCAGCAGCGGCAGCGCGGCCTTGCTGTCGAGCGCCGCGAAGCCGAGCGCGGCCGGCTTCTTCGCGATCGCGGCCGACAGCATGTCGATCTGCTTGTCGACCATCGCCTCGGTTTCCGGCCCTTCGAACGTCACCTTCACCTTGTAGTCCTTCGCGGCCTGCATCGCGCCCGCTTTCACGGCCTGCCAGAACTGATGCTGGAACCCCTTCGAGATCAGCGGGATGTAGGTTTCCTGCGCGTGCACGCCGGCCGTGACGCCGACGGCGAACGTCAGCCCGACGATCGCGTTCAACACCTTGCTCCTGATCACTTCGCGTCTCCTTTTTTCGTATCGAATGAAATGCCGGCCGAAACCGGCGGTGAAGCGCATGCCTGCATGTGTCAGCGGCGACGCCGGCGCAGGATGTCCACGTAGACGGCGAGGATGATGATCACGCCCGTCACGACCGTCTGCCACTCCTGCGCGACCGACATGATGCGCAGGCCGTTGGTCAGCACGCTCATGATGAACGCGCCGATGATGGTGCCGACGATGCTGCCCGCGCCGCCCGACAGCGACGTGCCGCCGATCACGACGGCCGCGATCGCATCGAGCTCGTAGCCTTGGCCGAGCGCCGGCTGCGCGGAGTTCAGCCGCGACGCGATCAGCAGCCCGGCGATCCCGCACACCGCGCCGCTGAACGTGTAGACCGCGATCTTCCACGCATCGACGTTCACGCCGGACAGCCTGAGCGCCTCCTCGTTGCTGCCGAGCGCGAACGTGTAGCGGCCGAAGATCGTGCGGTTCAGCACGATCGACGCGCCGATCGCGACGAGGAACAGGATCAGCACCGCGTTCGGAATCGGCAGCGCGGGAATCAGGTTGCCGATCAGCGAATCCTGCGCGATCGACGTGAAGCCCGGCGTGTCGTTGAAGTAGATCGGCCGCGTGCCCGAGATCACGAGCGACAGCCCCTTGAGCAGCATCATCATGCCGAGCGTCGCGATGAACGGCGGCACCTTCATCTTCGCGATCACGAAGCCCGACACGCAGCCGGACAGCGCGCCGAACACCAGCGCGGCGAGGATGCCCAGCGGCAGCGGCATCCCCCACTTCGTCAGCACGACGCCGGCCATCACCGCGCAGAACGTCATCAGCGTGCCGACCGACAGGTCGATGCCGGACGTGATGATCACGTACGTGCAGGCGACGGCCAGCACGCCGTTCACGGCGGTCGCCTGCAGGATCGACACGAGGTTGTCGACGTCGAGGAAGTTCGACGACGCGAAGCTGAAGAATACGATCAGCAGCACGAGGCTCGCGAACGCGAGCAGCTTCTGCCGCGCGGCCGGGTTGAACAAGCGCGCCTTCAGGCTCGATGCGGCGGCCGGCGCGTCGCCGGTGGCAAGGGGCGGAACGGGATGCGTATCGTTGGACATGATCGTTAGGCGTCTGAATCGGGACAATCAGGACAACACGGTCGACTCGCGCTGCGTCGCGAGCTGCATGATCTTTTCCTGCGTGGCGTCGGCCGCGCGCAATTCGCCGGTCACGCGGCCTTCGCACATCACGAGAATCCGGTGACTCATGCGCAGCACCTCGGGCAGCTCCGACGAGATCATCACGATCGCCTTGCCGTCGGCGGCGAGCGCATCGAGCAGCTTGTAGATCTCGCTTTTCGCGCCGACGTCGATGCCGCGCGTCGGCTCGTCGAAGAACAGGATGTCGCAGTCGCGCAGTAGCCATTTCGCGATCACGATCTTCTGCTGGTTCCCGCCGGACAAGAGCCGCGCGGGCTGCGCGACCGACGGCGTGCGGATCGCGAGTTGCCGCACGTACGACTGCGCGGCGTCGCGCATTCCGCGTGCGTCGAGGAACAGACCGCGGCGCACGAAGCGCCGCATGCTCGACAGCGCGATGTTGTTCTGCACGTCCATCCCGACCGCGAGCCCGAAGTGCTTGCGATCCTCGGACAGGTAGCCGATGCCAAATTTCACCGCATCCGCCGGCGTGCGGATCGTCACGGCCCGGCCGTTCACGCGGATCTCGCCCGCATCGACCGGGTCCGCACCGAACACCGCGCGCGCGACCTCGGTGCGGCCCGCGCCCATCAGCCCGGCGAAGCCGAGGATCTCGCCACGCCGCAACGTGAAGCCGACGTCGCGGATCGCGCGGCCGCGCGACAGGCCGCGCACTTCGAGCGCAATCTCGTTCGCGGACGTATCGGGCGGCGTGCGAGTTTCGGTATCGAGCTGGCGGCCGACCATCATCGAGATGATCGTGTCCATCGACGTATCCGCCATCGGCACGGTCGCGACGTACTTGCCGTCGCGCATCACGGTCACGCGATCGGCGATCTGGCGCAACTCGTCCATCTTGTGCGAGATGTAGACGATGCCGACGCCGTTCGCGCGCAGGTCGCCGATGATGCGGAACAGCTCGGCGATCTCCGCGTTGTTCAGCGCGGCGGTCGGCTCGTCCATGATCAGCACGCGCGAATCGAACGACAGCGCCTTCGCGATCTCCACCATCTGCTGCTTCGCGACCGTCAGCCGGCCGACCGGCGTGCGCGGATCGAGATCGAGCCGCATCCGCTGGAAGATCGCGGCCGCATCGCGGTTCAACTTGTCTTCGTCGACGAACACGCCGAGGCGGCCGCGCGGCTCGCGGCCGATGAAGATGTTCTGCGCGACGCTCAGGTGGTTCATCAGGTTCAGCTCCTGATGGATGATGCCGATGCCGAGCGCCTGCGCGGCACGCGGATCGGCGATCTCCACCGGGCGGCCGTCCATCCGGATCTCGCCGCCGTCGCGCTGGTAGACGCCCGCGAGAATCTTCATCAGCGTCGACTTGCCGGCGCCGTTCTCGCCCATCAGCGCATGCACTTCGCCGCTGCGCAGGTCGAAGCGGCAATCGTCGAGCGCCTGCACGCCCGGAAAGCGCTTGCCGATGCCGGTCAGCGCGATCAGCGCGGGCGCGGCGCCGGTGTTCGGGTTCAGGTCGGGTTGCATGGCTCGCCGCCCTCAGCTGATCGCACGATCGAGATGCGTATAGCCGCCGTCGACGAACAACCACTGGCCCGTCGTGTGCGACGCGCGATCCGACAGCAGGAACACGGCCGTGTCGGCGATCTCGTCGGCCGTCGTGAAGCGTTGGCCAAGCGGCACCTTGCCGGCGATTTCATCGATCTTCGCTTGCGGATCGTCGAAGCCGGCGATCCAGTGCTGATAGAGCGGCGTCATCACCTCGGCGGGAATCACCGCGTTCACGCGCACGCCGTCGTTACGCAACGCGACCGCCCATTCGCGCGTCAGCGCGAGCTGCGCGCCCTTCGACGCGCAATAGCCGCTCGTATTGCCCTGGCCGGTGACGGCTGTCTTCGACGAGACGTTGACGATCGCGCCGCGCGTCGCCTTCAGGTGCGACACGCAGTAATGCGCCATCACGTAGTAGTGGATCAGGTTGCGCTCGAGCGACGCGACGAACGCGTCGCGCCCGGCGTCGAGCCCGATGCCGTCGTTGATGCCCGCGTTGTTGACGAGGCCGTCGATGCGCCCAAAGCGCGCGAGGGTCTGCGCGACCGCATCGCGGCACTGCGCGTCGTCCTGCAGTTCGACAGTGATGCACGCGGCGCGCGGCTGTTGCTGCGCGAGTGCGCGCCAGAACGCGTCGTCGGGCGCGTGGCGCGCGAACACCACCGGAATCGCGCCTTCGCCGGCCAGCCGCATCGAGATCGCGGCGCCGATGCCCGACGCGCCGCCGGTCACGATCACGACCTTGTCTTGCAGATTCAAATCCACTTCGCGTCTCCGTCGTTCATGTTGTCGCCGCGCGCGGTGCGCACGACGCGCGTGGTACGCCGTCGTGCGTTGCCGTGCGTCAGCCGCGGAACCGGTACTGCTCCAGCGATTCGGGCTTCATCTCGATCGAGAAACCGGGCGCCGTCGGCGGCATGTACGCGGCGCCACGCACCACGCACGGTTCGACGAAATGCTCGTGCAGGTGATCGACGTACTCGGTCACGCGCCCCTCCTTCGTACCGGAGATGCACACGTAGTCGATCATCGACAGGTGCTGCACGTATTCGCACAGCCCGACGCCGCCCGCATGCGGGCACACCGGCAGCCCGTACTTCGCGGCCATCAGCATCACCGCGAGAATCTCGTTCACGCCGCCGAGCCGGCACGCGTCGATCTGCACGACGTCGATCGCGCCGCGCGCGATGAACTGCTTGAACAGCACGCGGTTCTGGCACATCTCGCCGGTCGCGACCTGCACCGGCGCGATCGCCTCGCGGATCTTGCGATGCCCTTCGACGTCGTCGGGGCTCGTCGGCTCCTCGATGAACCACGGCCGCGCGAACGCGAGCGCGCGCACCCAGTCGATCGCCTCGCCGACTTCCCATACCTGGTTCGCGTCGATCATCAGCTTGCGGTCGGGGCCGATCGCCTCGCGCGCGATCGTCACGCGGCGGATGTCGTCGTCGAGGTTCGCGCCGACTTTCAGCTTCACGTACTCGAAACCTTCTTCGACCGCCTCGCGGCACAGCCGGCGCAGCTTGTCGTCGCTGTAGCCGAGCCAGCCGGCCGACGTCGTGTAGCACGGGTAGCCGTCGCGCTCCAGCGCGGCGATCCGCGCGGCCTTGCCGGGCGCCTGCCGGCGCAGCAGGTCGAGCGCTTCGTCCTGGCTCAGGCAATCGGTCAGGTAACGGAAGTCGATTGCCCGCACCAGTTCCTCCGGGCTCATGTCGGCGACGAGCCGCCACAGCGGCTTGCCGACGGCCTTCGCCCACAGGTCCCACACCGCATTGACGACGGCGCCCGTCGCCAGGTGGATCGCACCCTTGTCGGGGCCGATCCAGCGCAACTGGCTGTCCGACGTGACGTGCCGCCAGAAGCGGCCCATGTCCTCGCGGATCCAGTCGAGGTCG
Source organism: Burkholderia sp. AU16741 (assembly GCF_002223345.1). Classification (NCBI taxonomy): domain Bacteria; kingdom Pseudomonadati; phylum Pseudomonadota; class Betaproteobacteria; order Burkholderiales; family Burkholderiaceae; genus Burkholderia; species Burkholderia sp. AU16741. The sequence continues at coordinate 1,273,218 of NZ_NKEZ01000008.1, forward strand.
AGGCCGACGACGAGGTGGCGCATCGCGTCGATCGCCGCGCAGCAGATTTCGTTGCCGCGCCCGATGGTGAACGTGAGCCCGTGACCTTCGAGCCCGTCGCGATCGGTTTCGAGGATGACGTAGGCCGCCGAATAATCGGGGTCCGGATTCATCGCATCGGAGCCGTCGAGCTGGCGCGAGGTCGGAAAGCGCACGTCGAGGACGCGCATCGATCGAATGATAGGCATGACGAACCGTCCGTTGAAGGGAATCAGGCCTGCACGGTGCGCTGGCGCTGCTCGCCGAGCCCGTCGATGCCGAGCGTGATCACCTGTCCGGCGCGCAGGTAGACGGGCGGCTTCTGCCCGAGGCCGACGCCCGGCGGCGTGCCGGTCGAGATCACGTCGCCCGGTTGCAGGCTCATGAAGCGGCTCAGGTAGCTGATCAGGTGCGGCACGCGGAACACCATCGTCGCGGTCGTGCCGTTCTGGTAGCGGTGGCCGTCCACTTCCAGCCACAGCCGCAGCGCGTGCGGATCGGGCACTTCGTCGGCCGTCACGAGCCACGGGCCGATCGGGCCGAACGTGTCGTTGCCCTTGCCCTTGTCCCACGTGCCGCCGCGCTCGAGCTGGTATTCGCGCTCCGACACGTCGTTCACCACGCAGTAGCCGGCGACGTGCGACAGCGCATCGGCTTCGTCGATATAGCGGCCGCCCTGGCCGATCACCACGCCGAGTTCGACTTCCCAGTCGGTCTTTTCCGAGCCGCGCGGGATCTCGACGTCGTCGTTCGGGCCCGAGATCGCGCTCGTCCACTTGCCGAACACGACGGGCTCCTTCGGCACCTCCATCCCCGATTCGGCCGCGTGATCCGAATAGTTGAGCCCGATGCAAATGAATTTGCCGACGCGCCCGACGCACGCGCCGAGCCGCGGCGTGCCTTCGACGAGCGGCAGCGACGACGGCGGGATGTCGCGCAGCCGCGCGAGCGACGCGGGGGTCAGCGCGTCGCCGGCGATGTCGTCGATCACGCCGGACAGGTCGCGAATCTGGCCGTGCGCATCGAGCAGGCCCGGCTTTTCATGGTGTTTGTCGCCAAATCTCAGCAGTTTCATAGCGTTGTCTGAATGCAGAAGGGAAGTGAATGGGAAGGCGCGGTCAGTTCGACCAGCCGCCGTCGATCAGGTGAATCGTGCCGGTGGTGAACGATGCTTCGTCGGACGCCAGGTACAGCGCGAGCGCGGCCACTTCGTCCGCGCTGCCGATGCGGCCGATCGGCTGGCGCGCGACGAACGCCTGGCGCACCTCGTCGGCGGACACGTGGCGCGTGCGCGCCTGGTCGGCGATCCGCTGCTCCAGCGACGGCGATTCGATCGTGCCCGGGCAGATCGCGTTGCAGCGGATACCCCGCTCGACGAAATCGGCGGCCACCGCCTTGGTCAGCCCGATCACGGCCGCCTTGGTGGTGCCGTACACGAAGCGGTTCGGCACGCCCTTCACGCTCGACGCGGCCGACGCCATGTTGACGATCGACGCGCCGCCGGCTTCGAGCATCGCGGGCAGCAGCGCGCGGATCAGCCGGTACATCGACGTGACGTTCAGGTTCAGCGAGAACGCCCACGCGTCTTCGTCGCACTCGAGGATCGAGCCGTGATGCACGTAGCCCGCGCAGTTGAACAGCACGTCGAACGCGCGTTCGCTCGCGGCCAGCGCGGCGATGTCGTTCGCGTCCGTGACGTCGAGCCGCCGCGTGGCCAGCCGGCCGCCCGCGCGCTCGGCGTCGGCTTCGAGCCGCACCAGCGCGGCTTCGTTGATGTCGGTCGCCAGCACGTCGGCGCCCTCGCTCGCGAACCGCAGCGCGGTCGCACGGCCGATGCCCTGCCCGGCCGCCGTCACCAGCGCGCGTTTGCCCTGCAATCTCATGAGCACGTCTCCCGAAAAGCCGGCCGCCAGTCGGCCGATTGGCACAAAGGACTAAAGGTCCAACCAATCATAGGAAGGGATCGGGCGTTTGTCACGAAATTGGGATTCAGTATTTACCCAGGGCGGGTCAATCCGTGCGGCGCACGCGAATGCAGCGCGCGAGCGGCGTTGAAGTGCTGCGCCGCGATCCGCTCAAACCCAATACCGGCGGGCCTTTCAGCCGATTCTTCAGCAACGTCCGACACGACGGCCGCGCCAAACTGACAAAAAAGTCATGTTCGCGTCAGGGTGCCAACGGGTCGCGCACGCCATCATGGCGTTGCCGGACCGCGCTTCCGGTACATCGCCTCCCCGCCCGCGCCGGATCTCTGCGGGCACCTCCGTCCCCCTGGCGATGTATCCCGTGACTGGGCGAGCAGACACGGTGCGCGGGCCGATTTTCCGCCCCGGGCTTCTTGTCCGGGGCTTTTTGTCTTTGGTTTTCCAAGAAAATAAGCGCGGATTGTTTCTAAATCGGCAAAAGGTAATTCGAGCCGGACAGGATGTTTTTTCCGGTCACAGACGCTTACATTTAGCGCACCACTCATGGAAACCGCTACGGATTCGCCATCGGGTAGTGACATCCACTGCCACGGCCGAAACCGCACGAGCTTTAGGAAACGGCAAAATGAAGGCCTCCCAATCCCTGCCTGCGCTCGATCCCGCCGACGTCCACGTCGAAATCCTCGAACGTTCCGATACGCTGCTCGTCGTCCGCTGGGTCGAACCGGGCCGCTGTCATTACGGGGAGCAGCGCTGGCGCCGCCGCTTCGCGCAGCGCACCGGCACCTGCGCGCTGTCGCGCCAGGTCATCCACCGCGGCGACGAAGTGTTCCGCCCGGCCGAGCGCCCGGCCCCCGCCAACGCCGCCGCCATGATCTCCGCCGCCGAGGTGCTCGCGCTGGCCGGCAGCAGATAAAACCGCCGGCCGTGCGCCCGGGCTTGCGGCGCCACGCTATCCGTCAGCCCTAGAAGCGCCGGTCTAATTCTCCCGCTTGTCTGCTCCGTCCGCCCGCACTATCGTTACACCACTCAATGTAACGATTAAATGCCGCGGCCGACCGGCCGCGCCGATGGAGGCAGACATGCATGCATGGAGCGCGCGCCACGTCCCGGCGCAGGGCGGCAAGGTCGCGGTCGTGACCGGCGCCAACAGCGGCCTGGGCTGGCATCTCGCGGAAACGCTGGCCGCGAAAGGCGCGACGGTCGTGATGGGCTGCCGCGACGCCTCCCGCGGCGCGCAGGCTGCCGACGCGATCCGCCGGCTTCATCCTCATGCACGCGTCGAAGTCGATCCGCTCGACCTCGCCGATCTCGCGTCGATCGCACGCTTCGCGGCCGACGTCGGCGAACGCCACGGCCGCGTCGACATCCTCTGCAACAACGCCGGCGTGATGTTCCTGCCGCTGCGGCACACGCGCGACGGCTTCGAGATGCAGTTCGGCACCAACCACCTCGGCCATTTCGCGCTGACCGGCCATCTGCTGCCGGCGCTGCGCGCCGCGCACCGGCCGCGCGTCGTCACGATGTCGAGTGGCTTCAACCGCGGTGGCCGGATTCGCGTGGACGACCTGCGCGCCGCGCAACGCTACAACCGTTATCTCGCCTATTGCGACAGCAAGCTCGCGAACCTCATGTTCGCGATCGAGTTGCAGCGCCGCTTCACGCGCGCGGCGTTCCCCGGCATCAGCGTCGCCGCGCATCCCGGCTATGCGGCGACCAACCTGCAGTTCGCGGGCCCGGCGATGGACCGGTCGCCCGGCCGCGCCGCGCTGATGCGCGTCGCGAACCGTTATCTCGCGCAACCGGCCGACCAGGGCGCGCTGCCCGCGATTCATGCGGCGACGTCGCCCGATCTGGCCGGCGGCGCGTACATCGGTCCGTCCGGCTGGTTCGAATCGCGCGGGCTGCCGGCACCGGCGAGCGTGCCGCGCGCGGCCCGCGGCGTGGCGGCGGCGGCGCTGCTGTGGGAAGCGTCGGAAGCCGCGACGGGCGTGCGCTTCCTCAGCGCCGGCGCGTCCGCCGGACGCGCGCCGGGCCGGCCATTCGATACGGCGGCCGAAGCGCGCTGAGTCGCGCACTGCGCCGATCCAACATTCCTCATCCTTATTACGCCGATCGAAAGAAAGCCTGTTGAAGGCTGATTCGCCGCCGCACTGTTACCGGCCAGGAAACAATTTATCGTCAAAATCAGCGTTTACCCTCAGCACGCCGGTGACTAAGATTGGGTCAATCGCTCAAGACATGGTGTCGAGAGCGAACTCAATAAAACACCGGAGGTCACCATGAAATCGCTCGTTTCCGCAGTCGTTGCCGCTGCCGCCCTGTCCGCTTCGTTCGGCGCATTCGCTCAAAGCACCGTGACGCGCGCTCAAGTGCGCAACGAACTCGTCCAGCTCGAACAAGCCGGCTACAAGCCGGGCGTGTCGAGCCCGTACTACCCGAACGACATCCAGAGCGCCGAAGCGCGCGTTCATGGCGCCGACACCAGCGGCTACGGCGCACAACCGGCTCCGCTCGTCCACTCGGGCGCACCGGCAGCCGCTTCGTCGAACGCACGCGACTCGATCTTCTTCGGCCAGTAAGCCGATGCGCCCCCGGCGGGCGCCGCGCATCGCGCGATGAAGTCACGCAGTCCTGACGAGCCCCTTCGCGGGGCTCGTCTGTTTTGTGAAACGCATACCTCCGCCGCCCGGCAGCGGGTGGCTTCGCCCGGACGCCTCGCGTCCGGGTGCTTTTTCCCGGCGAGGTGTGCGTGAACGTGCCGTGTGTGTCGATCAGCGTGCCGCGACCGCGGCCGGCGTTGCCCGCGACAGCACGCGCCACCGCGACAGCAATTCGTCGCGATCGACGTAACAGCCCTGCAAGTGCCGGCGGCCCGTCGACGGGTCGAACTCGGTGCGCGCATGCAGCACGCGCCGGTTGTCGAACGCCCACATGTCGCCCGCCCGCAGCCGGCGCTGCACGCGAAAGCGCGGCTCGCGCGCGAGCGCGAGGAACCGCCGGTACGCGCGATAGACGGCCGCGACCGAGCCGGCCGGCGCGTCGAGCGGCCCGCGCAGGAAGTTCGCGACGCGCACTTCCGTCACGTTGCCGCGCGCATCGCGCCCGATCACCGGCGCCGAACAGCGGTAGTCGCTATTCGCGCTCTTGTTCCAGAACTCGAACGGCGTCGAGGCAAGCTGCTCGAAATCATCCGGATGTTCGCGCCGCAGCGCATCCGCGAGCGCGAAGCCGTCGAGGAAGATACTGTCGCCGCCGGTCGCGTCGTTCGCGAGGCAATGCAGGAACTGCACGCCCGGCTGCAATTCGCGCGTCGGCAGGTCGGTGTGTGGCGGAAGATTCAGCGATGTATACGCATTGCTGTCCGGACGCGGCTTCGATTCGACGTCGAACAGCACACCGAAATTACTTTCTCGGATCAGGCCGACCCGGCGTGCGACCTCGTCGACGCGGCCGCGCTCGGCCGGCACGCCTTCGATCAGCGTGAGCCCCGTGCTCTGCAATGCACCGAGCCATGCGAGCAACGCGCGGTCGTCCTCCATCACGTCGCGCCACGCGAACACGCCGATCGCCGTCGGATCGTCGCCGGTCCATACGTGCCTCCCGTGCGCGGCCACGCGCTCGGCACGCGACGCGTCGTCGTAGGCATGCGCACGCAACCAGCCCAGCGACCACGCGCTGCGGTGTCCGTCGTTCCATTCCACATGCAGCGCGCCGTCGGTCTCGACGTGCACGGTGAGCGCGGACAAATCCTCGCGCGCATCGGCGATCTCGAACACCTGTTCGCGCGTGATCGCATGCACGCACGCGGAACAGGCGCAGTTGTCGCGCAGCCAGTCGAAATGGAACGGCGATCGTCGCGCGTCGCTCCACTCGACCTCCACCGTGCCCTCGCCAATCGTCGCCGCCGCGATCGCCGCGTCGGCCGAAAACGTCCGCCAGTCCTCGATACGGTGTTGCGCTGCCGCCTGCATCGTTGCCTCCCGGAAAACGCCCGCTACGCGTGCGGTGCGAGCAAGAACCTGCCGACCATCCGGTGCATCCGTGCAGCCTGCGGGCTCGTTCCGAACGCGCGCCAGCAGCCGTGCACCAGCCCCTCTCCCATCCAGGCGTGCGCGACGCCGCCCGCCGCGCGAATCCGTTCGACGTACACGCGCGCATCGTCGCGCAGCGGATCGTGTTCCGCGCCGATCGCGAGCACCGGCGGCAAGCCGTCAAAACGCCCGGCTTCGAGCGGCACCGATGCGCGCAACAACGGGTTGCCGTTTCGCAGCAGGTCGGACACATCACCGCCCCAGTACAGCGCGCGATAGCGATGCACGTCGTCGAGCGTCAGCATCGGCGCGTGCGCTTCCGTTTCGCGCGCGGGCGGTTGCGGTTCGAAACCGAGCATCGGATAAACGAGCGCGATGCCGTCCACGCTCCCTTCGCCAGCATCGCGCAGCGCGGTCGCCACCGCCGCCGCGAGCATCCCGCCCGCGCTGTCGCCCGCGAGCGTCAACGGATGCACGCATGGCCCGAACGGCCAGCGTGCGTCGCGCGCGGCACGCGTGATTTCCAGGCAATCCTCGAGCGCGGCCGGCGCGCGGTGTTCGGGCGCCAGCCGATAGTCGACCGCGATCACGTCGAGGCCCGTATCGGCCGCCAGTTGCGCGGTGATCAGCGCATGGCTGTCGAGCGAGCCGACGACGAAACCGCCGCCATGAAAAAACAGCACCGTGCCGCGCGGCGTGCCGTGCGCGGACGCATGGCGGCGCAGCGCGATCGCGTGGCCGGCCGGTGCACGCCACACGGCGTCCTGCTGCACGATGCCTGACGGCAGCACGGCCGGCGTCCATTCGGCCGCGAAGCGGTCGTACAGGCGGCGCTGCTCGTCGGGCGAACGCGCCGCCGCATCGGCCGGATACCACGCGTCGACGGCCGCGACGAACGCCGCGATTTCCGGTTCGAGCATCGTGTGCCCTCCGCGGTCGAAGATCGAAAATCGAAGTTCGTGAAGTGAAGCGCGCCGCTAGCGGCGCGGCGGCAACCCGATCACGCGGCCGGCATAAGCAGGCGCCGCGCAATCGCGCTGCAACGCATGCAGTTCGGCCACGCGTGCTGCCACGTCGTCGTCGAACGGCGCCGATTTCGCGCCGTCGCGCGTATCGACGTGCAGCAGCATCTGCTCGCTCGCCGATACCGCGTCGTCATGCCCGCCGGCGAACAGTTCGAGATACAGGTGCAGCCGCTTCGCGTCGTGCGCGAGCACGCGCGCATCGACGCGCACCGGCGTGCCTTCCTTGATCTCGTGCAGGTAGTTCACGTGCGCTTCGAGCGTGTAGACCGAGCGCCCCCGCTCCCGACGCGTGGCGTCGTCGAGACCGATGCGATCCAGCAGCGCATCGGTCGCGAAGCTGAAGATCAGCAGGTAGAACGCATCGCGCAGGTGGCCGTTGTAGTCGACCCATTCGGGCCGCACCACGTCGCGGTAAATCGTCAGCGGGGTATCGCCCGTCATCGCCTGTCCTTTATTCCTCGAATCGCATCCCGTGCCGCGCCTTCACCGCGGCGATCGATTTCAGCACCTCGGTGATGCACTCGTCGCGATAGCGTTCGAGCTCCTTGATGCTGCGCGTGCCCTGCTGTTCGGTCGTGCCTTCGACGACGCTGTCGATCAGTTCGTCGGTCAACGTCGGCGCGACCAGCTTCGTCCACGGCAGTTCGAGCGCCGGGCCGAATTGCTGCATGAAGTGTCGCATGCCCGCGTCGCCGCCGGCCAGCGTGTAGGTCAGGAACGTACCCATGAACGACCAGCGGATGCCCGCGCCGAAGCGGATCGCATCGTCGATCTCGCCGGTCGTCGCGACGCCTTCGTTGACCAGATGCAGCGCCTCGCGCCACAACGCCTCGAGCAGACGGTCGGCGATGAAGCCCGGCACTTCCTTGCGCACGTGCAGCGGCCGCATGCCGAGCTTGCGATAGACCTCCATCGCGCCTTCGACCGCTTCCGGCGACGTGCGCGCGCCGCCGAGCACTTCGACGAGCGGCAGCAGGTAGACGGGGTTGAACGGATGGCCGACCACGCAGCGCTCCGGATGCGTGGCCCGCGCGTAGAAATCGGTCGGCAGCAGCCCCGACGTCGACGACGCGACGATCGCGTCGGGCTTCGCCGCGCGGCTGATCTGCTCGTGCAGTTCGAGCTTCAGCGCCTCGCGCTCGGGCGCGCTTTCCTGGATGAAATCGGCGTCGGCGACGCACGCCTCGATCGTCGACACGAACCGCAGCCGCGCGGGATCGGCGTCCGGCGCGAGGCCGACGCGCTCGAGCGCGGGCCATGCGTTCGCGACGTTCGCGCGCAGCCGCGCTTCCGCACCCGGCGCCGGGTCCCACACGACCACGTCGAGACCGTGCGCGAGCGCGCGGGCAATCCATCCGCTGCCGATCACGCCGGTGCCGATGGCGGCAAACGTCTTGATGTCGGTCTTCACAGCCATGTCAACGCATCCTTCAATTCAGGGGAAATCGGTGGGCGGCCGTGCATGGACGCAGGCCGCCATGTCATGTCAGTCAGTCTGGGAAAAACTCACGCGAATTCGGCGAGCGCACGACGTTCGAGCGGACGTTCGCCGCGCGCCGGCAGGCCGAGCTTGCGGCGGCCTTCGGCCGGCGTCAGCACGCGGGCGCCGAGCCGTTCGACGATCTCGCGGGCGCGCTCGACGAGCGTGCCGTTGGTCGCATGCACGCCGCGGTCGAGCCAGATGTTGTCTTCGAGGCCCACGCGCACGTGACCGCCGAGCAGCATCGCCTGCGCGACCATCGGCATCTGCATGCGGCCGATCCCGAAGCCGGCCCAGTGCGCGCCCGGCGGCAGGTTGTCCACCATCGCCTTCATCGTGCCGGTATCGGCCGGCGCGCCCCACGGGATGCCGAGGCACAGCTGGAACAGCGGCGGATCGTCGAGCAGCCCTTCCTTCAGCAACTGCTTCGCGAACCACAGATGGCCCGTATCGAAGATCTCCAGTTCCGGCTTCACGCCGAGTTCCTGGATGCGTTTCGCGCCGGCGCGCAACTGCCCGGGCGTCGACACGTAGATGTAGTCGCCGTCGCCGAAATTCAGCGTGCCGCAGTCGAGCGTGCAGATCTCGGGCAACAACTCCTCGACGTGCGCGAGGCGCGTGAGGCCGCCGACGAGATCCGTGCCCTTGCCGAAACGCATCGGGTCCTCGCCCGGGCCGATCTCGAGATCGCCGCCCATGCCGGCCGTCAGGTTGATGATCACGTCGACGTCGGCCGAACGGATGCGATCGACCACTTCGCGATACAGGTTCGGGTCGCGGCTGCCGCGCCCCGTCCGCGGATCGCGCACGTGGCAGTGGGCGACCGTCGCGCCGGCCTTCGCGGCTTCGATCGCAGCGGCCGCGATCTCCTTCGGCGTGACCGGAATCGCCGGATGCTTGCCGACCGTATCGCCCGCGCCGGTGACGGCGCAGGTGATGATGACTTCGTGATTCATGCTGGATGCCTCGCTCGATTCGGGTTGTGTCGCATTGCTGATCGCGTATGGACGCGGGCCTTTACAGGCCGAGATACGCCTTCACGGCAGGCAGGCCGTCCTTGCCGTCGAACGTCTTGACGCCCGCGAGCCACGGATCGAGCACCTGCGGGTTCTTCTTCAGGTACGCCTTCGCGGCCTCGGCCGGCTTGGTCTTGTTCATCACCGACTGCATCAGCTGGTTCTCGAGCTGCGTCGAGAAGCGCAGGTTCGTCACGAGCTTGCCCGCGTTCGGGCAGCGCGCGATGAAGTCGGGCGCGGTGAGTGTGTACACGCGCGCTTCGCCGTAGTTCGGGCCGAACGCCGCATCGCCGCCGGACAGGTAGTTCATGCTGAGCTGGATGTTCATCGGATGGGGCTCCCAGCCGAGGAACACGACCCACTTCTTCTCGCGAACCGCGCGCTCGACCGTCACCAGCATCCCGGCCTCGCTCGATTCGACGAGCCTGAAGCCGCCGAGCCCGTACTGGTTCGTGTCGATCATCTTCTGGATCGTCGCGTTCGCGCTGCTGCCCGGCTCGATCCCGTAGATCTTGCCGTCGAGTTCGGCGCGGTGTTTCGCGATGTCGTCGAAGGTCTTCAGGCCGGCCTGGTACTCGTAGCTCGGCACCGCGAGCGTCGCCTTCGCGCCGGACAGGTTCGGCGGCTCGACGACGTTGATCGACTTGCTGTCGAGGAACGGTTGCAGCTGCTTCTGCTGCACGGGCCACCAGTAGCCGAGCGACACGTCGAGCTGCTTGCTCTTGAGACCGGCGAACGAAATGGGCACCGACGCGATCGTCGTGGTCGGCTTGTAGCCGAGCGCCTCGAACACGGTCGACGCAAGCGCCGTGGTCGACGTGATGTCGGTCCAGCCGATATCCGCGAAACGCACGGTGCGGCAGGTCGCGGCCTCCGTCTCGGCCAGCGCCGCGTGCGTGAACGCGCCGGTCGCCAGCACGGCCGCGGCGAGCGCGGCGATCTTCGTCGACTTCATGGTTCGGTTCCTCCGGTTGGGCTCGCGGCAGCCGGTGCGCGGAGTGTGCGCCGGCCTGCATCGTGGGAGTAAAAGTAACGAGCCATATTCGCCGCGAGAAGACCGGCGGCGACCTGTTCTTGCCTGTTTGCGACTATGAGTGGAAACCACTATGTTTCGTCTGAGGCTTGACGGACGGGGGTTTGGTGTTTCTCCGAGGATCGGCTGGATTGCCCGGATGCGGCGCGCACCTTTCGTTCCGCCCCGGCCTGGCTGACGGATGTCCGACAGGTCGCCGGATCCCGTGAGCCGGCCCTATGCTGGCAGTCGCCGGGCGATCGCGCGCGGCCCGCCTGTTAACGTGCCGCCTCGTGTGCTGACGTTGCGCGTCGCTGGAACGAATGCAGGCGGACACGGCCGGCCTTCGATGGCCGTCTCCGGTCTTTCCCCAAGGAACACCATGATGCTTGCCGCTTTCTTCGTCGTTGCCCTCGTCGCCATCCTCGTGCCCATGCGCCGCGGCGTGATGCGCGACGCGGATGCGAAACTTCGCGCACGATTCGATGCGGAAGGCCCGCGCGGCGACGCGTCGCGCCGGTTGATGCACGATGCGGGGTACCGCGTCTGAGTATCGACGTCGGGCCGGGGCGGCCGGACGCGCGGATCGGGTCGGTAGCGATGCGGCGCGGTCAGCCGGCCGTCACCACTCGAACGAAGGCCTCGGCGAGCACCGTCGGCTCGATCGGCAACACCAGCGCGCATACCGATCTCGCGTCCTCGTCCGAAATCGGCACGAACACCACCCCGTCGATGCCGATGTTCGCCATCCGCGCCGGCACGATCGCCACGCCGTGGCCGGCCGCGACGAGATTCAGCATCGACGTCTTCGGCGACACGATCCGCGCGGCCGTCGGCACGAAGCCGCGCTTCAGGCACAGATCGATCACGACGCGCGCGAGGCCGCCCCGCTCCCGATACACGGCCGAGACGAACGGCTCGCGCCGCAACCGCGCTATCGCGACGCGCTTGCGGCCCGCGAGCGGATGATCGGCCGACACCGCCACGCACAGGCGTTCGGCCGCCAGTTCGACGAAACGCACACGCGCATCGCGACGCAGCACCGGCAACCGGACGATCCCGATATCGGCCTGGCCGTTCGCGATGCCCGTCACCTGATCCTCGGACGACGCGCGGTCGAGATCGATGCGCGCGCCCGGACAATCGCGCATGAAACGGTCGAGATCCGGCATCAGGCTGCTGACGGGAACGGTACTGGAATGCAGCAGCCGCAGCACGCCGGCTTCCCCGCGCGACAGCCGAGCGCCTTCGTCGGCGGCGGCCGTCAACGTGGCCGGGATCGACGCCACGCGTTCTCGGTAGAGCGCGCCGGCCGGCGTGAGCCGCACGCCTCTCGGCTCGCGGTCGAACAGCACGAACCCGAGTTCATCCTCAAGCTGGCCGATCTGCCGGCTGAGCGCCGACTGCGCGACATGGAGCGCACCCGCGGCCGGCGTGAAGCCGCCGAGGTCCGCCACGGTCAGGAAATACTGGATTTGCCGAAGTGATGGCATGCCGAAACGAGATGGATGAACGCCGGATTTGATATTTGCGTTATACCGGCGCGCTCCGCAGAATGAAAGCCTCCCGTGCCCGCATTACCGTGGCGGCCCCGCTTTCGGAGCGTTCATCTTCGTGACTACCGTCCTCTCTTATTTGCTGGTCGTGGCGGCCGGCATCAGCGTTGCATTGCAGCAGGTGCTCAACGCGAACCTGCGCGCGCAGATCGGTTCGCCGTGGTGGGCCGGGTCGGTCAGCTACGTCGTCGGCCTGGCCGCGATGCTGGCGGTCGCGCTGCTGTCGCCTCATCCGCGCGTGAGCGGCGCGTTGTCCGGTGCCGGGTCGTGGTTCAGCTGGACGGGCGGATTCTTCGGCGCGGTATTCGTCGGCGTCGCGATCCTGATGGTGCCGCGATTGGGCGCGGCGACGACGCTCGCGCTGATCGTCGTCGGGCAGATGACCGGCGCGCTCGTGTTCGACCACTTCGGCGTGCTCGGCATCCCGCAGCATTCGGCGAGCGCGATCCGCATGGCCGGCGCGGCGTGCCTCATTGTCGGGGTGGTGCTGATCCGCACGTGACGACGGTGCGCCGGACGGTGCATCGTGCAAAAACGCGCTGAGCGCCGGAAAAAACCGCGATAATCCCGGCTTGAACGTTCGGCGCACGCGCCGTGCCGCCGCGCGGTGCGCGGCGCCCCCTGCTTCCACTCCACGCCCCGATGCCCGAGGATTTCCACTTCCTGCTGCTGCCCGGCTTCTCCGCGCTCGGCTTCATGTCCGCGGTCGAGCCGCTGCGCGTCGCGAACCGCTTTCGCACCGAGCTATATCGCTGGCACGTGATCAGCGCGGACGGCGCGCCCGTCGCCGCGAGCAACGGCATTCCGGTCGCCGCCGAAGCCGCGTGCGCGGACGTCCCGCAGGTCGATACGGTGTTCGTCGTCGCGGGCTTCGATCCGCTCGTGTGCTACACGCGCACGCTCGGCGACTGGCTGCGCCGCCAGCACCGGCACGGCGCCACGCTCGGCGGCATCGACACGGGCAGCTTCGTGCTCGCCGAGGCGGGGCTCTTCGACGCATCGCAATCGCTCACGCTGCACTGGGAAGCGCTGGCCGCGTTCCGCGAGCGCTATCCCGGCCTGAACGCAACGCAGGAGCTGTTCGAGATCGACGACCGGCGCATTACGTGCGCGGGCGGCACCGCGTCGATCGACATGATGCTCGACCTGATCGGCCGCCGGCACGGCGCCGATCTCGCGGCGGCGATTTCCGAGCAGTTCGTCGTCAGCCGCATCCGGCAGCGCTCGGACAGCCAGCGGCTCGAGATCGCCGCGCGCTACGGCGTGCACAACCGCAAGCTGATCCAGGTGATCGGCACGATGCAGCGGCACATGGAGAACCCGCTCGGCTCCGACGCGCTCGCGCAGGAGGTGTCGATCACGCGGCGCCAGCTCGAACGGCTGTTCAGCGCGACGCTGAACGACACGCCGACGCGCTTCTACCTGAACCTGCGCCTCGATCGCGCACGCGAACTGCTGCAGCAGACCGACATGAGCATCACGTCGGTGTGCGTCGCGTGCGGCTTCGAATCGCCGTCGCATTTCTCGCGCACCTATCGCGCACGATTCGGGATGAGCCCGCGCAGCGACCGGCGCGCGACGCGCTGATCGTCTCGGCTTTTGATCACAATCCAGCACGGTATTACGCGTTCCGGCAGCGTTTCCGTCCGTTCGCTGAACAATGTCGGCGACTGCTCGACGAACCGAAGCGGTCGTCGAAAATAATCTGGAATGTCGTTGAAAATATTCTGTAACATACCAAACAAAGTTAGATAGGCAGCCTAACGACACGCACGCGGCATCTCGACATGCGTCGCGCCGGGCAGGCTGCGCACCGATATCAATATCGATCCGAGGGGTATGACATGACGATGCTCGCTTCGCCGTCGCCGCACCTGCCTGCCGTTCGCTTCTCCTCCGCTTCGCCCGCCCGCTTCTTTTCGACCTGACATTTAGGTTTCCTTAGTCAGTCGACACTCCCACACCGCTTTGCCGTACCGGTTCCATCGAACCGGCGCGCGGGCCGTGTCGTGCCTGCTCGCCACGAGCGCGCGGGCGTGTCCAACCGTTGAGATGAGGATCACGTATGCAGACATCACGCAAAGCATTGCCGCTCGCCCTGGGTCTCGTGCTCGGTTTCGGCATCGTCGGCGGCACCCAGGCCGATACGAAAGTGTCGAATCCGCAGGCCGCGAGCCTGCGCGAAAGCCTGACGCGCGGCGTCGCGCCGCCGGCCGCGAAGGCCGACACGGCCGCCGGGCAATTCCGCGCGGACGGCGTCGCCGTCACGCTGTACAACCCGCCGTATCGCGCCAGGAAGGCTGCTGCGACGCCCGCCGCCACCGCGCGCGACTTCGTCGCGTCGCAGGCGGCGCAGCTCGGGCTCGACGCGACCGCGCTCGCAAGCCTCGTCGTCACGTCGGAGCGCAACGACGCCGACTTCACCGTCGTACGCCTGCAGCAGCAAGCCGCCGGGCTGCCCGTGTACGGCAGCGACATCGCGGTGACCGTCGCGAAGGACGGCCGCATCCTGTACGTCGCGAGCAACACGATCAACGGCGTGGTCGCGACGACACGCAAATCGCAGGCCGTCGACCAGCAGCAGGCGCTCGATCGCGCCCGTGCGTATCTCGGCGTGAGCGGCTTCACGCATCTCGACGCGCAGCTCGTCGCGTTCGTCGACAAAGCCGGCACGCACACCGCGTGGAAGGTGCGCGGCCGCCCGCAGGACGGCCCGAAGGGCGACTGGGAACTGCTGATCGATTCGGGCAGCGGCGCAGTGCTGCGCGCCGAGGACAAGGCGTTCTACGCGACCGACGGCACCGGCTTCGTGTTCCGCCCCGATCCGCTGTCGCCGACGAAAAGCAGCTACGGCAGCACCGGCTACAAGGACGGCAACGACGCGGATTCGACGCAGCTCACGGCGGCGCGCGTACGCGTGACGCTGAAGGATCTCGCGCAGTCGGGCACGCGCTACACGCTGACGGGCCCGTATGCGGCATGCGTCGATTTCGATGCGCCGCTCGACAAGGCCTGCCCGTCGCAATCCACGCCCGCGTTCGAATTCACGCGCGGCAACCTGTATTTCGAGGCCGTGAACGTGTACTACCACATCGACACGTTCCTGCGTTACGTGAACCAGACGCTCGGCATCAAGGCGCTGCCGTACCAGTACACGGGCGGCGTGCAATACGACCCGCACGGCGAATCGGGCGACGACAACTCGTCGTATTCGTCGAGCAGCGGCCGGCTGACGTTCGGGCAAGGCGGCGTCGACGACGCGGAAGACGCGGACGTCGTGATCCACGAGCTCGGCCACGGCATCCACGACTGGGTCACCAACGGCGGCCTGTCGCAACAGGAAGGCTTGTCCGAAGGCACCGGCGACTATCTCGCCGCCGCGTACAGCCGCGACTTCAACCAGTGGAGCCCGTCGGATGCGCAGTATCAGTGGGTCTACAACTGGGACGGCCACAACGAGTTCTGGGGCGGCCGCGTGACCAACTGGAACGTCGGCCGCACCTATGCGCAGGCGCGCGGCGCGGAGATCCACACGGCCGGCCAGTACTGGGCGTCGTGCAACCTCGTCGCGCGCGACGCGATCGGCGCGCAGGCGATGGACAAGGCGTTCCTCAAAGGGCTGTCGATGACCAACAGCTCGACCAACCAGAAGGCCGCCGCGCAGGCCGTGCTGACGGCCGCCTCCGCGCTCGGTTACAGCAGCGCGCAGCTCACCGCGATCGGCAACGCGTACAACAAGAGCTGCACGTACGGCGTGACCGTTCCGCAGAAGTCGTAATCCCGCAGCAGGCGGGCGCGCATCGCACGACCTGCGGCGCGCTCCCTTCATCGACATCGCCATCCTCACGAGATCGAACATGCCTACTCTGACACCGACCCGCCTGAGCGCCGCGCTGGGCGGCATGCTGCTGACCGCCGCCGCGCACGCGACACCCGTCTGGATCACGCTCGGCGACACCGCGTTCCGCCAGCTTCAACGCATCGATGCGACCGCAACCGCGCAATACAGCACGACCGTCGACGCCGGCAACGCGGCCGACGGCACCGCGCGCCGCGAAACCGTTCACGTCGTCGAGATCGACGATGCCCGGCTCGGCGAGCTGGCCCACGCCGTCCACCACACGCGCGGCCACGGACCCGGCTACGTCGTGCACGATTCGTTCGACGACGCGCGGCAGGCACTGCAACCGCTGCCGGCGACGCTCGCGAAACAGGCCGCCGCCCCCGCGTACACGGTGTCGAACGTGCCGCAGATCGGCACGTGGGTCCAGCAACTGCAGGCCAGCAACATCGTCGGCACGATCACGTCGCTGTCCGGCTTCACGAACCGCTACTACACGACGTCGCACGGCGTCGCCGCGTCCGACTGGCTCGCGCTGCAGTGGAAGCAGCTGGCGGGGTCGCGCGCCGACATCACCGTCGAACAGTTCGCGCACACGGGCTTTCCGCAGAAATCCGTGATCCTGACGATTCGCGGCAGCGATCCGGCCGCGGGCACGGTGGTGCTCGGCGGCCACCTCGATTCGACCGTCGGCCGCACGACGGAAAACACGCGTTCGCCCGGCGCCGACGACGATGCGTCGGGCATCGCCAGCCTGACCGAGGCGCTGCGCGTGCTGCTCGCGAACGACTACCGGCCGAAACGGACCATCAAGTTCGTCGGGTATGCGGCCGAGGAAGCCGGGCTGCTCGGCTCGAAGGCGATCGCGAAGCAGTTCCGCACGCAGAATGCGAACGTGGTCGGCGTGCTGCAGCTCGACATGACGAACTACAAGGGCGATCCGAAGGATATCTACCTGATCACCGACTACACGAACGCGGCGCAGAACACCTACGTGAAGAACCTCGCGGCGACCTACCTGCCGGAGCTCGCGATCGGCACGTCGCAGTGCGGCTATGCGTGCTCGGATCACGCGTCGTGGAATGCGCAGGGGTATCCGGCATCGTTCCCGTTCGAGGCCGACCAGAACGACAGCCCGTACATCCACACGGTGAACGACACGCTGGAGAACTCGGATCGGCAGGCGAACCATGCGCTGAAGTTCGGCAAGCTCGCGCTGGCCTATGCGGTCGATCTCGGCGGCCTTGCCGGCGCGACGGTCAAGCGCTGAGCGTGCGTTGCCGAGCGGTTTTCGCGTTCGGCAACGAAACGGGCGACCGCCCACTTGGGGGCGCCCGTTCGAATCCGTCGTCTCCGTCCGGCTAGAATCGTCGTTCGACCACTCGCCACGCGCTTGCCCACCATGACCGAACCTACCCGCTCCATCGACGACCTGTCGCCCGCCCGCGTGACGAGCGCCTTCGACCTGCCCGGCCATACGACCGTCCGCTCGCTCGGCGTCGCACTGGGCATCGTCGTGCGCTCGCGCTCGATCGTCGGCTCGTTCGGCGCGTCGCTGCAGACGATCTTCGGCGGCAACATCACGCTCTATACGTCGCTGTGCGAGAAGGCGCGCCAGCAGGCATTCGACAAGATGCTCGCCGAGGCGCGCACGCTCGGCGCGAACGCGATCGTCGCGATGCGCTACGACTCGACCGAGATCGGCGCGGGCGTGACCGAGGTCATCTGCTACGGCACGGCCGTGCGCGTGACGCAGGATGCATGACGCGTGATACGCGTCACGCGTCGCGTTCGAGCGACTTCATATTCGTAAGCTGCGGAAACAGCCGCATCCACGCGAGCGCGACGGCGATCGTCGCCGCGCCGCCGACGACGATCGCGGCCGGCGCCCCCCACCACGCAGCCGTCACGCCCGATTCGAATTCGCCGAGCTGGTTCGACGTGCCGATGAACAGCGAGTTGACCGCGCTCACGCGGCCGAGCATGTCGTCGGGCGTGCGCAGTTGCACGAGCGACAGGCGCACGACGACGCTGATCACGTCCGACGCACCGAGCGCGGCCAGCGCCACGAGCGACAACGCGAAGTGCCGCGACACCCCGAACACGATCGTCGCGATGCCGAACGCGATCACGCCGCCGAACATCGCGCGGCCCGGCCGGCCCTTCAACGGGAAACGCGTGAGCCACAGCGTGCCCGCGAGCGCGCCGACCGCCGGCGCCGCGCGCAATGCACCGAGCCCCCACGGGCCGACCTGCAGGATGTCGCGCGCGTAGATCGGCAGCAGCGCGGTCGCGCCGCCGAACAGCACCGCGAACAGGTCGAGCGACAACGCGCCGAGAATCGCCGGTTCGCGCCGAATGAACGCGATGCCCGAAAACACCGAGCGCAGCGTGACCGGCTCGCGGGCCGGCGGTGCGGTGCGCAGCGGAATCGTCCCGCTCAGCATCGCCGCGATCGCGAATGCCGCGACGCTCGTGCCGAACGCGACGGGCGCGCCGACACCGTAGAGCAACCCGCCGAACGCCGGCCCGAGGATCTGCGCGGCCTGGTTCGCGGACGTCGACAGCGCGGTCGCGCGCGGCAGGTCGGTGCGCGGCACGACGGCCGGCAGCAACGACGACACCGACGGCGACTCGAACGCACGCGCCGTGCCGACGATCGCCGCGAGCGCGTAGACGGCCGGCGCGGCCAGCCACCCTTGCACCGCGCCGATCAGAAACACGCCGGCGGCCAGTGCCTCGACGCTCTGGCAGATCGTCGCGATGCGCCGGCGGTCGTAGCGGTCGGCCACCTGCCCGACCACGAGCGTCAGCGCGAACATCGGCACGAACTGCGCGAGGCCGACGAGGCCAAGCGCGAATGCGCTGTGCGTGAGCGCGTACACGTACCAGCCGATCGCAACCGACAGGATCTGGAAAGCCAGCGACGACATCACGCGCGTGCCCCAGAAACGCTGGAACGGCGCGTGGCGGAACAGGTTGGCGGGTAACGGGGATACAGGACTGGAATCGGGCACGGGGGTGGTCATCGGTTTCTCGGCGGCTGGCGCTGCGCGCCGCAACCGTTCGGGAAACGACGACACACGCGAGTGCGTGCGCGCGGCAACGGTGCAGGCGCGGCCAAACCGCGATGATATGCCAACCGCGGAAAACCGGCCGGCGGCGCCGTCGAGTCGTCGCCTCGCACAAAAAAAAAGCGCGAACCGCGGTTCGCGCCAAAGAGAGACCTCGCTGAGGACGTTACTGGACCATCCCACCCGATCAGAACGAATGCCGCATCCCGATCCGCACGTCGGCCTGCGTCTGCGTCGTCGACGGCGTGAAGCTGTAACCGATCACCGCATCGACACCCTGCGACGCGCGCAGGTAATCGCCGGAGATGTAGATGTCGGTGCGCTTCGACAGCAGGTAGTGCAGGCCGGCCGTGCCCTGGTTCCAGTGGTGGCCTTCGAAGCGCGTGTGCTGGTAGCCCGCGATGAAGCTCAGCGCCGGCGTGAACTGGTACAGGCCGCCGCCTTCGTACACCTGCATGTGCGACGACTGGCCGAAGCCCTTGATCGTCGTGTACGAGTAGTTCGCGTCGAGCGTCAGCTTGCCGATTGTGTAGCTGGTGCCGATGCCGAACGTGCCCTGGCTGTCGACGTCCATCGCGGTGTTCGAGAACAGGTCGGTGCGCGCGCCGGTCGCCGGATCGACCGTGACGGTCTGCTGGCCGAGGAACGTATGCGTGCCGATCATCGCGTACGGGTCGAACGCATAGATGCCGTTCGGGTTGTTCAGGCGCGTGTACGCGGCGCCGATCGAGAAGTCGCCCTTCGTGAAGCTCGCGCCCGCGCTCCATGCGCTGTTGCGATGGAAGTTGCCCGCGACGTTGCCGAACGAATACATCGCGCCGAACTTGAAGCCGCTCAGGTCGTTCGACAGGAACTTCACCGAGTTCGGCAGGCGGTCGCCGTTGAAGCGGTCGAAGTCGCCCTGGTGGATCGCATAGCCGCTGCCCCACGCCGAGATGTTGTAGATCGACACGAGTTCGTTCGTGATGTCGAGCTGGTTGCCGAACGACAGCGTGCCCCAGTCGTTCTGCAGGCCCACATACGCCTGCCGGCCGAATTCCGCGCCGCCGAAGCCGAGTTGCCCGTTGCCGAGGTGGAAGCCGCTCTCGAGCGTGAACACGGCCTTCAGGCCGCCGCCCAGGTCTTCGGTGCCCTTGATGCCGAAGCGGTTTCCGTAGGCGATGCCGTCGTCGAACTTGACCACGTGCGAGCCGCCCGTGTTGTTCACGTACGTGATGCCCGCGTCGAGAATCCCGTACAGCGTCACGCTGCTCTGCGCATGCCCGATGGCGGGAATACAGGCCGCGCATGCAAGCGCGGCGGCTACGGCGACTTTCTTTTGCTTCATTGTCGACCACCCTCCCTGAACCGTTCGATGGAAAGAACCTTGGCCTGACGCGTGCCGCAATACGCCGGCGGATTCGAATTCGGTACGTCCGCTGGCTCCGCTATTTCGTTTTCCGCAATAACGCAGCCATTGGCGAAAAATACAAACCCATATTTCGCATCACCCGTCTGAAGGCGACACTAAATAGTCACGATGCGACTGATCGGGAAAACACGTAGACAGGCGGCACGGCAAAAGCCGGCCGCCCTGAGGGAGGGGATCAGCGCCCGTCGAGAGCCGCGCGCACGGCCGGCAGGCCCGGTGCGCCGGCCGCCGTCGTCACGCCGTCGAGCCAGCCGGCGACCAACGCCGGCTCGGCCTTCAGCACATGCTGCGCCGCGAGCGCGGGCGACGTCTTGTTGTCGAGCATGTCGGCGATCATCCGGTTCTCGACGTCGACGGAGAACGTCATCTGCCGGAACAGCCGCGCGAGGTTCGTGCACTGGCCGGCGAACCCGGCGCGCGTAACCGTGTTGACCGTCGCACCGCCGTAGTTCGGGCCGAAGTACGCATCGCCGCCCGACAGATACGTCAGATGGAACTTCGTGTTCATCAGGTGCGGTTCCCATGCGAGAAACACGATCCAGCGCTTGTCGCGCACCGCGCGCTCGACCTGCGTGAGCATGCCCGTCTCGCTCGATTCGACGAGCGACCAGTTCGCGGCCCCGAGCGCGTGGTCGGACAGCATCCGCTTGATGTTCTGGTTCGCGGGCGCGCCCGGCTCGATCCCGTAGATCTTGTCGCCGAAGCGGTCCGCGTAGCGCGCGAGATCGGCGAACGTGTGCACGCCGGCGGCAGCCACGTAGTCGGGCACCGCGAGCGTGAACTTCGCACCGCTCAGGTTCGCATGCAGCACGTCGATCGATTTTTCGTCGACGAACGGCTTCACGAGCGGCGCCTGCGCGGGCATCCAGTTGCCGAGGAACACGTCGACCTGCCCTTTCTTCAACCCCTGGTACGTGATCGGCACCGACAGGTTCGCCACGTCCTGCCGGTAGCCGAGCGCCTTCAGCACGACGCCCGCCATCGCGTTCGTCGCGTCGATGTCGGTCCAGCCGGGCGCCGCCATCTTCACGTCGCTGCACGTCTGCGGATCGGCGGCATGCGCCGCCTGCGCCGCCGCCACGCACGCGGCGGCGGCGGCGAGTGCCGCGCCGATCCTTCGGATTGCTGCATTGCATTGCCGTTTCATCGCCCGCTTCCTCCGTCGTTCATGAATGTTCGCGCTGCCGGACGTTCAGCGCCCGACGCGCGGAAAACGCGCCATCGCCTCGAGCGTATCGAGTTCGATGTGGTTGCGCATGTAGCGCTGGCTCGCGTCGGTGAACGGCTGCCAGTCCCACGCGTGGATGCGGCCCTGCGTCGTCGCCGCGTAATGGAAGCGCCGCCGCCGCTGGCTCGCGCGCACCTGCCGGTCGAGTTCGGGCAGGTTCCAGCGCCGCGCGGCCTGCGCGCGGAACGCGGCGAGCACGTCGGCGGCTTCCGGCTGCCCGGCCAGGTTCGTCAGCTCGCGCGGGTCGTCCGACAGGTTATAGAGCTGGTCGGGATCGGCCGGGCAATGCACGTATTTCCAGTCGCCGCGCCGGATCATCACGATCGGTGCGAGCGCGCCTTCCGCGAGGTATTCGCCGAGCGCGACGTCGCGCGCGGGCGTGCCGTGCAGGTGCGGCACCAGGCTCGCGCCGTCGATCGGGTCGGGCCAGCCACCGGCCGGCGCGGCGCCGGCCAGATCGACGAGCGTCGGCAGCAGGTCGACGTGCGACACGGGCCCGCGCACGCGCGCGGCGCCGAAACGGCCCGGCGCATGCACGATCAGCGGCACGCGGCAGCCGCCTTCGAAGAACGTCATCTTGTACCAGAGCCCGCGCTCGCCGAGCATGTCGCCGTGGTCGGACGTGACGATCACGATCGTGTCGTCGGCGAACCCGCATTGCTCGAGCGCGGCCAGCACACTGCCGAACTGCGTGTCGACGTACGACGTCGCGCCGTAATACGCGCGGCGGGCGGCGCGGATCTGCGCGTCCGTCGGCGGCGTACGGTCGTTCTCGCAGACGAAGCGCAGCCGCTGCGAATGCGGATCGCTCTCGGCCGCGTCGAGCCGCACGGCCGGCATGTCGATTTCTTCGTCGCTGTACAGATCCCAGTATTCGCGCGTGATCGCATACGGGTCGTGCGGATGGGTCAGCGACACGACCATGCAGAACGGCCGCGCATCGTGCCCGGCCGCGCGTTCGCGCGCGACGTCGTACAGCTTCTGCTTCGCGGCGAACGTCACTTCGTCGTCGAAGTCGAGCTGATTCGTGCGCACGCACGGGCCGGCGTCGAGCACCGAACTCATGTTGTGATACCAAGTCGGCCGCTCGGTGGGGCTGTCCCAGTCGGGCACCCAGCCGAAATCCGCCGGATAGATGTCGGTCGTGAGGCGCTCCTCGAAGCCGTGCAACTGGTCGGGCCCGCAGAAATGCATCTTGCCGGACAGCATCGTCCGGTAGCCGCCTGCGCGCAGGTAGTGCGCGAACGTCAGCGTTTGCGCCGGCAATTCGGCGGCGTTATCGTAGGCGCCGATGCCCGACGGCAGCTTGCCGGTCAGCAGCGAGAAGCGCGACGGCGCGCATAGCGGGCTCGCGCAGTACGCGGCGTCGAACACCACGCCTTCGGCGGCGAGCCGGTCGAGCGTCGGCGTGCGGGCGACGCGGTTGCCGTACGCGGGCAGCGCGAACGGCGTGAGCTGGTCGGCCATCAGGATCAGGATGTTGGGTGTCGGGTTCGTCATCGGCGATCGTGGGGAAAGCGGTGTTCGAATGGAACGGCGCGTCGCTCGGGCAGCGGGCCGTCCGGCGTGACGGAGGCGATCCGCAGAAACCGCCGCGCACCGAGGCCGCGCTGGCTAGAATCGCGGAATGCGTGGCGCATGAAGCGCATCTGCCGCACCGTCCGCTGCACTATCGCCCGCCCGAATTCGCGCGGGTAGGCGTCCGGCCCTTATGGGGCCATTAGAGGGACTTATGTCGAAATCCGAACCGTTACCGTCGATGCAGGCGCTGCGCGCGTTCGAATCGGCCGCCCGGCTCGCGAGCTTCACGGCCGCCGCGCGCGAGCTCGGCTCGACACAGCCGGCCGTGAGCCAGCAGGTGTTCCAGCTCGAAGCCGAACTCGGCGTGCCGCTGTTCGAACGCAGCCCGCGCGGCGTCACGCTGACGGCCGACGGCCAGTGCCTGTACGAAGCCGTGCGGCTGAGCCTCGACACGCTGCGCGGCGCGACCGCGACGCTGCGCGCGCGCCGCGAGCACGGCGCGCTCACGATCGTCACCGATTTCGGCTTCGCGACCTACTGGCTGATGCCGCGCCTGGCCGGGCTGAAGCACGTGATGCCGGATGTCGACGTGCGCGTCGTCACGTCACAGGATTACGACGCGCAGCGCGACCACGGCGACATCGCGATCCTGTTCGGCGACGGTCACTGGCCGTCGTGCACGGCCGCACGGCTGTTTCCGGAATCCGTCACGCCCGTCTGCTCGCCCGCGTTCCGCGACGCGCACCCGGACGTCGCGCGGGCCGACCATCTGCTCGCGCTGCCGCTGCTGCACGTGCAGCCGACGCGCCCCGAGCGCTGGCTGTCGTGGTCGGGCTGGTTCGACGCGCATGGGCTCGAGACGCCGGCCGCCGCCCGCGGCGTGACCTTCAACAGCTATGCGCTCGTGATCCATGCGGCGCTGCTCGGCGAAGGCGTCGCGCTCGGCTGGTCGCCGCTCGTCGACGAACTGGTCGCTTCCGGCCAGCTCGTGAAGCTGGTCGACGCCCCCGTCGTCACGTCGCGCGGCTATTTCCTGGTGCGCCCGCCGCAGCGGCCCGAGCCGGACGCGACCCACGTGTTCCGGCGCTGGCTGCTGGACGCGTGCGCGGCGGCCTGACGCCACGCGGCCGCCGCCGTTTCCGTTTCCCGTCCGCGCTCCCGGCCCGCTGGCGCACCGATACCAGCCACACGGCGCGTTGGTTCTATCCGCGCCGAAATCGTCCTGATTTACTTGAGCCTCCCGCCACCCGCGCGGCGCGGCGCTGTCGTGCGCCGCCGCGCGGCCGTGCGCCCCTGCCATCCGAGGAGTCTCATGACCGCCGAGCACCGCCCCGATCAATTCGTCCTGACACTGTCGTGCCCGAGCGCGGCCGGCCAGGTCGCCGCCGTCGTCGGCTTTCTCGATCGCCATCGCTGCTACGTCGATGCGCTGAACGTGTTCGACGACGATCTCAGCAACCGCTTCTTCGTGCGCTGCGTCTTTCATCCGACGGATGAGACGTTGCAGATCGACGCGCTGCGCCAGGAATTCGGGCCGATCGCGGCCGGGCTCGGTGGCCACGACGGCGACATCCAATGGGCGATCCACGACGTCAACGCGCGGCCGAAGGTGCTGATCATGGTATCGAAGCTCGAGCACTGCCTCGCGGATCTGCTGTTCCGCTGGCGGATGGGCGAGCTGAAGATGGACATCGTCGGCATCGTGTCGAACCACCCCGACTTCGAGCCGCTCGCCGCGCAGCACGGGCTGCCGTTCCGGCACTTCCCGATCACGGCCGACACCAAGGCGCAGCAGGAAGCGCAATGGCTCGACTTCTTCGAATCGAGCGGCGCCGAGCTCGTGATCCTCGCGCGCTACATGCAGGTGCTGTCACAGGAGACGAGCGCGAAGCTCGCGAACCGCGCGATCAACATCCATCACTCGTTCCTGCCCGGCTTCAAGGGCGCGAAGCCGTATCACCAGGCGCATGCGCGCGGCGTGAAGCTGATCGGCGCGACCGCACACTTCGTCACCGACGATCTCGACGAAGGCCCGATCATCGAGCAGGTCGTCGAGCGCGTCGATCATGCGCTGCGACCGGAGCAACTGCTCGCGGTGGGACGCGATGTCGAAAGCCTCACGCTCGCGCGTGCGGTGAAGGCGTTCATCGAGCGGCGGGTGTTTTTGAACGGCGATCGGACGGTGGTGTTCCCGTAAGCGAGCCGCATCCGCGAACGCCGTCTCACCCCGTCACGCGGACGCCGACGGCATGCGCGAGACGACCCAGCACGGCGCTCCGACGATGATCAGCGCATTGGCCGCGTAGTGCTGCGGTTCGCGCAGCGCGGCAATCACGTCGCCGCAAGTAATGACGCGCGCCACGCCGGTAAAGGACAGCAGGACGAGCAGGATCGACACCGGTGCGGGCGCGACGCGCCGTATCAGCGCGTTGAGCAGGAGTCCGATCATCGGCTGCGTCGCCATCATGATCGATGCGGTCAGCGCGCCTTGGTCGCTTGCGCGTCACTTCACCCAAGCAAAGTAATACGACAACCAGATCGTCAGCCCGGCCCCGATCAGCGCCGCATACGGCATCAGGCTCAGCCACGGCGCGCGCTTCGGCACTTCCAGCTCCATGTCGCGCTGCATCTGCGCGGGGAAACGGCCGCGATCCTGCCAGTAGTGGCGATAAAGGAACACCGGCACGATCAGCAGCATCGCGATCAGCCCGTTGCGCAGCGTGCCTTCGCCTTGCAGGTTCGCGCCCGCGCCGACGTAGACGAGGTTCGCGTAACCGCAGATCGCACCGCCGACGAGCAGCCAGGTCGGGCAGCGGAACGGCCGATCCCAGTTGCCGCGATCCATCCGGTGAATCCAGCCCGACTGAAGGTTCAGGAATACGAACAGCATGTAGCAGACGTTCGAGATCGACAGCACCGTCATGTAGTCCGACATCATCAGCAACACGAGGTTGAAACCGAGGTCGGTCCACATCGCGCGCGTGGGCGAGCCGTGCTCGTTCACGTGCGACAGGTACTTCGGCAGCCAGCCGTCGACCGATGCCTGGTACAGCGTGCGCGACGAGCCCATCATCGACGTCATCACGATCAGCAGGATCGACAGCATCAGCATCACGACCACCGCGTTCGCGACCCACGCGCCGCCGCCGACGATCTTCGCCATCGCGGCCGCGACGCCGGTGCCGTCGCCGATCGCCGGATCGAGCATCGCCTGCGTGCCGAGCGCGCCCTGGAACGCCATCGGCACGAGCGTCATCACGACGAGACACAGCGCACCCGACCAGAAGATCGCCTTCGCGGTATCGCGCCGCGGATCGCGGAATTCACGCGTATAGCAGACCGCCGTCTCGAAACCGTACGACGCCCAGCCGGCCATGAACATCGCGCCGAGCGCCATCGTCACGCCCTGCCCGTTCCACGAGCCGAAGGTCGCGGCCGTGAGGTTGCCCTGCGCGTCGTGACCGAGCGGCAGCAGCGGGAGCAGGTTCGACATCGGCACGTCGCCGGTGATGAACGGCACGATGCCGACGATCAAGAGCGGCGTGAGCGACGCAATGCCGAGAACGCGCTGCGTACGTGCGGCCTTCGATGCGCCGCTGTGCTGAAGCTTGAACGTGATGAGAAGCAGAATCGTCGCGATGATGAACGTCGCGTTGATCCGCAGGGACAGACCGGGCTTGATGAACCCGAGGTCCGCAATCTTGAGCTGCCAGTGCAGCACCGCCGCATTGGCGGGAAAGAGACTCGTGAGCGCATAGCTCGCCGCGAGGCCGCAGCCGAGCGCAAGCATCGGCGACCACGCGAGCCAGTTGCACCACACGGAAACCGGGGCAATCAGCTTGCTGTAACGGACCCAGCCAATCGCGCCATACACCGACGCGCCGCCCGATTTATGGGGAAATAGCCCGGATATTTCCGCATAAGTCGCGCTTTGAACCAGCCCCATCGTGATCGCGGCGATCCAGATCGCCCACGCGGGCTGGCCGATCGTCGCGCATACGCCGCCGACCGTGAACAGCACGCCTGCCGGCACGCCGCTCGTTACCCAAAAAGCGTCTTTCCAGGTCAGGCCACGATGCAGCGTGTGGCCCGTCGAATCATGTGAGATGGTTGCCTCGACATCACTGGTGCGATTCGCACGCAGTCCTGCTTGACTCATCCAATTCCTCCTCTCGCTCAGCGTGAGCGCTTTAGCGCTTACTCTGGTCCGATGCAAAGCAGTGGTGATTCTGCACGAGGGCCGTAGTGTAGCAATTTACGGGATTTTTTGCAGAATCAGCAAAAGAAAACCGGGATATGGCCGCATGAAATCCCGATTATTTCGGATTCCTGCAGTCCATTCCCGGCGTATTTTATGACGACTCGCGCGACGTAGGTCGAGATGCTTACTGCACGCCTTCCGTCCACGAATTCACGCGGTCGGCATGCGCCGCAATCCACGCATCCGCGGCCGCTTCCGGCTTCGAGCCGTTCTGGATCGCCAGCATCACGCTGTCGATCTCACCCGGCTTCCACTGGAATTTCTTCAGGAACGCGACGACCGGCTTCGCCTTGGTTTCGAGGCCCGGATTCACGACGCTGTCGACGTGCTCGGCGCCGCCGAACACCTTCTTCGGATCCTCGAGGAAGCGCAGCTTCCACTTAGCGAACATCCAGTGCGGCGCCCAGCCCGTCACGATGACCGGCTTGTTCGCATTGACCGAACGCGACAGCTCGGCCGTCATCGCGCTGCCCGAGCTCGGCATCAGCGTGTAGTTCAGCCCGTAGCTCTTGATCGCGTCATCGGTCTTGCGCATCACGCCGGCGCCCGCATCGATGCCGACGATCCGGCCGCCGAAGCTGCCCTTCTCCGCATTCAGGTCTTCGATGCTCTTCGCCTTAACGTACGCGGGCACGATCAGGCCGATCTTCGCATCGGGGAAATTCGCGCCGAGGTCGACGACCTTGGTCTTGTACTCGTCCCAGTACGAACCGTGCGTGACCGGCAGCCACGCGGAGAGCGTCGCATCGAGATCGCCGCGCGCGACGCCCTGCCACATGATCCCGGCCGCGACCGGCACGAGCTTCACCTCGTAGCCGAGCTTCTTCTCGATCACGCGGGCGGCGACGTTCGACGTCGCGACGCTGTCGTCCCAGCCTTCGACGTAGCCGATTTTCAGCGTCGGTTTCGTATCGGCGAGTGCCGATGCGCTCAATGCAACCATCGCCGACAGGGCTCCGGTCCACAACAGTTTTCCGAACAATTTCATGGTCGATCTCCTTGGTCTGCGCACCGTGCGCGTTGTCTCTCTAGGTTCTTCAACCACAAATCCGCGGTATCGTTGTTTTCCGACAGATGCTTGTCCAGACGCGACGCGCCCGGACAGCCGACGGGACGCTTCGCCTACTTGTCGATCACGAGATCCGACAGCGGCTTGCTGCAGCACAGCAGCACCATCCCCTGATCGATCTCGCGCTGGCGGATACCGCCGTTGTGTTTCATCTCGACCTGCCCCGACACGAGCTTCACCTTGCAGGTGCCGCACATGCCCTGCGTGCACGATGCGGGCAGCCGCACGCCCGACTGGCGCGCCGCGTCGAGCACGTGCTGCTCCGAGCCGCACGAAATCTCGCGGTTGCTCTTCGCGAAGCTGACCGTGTACTGCTTCGTCGCGGCCTCGCCGCCTTCCGCCGGCGGCACGAGTTCGGCGAGCACTTCGTCGCTCGCGGTCTGCGCGAGCGTTTCGAACGAGAAGCTTTCCTCGTGATACTGCTTGCGATCGAAACCGGCTTCGTCGAGCAGGTCGCGCACGGCCTTCATGTACGGCGCGGGGCCGCACGTGAAGATCTCGCGTTCCATGAAATCCGGCGCGATCAGCTTCAGCAGCGGCAGCGTCAGGAAGCCCGTGACGCCCGGCCAGTTGGTGCGTGCGCCAACCCGCTCGACGACGAACGACGTACGGAAATTCGTGTGGTTCGACGCGATCAGGTCGAGCTCGCGCGCGAAGATGATGTCGTCCGGCGTGCGTGCGCTGTGCACGAACAGGATGTCGCGATCTTCCGCGAGATCATGGTGCGCGCGGCTCATCGACATCAGCGGCGTGATGCCGGAGCCCGCCGACAGGAACAGGTACTTGCGCGCCGGATGCCGCGCGCACGTGAATTCGCCGGCCGGGCCGAGCACGCGCACCGACGCGCCCGGCTGCAGGTTGTCGTGCAGCCAGTTCGACACCTTGCCGCCCGGCACGCGCTTCACCGTGATCGAGATCGTGTGCGGCCGCGCCGGCGACGACGAAATCGTGTAGCAGCGGTTGATCGTCTCGCCGTCGATGTCGAGCTCGAGCGTGATGAACTGCCCGGGCTCGAACGAGAACGTGCGGCCCTGCGGTGAACGGAAGAAGAAGCTCTTCACGTCGTGGGTTTCCTGCCGTACGTGGCAGCACACCAGCGTTTCCTCGACGTCGCTCGTCCAGCGCTCGGACAGCGCGTTCCAGAAGGCCGGGTGCGTCACCCGGCTGTCCGCCGGCTCGAAATTGGCCGCATCTCGCATCATTTCTAACTCCGCTTGCTGTTCCGCTGACGACTACGCGCCGGTTTGTTCGGCGAGCCGGCCGATGTACCAGGCCGAGAATTTTTCGACGAGACCTTCGGTGTACGGCGAGTACGGGCCCGGTTCGTACGCACTGCTGGTCGCGCCGCGCTGCGAGAATTCGACGAGCGCGCGATCCTGGTCGTTGGTCGCGTTCCACACCGCCGTGAGGTTCTTCACGTCGTAGTCGATGCCTTCCTTCGCGTCCTTGTGCACGAGCCACTTCGTGCGCACGAGCGTCTTGCCGGCCGACAGCGGGATCACCGAGAACGTCACGATGTGATCGCTCATGAAGTGGTGCCACGAGTTCGGCTGCGTCCAGAACGACAGCCCGCCGAGGTCGGCCTTGTCGAAGCCGCCGAGCAGCTTCTTCGACGCGACCTTCGCATCGAGCGTCTGCGATTCGCCGTGACGGTCGAGCGGCAGGCGCTGCGTGCGGAAACCCGTCACGTCGAGCAGCTTTTCGATTTCGGCGGACGGCAGGCCAATCTCGGCCCACTCCTTGCCGCGCCGCACGCACGTTTCGGCGAAGGCGTCCATGCCTTCGGCGTTCGCGTCGGAGCGCTGGTAGCCGAAGCCGTATTCGTACAGCGAGATCGTCAGCTCCGGATGGTTCGCGACGCAGTGATAGCACTCGCGGTTGTTCTCCATCGTGAGCTTCCAGTTGCCTTCCTCGATGATGTCGATCTGCGCGGCGATCTTCGTGCTCGGCAGGTCGTGCGGCAGCAGGTACGGCTCCATCTCGGCGCGCATCTGCGCGAAATCGACCGGCGGCTCGTCGGCGAGGCAGATGAAGATCAGGCCCGCGAGGTTCTCGACGTGCACCGACTTCAGGCTGTGCTTGCAGCGGTCGAACTTCTCGCCCATGTGCTCGGCGAACATCAGCTGGCCCGTCAGGTTGTACGTCCAGCTGTGGTACGGGCACACGATGTTGCCGACCGAGCCCTTGTCTTCGTTGCACAGGCGCGCGCCGCGGTGACGGCACACGTTGTGGAACGCACGGATCGCCATGTCGTCGTCGCGCACGATCAGGATCGAATCGTTGCCCAGCTCCACGGTCACGTAATCGCCCGGCTCGGGAACGTCCGGTTCGATCGCCACCTGGATCCAGTGCTGGCGGAAAATCGCCTCCATGTCGAGCGCGAAGATGTCCTCGCTCGTGTAGAACGGCGCTTCGAGGCTGTGGCCTTCCTTGCGGCGTTCGATCAGTGCACGAATGTCTGCCGATACTTTCATCGTTTGCTCCGGATTCCTTGCATCCCTGGGTTGCTTGCCGACAGGCATCAAAATCAGTAGTCGATGAGCTGATGCTCGCGCAAATACGCGAGGATCACTTGTGCTTTTTCGACCGAACTCCCTTCATTTACGACGTTGCCGCCACGGCTCTCGGTCGTCGTCGCGGACAGCATCCGGGCATGCCCGGAGCGCTTCTCGGCGGCGACCAGCTTTACGGGTTTACGCTCGACCGGGCCGACCGTCCACGCGGCCGCATCGGCATCCGCGCCGGGCGCCGCGAGCGCCGGCCGGATCGCGCCGGCGCGCAGCCGCGCATACGCATAGCGCGGCTCGACGCCGGCGAGCGGGTGCACGGCGACGACGGCCGGCAGCGCCGCGTCGACACGCCGCCGCAGCCCTTTCGGCAAAAATTGCCGGACCGCCGCGCGGCCGTCTTCGACCGTCACGTCGACGGCCGAGCCGACGAGCGGATAGCCGAGCGCCGCGGCGATGCGATACGGCAGCATCCCGGTGTCGTACGCGCCCTCGGCGCGCGTACCGGTCAGCACGAGGTCGTAACCTTCGACGCGCGCGGCGAGCGCGTGCACGGCATCGTCGCCGTCGCGGCAGGCCAGCACCTCGACCTCCCGCGCGCCAAGCGCCAGATACTCGGCCAGCGCCGCATTCGCGGGGTCGCCGGCATGGATCACGTCGAGCGTCGCGCGATGCTTCTCGGCGAGCTGGCGGCCGGTTTCGAGCGCGGCCGCATCGTTACGGCTGTAGCGCGCGACGCCGCTGACCGGATGCCGGCCGACGGACACGAGCACCGCGATGCGTTGCAATGAGCGGGGGGCGTTCATGCGGCGACTCCTTCGGGTTCACGGTTATCGACCGCGGCCGGCGATTCGCCGCGCGCGGCCTGGACCTGTTCGATCAGCGCGGCGATCGTCGCCTGCGCGTCGCCGACCACCGTCAGGTTCGCGCGCTTCGCGATCGGCGCGCTGCCGTCGAGGTTCACCGCGATCACGTGGCGGCAGTCCTTGATCCCCTGCAAATGCTGCACCGCGCCCGAGATGCCGAACGCGATGTACACGCTCGCCTCGACCGTCTTGCCGGTCGCGCCGACCTGCTTGTCGCGCGTGAAGTGGCCGTTGTCGACCGCGACGCGGCTCGCGCCGATCGCCGCGCCGAACACGCCGGCCAGCCGCTCGAATGCGCCGATGTCGGACACGCCGTTGCCGGCCGACACGATGAAATCGGCTTCCTCGAGCGCGACCTGGGCCGCGTCGATTTCGTCGAGACCGAGATCGCGGTACGGCTGCGCGGCGTCATGCGCCGGGCGGATGAAATCGGCCGCCACGCGCTCGCCCGCGCCGACGAACGGCAGCTTCGCGTCCACCGCGTTCTGCGCGAGCAGGATCACCTCGGGCAGCGCGCGGGTCGCGAACGCGCGCCCGGCCTGGGCATACGTACCCACGTGCTTCGCGTCGATTTCGACGACGTGGGTCGCGACGCTCGCGCCGGCGGCCGCCGCGTAACGCCGGCCGAGGTCGCCGTCGCCCGTCGCGTTGTCAGGCACGAACACGTGTTTCGGCGCGAGCGCGGCAACACACGCCTGCAACGCTTGCAGTTCGCTTTCGGGATCGAACGCACGGCGATCGAAGCCGGTCAGCTCGAGCAGCTTGTCGACGCCGAGTTCGGCCACGTCGTCCTTGAGCTCGCCGAACGCGAGCAGCGCGACTTCCGTCTGCGCATCGGCGAGCACCGCGGCGGCGGCAATCGCCTGCCGCGAATGGTCGTCGAGCGCGCCGCGTTCGCTGTGCGCGACCACCAGCATTACGTGCTTCGGGCCCTGCAGCGCGCGGCGCGGCTTCGCGGCCGCGGCGCCATGACCGTGCGCGGACCACTGCGCGGCGTTCGCATCGGCGCTGCCTTCCTCGCCGAGCGTGATGCGCTTCAGGCCGGCGGCCGTGATGATGAACGGCCGGCGCGGATCGATTCGTTTGATCGTATTCATCGATTCACTCCAGCGAGGCGGCGACGAGTTCGGCGACGTCGAGCACGTCGGGGCGCGGGCCCACGACGCCTTCGAGCATGGCCGTGCAGTTCGGGCACGCAACCGCGACCACGTCGGCACCGATCGTGCGTGCGTCGGCGATGCGGATGTCCGGGATGCGCTGCTTGCCGGGGATGTCGGTCAGCGGCGCGCCGCCGCCACCACCGCAGCAGCGGCCGCGCATGCCGTTGCGCTCCATCTCGACGACCTGGATGCCGATCGTCTTCAGCAGCTTGCGCGGCGCTTCCGTCTCGCCGTTGTAGCGGCCGAGGTAGCACGGGTCGTGATACGTGGTGCGCTTCTCCTGCAGCGCGTCGACCGCCTTCGGCGCGATCTTGCCGCTCTCGGCCAGTTCGGCCAGATAGGTCGTGTGATGCTTGACCGTCACGCGCAGCCCGAGCGCGCGGTATTCGTTGCGCAGGCTGTGCATCACGTGCGGGTCGGCCGTCACGATCTGCTTGTACGACAGCGTGCCGAGCGTGCCGATCAGGCGCTTCGCCATCTGCTGGAACGTCGCTTCGTCGCCGAGCCGGCGCGCGACGTCGCCCGTGTCGGTCTCGGTCGGGCCGAGCACCGCGTAATCGACGCCCGCCTTGTTCAGCACCTTCACGAACGCGCGCAGCGTGCGCTGGTAGCGCATGTCGAACGCGCCTTCGCCCGCGACGAACAGCACGTCGACCGGCTTGCCGGGTTGCGCGACCGGGGCGCTCAGGTCGACCGACCAGTCGTAGCGCGCGGCCGTGTCGTAGCCGCCCATCGTGCCGGTCTCGCGCAGGTTCGCGAGCACTTCCTGGCCCTTGCCCGGCACGGTGCCGTGCACGAGCGTGCGGTTGCGGCGCATGTCGACGATCGCGTCGACGTGCTCGATCAGCATCGGGCATTCCTGCACGCATGCGCGGCAGGTCGTGCACGACCACAGCGTCTGCTCCTCGATCAGGCCCGACACGATCGGGCCGTTCGGCTCGCCTCGATGCTGGCCGACCGGAATGCCCGGCGACGGGCTGCCCGCGTACGCCGCGTCGGTGCCGCCGGCCATCCCGACGACGAGATCCTGGATCAGCTTCTTCGGGTTCAGCGGCTGGCCCGACGCGAACGCCGGGCACGCGGCTTCGCACTTGCCGCACTGCACGCATGCGTCGAAGCTCAGCAACTGGTTCCAGCGGAATTCGACCGGCTTCGCGACGCCGTACTCCTGATGCTCGATGTCCGGCAGCTTCAGCGCGGTCGGCGGCGTGGCCGTGCCGTTGCCGGTGAAGGATTCGCGCGTGGCCGCGAAACGCTCCTGGCGCGGGTGGAACGCGAGGTGCAGCAGCCCGGCGATCGCATGCTTCATCGGGCCGCCCTTCGCGGCGCCGACCGTCATCGTGAACGCACCGACGCCGATCAGCAGCGCGCAGAGCACCGCGAACGCACCCGACATCGCGCCGGTCGGCACCAGCATGAACAGCACGAGGCCGAGCGCGAACGAACCGAGCAGCCAGGGCAGCGTATTCCACGGGCCGCGCGACAGGCGCGCCGGCACGTTCTTC
This sequence comes from Burkholderia sp. AU16741, assembly GCF_002223345.1. Classification (NCBI taxonomy): domain Bacteria; kingdom Pseudomonadati; phylum Pseudomonadota; class Betaproteobacteria; order Burkholderiales; family Burkholderiaceae; genus Burkholderia; species Burkholderia sp. AU16741. The sequence continues at coordinate 1,307,727 of NZ_NKEZ01000008.1, forward strand.
GCCGCGCGGCGGCGCCACACGAACACCGCGCCGACCAGCATCGCGAGCGCCGCGAGGAAGATCAGCTTGTCGAGCCACGGCGAGTAGATCGCGAGGCCATAGTTGACGAACACCAGCGCGAGCGCGCCGATCGCACCGCCGGCGGTCGCGACGTGGGTCTTCGCGATGTACGGATCGCGGGCGACCACGTGGTGCAGGTCGACGAAATAACGCTTCGGAATCGCGAACAGGTTCGCGACGCCGAACGAGCCGGGCGCGGTGGCGCGGCCCAGACGCCAGTAGGACGAGCGCTTCGCGACCGCGAACGCGAGCCCCGCCACCGACAGCCACAACAGGGCGGTAATGAGGAAGGACGGGTTCATCTTTTAGAAATCCTTCACGAGACGCAGCGAGTCGTAGATCGCACCGTGGACGTTGTGCATCGAGATGCAGTCGCCGACACGGAACAGCAGGAAGCGGCCGTTGCCGAGTTCTTCCGACAGGCACGGCTGCGGCTCGGCCGCGAACAGTGTGTGCGGATCGATCTGGCCGCGGTTCACCGATTCCGGCTTGAGCTTCCAGTACAGTTCGTCGTTCGGCGACGAGCCGTTCTCGATCACCACCTGGTCGACCGCGCGCTCTTCCAGTTCTTCCGTGTACTCGTTGCGCAGCACGGCGATCATCTTGCCGTTCTCTTCATAGACGCGATCGAGCGTCGTGTTCGGCGTCGGGATCACGCCGAACGCGTACAGGCGCCGATAGAAGATCGGGAACGTCGTGCCGCCGCAGTCGTCGGCGACCTTCACGTCCGGCGTGACGACCTCGACCTTCGAGCCGCGGCTCGCCATGAAATCGGCCACGCCCGCGCCCGCATGCGTGCTCACGCCGTCGAACAGCAGCACGTTCTGCTTCGGCTCGACCTTGCCGGTCAGGATGTCCCACGAGCTGACGGCGAGGCCTTCGGCCACACCCCACGCCGGCACCTGCCACGTGAAGCTCGACCCGCCGGTGGCGAGCACGACGATGTCCGGCTTCTCGGCCATGATCATCTTCTCGTCGGCGGCCACGCCGAGACGCCGATCGACGCCCAGACGCTTCGTTTCCATGTCGAACCAGCGGATGATCCCCGACATCTGCTCGCGCTGCGGCGCCTTCGCGGCGATCATCACCTGGCCGCCCACTTCCGCGTTCTTCTCGAACAGCACGACGTCGTGGCCGCGCAACTTCGCGACACGCGCGGCCTCGAGGCCCGCGGGGCCGGCGCCGACCACCACGACCTTGCGCTTCGGGCCGCGCGACTTCTCGATGATGTGCGGCATCGTCGCCTCGCGCGACGTCGCCGCGTTCTGGATGCACAGCACGTCGAGGCCGTTGTACTGGCGGTCGATGCAGTAGTTCGCGCCGACGCACTGCTTGATTTCGTCCTCGCGGCCGTCGCGGATCTTGATCACCATGTGCGGATCGGCGATCTGCGCGCGCGTCATGCCGACCAGGTCGATCATCCCGTTCGCGAGCAGGCGCTCGGCCTGGCCCGCATCCCGGATGCTTTGCGCGTGCATCACCGGAATCTTCACGACCGACTTGATGCCGGCCGCGAGGTGCACGAACGGCTCCGGCGGCAGCGCCATCGGCGGCATGCAGTTCGCGATCGTGTTGTGCGTATCGCCGCCCGAGCCGACCACGCTCAGGTAGTCGATCAGGCCGGTTTCCGACATCGCCTGCGCGATTTCCTTCAGCGCTTCGTGATCGAGGCCGTCTTCGTGGAATTCATCGCCGCACATGCGCAGGCCGACGCAGAAATCCTTGCCGACCGCCTCGCGCACGGCCGTCAGCACTTCGATGCCGAAGCGCAGGCGATTTTCGAGGCTGCCGCCCCATTCGTCGGTGCGGTGGTTCGAACGCTTGCTCCAGAACTGGTCGATCAGGTGCTGGTGCGCGGCGGAGATTTCGATGCCGTCCATGCCGGCCGCCTTCACGCGCTTCGCGGCCGCCGCGAAATCGCCGATGATGCGGCGGATTTCCTCGATCTCGATGATCTTCGCGTTACCGCGGTGCACGGGTTCGCGCACGCCCGACGGCGACATCAGGTGCGGCCAGTGCTCGCCGTGGAACGACGAGCGGCGGCCCATGTGCGTCGCCTGGATCATGATCTTCGCGCCGTGCTTGTGCATCGTGTCGGCCAGGCGCGTGAGCGGATCGATGATCTTGTCGGTCGACAGGTTCACCGATTTCCACCAGCCTTGCGGGCTGTCGATCGATACCGGGCTCGACCCGCCGCAGATGGCCAGGCCGACGCCACCCTTCGCCTTTTCCTCGTAGTAGCGGATATAGCGGTCGCCCGGCAGGCCGCCCGGCTCGGCATACACCTCCGCGTGCGCGGTGCTGACGATCCGGTTGCGCAGCGTCAGCTGGTTCAGCTGCATGGGTTTGAACAGGTGGGGATAACGCATCGCTGGCGACCTCTGGCGTTCGAATGTCTCGTGTTGCGGGTGTTGTTCGGCTTCAGTGAATCAATGCGTCAGTGCGCGATCGGCGACACTTCGAAGATGCAGTGGTCGTGATGCTCGGCCGCGCACTGCACTTCCTTCGAGTACGCGCGCGGCGCGCCCTTGCCTTCCGGCGTCGTGTCGTTGACCCAGTCCATCGCGCCCGCGAACCATCCCGCGAACATGTAGCAGAGCTTGCCTTCCTTGCCCGGCTGCTGGAGCACGAACGACGAGTGGCGCAGTTCGATCTTCGCGCGGGCGCTCGCCGGGTCGGCCTCGATGATCGAGAACAGGCCCCAACCACGCTGCGACAGACGCTTCAGGTAGTGCTCGAACACGGCCATGCCGGTCAGGCCGTGCAGCTTGGCTTCCTTGTCGCACCAGTGGTAGGCGGATTTGTAGCCGGCCTTGTAGAGGATCTCGGCATATGCGTCGACGCCGAGCGCTTCCTCGACGGCGACGTGGTTGTTCGTGAAGAAGTGGCGCGGCACGTACAGCATCGGCAGCGCGTCGGTGGTCCAGACGCCGGTATCGGGATCGACGTTGATCGGCAGTTGCGGTTGCATCGTGGTGACTCCGTGAGGAAAGTGGCCGCGCGGCTCAGTGCGCAGGCGCGACATCGTCCGCGTGCCCGCGCGGCAAGCGCTGGCACGTCCCGATTTTTTTATGTTGAAACGACGGTAGCGGTTCGGCTCGTCGGGCGCTTACGCGCCCCACACGTCCTTGAACACGCGCACCCAGTTCTCGCCCATGATCTTGCGGATGCGCGACTCGCTCCAGCCGTGGCGTTCCATCGCGGCCGTCAGGTTCGGGAATTCGCCGATCGTGCGGATGCCGTCCGGGTTGATCACCTTGCCGAAGTTCGTCAGCTGGCGATAACGGCCCTTGTCATGCGTCAGCATGTCGAAGAACTCCTTCGCGAAATCCTGCGTGAAGTCCGTGCCGATGCCGACCGCGTCTTCGCCGATCAGGTTCACGACGTAGTCGATCGCCTCGATGTAGTCGTCGATGTTCGCTTCGATGCCGCGCTTCAGGAACGGCGCGAACATCGTCACGCCGACGAAGCCGCCCGCATCGGCGATCTCCTTCAGCTGCGCGTCGCTCTTGTTGCGCGGATGTTCCTTCAGGCCCGACGGCAGGCAGTGCGAGTAGCACACCGGCTTCTTCGAGAACGCGATCGCTTCCGACGACGTGTTGCCGCCCACGTGCGACAGGTCGACCATGATGCCGACGCGGTTCATCTCGGTGATCACTTCGCGGCCGAAGTCCGACAGGCCGCCGTCGCGCTCGTAGCAGCCGGTGCCGACCAGGTTCTGCGTGTTGTAGCAAAGCTGCACGACGCGCACGCCCATGTCGGCGAACGCCTCGATGTAGCCGAGGTTGTCTTCGAACGCATGCGCGTTCTGGAAGCCGAGGATGATCCCGGTCTTGCCTTCCTTCTTCGCGCGGAAGATGTCGTCCGTCGTGCGCACGAGCGTCAGCAGCTCGCCGTTGTCGCGGATCTTCTTCTTCATCACGCCGATGTTGTCGACGGTCTTGGTGAAGTTCTCCCACACCGATACCGTGCAGTTCGCGGCCGTGATGCCGCCCTTTCGCATGTCCTCGAACACCGGCTTCTCGAACTTCGAGATGTTCAGTCCGTCGATGATGATGCTGTCCTGATGCAGCGTGCTCATATCTGCTCTCGCTCGTGTGACTGTTCTTGTGGGGTCGATCAGTAGATCGGGAAGCGCTCGCAGAGCGCGAAGATCTCGCGGCGCACGCGCTGTTCGGTTGCGGGATCGCCTTCCGGATTCGCGCGCAGCGCGTCGAACACCTCGAGGATCAGGCGGCCGATCTCGCGGAACTCCGCGACGCCGAAGCCGCGCGTCGTGCCGGCCGGCGTGCCGAGGCGAATGCCCGACGTGACGGTCGGCTTCTCGGTGTCGAACGGAATGCCGTTCTTGTTGCAGGTGATGCCAGCGCGTTCCAGCGCCTGCTCGACCGGCGCGCCCTTCAGGCCCTTCGGGCGCAGGTCGACCAGCAGCAGGTGGTTGTCGGTGCCGCCCGTGACGAGATCGACGCCGCCAGCCTTCAGCACTTCGCCGAGCGCCTGCGCGTTCGCGAGCACGCTGTCGATGTAGGTCTTGAAATCCGCATGCAGCACTTCGCCGAACGCGACGGCCTTGCCGGCGATCACGTGCATCAGCGGACCGCCCTGCAGGCCGGGGAACACGGCCGAGTTGATCTTCTTCGCGATGTCCTCGTCGTTGGTCAGCACGAAGCCGCCGCGCGGGCCGCGCAGCGTCTTGTGCGTGGTCGACGTGACGACGTGCGCGTGCTCGACCGGGTTCGCGTGGCGGCCCGCGGCGATCACGCCCGCGATGTGCGCCATGTCGACCATCAGCTTCGCGCCGACGCTGTCGGCGATCGCGCGAAAGCGTGCGAAGTCGAGCGCGCGCGGGTAAGCCGAGAAGCCGGCGATGATGAGGTTCGGCTTGTGCTCGTGGGCGAGCGCCTCGACCTGGTCGTAGTCGATGCGCAGCGTGTCGCGGTTCACGCCGTACTGGACCGCGTTGAACCACTTGCCCGACAGCGCCGGCTTCGCGCCGTGCGTCAGGTGGCCGCCCGCGTCGAGCGACATGCCGAGCACCGTGTCGCCCGGCTTGGCGAGCGCGAGCATCACCGAACCGTTCGCCTGCGCGCCGGAGTGCGGCTGCACGTTCGCATAGCCGGCGTTGAAAATCTGCTTCACGCGTTCGATCGCGAGCGCCTCGACTTCATCGGCGAATTCGCAGCCGCCGTAGTAGCGCTTGCCGGGATAGCCTTCCGCATACTTGTTGGTCAGTACCGAGCCCTGCGCCTCGAGCACGGCACGCGACACGATGTTTTCCGACGCGATCAGCTCGACTTGCGACTGCTGACGCTCGAGTTCCTTCAGGATGGCGCTGCGCACCGGCGCGTCGCGCTCGGCAAGGGTCTGCGAGAAGAAAGGCTGAGTGTTCGACATAGTGCGTCCGTGACGAAGAATAAAGGGCTGCAACCGAAGCTCGAGGCCCGCCGTGCCTGGGTTTCCCACTCGCCCAGTGCAAGGCTGCCGACGGCTCTATTCTTGTCGTTCGGATTTTCGGCGGATTGATGAATTTAGACGCGTTCTTTGCCTTTTCCGCCATGCGCGTCCGTTTTGTACAAGTGACCGGTCGTGCTTTTCTGGATGACCGCCCGAAACGGTGTCGCTGATTCACCTATGGACACGCACACCGGCAGTGCGTTTGCCGCACGTTCGCGTGCGGCGTCTCCCGGATACGGTGCAGTGCAGCAACGGCCCGATGCCCAGACAACGTATGGAGCTAGGGTTTAGCCGTATGGCACGCTTGTTGCACTCGCTCACACAATACCGTAGCCCGATCCGTGCCCCGGGCCAAAAAGCTATTAGAGATTCAAGGAACGCTCCCCATGTCGCCCGACCGCACAGCGTCGCTGTCCCACTTCGCGTTCATGCCTTTACCGAACTTCACGATGATCGCGTTCACCAATGCGATCGAGGTGCTTCGGATGGCGAACTACCTGAGCGGCCAGCCGCTCTATCGCTGGTCGGTGATCAGCCCGGACGGCGGCCCGGTCATGGCGAGCAACGGCCTCACGGTCGACACGGGGCCGGCCGAATGCGTGGGGCAACCCGACATCGTTTTCGTGTGCGGCGGCGTCGACGTGCAGCGCGCGACCACGCCCGCCCATCTGTCGACGCTGCGTCGCTTCGCGCGCATGGGGCTCTCGCTCGGCAGCCTGTGCACGGGCACCTATGCACTCGCGAAGTCGGGGCTGCTCGCGGGCTACGCGTGCGCGATCCACTGGGAGAACATGTCCGCGCTGAAGGAAGAGTTTCCGGACACGCGCTTCCTGAAGGAACTGTTCGTGATCGACCGCGACCGCATCACGTGCACGGGCGGCGTCGCGCCGCTCGACATGATGCTGAACCTGATCGCCGCGCGCGTCGGCACCGCGCGCGTCACGCAGATCGCCGAGCAGTTCATCGTCGAACACGTGCGCGACACGAGCGCGCAGCAGCGCATGCCGCTCGTCGCCCGCCTCGGCTCGGCGAACAAGTCGCTGTTCGAAGTGATCTCGCTGATGGAAAACAACATCGAGGAGCCGCTGTCGCGCGAGGAACTCGCACGGCTCGCGAACATGTCGCAGCGGCAATTGCAACGCCTCTTCCGCGAACATCTCGGGATGACGCCGACGCACTACTACCTGACGCTGCGGCTGCGTCGTGCGCGCGAGCTGCTGCTGCAGACCGACATGTCGATCATGCACATCACGATGGCGTGCGGCTTCCAGTCGGCATGCCATTTCAGCAAGAGCTATCGCGATGCGTTCGGCGTCGCGCCGACGCGCGAGCGCCGCAAGCAGGTAGCGCCGCTCGCGCAGGGTGCGGCGGGTGCGGGGGCGGCGTTTCCGGCGCATGTGCTGCATGCGTGAGGCAGGCGCTGTGCAGTAGGAAGCATGCCGAGCGGCCGCGAAGGCCTGATCGAAAACGCCAGGCGGATTTTTCAGCCTTTCGGCGCGATGCTTTCGCGCCGCTTCAACTGACGGCATTACCGTTGTAATCGCCGACTTTCCTCTTCCCGATCTGCTCGAGCTACAAGCGTCACGTCGCCCACATAGAGCTGATAACCGCCCGCCGTCGTCGACGAGAAGAACAGGTATTTCGTACCACTGACGGGCGCCGGGTCCGAATTGTTGCTCATGCAGTCGTTGAGCGCCAGCGCGCTCGGCGTCGAGGCCGGGTCGGCCGTCTTCGCATAGATCTGGTCGGCCCCGCCGCTATCCTTCCAGCGCGCGTAGTACACCATGCCGTCCGCGCGCTTCCGACGGATACCGAAGTGTTCGCACCGCGCGGCGGGTATTTCCTGCGGATCGAACTGCCGCCGCACATGGATGCGACGCACCTGTTCGGCGAGGCGATGGAAAACGGCGTGAGCATCGCGCCGGGCCGATCTTTTCCGCGACCGGCGGTTTCCGCCGTTATTTGCGGCTCAATTACGGACGACCGTGGACACCGCCCGTCGAGCGTGCGCTGGAGACGCTCGGTATGCTCGCGGCCCGACAGCGGCACGGCGGCTGGTACGAAGCGTGCGGAGCGCGACGCGCGACTTACGCCTTGCGTTTCGCGTGCAAACGACCAAGAATGAAGCGGCAGGCAGCCGCGGACCAACGGGTTTCACGCGTCCGATGTTATGGAGAATCGCTTGAACACCGCATGCGAACGACCGCCGATGTGTAGCCCGACGATAGCGTCCGCCGGCCGCTGACATGCGCGTCCTGCCCAACCGCAGCGTCCGCGCGCGCGATGCTTGGCGTTCCGTGCTGAATGCACGCGCCGAATCGCGGCACGCGACGTGCTGCCGCTGCCGCGAATGCGGCTTCGTGGCGTTCCGCGCACTCGAGCACTGCCCCGTCTGCGGCCAGTGGAACTGGCCGTTCGAGCCGATCGACCGCACACCGGCCGACGCACGCGCCGCACATGCGCCGCGCTCGTTTCACACGTGGTCGTCGCGGGTCGCCCGCGCGCTGCGCAACGCGGCTTTCCAGCGGCCGCGGGCGTCGAGCGCGCCGATCCTGAGCATCCTCACGCTCGTGCTGCTGGTCGGCGGCTACGTGGCGGTCGACCAGACCTGCAAGGCCGATCCCGTTTGTCGCGGATCCGGTGCGCCGGCCGCCGTCGCGACCGAAGCCGGGCTGCCGCCCGCGTCGAACGATCCATTCCTGCCGGTCGTGCCCGCACCCGTCTACCCGTTTCATTCGCCTGATCAAACGCAAGTGGCGGCCAGTCCACAACAGAGCACCCCGCTCGCCGGCAAACCCGCTCGCCCGACGGCGGTTGCACGAGCCGCGCCGTCGTTGCGCACACCTGACCGGACGCGCGCCGGCGCAGTCCGCGTGGCCGACTGGAAAGGCAGCCGCGATACCGCGCACCGCACGCGCCCGATTCGCCGCGTCAGCCTGCACACCGGGCACACACGTCGCGCCGCGGCCAGCAACGCTCAAATCGCGCAACTCTATCGCGGCCACTGAGCGTGACGCGGGCCCACGCCCGACGATCCGCTTTTCCCGACCACCTTTCATAAAACGGCGTGGGTGAAGTGACCGGCCACACGCGGATCCCCGCCGCACGGCGGTGAACGATTTGGCAACGGGCGGCGATCATCGCCGCCATTCCGCGCGATCGTGATCGGCGGTCGCCGCGCTGCCGTGCCGCCACCTTCGCTTCCGCCACGAAAAACGGGCGGCCCGTTTCCGGCGCCGCCCGTTTTCGCGTCACGCGTCGCGCGCGTCGAACGCTAGCGCATCACGCCGCCAGCAACCCGTGCGGGTCGATGACGAATTTGCGCGGCGCACCGCCGTCGAACTTCTTGTAGCCTTCGGGCGCCTGGTCGAGCGAGATCACTTCGACGTTGACGATCTTCGCGATCGGCAGCCGGTCGAACAGGATCGCCTGCATCAGGTTGCGGTTGTACTTCAGCACCGGCGTCTGGCCCGTGAAGAACGAATGCGACTTCGCCCAGCCGAGGCCGAAGCGGATACTCAGGCTGCCGTGCTGCGCCGCCTTGTCCTTCGCGCCCGGATCGTCCGTCACGTACAGCCCCGGGATGCCGATCGCGCCGGCCGGGCGCGTGATTTCCATCAGCGAGTTCAGCACCGTCGCGGGCGCCTCCTCCGAATGGCCCGACGAGCCGTGGCCGTGTGCCTCGAAGCCGACGCAGTCGACCGCGCAGTCGATCTCGGGCACGCCGAGGATCTGCTCGATCTGCTCGCCGAGCGACGCGTCCTTCGACAGGTCGACCGTCTCGAAGCCCATCGCGCGGGCGTGCGCGAGGCGTTCCGCGTTCATGTCGCCGACGATCGTCACGGCCGCGCCGAGCAGGCGCGCCGATGCGGCCGCCGCCATCCCGACCGGGCCCGCGCCCGCGATGTAGACCGTCGAGCCGGGTTTCACGCCCGCGCTCACCGCACCGTGATAACCGGTCGGCAGAATGTCGGACAGGCAGGTCAGGTCGCGGATCTTCGCCATCGCCTGATCGCGGTCCGGGAATTTCAGCAGGTTGAAATCGGCATACGGCACGAGCACGTACTCGGCCTGGCCGCCGATCCAGCCGCCCATGTCGACGTAGCCGTACGCACCGCCGGCACGCGACGGGTTCACGTTCAGGCACACGCCCGTATGCGTGTCCTTGCACATCGCGCAGCGACCGCACGCGACGTTGAACGGCACCGACACGAGATCGCCGAGCTTCAGCGTCTCGACGTCGCGGCCCACTTCGACCACTTCGCCGGTGATCTCGTGACCGAGCACGAGGCCGACCGGCGCGGTCGTGCGGCCGCGCACCATGTGCTGGTCGGAACCGCAGATGTTCGTGCTGACCACTTTCAGGATCACACCGTGGCCGATCGCGCGGCCGCTTGGGTCGACCATCTTCGGATAATCGATTTTCTGGACTTCGACCTGGCCCGGCCCAAGATAGACGACACCTCGATTGCTGCTCATCGTATTGTCTCCATGTCTCGTTGGATGGCGCCGCGGCGCGCCGGCGCCATGCGGCGCACGCGCAACGTGCTGTTCGAGAGTAGTCCCGGAGGCAGGGGCGCCGATGTCTCAAACGCGACATGCGTTTGATCGACGCCGACATCGATGGCGGAAATACGAAAGTCAGGCGGGAAACTACCGGGCGCGAGACGCATCGGGGTCGGACCGGCCCTCGCGGCCGGCCCTGCGCGACAGCAGCCGCTACCCGCCCTGATTCTCGCGGATGATCGCGGCGGCCGCCGCTTCCGCATCGCTCGCGACGCCGTCGTGCACGCGCGTGCTGACGGCCGGCGTCGGCGGCTCGCTGTCGAGCGCGTGACCGTTGCGGTCGTGCGTGTCGACCGTCGCGCGCATCGAGAGCCCGACACGCAGCGGATGCGCGGCGAGATCGCGCGGATCGAGCGCGATCACCACCGGCACGCGCTGCACGACCTTGATCCAGTTGCCGGCCGCGTTCTGCGACGGCAGCATCGAGAACGCGCTGCCCGTGCCCGCCGAGAAGCCCTGCACACGGCCGCGATAGGCGATGCGCGAGCCGTAGAGATCCGACACGACCTCCACCGGCTGACCGACGCGCATGTGGCGAATCTGTCCTTCCTTGAAATTCGCCTCGACCCACAGCCGGTTGAGCTGCACGATCGACATCAGCGGCACGCCGGGCCCGACCTGCTGGCCGACCTGCACCGAGCGCTGCCCGATCGTGCCGTCGACGGGCGCGACGATCGTCGTGCGCTTCAGGTTCCGGTACGCGAGCTTGAACTGCGCGGCCGCCTGCACGACGGCCGGGCTTTCGTCGACGGGCAGCTTGCTGCCGAGCGCGCGCGCCGCGTCGAGCTGCGCCTGCGCGGCCGCGAGGTTCGCCTGCGCGCCGGCCACCGCCGCGCGCGCCCGCGCCAGTTCTTCCGGTGCGACGATCTCGACCGACGCGCCGGAACGGGCGGCGAGCGCACGCTGCGCGAGCGCCAGGTCGGCGCGCCGCGCATTCACGGCCTCGACGTACATCGTGTTCGAGATCTTCGCGTTCGCGACCTGCCGCACGGCCTGCGCGAGCTGCGCCTTCGCCTGCGCGAACGCGACGGACGCCTCGGCATCGTCGAGCCGCACGAGCGTCTGTCCGGCGCGCACGGCCTGCGTATCGGCGACCACCACGTCGGTCACGGCGCCCGGGATCTGCGCGGCGACCTGCACGATGCTGCCCGCGACATAGGCGTCGTCGGTGTCTTCGTAGTAGCGCTCGCTCAACAGCCAGTATGCGGTCCACGCGAGCGCGGCCAGCAGCACGATCGCGAAGAACACGGTAAAGCGCTTGCGGCGCGTCGCGCGGCGCGCGTCGAGTGCCGGATCGTTCAGCGCGGCCGGCGGCGCGGCGGAGTGAAGGTTGTCGTGGTGCATCAGTCGCTTTGCGTAACGATCAGACGATCGTGCTGGAAGACGGGAATCGCGGGCATCGGCGACCCACCCCTCATCGGGCTCGCCGAGGTCGTGCGCGCGAGAACGGGTGTGCCGCGCGGCGCTGCGTCGGGTTGGGCCGAGCCGACCGTGGACGGGCGCGCCGTGTCATTGCGTCGTGCGGATTCAGGCGCGGGCGCGGCTCTCGCCGTGGCGGCCGCCGCCGACATTGCCGTGCTCCGTGCGGACGAGTCATTCGACGGGCTCGCCACCGCTCCCCGGTTCGCGGCCACGGCAGTGACCGCCCCGCGCCTGGCCGCCCCACTACGCGCCCGCTGCACGGCCGGCGTCCGCGTCTGCCCGACCGTTGCGCCCGCATCGAACCCGCCGCCCAGCGCGCCGACCAACTGAACGCGCAGCGACCGCTGTTTGCCGAGCAGCGCGATCATCTGCGCGCGCTCGTCGATCAGCGTGAGATCCGCGACATCCACGTCCTTCTGCATCAGCACGCCGCGCCGATGGCGGTCAGCCGCAATCTGCACGATCTTCTGCGCGGCCGCGACCGCGTCCTGCTGCTGCGCGACGAGCGTCTGCGACGTCTGCACCGACGTGACGAGTTGCGCGACTTGCCCGAGCGCGTCGTCGACGGTCTTGTTGTACAGCCCGATCGCGACGTCGGCCTGCGCGACGTCCGCGCCAAGCTTCGCCTTCAGCCGGCCGCGATCGAAGATCGGCAGCGAGATCGCCGGGCCGACGGAGCCCGCGAGCGAATCGCGCGAGAACAGCGACGCGGGCGTCAGCGCGAACACGCCGCCGAGCGCGACGAGGTTCACGTCCGGATAGAACTGCGCACGCGTCGAGTCGGCGTTCGCGAACGCGGCCTCGACCCGCAGCCGCGCGGCGACGATGTCGGGCCGGCGGCCGAGCAGGTCGGCCGGCAGCCGGGCGGGCAGCGGGCCGACCGCGAACGCGCCGACGCGCGGCCGCTGCAGCGCGAGCCCGCGCTCCGGGCCACGGCCCGACAGCACGCCGAGTTGCAGTTGCGCGAGCTTGATCTGCTCGTCGTTCAACGCGATCTGTTCGAGCAGGCGGCTGCGCTTGATCGACGCATCGCTCGCGTCGTACGCGTTGTCGAGACCGCGCGCGGTGCGCTCGCGCAGCACGGCCGTCACGCGCTGGCTGATCTTCAGCTTCTGCTGCAACAGGTCGCGCACCGCATACGCCTGATCGAGCTGGCAATACACGGTGACGATCGCGACGGCGAGCGTGAGCCGCACCTGTTCGGCCTCGACGCCGGCCGCGTCGCGCAACGACATCAGGCTCTTCGTCGCCGCGCGGTTCTTGCCCCACAGGTCGAGCTGGTAGTTCAGCCCGACGAAGATCGACGAAGGCGACACGTTCGGATCGCCGAAGATCTGCACCGGCACGCGATAGCCGCCGGCCGTCACGTCGGCGATGTCGCCGGGCTTCGGCATCCGTGCGCGGCTGATCGTCGCGCCGGCCGTGCCGGTCAAACCGGTCAGCGAATCGAACTGCTGAAGCTGCGCCTGCGCGATCCGCAACCGCGCCTGGGCAACCTGCACATCGGGACTGTTCTGCGACGCCTCGGCGACCAGGTCGTCGAGCTGCGGATCCTGCAACTGCTTCACCCAGTCGGGCGCCGGCCACGCGCCGCTCGCGCCGGGGCCGACGGTGTGCGCGAGCGCATCGTCGGCCGGCGTGCGCAGCGACAGCGACGGCAGGAAGCCCGATGGTACGCATCCGCCCAACGCGAACAGCATGGCCGCCACCGCGACCATCGAGCCGCCCTTCACGCCATGCGCCGAACCGGCCGCTTTCGTCAAACGCCGCATCGTCACCCCTGCCGAACGCGCTGCGCCCGCGCGGCCAGACGCGGCCGCGTGCGCTCGAGCGGACCGAGCCGGCCAAACAGGCCGTCCGCGATGCCGAACAGGATGCCGGCCAGCTTCGCGCGCTTGTCGCGCTCGACCAGCGCGATCTGCACGACCTGCCACACGGTCAGCAGGTTCGGCACGAGCGCCACCGGGAAACGCAGCCCGTACTGCATCCCGAGCTGCACCGCATTGCGCGCGCTGTAGTAGCGCCGTTGCCACGAGTGATTCATCGACGTCATTTCAAAAGGGCCGAGCGCGTGCCGCTGTTTCGCGCCGATCCGGTGCGGCAGCACCAGCGACGGCACGACATAGAGCGGCACGTTGCGCGACAGCGCGCGGAAGCTGTATTCGGTATCGACGTGATCGATGAACAGCGTCTCGTCGAAGCGGCCGAGCACGTCGAACGCGTCGCGCGACACGACGCAGCCCGACGAAATCAGGAATGCACAACGTTGCATCGGCGTGCCCGGCTCGATGCGCAGGCGGCGCAAGCCGATGCCGTTCGTCGCGAGTTCCGGCAGGAAGCTGCGTGCGTTCTCGTCGAAGATGCGCGGACCGGCCAGGAACGCGCGCCCGGCGAGCCCCGCGCAGACATCGCGCATCGTCGGGAAATACTCGGCCGGCACCGACGAATCCTGGTCGAACAGCGCGACCGCGTCGATACCGTCGCGAAACAACGCCGCGAGCCCCGCGTTGTACGCGCCCGCGATGCCGCCGCGATTGCCGTGATGCAGCAGCGTGATGCCTTCGCGTGCGCATAGTTCGCGAGCCCGTGCGTCGGGCCGAGGCGTGTTGTCGACGACGAGCAGCGCGTCGCACGCGTGCCGCCATCCGCGCAACGCGTCGAGCTGCGCGTCGCTCGGGTGATACAGGATCACGAGTGCGCCGAGTGTCGTCATGGTCTGCTCCTCAATGCCCGAACGAAGCCGCGGCGCCACGCCTGGGCCGCGTCAGCCACATCATCGCGGCGAGCGCGAGACACGTCATGCTCGCCATCCAGAACATGTCGTTGGTCGCCATCATGTAGGCCTGCTGCATCACGACCTGATGCAGCGTCGTCAGCTCGCGCACGCCGTCCACGCCCATCGCGTTCAGCGCATGCACGAAGCGCTGCGTATTCGCCGACGCGTGCGTGACCGATTGCGACACGACGTCGTAGTGATAGGTCGCGCGGTTGTCCCACAGCGTCACGCTCATCGCGGTGCCGAACGCGGCCGATAGCGTGCGCAGGAAATTCGACAGGCTCGACGCGGCGGCGAGCCGGTCGTCCGGAATGCGCGACAGCGTCGCGGCGGTCAGCGGAATGAAGAAGCACGGCAGCCCGATCCCCTGGATCAGCCCCGGCGCGGCGATCTGCGCGAACGTCATCTTCAGCGTGAAGTGCGCGTCCCACGCGAGCACGGCCGCGAACACGAGGAAGCCGAACGTCGCGAGCACGCGTGCATCGAAACGATGCGCGTGCAGCCCGACGAGGATCGAAAACACCAGCGCGAGCACGCCGAGCGACGCCGTCGCGAGCCCCGCGTGAAACGCGTTGTAGCCCATCACGGCCTGCATCCACAGCGGAAACACCACGCCGACCACGGAGAAGCTCATCATCCCGAGCGAGATGATCAGCACGCAGAACGAGAACGTACGGTCGCGAAACAGGCTCAGGTCGACCACCGGATGCGCTTCCCCCGCTTCCCAGATCAGCAGCGACACGATCGCGAGCGCCGCGACCACCGCGAGCGTGACGATCAGCGGCGAGTCGAACCAGCCGCGGTCGTGGCCGAGATCGAGCATCGCCTGCAGCGAGCCGACGCCGATCACGAGCAGCACGATGCCCGGCACGTCGATCGGCCCGGCTGCGCCGCGCTGCGCGTCGGGGCGCAGCATCGCGGTGCACACCGTGAACGAGAACAGTCCGATCGGCAAGTTGATCAGGAAGATCCACGGCCACGAGAAGTTGTCGACGATCCAGCCGCCGACCACCGGCCCGAAGATCGGCGCGAGCAGCACCGTCATCGCCCACAGCGCGAGCGCGATCGTGCGTTTGTCTGGCGGAAAGGTGCGCAGCAGGATCGTCTGCGACAGCGGCACCATCGGCCCCGAGCACAGCCCCTGCAGCGCGCGGCAAATCACGAGCACGTGCAGGTCGCGCGCGAGCCCGCACAGCAGCGACGTCAGCGTAAACAGCAGCACCGCGCCGACGAACAGCCGCAGCTCGCCGACGCGGCGGGCGAGCCAGCCGGTGAGCGGCACCGCGATCGCGGCCGCGACCGAATACGAGCTGATCACCCATGTGCCCTGGCTGTTCGATACGCCGAGGCTGCCGGAGATCGCCGGCACCGCGACGTTCGTCACGGTCGAGTCGAGCACTTCGATGAAGGTCGCGAGCGACAGCGCGAACGTCAGCAGCGCGAGCCGGATGCCGCGCACCGGCTGCGCGGCGGGCGCGGGCGCCGACGCCGACGCCGACGCGTCGAACGCGGACGGCGCGACGGGCCCGTCGTGCAGCGGCGACGCGGGGCTCATGCTCCGGCCACCGCGACATCGGCCCGCGCGGCCGCCCGTCCGCGCGTGGGCACGAACCGTTCGATGAAATCGGCGGCCGTGCCGCAGCCGTCCGGCGCGGCCGCGAGCAGCGCACGCGTGCGCTCCGCATGTACCGCGAACGCGGGTTCGTCGAGCACGCGCGCGAGCGCCGCGCCGAGCCGCGCGCCGTCGACCGGGCCGTCGACGCGCACGCCGCAGCCGTTCGCGACGACGCGTTGCGCGTTGTCGAACTGATCGTGCGCGAACGGCGTGACGACCTGCACGATCCCGGCTTCGCACGCGAGCGCCGCCGTGCCGATCCCGCCGTGATGCACGAGTGCGCGGCAACGCGGCAGCAGCGTGCGCATCGGCACGAAGCGGCGCACGAGCAGTCGGTCATCGCCCTGCACCGCATCGTGCGGCGTCAGCAGGATTCCGCGCGCGCCGGTCGCGCGCAGCGCGTCCGCCACCGCGCGCGCATAGGCCGCGTGATCGACGCGTGTCGAACCTGCCGTCAACACGACCGGGGCTTCGCCGGCCGCGAGAAACGCATCGAGTGCCACATCGTCGTCGGGTGTCGCGATATCGTTGAACAGCGGAAAACCGCTCTGCAGATGGTTCGACGGCCAGTCCGGCTGTGGCGGCGCGAACCACGGGGGAAACAGGCACAGCACGCCGTCGGTCGAATGCAGCCAGCGGCCGAGCACGCGCCGCGCGGGCGCAAGCTCGAGTTCGCGGCGCACCGCGTCGAGCGCCGGGCCGCACACGCGATCGAGCACCTGCCGCTCGATCAGCGTCATCAGCGCCGACTTCACCGCCAGCGGCCAGCGCGCGGGAATCGTCAGGCGCGGGTGAGTCGGCGGCGCATGCGCGGACAGCAGCGTCGACGGCGACACCTGCACCGACACGTACGGCGTGCCGCGCAGCTCCTGCATGAAGCGCGCGGAGAACGCCCACAGCGTGCCGACCAGCACCGTGTCGGCATCGGTCAGCGCGCGCAGCGTGTCGTAATGCGGGCGCAGCGTCGGCGCGATCACCTGCCACAGCGTGCGGAACGACGTGCGCGGATCCCACAGCGCGGGGTTCGCCATCGCCTCGTCGTATTCCGCCGCGGTGCCGACCGGCACGAACGCGAACCCGCAGCGGCGCACGGCCGCCTCGAACGGCGCATGCGTGCAGAACACGACCTCGTGACCGCGCGCGGCGAGCGTGCGCGCGATGCCGAGCAGCGGATGCACGTCGCCTGCCGAGCCGATCGCGGTCACGATCATCTTCGCCATCGCGCGCCTCGCGGGTGTCAATAGAAACCGGGGATCAGCGCCGCGACCTCGCGGCGGTACTGCGCATACGCCGGCCCGAAATACCCGGTCAGCCAGTTCTCCTCGACGCGCACCTTGTACGCGAGCGACGCGAACACGAGCAGCACGCCGATCGCGCCGCGCCATTCGCCGCCGATCAGCGCGGCGCCGACCAGCGCGACCAGGCAGCCCGTATAGATCGGATGACGAACGAGTGCATACGGCCCCGTGCGCACGAGTTCGTGGTCTTTCTTCAGCGTGACCGACACGCTCCAGTTCGTGCCCAGGTGCAGCCGCGCCCACACCGAGAACAGCAGGCCGGCCACCAGCACCGCGAGCCCGCACTGCGCCTGCAGCCCAAAACGCTGCCAGTCGGGTACGAGCGCCGGCCACGAAGGATCGGGCAGGATGATCAGCGCGCCGCCGACGATCAGCGGAATCGACTGCAGCGTGCGCGAGCGGGACGCCTCCTTGCGCACGGTCGCCTTGACACCCTGCGACGTGGCGATCCAGTAAGCGAGCCACGCGGCCCACGGAACGACGATGGCGATGGTCTGAACGATATTCACGGCTGGCCTGCCTCGTTGGGATGGGAATTCGGATGCGCGGGACGCGCCCGCTGCACGACGGACGGCGTCACGACGACAACGCGTGCAGCGGCGCGGGCACGCAAGCATGCGCGGCGGCGCGCGCGATGCCGGCCGCGGCCGGCGCTTCGTCGCAGAAGAAATCGAGCAACGCGGCGCGGGTGTATTCGCGCTGCGCACGGCCTTCGATGTCGAGAAAGTGACCGGCGTCCGGTACCGTCGCGAACCGCGCGCGCGGCACGTGCGCGCCGAGCTGGCGCACGTCGGCCGGCGTCGTGTATTCGTCGCGCTCGCCGTTCAGGAACAGCAGCTCGCAGCCGATGTTCGAGAACTCGCTGAAGTAACGCTCGGGCTGCAGCGACAGGATCTGATCGACGTGAAACGCGACCTGGTCCTGCTCGTCGCGCGGCAGGCGCGTGAGATACCGGTAGTTGTACAGCTTCATGATGCGCGGCAGATAGCGGCCGACGGTGTCGTTCAGCAACTGCGCGGCCTTCAGGTTCTCGCCGGCCGCGATGTGATCGCGGGCGCGCGTCACGTAATCGACCATTGCATCGTTCAGGAACGGCGAGAACGAACAGATCGCCGCGCGCCGCACGCTCGGGCAGCCGCGCGCGAGCGCGAACAGCGACGCGACGCCGCCCCACGACACCGACACGAGGAACGCCGGCGCAAAGCGCTCGACGAGGTACTGAAGGATCGCGGCCTCGTCGTCCTTGGTCAGGATGAAGCAGCCGGGGTTGTGCTGGCGCGACTGCCCCGCATACGGCAGGTCGAAGCAGATCGTGTTCATCCGCTCGCCGAGATACTGGACGGTCTGGCCGAACGACGCGGTCGTCGCGAGCGCGCCGTTGACGAGCATCGCCGTGTCGAACGCCGGGTCGAACACGTTCCGTTCGACGTAGACCTTCAGACCATTCGGCAGCGGGACCACGTGTTTTTCGGTCGGCATCGTCGTTCTCCGGTGGATGCGGCGTCTCGACGTCGCGGCATGCTGCAGTGCGTAATGGCTGGCGCCGGCGCCGTGCGAAGTCGAGCGACGCGCGTATTGCCGACGCACCGCGGCAATTTCCCGCGGCGCCATTCATTCCTCGTGGTGCGGCGCCATACTAATACGGTCGATATTGCCTACTCAAGTCATTCCAAAAATCCTTCTACTTCGCCCGGAAATACGCCGAATTCAAATTTATTTGTCGATTTCCATGGTAGGAAGAATCTCGAAAAAGAGGATGGCAATCGTTTGCGAGCAATCCTGTCCAGCATTCACAAAACGCCAATTTCCGTTTATATTCATTGACTTATTTTGTTTAAATCACTAAATTCAAACGGTTTTTATAAAACCAAGCATCTTCATAATATGATTTTACGATTTCATATCGTGAATGATTTTACACAGCTCGACACTCTTTCGGTTTGTAATGAAATCAAGCACGGAAACAGCTCTCCGCATTGCGTCATATTTTCATGAATCGTTTTAAACAGATTCAAACTTAATTAATCTTCTTACAATACGTTTTTCCGCACCTGCACACGGCTGCTGACGGGATGAATCCTCACCCGTTTAGAACGCAGCATGCCGTTCGGCCCCGTTTTTGTTGATTGAACGATCAATAAAAAACCGCTAAGCTCTCGACTTCCATGGACGGCCCGCCCGGGCGAAGGGAGTCGCGATGCCGAAAGTCGGAATGCGGGAGATACGCCGCGCGCAGTTGATCGATGCCACGCTGCGCTCGATCGACGAAGCGGGCCTGTCCGGCACGACGCTCGCATCGGTCGCGCAACGCGCGAACATCTCGACGGGCATCGTCAGCCATTACTTCGGCGACAAGGACGGCCTGCTCGAAGCGACGATGCGGCACGTGCTGCGCGACCTGTGGTCGGCCACCACGCGCCGCCGCGTCGCCGCGCGCAAGGATCCGCGTTCGCGGCTGCGCGCGGTCGTCGCCGCGAACTTCGACGATACGCAGGTCAGCGCGCCCGTGATGAAAACCTGGCTCGCGTTCTGGTCGCAGAGCATGCACGACCCGATGCTCAAGCGCCTGCAGCACGTGAACACGCGGCGCCTGCACTCGAACCTGTGCGCCGAATTCGCGAAGGCGTTGCCGCGCCCGAAAGCGCGCGAAGCCGCCAGCGGCCTCGCCGCGCTGATCGACGGCCTGTGGCTGCGCGGCGCACTCGCCGGCGGCCCCATCGACACCCGAGCCGCTTTGAAGCTCGCCCACGACTACATCGACCTGCTGCTCGCGTCCGACTGACGCGCGACGCAGTCGCCCTCAAGGAGATCCTCATGTCCGTATACGGTTTGCAGCGCCTCTACATCGGCGGCGGTTACGTCGACGCCACCAGCGGCAAGACTTTCGACACCTTCGACCCCGCCACCGGCGAACTGCTTGCGCAGGTGCAGCAGGCGAGCGCGGCCGACGTCGACCGCGCGGTCGCGTCGGCCCGGGAAGGCCAGCGCGAATGGGCAGCGATGACCGCGATGCAGCGCTCGCGCATCCTGCGCCGCGCGGTTGATCTGCTGCGCGAGCGCAACGACGAACTCGCGGCGATCGAGACGCGCGACACCGGCAAGCCGATCGGCGAGACGCTCGCGGTCGACATCGTCACCGGCGCGGACGTGATCGAGTACTACGCGGGCCTCGCGACCGCGATCGAAGGGCTGCAGGTGCCGCTGCGCGCCGAGTCGTTCGTGTACACGCGCCGCGAGCCGCTTGGCGTATGCGCGGGCATCGGCGCATGGAACTACCCGATCCAGATCGCGTGCTGGAAGACGGCGCCCGCGCTCGCGGCCGGCAACGCGATGGTGTTCAAGCCAAGTGAAGTCACGCCGCTCACCGCGCTGAAGCTCGCGGAAATCTATACGGAAGCCGGCGTGCCGGCCGGCGTGTTCAACGTCGTGCAGGGCGACGGCTCGGTCGGCGCGCTGCTCACCGGCCATCCTGACGTCGCGAAGGTGTCGTTCACCGGCGGCGTCGAGACCGGCAAGAAAGTGATGTCGCTGGCCGGCGCATCGTCGCTGAAGGAAGTGACGATGGAACTCGGCGGCAAGTCGCCGCTGATCGTGTTCGACGATGCGGATCTCGACCGCGCGGCCGACATCGCGGTCACCGCCAACTTCTTCAGCTCGGGCCAGGTCTGCACGAACGGCACGCGCGTGTTCGTGCACCGCTCGATCAAGGACGCCTTCACGCAGAAAGTGCTCGACCGCGTGAAGCGCATCCGCGTCGGCAAGCCGACCGATGCCGACACCAACTTCGGCCCGCTCGTGTCGGCCGCGCAGCTCGACAAGGTGCTCGGCTTCATCGAAAGCGGCAAGGCCGAAGGCGCGAAGCTGCTCGCGGGCGGCGCGCGCCTGACCGACGGCCACTTCGCCAACGGCCAGTACGTCGCGCCGACCGTGTTCGGCGACTGCCGCGACGACATGAAGATCGTGCGCGAGGAAATCTTCGGGCCGGTGATGAGCATCCTCGATTTCGCATCGGAGGACGAAGTGATCGCCCGTGCGAACGACACGCACTACGGGCTCGCGGCCGGTGTCGTGACCGAGAACCTGTCGCGCGCGCACCGCACGATCCATCGCCTCGAAGCCGGCATCTGCTGGATCAACACGTGGGGCGAATCGCCGGCCGAAATGCCGGTTGGCGGATACAAGCAATCCGGCGTCGGGCGCGAGAACGGCATCACGACGCTCGAGCACTACACTCGAATCAAATCGGTGCAGGTCGAGCTCGGCCGCTACAACCCGGTGTTCTAAGACAAGGAGATCCGTCATGACGACACGCGAATACGACTACATCATCTGCGGCGCGGGTTCCGCGGGCAACGTGCTCGCAACGCGCCTGACGGAAGATCCGGACGTCACGGTACTGCTGCTCGAAGCGGGCGGTCCCGACTACCGCTTCGACTTCCGCACGCAGATGCCGGCCGCTCTCGCCTATCCGCTGCAGGGCCGCCGCTACAACTGGGCGTACGAGACCGACCCCGAGCCGCACATGGACAACCGCCGGATGGAGTGCGGGCGCGGCAAGGGGCTCGGCGGCTCGTCGCTGATCAACGGGATGTGCTACATCCGCGGCAACGCGCTCGACTACGACAACTGGTCGACGCACAAGGGCCTCGAGAACTGGACGTATCTCGACTGCCTGCCGTACTTCAAGAAAGCCGAGACGCGCGACGTCGGCCCGAACGACTATCACGGCGGCAGCGGCCCCGTGTCGGTCACGACCAGCAAGCCGGGCGCGAACCCGTTGTTCGAGGCGATGGTCGACGCGGGCGTGCAGGCCGGCTATCCGCGCACCGACGACCTGAACGGTTATCAGCAGGAAGGCTTCGGCCCGATGGATCGCACCGTCACGCCGAAGGGCCGCCGCGCGAGCACCGCGCGTGGCTACCTCGACCAGGCGAAGGTGCGGCCGAACCTCGAGATCGTCACGCATGCGCTCGCCGATCGCATCCTGTTCGACGGCAAGCGCGCGTCGGGCGTCACGTACCTGCGCGGCAGCGAGCGCGCGACCGCGCATGCGCGCCGCGAGGTGCTCGTGTGCAGCGGCGCGATCGCATCGCCGCAACTGCTGCAGCGCTCGGGCGTCGGCCCCGGCGCATGGCTGAAGGCACTCGACATTCCGGTCGTGCTCGACCTGCCCGGCGTCGGCCAGAACCTGCAGGATCACCTGGAGATGTACATCCAGTACGAGTGCAAGGAACCGGTGTCGCTGTATCCGGCGCTCAAGTGGTGGAACCAGCCGAAGATCGGCCTCGAATGGATGCTGAACGGTACGGGCCTCGGCGCGAGCAACCACTTCGAGGCGGGCGGCTTCATCCGCACGCGCGACGACGACCCCTGGCCGAACATCCAGTATCACTTCCTGCCGGTGGCGATCAACTACAACGGCTCGAACGCGATCGAGATGCATGGCTTCCAGGCGCACGTCGGCTCGATGCGCTCGCCGAGCCGCGGCCGCGTGAAGCTGCGCTCGCGCGACCCGAACGACCATCCGAGCATCCTGTTCAACTACATGGCCGAAGCGCTCGACTGGCGCGAGTTCCGCGATGCGATCCGCGCGACGCGCGAGATCATGCGGCAGCCGGCGCTCGACCGCTATCGCGGCCGCGAGCTGAATCCGGGCGCCGATTGCAAGAGCGATCAGGAACTCGACGCGTTCGTGCGCGCCCGCGCGGAAACCGCGTTCCATCCGTCGTGCTCGTGCAAGATGGGTTACGACGACATGGCGGTGGTCGATGAAGAAGGCCGCGTGCACGGGCTCGACGGGCTGCGTGTGGTCGATGCGTCGATCATGCCGATCATCACGACCGGCAACCTGAATGCGCCGACGATCATGATCGCCGAGAAGATCGCCGACAAGATCCGCGGCCGCACGCCGCTCGCGCGGGTCGACGTGCCGTACTTCGTCGCGAACGGCGCACCGGCGCGCAATGTCGCGCAGGCGATGCGGCAACCCGAGACGGTCTGATCGATCCGGCGCCCGCACCGGCGCCGCGATACCCTCCCTGCGGCTCGCGGCGTTCTCGCCGCGAGCCGCGTTTCATGGGGCCGGCTCGTTTGCGCTGCGTGGCCGGGCGGCCGTCACGGCGCGCGTGCGCATCCGCTTGGCGCGGACAATCGGGTTCCAGCGCGACGTCAGGCTCATCGCGTCGCGCAGGCGTTCGAACGCGACATCCTCCGCCGGCCCGAAGCGGCTGACCGCCGGCCACGCGAGCACGTCGTCGAGCCACGTCTGCCAGGTGTCGCCATGAAAGCCGCGGCCGATTTCCCGCACCGTATCCGGCGCGGCGATCGCGATACCCGCCAGCAGGTAGTAAGCCCAGAAGCTGCCCGCGCCAACGAGTCGATCGAGTCGGCACACGGCGAGTGCGGCAAGCAGCCCGTCCAGCGACGCGAGATCGGCGCGATGCGTGCGGATCGCGCGCGCGACGAGGTTGTGCTGCCCGCCGTACGCCTGAACGGAAACGCCGTGGCCGGCGGCAAGCTCGGCGGAGAACATCGCGAGCGCAGCCATCTCGTCGATGCGCGCCGCATCGTCGCGCGGGCCGCAGACGCGCAGCACGATCGCGTCGATCACGGCGCCGGGACGGGCCGGCGTTTCCGTGCGCGTTGCCGCGACCGCGGTCAGCCGTTCTCTCAGGTTCTTCGCAGGCGGCGTCTCGCACGGCCCGTCATGTTCGTTCGCGCTGCGTGCGCCCGCGTCGTCGCCGCTGCGTGCGACGCCGCCGGCAATTCGTTCGAGCGCGGCCCAGCCGAGCTCGGGATCGTCGAATGCAACCGCGTCGATCATGCCGTGCGCGGTGTCGAATACGGCATGCGAGCCCGGGCAGCACTGTTCGGCTTCCGCGAGTTGCTGCGCGGAAGGCACGTGCGAGCATGCGCCGAGCGGGTCGGCCGGATCGCACGCGCAGCCGCCGCCGTCCGTCGCGATCCACGGGACCAGCCGATGAAGCACGGCCGTCACTTCGCGGGACAAGTTCGCGCCCGCTCCCACACGTATCGCGTGCGACGCGACGACAGCCGGGTCGCCGGTGTCGCCCGCCGCGGCCGCGCAAGCCGCCGCGTCGAGATGTTCGGTCAGGTACTGCAGCCACGCGGCCGTGCGCAGCCGGTCGGGCGTCGCGCCGCGGGCGTCGCCATACTTTGCTGGATCGGTAAGCATGGGTCGTCCGGGATGGTTCTGGCTAATTGATCTGGTTTTGTTTCAATCGAATCGGGCGGCGCAGTACGAACGGCGCCGCCCTGCCACCCGCCCGTGCCGGATCGCGACACGGGCGGTCGACCGGCCGCCGCGCCGATACGCGCGACGGCTCGAACCCGCCGAAGCCGCGAAAACCCGCCGCGCTTGCCGCACGGCCGTCGCGCGCGGCGGGTTCCGCGTCGATCGCGCGACGCTTACTGCACGTGGAACTTCGGCGACGTCAGGACCGTACCGCCCACCGTGCAGTCCGGCGTCAGCGTCGCGTTGTTGAACGTCAGCGACGAGTTCGCATCGCTCCACGCCGTCACGACCTTGCTCGGCCCGCACGTGCCGAGCAGCGTGACGTTCACCTTCACGTTGTTGATCGACAGCTGCGTCGTGCTGTCGGCCTGCCCCGTCCACGGCGACGTGCTGCTCGCGCTGCCGCTGATCAGCGAGCACGTCGCGCCGCCCGTGAACGTCGTCGACGTGATGTTGACGATGCCGGTCGACGTGATCGTGCCGTTGAAGGTCGCGGTACAGCCCGCCGTGATGGACCCCTTGCTCAGGTTCGTGAGGCCCGACGCGGAAAACGGCTCGCCGTTCGGGTTCATCGGCTGACCGTCCGCGCGCGAAACGGTGACCGCGAAAGCAGGCGCGGCCGAAACCGCGGTGAAAGCCACTGCAGCAACAAGCGATACGATTTTGCGAATGCTCATTTGAACTGCCCCCTCTCTTCACAAATGGCGGCACGCCGCCAGGAACGCGACCTGCCGGCCGGAACGATCCGGCCGGCCGGGCGCAGGAAGCCGCCGGCACGCGTCACGCGCGCCGGTCGGCTCAGAACTTGTAGGAAATCCCGACGAACGTGATCAACGGGTCGGCCTTCAGCTTCGTGCGCGTGGTCGCGAGCGTCGAACCGTCGGCCGCCTTGATCACGAGCGACGAGTAGGTCTTCAGCGGCATGTACGTCAGCGTCGCCGTGAGCCCCCAGTGCTTGTCGATCGCATAGCTCGCGCCGACGTTGTAGACCGGCGTGAACGACGACGACGCCTTGCCCTCCACCGACGTCGCGCCCGGCTTGCCGGCGCCGGCCGCGAGCACGCTGCCGAGGTTCTCGTTGATGTCCTTCGCGAAGTTGCCGTTCAGCTCGATGTTGCTGAACCAGCTGTAGGCCACGCCGATCCCGACGAACGGGCGGAACTTCGCCGTCGGCGCATTGAAGTAGTACTGCAGAATGACCGTCGGGCTCCACTGTCGCGCGTTCTTCACGGCCGGCTGGTTCGCCGACTTGTCCATGTCGACGTTGCCGAGCGAGCCCGCCGGGCCAGGCGGCCTGATCACGCCGTGCCCGGTCAGCGTGAATTCCGGCGGCACGCCGAGCACCGACGTCACCGCGATGTGATCGGTGAAGAAATGCGTGAGCGTGAGGCCGACCGTATCGGCGTTGTTGACCGTCAGGCTCGTGCCCGGCGACGTGAACGAACCGGGCAGGCGCAGCGGCCCGTTGATCGGCATGCTCGCGAGATTCGTCGTCAGCCCGTTGGTCGAATCCTGCGGCATGATGTGCAGCCAGCCCAGCGTCGCGACGTTGTCGCCCGCCTGCTGGGCCGATGCGAGCGTCGACACGCCTGCGACGACACCCGCGACAATCAGCTTCTTCATGAAGTCTCCCCCTCATTCTGTCGGGGCGCCGCACATTCGCGCGCGGCGCCGCCGTGTCTCCATCCACCCGCGATCACTGCACGAACGCGCCGACCGTGAAGTACGGGTTGCTCGTATCGGCCATGTCGAGGAACCCGAACACGCCGCCGGTGAACACGAACTTGCCGGTCGCCGGCCCCGACGCCGCATCCGCATGCACGGTCGTCACGACGCCCGGCACCTTCTGCGAGTAGTCGAGGTTCAGCGCGCGCGTGAGCGCCGCCTGCGACGCGTTGAACGGATCGAGCAGCGTGGCCTGCGCGCCGACGAGCGCGGTCGCGCGGTAGTTGAACGCGCTGTCGACGCCCGTGTACTCGCCGTCCTGCGAGCCCTGCGCGATCGCCGTCTGCGGGCTCAGGAACGAGATGCCCGATTCGTCGTCCGCGCTCGGCGCCCCTTGCGTGAGGTCCGCGTTCGCGGCGCCGGTGCGGATGAAGATCGGCACGAGCTGGTTGCGCAGCTTGCCGACGATCAGGATCCCCTTGCCGGCCTTTGCCGGATCGAGCGCGGCGAGCGTCGCCGGAATCTGCGGCTGGTAATTGAGCGACTGGAATGCCGGCGCATCCGGGCGCAGCGTGAACGGCTGGTTCACGGTCGCGCTCGATGCAAGCGGCTGCCCGCCGTTCTTCTTGCCGAAGTTGTCGGTTTCCGTATAGCTGCCGTCCGCATTGATCGTCACTTTCTGGTCGAGCGCCACCGGCTGGAAGTTCTGCGACGGCACCTGGTGATAGCCGAGCTGGTTGTACGTGCCGGCGATCTTCGTCAGGTCGGTCTCGAGCGACGAGAAGCTGATGAACGGGTAGTACGGGAACGTCGTCTTCGGGATCTTGCCGACGCCGATCACGCCGTCGAACTGGATCGTCGCACCGGGGATCGCGCCGCCGAGCACGCCTTCGCCGAGGAACAGCCGTGCGGGCCGGCTCGGGTCCAGGCTCGCGTTCTGCATCCGGAACGTGCACTGGTTCAGCTTCACCGTCGGCAGCCCGGTTTCGTCGGCCAGCGTACCGTCGACCACGTTCGCGGGCGCGGTGTCACGCGTCGGCTGCACGGTGCCCGCGGTGGTGGGCACCGGCGACGCGAGGTAGGTCATCCGGTACGTCATCTTCGTCGTGTCGAGCTGCACCTTCACCAGCTCGCCCGACCCGGAGCCGCCGATGAACACCGTGTTGTAGTCGATCGTCTGCGGACACAACCGGACCACCGGCGCGGGCGGCGGATCGCCGTCTCCGCCGCATGCGGCCAGCACGGGCGCGAGCGATGCCGCGGCCATCCAATGCTTCAAATTCATAGGAATCCTCTTGAAATTCGGTTCACCGGCGGCAGCGCATGCGCCGCCGGTGTGACGTGTTCAATGCCGGGTTACTGGACGAACGCGCCGATCGTGAAGAACGGGTTGACCTGGTTGTTGTTGACGACCATCGCGTAGACGTTGCCGGCCGTCACGATCCAGCCCGTATCGCCCTTCTTGAAGATCGCCACGTTGCCGGTCGCGCCTTTCGCGTTGAAGTCGCTGCTGGCCGTGACCTTGACCTTGCCGGGCGACGCCTGCGTGTAGTCGAGCCCGAACTGCGCGGTCGGCGACGACGTTTGCGGATCGATGAACGCCGCCGTATTGCCCTGGAACAGCGTCGACGTGTAGTTCGCCGCGATGGTCGACACGGCGGTGCCGTCGCTGCAGTTGCCGGCAGACGGCGTGAAGTAATTGAAAGCCGTGTTGAACGTGCCGGGCAGGTCCGGATGCGGAACGAACGGATTGAAGCTCGGCCCCGGTCCTGCGGCGCTGCTCGACGGCCCGTTGTTGGTCACCACACCGCACGCGGATGCGCTCGTCGCACCGATGAACCCGCCCTTCAGCAGGTTAGGCGCGACGGCCGTGGCCGGCGCGAGCATCGAGATGCCGACCTCCGCATCGGCCACCGAGCCCAGCGGATTGCCCGGCGCGGCAAACGCATACCCGACGCGGATCACGATCGGCACCAGCGCACCGTTCAGCTTGCCGACGATCATCACGCCGTGCGCCTGGCTTGGCACGAAGATCACGAGCGGCTGTCCCTGGCCGGCGGACGGATAGGCCTGCCCGGATTGCGCATTGCTGACGAATACGTTGTCGGGCGTGCCGTCCGCATTCTTGCGCAAGGTCCACGGCGAACCGGTCGTCTGACACGAGTAGTCGCTGCCTTGCGTGATCGTGCAGGAGCCGTCCGCATTGAGCGTCTGGTTCCAGTTCACGACGTCCGGCTGCCAGCCTTGCGGCGTGGTGGTCTGAAAGGTGGTGCCGGTCGGCGACAGATGAATGCCGACTTCGTTGTACACGCCGGCCACCTTCGTGAAATCCGTTTCGGTGTCGGTAAAGCCGATGAACGGATAGAAGTCGAACGTGCGCGACGGCACCGAGCCGAGGAAGAAACCCGGCGCGAGTTCGATGCCCTGGAACGCGATCGTCGCGCCCGGAATTCCGCCGCCGACCACGCCGTTGCCGACGAACAGCATCGGCGGATCGGCACGATTGATCGTCACCGAATACGCACCGTCGCTCGTCGCGCCGCTGTCGAGCACGAACGCACAACGGTTTTGCTCGGCCGTCGGGAGATTGGTCGGATGATGGAACGCGCCGCTGATCGTCAGGCCCGCGCGCGTGTTGTTGATCTGCCCTGCCGAGGTCGGCACCGACGAGTCGATGAACTGCATCTGGTAAGTCAGCTTCGTCGTGTCGAACTTCACCTTCACGTATTCGCCGCTGCCGGCGCCGCCCGTATACGTCGTCGTGTAGTCGAGCGCGTCCGGGCACAGCTTCGTGACGACGGGCGGCGTCGTTTCGGCGCCGCTCGGCCCGCATGCGCTGCCCGAGCACTGCGGCACGTTGATCGGCCCCGGATCGTCGTCGCCGCCGCAACCGGCGACGAACGGCAGCACCAGCACCGCGCACGACAGAATCGCCTTCCGCCATTCAGGAATGCAAATCATCAACCCCTCCTTTTCAGGTACGACAAGTCTCGTCCGGCCGGGCTGCATGGCCTGCCGGTTGGTATCGCGCCGCCGCACGAATGCGCGGCGCATGATGCTGCACGCAAGACCGCCGCGATGCCGGTCGGGCATAGGCGGCACACGCCGCGGCGGTAGACAGGCGCGCTCCCGCAGCGCCGTCATGCGGCACGGCGCCGTCGGAACGATCGAAACGGAAAGTGGCTTGCCGCTACACGGCGAGGTGACGGCGCAGGCCCGCGACCTGCGTCGCGCCTGCATTCGGCGAAAGATCGGGAAACGGCAGTCCCGCTGGCCCCTCGGATAGGCGTCTCATGATTTGGTCTCCATACGTACGCTTGATTCGTTTTCGTGATGCGTCGTGTGTCGAGACTATGAGCGGACCCTTCCCGCAAGTAAATGGATGCAGAGTTCCAAACGACGGAAACCGCGCGATCCTAGCGTTTATACGGTATTTAACAGATTTTCAAACGGCCTTCATTTTATTTGCTCAGACAAATAAACGCCGCGTGGAACACGCGTTTGAACGGCGCCCGCCAATTCGCGCCGAATCAGGCCGCCCGGCCTTCAGCGGGCCGCGCGCATGCTGCGGCGCAACCTCAGACGTCGATGATCGCGAGCGTGCCGTGGCTGCCGGGCAGCACCGCGTGGCACGTGCCGGCGCGCGCGAGGTACATCTGCCCGGCGCCGACCACGACGGTTTGCGCTTCGACCTCGAGCATCAGCGTGCCGTCGAGCACCAGCAGCCCCTCGTCGTAGTCGTGCACTTCCGCTTCGTAAGGCTGGGCATCCATGCGCAGCACCTTGATCCGGGCCGGCCCCACTTCGCCGACGATCGTGGATTTCCATGCGCAGGCCTGCGCGTTTGCCACGGATTTGAAATCGATCAAAGACATGCGCGCCGCTCCGTATCGCCGGGAATGGAACGCATTATCGCGAGCGCCAAACGTGCCGTCCCGGGACGGCGCGAGGGCCGGGGGGCAGCACAGTCGGCCAGCCTGTCGTGCGGCCGCGCGAGCCCGGGCCGATTGACGGAAAACAACCAGAATTGTTCGCATCATTCAAATAAAGCACCGAATCGTTGAGCAATATCAGCGCAATCCACGCAAATTCGGCACCGACATGCGCCGGCCTTTCCATCAGAATGCATTTCGATCTGCCGATTGCTAATATGGCGGTCCCGCGATCCCGCACCACCCTGCCGTTCGACATGACGCCCGTTCGCCATGCCGCGCCCGATCCCGGCCGCTTCGCAGCGGCGGCGCCGGGCACGCGCGGCGCCGGCCGTCGCGCCGGCCGGCCGTGCCATCCGTGAGCATGCAACCGATCCTTTCCGTCTCCGACCTCTCCAAGACTTACGCGTCCGGCTTCCAGGCGCTGAAGCACGTGACCCTCGACATCCGCCCCGGCGAGATCTTCGCGCTGCTCGGGCCGAACGGCGCCGGCAAGACGACGCTGATCGGCTCGATCTGCGGCATCGTCACGCCGACCGAAGGCCGCGTGACGGTCGGCGGGCACGACATCCGCGATCAATACCGCGCGGCCCGCGAAATGATCGGCCTCGTGCCGCAGGAGCTGACCACCGACGCGTTCGAAACCGTGTGGGCCACCGTGTCGTTCAGCCGCGGCCTGTTCGGCAAGGCGCCCGATCCCGCGTACATCGAGAAGACGCTGAAGGCGCTGTCGCTGTGGGACAAGCGCGACAACAAGCTGATGACGCTGTCGGGCGGCATGAAGCGCCGCGTGATGATCGCGAAGGCGCTGTCGCACGAGCCGCGCATCCTGTTCCTCGACGAACCGACGGCCGGCGTCGACGTCGAGTTGCGCCGCGACATGTGGAAGCTCGTCGATTCGCTGCGCGAAAGCGGCGTGACGATCCTGCTGACCACGCACTACATCGAGGAAGCGGAGGAAATGGCCGACCGGATCGGCATCATCCTCGGCGGCGAGCTCGTGCTCGTCGAGGAAAAGCGCGAACTGATGCGCAAGCTCGGCAAGAAACAGCTCACCGTGCAGCTCGAGCAGCCGCTCGCGGAGGTGCCGCCCGCGCTCGCGCCGTTCGGGCTCGAACGCGCGGAAGACGGCGCCGCGCTCGTCTATACGTACGACTCGCAGCGCGACGACGCGAGCATCGCGAAGCTGATCAACGCGCTCGGCTCGGCCGGTATCGGCTTTCGCGACCTGCACACGACGCAGAGCTCGCTCGAGGACATTTTCGTCAGCCTGATCGACAACCGCCGCAACGGCGTGCAAGGAGCCTGACCCATGAACTGGCATGGAATCCGCGCGATCTACCGCGCAGAAATGGCCCGCACGCGCCGCACGCTGATGCAGAGCATCATCGCGCCGGTGATCTCGACGTCGCTGTATTTCGTCGTGTTCGGCTCCGCGATCGGCTCGCGCATCAGCGACGTGAACGGCATCGGCTACGGGTCGTTCATCGTGCCGGGCCTCGTGATGCTGTCGCTGCTGTCGCAGAGCATTTCGAACGCGTCGTTCGGCATCTACTTCCCGCGCTTCACCGGCACGATCTACGAGATCCTGTCCGCGCCCGTGTCGTACTGGGAGATCGTGATCGCGTACGTCGGCGCGGCCGCGTCGAAGTCGATCCTGCTCGGCGTGATCATCCTCGCCACGGCCGGGCTGTTCGTGCCGCTGCACATCCTGCATCCGTTCTGGATGGTGCTGTTCCTGGTGCTGACGGCCGTCACGTTCAGCCTGTTCGGCTTCGTGATCGGCATCTGGGCCGACAGCTTCGAGAAACTGCAGCTCGTGCCGCTCCTGATCATCACGCCGCTCACGTTCCTCGGCGGCAGCTTCTACTCGGTCGACATGCTGCCGCCCGCGTGGCGCGTCGTCACGCTGTTCAACCCGATCGTCTACCTGATCAGCGGCTTTCGCTGGTCGTTCTACGGGATTGCCGACGTGCACGTGTGGATCAGCCTCGCCGCGACCGCGCTGTTCCTCGTGATCCTGCTCGCGATCGTCGCGTGGATGTTCCGCACCGGCTACAAGCTGAAGAATTGACGCCGGCCGGCGTCACGCGCGCCGCCCGCCGATGACGCATTTGAGCAAGCAGGCGGCGCTTTTCCTCTGATGCGGCAGTTTGTGGTCGCGTCTACTGAATACGAAGCATCGGGGCCCTCGAGCATGCGCTGCGCGGCCCCTTTTTCATTTCAGAGGACGCCATGCCCGCCGCCACCGCTCCCGCCTCCGCCGCCGCCCGGCTCGAACGCCTGCCGTTCTCCGGCTATCACAAGCGGATCTTCTTCATCATCGCGATCGCGTTCTTCTTCGACTCGGTCGACCTCGGCACGATGACGTTCGTGCTCGGCTCGATCCGCAAGGAATTCGGGCTGTCGACCGCGGCCGCCGGCCTCGTCGCGAGCGCGAGCTTCTTCGGGATGGTGCTCGGCGCGGCCGTGGCCGGCCTGCTCGCCGACCGCTTCGGCCGCCGGCCCGTGTTCCAGTGGAGCATGGTGCTGTGGGGCGCCGCGTCGTACCTGTGCTCGACCGCGCAGAGCGTCGACGCGCTGATCGTCTACCGCGTGCTGCTCGGCATCGGAATGGGGATGGAGTTCCCGGTCGCGCAGACGCTGCTGTCCGAATTCGTGCCGACCGAGAAGCGCGGCCGGCTGATCGCGCTGATGGACGGCTTCTGGCCGCTCGGCTTCATCACGGCCGGCATCGTCGCGTATTTCGTGCTGCCGCAGTTCGGCTGGCGCACCGTGTTCGCGCTGCTCGCGATTCCGGCCGTGTTCGTGCTGGTCGTGCGCCGCATCGTGCCGGAATCGCCGCGCTGGCTCGAACACGCGGGCCGGCACGCGCAAGCCGATGCGGTGATGCAGACGATCGAGGCGAAGGTGATGCGCTCGGCCGGCGTCGCGACGCTGCCGCCGCCGTCGCGGCTCGCCGAACCGGCCGCCGCGCGCGGCCGCGGCGCGCTGCGCGAGATCTGGAGCGGCGTGTACCGCCGCCGCACGGTGATGGTGTGGCTGCTGTGGTTCTTCGCGCTGCTCGGCTTCTACGGCCTCACGTCGTGGCTCGGCGCGCTGCTGCAGCAGGCCGGCTTCGAAGTCACGAAATCGGTGTTCTACACGGTGCTGATCTCGCTCGGCGGCGTGCCGGGCTTCCTGTGTGCCGCGTGGCTCGTCGAGCGTTGGGGACGCAAGCCGACCTGCATCGCGTCGCTGATCGGCGGCGGCGCGATGGCGTACGCATACGGCCAGAGCGCGCTGTACGGCGGCAGCACGACGCTGCTGATCGTCACGGGCCTCGCGATGCAGTTCTTCCTGTTCGGGATGTGGGCGGCGCTGTACACGTACACGCCCGAGCTGTACGGCACCGGCGCGCGCGCGACGGGCTCGGGCTTCGCGTCGGCGATCGGCCGGATCGGCTCGCTGATCGGGCCTTACGTGGTCGGCGTGGTATTGCCGGTGTTCGGTCAGGGCGGCGTGTTCACGCTCGGCGCGCTGTCGTTCATCGCGGCGGCCATCGCCGTGTGGACGCTGGGGATCGAGACGAAGGGCCTCGCGCTGGAGCAACTGGCGGCAGGCGACGAAGCGGGCGGCAACGGCCGCTATCCGGCGGCGGCGGACGAGGCGTCCTGACCGCCTGGCGGGTTTTCAAGCCGTTTCGAGCCGGGCCCCGGCACTCGATCTCGACATCCTGCTGCCGATGCACGGCCCGGCGATCACGCACGACAGCGTGCTCGCCGGTGCACACGCTCACTGCAAAGCCACCGCTGCGTCGGCCGCGGTGGCGATCATTCGGTCGCGACGCAGCCGGGGCGTCAGGCGTCGGCGACGACGAACTCTTCGGCCGCCTTGCGCTGGACCGCGGCCATCACGGCCAGTTCGCGCTTGCTGCGCGCGTCGCCGGACACGACGCCCGTCGCATGCTTCGCCTTCGCACCCAGCGGGAAAAACACGAACGACGCGCCGGCCGGAGCCTCCGGCTCCGCGCGCAGGCGTTTGTTCAGGATTTTCAGGTACTTCTTCTTCGAGACTTCCTTAGCAGCCATGGCGCCCTCCGCGTAGACAGGATGCGGATCAGCATACCAGTTTTGCCGACGCGCTCCGTGACAGCGGCCGCACGCCGCCGCGCGTATCGATCTGCTCTAAAATCCCCGCTTACGCGACCTGCCGCGCCTCCCGCGGCCGCATGTCCTCATCGGAGCGCTTCCATGCATGTCGAATTGTTCGCGCGGCATCACACTTGCCCCGGCTGGCAGGGCGACATGGCCCGGCGCATTGCCGCATTCGACTGGTCGGCCACCGGGCTCGGCGCGATCGACGGCTGGTCGGCCAGCCTCGTCGCTGCCGTCCGCACCGTGCTCGCGTCGCCGCTGCCGCTGGTGATGCTGTGGGGCCGCCCCGGCTACATGATCTACAACGACGCATATGCCGGGTTCGCCGGCGGCCGCCATCCGTATCTGCTCGGTCAGCCGGTCGAACTCGGCTGGCCCGAAGTCGCCGATTTCAACCGCAACGTGATGAACACCTGCCTCGCCGGCGGCACGCTGTCCTATCGCGACAAGGCCCTCGTGCTGCTGCGCAGCGGCCGCCCCGAGGATGTCTGGATGGATCTGCACTACAGCCCGCTGCCCGACGACGACGGCGCGCCGGGCGGCGTGCTCGCCGTCGTCGTCGAAACCACCGAACGCGTGCTCGCCACGCGCCATCGCGATCGCGCGGAAGCGGCGCTGCAGGCCTCCAATGCCGAACTGCGCGACCTGAACGAAACGCTCGAACAGCGCGTGACCGATGCGATCGCCGAGCGCGCGGCGGTCGAGGAACAGTTGCGTCACGCGCAGAAGATGGAGGCGATCGGCAACCTGACCGGCGGCATCGCGCACGACTTCAACAACGTGCTGCAGGTGATCAGCGGCAACCTGCAGATTCTCTCCGTCGAACTCGGCGCGCATGCAAGCGCGCAGCCGCGGATCGAAAACGCGAACAATGCCGTGCGGCGCGGCGCGCAACTGGCGTCGCACCTGCTCGCGTTCGCGCGACGCCAGCCGCTCGCGCCGACGACGCTGAACCCGTGCCGGCTGATCGACGGCATGAACGAGATGCTGCACCGCGCGCTCGGCGAAACGGTGCGGATCGTCCCCGTGCTGTCGCCCGACGTCGGCAACGTGCTCGCCGACCGGCACCAGCTCGAAAACGCGCTGCTGAATCTCGCGATCAATGCGCGCGATGCGATGCGCGGCGAAGGCACGCTGACGATCGCCGCGTACAACAGCACGCAGCCCGGCCATGCGGCCGGCACGGGCCGCGCACCGATGCCGCCCGGCGAATACGTGACGTTCGAGATCGCCGACACGGGCGCCGGCATGACGGCCGACGTGCTCGAGCGCGTCTTCGAACCGTTCTTCACGACCAAGCCGGACGGCGAAGGCACGGGGCTCGGGCTCAGCATGGTGTTCGGCTTCGTCAAGCAGAGCGGCGGCCATGTGTCGATCGACAGCACGCCCGGCGCGGGCACGACCGTGCGCCTCACGTTTCCGCGCTGCCACGAGGCGGCCGATGAGCCCGCACGCACGCCGCAGCACGACGCGGTGCGCGGCCGAGAAACCATCCTCGTCGTCGAGGACGATGCGGATGTCCGGCTGACGGTGGTCGACATGCTCGCGCAGCTCGGCTACAAGGTCATCACGGCGTCCGACGGCGAAGCCGCGCTGCGCGTGCTCGACAGCGAGACGCCGATCGATCTGCTGTTTACCGACGTGATCATGCCGGGCCGCGTGAAGGGCGGCGAGCTCGGGCGCCGCGCCGCGCTGCGCAAGCCGCCGTTGCCGGTGCTGTTCACGTCCGGCTATACACGCGACGAAATCTTCCATGCGGGGCGGCTCGATCCCGGCGTGATGCTGCTCGGCAAGCCGTACCGGCGCGACGAACTCGCCGCCCGGATCCGCAGCGTGCTCGACGCGCATGCCGACGCGGCATGACGCGTTGCCGCTACGGCGCCCTTCGTCATGTCGATCACCACTGAATTTTTTTACCCGCGATGTCGATTCGCGTCGCCGTCGCGCGTCGTGTTGTCGTAACCGTTCGTTTTGCCGTCGTACTGCCGGCAAACGCCCTTTTCCCGTTCAAGGAGAGACGACAATGCGCGTCATGGTCATCGTCAAGGCCACCGCCGATTCCGAATCCGGCCGGATGCCCGACACCGAATGCATGGCCGAAATGGGCCGCTTCAACGAGGAGTTGATGAAGGCCGGCATCCTGCTCGCCGCCGATGGGCTGCACCCGAGCAGCCGCGGAAAGCGCGTGCACTTTTCCGGCAAGAACCGCACCGTCGTCGACGGTCCGTTCGCCGAAACGAAGGAACTCGTCGCCGGCTACTGGCTGTGGCGGGTGAAATCGATCGAAGAAGCCGTCGAATGGGTGAAGCGCTGCCCAAACCCGATGCCCGGCGACTCCGACATCGAGATTCGCCCGCTGCTCGAGGCCGAGGATTTCAGTCCCGCCTTCACGCCCGGGCTGCGGAAGCTGTAAGCGCCCCGCTGCCGGCGGTCGGCCCGCCGCGGGCATCCTGACCGCGAGGCGGCCGGCGCGAGCAGGCTTGGCGCGCGCCCCAACGCGCCGGTTGACGAGGCTCCACCCAATAACGTATCGTTTTGAAACGTTACTTGGCGGAGCCCGTCATGCATTCCCGTTTCGACCGTTTCCGCTCGACCCCGCTCGGCGCCCAGCTCGAAGCGCTGATCGAACAGCCCGAGCGCTATCTCGAGTTCGCCGCACTGTCGCGCGTCGGCGTCGCGGCGGTTGGCGCGATCCAGGATGAAATCGCGCGCACATTCCCCGAAGTCGAAGCCGACACGACGGCCCGCCAGTTTTGCGGCGCGATGGTCGCCGACGTCATGCGCCGCTGCGGCCACGAAGTCGTGCAGGCGCGCGGTCGGCTCGGCGGTACGCTGTTCAGCTATGGCGCGGTGTTCAGTGCATTTCCGCACCGGCTGCCGTTCGCCGACGTCGTCGCCGCGCTGGCGCGCATGCCCGCGCGGCTCGCCGCTTACGCCGCGCACGTCCCGGCCGCACTGGCCACGCACCGCCCGGCCGGCACCGGCTTCTCGCTCGTCGAACATGCGTGCCACCTGCGCGATCTCGATGCGGTATTCGCCGCGCGTATCGACGCCGTGCGCACGGCCGAGCTTCCCGTGATCGAATCCGTCGACGGCACCGCGCTCGCCGCGCAACGCGACTATCTCGCGCAGCCGCTCGACCTCGCCGTCGCGGCGTTCGCCCGCGGCCGCGCCGCGCTGTGCGCGACCGCGGCCGCACTGGAGCCGGCGCAACTCGCACGCTGCGGGCTGCGCGACGGCATCCGCCGCATGTCGCTCGACGACCTCGTGCGCGAACTGCTCGACCATGATCGCACCCACCTGCTCGAACTCGACGAACTGCTCGCCGAACTCGAATTGCCGCCCCTGCCTTCAGCGGCGGTCGCATGATCGCGACCACGCCCGTCGTCTTCATTCACGGTTTCATCGGCACGTTCGACGTGCGCGGATGGAACGGCCCGCATCTGCGCCCCGACCTGCTCGGCTACGGCGCGCATCGCGCCACGCCGCCCGATGCGATCTCGCTTGCCGCGCAGGTCGAGCACGTGCGGCAAACCGTCGATACGCACTTCGGCGAGCAACCGGTCGACGTGGTCGGCCATTCAGTCGGCGGCGCGATCGCGATGCTGTTCGCCCATGCGCACCCCGAACGCGTGCGGCGCATCGTCAACGTCGAAGGCAACTTCACGCTCGACGATGCATTCTGGTCGGCATCGGTCGGCCGCATGACGCCCGGCGAAGCCGACGCGATGCTCGACGGCCTGCGCGTGGCTCCGCTCGACTGGCTGCGCGGCGCGATCGACCACCCGTCGCCGGGCCAGCTCGACGACGCACGCCGCTGGCTCGCGCATCAGCCGGCATCGACGCTGCGCGCGATGGGCCGCTCGGTGGTCGAGACGACCGGCGATGCGGGCTACCTGCCGGCGCTCGCGCAGGTGTTCGAGCGCCATCCCGTCTGGTTGATCGCCGGCGAACGCTCACGCGCGGGCTGGCACGTGCCGGCCTTCGCGCTCGCCCGCTGCGCCGGTTTCGACACGATCGCCGGCTGCGGGCACCTGATCGCGACCGAGCGGCCCGATGCGTTTCACGCCGCCGTCGCGCGCATCGTATGCGAGCCGTCCGCCTGACAACCCGTAGGGTTCGCCGAAATATGGTTGAAAGGCGCGATTGCTAAAGTCGTCGGAACAGGGTTTTCCCTGCCCCGGACTGGAACGACACATGCAAGGATCGATGAACCTGGCACGTACTTTCTGGCTGCTACTGCTGCTCGCCGTCACGAGCCCTGCGTTCGCATTTCATGCGCGGGTCGTCGCGATTCCGAGCGCCGCGATGAGCGAAACGCTGAAGGCCACCATCGTGCTGCCCGACGATTACGCGCGCGACAACCACGGCGAGCGCTACCCCGTCGTCTATCTGCTGCACGGCTCGGGCGGCGACCATACCGACTGGACCTCGAACACGCACATCGCCGCGCTGGCCGACCGCTATCGCGTGATCCTCGTGATGCCCGACGGCGGACATGAAAGCTGGTACATCGACAGCCCGTTCGATTCGGGCAGCCGCTACGAAACCTTCGTCGGCGATGAAGTCGTGTCCTATGTCGACCTGCATTTCCGTACGATCGCGGCCCAGCATGCGCGCGCGATCACCGGGCTCAGCATGGGCGGCTTCGGCGCGCTGCGCATCGCGCTCGACCGGCCCGACACGTTCGGCGCGGTCGGCAGCATCAGCGGCGCGGTCGATCCGCGCTGCTGCACGGACGAGCCGGGGATCACCCACGTATTCGGCGATCCCGATCGCCATCCGTCGTTCTGGAACCGCAACGTGATCGTCGAAAACGCGCGGGCGTTCGTGCGCGCGCATCTCGACCTGACGATCGATTGCGGCCGCGACGACGCATTCGTCGACTCGAACCGCACGCTGCACGAACGGCTCGTCGCGCTCGGCGTGCCGCACGACTATGCGGAGCGGCCGGGCGGCCATACGTGGGATTACTGGGCGAATGCGATCCGCTACCAGATGCGGTTCTTCGCGACGTCGTTCCAGCATCGCGGCTACGCGTACCGTGCCGCGCCGCCTGCGCCGGGGATGACGCGCGCGGGCTGATGCACGGTCGGCCCTTTTTGCAGCGGCGATCCGGTCGAAGGCTGCAAGGCCTCGCGTCGACAATCGAAACGGGATGAAAGAGCGGCCGGGCAGCGCGCTCGGCCAAAGATGAACGCGCGTCGCCCGACGCGCGAAAAAGAGAAACGACAAAGCCGTCAGTTGCCGTGCGTGGCGTCCGCGCCGACGACGCGATCGAAAAATTCCTGCGCACGCGCCAGCTCGTCGAGCGCGCGATCGAGACGCGACATCGCGCGTGCGTATTCGGCCGACGAGCCGTCGTCGTCGCCTTCGCCGCGTACCGCGCGAAACGCCTGATCGACGTTGCGCGTCGCTTCGACGAAGCGTTGTGCGGCCTGTGCTTCCGGCGAACAGATGTGGGTCGACATCGACACTCCTCCCTCGGGATTGCAGTGTGAAGCACGCCGACGCTCAGTGTGCGTGGTGCGCATGTCGGCGGCGTGAACCACGACCCGTCGCGTGCCGACGCATCGGCCGCCGCGCCGCGCGCTTCGTGCCGATTGTCGCTCCGCACCCGCCGATCCGCTACGGCGAGATTGCAACAAATTCTTGCGCGAACGGCTTCGCGCCCGGCGTCACGCGCGCCCGATGCGCGGATGCGCGAGCCCCGCGAACGCGGCTGCCTCGCCCGGCGACAGGTCGAACAGATCGCCGGTGAGATCGCGCGGATGCTCGGCCGCCGGCCGGTTGCGCATGCGCGCGGCGTGCGTGGGCGCCACGTATGCGGCCGCCGTTTCGAGCGGCGGCACGTCGAACAGATCGCGCGTGACACCGCGCACGGCGTCCGTCGGCGAACGGCCGCGCAAGCGCGCGACCAGCTCGACGAAGCGATCGAAATCGCCGGCGCGCGTGGCCTTGTTCACTTCCGCGAGATCGCGCGCCTTCAGCACGCACGGCTGCGCGAGCCGCACGAAATACGGCGCCTCGAGCTCGACCGACAGCGCGAGCGGATAGCTCTTTCCCGTCTGCTCCTTCGCACGCCCGATGCAGTCGACCACGGCCGCGCCCTGGGCGGCGCCCAGCGGCCTGCCCGTGCTCACGCTGCGAAGATGGTCGGGAAACACGCGCAACTGCGTGCCGACCGTCAGCGCGGTGGACGATGCGCACACGAGCGCGTAGTGCTGCTCGCGACGCCGGCCCGACGGCAGCGTCGAGCGGCTGGCGATGAACGTATGCGGCGGCAACGGCCGCACCTGCCCGCTTGCGTCGACCCACGCGTTCCACAACAGCGCGTCCTTGCGCTCGCCCGCGCGCGGACGCGACGCGACCGGCGAGAACAGCGCGAGCAGCGAGCCCGTGCGATGCGCGGCGACT
Source organism: Burkholderia sp. AU16741 (assembly GCF_002223345.1). NCBI lineage: Bacteria > Pseudomonadati > Pseudomonadota > Betaproteobacteria > Burkholderiales > Burkholderiaceae > Burkholderia > Burkholderia sp. AU16741. The sequence goes on from NZ_NKEZ01000008.1 coordinate 1,348,323, forward strand.
TGCGCGCTGCTGCCGAGCGGCTGGTTGATGCCCCACAGAAAACGCCCGCCGCCGAGCCGGCGCTCCCATTCCTTGCGGAGCACGACGGTCGGCAGTTCCTCGCCGGACTCGGCGCCGATCTTGGTCCAGCAGAACGTGGGAGGGAGGTGTTTCAGTGTCATCAACTTTCTCGGGATACAGCCTCGCTGCTGACAGCAAGCCCATTCAACAGCCGTAACTGTATAGGTATAATGCATCGCATGGAAGCCCCGGACCAGGATTTTCCCGTTCAAGATCTGTTGCGCCGCTTGATGGCAGATACACGCTCGTCCAGCGAAATCGCGCGACTTTCCGGGGTCAGCCAGCCCACCGTGTCGCGCCTTCGGCTGTCGAACGGGCGCCGGCTGCGCCGCAGCGCGCCATTCAACAAGCTATGCAGTTTCTATGGTGTCGATACGGAGCCGTCGCGCCGCCGGTACAACGACCTGCTGCGCGACGCGATCGTCGACGCGTGGGACGGCTCGGACGAGCACGGGCGCGCGCTGCTGGTCGTGATTCAGGGGCTGAAGGGTTTGCAGGCGAAGGCGGATGACGGGTAGTCGCGGCGACGTACCCGGTCATTCATCGAGATTGAACGTGATCGGCACGCGCGCCCGCGTCGGCGACGGCGCGCCGTTTTCCCCATGCGCAGCGCAGCGGCTCGCCAGCACCGCGTCGCGCGCCGCGGCATCGAGGCGCGGATAGCCGCCGCCGGTCACGACACGCGCGGCGACCGCCTGGCCGGCCGCATCGGTCTCCAGTTCGACGCGTGCGGTGCCGTGCTCACCCGTGCCGTCGTCCTGGCGGCGCACCCGTCAAGCGTCGCACGCCGCGCCGCATTGCGCGAGCGAATTCTCCTTGCTGCGGAAAACCAGCGGCTGTTCATCGTTCGGCGCGCGCCGTCGCGCGAACTGCACGGCCTGTTCGACCTGCCCGTGATGGGCGGACTTCGCGCACACCGGATCGGCCTCCTTCGGATCGCCGGCCAGCAGGTAGGCCTGGCAGCGGCAACCGCCGTGATCCGCATGCCGTTCGTCGCACGTGCGACACGGCTCGCGCATCCAGTCGTCGCCGCGAAACGCGTTGAACGCATCGCTGTCGTACCAGATTTCCCGCAGCGACCGGTCGCGCACGTTCGGCAGCGCGAGCCCCGGCAGCGAGCGCGCGGCATGGCACGGCAGCGCGGTGCCGTCCGGTGCGACGCCGAGGAACACCGAGCCCCAGCCGTTCATGCACGCCTTCGGGCGGCGCTCGAAATAGTCGGGCACGACGAACAGGATCTTGCAGCGCTCGCCGATCAGCTTGCGATAGCGGTTGACCGTTTCCTCGGCCTCGCGCACCTGCTCGACGGTCGGCATCAACTGGTCGCGATTGAGCATCGCCCAGCCGTAGTACTGCGTGTTAGCCAGCTCCAGGTAATCGGCGCCGAGATCGAGCGCCATCTCGATGATCTGCCCCACGTGCGGCAGGTTGTAGCGATGCAGCACGCAGTTGAGCACCATCGGGTAGCCGTGCGCCTTGATCAGTCGCGCCACGTCGCGCTTCAGTTCGAACGTGCGCGTGCTGGTCAGGAAATCGTTGAGCTCGCGCGTCGAATCCTGCAGCGACAACTGGATGTGGTCGAGCCCGGCTGCCTTGAGCCGCTCGATGCGCGCGACGTTCAGCCCGATGCCCGACGTGATCAGGTTCGTATAGAAGCCGAGCCCGCGCGCATGCGCGACGAGCGTCTCGAGGTCGCCGCGCTGCAGCGGCTCGCCGCCCGAGAAGCCGATCTGCGCGGCGCCGAGCGCGCGCGCATCGGTGATGACCGAGCGCCACGCGTCGGTGTCGAGTTCCGCGCCGTGCGTCGCGAAGTCGACCGGGTTGTAGCAGAACGCGCAGTGCAGCGGGCAGCGATACGTGAGTTCCGCGAGCAGCCACAGCGGCGCGGACGGACGGGGCGTGTCGGGCGTCATGTCAGTCCAGCCAGCCGCGCAGTCGCGCATGATCGAGGAAACGGTAGACGTCGGTCGCGAGATCCGATTGCATGAACAGGCGTTCGAGCTCGCCGATGATGTCGTCCAGTTCGCGCGTGCCGTCGCAGCGCGCGAGAATCTCGCCGGCGCTCGGGTTGAGCTTGACCATGCCCTCCGGATAGAGGAGCACGTACGCATCCTGGGCCGCCTCCCATTGCAGGCGGTACATGCCCCCTGAGGCAGGGGCGCAGCGGCACGCCGCTGGCGGCTTCGATCGCGTTCATACGGGGTAGGCCTTTTCAACGGCGTCGAGCATCGACCACAGGATGTCGAGCTTGAATTGCAGAATGCCGAGCGCGCGCTGCTGCGCGTCCGGTGTCGTGAAATGCTGCAGCGTGACCGCGAGCCCGTGTTCGACGTCGCGCTGCGCGAGCGGCACGCGGCTGCGGAAGTAATGGAGCCCGGCCGGCTCGATCCACGGGTAATGCGACGGCCAGCCCGCGAGCCGGTCGAGATGGATCTGCGGCGCGAACATCTCGGTCAGCGACGAGCACACGGCTTCCTGCCACGGCGCGCGCCGCGCGAAGTTCACGTACGCATCGACCGCGAAGCGCACGCCGGGCAGCACGTGCTCGAGCGACCACAGCTCGTCGCGCGTCAGGCCGCATGCCTCGCCGAGCCGCACCCACGCCTCGATGCCGCCTTCGTTGTCGCCCTGCCCGTCGTGGTCGATCAGCCGCTGGATCCAGCGGCGCCGCGTCTCGCGATCGGGGCAGTTCGACAGGATCGCCGCATCCTTGAGCGGGATGCAGATCTGGTAATAGAAGCGATTCGCGACCCAGCCGCGGATCTGCGTGGGCGAACAGGCGCCGCTGTTGAGCCGCCGGTTGAACGGATGATGGATGTGATAGCGCGACTCGAGCGCGCGCAGGCGCGCCTCGAATTCGGTCGCGGTCCAGGGCGTCGCGTGCAACGCCGTAGCGGGGATCGGTGCGTTCATCGTCAGACCTGGAATTGCATGCCGTCGTGCGCGACGTCGATGCCGTGCGCGCGCAGTTGCGCGTGCTCGACGGAATGCGGATCGAGAATCGGGTTCGTGTTGTTGATGTGCGTGAGCACCTTGCGCGTTCGCGCGGGCAGCGTGTCGAGCCAGTCGATCATGCCGGGCCGTCCGGGTTCCGCGCACTGCGCGAGATGCCCCATGTCGGCCGCGTGCTTGCCCGACAGGCCGAGATCGATCATCTCGGTGCCGGTCCAGAACGTGCCGTCCACCAGCACGAGATCGGCGCCGTCCATGGCCGCGCGCACGTCGTCGGTGACCGACGCGAGCCCCGGCGCATAGAACGCGCGCCGCCCGCTCGCGACGTCTTCGATCGACAGCGCGATGTTGTCGCCGGGCGCGGCCGACGCGCGTCGCGGCGAATAAGGCGGCGGCTTGCTGTCGACGGCGAGCGCGGTAAAACGGATTCCGCTCGCCGCCGGCACCGCGAACGGCTCGCCCGGCACGATCGTGTGGGCGGCGACGCCGCAGTAATGGCCGAGCAGCGGCACGAGCGGCAAGCCGGTCGACAGGTCGTCGAGCACCGGCGCGCTCGCGTAGAGCGGCAGCGGCGTCGAGCGCTCGCGCAGCATCAGCAGGCCCGTCACGTGATCGATCTGCGCGTCGCACAGCACGACGGCGGCGATGCCGCTGTCGCGAATCGCGCGCGCCGGTTGCAGATCCGGATCCGCGCGCAACTGGGAAAGGATGTCGGGCGACGCGTTGACGAGGACCCAGTCGACGCCGTCGTCGCTGACCGCGATCGACGACTGCGTGCGCGGCAGCACGTGGCCGCTTCCGCTGCGCGCGCGGCGGCAGTTCGCGCAATTGCAGTTCCATTGCGGCAGCCCGCCGCCGGCTCCCGAGCCGAGTATCTTGATCTTCATGGGCGTCAGCTCCCGAGGCCGCCCGCGCCGATCACGGCGAAACGGGCGGCACGCACGGCGATCAGCGGTTGGCGATGTACATCGTGATTTCGAAGCCGAAGCGCAGGTCGGTGTAAGACGGTGTCGTCCACTGCATGGTGTGTCTCCTGTCGAGTTGATGATGGATGCGTTGCTGGGTGAATCGAACGACCGCGGCAATCGAGCGGTCGGCTTCTATTCAGCAAGGAGCGTGCCGAAGCCGCATTTCGGCGGCCCGGCAGCGGTAGATGGCTCTCGTCCGGGCATCGCGGCGCAATCCTTACAAATAGCCGACGCGATTCGTGCGAATGCGCTCCGCCGCCCCGGCGGAACGATGTCCGCGAGTGGTCACAGGTGTTGAATCGTTGAACACCGGTGTTGCAAGTTGACACACCGGCTGTGACAGGTCGCGCGCAGCGCGACGAGCGCGTCAGCTTTCGTCGGACGGTTGACGCCCGGCGTCGGCGGCCGGCATCTTCCGGTAGATCGTGTTGCGCGAGACGCCGAGCGCGCGCGCCGCCGCGGACACGTTGCCGCCGTGACGCGCCAGCGCGGCGGCGATCGCGGACGCGGCGACGTCCTGCAGGCGCGCGTCGGCGGGCAGCACCGCGTCCATGACGGCGGGCCCGGCGCTCGCCGCGGCCGGCAGATCGGGCGCGGCCTGGCCCGCGTGCACGTCCTGCACGTCTGCGCGCCGCAGGTCGTCGAAGAAGTCGTCGGGCAGATGCTCGCGCCGGATCTCGCCATCGTCGTCGACCATGGCCGCCGCCGTGCGCAGCAGGTTGCCGAGCTGGCGGAAATTGCCGGGCCACGTGCAGCGCACGAACAGCTCCATCACGTCCGGCGCGACGGACAAGGGCGGGCGGCCCGGCCCCGCGAACGCCTCGCGTTGCAGCATCTTCTGCACGACGACCGCGAGATCCGTGCGGTCGCGCAACGGCGGCAGGCGCACCACGAGGCCGTTCAGCCGGTAGTAGAGATCCTCGCGGAAACGGTTCTGCGCGATCATCTCGCGCAAGTCGCGGTGCGTCGCGCAGATGATCGCGATGTCCACCGCGATCGTCTTCGTCGACCCGAGCGGGTTCACGAGGCGCTCCTGCAGCACGCGCAGCAGCCGCACCTGCAGCGGATACGGCATGTCGCCGATCTCGTCGAGAAACAGCGTGCCGCCGTTCGCCTGCAACAGCTTGCCGATCGCCCCCTTGCGACGCGCGCCGGTGAACGCGCCCTCCTCGTAGCCGAACAGCTCGGACTCGATCAGCGTCTCCGGGATCGACGCGCAGTTGACCGCGACGAACGGCGCGTCGCGGCGCGGCGAGTCGTTGTGGATCGCCTGCGCGAGCAGTTCCTTGCCGGTGCCGGTCTCGCCGGTGATCAGGATCGGGATGTCCTTGCCGATCACCTTGCGCACCTTCGCGATCACGCACGCGACCTGCGCATCGCCGGTGTCGAGATAGTTGAGCCGCGACAGGCCCGCCGACGCGCCCGCCGCCGGCGCGGGCACCGCGTTCGCGCGCGCGGCCGGCGCGCCCGCGTCGTGAACGTCCGTCGGCCGGCTGCCTTCGGCGAGCGTCGCGCGGCGGAAGTGCACGCGCGCGCAGACCACCGCGCCGTTGCCGAGGTTGAGCATCAGATGCCGGTCGGTGCTCGCGCGCATGCGGTCGATCAGCTGCGCGCTGGTGACGTCGAACAGCGACGACAGCGTGTGCGCGCGCAGCGCGGCGAGCGGCATGCCGAGCTGGAACTGCGCGCTGCGATTGGCCGACAGGAAGCGCCCGTCGGCGGTGAACGCGACGATCCCCTCCATCAGCGTGCCGAGGAACTCGGGGCGGCCATGGAACGACACCTGCAGCGTTTCCTGAAAGGTCGTCGTAAACAGGTGATTCTCGATCATCTGCACCGACATCTTCGCGAGCGCCATCGTGTGCTGGTGATAGCTGCGGTGGTCGCCCGTCACGTCGAGCACGCCGATCGCGTCGCCGTACGGATCGAGGATCGGCACGCTCGAACAGGTCAGGAAGCGGTTCGCGGCCAGGAAGTGCTGGTCGCCGTGGACGACCATCGGGCACAGCTCGGCCAGCGCCGTGCCGATCGCGTTGGTGCCCTGCCGGTTCTCCGCCCAGTTCGCGCCCGGACGCAGCGCGACCTTCTCCGCGCGGCGCAGGAAATCGTCGTCACCGATCGAATGCAGGATCAGCCCTTCCGCATCGGTCAGCACGATCATGCTCTGCGTGTTGACGATCTGCTCGTGCAGCGTCTCCATCACCGGCATCGCGTGCACGCACAGCACCCGGCTCTGCTCGCGCTTGAGCACCAGCGCCGCGTTCGACAGCACGTCGTAGTCGGGTCGTGCCGATACCTGCAGGCCGAACGTCTCCGAGCGCTCGTGGGCCTTCTGGATCGACGGCGCGGGCCAGCCAGCGGGATGCGCGGCCCGTGACCCGGCCGCCTGCTCTACGTCATCGCGCATTGTCTCCTCCGGGGGATCCTTCCGGTCAACTGCCGGACTCTTTGCCGTCATTGCAAGCAAGCATCGGGCCACGCCGGCGAGGCGCAATAAAGTTGAAAGGATGATGTAATGAATCGTCCGGGCGCGGCCGGGCGTGCCGTGCCGCGTCGCGCGACGGGCAGGCCTTCGTGATACCGCGAATTCGCGACGCGTGACTACCCGTGCGAATCCGGATCCTCGCGGCTGGCGCGTTTCTGGCTTTATCGCAGAACCTGTCCGGCCTGCCCAGCCGCATGACGGTTGCCTTCCGATTCCGCCCGAACCCTGTCGACATGACGCATCGCCCGATTCGATCCACGCCGCCGCTCGCCATGCGGGGCTTGCCCGGCCCACCGGCGTCGCCGCCCGCGCCCGTTCGCCGGCGCCTGCATCGCGACGCGCAATCGATCGCGTTCGCCGTGGCCGGCGCCGCGCAGGGCCATCCGGTCGTCGTGCTGCACGGCGGGCCCGGCAGCGGCAGCCAGGCCGGCATCCTGCGGTTGTTCGATCTCGCCCGCGTGCGCGTCGTGCTCGTCGACCAGCGCGGCGCGGGCGCGTCGACACCGCGCGGCGGCACGCGTCACAACGACACCGCGCGGCTGATCGCGGATCTCGAGGCGGTGCGCGAGCAGCTCGGCATCGCACGCTGGGGCGTCGTCGGCGGATCGTGGGGCGCCGCGCTCGCGCTCGCGTATGCGGGCACGCATCCGGAGCGGGTAACGGGCGTCGTATTGCGCGGCCTGTTCCTGACGTCGCCGCGCGAAGTCCGCGGCCTCTTCGTGACGTCCCGCACTCGTGCACCACACGAATGGCGGCGCCTGCATGCGGCAGCAGGCGGCGGTCGGCCGGATCGGCTGCTGACGCGTTGCGCTGTCGGGCTGCGCCCCGGCGCGAGCACGGCCCGGCAGCGCGCAATCGCGCTCGCGTGGCACGCGTATGAAAACGCGATCCTCGCGTCGGCACGCACACGCCGCGCGCCCATGCGCGCGATCCGGTCCGAGAAGACCGTCGGCCGGCTGATCGACAAATACCGGATCCAGGCGCACTACCTGCAACACGATTGCTGGCTCGGCGAGCGCCGCGTGCTCGCGCTCGCGCGACGGGCGGCACAGGCCCACGTGCCACTGTTCGCCGCGCACGGGATGCACGATCCCGTTTGTCCGGTCGGCAACGTCGAGCGCCTCGCGCGCGCCGTGCCCGACGCGAAAATCGAACGCGTGAAGGCCGGGCATCTGGCAAGCGACCCGGCATTGGCGCGCAGCGTCGCCCGCGCGGTGAATGCGATGTTCGCGACGGTGCCGTTCACGTGACGGCCCCGCGCCCGGTCGTGTCGGGACGGGACCGCACACGCGACCGCATCACGCTCAATCCCACGCATAGCGCACGCCGACCCACGCACCGCGCGGCGCGCCCGGCCCGACGAACTGCTCGTTCACTGGATTGGCGCCGTCGAACGTATGGTTCGGCCCGTTGAAGAAATTCTGGCCGAGCGCGCCGAAGCTCGCGTAGCGCGTGTCGAACAGGTTCGTCACGCTCGCGAACACCTCGAACCGCTTCGTGATCCGGTAACGCATGTCCAGATCGACCAGCACGTAGCCCGCGATCCTGCCGTTCACGTCGCCGTTGTTCTCGTCGCCACGCGCATACACGCCGCTGCGCCACACGACGTTCGCGCCGATGTCCCATGCGGGCGTCGCCGCATAGTCGAGCCGCAGCTTCACCGTATGCGCGGGAATGCCGGGGATGCGGTCGCCCGGCTTGACCGTCACGTTGCCGTTCGCGTCGGCCGCTGAATTCGCCGGGCTGTGTTCGATCCACGACGATCGGTAGGTCGCATCGACGTAGCTGTACGACAGCCCGACACCGAGCGGGCCGAACCGCGTGCGGCCCGCAAGCTCGATCCCCTGCCGCCGCGTCTCGCCGACGTTGCGGAAGTAGCCCTGCGCGCTGGCCGGGCTGCTGATGAACTGGATGTCGTCGGTCAGCGTCGTGCGGTAGGCCGCGGCGCTCCAGGTCGTCGCGGCGCCGATGCGGCCGCGCACGCCGGCTTCGAACGTCTTCGAGATCACGGGCTTGAGCGCCGGGTCGGCGATGAAGTCGTTCGGCAGCGAACACGGCGCGGCCGGGTCCGCGCACGCGAGTTCGATCGCGGTCGGCGAACGCATGCCTTCGTTGTAGGTCGCATACGCGGTGAAGCCCGCGACCGGGTTCCAGTTGAGCCCGACCGCGGGATTGAAGCGCGAGAACACATGGGTGCCGTCGAGCAGCGGCTGCACGCCGCTCTCGTCGCCGATCCGCGCTTTCGACCAATCGTAGCGGCCCGACAGCGTCAGCGTCCAGTGCGGCGTCAGCGACAGCGCGTCGCTCAGGTACACGCCGACATTCGCGTTGCGCGTCTTCGCGCTGGTCTGCCGGACGAAATCGCCGATGCCGATCGCCGCGCGCGCATCGGTGAACGATGCGTCCTGCGATGATGCAACGTAGCTCGAGTTCGCGACATCGGCCGAGACGCCCGCGACCAGCCGGTTCGCCATCCCGCCGAGCTTGCCGAGCAGCGTGAGCTGCACGCTGCCGCCGTAGCTGTCGGTGACGATCGTCGATTGCGCGTTGCTGCCCTGCACCGTGTCGACCGTGCCGTCGTCGTCCACCGATCCGTAATCCGTATTGTTGTTGCTGCTCGTGTTGGCGTTGCGCAGGTGCCGGTAGTACGCATTGCCGCTCAACTCGACGTTCTCGCCGAAAAAGCGCTCGCCCGACAGCGTCAGGTAGCCGGCGCTGTTGCGGTTCCGGTCCGGATACGTATACGCCTGCTTCGGGTTGTCGAGGAACGAGCGCGGGATCGTCTGGGTGCCGGACAGCGTGTTGTCCGCGCCGCCGGCGGCGACCGACAGCGTCGTGTCCGCATCGGTATAGCGCAGCTTGCCGAACGCCTGCCTCACGCGGCTCGCGTTATGGTCGGCCCAGCCGCCGTCGTTCGCGACGTTCGCGGTCGCGTAGTAGTCGAGGTTCGGGCCGATCGTGCCGCCCTGTTCGATGCTCGCGGTCTTGCGGCCCCACGCACCGCCCGATATCTCCGCTTCGCCGCCCGGGCTCGACCTGCCGTTCTTCGTCGTGACCGCGAGCGCACCGCCGAGCGTGTTGAGCCCGTACACCGGGTTGGAGCCCGGAATCAGCTGCACGCGGTCGATCGCCTGCGTGGGCAGGATGTCCCAGTTCACGACGTCCCCGAACGGCTCGTTCACGCGCACGCCGTCGACGAACACCGACAACCCCTGCGGCGTGCCGAGCAGCGGCGACGCGGTGAAGCCGCGATAGTTGACGTCCGTCTGGTACGGGTTGCCCTGCGCATCCGAGATCGTCACGCTCTGCAGGTTCGCCGCGAAGAAATCGGTGAGCGTCGCGCGGTGCTGCACGTCGAGCTCCGCCGCACGCACCGTCTGCACGTTCGCCGGCACCTCCGACAACGGCGTGCCGATCCCAAGCAGCGGCGTCGTGCCGACGACGACGACCGCGGGCAGCACGATGGCCGGCTCGGGCGGCGCAATCGTGCCGCCGTCGGCCGGCTGCTGCGCGCGCACGCCGCCGGGCGGCAGGCCGAACAGCGCCAGCGCGCCGACGGTCGTACCGATGCATCGCGCATGCCGGCCGCCCCGCGTCGTGCCGTCGCGCGCGGCTGCCTTTGGTTTCCTGATCATTCCGTTGTCTCCGCACTTGTATTCCGCCGTCCCGTGCGATGCACCGCGCGGCGTTGGTTGTTGTCGCGAAGCCCGTGTGCGAGAACCGTGCCAGCGCCGCGAGCGCAAGCGGTGCGCGCTGCGCCGCACCTCGCTTTGTGAAGGCATGCGGGCAACCGACGGCCCGCTGTTCAGCGGACTGCGCCACCTGTCATGTTTGGCAACACTTCGCGCGCGACGGTGTACCTGAATGCAACACCTGCGTGCACGCCACGGTGCGCGCCGCCGATCGGCCCATCGCACGCGATGCGGCGGTGTGCCGCGTCATACCGGCTTCCCGCCGCGATGGCATGCGACTTGCGTGACGGGCAGTGCACTCGGCCCGGAACCCCAACCGTGCCGGCGCGACGAATCGCTCGCGGCGGTGCGACCACAATGACTCAGGAGACAACCATGAAGAAACTCTCGGCTTCAGCGAGCCGGCTGGCGACGATCGGCATCGCGGTGGCAGCCGCCGTCGCGCTGAACCCCGGCCTCGTCGAAGCGGCCGCGGACTACCCGGCCGTGACCTACCAGCGCCTGACCGATGCGCACGGCGATCCGGGCTGGCTGACCTACTACCGCACCTACGACGGCCGCTCGCATTCGCCGCTCAAGCAGATCGACACGTCGAACGCGAAGGATCTCAAGCAGGTGTGGGCGTACAAGTTCCCGGCCGACCTGAAGCAGGGCTTCGAGGCGACGCCGATCGTCAACGGCAACTACCTGTTCGTGACGACGCCGAAGGACAACGTCTACGCATTCGATGCGAAGACCGGCAAGCAGCTGTGGAAATACGAGCCGAAGCTCGGCGCGGCCTCGTTCAAGACCGCGTGCTGCGACGTCGTCAACCGCGGCGTCGCGCTCTACGGCAAGAACGTCTACATCGCGATGCTGAGCGGCGAAGTCGCGGCGCTCGACGCGCAGACCGGCACTCTCGTGTGGAAGAAGCAGATGTTCGAGCCGGGCCTCGGCTACGCGTTCTCGCTCGCGCCGCTCGCGATCGACGGCGCGATCGTCGTCGGCACGTCCGGCGGCGAATACGGGATTCGCGGCTACATCGCCGCGCTGAATCCGGAGGACGGCTCGCAGGTCTGGAAACGCTACACGATCCCGGCCGCCGGCGAAAAGGGCGCGGAAACCTGGCCCGACGGCATGCAAAGCCACGGCGGCGGCGCCGCGTGGCTCACCGGCACGTACGACGCCGCGTCGCGCACGCTGTACTGGGGCGTCGGCAACCCCGGCCCGTGGCTCGCGGCGCTGCGCCCCGGCGACAACCTGTATTCCGACTCGCTGCTCGCGCTCGATGCGAAGAGCGGCAACCTGAAGTGGCACTACCAGTACACGAACAACGACACGTGGGACTACGACGGCGTGAACGCGGCCGTCCTCGCGGACATCAAGTACAAGGGCAAGGACTACGACGCGATCATTCACGCGGACCGCAACGGCTTCTTCCATGCGATCGACCGCACGACCGGCAAGCTGATCTACGCGACGCCGTTCGTGAAGGCATTGTCGGTCACCGGCTACACGGAAGACGGCAAGCCGATCCAGGACGCATCGAAGTTCCCGAAGGCCGGCACGACGATCGAAACGTGCCCGAGCTTCCTCGGCGGCAAGAACTGGTGGTCGATCTCGTACGACCAGGAACGCAACATCGCGGTCGTGCCCGCGCTGCATGCGTGCATGAGCCTGACCGGCAAGTCGGTCAGCTACATGGAAGGGCTGCCGTATCTCGGCGAAGGCTTCGAGATCAAGCCCGAACCGGGCAGCGAAGGCTACGGCGAATTGACGGCCATCGACGTGAACACCGGCAAGAAGCTGTGGAGCCACTGGTCGAAGAAGCCGTGGAACGGCGGCGTCGCGACCACGGCGAGCGGCCTCGCGTTCAGCGGCTCGCTCGACGGCCACCTGTACGCGTTCGATACGGCGACCGGCAAGGTGCTGTGGGAAAGCCCGCAACTGGCGAGCGGCATCATTTCGCAGCCGTCGGTGTACGAGGTCGACGGCAAGGAGTATGTCGCCGTGCTCGCCGGCTATGGCGGCGCGAACCCGATCTGGGGCGGCCCGATGGCGGACATCGCGAAGGACGTTCCGCGCGGCGGCACGCTCTACGTATTCGCGCTGAACTGAACCGGCGCCACGCCCGAGTCGCGCCCGCATGCGCCCGATGCGGGCGCGACGCCCCACCCGCTTCAACCGGACACACCACCATGAATACTCGCCTCACTTCCGTTACCGTCGCCAGTCTGCTCGCCGTGGGCGTGGCGCTGACACCGGCAGCCGCGTCGGCCGGCGTGCGCGTCTGCACGCTGCCCGGCAGCCCGACCACCGCGCTCGACCGCACCGTTGCGCGCGAAGTGTTCCGCACCGCGGGCATCGCCGCGACCTTCAACGCACGCGGCGTCGACGACAACGGCGACGACGACGGCATCTCCGCCAGCGAGCTGACGAAATCGCTCGAACACGACTGCGACGTGATCGCCGGCTTCCCGCGTTCGGCGATCGCCGATGCGTCGGGATCGAAGATGTCGTTCTCGCAGGGCTATCTGCGCTCCGGCTACGTCAGCGTGTCGCTGCCCGATGCGCAAGCGCCGTCCGGCGCCAAGGAAACGATCGCGGCCACGTACGGCAGCCCGTCGCAACTGATCGCCGCGCAGCAGACGAACGCGCGCTTCGACCTCGAGAACACGAGCGAGAAAACGATCGGCGCGCTCGCCGCGGGGCGCGCGCAACGCGCGATCGTCTGGTATCCGAGCGTCGTCGCCTACGAGCGTGCCCATCCGAAACAGCGGTTCAAGGTCGCGGCGACTGCCTCGCCGTACTCCGACTGGCAACTGTCGTTCGCATTCGGGCCCGGCAAGGACGCGCTGCAAAAGCGCATCGACGCCACGCTGTCGCGGATGAGCGGCAACGGCCGTCTCGCGTCGCTCACGCGCGGCTGGACGCTTCCCGACGACATCGCGCAAGCCGCCGCCACGCGCGTGCCCGGCCGGTTTCTCGACGGCGCGATCGCATCCGCGCAGCGGCCGGCGAAGAGCGGCTTCGTCAAGGTTTCGACGAGCGAAGGCAGCGGCGTCCCGTCGTTCGACCAGGCGCAGGTGCAACACGGCAAGAAGCTCTACGGCGATGCGTGCGCGAAATGCCACGGCGACCAGCTCGAGGGCAATACCGCGCCCGCGCTGAGCGGGGAATCGTTCGCGCCCGAGGGCAAGTCGCACATCACGGTCGGCGGCATCTTCCTGTACATGTCGAGCAACATGCCGGCCGACCGACCCGGCAAGATGACCGCACAGGAATACGAGGACCTGATGGCGTTCCTGCTGTACTCGAACGGCTACGACGCGTCGCAGAGCAAGCTGACCGCCGAGATCGCCAACGCGTCGAAGGCGCCGCTCATCGCCGGGCCGCGCAAGTAACTTTCCCGCCCGCTTCCGTTTCGGTCGACCGCCGCGCCGGGCAGCCCGCCCGGCGTGCGGGCCCCGCTTTTTCCTTTCGTTTCATTTCATTCAGGACGACATCATGATCTCCCGCCCTCGCAGAACCTTCTTCGTGCAGGCCGCCGGCCTGTGCGCCGCGCTCGCGGCCGGCACGCGCGCATTCGCGGCCGCCCCGCCGGTCGACGAAAACGACGCGACGGCGAAGACGCTCGGCTACCGCGCAAAGGCCACGACCGTCGACGCGGGCAAGTTCCCGAAGTATCAGGCCGGCCAGACGTGTTCGAACTGCCGCTTCTACAAGGCTGCCGCGGGCGAATCCGTCGGCACGTGCCCAATGTTCGCGGGCAAGACGGTTGCCGCCGAAGGCTGGTGCAACGTCTATGCCAAGCTCGCTTGATGCCGGGCCCGCCCGCGAGCGCGACGACGCGTCGCATCGCGGCGCGGATGCCGAACGTGCGGTGCATCTGCATGCGCTAATCGCGCTAGGCATCGACCGCGGATACGTGACGCACGGCGAAATCGCCGATGCGTTGCCCGACGAGACGGTCGAACGCGCGGATGTCGACGCAGCCGCGTCGACGCTGCGCGAGTTCGGCATCGACGTACGCGAGCATGCCGGCGAGCACACCACGTGGACGCTCGACCGTCATTTTGCGCAGATGTCGGAAGTCGCGGCGCCGCTCGCCGACGCGTCGACGCCGCTCGCGACCGACGACTTGCTCGCGGGCCGGACCAACGATCCGGTCCGGCTCTATCTGCGGGAAATGAGCGCGACACCGCTGCTCGAACGCGACGAGGAGATCGCGCTCGCGCTTCGTCTGGAAAGCGGTCGTGCCGCATGCATCGACGCATTGAGCCGCGACCCGGCGGCGCTCGCCGCCGTCGCCGCGATCGCGGACGACATCCGTGCCGGCAAGGTGGCGGCGTCGGTTTACGTGACGGGGCTGACCGGCGATATCGAATCGCCTGCCGGCGCGCCGACGGTGTTGCCCGACGATCCGGCCACGGAATCGCCGGCGCCGGACGATACGGCGGGCCCTTCCGTCGACGGCGCCGCGTGGCGCGATACGGTGGTCGAGGCGCTCGAGCGCGCCGGTGCGCTGGCGCCGGCCATGCAGCATGCATTGCACGCGGACGGCTTCGCGTCGGCCGCTTGCCGGGCGCTGCTGCGCGAAGCGGCCGCGTCGACCGGCACCGTCCGCTTCACGTCGCGCGCAATCGAACGCATCGGGCAGGCGAACCGCGAGCGCGCGACCCAGGCGCGCACGTTCGAAAAGCGGCTCGTCGACACGCTGGCCGCCTCGGGCATCCGTACGGATTCCGCGCGCCACGACCTCTTCACGCCGTGCGACGACGTATACGCATGGCTGCACGCATGCAGCGTCGCGCACCCCGACTGCGCCGCCGCCCTCGCCCGCCATGCGCCGGCGCTGATCGACGCGCGCAGCGCACTCGCGCGCGTCGCCGCTCAGTCGCCGTTGCCGCTCGACATCGCGATCGCGCTCGACGCACGGTGCGCGCGTATCGAGCGGGCGATGCAACCCGCGAGAACCAAGCTGTTCCAGAGCAACCTTCGGCTCGTCGTGTCGGTCGCCAAACGCTATGCCGATCGCGGCCTGCCGTTCTCCGACCTGATCCAGGAAGGCAATATCGGCCTGATGAAGGCCGTCGATCGCTACGATCACCGGCGCGGCTTCAAATTCTCGACCTATGCGACGTGGTGGATCCGGCAGGCGATCACCCATGCGCTCGCCGACCTGGGCCGCACGATACGCGTGCCCGCGCATACGGTCGATGCGCTCAACAAGCTGTCGCGGCTCGCGCGCATCCATCGGCAACGAACCGGCGACGTCGCCGACGCGCGGGCGCTTTCGGCGCAGATGCGGCTGCCGGTCGACAAGGTGCGCGAGCTGATGGGCATCGTGCGCGAACCGATCTCGGCCGACCTGCCGGTTTCGCCCGATCACGACCTCACTCTGTGCGACGTCACGATCGACGCCGACGCACCGACGCCGGAAGAAGCCGCGAGCGCCGGCCAGTTGCGCACCGCGGTCACGGCGCTGATCGATTGCCTCCCCGCCCGCGAAGCGTGGATTCTTCGCCTGCGATACGGGATCGACGTCGACAACGAGTATTCGCTGCGCGAGATCGGCCGGCAACTGAACCTGTCGGCCGAACGCGTTCGTCAGCTCGAGGTATCGGCGCTCGAACGCATCCGGCAATTCAGGCACGCACCGGCGCTGCGCTCGCTGCTCGCCTGATGCGGCCGTGCCGGCCGGCCATCTTCCGGCCCGGACGCGGACTGCTCAGGACTGCAACACGATCTGCTGCATTTCTGAACGCCGCACGGCATCGTCCCGCCACCACGACGCAGCCGCGCCGATCGGATTGGGCGCCCTATGCCCGGCTGCCGCGGATTTCACTGCAGGCATGCACCGGTCGCGCAACTGGCACGCATGTTGCATTTTCATGAGCACCGTCAGGAATTACACGAACGCAGGGAGACACGCTTGTCCAAGATTGAATCGGTTCTTCACGAAACCCGTCAGTTCGCGCCGCCCGCGGCGCTCGAGAAGACGGCGACCATTTCCGGCATGCCGGCCTATCGCGCGCTCGTCGCCGAGGCCGAGCAGGATTACGAAGGCTTCTGGGCGCGTCTCGCGCGCGAAGGCCTCACGTGGCGCAAGCCGTTCACCCAGGTGCTCGACGAGAGCAACGCGCCGTTCTACAAGTGGTTCGACGACGGCGAACTGAACGCGTCGTACAACTGCCTCGACCGCCACGTCGAAGCCGGCAACGGCGAGCGCGTCGCGGTGATCTTCGAGGCCGACGACGGCACCGTCACCCGCGTGACCTATGCGGATCTTCTCGCGCGCGTGTCGCGCTTCGCCAATGCGCTGAAGAAACGCGGGATCGGCAAGGGCGACCGCGTCGTCATCTATATCCCGATGTCGATCGAAGGCATCGTCGCGATGCAGGCCTGCGCGCGCATCGGCGCGACGCACTCGGTCGTGTTCGGCGGCTTCTCCGCGAAATCGCTGAACGAGCGGCTCGTCGACGTCGGCGCGGTCGCGCTGGTCACCGCCGACGAGCAGGCCCGCGGCGGCAAGACGCTGCCGCTCAAGAGCATCGCCGACGAGGCGATCGCGCTAGGCGGCTGCGAAGCGGTCAAGAGCGTGATCGTCTATCGCCGCACCGGCGGCAAGATCGACTGGCATGCGGATCGCGATCTCTGGATGCACGAGCTCACGGACGGCGAATCCGACACGTGCGAGCCGACCTGGGTCGGCGCCGAGCATCCGCTGTTCATCCTGTATACGTCGGGCTCGACCGGCAAGCCCAAGGGCGTGCAGCACAGCACCGGCGGCTACCTGCTGTGGGCCGCGCAGACGATGAAGTGGACCTTCGACTGGAAACCCGACGACGTGTTCTGGTGCACGGCCGACATCGGCTGGGTCACGGGCCACACGTACATCACCTACGGCCCGCTTGCCTGCGGCGGCACGCAGGTCGTGTTCGAGGGCGTGCCGACCTATCCGGACGCCGGCCGCTTCTGGAAGATGATCGGCGATCACAAGGTCACCGTGTTCTACACCGCGCCGACCGCGATCCGTTCGCTGATCAAGGCCGCCGAAGCCGACGACAAGGTCCATCCGAAGAGTTATGACCTGTCGAGCCTGCGCATCATCGGCACGGTCGGCGAACCGATCAATCCGGAAGCGTGGATGTGGTACCACAAGCACGTCGGCCACGAACGCTGCCCGATCGTCGACACGTGGTGGCAGACCGAAACCGGCGGCCACATGATCACGCCGCTGCCGGGCGCGACGCCGACCGTGCCGGGTTCCTGCACCCTGCCACTGCCGGGCATCACGGCCGCGGTGGTCGATGAGACCGGCCAGGACGTGCCGAACGGGCAAGGCGGGATTCTCGTCGTCAAGCGTCCGTGGCCGGCGATGATCCGCACGATCTGGGGCGACCCGGAGCGTTTCAAGAAGAGCTATTACCCGGAAGAACTCGGCGGCACGCTGTATCTGGCCGGCGACGGCACCGTGCGCGACAAGGAGACCGGCTACTTCACGATCATGGGCCGGATCGACGACGTGCTGAACGTGTCGGGCCACCGGCTCGGCACGATGGAGATCGAATCGGCGCTGGTGTCGCACGAGCTGGTGGCCGAAGCGGCGGTGGTGGGCCGTCCGGACGACACGACGGGTGAAGCGGTCGTGGCGTTCGTGGTGCTGAAGCGCGCGCGCCCGGAAGGCGACGAAGCGGCGGCGCTCGCGAAGACGCTGCGCGACTGGGTCGGCAAGCAGATCGGGCCGATCGCGAAGCCGAAGGACATCCGCTTCGGCGACAACCTGCCGAAGACGCGCTCGGGCAAGATTATGCGGCGCCTGTTGCGCTCGCTCGCGAAGGGCGAGGCGATCACGCAGGATACGTCCACGCTCGAGAATCCGGCCATCCTCGAGCAATTGAACCGCTCGATGTGACATCGCCCGCCACGGCGGGCCTATCGCTTCACCGCGGCGCCGAAGCACGACCGCCCGCCTCTCACACCAGGCTCGCGGTCGCTTCGGCGCCGGCGACAAGCATCGCCGTGCGTTCCCCGACGGCACGGCATGCAGGCGGCTCGCATCGCTTCCGCCATTGCATTTTTAATTAGTCATACGCATTACAACACTCACAAAACGGAGACAGACGATGAAGGGAATGACACGGACGATGTGCGCGGCGCTGCTTGGCGCGGCCGCCAGCACGAGCAGCTTCGCGCAGAGCAGCGTCACGCTGTACGGCGATCTCGATGCCGCATTGCTCTATACGAGCCGGTCGCTCGATTCGGCGACCGGCGGCAACGCCGGCCGCCAGTTCGCGCTGACCGACACCGGCATGACGCCGACCAACTTCGGCATCACGGGCACCGAGGATCTCGGCGGCGGGCTGCACGCGAGATTCAAGCTGGAAAGCGGCTTCAACATCACGGACGGCGCGTTCGGCCATTCGAACGGCAACTTCTTCGGCCGCCAGGCGTGGGTCGGGATCGACGGCGGCTTCGGCGAAACGAAGGTCGGCCTGCAGTTCTCGCCGTTCGTGCTCGCGATCCTCGGATCGGATCCGCGCAACGTCTCGCACTTCGGCGCGGCGCTGGTGCCGTATGTCGACAACGTGCTCGTCACGGGCCTCTTCAACCCGAACGCGATTTCGTACACGAGCCCGACGATCGCCGGGCTGACGGCCAGCGCGATGTTCGGCTTCGGCGGGAAGGCCGGCGACTTCCAGGCGGGACGCCAGTATTCCGGCAGCCTCACCTATACGAACGGCGGCTTCATGCTCAACGCGGCGCTCTACGACGGCAACGGCGGCACGTCGCCGACGCCGGTTGCGAGCACGGTCGCGTTCGTCGGCCGCACGATCGGCGCCGCCTATACGTTCGGGCCGGTGACCGGCAAGGCGTCGTTCACGAGCTACAAGGTCGCCGGCTCGTTCAGCAACGACGTGTATAGCGCCGGCCTCGATTACCGCGTCACGCCGGCCCTCGACCTGAACACCGGCGCGTGGTACACCACCGACCGCAACGATTCGCACAATCATTCGCTGCTCGCCGCGATCGGCGCCGACTACAGCCTGTCGAAACGAACGGGCCTGTATGCGCAGGTCGGCGTGGTCAACAACCACGGCGCGATGAATACGGGCCTCGGCATCACGGGCGGCGCGTTGTACGGGTTGCCGGGCACGACGGTCGGCGTCAACGCCGGCATCCATCACGTGTTCTGATACAGCCGCCGAGGACGGGCGAGTGCCACGCGCCGCCCGTCCGGACACGGAAACGACGCATAAACGTCGCGCAGACGTCATGCGAACGTCACGCACACGCGCCCCACCCGGCTCCGGCCCGGCCCTCCGGCGCACCGATCTCGATGTTTACCCGACCTCAAGTCCGCGGCCGCGCGGCCGTCAAGTCAGGAACGCATGCGCAACATCCGCCGGGAACCCGGCGCGCATGCCCTCAAGGAGACCCACCAACGTGAACTTCTTCGGAATCGGCCGCCACCGCCGTTCGTCGCGCGCGCTCGTCGGCGACATCGCAGAGCAGGCCGGCAGGCTCGGCATCGAGATCTGCGACGTGTCGGGCCACGTCGAGGAAGTCGCGGCCCGCGTCGCCCGGCAGGCGGAGGTCTGCCACACGCTGCGCGAATCGGCCGCCCTCACGCTGCGCGGCAACCACCGGATCGCCGAGGCCGCGCAGCAGGTGCGCAACGTCAGCGCCAATGCGTCGAATGCGGTCCAGCAGTCGCAGCAGACGATCGAAGCGTCGCTCGCCGACATTCACGGGCTCGTCGAGGGCGTCACCACGATCGGCGACCAGATGGGCGCGCTGCGCGATGCGCTCGACCACGTGCGGGCGGTGTCCGAGGAGATTTCCGTCATCGCGCGCCAGACCCACCTGCTCGCGCTGAACGCCGCGATCGAGGCCGCGCGCGCCGGCGAGTCGGGCCGCAGCTTCGCGGTCGTCGCGGCCGAGGTCAAGAACCTGTCCGCGAAAACCGGACAGGCGACGGCCCAGATCGAGACGACGCTCGCGCGGCTCGCCGAGCAGACCGAACACCTGCTCGCGGAAGGCACCGACAACGCCGCCCGCGCGCATCGCGTGCGCGAGGGCACGCGCACGATCGGCGAGGTCGTGCACGCGACCGGGCACGCGATCACCGAACTTGCGGGCGAAGCCGAACAGATCGCGTCGTTGACGGACGAGATCGAGGCGCAGTGCCATCGTCTCGACGAGCAGGTCGGCGAGATGGCGTCCGGCGTCGAGAACTCGGCCGACAACTTCTCGCAGGCCAAGGACCGCCTCGGCAATCTGCTCTCCGTCTCCGAGACGCTGATCGAGCTCACCGCCGCGACCGGCATCGAATCGCCGGACACGCGCCTGATCGACACCGCGCGAAGCACGGCCGCCGCGATCAGCAAATGCTTCGAGGAGGCGATCGGCCGCGGCGACATCACGCTCGACGCGCTGTTCGACACGCACTACGAACCGATTCCGGGCACCGACCCGCAACAGTTCATGACGCGCTTCACGGCGTTCACCGATCGCGTGCTGCCGGCCATCCAGGAGCCGGTGCTCGACGTCGACGCACGCGTCGTCTATTGTGCGAGCTTCGACCGGCAGTGCTACCTGCCGACTCACAACCGAAAGTTTTCCCTGCCTCAGCGCGCGGACGCCGCGTGGAATGCGGCCAATTGCCGGAACCGCCGGATCTACACGGACCGCACGGCGCGCATGTCCGTGGCGCATGACAAGCCGTTCCTGCTGCAGACCTATCGCCGCGACATGGGCAACGGCCAGTTCGTGCTGATGAAGGACGTGTCCGCGCCGATCGTCGTCGGCGGACGGCCATGGGGTGTCCTGCGGATCGGCTACACCGTCTGAACCGGCGCGGGCGGGCCGCGCGTTACTGCTCCAGCCCCACGCCCAACGGCCGCTGATCGCTGCGGCCGTGATCGTCGACCACCCGCACCGTATAGCTGCCGGCCGTGCGCGGCTGCCAGAACAGCGTGTCGCCCGGCGCGCTGCGGCCAACATACGCATCGTTGACGAACCAGTACAGCGCATGCGCGCTCGCATCGGCGCTCGCGTTGAACGCGATGCGCGTGTCGTCGGTGCTTTTCACGCGCATCGCGTACGTACTGCCGCGCAGCGGCGACGTGATGCGCGGCGGGTCGCCTTCGACCTGCCCGGCATCGCGACAATCGGCATTCTGCGGCGGCCGCCGGCGCGGAATGCCGGCCTGCGCGAACACCTGCTGCAAATCCGACGGCCAGAACTCGAAGACCTCCGTATGCGTGCGCTTGCCGTCGTACGGCGGGCACGCGGCCTTCCCCGTCGCATCGTCGATCACGACGGGCCGGTGCACGGTGCTCACGCGAATCGGCGACGTGCCGGGGATGAACCACGTCCAGCCCTGCTGCGGACACCATTCGTTCGGCAAATCGCCGCTCGCGAGGCAGACGCGCACGCGCTTCAGTTTCGGCGGCACCGCGCGCGGCGGCTCGACGAGCGTGCGCTCCGCATTCATCGCATCGACGACCTGGAAGAACAGCGGCGCGGCCGCGTCGACACCGACGAACGCGGTATTGGTCGAATTGTCGAAATTGCCGACCCACACGACCAGCACGTACGGGCCGAACACGCCGGCCGTCCACGCATCGCGAAACGACCACGACGTGCCGGTTTTCCAGTACACGGGCACGCTCGACGGCTGCGCGCCGCTCGTCTCGTCGGGGCGCAGGTGCTGGCGCAGCATGTCCATCGTCATGTAGCTCGCTTCGGCGCTCAGCAGGCGCCGGCCGGGCAGCGCCGGTTCGTCCGCGCGCAGCCGCAGCGGGCGGAACTCGCCGCGGTTCGCGAGCATCGCATACAGCGCCGCGAGATCCTGCATCGTCACTTCGCCGCCGCCGAGCACGAGCGCGAGCCCGTAGTGCCGCGCGCTCGCGAGCCGGCGCACCCCGGCGTCCTGCAGGAACCGGTACAGGTCGGGCGACTTGAGCTGCGACGCGACCCACACGGCCGGCACGTTGCGGCTGCGGTTCAGCGCGTCGGTCGCCGTGATCGGGCCGAGGAAATGACCGTCGAAGTTCTCCGGCGCATACGGGCCGAACGACGTCGGCACGTCGCGCAGCACGGTCTGCGGATGCAGCACGCCCTGGTCGAAGCCGAGCGCATAGATGAACGGCTTGAGCGTCGAGCCCGGCGAGCGCCGCGCGAGCGTGCCGTTCACCTGCCCGTCGATCGTGCGGTCGAAGAAGTTCGCGGAGCCGACCAGCGCCTTCACGCCCATGTCGCGCGTATCGACGAGAATGGCCGCCGCGTTGCGCACGCCGCGCGTATCGTTGCGTGCGACGTAGCGTGAAATCTGCCGTTCGAGCGTACGTTGCAGGTCGAGATCGAGCGTCGTCGCGAGTCGCGCGCCGCCATCGCTGTCGCGGTTGCCATCGTCCGCCGCGCCGCCCGACGTCGTGCGCCACGCGCTGCGCGCGGCGAGCGCCTGGTCGACCGCATGCGGCGCATCGAACGGCAGCGCGGACAGCGGACGCATCGCGAGCGGCAACGCAAACAACGGCTCGAGCGACGCATCGCCCGGGTGCTTCGTCAGCCAGCGCGCATACAGCCGGTTGCGCGACACGGCCAGCGCACGATTGATCGCGTCCTGCCCGCCGCGCACGCGCCGCGCCGGATCTTGCGGAATCACCGCGAGCGCGAGCGCCTCGGGCAGCGTCAGCGCGTCCGGCATCCGGTCGAAATAGACGACGCTCGCGGTGCCCGCGCCTTCGACGTTGCGGCCGTACGGCGCGTCGTTCAGATACGCTTCGAGAATTTGCCGCTTCGAATAGAACAGTTCGAGCTGCACCGCGCGGGCGACCTGTTCGAGCTTGCCGGCCGGTGTGCGCGTGTTCAGCTTCCACAGCGAGCGCGCGAGCTGCATCGTCAGCGTCGAGCCGCCTTGCGGATTGCCGCCGCGCACGTAGGTGATCCACGCACCGCGCAAGAGCCCGTACGGATTGAAACCCGGATGCCACCGGAACCAGCGGTCCTCGTGCAGCATCACCGCTTCGACGAGTTGCGGCGACATCCGGTCGAGCGGCACCCACAGCCGGTAGCGATCGTCCTTCGCGAGCGTCAGGCGCAGCAGCCGGCCCTGCGCGTCCGTCACCGCGACCGACGACGGTTTCCAGTCGCGCAGCGGCGGATGCGGCCACAGCCGGCACGCGGCCAGCACGCCGAACACGAGCAGCGCGCCGACGAGCCAGTTCTGCCAGCGATGCAGCCAGCGGCCGGCGCCGTGCAGCGCGCGCTGGAGCACGGATGCGTCAGCCACGCCCGCTGGCGCCTGACGACGGCCGTGACCCGCAGCAGCGGTACGACCGCCCCGTCATCGCACGCGCTCCACCGTCAGCGCCGTGCCGCCCGGCGCCTGCGCCTGCACGCGGCGATCGTACATCGATTCGCCGTAGGCAGGCGGCGCAACGAAGCGGCCCGCGTTGCTCGCCTTGATCCGGTACACGAACTCGCGCACGTCGGTCGTCGCGGTGCCGTAGATCACCACGCGGTCCTCGCGGATATCGGCGAACTGCGGCTGCCACGTCGAGCCCTTCACGCCGATCGGCGAATGCCACGGCGCATCGGCCACCGGCGCCGACGCACTGTCGTCGCCGTTGCCGTCCTGCGTATCGGTCGCGGGCGGCGGCGCGATGACCGGATCGAAGCCACCCGGCAGCAGGTCGACGATCGCGACGTTGCCGACGTTCGCCGAACCGGTCGCGCGAATCTTCAGGTGCACGTCGATCTCCTGGCCGAGCGCGATCCTGGCAAGCGGCTTGCCGTCGGTATCCGTGTAGTCGCGCACGATCTCGAGCCCGTTCCTGATCGCCTTCGTCGACGTGCCGCGGTCATAGCCCGACTGGCTCGCGACCCACCATGCCGGCAGCGCGCTGCCGTTCACGAAGTCGACGCGCGATGCGCCGGCCGCCCACGTGCCCGAGCGCACGAGGTTCGCCTGGATCGACGATACGTCCTTCGGCGCGGCGCCCGAGCGCACCTCGTTGATCGCGAGCCGGTCGAGCTGGCCCGCGTTCGACGCCGCATACGCGTCGAGCGCGAGAATCGTCATCGCCGACGACAGCGTGTTGTAGCGGTTGTCGACGAGCGGCGCGGCGAGGTTGTCCATCGCGCGTGGCGACAGCTTGCGCACGCGCTCCAGGAAGTGCTTCGCGAGCAGGTACAGCACGCTCGCATCGCGCGTCAGCGGGTCGATGTAGTAACCGGTCGAATAATCGCCGTCGGACGCGCGCTTGCGTTCGAGCAACGCCTGCGGCCCGGCGATCAGCGCGGCGGCCTCCTTGTCCTGCTTGAGCAACTGATACGACGCGGCGAGCCACGCCGCCGCGAGATCGTTGCGCCAGTCGTTCGGATAGGCCGCCTGCA
This sequence comes from Burkholderia sp. AU16741, assembly GCF_002223345.1. NCBI lineage: Bacteria > Pseudomonadati > Pseudomonadota > Betaproteobacteria > Burkholderiales > Burkholderiaceae > Burkholderia > Burkholderia sp. AU16741. The sequence goes on from NZ_NKEZ01000008.1 coordinate 1,372,868, forward strand.
GCCGCTTCTGCACGGCCGCGAGGCTGTTGGTCGTCACGTTGCCCTGGCGCGTGAGCAGATACACCGCGTACGCGCGCTGTCGCAGCAGATCGAGCGAGCCGAGCGAATCGTTCGCGGCGAGCCGCTGCAAGTACTGGTTGCCCGCGTCGAGCATGTCCTTCGGCACCGCGACGCCGCGCTCGCGCGCGTCGAGCAGCACGTGCATCGCATACGCGGACACGAACGGATCGGCATCGGGCGTCGCGCTCCACAGGCCGAAGCCGCCCTGCGCGTTCTGCCGGCCGCGCAGCACGCCGAGGAACTGCGCGATCGCGCTCGCGTTCGCCGCATCGACGCCGGCCTCGGGCGCATGCATCGCGCTCGTCAGCGCGCGCGCCGACAGCCATTTCGCCGCGAACACGCGCGGCACGGCCGCGCTCACCATCTGCTCGCTGCAGTAGTGGTCGAAGTTGACGAGATACGACGACAGCCCTTCGGACAGCACCAGCGGCGCCGTGGAAATACTCGCGTCGCGCGACGCATACGCGTCGTACATCGACCGCAGGTTCGGCGCGCTCGCCTTCTTGCCCGGGTCGAGCCGCGCGACGTCGAGCTGCGTGCGGAACGCGGCAGCCGGCCGCACGGACACGTCGACACGCTGCTGCGCGCCCTTCGCGCCGTAGCGCGCGCCGAACGACAGCGCGCCCGAGCCGAGCGTATCGGTCGCCTTCACGCGGAACAGCGCGACGCCTTCGTGCTGCGGCGCGAGCGCGACGTTCTGCGTCGCCGGCCCGATCACCTGCAACTGCGGGCCCGTCTTCAGCGTGACCGCCACCGGCACCGGCTGGTTGCCGACACCCGTCAGGTTATTCGCGACGCCGACGCTGACGTCGGCCTCGTCGCCCGGCGCGAGCGTCGTCGGCACGTTCGGCGACAGCACGAAATCGCCGCGCACCGTCGTCGCGCCTTCGAACGTGCCGACAAGATCCGGCGACACCGACACGGCCATCACGCGCAGCTTCCCGTTGAAGTAGTCCGGCACCGTATAGCTCAGGCGCGTGTCGCCGTTCACGTCGACGATCCCCGACCAGTAGACGACCGGCTTGTCGCGCTTGCGCTTGAACGGGTTCAACTGGCGGCCGATCGCGTCGTCGGCGTCGCCGCCGGGCGCGGCCATCGCCATCAGCTTCTCGAAGTCCGGCAGGATCAGGTCGAGGATCTGCGACGTGCCGACTTCGAGCATCCGCTTGCGGAAGAAGAACTTCAGCGGATCGCCGAGCTTGTAGCGCGCGACCTGCAGGATGCCCTCGTCGACCGCGAACACCACGACCTTCGCGGGCTTCGCGGAATGCACGGTGAAGTTGACGGTATCGCCCGGCTTCACGAGCGCCGGCGCATCGACGCTCACCGCGTTGCGGCGCGCATCGAGGTTCACCGAGAACGGCACGACGCCGTAGCTCAGCGGGCTCATGAAGATCTCGTCCGACGACGGGTCACGAATGTACTGCACGTTGATGTAGCCGTTACCTTCGAAGCCGGCCGGCACCGTGATGTGCTGGATCGAGCTCGTCGTATCCGCATGGAACCACGCGTGCGCATACACCTTGTCGCGCTCGATCGTGATCAGGCCGCTGCCCGCGTAAGGTGCGCGGATCGCGATTTCCACCTGCTCGCCCGGCTTGAAGTCGTGCTTTGAGAGGCTTACTTGAAGCTCCGCGTTGCGGTCGAGCGAACGCGTGACGTTCGCGTCGCCGGTGACCGAATACTCGATCCGGTTCACCGCGGCGCCGGCCGCATTGCGGATCACGAGCGCGTAGCTGCCCGGCTTGTCGGTGCGCAGCGCGTAGTCGAGCCCGGCTGCCGGAATCGACAGCGGCTTCTCGTCGACCGGCACTTCCTTCAGCCGCGAATCGTATTTGTACGCGCCGGAATCCTGTTTGGTCAGCACCGACACGTAACGCTGCTCGACGAGTTGCGCGCGCAGGTCCTTCACGTCGATCGCCTTCGCGCCCGGATCGATCGCGACGAGCCGCACCGTGCGCGGGCTGCCGCGCTTCACGTAGCCGAGATCGTCGACCGACTTGTAGCCGACGAGCCAGTCGTTGTTCGACACGAGCGTCTGCGCGTTCGCGGCGACGTTGCGGCCGCCTTCCGCTTCATACGCCTTCGCCTGGAAGTAGAGCTGGTAGGTCGCGTCCGCGTATTTGTCGAGATCGAGATCGAATTCGGCATGGCCCTTGTCGTCGGTCGTGCCGTCCTGCAACGTGGTCGTATAGCCCTCCTTCGCGCGGCGTGCGTCGAAGAAGTGATAACCCTGCCAGCTGCGGAACGACGGCCACACGGGGCGCAGCGTCAGCGTGGCCGCGACGCGGCGCTTCTCGGCCGGCGTGCCGAACAGGTTCTGCGCATCGACGATGCCCTTCAACCCCTTCGGCTTCACCCACCCTTCGACGACCTGCTGCGACAGCTTCGCGTCGACCTTCATCCGGTCGGGCAGGAACTCCTTCACCTGCACCGTCGTGCTGCCGATCGGCTCGGCGCCCGGCTGGCCGTCCTTGACGATGTAAAGGTTGACCGTCCACGTACCGGTGGGCGCCGTTTCGGCGGTCGTGTAGCCGAGCTCGGTGAAACCGGTCGCGTCGACCGTCACCGGCTTGCGCTCGACGGTCATCCCGCGCGGGTCGACGATCTCCGCCTGCAGCGGCACGCCGGCCGGGCTGCGCGCCCAATTGGCCGCGCGCACGATCAGGCCGATGTGGAACGGATCGCCGGGCCGGTACAGGCCGCGATCCGAGAACAGGTACGCGGACAGTTGCCCCTGGCCCGTCGCGTTCCGTTCGCCGTCCACGTCGAAGCGCGAGAAGTCGAGCTGCCGGTCGCGGCCGGCCACCGGCAGGAACGACAGATCGGTGTCCTTCTTCACGACGTACAGTTGCGGCCGCTTCTCGCGGTCGAGCCCCTTGAACGCGGGGAAATGCACCACGCCGTCGGCGCCGGTGGTCTGCGTGAACAGCGCCTGCCCGTTCACCGCGAGCACCGATACCGTTGCGCCCGCAGCCGGCTTGCCCGTGCGGATCGACTGGATGAACACGTCCTGGCTGCCGTCCAGCGCCTTCTTGACCAGCATCCCGAGATCGGTCACGACGATCAGGCGCGTGTCGCCGAGCGCGTTGTCGCCGTCGTCGCCGTTGCCGCTGCTATCGCCCGAATCGGCGTTGTCGGACGAATCCTGGCTGCCGTCGCCGGACGATGCATCGCCATCTTTCGCGTCGTCGGCCTTCTTCTCGGCCGCCGGATCATACTTCGACAGGTGCAGCAGGAACACGCCGCGCTTGTCGCCTTTCAGGTACTGACCGAGATCGACGCCTTCGTAATGCGCCTTGCCGGGGTCGCCGGCCGGAAACGCGCGAGTCTGCACGAAGCGCTCGACGATGTGATCCTCGCTGAACGAATACGACAGTTCGGGCCGCGCGTACGTGCCGTTGTTGAAGCTCACGAGATGCTGGATCTGGTCGGGCAGCACGCGGCCGATCTCGACCTTCATGCCCGGCAGGTTGCGCGACACGACCGACAGCCGCTTGCTGCCGCTCATCGACAGCAGCGAGCCGTCGGCCATGAAGCGCAGCAGCTTCGGATAGTCGGGCACCGTAAACGCGGTCGTCGCCGCCTCGGCGAGCAGGTAGCCGCCCGCCGATTTCAGGTTGCCCTCGATTCGCACGACGATACGATCGCCCGGCGTCGCGTGATACTTGAAGCTTTGCAGCGTCGCGTAGTCGTTCTCGGTGGGCACCGCTTCGAGCGGCAGCGGCTTCGACTGCTTCAACACCGCGTCGCTGACGTCGGCCAGGTTCCATTCGTACGGCGGATCGTCGTCCGACTGATCGACGCCCGGCTTGCGCTTCGGCAACACCCACGCCTTCGCGCGCGCGGCCAGCTCGGCGCTGCGCACGCCGTCGGACGCTTCGGCGACGAGCACCTGCTCCGGCTCGTAGCGCTCGTTGTCGACCAGGGTCGGCGCGATATTGCCGATCGACAGGCTGTACAGCCCCGGCACGCCGACCGACGCATGCAGCACGTCCGGCGTGCCGTTGCCGCCGCGCGCGCTCTTCACGCCCTTGTCGACGTCGAGCCGCACCGTCAGCGGATCGCGCGGAATCTCGAGCGGCTGCGAGTAGACCCACGCGCTCGTCTTCATCTTGTCGTAGTTGACCGTATAGCGCAGCGGCGACACGGTCTTGCCGTCGCGGCCGACCAGCACCAGGCCGATGCGCTTCTCGAACTCGGCCGGATCGACCGGGTAGTTGAAGCGCAACTGCAGCAGCGCCTGCTTCTCCGCCGGATTGTCGGGGTTCTGGTAGAACTGGTTGTCGCCGAACGCCGCGGCGAACGCCGGCACGTCGAACGCGAAACGGTCGTCGCGCATCGTCACCTGCGGCGCGAACACGCGATGCACGGCAAAGCGCACCTCGACGTGCGCGCCGACCGGCCAGTCGGCCGCCGGCGTGAAGCGCAGCGTCTTGTCGTCGGCCCACTCCCACGCGCCCTTCAGCGCGGGCGTCATCTCGATGCCGTCGCCGGCCGGCTTGCCGACCTGTTCGATCGGCGCGGCCGATCGAGAGAACGCCACTTCGAGCGGATGCACGGTGATCTTCGGCTTGTCGGTGTCGTCGACCTCGTAGGTCGTGATCGCCGGCGCCTTCACGGTGAAGGTGACGGTTTCGGGCTCGGGCGGCTTCGGGCGATGCTTGAACCAGTAGCCGCCGTAACCGAGCGCGGCCGCGAGCAGCACGAGGCCGCCGGCATGCCACGGGCGGCGGCGCACGGCCGCGGCGGTGGCGCCCATCCACGCGGGCGCCGTCCACGACACGTCGCCGACCAGCGGCCGCAGCGCGCAGCCGAGCAGCCACCACACGAAGCCCGCCGCGCGAATCGGCAGGAGCAGCAGGAAACGCAGCAAATCCATTTTGTTATTTCCTTGTCAAGGACATGCTGCCCAAGCGGCAACCTTCCCCGAATCGTTATGGGTCTGTGACGGCGCGGCCCGGTTGCGCCGTGATGATTTGGTATGTTCGACCGGATGCTGGGCGCCATTATCGATCAGACCCGAAACGATGGAAATATCGGCGTGTCGCCGCGCAACGCCAGCCGACCGGCCGGTCGGATGGATTTCCACGGTTCCAGGCCCGCCGCCCGATCTCTGCGCATGGCCGCGCGGCGTTCGCTAGAATGCGCGGCTCGGCAGGATCGAATCGAAATGAAAGGAAACCGCTTGAAACTCCCGTTCGAATGGCAGATCGGGCTGCGCTACGCGCGCGGCGGCCGGCGCTCGGTGGGCGACGGCTTCGTGTCGTTCATCGCCGGCGCCGCGATGGCCGGCATCGCGCTCGGCGTGGCCGCGCTGATCGTCGTGCTGTCGGTGATGAACGGCTTTCGCACGGAGGTGCGCGACCGGATGCTGTCGGTGCTCGCGCACGTGGAAATCTTCTCGCCGTCGGGCGCAATGCCCGACTGGCGGCTGACCGCGCACGAATCGTTACAGAATGCTGCTGTGCGTGCCGTCGCACCCTATGTCGACGCGCAGGCGCTGCTGACGAACGCGGGCAACGTGACGGGCGTCGCGCTGCGCGGCATCGATCCGGTGCTCGAGCCGCGCGTGTCCGAGATCGCGCGCAAGCTGAAGACCGGACGCCTCGACGCGCTCGTGCCGGGCGAGATGGGCATCGTGCTCGGCGCCGCGCTCGCCGACGCGCTGCACGTGAAGATCGGCGACCGCATCACGTTCTTCGCGCCCGGCAATACCGCGCGCCCGGGCGACGCGCTGCCGCGGTTCCGCTAGTTCAACGTGGTCGGCACGTTCGAGTCGGGCCACTACCAGTACGACAGCGCGCTCGCCTACATCCACATCCGCGACGCGCAGCAACTGGCCAACGTGAGCGCGCCGACCGGCATCCGGCTGCGCATCGACGATCTGCAGCGCGCGCCGGAGATCGCGCTCGCGCTGTCGCGCACGCTGTCGGGCAACCTGTATATCCGCGACTGGACGCGGCAGAACCGCACGTGGTTCGAAGCCGAGCGGCTGCAGAAACGGATGCTGTCGCTGATCCTGATGCTGATCGTCGCGGTCGCCGCGTTCAATCTCGTGTCGTCGCTCGTAATGACGGTCACGCAGAAGCAGGGCGACATCGCGATCCTGCGCACGCTCGGCGCACCGCCCCGCTCGATCATGAAGATCTTCGCGATCCAGGGGATGACGATCGGCCTCGCCGGCACGCTGGCGGGCGTCGCGCTCGGCTGCGCGATCGCGGTGAGCATCCCGGTGGTGCTGCCGGCAATCGAGCAATTGCTCGGCATCCGCTTCCTGACGCCGTCCGTGTATTTCCTCAGCGCTTTACCGTCGAAGCTGTCCGCAACCGACGTGATCGAGATCGCGTCGGCCGCGTTCCTGATGTCGTGCGTCGCGACGCTGTACCCGAGCTGGCGCGCCGCGCGGGTGCGGCCGGCCGAGGCGCTGCGCGACGAGTAGGCGCGAGCAACCCGACCGGCGCGGCGTTACGCGATCTCGTGGAAGCCGACGCTGTTGCCGCCGTCCGGCGCGTAGCCGGCGAGCACGTCGAAGCCGACGTTGACCAGCTCCGTGCGCATGCCGTAGGACTTGTTGCCGGATGCGTCGACGAAAATCGCCGCGCCCGACGACAGCTGGCGCGCGGTGTTCAGCAGCGCCAGCGTGCCGCGCGCCGTGCCGGCCGACGCGTCGATCGTCAGCGTCGTGCCGTCCTGCGTGGTGAAGTGCCCGCCGGGCGGCACGGGCGGCGGGTTGTCCGCGACCGACCGGTTGAGCAGGCTCATGAAGTGAAAGCGCGCGTCGGCGCTCTGGCTCGCCGCCGCGCGATCGCTGTCCGTGAACGTGTCGCCGCGCACGGCCGCGCCTTGCGCGGCCAGGTCGACGGCCTGCTCGTGAAAATCGTGCGTCGCGCGCACGAGGCCGGCGTTCGAATTCAGCGTCGACTCGATCCATGCGCGGTCGCTCTCCGTCATCGTCTTCGACACGACCTTGATCCCGCCGTCGTCGGTCATGAAGTCGAACTGCGCATCGGCCAGATCCGGACGTTTCGCGACGATGTCCTGAAGGCTCGTCGCGAGCGCATCGGTCACGCCGCGCAGCTTCATCGTCAAATCGCCCACCATCGACAACTGTTTCGTCATCGCCGCCTGCATCGCCTCCGGATCGATCGCCCGGACACTGATTGGCGTGTCTGGTTGCGCGCCGGCCGCCGTCGTATCCGTCGTCTGGCGCCCGTCGAGCGCCGCCTGCGCCATTTGCGCGAGCGTAAGGCCGCCCGTCGCCGTAACCGGTATCGTCATTGCCCTCGTTCTCTCTCGTTGTGAGCCTGTTTTTTCCTGTTTACGGACGGATTGCCGGGAAGTTGAGCGCACATGCGCACCCATATCGAAACTTTGTTTGATTCAAGCTAAAAAAGTTTGACACGAACATTTCACTGAGATAACTTTTGCGCAAGCTTCCGGAAAGCAATCCGGCCAGCGTGCCGACTCGCGTCGCGCTTTCCTGCCGTTGCAGCACCGTCGTTCGCAACATTCCCGCCTCATCGCATCGTGCCGTTCCGTTTCATCCGAAACCTGAAGGAAGCCCGGGCATGCCCGCATTTGATTCGCACTCCTGCTTTCGCAGCGAACCGCCGCACTGACGATTCCCGTTCGGGGCGAGGCGCTCGCCTCGACGCCGGCCGGATGCGCGCCGCCTGACGCGCGCCGGCACCGGGCGAGATCCTCATCCGTCTCGCCCGCCGTTTTTGATGGTGCAGTTCCGCTTCATCCGACGCAGCACCCGGCCAGGCAGCAGGGGGCGTATCGCGAGCCGGCCGGTTCCAGACAATCACAAGAGACGAGGTCGATTCAATGAACATTCATCGAACCGGAGTGCGGCGCGCATGGCTGCCCGCGCTCGTGGCGGCCGCGACGCTCGCCGCGTGCGGCGGCGACGACGACGGCGGCAGCGTGGCGGGCGCGTCGGCGCTCGCGCAGGCCCAACAGGAGGGAGCCGCCGCCGCGGCCGATACATCCGGCACGCAATCGCTCGCGTCGCGCTTTTCGCCGTCCGGCGTGCCTTACGCGAATCCGGCAAGCGGCGGACGCTACAAGCCGGTGATCAGCAACGGCCAGGTGCAGCCGTCGCTGTCGGGCGGCACGATCGAGGAAAACGCTTGGGTCGACACGCCGGTCGATTCCGACGGCGACGGCACGCGCGACCGCATCCACGTGCGGATCGTGCGGCCGTCCGAAACCGCGAACGGCGCGCGCACGCCCGTCATCGTGCTCGCGAGCCCGTATTACGCGGGGCTCGCCGACAGCCCCAACCACGACGTCGACGTCGAACTCGACGGCACGCCGCATCCGGCCGCGGCCGCCGGCGCCCCGGCATCGGCCTCCCCGCGCATCCTCGCCGCCGCGCCGCAATCGCGGATGCTGCAGCAGGTCGAGGCGGCGGCCGCCGGCCGCTCGTGGATCGAAAGCTACTTCGTGCCGCGCGGCTTCACGATCGTCTATGCGGATTCGCTCGGCACCGCCGGCTCGGACGGCTGCCCGACGATCCTGACGCGCGACGAATCGGTCGCGATGGCGTCGGTGATACGCTGGCTCGGCCGCGACGCGACCGCGAAGGACGCGAACGGCAAGACGGTCGTCGCGAACTGGTCGACCGGCCACGTCGGCATGTACGGCGTGTCGTACGACGGCACGCTGCCGAAGATGGTCGCGAGCCTGCGCACGCGCGGGCTCGACGCGATCGTGCCGATCGCCGGGCTGTCGAACATGTACGGCTACTACCGCTCGGGCGGCCTCGTGCGCGCGCCGGAAGGCTATCAGGGCGAGGATGTCGACGTGTACATCAAGGCGCTGCTGACGAACGCGCATCCGGAGCGCTGCACGCATCTGATCGACGAAGCGCTGCAGCAGGAAGACCGCAAGACCGGCGACTATTCGCCGTTCTGGGCCGCGCGCGACATTCCGACCGCGTTCGCGGTCGCGCCGGCGCTCGTCGCGCAAGGGCTCACCGACGACAACGTGCGTGTCGACCAGTCGACGTCGTGGTATCTGGCGATGCGACGCCAGGGCGTGCCGACCCAGCTGTGGCTGCATCGCCTGAAGCACACCGATCCGACCCGCGTGCCGGCGATGGCCGACGCATGGACGGCGGAGGTGAACCGGTGGTTCACGCGCTACCTGATCGGCTATGACAACGGCGTCGAACAGGATTCGCGCGCGGTGATCGCGCAGGCGGACGGCACGCTGCTGAAGGAAGCCGATTGGGCCGCGCGCCACGCGACGCCGGTCACGTACTTCGCGGGCGGCGACGGCGCGAGCACCGGCACGCTGCTGCGGCTGCCGAGCGGCGGCCCGCTCGCGCGCTTCACCGACGACGCGCGCATTCCCGCGCTCACGCTGGCGAACACGCCGACCGGCGAAAACCGCAGCCGCTTCGAGACCGCCCCGCTGACGGCCGCGGCACGCCTGTCCGGCACCGCGACCGCGCGCGTCAGGCTGACGTTCACGGGCGTCGCGAACGTGACGGCGCTGCTGGTCGACCGTGCGCCGGACGGCACGGCGACGATCGTCACGCGCGCGTGGACCGACCCGCGCAACCGGCTCTCCGAGTGGGTGTCGCAACCGGTGCTGCCCGGCATGCCGTACGACCTGAAGCTGACGTTCATGCCGCGCGACTACAAGCTGGAAGCCGGCCACCGGCTGGGGCTCGTCGTCCTCTCCAGCGATTACGAGGCGACGCTGCGGCCGACGCCGGGCACCGGGCTGACGCTCGATCCGGCCGGCACGTCGGTGACGGTGCCGCTGGCTTCGCCGTCGACCGGCGCGTAACCGTGCGCCGGCTGCCGGCGTAACGGCGCCGCGTCCCCCGCCTGCATGCCCGTCGATGCGGGCGGGGGATCGCTAGATGAAGGAGTATCAGGTCGATCGTCGCGAAATCGTGCCGAGCGGCGAACACCACCCGTTCGGCTGAATTGATCCCGATGCCGACAAGCCGGCGAACCCGCAGGATTTCTGTCAAGCATTCTGCAAGCAGGCGGACTGATTCGACGCCGCCACCCGGCGCTCACACCGGCGTCAACACCGGCTGCCCCGCGAAGTGCCGCGCCGCGTTCTCGAGAAACTGCCGCACCGAACGATCGAGCGCCTCGGGCGACCAGCCGCCCATGTGCGGCGTCAGCACGACGCTGTCGAGATCGGTCAGCGCACGCGGCGGCTCCGGCTCGCCTTCGTACACGTCGAGCCCAGCGCCCGCGATGCGCCGCTCGCGCAGCGCGTCTGCCAAAGCAGCGGTATCGACAACGCTGCCGCGCGACACGTTGACGAGAAAACCGTCGGGGCCGAGCGCGTCGAGCACGGTGCGATCGATCAGATGCCGCGTGCCCGCGCCGCCCGGCGTCGCGACGATCAGGAAATCGGCCCACTGCGCGAGCGCGTCGATCCGGTCGAAATAGCGGTACGGCACGGGCTTCTCCGACCGGTTGTGATAACCGATCTCGATGTCGAAGCCGGCTGCGCGACGCGCGCACTTCTCGCCGATCTTGCCGAGTCCGACGATGCCGAGCTTCTTGCCCGACACGTTCGGCGGCATCGACAACCCGTCGCGCCACACGCCCGCCCGGGTCTTCGCATCGAGCTGCACGACGTTGCGCACCGCCGCGAGCAGCAGCGCGAACGCGTGATCGGCGACGCAATCGTCATTGGTGCCGGCCCCCGTGACCACGGTGATGCCGCGCGCCTTCGCGTGGGCCACATCGATGTGCTCGTAGCCCGCGCCGAGCGCGCTGACGAAGGTCAGCTGCGGCAGCCGGTCGATCTCGGCGGCGGTCAGCCCCGTGCTGCCGTTGGTCAGCACCGCGCGGATCGTGCCGCCGTGCTCGGCGACCGCGCGTTCGCGCGCATCGGAAGTCGGGGCGTAACGCACGTCGAACGACGCGGCGATCTCGCGATGCGCGTCGCCGCGCAGTGCGATGAGGACCAGCAGCTCGGGCTTCATGTCAGCAAGTGTCCGCAGGCGGGGTGAATTTCAGTGTAACAAGCCCGTGCGACGGTTGCGGGTTATCCCCACATCGGCTGTGGACACGCCGCCGCACGCGGTTTGCCAAAGCCCGCTCAGTCAAGTAACTTTCGGCGTACGCCCCCGTCCTGGAGATTGGCCCCGATGAAGCTCGCCCTGCCCGCCCGGATCCTGGGCCTCGCGTTCGCCGCCGCGATCGTCGCGCCCGGCGCGCACGCCGACACGCCCGTCGTGGTGTCGTCGAAGATCGACACCGAAGGCAACCTGCTCGGCAACCTCATTTCACAGGTGCTGAAGGCCCACGGCATTCCCGTCACCGAGAAGATCGCGCTCGGCACGACGCCGATCGTGCGCAAGGCGCTCACGAGCGGCGAGATCGACATCTACCCCGAATACACGGGCAACGCCGCGTTCTTCTTCAACAAGGCCGACGATCCGGTGTGGAAGAACGCGAGCCAAGGCTACGACACCGCGAAGAAACTCGACTACGCGGCGAACCATCTCGTATGGCTCGCACCGGCGCCCGCGAACAACACGTGGGGCGTCGCGCTGATCGCGCCCGTCGCGCAGTCGCAGCATCTGAAGACCTTCTCCGACTTCGGCAAGTGGGTAGCCGGCGGCGGCAAGGTGAAGCTCGCGGCCTCGGCCGAATTCGTGAACAGCGCGTCCGCGCTGCCGTCGTTCGAGAAGGCGTACGGCTTCAAGCTGAAGCCCGAGCAGCTCGTCGTGCTGTCCGGCGGCGACACGGCCGCGACGATCAAGGCCGCCGCGAACCAGACCGACGGCGTGAACGCCGCGATGGTCTACGGCACCGACGGCGGCATCGCATCGAGCGGCCTCGCGGTGCTCGACGACGACAAGCACGTGCAGCCCGTCTACGCGCCGGCGCCGGTGATCCGCGAAGCCGCGCTGAAAGCGCATCCGCAGATCGCCGACTTGCTGAAGCCCGTATTCGCGAGCCTCGGCCTGAAAACGCTGCAATCGCTGAACGCCCGCATCCAGCTCAACGGCGAGCCGGCGGCCGGCGTCGCGAAAAGCTACCTGAAAGCGAAGGGCTTCGTGAAATGACGGCGCGCGCGGCGGCGTCCGCGCGGCGCGTCACGCTCGACAAGGTCGGCATCCTGATCGGCATGCTGACGATCGTCGCGGTGTTCGGCCTGTCGTTCGCGGTCCTGCGGCCGAACCGGATCGCGGCCGGCACCGGACTGTCGGTGTTCGCCGCGCTGCCCGCCATGCAGGGCGCCGCGCTCGCCGCGCTGTGGACCGTCGGCGCGCTGTGGGCGATGACGGCGAGCCGTCCCGTGTGGCGGCTCGCGGCCGGCTGCGCGGGGCTCGCGACGCTCGCGTATGCGGTCGGCGCGGCGGCAACGCACGTCGTCGCGCCCGACGACATGCTGGCCCGCGTGTCGCCCGACGCCGGCGTCTGGCTGCTGCTGTTCGCGTGGGCCGTGCTGATCGCCGACGCGCTCGCGCGCCTCGCGTTCGGCCCGTGGCGGCGCCTCGCCGCGCTCGCCGTCGCGATAGCGGCGGTTTCGGTGCCGCTCGCGAGCGGCTGGTGGGACGGTCTCTCCGTGATGCGCGAATACGCGGTGCGCAGCGACGATTTCTGGCGCGAAGCGATCCGTCACGTATCGCTCGCGGGCGGCTCGGTGGCCGCCGCGCTCGTCGCGGGCGTGCCGCTCGGCATCGCCTGCGCGCGCATCGCGACGGTGCGCACCGTCGCGATGCCCGTGCTCAATATCGTGCAGACGATCCCCAGCATCGCGATGTACGGGCTGATGATGGCGCCGCTCGGCCTGCTCGCCGCGCACGTGCCGCTCGCGGCCGCGCTCGGCATCCGCGGGATCGGCGTCGCGCCGGCCGTGCTCGCGCTGTTCCTCTACTCGCTGCTGCCGATCGCCTCGAGCGTCGTGGTCGGGCTCGAACAGGTGCCGCCGCACGTGACCGAAGCCGCGCGCGCGATGGGCATGACGCGTGCGCAGCGGCTGCTGCGCGTCGATCTCGTGCTCGCGCTGCCGGTGATCCTGAGCGGCGTGCGCATCGTGCTCGTCCAGAACATCGGGCTGACCGCGGTGGCCGCGCTGATCGGCGGCGGCGGATTCGGCACCTTCATCTTCCAGGGGATCGGGCAATCGGCCGCCGATCTCGTGCTGCTCGGCGCGATCCCGACGATCGCGCTCGCACTGGCGGCCGCCGTCGTGTTCGAAGCCGCGACGTCGCTCGCGAAGGGACGTGCAGGATGATCGAGATCGAACGAGTCGGCAAACGCTTCGGCGACGCGGTCGCCGTCGACGACGTATCGCTGACGATGCAACGCGGCACGATCACCGCGCTCGTCGGCGCCTCGGGCAGCGGCAAGTCGACGCTCCTGCGCATGATCAACCGGCTGATCGCGCCGACCAGCGGCACGATCCGCATCGACGGCGTCGATACGGCGACCGTTGCACCCGAGCAGTTGCGGCGCGGCATCGGCTACGCGATCCAGGGGCATGGACTGTTTCCGCACTGGAGCGTCGCGCGCAACATCGCGACCGTGCCGCGCCTGCTCGGCTGGCCGGCCGAACGCATCGACGCGCGCGTGAACGAACTGCTCGACCTGTTCCATCTCGCGCCGGCCGAATTCGCGGGCAAGCTGCCGCACGAACTGTCGGGCGGCCAGCAGCAGCGCGTCGGCGTGGCGCGCGCCCTTGCGGCCGAGCCCGCGATGCTGCTGATGGACGAACCGTTCGGCGCGCTCGACCCGATCATCCGCAACAAGGCGCAGGACGACCTGTTCGCGCTGCAGCGCCGCCTCGGCATCACGGTCGTGATCGTCACGCACGATATCGAGGAAGCGCTGAAGCTCGGCGACACGATCGCGGTGATGGACGGAGGCCGGCTGCTGCAGGTCGCGTCGCCGGCCGAGATTCTCGGCAAGCCGGCAGCCGGTGTGGTCGAACAGCTCGTCGCGGGCGTCGACCGGCCGCTGCGCCTGCTCGCGCTCACGCCGATCGACGCCGTGGCCGAAGCCGGCCACGCCGACGGCGAACCGATCGCGGCGACGCGCACGCTGCGCGATGCGGTGTCCGAATTGTTGTGGCGCGGCGTCGATGCGCTGCCCGTCGACGATACGGCCGACGGCAACCGCCACGCACATAGCCCCCGCCGCATCACGCTCGACGCGATCCGCTCGCACGCGAGGCAGCCCGCATGACGACGCACGGCAGCATGCGGCCCAAGCGATCTTCGTTTCCCGCGTACGTCGCCCGCGCGGCCGCGCTCGCGCTGCTGCTCGTGCTGCTGTTGCGCCCCGCGTGGCTGCAGGGCCTGTTCGCACCGTTCGCGGACAACGGCGCACCGGTGATCTACGATCGGGCGAGCCTGCTCGATCTCACGCTCGCCCATCTCGGCACGGTCGCGCTGTCGAGCCTGATCGGCACGATCATCGCGGTCGCGGCCGGCATCGCGGTCACGCGGCCGTTCGGCGCGGATTTCCTGCCGGTCGCGCGCAGCGTCGTCGACATCGGCCAGACCTTCCCGCCGGTCGCCGTGCTCGCGCTTGCCGTGCCGGCCGTCGGCTTCGGACTGAAACCCGTGCTGATCGCGCTCGTGCTGTACGGGCTCCTGCCGGTTTTCGAAAGCACGATCGCGGGGATCGAGGACGTGCCGCGCGACGTCGTCGACGCCGCGCGCGGGATGGGGATGAGCGGCTGGCAGCAACTGGTATCCGTCGAGCTGCCGCTCGCGTTCCCGGTGATCGTCAACGGCATCCGCCTCGCGGTCGTGATCAATCTCGGCACCGCGACGATCGGCTCGACGGTCGCCGCGCGCGGGCTCGGCGACGTGATCATCGCGGGCCTGCAGACGTCGAACACGGCGTTCGTGCTGCAAGGCGGCGTGATCGTCGGCTTGCTCGCGGTGCTCGTCAGCGATGCGATCGGCGCGATGGCGCGGGTAGCGAGCGCGCGGCGCGCGTAGCAGCCGGTGCGAAATTCTTCGAAGGAGAAACCATGGCTGCCTTGGACACCGGCCCGTTTTTTCATGGCACGAAAGCGGATTTGCGGATCGGCGACTTGCTGACGGCAGGCTTCAGATCGAATTATCGGCATGACGTCGTGATGAATCACATTTATTTCACGGCGCTGCCCAAAGGCGCCGGCCTGGCTGCTGAAATGGCCAGAGGCGAAGGCCGGCCGCGCGTCTACATCGTCGAGCCCACCGGCGAATTCGAAAACGACCCGAACGTCACGGACAAGAAATTCCCCGGCAATCCGACGCGATCGTATCGGAGCACCTCGCCTTTGAAGATCGTCGGCGAACTCGATAGCTGGGAACCCTACGATCCGGCATTCATCCAGGAGCTCAGAATCCGGATCGAAACCGGCATTGGCGAGATCATCAACTAGCGTTCATGCGGACTCCGATGCGTGTCCGCGCAACGATCGGCGCGTCGATCATCGCGAACGTGACAAGCCTACACGTCGCTTTCATTCGAGCCGGTGCTCGACCACTCGCCGCGATTGGCCGATATACTATGCGCCTCCCATTTCCCCGCACTCGACCATGCGACGACGGTTCTTCTGGCTGATCGTGCTTTCGCTCGGCATTGCGCAACAGGCCGCGGCGCAGCAGGCGCCCGCATTGCATGCCTCCGCGCCCGACGCACTGGCATCGACGCCGACTGTCGCGTCCGCACCGCTCGCGAACGCCAACGATCAGCCTAACGAAGCAAACCGCCGCATCACGTCCTACCTGACCAAGAAATTCGGCGTCGCAAGAGAAAAGGCCGCGAAGCTCGCCGATATCGTGAGCGTCACCGCGACGAAATATTCGCTGCCGCCGGCACTCGTTTACGCGATTATTTCGATCGAATCGCGCTTCCAGGAAAAGGCGCGCGGCCAGCATGGCGCGACCGGTTTGATGCAGGTCGTGCCGTCCGCGCACCGCGGCATGCTGCGCGACGTGAAGGACCTGACCGAGCCGAATGCGAACGTCGAGGTCGGTTCGCGGATCCTGTCAGGCTATGTGAAAGCAGCCGGCGGCAACGTGCAGGCCGGGCTGAAAAGCTACAGCGGCGGATCCAGTGCGTATGCGGCGAAAGTGATGCAGCGGGTCGATTCGTTCCGGTTCGTGCTCGAACCCGACGACGATGCGAAAAGCGCGAATACCGGGAACGACGAGAAGGCGCACATGGTGCCGGTCAGCGATCCGTCCGGCTCCGCGTCCGCCGCGAACCGCAACGCGAAGTAAGCAATGGGCGCCCGCGTTCGCATGGCTTCGGCCCGTCGCTGCGCGGCCCGGCTGTTCGCCATTGCCGCGCTGTCGGCCGGCCCTGTATCGGCGTTCGCCGCCGTCGACTGCGAACAGGCCGGGCCGACGATGGAAGCCGTGCGACGTTGCGTGCTCGATCAGCAGCTGCAGCAAGTCGACAGCGCGTACCGGTCGCTTGCGCGCACACTGCGACAACGCAATCCCGACGCTGCCGCCCAGCTCGCGAAATCGCAGACGAGTTGGGCCGCCTTTGCCGGCGATACGTGCGACTACGTGAAAACCGTCAATCCGCAGCAAACGATACCGAGCGACGCCTGGCTGAGTTGTTGGGTGGATTTCAGTCAGGCACGCGTGCGCATCCTGAAGAAGTGGGAAGCCCAGTTGACGCAGCCGAACTGAACTGCCGCCCGTCCCGTGTCGCCCGTCGCTCCCGTACGCAACGCGCACGCCAGCGACCGGAGCCGATGCAGCATCGAATTGTTCCGGCATTTCAGGAACAAACGACTCAATGGCCGGCGGCGGCCCATTATTCTGATATTTCAGGAACTGTAAACGAGTGCGGCGGCGCATTCGCGCCGCCGCCCCATGGAATCGCCGGATCACCTCCCTCGTGCCTTGATCCAGCCCCCTTTGATCAAAGCTGCCCCGCAGCCCCCGTCCACCGCAGGTAATCGCCGCGCGTCCAGTCGAGCGACACGCCCACGCGCTTGGTCCCCGGCCGGATCTTCGGCTTGTGCACCGACAGCGTCAGCGATTCCAGCGCCGGCCATTCGCGGAACGACAGCACCGCGAGATCGGCAACGAGCGTTTCAAGCAACCGCGTATGCGGCTTGTTCGACAGGAACGACGCGACGCGCGCGCAGTAGCCGTCATAGTCGATCCACTCGCCCTGCTCGCTCGGCTCGCAGCGATACCCGAGCCGCGCATCGATCACGATCGGCTGCGGCGCTTCATGCTCGTGCGCATGAATGCCGATCCGCGCGGGCACTTTCAGTTCGTCGACGAACACGCTCCAGCCGCGCCCGCGCAGGCGCGGCGCGTCGATCGCCACGAACGGTTCGTCGAACGGCTTCATGATGCGAGCGGCGCCGCGGCGTCGAGCATGATGCGCACGAAATAGTCGGCGAAGCTGCGGCGCAGGACGATTTCGAACGTGTCGTCGCCGGTCGGGATCAGCGTGATCGGCGACTTGAAGTAGTGCGACTGCGCGCACTGGCCCGGCTTGAACACGCGCGGATGCAGATCGAGCGGGCAGCCGCGCGCGATCACGTCGCGCACGCGTTCGCCGGTGATCTCGACGACCGTGTAGCCGCTGCCGACGTCGACGGCCGCCGCGTACAAGCCCTGCACGGCTTCCGCCAGCTTCGCTTCGAGCACGCCGGCCTGAACCGGCCCGTTCGACCGCACGAGCCATTCGTCGGGGCCGAGCCACAGCACGTCGTACTCGGCGCCGCGCGCCACCGTGTTCGGCACCGCGGGCGGCCGGCAGCCGACCACGCGCTCGAACGCGGCGACGAATGCCGGGTCGCTCAACTCGCCGCGCACGTTGACGAGATCGAGGAACGGCCGCTCGCGCAGCGTGAACTTCTTCGAAGCGCGCGCCTGGTGCGGCTTCAGCACGTCGGCCGCACCGACGAACGGCGATTCAAGCGTCACGCCGCCCGCGCCCGCCACCTGCGTCTGGTTTCTCGTTTCATTCCACATGCTGACGCACCCCTTCGGTATCGTAGAAAACCGGGCTCGAGATCTTCGCGGTGATGCGGCGGCCGTTGGCCAGCGGAATCACGACGCTCTCGCCCATCTTGTTCAGGCCGCCCTTCACCACCGCGAGCGCGATCGAGCGCTTCAGGATCGGGCTGTAATAGCTCGACGTCACGTGGCCGATCATCGGCGTCGGATCGGTTGCCGACACTTGCGTGTCCTTCGCGATGATCTGCGCGCCTTCCGGCAGCACGAACTGTTCGTCTTCGGTCAGCAGGCCGACGAACTGCTTGCGGCCTTCCTTCGACGTATCGGAGCGCGACAGCGAGCGCTTGCCAAGGAAGTCCTTCGATTTCGCGACGACACCGCCCATCCCGAGGTCGAACGGCGTGATCGAGCCGTCGGTATCCTGGCCGACGATGATGTAGCCCTTCTCCGCGCGCAGCACGTGCATCGTCTCGGTGCCGTACGGCGTGATGTCGAACTCGGCGCCGGCCGCCATCAGCGCTTCCCACACCGCGCGGCCCGCATTCGCCGGCACGTTCACTTCGTAGGCCAGCTCGCCCGAGAAGCTGATCCGCATCACGCGCGCCTTCGCGCCGGCGACGGTGCCGTTGCGGTAGCTCATGAACGGGAACGCTTCATTGCCGAAGTCGATGTCCTGGCACACCTTCTGCACGACCTTGCGGCTCTTCGGGCCGACCACCGCGAACGTCGCCCAGTGATCGGTGACGGACGCGAGCCGCACCTTCATGTCGGGCCATTCGGTCTGCAGCCAGCGTTCGAGCCACGTCAGCACGCGCGCCGCGCCGCCGGTGGTGGTCGTCATCATGAAATGCTGGTCGGCGAGGCGCACGGTCACGCCGTCGTCGAACACCATCCCGTTTTCGTCGAGCATCAGCCCGTAGCGGCACTTGCCCACTTCGAGCTTGTTCCACGGGTTCGTGTACATCCAGTTCAGCAGCTTCACCGCGTCCGGGCCCTGGATGTCGATCTTGCCGAGCGTCGACGCGTCGAGAATGCCGACGCTGTTACGCACCGCGAGACACTCGCGCTTCACCGCCGCATGGAGATCCTCGCCGTTCTTCGGGAAATACCACGGCCGCTTCCAGTTGCCGACGTCCTCGAACATCGCGCCGTGCTCGACGTGCCATTCGTGCACGGCCGTCTTGCGGATCGGGTCGAGGAAATCGCCCGTCTCGCGGCCCGCGAACGTGCCGAACGACACGGGCGTGTAGTTCGGGCGGAACGTCGTCGTGCCCGTTTCGGGGATCGTCTTGCCGAGCGCGCCCGCGAGGATCGCCATCCCGTTGATGTTGCCGAGCTTGCCTTGATCGGTGCCGAAGCCCATCGCCGTATAGCGCTTCACGTGCTCGACCGACTCGAAGCCTTCGCGCGCGGCGAGCAGGATGTCGGCCGCCGCGACGTCGTTCTGGAAATCGACGAACTGCTTCGGCCCGCGTGCCGCGGCTTCACGGCTGCCGACGAGCCACAACGGCTGCAATGCACCTTCGACGGCTTCGGCGACCTGCGGCGCGGCCGGGCGCTGCGCGGCCGTGAAGCCGGCCGCCTTCGCCGCTTCCACGCCCGCATCGACCGCGAGGCGCAGCGCACGGGCGAGCCCGAATTCGCCGGCCGCCGCGCCGATGCTCGCTTCGGCCTGCACGGGCTTGCCGGGCAGGAAACACGCCTTCTCGTCGTTCCAGCACGCCTTGCCGCCCGACTGCGCGAACAGGTGCAGCACCGGGCTGAAGCCGCCCGACATCGCGACGAGGTCGCACGGCAGCGTCTGCAGCTTGCCGCCGGTCTGGCCGTTCGAGTAGGACGCGACGTCGACCGACGATACGCGCCACTTGCCCGAAGCGGCCGTGACGACCGCACCGCTCATCACCGTCACGCCCTGCCGCTTGGCCGCCGCCGGCAGCGCGCCGTTCGACGACGCGCGCGAATCGACGACCGTCACCTTCGCGCCGCACGCCTTCAGGTCGAGCGCGGTCTGGTATGCGCGGTCGTTGTTCGTGAACACGACCACGTTGCGGCCCGGCATCACGCCGAAGCGATGCACGTAGGTCGACACCGCGCCCGCCAGCATCACGCCCGGCAGGTCGTTGTTGCCGAACACGATCGGCCGCTCGTGCGCGCCGGTCGCGAGGATCACGCGCTTCGCGCGGACCTTCCACAGCAGCTCGCGCGTGCCCTTGCGCATCGATACCGGCAGATGATCGGTCAGGCGCTGCGTGACCGTCACGAGGTTGTGGTCCTGATAGCCGAACGCGGTGCTGCGCGACAGGATCGTCACGTCGGGCAGCTTGCGCAGCTCGGCCTCGATCTTCTCGACCCATTGCAGCGCGGGCTTCGCGTCGATCTCCGCGCGGCACGACAGCAGGCTGCCGCCGAGTTCGCGCTGGTCGTCGACGAGGATCACGCGCGCGCCGGCCGTGGCGGCCGCATGCGCGGCGGCGAGGCCCGACGGGCCACCGCCGACCACGAGCACGTCGCAGTGCGCGTAGCACTTGTCGTAGCGATCGGCGTCGAGCACCTCGGGCGCCTTGCCGAGGCCGGCCGCTTCGCGGATCTTCTCTTCGTACTTCGGCCACATGTTGCGCGGCCACATGAAGGTCTTGTAGTAGAACCCGGCCGGCATGAAGCGCGAGAACTTCTGGTTGATCGCGTACTTGTCGTTCTCGAGCGTCGGCTCGGCGTTCACGCTCGTCGCGACGAGGCCCTGATACAGCTCGATCTCGGTCGCGCGCGCGTTCGGCACCGTGTACGGGCCGGTCTCGAGCTGTACGACGGCGTTCGGTTCCGCGACGTCGGCCGTCACGATCCCGCGCGGGCGGTGGTACTTGAAGCTGCGCGCGACGAAGTGCACGCCGTTCGCGAGCAGCGCGGACGCGAGCGTATCGCCCTGGAAGCCCTGATACGTGCGGCCGTTGAACGTGAACGTCAGCGGAATCGCGCGATTGATGCGGCCACCGGTGCCGAGGCGGTCTTTCTGGCTCATTTGCTCGTGCCCTCTTCGTGTGCGTTGCCGGCAGCGGCGCCCTGGTTGGCGGCCCCGCCGAACTTTTCGTAGCCTTTGATATCGTAGGTCACCGTGTCGCGCGTGACCTTGAACCAGCGGCGGCAACCCTGCGTATGCAGCCATTGCTCCTTGTGCAGCCCGCGCTTGTTCTCGCGCATGAACACGTATTCGCCCCATTCGCGGTCGGTCATCGTCTCGTTCGCCACCGGGCGCACGATGTCGGCTTCACCGCCGCACGTGAACTCGGATTCGGCGCGCGGCCCGCACCACGGACATTCGATCAGCAACATGTTTCTTTCTCCTTCAGTGCGGTTAGTGCGCGACGGCGGCTGCGCCGTGCTCGTCGATCAGGTGGCCCGTGTAGAAACGGTCGAGTGCGAACGGCGCGTTCAGCGGATGCGGTTCGTCGCGGGCGATCGTGTGCGCGAACACCCAGCCCGAGCCGGGCGTCGCCTTGAAGCCGCCGGTGCCCCAGCCGCAGTTGAAGTACAGGCCCTTCACGTCGGTCTTGGTGATGATCGGGCACGCGTCCGGCGACACGTCGACGATGCCGCCCCACTGGCGGTTCATCCGCACGCGCGAGAACACCGGGAACATCTCGACGATCGCCTGCAGCGTGCTTTCGATGATGTGGAAGCTGCCGCGCTGGCCGAAGCCCGTGTACTGGTCGATACCGGCGCCGATCACGAGGTCGCCCTTGTCGGACTGGCTGATGTACGCGTGCACCGCGTTCGACATGATCACCGAGTTGACGACCGGCTTGATCGGCTCGGACACCAGCGCCTGCAGCGGGTGGCTTTCGATCGGCAAACGCACGCCGGCCATGTCGGCGAGCGTCGTCGTGTTGCCGGCCGCGACCACCGCGACCTTCTTCGCCTTGATGAAGCCCTTCACCGTATCGACGCCGACCACCGCCCCGCCTTCGCGGCGAATGCCCGTCACCTGGCAGTTCTGGATGATGTCGACGCCGGCGCGGTCCGCACCGCGCGCGAAGCCCCAGGCCACCGCGTCGTGGCGCGCGACGCCCGCACGGCGCTGAATCGATGCGCCGAGCACCGGGTAGCGGCTGTTCAGGTTGATCGTCGGCTCGATTTCCTTGATCTGCGCGGGCGTCAGGAATTCGGCGTCGACGCCGTTCAGCCGGTTCGCGTTCACGCGCCGCTCGGTGTCGCGCACGTCCTGCAGCGTGTGCGCGAGGTTCATCACGCCGCGCTGGCTGAACATCACGTTGTAGTTGAGATCCTGCGACAGCCCTTCCCACAGCTTCATCGCCTTCTCGTACAGCGCGGCCGATTCGTCCCACAGATAGTTCGAGCGCACGATCGTCGTGTTGCGCGCGGTGTTGCCGCCGCCGATCCAGCCCTTCTCGAGGATCGCGACGTTCGTGATCCCGTGCTCCTTCGCGAGGTAGTACGCGGTCGCGAGGCCGTGGCCGCCGCCGCCGACGATCACGACGTCGTATTCCTTCTTCGGCTCCGGGCTCTTCCACTGCTTTTCCCAGTTCTCGTGATACGAGAGGCCGTTGCGGAACAGGCTGAATATCGAGTAGCGGCTCATGTTTGGATCCTTCGTTAGCATTCGATGACGTTCACGGCGAGGCCGCCGCGCGACGTTTCCTTGTATTTCGTCTTCATGTCGGCGCCGGTCTCGCGCATCGTCTTGATCACGGAATCGAGCGATACGTAGTGCTGGCCATTGCCCTTGAGCGCCATGCGCGACGCGTTCAGCGCCTTGATCGCGCCCATCGCGTTGCGCTCGATGCACGGAATCTGCACGAGGCCGCCAACGGGATCGCAGGTCATCCCGAGGTTGTGCTCCATGCCGATCTCGGCCGCGTTCTCGACCTGGTCGGGCGTGCCGCCCATCACCGCGGCGAGCGCGGCGGCGGCCATCGAGCACGCGACGCCTACTTCGCCCTGGCAGCCGACTTCCGCGCCGGAGATCGACGCGGTTTCCTTGTAGATGATCCCGATCGCCGCGGCCGTCAGCAGGAATTCGACGATGCCGGCTTCGTTCGAGCCCGGCACGAACTTCACGTAGTAGTGCAGCACCGCGGGGATCACGCCGGCCGCGCCGTTGGTCGGCGCGGTGACGACCCGGCCGCCGGCCGCGTTCTCTTCGTTCACGGCCATCGCATACAGGTTGACCCAGTCGAGCATCGACAGCGGGTCGCGCAGCGACTCTTCCGAACGCGCGCGCAGGCTGCTGTTCATCTCGGCCGCGCGGCGCTTCACGCGCATCGGCCCCGGCAGGTCGCCCTCGACCTTGCAGCCGCGCTCGACGCAGGCGGCCATCGTGCGCCAGATCGCGAGCAGCCCGGCGCGCACTTCGTCGGCGGGGCGCAGCGCGCATTCGTTGCGCAGCATCAGCTCGGCGATCGACAACCCGTGCTCGCGGCACTGGCGCATCAGATCGTCGCCGGTGCGGAACGGATACGGCACCTCGACCGCCGCACGCACGCCGTTCACACGATCGCCGTCGCGGTTCACGACAAAGCCGCCGCCGACCGAGTAATACTCTTTCTCGACCAGCAACTGGCCGTGTTCGTCGAATGCCTGGAAGCGCATCCCGTTCGGGTGCACGATGCTCGTGCCGCTCATCAGCTTGCGATAGAAGCCGATGTGTTCCTTCTCGTCGAAGCGCACCGTCTGCTTGCCGAGCAGCGACAGCGTCTTCTCCGCGCGGATCGCGGCGAGGCGCGGCTCGATCAGGTCGGGATCGATCGTGTCCGGCAGGTGGCCCTCGAGGCCGAGCAGCACGGCCTTGTCGGTGCCGTGGCCCTTGCCGGTCGCGCCGAGCGAGCCGTACAGCTCGACCCGCACGCGGCGCACGAAGCCGAGCAGGTTCGCGTCCTCGACGTGCGACGCGAAGCGGCACGCGGCGATCATCGGGCCGACCGTATGCGAACTGGACGGGCCGATGCCGATCTTGAACAGGTCGAACGCGCTGACGTTCATCTGGCTTCCTTTGGGTTGCATGCGTGAAATGTCGTTGGGCCCCAGTACATCAAAGCGTAAAATCGGCCGATAGAACAAAAACGGCATCGGCGTGGGATACCGCCGCCAAGCGCCGTGCCGGCCGGCCCGAAAGTGCGTTTTGGCGATGGTTCGCGACGAAAAACCACAAGTCCGGCCGCGGCCGATCGGCGACGCTGGCTGCATCCGCGCCGCCTCCGGCAGCCGCAACCCGCAAACAGTGTGAAACGAGTGAGACCGCCTGCCCGGCGTGACGAGATTGGCCGCGATGACCCCCGACGTACCCGCTTCCCCCCTCGCAGAACCCGCGCCGCGGCGCATCCGCTTCGGCATCGTGCTGCTGCCGAACTTCACGCTGACGGCCTTCTCCGGCTTCGTCGACATGCTGCGGCTGTCGGCCGACGACGGCGACTACAGCAAGCCCGTGCGCTGCGCGTGGAGCGTGATCGGCGAGACGCTCGCGCCGGTGCGCGCGAGCTGCGGGATCCAGATCACGCCGTGGGAGACGTTCGACGCGGCCGAGCCGTTCGACTACGTGGTGGTGGTCGGCGGGCTGCTGCATTCGGGGCCGCAGGCCGGCCCTGAAACGCTCGAGGTCATCCGCCGCGCGGCGACGGGCGGCGCGACGGTCGTCGGCATCTGCACCGGCGTGTTCACGCTGATGCGCGCCGGCGTGCTCGACGGCTACCGCACCTGCGTGAGCTGGTTCCATTACTGGGATTTCATCGAGCGCTTTCCGTCCGCCGATCCCGACCTGCTGATCGCCGACCGGCTGTTCGTGATCGACCGGCGCCGGATCACGTGCTCGGGCGGCCGCGCGTCGATCGACGTCGCCGCCGCGATCCTGCTGCGCCATTTCGATCACGCGACCGTGCAGAAGGCGCTGCGCATCCTGCTCGTCGGCGAGATGCAGAAAGGCAATGCGCCGCAGCCGCATCCGCCGGGGCTCGAACCGGCGACGCACCCGAAGGTCAAGCGCGCGATTCTTCTGATGGAACAGCACGTGGGGCGTGCGCTGCCGCTCGAGGAACTCGCGTGCAAGCTCGACCTGTCGACGCGGCAACTCGAGCGGCTGTTCAAGGCCGAGACCGGCAAGAGCCCGCAGGCCTTCGCGAAACAGGTGCGGCTGCGCACGGCCGCGTGGCTGCTGACGAGCTCGGACCGCACGGTCGCCGATATCGCGTCGAGCTGCGGATTCGCCGATGCGTCGCACCTCGGGCGCGAATTCCGCAAGCAGTTCGGCGTGCCGCCGGCGACGTATCGCGAGCGCGGCGGCGACGTGGTCGACGTGGTCGACGTGGCCGCGATGCCCGATGCGTCGGCCGACCCGGTCGAGGACATCGCCGACTGACGGGCCCGGCGGCCCGCGCCCTCCCTAATCGATTGCAGAACGACGCACGTTTGCGTCGGCTTCGATTCTTTTGGAACCGGTTCCAGTCAATTTAGCCGACGTTGATCTTCTTCAACGAGGGTTATCCCGGGATGCTGATGCCCGCTCTAATTTGTATGATGACCACATCACCTTACAAACCAGAGCACCATGTTCGAGAAAATTCCCGCCCGTGCGATGAGCGACCACGTCGCGCAGCAACTGCTCAAACAGATCGAAGCGGGCAGCTTCTCGGCCACCGGCAAGCTGCCGACCGAGGCCGTGCTCGCGCAGGAATTCGGCGTGAGCCGCACCGTGATCCGCGAGGCGATTTCGCGGCTGAAGAACGAAGGCGTGGTCGAACCGCGCCAGGGCAGCGGCGTGTTCGTGAACCAGCACGGCGCGATCCGGCCGCTGCGGATCGACTACGCGGAAGCCGTCGAGGCGAGTTCGCTGCCGCACCTGCTCGCCGTGCGCCGCGCGATCGAGGCGGAAGTCGCGGCCGAAGCCGCGCTGCACCACACCGACGACGACATGGCCGACATCGACGACGCGCTGCGCAAGATCGAAGAAGCGGTGGCCGAAGGGCGCGACGGCGTCGCGGAAGACGTCGCGTTCCACCGCACGATCGCGGCCGTCACCGGCAACCCGTATTTCCTGAAGACGCTGCAGTTCCTGAACCAGTACCTCGAAGCCGGCGTGAAGGTCACGCGCAGCAACGAAGCGACGCGCGAGGATTTCTCGCGGCAGGTGCGCGACGAACACGCGGCGATCGCCGACGCGATCCGCGCACGCGACCCGATGGCCGCCCGCAACGCGGCACGCACGCACATGTACAACGCGGCGCGCCGTCTCGCGGAAGCCGGCATCTGCTGAATCCGGCGGCACCCGCCGCCTCTGTCCGGAACCTCTCCCGAATCGATCAAGGTTGACCATGTCAAGAAATGTTGGAGTCATCGGCCTCGGCGCGATGGGCCTCGGCGTCGCACGGTCGCTGCTGCGCGCCGGCCTGCACGTTCACGCATGCGACGTGCGCGACACCGTGCTGCAGGCGTTCGCCGCCGAAGGCGGCATCGCCTGCGCGACGCCGGCCGAACTCGGCGGGCAGTGCGACGTCGTCGTCACGCTCGTCGTCAATGCCGCGCAAACGGAAACGGTGCTGTTCGGCGAACACGGTGCGGTCGCGGCGATGAAGCCGGGCGGCGTCGTGATCGCGAGCGCGACCGTCGCGCCCGAATTCGCGGTCGCGCTCGGCGCGCGCATCGAAGCGGCGGGCCTGCAGATGCTCGACGCGCCCGTGTCGGGCGGCGCCGCGCGCGCGGCCTCCGGCGAGATGACGATGATGACGTCGGGCCCGGCCGCCGCCTATGCGGGCTGCGAGGACGTGCTCGCCGCGATCGCCGGCAAGGTGTACCGCCTCGGCGACGCGCACGGCGTCGGCTCGAAAGTGAAGATCATCAACCAGCTGCTGGCCGGCGTGCACATCGCGGCGGCCGCCGAAGCGATGGCGCTGGGCCTGCGCGAAGGTGTCGATGCCGACGCGCTGTACGACGTGATCACGCACAGCGCGGGCAATTCGTGGATGTTCGAGAACCGCGTGCCGCACATCCTGAACGGCGACTACACGCCGCTGTCAGCCGTCGACATCTTCGTGAAGGATCTCGGCCTCGTGCTCGACACCGCGCGCCGCAGCAAATTCCCGCTGCCGCTGTCGGCCACCGCGCACCAGATGTTCATGAGCGCGTCGAGCGCCGGCCACGGCGGCGAGGACGATTCCGCCGTGATCAAGACTTTCCCCGGCATCACGCTGCCGCCCGCCCGCTGATTCGAACGACGTGCCCGCCATGACCGCCTCCGCTTCCCGTCCCCTGCTCGGCTGCATCGCCGACGATTTCACCGGCGCGACCGATCTCGCGAACATGCTCGTGAAGAGCGGCATGCGCACCGTGCAGACGATCGGCGTGCCCGCCGACGGCGCGGCCGACACGATCGTCGATGCCGACGCGATCGTCGTCGCGCTGAAGTCGCGCACGATTCCCGCCGCCGACGCCGTCGCGCAATCGCTCGCCGCGTATGAATGGTTGCGCGCGCAAGGGTGCCGCCAGTTCCTCTTCAAGTACTGCTCGACGTTCGATTCGACCGACGCCGGCAACATCGGTCCGGTGGCCGACGCGCTGCTCGATGCGGCCGGCGGCGACTTCACGATCGCGTGCCCGGCGTTCCCGGAGAACGGCCGCACGATCTACCGCGGCCACCTGTTCGTCGGCGACGTGCTGTTGAACGAATCGGGGATGGAGCATCACCCGCTCACGCCGATGAAGGACGCGAACCTCGTGCGCGTGCTGCAACGGCAAACGAAATCGCCGGTCGGCCTGATCCGCTACGACACGATCGCGCTCGGCGCGGCCGCCGTGCGGGCGCGGATCGACCAGTTGCGCGCGGAAGGCGCACGCTTCGCGATCGCCGATGCGCTGTCGGACAGCGACCTCTACGTACTCGGCGAAGCGTGCGCGGGCCTGCCGCTCGTCACCGGCGGCTCGGGCATCGCGCTCGGCTTGCCCGCGAATTTCCGCCGCGCGGCGCAGTTACCCGAGCGCGACAACGCGGCGTCGCTGCCGCGCATCGAAGGGCTGTCGGCCGTGCTCGCCGGCAGCGCATCGAAAGCCACCAACGCGCAGGTCGCCGCGTGGCGCGCGACGCGGCCGAGCTTCCGCATCGATCCGCTCGCGGCCTCGCGCGGCGAGCCCGTCGTCGAACAGGCGCTCGCCTTCGCGCGCTCGCACCTGCCGCAGCCCGTGCTGATCTACGCAACGGCAGCGCCCGACGAAGTGAAGGCCGTGCAGCAGGCGCTCGGCGTCGACGCGGCCGGCCATCTCGTCGAAAGCACGCTCGCGGCGATCGCCCGCGGGCTGCGCGAACTCGGCGTGCGCAAGTTCGTGGTCGCGGGCGGCGAGACGTCCGGCGCGGTCGTGCAGGCGCTCGACGTGAAGTCGCTGCAGATCGGCGCGCAGATCGACCCGGGCGTGCCGGCCACGGCCACCATCGACGCACAGCCGCTCGGCCTCGCGTTGAAATCCGGCAACTTCGGCACCACCGAATTTTTCGACAAGGCGCTGCGCGCGCTGGACGGAGCCGCACGATGAGCGACGAAGCAAAACTGCGCGAAGAGATCTGCGTGGTGGGCGCGAGCCTGTATGCGCGCGGCCATGCGGTCGGCAGCGCCGGCAACATCAGCGCGCGCCTGAACGACGGCTGGCTGATCACGCCGACCGACGCGTGCCTCGGCCGGCTCGACCCGAACGACATCGCGAAGGTCGGCGCGGATGGCGAGCCCGTATCGGGTGGCAAGCCGTCGAAGACGCTCGCGCTGCATCGCGGCATCTACGCGCGCAACGCGGCGGCGCATGGCGTCGTCCACACGCATTCGACGCATCTCGTCGCGTTGACGCTTGCCGGCGTATGGCGCGACACCGACGTGCTGCCGCCGATCACGCCGTACTACGTGATGAAGGTCGGCCACATTCCGCTGATCCGTTACCGCCGCCCCGGCGACCCGGCCGTCGCGGCCGAAGTCGCGGCGCTGGC
The DNA here is from genome assembly GCF_002223345.1 of Burkholderia sp. AU16741. Taxonomy (NCBI): domain Bacteria; kingdom Pseudomonadati; phylum Pseudomonadota; class Betaproteobacteria; order Burkholderiales; family Burkholderiaceae; genus Burkholderia; species Burkholderia sp. AU16741. The sequence goes on from NZ_NKEZ01000008.1 coordinate 1,401,826, forward strand.
CGACCGGGTGCGCGGCGTGCTGCTCGATCGCCTCGGCCCCGTGATGTGGGGACCGTCGGTATCGCACGCGTCGTATGCGCTCGAGGAACTCGAGGAAACGGCGCGGCTGTGGTTGATGACGCAGCCGAAGCCGGAACCGCTGTCCGACGCGGCGCTCGACGAACTGCGCCAGAGCTTCGGCGCGCGCTGGTAGCGCGCCGCGGCACGGATCGACGCACCGCTTTCCCTGCCCGCCGTGTGCGCGGGCCTTTCCGTCAGCACACACACGACCGGCGGCGTACGCGCCGCCGGCACATAACATCATTGGAGACGACGATGACTGCTCTCGACGCGGCCACAAGCCGCTCGCCCGCCGCGGCCGCCCGATCGGGCGAACTCGACCGCACCTACAAGAAAGTGTTCTGGCGCATCGTGCCGTTCCTGATGCTCTGCTACGTGGTCGCGTATCTCGACCGCGTGAACGTCGGCTTCGCCAAGCTGCAGATGTCGCAGGATCTCGCGTTCAGCGAAACCGTATTCGGTCTCGGCGCGGGGATTTTCTTTCTGGGCTACTTTCTGTTCGAACTGCCAAGCAACCTGCTGATGCACCGCATCGGCGCACGCATCTGGATCGCGCGGATCATGATCACGTGGGGCCTGCTTTCCGCGCTGTTCGCGTTCGTGCAGACGCCCACGCAGTTCTACGTGCTGCGCTTCCTGCTCGGCCTCGCGGAAGCCGGCTTCTATCCGGGCGTGATCCTGTACCTCACGTACTGGTTCCCGTCGCATCGCCGCGCGAAGATCATCGCGGTGTTCATGTCCGCGATTCCGGTGTCGGGCATCTTCGGCAACCCGCTGTCGGGCTGGATCATGGAGCGCTTCCACGGCGGCTCGGGCTTCCACGGCTGGCAATGGATGTTCATGATCGAAGCCGTGCCGGCCGTGCTCGTCGGCATCGCGACGATCCTGTATCTCGACAACAGCATCCGCGGCGCGAAGTGGCTCGACGAGCGCGAGAAGCAGTTGCTCGAAGACGAGATCGCCGCGCAGCCGCAGGAACAGCAGAAGCACGGCCATTCGCTGAAGGCCGTGTTTTCGGACCCGCGCATGTGGTGGATGTCGCTGATCTACTTCGCGTTCGTCACCGGCCAGTACGGGCTCACGTTCTGGATGCCGACGCTCGTCAAATCGACCGGCATCACCGACACGCTGCAGATCGGCCTGCTGTCGGCGATTCCATTCGTCGTCGCGATCGTCGTGATGAACCTGTTCGGCCACAGCACGGACAAGCGCCGCGAACGCCGCTGGCACCTGATCGTGCCGGCGCTGATGGGCGCGGTCGGGTTTGCGGTCGCCGCGTCGTACTCGCACAATACGGCGGTGTCGATCGTGTTCCTGTCGCTCGCCGCGGGCGGCGTGCTGACCTGCGCGCCGCTGTTCTGGTCGCTGCCGACCGCGTTCCTCGCGGGCTCCGCGGCCGCGGCCGGGATCGCGATCATCAACTCGGTCGGCAACCTCGCCGGTTTCGCGAGCCCGTACGTGATCGGCTACCTGAAGGACGCCACGCACAGCACCGCGTCCGGCATGTACGTGCTCGCGGCGATGCTGGTGCTCGGCGCGATCGCCGTGTGGTTCACGCCGGCCAAACTCGTGAACCGCTGATCCGCCGCTGGCCGATTCATCGTTCGACGCAGGCGCTCGCCGCCCCGCCCCATTCATTCACAGGACCCGCCGCCATGCCACGCTTCGCCGCCAACCTCTCGATGATGTACACCGAGCATGCGTTTCTCGACCGCTTCGCCGCTGCCGCCCACGACGGCTTCAAGGCCGTCGAATACCTGTTCCCGTACGACTTCGCCGCCGAGGACATCCGCGCGCGCCTCGACGCGCACGGCCTCGAACAGGCGCTGTTCAACGCGCCGCCGGGCGACTGGGCCGCGGGCGAACGCGGCATCGCATCGCTGCCGGGCCGCGAGGACGAATTCCGCCGCGGCATCGACCAGGCGCTCGACTATGCGCGCGTGATCGGCAACAGGAAGCTGCACGTGATGGCCGGCATGGTGCCGCCGGCCGCCGATCGCGCGCGCCATCGCGACACGTATCTGGCGAACCTGCGTCACGCGGCGCAGGCCGCCGCCGCGCAGGGCGTCACGATCCTGATCGAGCCGATCAACCCGCGCGACATGCCCGGCTATTTCCTGAGCCGCCAGGACGACGCGCAGGCGATCCGCGCGGAAGTCGGCGCGCCGAACCTGAAGGTGCAGTTCGACTGCTACCACTGCCAGATCGTCGAAGGCGATCTCGCGATGAAGCTCGAGCGCGATTTCGCGGGCATCGGCCACATCCAGATCGCGGGCGTGCCGGAACGCCACGAACCGGACGTCGGCGAACTCAACTACCCGTACCTGTTCTCGGTGATCGACGCGCTCGGCTACGACGGCTGGATCGGCTGCGAGTATCGACCGAAGGCCGGCACGTCGGAAGGCCTCGGCTGGATCAAGCCGTACCTGCTGTGATTCAAGCATTCCTCTGAGGGCAAAGAACATGAAAGTACTGATCACCGGCGGCGCCGGCTTTCTCGGCCAGCGCCTCGCGCGCAAGCTGCTCGAACGCGGCGAACTCACCGGCCCCGACGGTCGCGTCGAGAAGATCGACGAGCTGGTGCTGCTCGACGTCGTCCAGGGCAGCGATTTCGGCGATGCGCGCGTGACGTCGATCGTCGGCGACATCGCCGATCGCGCGGTGCTCGACAGCGCGATCGACACGCGGACGGGCGCGATCTTCCACCTCGCGGCGATCGTCAGCGGGCAGGCCGAAGCCGATTTCGATCTCGGCATGCGGATCAACCTCGACGCGTCGCGCACGCTGCTCGAAGTGTGCCGCGCACGCGGCCACCGGCCACGCGTCGTGTTCACGAGTTCCGTCGCGGTGTACGGCGGCACGCTGCCCGACGTCGTGCAGGACGACACCGCGCTGAACCCGCAATCGTCGTACGGCGCCGAGAAGGCGATCGCCGAACTGCTGCTGTGCGACTACGCGCGGCGCGGCTTCGTCGATGGCCGCGTGCTGCGACTGCCGACCATCAGCGTGCGGCCCGGCCGGCCGAACGCGGCCGCGTCGTCGTTCGCGAGCGGCATCATCCGCGAGCCGCTGAACGGCGAGGAAAGCGTGTGCCCGGTGCCAGGCTCGACGCGGCTGTGGCTGCTGTCGCCGCGCGGCGCGATCGACGCACTGGTCGCCGGGTGCGAGATCGACGGCGCGAAGCTCGGCAACAAGCGCGTGATCAACCTGCCGGGGCTGTCGGTGTCGGTCGACGAGATGATCGCGGCGCTGCGCGAAGTCGCGGGCGACGAGGTCGTGAAGCTGATCCGTCATGCGCCCGACGAACGCGTCGAGAAGATCGTCGGCAGTTGGCCGGGCCGCTGGGATACGTCGCGCGCGGAAGCGCTCGGGCTGAAGGGCGACACGTCGTTCGCGGACGTGATCCGCAGCCATATCGCGGACGAACGGCGCTGATGGCCGTGCCGGCCGACCGGCAAGCGGCCGCATAGGCGTCGCCGCTGCCCGCCCGGCACGCCGGCAACGCCGGGCCGCATCAGCGTCGCCCGGCGGACTCCCCGGCGGGCATCGATGCGCGCTTCGCACCGGCCGGCGGGCGCGCCGCGCCGGCCGCCTGCTGCCACGCGAGGAGGCCCGGCAGATAGAACGGCAGGTCGCGCACGCGGCGCGCGCCGGCCAGCGTGAGACAGGTCGGCAGGTCGAAGCCGAGCAGCCCGCCAATCAGCGCGAAGCCGCCCTCCTGCACACCCAGGCCGCCCGGCATCGGGAACGCGATGCTGCTCACGAGCTGAATCAGCGCCTCGATCGCGAGCGCCTGCACGAACGTCGGATCGGCGCCGAGGAAGGTCAGCGCCAGCCAGATTTCCAGCGCATAGCCCGCGAACTGCAGCGTCTGCCAGATCCCCAGATAGCGCACGACGACGCCGGTCCGTCTCCAGATCATCCGGATCGACTGATCAGTGCGCGCCGATTCGCCGACCAGCGCAAATGGTCCCGACGCGAAGCACCAACGTCGTGCAAGATCGGGCGAATACGCGCCATGCCCGCGATGAATACAACGCAGCCAATGAACAAGGTGCCCCGTGCCGGCGGCCCATCTCGACCGGCGCCGCGGACTTAACGTTTCGGTAAGGATTCGACCGTAGAATCCACAGAACGCTGTCCCTTCATATCCGTCGGATGTCCACCAGGAGCCTTCATGTCCACCCCCGCCCGTTATGACGCCGTTGCCCGCTTTCTTCACTGGCTGATCGTGGCGCTGGTCGTCGCGCAATACGCGATCGGCTGGACGATGCCCGACGTGCATCGCGATACGCAACCGGTCGGCCTGATCGCCGCGCACCTGATCGTCGGCACGGCGCTGCTCGCGGCGATGGCGTGCCGCGTGCTGTGGCGCGCGACGCACCGGCCGCCCGCCAGCGATCTGTCGCCCGCGATGCGCGCGCTGTCGGGCGCGACACATGGCGCGCTCTACGCGCTGCTGATCGTCGTGCCGCTGCTCGGCTGGATCAACGCGTCGTCACGCGCGTGGGCGGTGACGCTGCTCGGCGTCATTCCGCTGCCGGCGCTGTCGGCGGCCGGCTCCGGATTCGGTCACGCGATGGGCGACGTGCACGGCATCCTCGCGTGGGTCCTGTTCGCCGGAATCTGCCTGCACGTGGCAGCCGCGCTGATGCACCGCTTCGTGCTGCGCGATCAGGTCGTACAGCGCATGATGCCGTGGTGATCGGCCCGCATGCTCATCGTGACCGGTTGACGAGCTGATCGCGATGCCGCGCGAAGCGGCGTGCAACGAGCGGCATCGCTACCGGCGCCCTGTCGATACGCCGCCGGGCCGGAAGGGCGTGCGGTTTGCCGTCTCGCGAACACGACGGCCAGGCTTCACACACGATCATGTCGGCACCTAGTTGCTGGTTTGCGCCGGCATGTCGGGAGCCGGCGCCCGCGTGGCCGCCGCCATTCGCGCACTATCCTGCTCGGCGAGCTTCGCTTCCGCGGCCTGGATATCGGCCGGATACTCGCCCTCATCGCCCTTGGCCGGGTCGTACCCGGCCGCTTCGAGGCGCATCAGCTCGTCGCGAACCTGTGCACGCGTCAGCGGCGCGGCCGATTGCGCGAATGCCGACTGACCGACGATCGTCCCGATCATCATCAGTAGTGCGATATATGTTTTCATCATGAACTCCTTCAATGTGACGTATCGATCAACCACGGGATAGATGTGACCTGCGAATGCAGGCGGGTGAATCAGCTTCCGAAATAAATCGTGCAGAAGCTCGCGGGGCCGACGCATGCGGCGGCGCTTCGACGCGGCGACATCGCCGCCGGCTTGCCCGCTTCGGACGACATGGCCGGATCGCCGCCGACTGCCGTGCTCGCCTGGCGCTGCGGCATCCGGTCGGCCTGGTGCCGGAACAGCGGGCTCACGTCCGGATACGACGTATCGGTCACGAAGCGCAGCCCGTTGTTTTCCGCATCGACGAGTTCCTGCCGGACCTGTTCGCGCGTGAGCGCCTGTGCCGACGCTTGCGTCGCGACACCTGCGAGAGAAATCGCCGCCACCGTGGCGGCCACCAGCCAGTGCGTATTCATGTTCCACTCCTCTTCAGTCAACGAAACGATGTGCTGCACCCGTATGACGACGGAGGGGCGCGGTTTATTCCCGGCCGTTTCATTCGCCGCGGCCGAATATTCACCGAACTGTCATTCATTCGTCAGTCGGCGTAACCTGACGTAACGCAATGCCCGTCTTGCTTCGGGCAGACTGACCACCATCTCATCCGGCCCGCCCCTCGATCGACCATGTCCGCCGCTTACGACCATGCCGCCGCCCTGCTGCGCACGCTGTACGACCGCCATATCGACAGCGGCGCGGTGCTCGACACGGCGGCATTTCCGGATGCCGAGCGTTTCGTGCGCGCATGGCCCGCGATCCGCGCGGAGGCGCTCGACGTCGCACGCGACATGCCGCGCATCCCGCGCTTTCACGAAATCATGCGCGAGCAGTACGACATCTCGGCCAACGACGCACGCGACTGGCGGATGTTCATCATGCAGGCGTACGGCCAGCCGTTCGCGCGCAACCTGTCGCGCTGCCCGACCGTCGCGTCGCTCGTCGCGGCGTCGCCGGACGTGCTGTCCGCATCGTTGTCGTTCCTCGCGCCCGGCAAGCACATCCCGCCGCATCGCGGGCCGTTTCGCGGCATCCTGCGCGGTTATCTCGTGCTGTCGATGCCGAAGCGCGCGGACGGCACGCCGGCCGCCGTGCTGAAGGTCGACGGCCGCGAATACCGGCTCGACGAAGGCCGCTTCCTGCTGTGGGACGACACGTTCACGCACGAGGTATGGAACGACAGCGACGCGGTGCGGATCGTGCTGCTGCTCGATATCCGCCGGCGCGGGATGCCGCGCTGGCTCACGTGGCTGTCGAATGCGGTGATCGGCGTCGTGCGGCTCGGAATCCGGATCAGGGGGCGGTCGATTCCGGTTTAGCGGCTGTGCGGCGCACGGCGGCGCAGTTCCGCCTTTCGGCGCCCGCCGGATCGCCTAAACTACAAGCCGTCCCTACGCGCGGCTCCTGCCAGCTACCGCCATGGCGCACCTCTTCTTCGCCGCGTCGATCCAGCGGCATGTCGAAACGCCCGAGCGCGACATCGATGCGCATACGGTCGGCGAAGCATTCGACACCATTTTCAGCGAGCAGCCGCGGCTGCGCGGCTACATCGTCGACGACCAGGGGGCGCTGCGAAAGCACCTGTCGGTGTTCATCGACGGCCAGCCGATCCGCGACCGGCAACGCCTGTCCGATACGCTCGGGGCCGCCAGCCGCGTGTATGTCGTACAGGCGCTGACCGGCGGATAAAGGGACCGATACACCGGCGCATTCCCCATACCAAGCGCCGTCGCGCCAAGGCGGACCATCCGGAGACATCGCCATGAACGATCGACTGCTCGTCGCCACCCGCAAGGGCCTGTTCGTCCTGCAACCCGACGGGCATGGCGGCTGGACGCCCGGCGAACCGTATTTCATCGGCGAGCCTGTCAGCATGGTGCTCGCAGACCCGCGCGACGGCACGCTGTATGCGGCGCTCAATCTGGGGCATTTCGGTGTGAAACTGCATCGCCTGCGCGCAGGCGCCACCGGCTGGGAGGAATGCGCGGTCCCGGTTTATCCGCCGCAGCCCGCCGACGCGTCACCCGCCCGTGCCGATCGGCACGCGGGCAGCGGCGACGCCGACGACGCGCCTGCCGCCGCCGGGACGCCGCAGCCGCCGTGGACGCTTCAGCAAATCTGGTCGCTCGAAGCCGGCGGCACCGACGAGCCCGGCGTCCTGTGGGCCGGCACGATTCCCGGCGGCCTGTTCCGCTCCGACGACCACGGCGATTCGTGGGTACTGAACCGCCCGCTGTGGGATCGCCCCGAACGCGCCGAATGGGGCGGCGGCGGGTACGACGCGCCGGGCATCCATTCGGTGATGGTCGATCCGCGCGACAGCCGGCACGTCACGGTCGGCATCTCGTGCGGCGGCGTGTGGCAGACCGCGGACGGCGGCGCGACGTGGCGCGTCACGGCGCAAGGCATGGAAGCCGACTACATGCCGCCCGAGCGACGCGGCGAACCGAACATGCAGGACCCGCATCGCGTCGTGCAGTGCGCGGCCAACCCCGACGTGCTGTGGACGCAGCATCACTGCGCGATCTTCCGCTCGACCGACGGCGGCGAACACTGGCGGCGGATCGAAGCAGAACCGTCGAGCTTCGGTTTCGCGGTGGCCGTGCATCCGCACGAACCGGATACCGCGTGGTTCGTGCCGGCGGTGAAGGACGCGTGCCGGATTCCGGTGAATGGCCGGCTCGTCGTCACGCGCACGCGCGACGGCGGCCGCAGTTTCGAGAGCCTGTCGAACGGGTTGCCGGCCGCGCCCGCGTACGACCTCGTGTACCGGCACGGGCTCGCGGTGGACGATTCCGGCACGCGCCTCGCGATGGCGTCGACGACCGGCGGGTTATGGACGTCCGATGATGGCGGCGAGCACTGGCGACAGGTATCGGCGCATTTGCCGCCGGTGTATTGCGTCAGCTTCGGATAGCGGCGCGAGCATCGTCGGGCGCCATCCGCGCCACCGCGTCGCGCGTCCGTGCGATTTCCGCTTCGAGCCAGTCGAGAAACCGCCTGACCTGCGGTTCGCGCTCGCGCCCCGGCCGGCACAACGCGACGAAGCGCGCACCGTCGAGCCGCACCGCCGGCTCGATCGGCATCAACGCACCGCGCTCGACATGCTCGGCGGCCAGCACGGAGCTGAGCAGCGCGATACCCTGCCCGTGCAGCACGGCCTGCAACGCGTAATGCTCGTCGTCGTAATGACGAAACACCGCGCGTTCGAGCCACGATTCTCGCCCCGCCGCACGACACCACGACGCCCAGTCGACCGACACCGGCAGCGGCGTATCCCACACGGTCTCGATCAGGTCGAGCGACGCGTCGGTGCGATGCGCATCGAACCCGGCGGCCGCATACGCACCGAAATACTCGTCGATCAACGCAATCTCGTGCAGTGCCGGAAACGTGCGCGACGTCGCGCGAATCGCGAGATCGATGCGTGCATCGCGTTCGAGATCGACGAGCGCGTTCCCCGTTTCGACCTTGATGTGCAAGTGCGGATCGACGCGGCGAAACGCACCGAGACGCGGAATCAGCCACATCGCCGCGAACGCGGGCGTGGTGGTCAGCACGAGCGGGCGCGCGTCGGTTGCATTGGGACGCACCGCGTCGAGCCCGCGGCTCAACGCCAGTAACGCATCGTGACTCGCGCGAAACAGCCGCTCGCCTTCTTCCGTCAGCCGCACGCCGCCCGCGCCGCGCTCGAACAGCAGCACGCCGACGCGGCTTTCGAGCGACTTGATCTGGTGCGACACGGCGGCCGGCGTCACGGACAGTTCATCGGCTGCGGCCTTGAACGTGCCGAGCCGCGCCGACGCTTCGAATACACGCAATGCAGTCAGGGGGATTTTCGAGAACACGGGGCCTCGCGGGCCGGATGCGGCCGGGTTGAATTCGATTCAATCGGGGTGAGATTAGGTGAATTGAAGCGGGTGCGCAACGCGGCTAGCCTTGCGGGACGTCACGGCACGTCGCCGCGGCGGTTGCCCGTCGAACCGGAGGAACCCCGTGCAAGGCCTACCGCGCAGGATCACGCAGGCGGTGCTCTACGAAGCGATCGCCATTGCCTGCATCTCGCCCGCGATCGCGGCGATCTTCAGGCAGGACCTCGTCTACTCGGGCGCGCTGTCGGCGACGATGTCGGCGATCGCGATGCTGTGGAACATGATCTTCAACGCGCTGTTCGAGCGCTGGGAAGCATCGCGCCGGCAGCCGGCGCGCACGCTCGGGCGGCGGATCCTGCACGCGACCGGATTCGAGGGCGGGCTGATCTTCATCCTCGTGCCGGTCGTGTCGTGGTGGCTCGACATCTCGTGGTTCGACGCATTCGTCGTCGATATCGCGCTGTTCGCGTTCTTCTTCTGCTATGCGTTCGTGTTCCAGTGGGCGTTCGATCGCGTGTTCGACGTGCCGGCGGCGACGAAGGGGTCGTGAGCCGGGCACCTATGCGCCGCCGGAAATTTTCGGCAGTTGCCAGCCGAAGCGCACCGCCGCCATCCGCAACGCAAAGCACGCGATGCCGCCGAGCACGGCCGCGACGACCGGCGGGCAACCGAGCCGCCGGCACACCACGACGACGACCGCGCCGAGCAGCGCCGCGCTCGCATAGATGTCGGTGACCAGCACGACCGGTATCCGCGCGAGCAGCAGATCGCGCACGACACCGCCCCCGCAGCCGGTCACGGCGCCCATCAGCGTCGCAATGAACGGGTGGACGCGGAATTCGAGCGCCTTCACCGCGCCCGCGACCGCGAACAGCGCGAGGCCGGCCGCATCGAGCGTCGTCAACACCAACGGCGAGAACGACGCGACCCGCGCATGAAACACGAATGCGAACAGCCCGGCGGCGAACGCGAGCGCCGGGTAACGCCAGTCGCTCACGGCGCTGGGCGGCCGCGCGCCGATCAGCAGGTCGCGAATCACGCCGCCGCCCAGCGCGACGACGAGCGACAGCACCATCACGCCGAACAGGTCGAGGCCGGCGCCGATCGCCGCATTGGCGCCCTCGATCGCGAACACCGCCGTGCCCGCGAGATCGGCGGCCAGCACGACTTGCTCGATGCGCTTCATGCGAATGAATGGCCGAAGCACCGGAGGGTCCGGTTGCAGCCTGCGTCGACCGAAGCGGCCGTGTGATTCGGCCGCATGCGGGCTGCGAGTCGCCGCCCGGCTGCATCAAGCGTGTTGCGGATCATTGCCGTCTCCTCGATCGGGGATCGAGCAGTCTAGCGCATCGCCCGCTGGCCGTCGGCGCGAGCGCGAAGCACGCAGCAAAAAGCCGGCGCAAGCAGGTCACCCCGCTTGCGCCGGCTCAACCTTCACGTCAGGCTTCGGGCCGCGGCCGCACAGCCCGACACGTCATGCTCAATGCGCGCCGAGATACGCCTTCACCGCCGGCAGGCCCGGCTTGCCGTCGATCGTCGTCACGCCGGCCAGCCACTTGTCGAGCGCGTCCGGGTTCGCCTTCAGCCACGCGGCGGCGGCCTTGTTCGGGTCCTGCTTCTTCATGATCGGCACCATCACGTGGTTCTCGATCGCCGTCGTGAACTGCAGGTTCGACACGAACTTCGCGACGTTCGGGCAGCGCTGCGCGTAGTCGGGCGGCGTCGCCGTCAGCACCTTCGCTTCGCCGTAGTTCGGACCGAACACGTCGTCGCCGCCGGTCAGGTAGTCGATCTTCATCTGCACGTTCATCGGATGCGGCTCCCACCCGAGGAACACGATCCACTGCTTGTCGCGAATCGCGCGATTCACCTCGACCAGCATCCCGGCCTCGCTGGACTCGACCAGCTTGAACTTGCCGAGACCGAACTGGTTGCCGTCGATCATCTTCTTGATCAGCGCGTTGCCGTCGTTGCCGGGCTCGATCCCGTAGATCTTGCCGTTGAGCTTGTCCGCGTACTTCTGGATGTCCGCGAACGACTTCAGGCCGCCCTGGTACACGTAGTCGGGCACCGCGAGCGTGTATTTCGCGCCGGTCAGGTTCGGCGTCGCGAGCACCTTGATCGTGCCGGCCTTCGTGAACGGCTGGATGATCGGGTCCATCGTCGGCGACCAGTAGCCGAGGAACACGTCGATCTGCTTGCTCTTGATCCCCGCGAACGTGATCGGCACCGATGCGATCGTCTTCGTCGGGTTGTAGCCGAGCCCCTGCAGCATCGTCGATGCGAGGCCCGTGGTCGCTGCGATGTCGGACCAGCCGACATCCGCGAAGCGCACGTTCTTGCACACGGGCGGATCGGCCGCATAGACGGCCGACATCGGCGCGGCCATCCCGATCCCGCACACCGCTGCGATCAATAGGCGCTTCATCTTGCTTCTCCTCAAAGTGATGTCGTTTGCTCGAATCCGGGATCGTTTATTGAAGCCGCGCGCCGCGATCCCGGCGACGTCGCGGACCGAATGATTGCCCCGTTCAGCGCCCCGGCAACCGGCGCTCGTAGCTCGGCGCATGGCCGAACTGCGCGCGATATGCCTTGCTGAAATGACACGGCGAATGAAACCCGCAGACCGTCGTCACGCGCGCGATCGATGCGTCGGTCGTGCGCAGCAGGTCGCGTGCGCGTTTCAGGCGCAGCGTCAGGTAATAGTGGGTCGGCGATACGTTCAGGTACACCTTGAACATGCGCTGCAGATGCCGCTGCGACAGCCGCACGAGCCGCGCGAGTTCCTCGAGCGACAGCGGCTCCTCGATGTTCGCCTCCATCAGCCGCACGACCTCGATCAGCTCCGCGCGAGAGAAGCCGACGCGCGCGTCGACCGGAATCGGCTGCGTATCGGTCGAACTGCGGATGCGCTCGAGAATGAACTGCTCGGAGACCTGCGCAGCGAGCTGCTGGCCGAACCGCATGCCGACGAGGTTCAGCATCAGGTCGAGCGGCGCGGTGCCGCCCGTGCAGGTCAGCCGGTCGCGATCGACGACGAACAGCTCGTCGGCGAAGCCCACCTGCGGAAATTCGGAATGCAGCGCGGACAGGTTCTCCCAGTGCACGGTGCAGCGATAGCCGTCGAGCAGCCCGCTCGACATCAGCGCATAGGCGCCCGTGCAGATGCCGCCGAGCGGCAGCCCGCGTTCGGCGAGCGCCGCGAGCATATCGCGCGCGCCCTCGTCGACCACGTCGCGGATGCGGATGCCGCCGCACACGATCATCACGTCGGGCAGGTTCTCGTAGTCGAGCGCCTGCGTGGGCCGCACCGCGATGCCGTTGCTGGCATGCGCGGGTGCGCCGTCGAGCGAGTAGATCGACCACTTGTAGTGATCCGCCCGCCCGACGTAGTTCGCCATCCGTAGCACTTCGACCGCGCTCGAGAACGCGATCATCGAGAAGTTCGGCAGCGTCAGGAAGCCGAAATGGGCGAGGGATGAAACCGGTGAAACGCAGGCGGCGGGCGCGACAGCGACGGCGGACGTCACATCGGTCTCCTGGCGAGGAGGTTGTGAAGGACCAGCCCCGCGGCCGAAGCCGCGGGAACCGTTATCAATTCAGGGTGAGCGGCCAGGGCGCTCCTGGCCGCCGAAGATCAGGCCTGCGCGGGCGAAGCCTTCACGCGAAAGAGCTGCTTGAGGCCCGAGAACAGCGGCGCCTTCACGGTGCCCGGCGCGCGGCCGAAGCTCTCGGTGATGCGGTCGAGAATGATCGCGAGCAGCACGACCGACAGGCCGCTTTCGAAACCGAGGCCGATGTCGAGGCGCTGGATACTCGCGAGCACGTCGTTGCCGAGGCCGCCGGCGCCGACCATCGACGCGATGATCACCATCGACAGCGCCATCATGATCGTCTGGTTCACGCCCTGCATGATCGACGGCAGCGCGTTCGGGAACTGCACCTTGTACAGCAGTTGCCACGGCGTGCAGCCGAACGCCTGGCCGGCTTCGACGATCTCGCGGTTCACGTGGCGGATGCCGAGGCTCGTGAGACGCACCGCGGGCGGCATCGCGAAGATCACCGTCGACAGGATCCCCGGCACGCGGCCGAGACCGAACAGCATCGCGGCCGGAATCAGGTAGACGAAGGCCGGCATCGTCTGCATCAGGTCGAGAATCGGGCGCACGATCGCGGCGACCCACTTGCTCTTCGCGGCCCAGATGCCGAGCGGGATGCCGAGCACGAGGCTGATGATCGTCGACGACAGCGTGAGGCCGAGCGTGATGACCGTCTGGTCCCAGAAGCCCGTCGCGAAGATCAGCAGCAGCGACAGCGTCGTGAACAGCGCGAAGCGCCAGCCCACCCGCCACAGTCCGATGCCGATGAAGATCGCCATCATCAGCCACATCGGTATCGCCTGCAGGCCATGCTCGACGAATGCCGCGAGCCCCTCGATTACTTGACCGATCGTGTCGAACGTCTTCGCATCGTGGTCGAGCAGGTAGTGAACGGACTGGTCGACCCAGGTACCGAGCGGAATCATTTCAGACATGGGAGCCTCGCGAACGCGTGATGGCCTTCAGGATGAGCGCACGATCGACCGAGCCGCAGTAGCAGCCGTCGTCGTCGACGACGGGCAGTGCATTCGGGCTCGCGACCACGCGCGCGACGACATGTTCGAGCGACGCATCGCGCCGGATGCTTTCGATCGGCCGCACGGACGGCGTGTCCTGACCGAGCGCCTCGCGCGTGACGAAGCCGCGGATCTTGCGCGCGGCATCGAGCACGAACGCGTATTCGGCGCTGCCGTTCAGCGAAGCCGCGACGTTCGCGGCATCGCACTTCGACATGATCGGCACGGCGCCCGTCTGCATCAGGTCGCCGGCGGTGAGGTAGCGGCTGGTGTCGATGCCGTCGAAGAACGCGCGCACGTAGTCGTCGGCCGGGTTCGCGATGATGTCCTGGGGCGTGCCGACCTGCACGAGGCGGCCGCCTTCCATGATCGCGATGCGGTTGCCGATGCGCAGCGCTTCCTCGAGATCGTGCGACACGAACATGATCGTGCGGCGCTGCTCCTTCTGCAGTTGCAGCAGCACGTCCTGCATTTCGCGGCGCTTGAGCGGATCGAGCGCGGAGAACGCCTCGTCCATGATCATCAGCGACGGGTTCACGGCCAGCGCGCGGGCAAGGCCGACGCGCTGCTGCATGCCGCCCGACAGCTCGGACGGCAGCTTGTGCGAAAACGATGCGAGCCCGACCTGCTCGAGCACTTCCATCGCGCGGCGCTCGCGCTCCTTCTTGCCCATGCCCCCGACTTCGAGCCCGAACGCGGCATTCGACACGACGGTGCGATGCGGCATCAGCGCGAACGACTGGAACACCATGCTCATGTCCTTGCGGCGCAGCGCGGTCAGCGCCGAGCGGCGCGCCGACGCGACGTCGAGCCCGTCGATCAGCACCTTGCCGGCGCTCGGATCGACCAGCCGGTTCACGAGGCGGATCAGCGTGGACTTGCCGGAGCCGGACAGGCCCATCAGCACGAAAATTTCGCCTTCCTGCACATCGAAGGAGACGTTGTGCACGCCGACGACCTGGCCGGTGCGCTTGAGCACATCGTCCTTCGTCGCGCCGGCGGCGAGCATGTCGAGCGCCTGCTGCGGGTTACTTCCAAATACCTTGCACAGACCTTCGACCACAACCTTGGGGGCATCCATCGAAACCTTCTCCTCGTGTAGCGGGGACTCGCGCTTGTCATAGCGTGCCTACATAGTTGCCAGAAAAAACCCCGGCCTGCCGACGAATTACGACAAACGCTTGCGCAAATACGACACGCCCGCCAGCCCCGTCCGGCGGGCCGCGGCGGCGATTGCGGCGGCGCAATACGCGCACGGCCAGCAACGACGGGCATCCCGCGCCGGACTTGTGCGCAGCAGCGCGGCGAATTGCACATGAGGTTTTGCGTCAGGCCGTATCGGGCACGCGTCGTTTTGCGACAAGTCGACGTCCGTTCCCGCGTCGATCCGGTCAGACGAATAGCGCAGTGCGCATTCGCCAGTAAAAAGCATGACCGTGCAAAAAACCGTTCGACGACACCGAACGGCGCATACCACGATACCGCGTCGAACCCGGAAATCGGCCAACGCACGCTGTGATACATTCGCCGCAAACACGCCGAGCGCGACGTTGCCGCGGGCCTTTCGCACCAAGGCCTGGCCGCGCGGCGCGCGCATGCCGGTTCGCCTGCCGGCCGTGCTGAAACCGCCTCGATCCGGTGCGATCCGCGATCGAAGGACGATAACGATAGTGAGAGGGAGCAAGGCGTTGAACTGGGCATTCGCCGTAATCGGCTTCATCGTGGGCGGCATCGCTGCCTTGATCGGGGATTTCTCGGCCGGGAGCGGCTCGCTGCTCGGGGCCGCCGTCGGGTTCTGCATCGGGCACGCAATGCGGCAACGCAAGCAGCGGAACCCGCGCGCCGCGCCCGACGCGTTCGCGCTCTCCGCGACGCCGCCGCCCGCCCCGTTACCGCTCGCCGATCGCGTCGCGCGCCTCGAAGCCACTGTCGACACGCTCACGCGCGAACTCGACGCGCTGCGCGCTCAACTGGCGGGCGCGAAGGCCGGCGCGGCGACATCCGGGGGCATCGCGCAAACGGCTTCGGCCGGCGCCGCCTCCGCGCCACTGCCGACACCCGCCCCGGCCACACCCGCGCCACGACCTGTCGCCGCACGGGCGGCGACGCCGGCATCCACTTCGACCCCGGTACATGCCGCGATACCCGCGCCGGCAAGCGCAGCGAGCACCACTGCGGCGCCCGCTGACGCCACCGCCGCCGCCCACGCCGCCACCCCGATCCGCCCTGCCCCGCCCCAACCGCCCGCGCCACGCGAACCGGGCCTCGCCGAACGCGCGTTCGGCGCCGCACGCGACTGGCTGCTCGGCGGCAACACGGTCGTGCGGGTCGGGATCATCGTGCTGTTCTTCGGCGTCGCGTTCCTGCTCAAGTACGCGGCCGACAACGCGATGCTGCCGATCGAATTCCGCCTCGCGGGCACGGCGCTCGCCGCGGCCGCGCTGCTCGCGATCGGTTGGCGCGTGCGGCCGCGCCGCGGCGCATACGGCCTCGTGCTGCAAGGCGGCGGCGTCGGCATCCTGTACCTGACGATCTTCGCCGCGACCAAGCTGTATGCGCTGCTGCCCGTCGGCGCCGCGTTCCCGCTGATGGTCGCCGTCTGCGCGCTGAGCGCCTTCCTCGCGGTGCGGCAGAACGCGCTGCCGCTCGCGTTCATGGGCAGCGCGGGCGGCTTTCTCGCACCGATCCTGCTGTCGACCGGCCAGGGCAACCACGTCGCGCTGTTCAGCTACTACGCACTGCTGAACGCGGGCATCTTCACGATCGCGTGGTTCAAGGCCTGGCGCCCGCTGAACCTGCTCGGCTTCGTGTTCACGTTCACGATCGGCTCCGCGTGGGGCGTGACGGCCTATCGCCCCGCGCTGTTCGCGAGCACCGAGCCGTTCCTGATCCTGTTCTTCCTGATGTACGTCGGCATCGCGCTGCTGTATGCGGTGAAACGCGAACTCGCGCTGCGACACTACGTGGACGGCACGCTCGTGTTCGGCACGCCGATCGTCGCGACCGCGCTGCAGGCGTCGCTCGTCAAAGGCATGCCGTTCGCGCTCGCGTGGAGCGCGGTCGCGCTGTCGGCGTTCTACGTCGCGGTCGCCGCCTGGCTCGCGCGACGCCGCGACCGCCTCGGGCTGCTGTTCGAATCGATGCTCGCGCTCGCGGTCATCTTCGCGACGCTCGCGGTGCCGCTCGCGTTCTCGGGGCCGACGACCAGCGCCGCGTGGGCCATCGAAGGCGCGGCCGTCGTGTGGCTCGGCGTGCGCCAGAAACGCCTGCTCGCATTCGGCTTCGGGCTGCTGATGCAGGTCGCCGCGGCCGGCGCGTTCTTCACGAGCCTGCTGAGTCCGGCCGACGCGACTGCGCTGCCCGTGCTCAACGGCCCGACCATCGCGATGCTGCTGATCGCGCTCGCCGGCGTGTTCACCGGCTGGTGGCTGCACGGGCGCGGCGAAGCGCGCGCATGGCACGCGTGGATGCCCGAGATCGGCGTCGCGGCCGCCGCGTGGGGGCTGCTGTGGTGGGCCAGCGGCGGGCTGCACGAGATCCTCGTCCACGCGAGCCGTCACGTCGATCTGCATGCCGATCGCTTCGTCGTCGATGCGACCGCGCTATTCGCGGCCGGTACCGCGTGGCTCGCGCACGTCGCGCGCCGCCGACTCGCGTGGCCGCTCGCCGAGTGGCCCGCGCTCGCCCTCACGCCGGTGCTGGCGCTGCTCGCGCTGCGCGCGTTCGATGCGCATGAAGCGCCGCTGTCGGGCATGGGCGCGTTCGCGTGGCCGGTGGCCGTCGGCGCGGGGCTTGCGCTGCTGTGGCGCCAGTCGCGCGGCACGGCCGGCGCCGCTGCCGCGAACGGCGCGTCGCCGGCCGTTGCGACGGGCATCCTCGCGCCGCTGCATACGCTGACGTTCTGGACCGTGTGCGGACTGCTGTCGCTCGAAGGTTTCTGGCGCCTGCGCGCGTTCGTCCCGGAAGGCGCATGGAGCTGGAGCGCATGGGCGTACGGCTTCGGCACGCTGCTCCTGCTCGTGTCCGGCCCCGGCACGCGCCTGCGCTGGCCCGTCGCGGCGTTCCCGCGCGCCTACCAGGTGTGGGGGGCCGCGCCGCTCACCGCGCTGCTGTGGCTGTGGAGCATCGCCAGCACGGTGAGTGACGGCGACGCAGCGCCGCTCTTCTGGCTGCCGCTGCTCAATCCGCTCGACATCGCGCAAGGCCTCGTATTCGTCGCCTTCGCCGCGTGGCTGCGTCGCCTCAAAACGCTCGGCATCGCGTGGCATCCGCGCGTCGTCGACTATCTGGCGATCGCGACCGTGTTCCTGTGGTTCAACGCGCTGATGCTGCGCACGCTGCATCACCGCTTCCACTTCGGCTACGACATCGACACCGTGCTGTCGTCGTTCGGCATCCAGCAGGTGTTCATGGTCGGCTGGAGCCTGTTCGCATTCGCCGGGATGTGGCTCACGCGCCGCGACGGCATCGCCCGGCTCTGCGCGTTCGCGTCGCTGCCGCTGATCGTCGTGATGTGGGCGTGGACCTTCTACGCGAACTTCACGCAGGACGGCGGAAGCTGGGCGCGCGTGCCGCTGTTCAATCCGCTCGATCTCGTGCTCGCGGTCGTCTATGCGCTCGCCGCGTCGTGGTTCGTGCGCGCGCGCAGGCTCGGCTGGTCGTTCGGCGCGTATCGCGTCGAGCTGCTGGGCGCGGCCGGCGCGACCGGCTTCCTGTGGTTGAACGCGATCCTGCTGCGCACGCTGCATCACTGGGCCGGCGTGCCGTACGAGCTCGGCGCGATGGCCGAATCGACGCTCGTGCAGGCATCGGTGTCCGTGTACTGGACGGTCTGCGCGCTCGCGATCACGATCTGGGCCACGCGCCACGGGTTGCGACCGCTGTGGTTCATCGGCGCCGCGCTGCTCGCGCTCACGGTCGTCAAGCTGTTCCTGTTCGACCTGTCGCACGTCACCGGCATCGAGCGCATCGTGTCGTTCATCGGCATCGGCGTGCTGCTGCTGTTGATCGGCTATTTCTCGCCGCTGCCGCCGAAGGCCGCCGCGCAACAGGACAGCCAGCCATGAAGCGACTCGCCGCCCTGCTCGGGCTGAGCCTGCTCGCGTCGTTCGCGGCGGCCGACGGCGCGCCGGACGCCGGGCGCGTCACGCAGCGCTTCGCGCTCGACCTCGACGGCAGCGCCGCGTATTACCAGCTCACCGTGCCGCAGCCCGTGTATGCGGCGAGCCGGCGCGACGATCTCGGCGACGTGCGCATCTTCAACGGCGCCGGCGAGCCGGTGCCGTACTCGCTCGACGCGCCGGCCGCGGCCGCGCCCGCCGTGCCGCCGTCGCGCGCGCCGGTGCACTGGTTCCCGCTGCCGCCCGCGCGTGCCGAGAACGGCAACGCGCCGCTCGGCGTGACGGTCGGCCCGGACGGCGCGCTGCGCGCGGCCGTCGCGACGCCTTCGCCCGCCCGGCACGGCGCGGACCTCGTCGACCTGTCGCATACCGACGGCAGCATCGATGCACTGCTCGTGCATGTGGACGACGACAGCTACCAGGGGCGCGTGTCCGTCGAAGCCAGCGACGACCTGCGCAACTGGCGGCCGCTCGGCAGCACGCAGTTGCTCAAGGTTGGCCGCGGCAACGACATGCTGGTGCAGGAACGCATCGCACTCGACGGCGCGACGCCGCGCTACGTGCGGCTGGACTGGCTCGACGGGGCGCCGGCGATCGCGTCGATCGACGTCGAGACGCATCCGCGCGACGCACGCGGCACCGACACGGCGTCCGTGCCGCGCCAGTGGCGCGACGCCGTGCAGGTTCGCGCCGGCGCTGCGCCGGGCGAGTATCTGTTCGACACCGACGGCGCGTATCCGGTCGACCGCGTGCGCATCGACCTGCCGCAGCCGAACACCGTCGCGCGCGCGACGCTGCAAAGCCGTGCCGATGCGCAGGCGCCGTGGCGCGACGTCGCGGCCGCGGTGCTGTTCCGGCTGCAGGGCAAGGGCGGCGAGCAGCGCAATCCGCCGCTCGGGTTCGCGGCGAATACGGATCGCGCGTGGCGGATCGTCGTCGACATGCGCAACGGCGGGCTCGGCGGCGGCCGGCCGGCCGTCGCGATCGGCTGGCATCCGGCCGCGCTGACCTTCGTCGCGCGCGGCACGCCGCCGTTTACGCTCGGCGTGGGCGACGCATCGCTCATGTCGTCGGCCGCGAGCCGCGACGCGCTGCTGGTCGGCATGGCGCCCGAAGTACGGCCCGCCCGCGTCGGCGCGGCGCTGGCGGTATCGGCGCTCGCGCCGGCGGCAACCGCCGATGCGGACGCCGGACGCCGCTATGTACTGTGGGGCGCGCTGATCGTTGCGGTCGGTGTGCTCGGCACGATCGCGTGGCGCCTCGCGAAAGGCGGCGGCGACACGCGCGGCCGCGACGACTGACGTCCACACGCATTTGCGTGCGCTTGACGCGCCGTTCACGTCCATCGAGCCCGTTCATGCGTTGAGCCATCGCCATGCGCGGTCGCACCGATTCGTCGAGTGGTCGGCGCCCGTCTTTACGTGAAGGCCACGCGACGCGTCAGCGGCGCGAATCGGAACCCGCCCGCCGCGATCGGACCACGAAGCCGCCGTGCTGACGCGGCCGCCACGGCGACATAGCACTCGCCCGCTTCCGCGCGGCGGCGCGTGACGTCCTCGTCCTGATCGACGCACGTGCAGTTGAGCTCCATCGCACCGAGCCGCGCGAACGCACGATGCAACATCGGCGTGAGTCGCGCATAGCCGTCGATTGCCGGATCGAAACGCCGGACGATCACCCGATCCGCGCACGCGGAAGGCGGCGCGGCAGGGGTGCGTTCGGCGATCGCGTTCCAGGGTATCGACATGGCCATGCTCCGTGGTGAAGATGCCCGAAGTCCAGGAGCACGCCGGTCGCCGTCGCAAGAAAAAATGTCGTAAGAATGCCGCGGTGACGTGGCTGACACGGGTGCCGAGCACGGTGCGCTTCGATGCCGTGCGCACGTCGCGGCAAATGCCTCGAAGCACCGATCGTTGCTCGCGCAAGCAACGCATCAAGCATCGATATCGACGCCCGGCACGCCCGTCGTTGACACGGGCGGGCAACGCGCTCCAGACTCGCGGCTCCATCACCGCATCGCGAGCGCCCATGATCACCTGCTTCCTCCGCTACGTCGTCGATCCGTACAAACTCGTCGAATTCGAAACCTACGGAAAGATATGGATTCCGCTCGTCGAGCAGTTCGGCGGCACGCATCACGGCTACTTCCTGCCGTCCGAAGGCGCAAACAACATCGCGCTCGCGATGTTCTCGTTCCCGAGCCTCGCCGACTACGAGCGCTACCGCGAACGCTCGAAGGACGATCCGGCCTGCCAGGCCGCATTCCGCTACGCGGAGGAAACGCGGTGCATCGTCAGCTACGAGCGCAGCTTCTTCCGGCCGGTGTTCGAGTAAGAACGCATCACCACGCATCGCGCCCCGTTTTCCGGCCGAGGACGAAAAAAAGCCCCTCCTGCATCCGCCCGGCGGGGCCAACCCATGTCAGTAGAGACATCATGGAGGAGACGCGCCCATCTTATCGACGGTGGCGCACCGTCCCAACCAAGCATTTCTGCTATCGATCCGCGGGGCCGCGCACACGATTGCCTCGCCGCGCGGCATATCGATAGAACGAAAAGTCGTTTTCAGAGTGGCGACGGGGTCGTTACCATCTGGTTTTAAGCCTGTGCTCAGCCGGGCAAGCCACTCCCAGGAGCGCCCCTTGACTGCATTCGATCAACACCGCCGCCCGTTCGTCGTCGGCATCGGCGGGACCACCCGGGCCGCGTCGTCCACCGAACGCGCGCTGTCGTTCGCACTGCGCGGCGCGCAAGCCGCCGGCGCGCGCACACGCCTGTTCGACGGCCCGTTCCTCCATACGCTGCCGCACTACGCGCCCGAACACAAAACGCTGACCGACGCGCAGCGCGAACTGATCGACGCCGTGCGCCAGGCCGACGCGATCATCATCGCGACGCCCGGTTATCACGGCGGCGTGTCCGGTCTCGTGAAGAACGCGCTCGACACGCTCGAGGAACTGCGTGCGGACGAGCGCCCGTATCTCGACGGCCGCGCGGTCGGCCTGATCGTCACCGCGTACGGCTGGCAGGCGGCCGGCACCGTGCTGACGTCGCTGCGCTCGATCGTCCATGCGCTGCGCGGCTGGCCGACGCCGTTCGGCGCAACCGTCAACACGCTGGAAACGCGCTTCGAAAGCGCAGATAGCTGCTCGGATCCGAAGGTCGTCGCGCAACTCGAGACGGTCGGCGCGCAAGCCGCCGAATTCGCACTCGCGTTCGCGTCGCATCGTGCGGCCTCGCATGCGGCATCGGTCGATGCGCTCGCGCCCGTGCTGAAGGTCGCCAACCGGTAACCTCCGCATTCCGCCGCGCCCCTTCGGTCGACACGATTCGACGTAGGTGCGCGGCGCGTCTTCCGACGCGCGGCGATGCGCCGGGCGCGTCCGTCCCGCCTCTCGAACACATCGTTCCCGCGTACCGCCCCGATAACGATTCAGCCAGCCGCATGATTTGCATTGGCCGAAAGATTGGTTCACGCGGCCGGCCGGTTTTCGTACGCTGAAAGTCCGAACTTTTTACGCGCACGCCATGAACCGTACGATCCGCTACAAGGGCTATGAAGTCGCTCCCGTTGCCGCCCGGTTGCCGAACGGGTTGTTCGCCGCCAACCTGACGATCGAACGCGCGAGCGGCGGGCCGTCGCCGCGCTCCGTGTCGTTCGACGCAATCGATTTCTTCTTCAAGGAAGAGCACGCCCTCGCGTACGCATCGCGCTGGGGCCGCCTCTGGGTCGACACGAACGCGTGACCCGCGCGAGGCCCGCGTGCACATGGCCCCCGAAAATACGCGATGACGGAAGCTGTGCCAGAATCTTTCGATCCGTAATCGCATAACAATAGCCATGACCGACACGCTGCAGGAAGAGCATGCAGCCGCAGATCACGCGATGCGCAACTGGACCTTCGAGAGGCAAGGCCCGGTCCGGATCGGATCCGATGCGCACAAGCAGATGTTCTGTCGGATGCTGCTCGACACGCACAATCCGTACAAGCCGGCGGTAATCGACTGGCCGGCGCTCCAGCCGGCCGAACTCAGGCGGCTCACGTCGCTGCCGATCTGGGACATCGCGGTGCAAACCGAAGGCCGTGCGTCGATTCGCGTGGCGACCTACGCCGCGACGGTCGACGATCCACTGCTGCGCCGTGCGCTCGAGATGGACGGCGGCGAGGAAGCCCGCCACAAGGTCGTGCTATCGAAACTCGTCGAGGCTTACGGCATCCGGCTCGCGCCCGAGCCGGCCTACCCGGCGCCGACCGATCCCGAGTGGTCGTGGATGATGACGGGCTTCAGCGAATGCATCGACAGCTTTTTCGCATTCGGCCTGTTCCGCTCCGCGCAGCGCTCCGGTTATTTCCCGCCCGAGCTCGTCGAGACCTTCGAGCCCGTGATCCAGGAAGAAGGCCGCCACATCCTGTTCTTCGTGAACTGGTACGCATGGTACTGGCGCACGATGCCGTGGTGGCGCCGGCCGTGGTTCTTTGCACGCGTCGCGGCCGTGTGGGTGCAACTGATCCGCGACCGCATGAACATCGCGCGCGGCATCGATGCCGACGGCGCCGCGCGTGACGCGAATTTTCCGGCGACCGGCACCGCCGACATCGGCGATGCGCTGAACCCGCGCGAACTGATCGAGCTATGTCTCGTGGAGAATGACCGGCGGATGGCCGGTTACGACAAGCGCCTGCTGCGCCCGATGTTCGTGCCGCGAATGGCGCGGCTCGCGCTGCGGTTTCTGAAGAAGTGAAGTCGGGCGCTTGCCGCGGGTTATGCGGCAAGCGCCCGGTTCGGCCCCCGCCCGTCGATCGGGTGTGGCGCGCCCGATACATTCGATTCCTCCCCCTGTTTCCTCGACACGTCGAGCGCCAGCGGCATGGCGGACAAATTGCCGCCCCCGGATCTCACGTTTCTGGCCCTTCCGACCCGACGCCGCCGGCGGTCTTCGACGGCCTGTCGACACCCCGCGAAATACCCGCCGCGTGCGCGCTCCCTCGACTCCCGGCATGCGCGCCGATTCCGCCTCAACGCCGACATCAACGCGATCGTCGATAGGGCAAAACCGATAAATTGAGGCGAGTTGTTTCATTCGTCACGCCTGTAGCATTTTTTTACAACTTTCTCGGGCCGGGCAGCCCGCCACGCCCGCCGCTCGGGCCCCTGCGCCGCGCGAGATGCGCGAATCAGCACAAACCAATGTGCTCGACATCAGACAAATCCAATTATCAGATAACCAGTAAATATAAATAAAAATTCAATTCAAACACAAACAATTAACAAGTTAATAAAATATCAAAAACACTATATGTTGAACCAGCTTCAAACATTACAAAAATGAAAGGATGAGATATCGCGCAAACGTTTGCGGGCTCATTCGTCTTACTTTTATGCCTACCAGTTGTGTTATCTATCGCACACATACAACGTAACACGTTGATTTTTAATATAAATTCTCACAACTCCCAGCAGAACACCGATGCTTCCCGACACATTCTTACATTTTGCTCATTAGCTTTCATCAAGCACATCAACACTCGATGCATTAACCATTCTTTAACTTTTAAAACACTTCATTTATCACTGTTTGTCAATCTCCAAAATCCACCTCCAATAAACTCCGCCCATCAATTTTGAGATTCGCGCGAACGCACGGACCAATCCTCTAACAAAAGAGACCGGTGTGTGGCGTGCACATTTGGAGGTAGTAGGACATGAACCGCACATACCGCTCGACCTGGAACGAAGCGCTTGGCGCCTGGGTCGCGGCATCGGAAATCGATTCGGCACGGGGCAAGCCGAACAAGTCGGCCGTCGTGGTCGCGGCAGTCGCGGCGCTGGCGATCAGCCTGCCGTCGCTTGCAAGCGCGTCGACCTACATACCTGGAACGGTGAACGGATTCGGGCAGTTCACGGTATCGAGCTGCACCTCCAGCAGCGGCAGTACGGCCGCCGGCCGCACGACGATGGGCGACACCAATGCGTATCCGACCGATGGTTCGGGCACGTGGTCGACCGTGACCGGCTGTAACGCATCCGGCAACGGCAATCTCGCGGCGACGGCCTACGGCACCTACTCGCAAGTCACCGGCAAGGGCGGCACCGCGATGGGCTTCCTCAGCTCGGCTGGCCTCTGGGGCGTCGCGGCCGGCCTCGAAACCACCGCCAGCGGCGCCGGCGCGACCGCACTCGGCTTTGGCTCGACGGCGAACGCGCAGAACGCCGTCGCGATCGGCGGCGCAGGCGGCAACGGAACGACGCCGCTGTCGCAGGCAAACTCGACCATCGCATCGGGCGCGGGTGCAGTCGCCATCGGCAGCAACGCAACGAAGGGCGCGCAGTCGGCCGCGTCGAACGGCATCGCGATCGGCGGTCAATCGTCCGTCGCGTCGGCCGCCACGTCGGGCATCGCAGTTGGTCGCGGCGCAACCGTCAGTAGTGCGTACGGCATCGCGCAAGGCGATGGTGCGACGGCAAGCGGCGCCTCGTCGGTCGCGCTGGGTCAATCGGCGACCGCCGGGTCGAATTCGGGCACGGGCGGCGGCATCGCAATCGGCAGCAGCGCGAACGCGGGCACCGCTGTTTCGGGCAGCACGATCGCAATCGGGAACGGTGCAACCGCGACGTCGCCGTCGGGGTCCGGCGATTCGCTGGCATTCGGCACCAGCGCGGCGGCCACGGGGCTGGACTCGACGGCGATCGGCGCCCAAACCACCGCCAACGGCACGAACTCGATCTCCATCGGCAACAATGGCACGCTCGCCACCGGGACGGGCGCGCAAGTCGTGGGCGTCGGCTCGACGGCCAGTGGCACGAATGCAACGACGTTCGGCACGAGTTCAACGGCAACGGGTACCGGTGCGCTGGCGCTCGGCGCGGGCAGCAACGCGAAGTATGCCTCCAGCGTCGCGCTCGGCGCGGGAAGCGTCACCGGTACGGTTGAGCCGACCGGCACGGGTTATCTGACGGGCAGCGCCGCACCGCTGTCGGAAGTGTCGGTCGGTAGCTCGAGCGCACTGCGCCGCATCACGAATGTCGCCGACGGCTCCGCGCCGCAAGACGCCGTCACCGTCGCGCAGCTCAGCACCGGCATGAGCACGACCACGAGCGCGATCGGCAGCCTGTCGACGTCGGCGTCGACGGGCCTTTCGTCGGCCAGTAGCTCGATTTCGTCGCTGTCGACGTCGACCTCGACCGGCATCAATTCGCTGTCTACTGGTCTCAGTTCGGCTAATAGTTCGGTTACGTCGCTTTCGTCTTCCACGTCGACGGGTCTGTCGTCAGCGAATAGCTCGATCGGCTCCCTGTCGACCTCGACTTCGACCGGCATCAACTCGCTGTCCACTGGCCTCAGCTCGGCGAACAGCTCGGTCACGTCGCTTTCGTCCTCCACGTCGACGGGCCTGTCGTCGACTAACAGCTCGATCGGCTCCCTGTCGACCTCGACTTCGACTGGCATCAACTCACTGTCCACTGGCCTCAGCTCGGCTAATAGTTCCGTCACGTCGCTGTCGTCGTCCACGTCGACGGGTCTCTCGTCGGCTAACAGCTCGATCACTTCGCTGTCGACCTCGACTTCGACCGGTATCAACTCGCTGTCCACCGGCCTCAGCTCGGCGAATAGCTCCGTCACGTCGCTGTCGTCGTCCACGTCGACGGGTCTCTCGTCGGCTAACAGCTCGATCACTTCGCTGTCGACCTCGACTTCGACCGGTATC
Organism: Burkholderia sp. AU16741; assembly: GCF_002223345.1. Taxonomy (NCBI): domain Bacteria; kingdom Pseudomonadati; phylum Pseudomonadota; class Betaproteobacteria; order Burkholderiales; family Burkholderiaceae; genus Burkholderia; species Burkholderia sp. AU16741. Next base: position 1,428,353 of record NZ_NKEZ01000008.1, read on the forward strand.
AACTCGCTGTCCACCGGCCTCAGCTCGGCAAACAGCTCCGTCACGTCGCTGTCGTCGTCCACGTCGACGGGCCTGTCGTCGGCCAACAGCTCCATCACGTCGCTCTCGACTTCGACCTCGACGGGTATCAATTCGCTGTCGACCGGCCTCAGCTCGGCGAATAGCTCCGTCACGTCGCTGTCGTCGTCCACGTCGACGGGTCTCTCGTCGGCTAACAGCTCGATCACTTCGCTGTCCACCTCGACTTCGACCGGCATCAACTCGCTGTCGACTGGCCTCAGCACGGTCTCGACGAAGACAGACAACCTGGGTAGCAGCACCGCGTCAGCACTTGGCGGTGGTTCGACGTACGACCCGACGACGGGCAAGGTCTCGGCTCCCGCGTACACCACGTACAACGCGAACGGCACGACATCGACGGCCAACAGCGTGGGCTCGGCGATCAACAACATCAACGGCCAGGGCATCAAGTACTTCCACGCGAACTCGACCGGCGCCGACAGCACCGCGACGGGCACCGACGCCGTCGCCATCGGCACCGGCGCGGTCGCCGGCACGAACAACTCCATCGCGCTCGGCGCGAACTCGGTGACCGCCGCGGCCACCCCGACGAGCAGCGCGACCGTCAACGGCGTGACGTTCGGCGGATTCGCCGGCGCCACGCCGGTCGGCACCGTCAGCGTCGGCGATCTCAACAAGGAACGGCAGATCACCAACGTCGCTGCCGGACAAGTAACCGCGACCAGTACCGACGCGATCAACGGCAGCCAGCTTTATTCCGTCGCCCAACAAGTCGGCACCGCGACCAGCGCCATTTCGTCGCTGTCGACGTCGACTTCGACGGGCCTGTCGTCGGCGAATAGCGCGATCACCTCGCTGTCGACTTCGACTTCGACGGGTATCAATTCACTGTCGACCGGCCTCAGCTCGACCAATAGCGCGGTAACGTCACTGTCGACCTCCACGTCGACTGGCTTGTCGTCGGCCAACAGCTCGATCACTTCGCTCTCGACATCGACTTCCACAGGTCTTTCGTCGGCTAACAGCTCGATCTCCTCACTGTCGACTTCGACCTCGACGGGCATCAATTCGCTGTCGACCGGCCTCAGCTCGACCAATAGCTCGGTGACGTCGTTGTCGACTTCCACGTCCACCGGTCTTTCGTCAGCTAACAGCTCGATCACATCCCTGTCCACGTCGACCTCGACCGGCCTGTCGTCGGCCAACAGCTCCATCACGTCGCTCTCGACTTCGACCTCGACGGGCATCAATTCGCTGTCGACCGGCCTCAGCTCGACCAATAGCTCGGTGACGTCGTTGTCGACTTCCACGTCGACTGGCTTGTCGTCGGCTAACAGCTCGATCACGTCGCTTTCGACTTCGACCTCGACGGGCCTGTCGTCTGCGAACAGCTCGATTACCTCGCTTTCGACTTCGACCTCGACGGGTATCAATTCACTGTCGACCAGCCTCAGCTCCACCGATAGCACGGTGACGTCACTGTCGACCTCCACGTCGACCGGCTTGTCGTCGGCCAACAGCTCGATCACGTCGCTTTCGACTTCGACCTCGACCGGCCTGTCGTCGGCCAACAGCTCCATCACGTCGCTCTCGACTTCGACTTCGACCGGTATCAGTTCGCTGTCGACCGGCCTCAGCTCGACCGATAGCACAGTAACGTCGCTGTCGACCTCCACGTCGACTGGCTTGTCGTCGGCTAACAGCTCGATCACGTCGCTTTCGACTTCGACCTCGACGGGCCTGTCGTCCGCGAACAGCTCGATTACCTCGCTTTCGACTTCGACCTCGACGGGTATCAATTCGCTGTCGACCGGCCTTAGCTCCACGGATAGCACGGTGACATCGCTGTCGACTTCCACGTCGAGCGGCCTGTCGTCCGCGAACAGCTCCATCACGTCACTGTCGACTTCGACCTCGACCGGTATCAATTCGCTGTCGACCGGCCTCAGCTCGACCAATAGCACGGTAACCTCCCTGTCGACCTCGACCTCGACCGGCCTGTCCTCGGCGAACAGCTCGATCACGTCGCTGTCGACTTCGACCTCGACTGGCCTGTCGTCGGCCAACAGCTCCATTACCTCGCTCTCGACCTCGACCTCGACGGGTATCAATTCGCTGTCGACCGGCCTTAGCTCCACCGATAGCACGGTAACGTCGCTGTCGACCTCCACTTCGACCGGCCTGTCCTCGGCCAACAGCTCCATCACGTCGCTGTCGACTTCGACCTCGACTGGCTTGTCGTCGGCTAACAGCTCGATTACGTCGCTCTCGACCTCGACCTCGACCGGTATCAATTCGCTGTCGACCGGCTTGTCGTCCGCTAACAGCTCGATCGATTCCCTCTCGACTTCAACCTCGACGGGTCTGTCCTCGGCCAGCAGCTCGATCACGTCGCTCTCGACCTCGACTTCGACCGGCATCAATTCGCTGTCGACGGGCCTCAGCTCGACCAATAGCTCGGTAACGTCGCTGTCGACCTCCACGTCGACCGGCCTGTCGTCGGCAAATAGCTCCATCACGTCACTGTCGACTTCGACCTCGACCGGCCTGTCCTCGGCCAACAGCTCGATCACGTCACTGTCGACCTCGACCTCGACCGGCATCAGCTCGCTGTCCACCGGCCTGAGCAGCACGAACAGCTCGGTAACGTCGCTGTCGACCTCCACGTCGACCGGCCTGTCCTCGGCGAACAGCTCGATCACGTCCCTCTCGACCTCGACCTCGACCGGCATCGGCTCGCTGTCAACCGGCCTGAGCAGCACGAACAGCTCGGTGGCATCGCTGTCCACGTCCACCTCGACCGCGATCAACGCCGCGAAGACGCACTACTACAGCGTCAACGACAACGGCACGCAGCAAGCCAACTACGCGAACGACGGCGCGACGGGCACCAACGCCCTCGCCGCCGGCGTGAACGCCAGCGCGGCGGGCGCCAGCAGCGTGGCGGTCGGCGACGGTTCGAACGCGCAGACGGCAGGCGCGGTCGCGATCGGCCAGAGTGCATCGGCAACGGGCGGCAAGGCGGTATCGATCGGTTCCGGCAACACGGCGTCCGGCGACGGCGCGGTCGCGATCGGCGATCCGAACGTGGCGACGGGCACCGGCGCGGTGGCGATGGGGGCGAACAACACGGCGACCGGCGACGGCGCGGTGTCCCTCGGCAACCAGAACACGGCAACCGGCGCCAGTGCGCTTGCCCTCGGCAGCGCGAATCAGGCCACCGCGGACAACACGATCGCGCTGGGCAACCAGGCCACGGCCAGCGCCACCGGCGCCCAGGCCTACGGCTCGGCCGCCAAGGCCACGGCCGCCGACGCGCTCGCCTTCGGCACGAACGCGCAAGCGAACGTCGCGAACTCGATCGCACTCGGCGCGAACTCGGTCACGGCCGCGGCGGTCGGCACGTCGAGCGCCACGATCGGCGGCGTCACGTACCCCTTCGCGGGCAGCTCGCCGGTCGGCGTGGTGAGCGTCGGCGCACCGGGCCAGGAACGCCAGATCACGAACGTCGCCGCGGGCCGGATCTCGGCCACCAGCACGGACGCGATCAACGGCAGCCAGCTCAATGCGACAAACCAGGCGATCACGAGCCTGTCGACGTCGACGGCGTCGAACATCTCGTCGCTGTCGACCGGTATCAACTCGCTGTCGACCGGCTTGAGCACGACGAACAGCAACGTCGCCTCACTGTCCACGTCGACCTCGACCTCGATCAGCTCGCTGTCGACGGGGCTCAGCACGACGAACAGCAACGTCAACTCGCTGTCGACGTCGACCTCGACGAGCATCGGTTCGCTGTCCACCGGCCTGAGCACGACGAACAGCAACGTGGCGTCGCTGTCGACCGGCGTGACGAGCATCAACAACCAGTTGAACCAGCTGTCGACGACGATCAACAACAACACGGCGCGCGCGGTGAACAACAACGGCGTGGCGGCCGACATGAACGGCACCGGCAACGATCACCCGACCGTCACCGCCGGCTCGAACTCGGTGGCGATCGGCGCGAATTCGACGGACGGTGGCCGCTCGAACGTGGTATCGGTCGGCAGCGACACGCAGCAGCGCCAGATCACGAACGTCGCGCCGGGTACGCAGGGCACCGACGCGGTGAACGTGAACCAGTTGACGCAGGTGCAGACGACGCTGTCGACGGCCCTGTCGGGCCAGCAGGCACAGATCAACTCGCTGGGTTCGCAACTGCAGCAGACCGACCAGATGGCGAAGCAGGGGATCGCGGCCGTCGGCGCGATGGCGTCGATCCCGCAGCTCGATCGCGACGCCAACTTCGGGATGGGCGTGGGCACGTCGACCTTCCTCGGCCAGAAGGCGATGGCGGTCAACATGCAGGCGCGCATCACGGAGAACCTGAAGGCGTCGATCAACGGCGGCTTCAGCGGCGGTCAGAAGGTGATCGGCGCCGGCATGCTGTACCAGTGGAAGTAACGCGTCGCGCCGCCCGGCCGTCCGGCTCGCCAGCCGGACGGCCCGCGGCTCCGACGGCAGGACGAGCCCGCTGCGCCGCGCGTGGCGGGTTTCGCTCAACCCAAGTTTTAAGGACGTCACCGTGAACAAACTCGCTCTTGCGCTCGCGCTTTCCGCAACGGCCCTCGCCGCGTGCTCGACCGCATCCGGCCCGACCTTCAGCGCCTCCGAACTGCAGCCGCGCGACGGCGTGCGCACCTTCCAGGTGGACTGCCACGGTCTGCTGTCGGGCCCGCAGACCTGCATGAAGGCTGCTCGCAAGATCTGCGGCGACGAGCCCGTGCGCGCCGTCGACTCGGCCCGCGCGCTGCGCGACACATCCGATCCGGCCACGCTGGTCTTCCAGTGCGGCGCCGCGCCGGCCGAGGCGGCCTCGGCCGCCACACCCGCATCCACCGCCGTCGTCGAACGCGTGAACCTGTCGGGCGACGCGCTGTTCGCGACCGATCACGCGACGCTCGCGCCGACCGCGCGCGAATCGCTGGACCGGCTGCTGAGCGAGCGCGCCGACCGCACGTACTCGCTGGTGACGGTCACCGGCTTCACCGACTCGGTGGGCAGCGACGACTACAATCTCGCCCTGTCGAAGCGCCGCGCCGAATCGGTCGCCGCCTATCTGAAGGCGCATGGGCTGAAGACCGATTCGATCACGGTCTCGGGCCGCGGCAAGGCCGATCCGGTCGCCTCCAACGCGACGCCGGAAGGCCGCGCCAGCAACCGTCGCGTCGAAATCCGGCTGCAGCATTGAGCGGCCTGCGGCCGCTCATGCGGCCGCGCGATCCGGCAGGCCGCACGCGTCGCGCCGGAATTTCGCCGCCCCGGGGCGCCGCTTCGCCGGCGCCCGCTCCCGTGGGCCGCCGGCTATGTCAAAGTTCGTCACGCGCCGCCAAAACCAGCGGTTTCCATGCCACAATCGCCGCACATAGTCGCCGGGGCAGCCTGCCCGACGCGCGCCGTGCCAGGCGTGCCCGACGACACGCCGGAATCCGGGCTGCCGCCTTCGCGAATCTCGTCGCCCGATTCGCGCACCGCGGCGCACCGGCGCGAATCCAACCATGACAATCCACGGCGCGCCGCTGCCGGCCAGACGCTCGACGCGATGCCGGACGCACGACGCCGCAGAGGAAACAACCGGTGACGGAAATCAATGAAGCCGCCGCGGGCGGCACCCGCAAGCAACGGCCGGCGGTCGGCATCTCGCTGTTTGCGCGCGACGGCCAGGCGATCTGGGAAAACGGCATTCACCAGAACATCGCGTTCCTCGCGATGATGCTCAAGCGCTCGGATCGCGTCGGCCCCGTCTATTTCCTGAACGGCGGCGACGCCCACGCGCTGCCGGCCGGCCTCGAGCTCGACGGCCTCGACATCCCGCTCGTGAAGCCCGCCGACGTCACGCACGAACTCGACGTCGTGATCGAAATGGGCGCGCAGTTGCCGGTCGAATGGCTCCGGCACATGAAGGCGCTCGGCAAGAAAACCGCCGCGTTCTTCTGCGGGCACGTGTATGCAGGGCTGGGCGAAACGCCGATCTTCGGGAAACCGTCGGGGCACGTGTTCAACGGCGCACCGTTCGACGAAGTGTGGCTGCTGCCGCAATACGACAAGACCGCCGCGCCGATGCTGCGGACGATCCTGCGTGCGCCCGTCCATCTGATGCCGCACATCTGGTCGCCGTACTTCCTCGAGCGCCGCGTGGCCGCGCTCGCCGACGAAGGCGCGACGTTCGGCTATCGGCCCGGCCAGCGGCCGTGGAAGCTCGCGATGCTCGAGCCGAACATCTCGGTCGCGAAGTCCTGTCACTACCCGATGCTCGCGTGCGACGCGTTCTACCGCGCGCGGCCTGACGCGGTGCAGCACATGTTCGTCGTCAACTCGATGCACATGAAGGAACATCCGACCTTCGTGCACTTCGCGAACAGCCTCGATCTGGTGCGCCAGCACAAGGCGACCTTCGAACCGCGCGTCGACCTGCCGGGTTTCATGGCGCGCCACGCGGATGCGGTCGTGTCGCACCACTGGGAAAACGGGCAGAACTATCTGTATTACGACGTGCTGTACGGCGGCTATCCGCTGATCCACAACTCGACGCTGATCGGCGACGCCGGCTATTACTATCCGGACTTCGACTCGGCCGCGGGCGGCCGCGCGCTGCTCGACGCGTGGCTGCATCACGACGAACGCCTCGACGACTACCGCGCGAAGGCCGGCCGGCTGCTGCACTCGGTCTCGATCGACAACCCCGCGAACCTCGACGCGTTCGTCTCGCGTCTGGTCGCCTGAACCGGAGCATACGCATGTCGGACTCCAATGCCCGTCAAGCGCCCGGCGAGGGCAAGCGTCTCGTCGTCGGCGTGTCGCTGTTCGTGCGCGGCGCCGGCCAGTCGCTGTGGGAAAACGGCATTTTCCAGAACTGCCTGCTGCTGATCCTGCTGCTGCGCCAGTCGCCGCTCGTCGCGGATGCCGTGATGGTGAACGGCGGCGAACAGGTCGCCGATCCGCAGATGATGCTCGGCGAGTGGAACGTGCCGCTGCTGTCGATGGACGAAGCGCTCGAGCGCTGCGACGTGCTGATCGAAATGAGCGCGCAGTTCGGCGTGGACTACCTGCGCGCGTTCCGCGCGCGCGGCGGCAAGGTCGTCACGATGCGGGTCGGCAACGACTACGTGATCGACATCGAACGCGCGATGTTCGACAAGCCGTCGGGCTTCCTGTTCTCGGGCGCGCCGTACGACGCGGTGTGGACGATTCCGGAATTCGAGCGCTCGTGCCTGCACTACTACCAGACGGGCCTGCGCGCGCCGGTCACGATCGTCCCGCACATCTGGCATCCGATGCTGTTCGACAAGGCGCGCGCGACGCTCGGCGCCGGTTTGACGTTTGGTTATCAGCCGGGCAAGCCGCGCTGGCGCGTGACGATGTTCGAGCCGAACATCTGCATGGTGAAGACGAGCATCATTCCGATGCTGGTCACGGAAGAGGCCTATCGCGCGAATCCGACGTTCCTCGAATTCGTGCGCGTGTGCAACACGATCCACCTGAAGGAACATCCGACGTTCGTGCACTTCGCGAAGAGCCTCGACATCGTGAACCACGGGATCACGACGTTCGAAAGCCGCTATGCGGTGTACGAGTTCATGGCCGCGTACGGCGATGCGGTGGTGTCGCACACGTGGGAGAACGCGCAGAACTATCTGTATTACGAACTGCTGTACGGCGACTATCCGCTGATCCACAACTCGCCGTTCCTCGGCAAGGCCGGGTATTTCTATCCGGATTTCGACTGCCAGGCGGGCGGCCGCGCGTTGCTGCAGGCGTTCGCCGAGCACGACGCGAATCTCGACGCATATCGCGAGCAGTCGAAGCACGTGCTCGATTCGGTCAGCATCTACAACCCCGAGAACGTCGCGGCTTATACGGACGCGATCGCCACGCTCTATCGCGACGCATGACAGTTCCTCGCCCCACGGAGCGCATCCGATGAAACTGAATGTCGCGATAACGATCAACGTGCAGCGCGACGCGACGCAGTCGATCTGGTACAACGGCGCGAACCAGCACTGCGTGTACCTGTACATGCTGCTGAAGCAATCGCCGTTGATCGGCGAGGTCTGGCTCGCGCACGACGACGGCATCGCCGAGTATCCGCAGGCACTGATGATGGACGCGTTCGGCGCCGCGCTGCGGCCGCTGTCGGCCGTCGTTCACGAGACCGACCTGCTGATCGAGATGAACGCGTTCGTCGATCCGTCGCACACGGACGTCGTGCGCCGGCGCGGCGGCAAATGCGTGTCGTATCGCTTCGGCAACGACTACGTGATCGCGGTCGAGACGATCAACTTCGAGAAGAACGACTGGCGGCCGAACCCGCACCGCGTGCAGTTCGACGAGATCTGGACCAATCCGCAGCACATGCATACGTGCGCCGCGTATTTCCAGGTCGTGTACCGCGCGCCGGTGATCGAGCTGCCGCATATCTGGTCGCCGTATTTCATCGAGCGCAGTCTCGACGCGGACCCCGAACTGAAGGCGCGCTTCGGCTATCGCAACCACGGCCCGGCCAAGCGCATCGCGTTCTTCGAGCCGAACCTGAACGTCGTGAAGAGCGCGATCGTGCCGATGCTCGCCGCGAACGCGTGCTACGTCGACCATCCGGAGCTCGTCGAGCACGTGTACATGACCAACACGTTCGACAAGAAGGAAAACGTCGCCTTCAAGCATCTCGCGCTCGGACTCGAGATGGTGCGCGACGGCAAGGCCACCGCCGACGTGCGCGCGCCGTTCGTCGCATGGGCGGCGCATCACACCGACATCGTCGTGTCGCATCACTGGGAAAACGGCCTGAACTACCTGCTGTACGACGCGCTGTACGGCAACTACCCGCTCGTGCACAACTCGCCGTTCCTGCGCGACGTCGGCTACTACTATCCGGACTTCGAGATCTTCGATGCGGCGAACGCGATTGCGACCGCCGCGCGCACGCACGACGTACGGCTCGACGACTACGCGGCGGCCGCCCGCCGCTGCCTGCATCAGGTCGACACGCTCGCCGAGCACAACGTCCGCGCCTATTCCACGCAGATCCAGCACCTGTTCGCCGGCCGCCCGCTCGGCTGATTGCCGTCGCACGCGCCGGTTGCGTTACGCCAGCACCCGATCGCCGCTTTGCGCGGCGAACGCGCGGCCATGGCGCCGCCCGATGCGCGCGAGCACCGCGAAACAGCGGGTTGCCGACCGGCCTGCGTCGGCCGATTGCCGCACGAGGCTGTCGGATACCCCGCGCGCGATCGCCGACTCGTCGCCGCACGCGCCGGCGATGACGCCCGCGTAATAGTGCCGGGCCGCCCGTTCGCGGCCGCCCGCGTCGAGCGGGATCATTCGCTGAATACGGCGTGCGACGCGTGTCAGGCCGTCCAGATAGGGGGCGACGTCGATCGGCGCATCGGCCGATTCGGCGCCCAGTTGCCGCAGCATGTCGGCCAACTCGACGATCGCGACCAGTTCGCGCGCATCGACCACCTGCGTACCCATTCCGCCTCCGGCTTTCGTTTCCGCCATGCCCACGCCCCTTTGCGATTCGTCCCGCTCCCGACGCGCACGCCGCGCGCCGTCCTGCCCGTTCCTACGATCACGCGGCGGCCGGCGATCGCCATGAAAAGCGAATGCCCTGCGCCCACGTCACGCCGGCATCCACGATGATCTGCCGGTCGGTCTCGCTTTCCACGCCTTCGACGACGACGTGCCGCGCACCTTCATGCGCAAACGCGATCAGCCGCCGGAACTGGTAGCGCCCGATCGCATTGCGCTTGATCATCGACAGGATCGAGCGATCGAGCTTCACGATGTCGGGATTGCCGACCACCAGATTGTTCAATGCACTGAAACCGACACCGAAATCGTCGATCGCGATCCGGCATCCGGCCCGCCGGAAGCGGTATACGAACGACCGGCCCGCGACGGGGTTCAGCGGCCCCGTCTCCGTGATCTCGACCACCAGCCGCGCCGCCACCGACGGCTCGCGCTCGAGCCGCCTGAATATCGCCAGCCACGCGTCGTCCACCACCGCACTTGTCGCCGTGACGTTGCACCCGTACACGGCGCCCGGATCGGCGCGCAGCGCGTCGATCGTGCGAGCCACCACCAGCCGGTCGAACCAGCGCATCAGGCCGAGCGATTCGAGGCGCGGCAGAAAGGCGAGCGGCGGCAGCGCATCGCGCTCGCCCCACCTCAACCGCGCCAGGCGTTCCTCGTACAGCACGCCACCCGACAGATCGGCGCGGCACACGGGCTCGTGCGCGAATCCGAGCCGGCTTTCGACGAAACTGCGTACCGACGCAAGGTCGGGATGATCGTCGCGCGCACCGAACACGAGATCGATTTCGTCGCAATTCGCTTTCCGATTCGCCTCCTGGCGAGCTTCGACCGCATTCATCCGGCGCTCCGGCAAATGGCGAGCCGCGATCGCGGCTCGACCTCAACACCCAGGCGGAACGTGCCAACCTCGACGCGCTCCACCGCCTACCCGGCCTTTCCTGTATGTCGATTTTTTCCGGGGAGCGTACTGGTCGCTTCGGCGCCGTCAAATTCGATATTTTTACGATATTCGATTACTTGAAATACACCATGCACGCACGATGCCGACAGTGCGACAGGTTACACAACACGAATGACGAGAACCTCGAATCCGAATCGCTTGTCTTTTTCATCCGGACGGTTTTATCCAAATCGCCTTTTCCTGAATTTGCTTCTCGCGCGAATCCGGACACCGCCAATCGATCAGATAACCATCATGCGGCGAAGGACCGCCCGCGCCCGATATATCGGCGCGAAATGCCGCTCTCCGCGCATGTCGCCTCCCCGGTTGACACCTGCGCCGCACGCCATTCGATCCTCGCAGCGCGCAATTTTCATGTTTCAAACGATATTATCAAACTCCAAACGCGAACCGATCCCCGGTTAACCAATAATACCAATTTCAATTATATGAAGATTATTAATTGAAACATATTTAACAATCATTCCAACTTGTTAACCTATAAACTTGTTTTTGACGGACTTCCCTCGGAGCCGTCAATTTCGTGCCTTCGAAAACCGTCGAATCCATCGGGTTCGACGGTTTCTTTTTAACGGCACTATTTCGTCAGACATTAGGGCGGGACAAACCCGACGGTGGCCGGCAGCGCAACGGACGTGCGCCGCAGGAAACGTGCCTTATGCCGCCGGCGCGCCGATCAGGTTCGCGAGCAGCGCGTCGTACTCGGCGACGAGCGCCGGATTCGCCGACGTGTAACGGCGAAGGATCTCGCGCTGGCGTCGCGCATACGCTTGCCAGTCGTCGTCGTGCGTATGCAGCGCGCGCAGCAGCGCATCGGCGCCCTGCTGCACGTCGTTGTCCGGATAGTAGTAGCCCAGATCGGGGGCGAGACTCGCGTTGTGCACGAGCGGATAACCCTGCCAGCACACGTCGAAATAGAAATAGTTCAGCGGGTTCGACCATTGGTGCGACACGACGATATCGGTCAGGTCGGCCAGGAACAGCGGCGTATCGAAGCGCCCGACGAAGCTTGCCTTGCCCGCGCGCACGATGTCCAGGTAGTTCATCAGCATCACGAACTCGGGGCTGTCGTGCGCGAGGCGATCGGCATTCGTCACGTGCGCGAAGCAGATCGCGTCGGGGTCGCGGCGATACGCCTCGTCGATGATCAGCATCGGATACACGCAGAACTTCACGACGTTGTGGTTCGGCTCCATCACCGTGAGCCGCTTGCCAGGCTCGCTGCGCGGCCGGTATTCGCCGTGCTCGGGCAGCGACTGCGCCCGCTCGGTCAGGAACATCGGATCCCACACGAACGGCACGACACGCCCCGGACAGCGGCGCAGCGACTGCAGGAACGGCAGCGACGACGGCGCGATCTGCGGAATCGCCCACACCTCGTCGTAGCCGCGGTTGATGAACAGCGAATCCCACAGCCGGCGGCCGAACAGCATCGACTCCATCGCGTTGATGTACTCGACACCGCAGCAATAGCTGACGAGCTTCGCGCCGCGCGCTTTCAGGTAGGCCGTCTGCTCGCCGTCGATCTGCCCGCCGAGCTCGATCACCACGTCGAGCGCGTCCTTCATGTCGGCGAACGCGCGCGTGTCGTATACGCTGCGATCCCATGGCAGGGCGTCGGTCAGCGGCACGTCGGTCGTGTTGACCAGCGTCACGCGGTAACCGTGCGGCGACGCCATCAGCAGCTTCGCGAGGAACAGCGCGTTCTGCTTGATGCCGTTGATCCACAGGCTTTCGTCGGGGGCACGCAATCCGATCGTGATACCGATGCGCAGGCCGGTCAGGACAGGAGACGTCATCGTCGGCGGGATGGAAGGTTGAACGGGGATGGCACGGCGCAGTGTAGCGCGCGATGCGCCGCCCGCGTCAAGCGGCGGCGATCCGGCATTCTAGCGGAGCGCCGGCCGCACACTGTCAGGGATGGTCAGCGGCCGGCCCGACCGTGCCAATCGGCCCGCCGGCCGGATGCAACCGGCCGGCGCGTCCTTGCATCGGTTGCCGTCGTCAGATCGCCGCGATCGTCGGCGCCACGGCCGCCGGGTCGGTAATGCTCGGCTTGCCGGTCTCAACGTGGCCCGCGATGCGGCGCGTCCAGCCGGCATTGCCCGCCACCGCGAACTGCAGGTCGTACCAATGGCTGCTGCACGACAGGTCCCAGTGCGCTTCGACGCGCTGCCCGGCCGGGACCGTCAGCGTGCGTGCCGCGCCGCCGTATGCGACATCGGTTGCCGTGACCGTGAGCGGGCCGGTGCCGGCATTGGCGATCGTCACGTAAACGTCGCCGTTCGCGGTGTCGTAGCACGGCGTGATTTCAGGCTTGGCAGCGGCATCCGCGGCGGCCGAACCCGCGAAGCGCCGGAAATAGCCGTTCGGCCCCCACACGCTCACCAGATAGTTGCCGTTCGCATCGAGCGCCCACGTATCGGTCAGTTGCTTGCCCGCTTCGACCGTATAGCGGCGCGGCATCGCGGTGGGGTCGCCCGTATAGACCCAGAAGTGCGCGCCCTGCGTGCCGGTATTCGCGAACGTCACCGCATAGCCTTGCGCCTGCAACTGGCCGGTGACATGCAATTCGTACGGCAGCGCGCGCGCCGGGCGCGTGCCGGGTTCCTGCGCGGTCACGACCTGCTGCGCGGTGCTGGCCGGCGCCGTCTGCGACGACGCCCGCGAGCATTGCAGATCCGCCTGCGCGACATACGCCTGCGTACTCGGCAGGGTCGGCAGCGTCGCATCCGACCTCGAGAAGTCGAGCGCCGAGGTCAGGTCGCCGCAGATCGCGCGGCGCCACGGCGAGATGTTGGTCTCCACCACGCCGAAGCGCTTCTCGATGAATTGCAGCACCGACGTGTGATCGAACACCTGCGAGCACACGAAGCCGCCCTTCGACCACGGCGACACGACGAACATCGGCACGCGCGGGCCGAGGCCGTACGGCAGGTTGTCGGCCGTATAGGTGCCGGCTTGCGTCGCGGTCACGACGTTGTGCCGCTCGAGCGATACGTCCACGGTGCTCATGCCCGAGCCGGGCAGCGTCGGCGCCGACGGCGGCACGACATGGTCGAAGAAGCCGTCGTTCTCGTCGTACATGATCAGCAGGACGGTCTTGCTCCACACGTCCGGATTGGACGTCAGCGCATCGAGGATCGTCGACAGGTAGTACGCGCCGTATAACGGCGTGAACTTCGGATGCTCGGAATACGCGGCGGGCGGCAGCAGCCACGACACCTGCGGCAGCGCGTTCGCCTGCACGTCGGCCTTGAGCTGCGTGATCGGACGCGTGCTCATCCCGCGCGTCTGCAGCGACGAACCGGCCGGCGCGTTCACGAAGTTGTCGAAGCACGCGAGCATGTTCGTGCCGTAGTTGCCGGTGAAGTTGTCGAACCCGGTGCCCTGCTGATAGATCTGCCACGAGATGCCGGCTTTTTCGAGGCGTTCCGGGTAGGTCGTCCAGTTGAAGGGCGGCAGCTGGACCTTGTCGAACTGATTGTCGATGTAGTCGGTGTTGTCGAGCAGCGGGCCGCCGCCCGTGCCGAGCGGATCGACCATGCCCGTCATCAGGTACATGCGGTTCGGGTGCGTGTTGCCCGGGATCGAGCAGAAGTAGTTGTCGCACACCGTGAACGCATCCGCGAGCGCGTAGTGGAACGGGATGTCGTCGCGAACGTGATAGCCCATCGTCATGTTCGACTTCTGCACGGCCCACTGGTCCGCGCGGCCGTTGTCGATCGCGCCGTGCGTCGTCGCCCACGTATGCGGCAGGCCGCCGATACATTGCGCGTTGACGCCCGGGTTGGTCGTGTCGTAGCGGAACGGCGCGATCACGCTCGACTTGTCCTCCTGGCGCGGCTGGAACCACACCGGCTTGCCGTTCGGCAGCGTGACCGGGAAGCGGTCGTTGTAGCCGCGCACGCCGCTCAGGTGGCCGAGGTAGTGGTCGAACGACCGGTTCTCCTGCATGAACACGACGATGTGCTGCACATCCTGGATCGTGCCCGTCACGGTGTTCGGCTCGATCGCCAGCGCCTTGCGGATCGATTCCGGCAGTAGTGCGGTGGCGGCGGTCGCGCCGGCGAGGCCGGCCGAGAACTTCAGAAAATCGCGTCGCGAATGAGTGGCCATGCTGGTTGCTCTTGATGGGATTTCTGGTGGAAACGGCCGGTATCAGGAAGCGGGCGACGAAGCAGGCGCGGTGAAACCCGGCGGGCAGCGCATCTGCGCGGTGGCGACCACGGCGCCGCCGCACGCGGCCTTCTGCTGCGCGACGGGCGCGGCCGGTGCGGTCAGGTCGTCGTTGCAGGCGCCGAGGACGGCGGTCAGCGCGACCAGGCCGACGATCGCGAAAGGCCGTAGGGCCGACGTTCGCATAACGGTTCTCCGTGAGGATGATGACGTGACGCGGACGCGAACCCCGCGCCGGTCATATCGACGCCGAGATGCTATGTTCGACGTGTTACACGATGGTGTCGCGCGACAGGGGCCGACGCGCATGCAGATCACCGCGTTGGTGCGGAAATGACAGGTGCGCCATCGACTGGCCCTTTTTCGAACCGTTACATCGTCCACCGCCCGGTTTCAATCGCCGTCTTCATCATTTTGATGGTGAGCGGACGCTCCAGTATTTTGTCCCTGGCGTCGGCACTAAATGGCGACCTGAATACCGTCATCAAGAATCGGCCCCTTCCCAGTTTCCGGGAAGGGTAATAATAATCAATGTCGAAATCAGAAATATCGACACCAAACGTTTCCGAAAATCTCCGCATCAATCTCAACATGGCCCTGTCGGAAATTTCAAGATCGATGCAGAGATCCGTGTCCTCGGTAATCTCGAGCGCGCCCCATAGTGGCGAATCGGCCTCATCCCGCACCATCTCTATCAGACGACCGTCCATTAAAAGCGATCCTCCTGCTTGACCAAGCGATTGTACGTGACTGTCGAGCGATACATGATGACCGATATATCGATAGCGGTAATGACCCAACCGACCACCGGTACGGCCCGCCCGACAAAGGCGCCGAGCTCCCGGGTAAATTTGATCTTGAGCAGCAGGAGACTCCCGAATGACGTTACCGTCGGCAGAATTTTGTACTTGAATTCATAGGGCAACACCTTTCTCGATACCTTGGATGCGATCGAAGTCCCCTTGACCGCTCCGCCGAATTTCCCTCTGGTCGGCACGAACCGCTGACCTAACAAAATCATTGCGATCCCGACAGCATCATCGATACCCAATTCATCACAGGCCACGTCGATAACAATCAGGCAGAAAAGTTCTGGCGGGGTAAGGTCGATATGAATTCCGTATTTATATTTGTTCGCCATCTCAGTCTTTCTCTCGGCTACATTGCGCAGGACACCGGGCCGCACATTCCGGCGATTACGCTAACGCAACCATGTCGAGCATGGGCAGGAACGCGCAGCCGTTTCTCCAATCGAGCCTGATTTACCGGACACCCCGGAAAGCAGTCGCGATCGCGTGCAGCCTTTCTCCACAAGAGGAAGCAGCCAGTTCGTTTTGGCGAAGAAGTCCGGGCGGGTCCGGTTTCGATCTTTGAACAACTGTTGCAATGGGCAAACCGGTGCAAGGCAGCGCTACAGCGCATGTCGAGCGGCCGGTCGCCGGCGAGAATCCCGGGATTATTCAAAAATCTGGAAGATGCGACACGCAAATTATTTGTTTTTGTCTATGCGCGACGAGCGCGACGGTCGCGACACAAGAATGCAATGTCGTCCTGATGCAGGCACATCAAGTATTCACAGTCGGATAGCGTCCGGGACGCTCGAATAATACGGGGCACGACGGTCCGTACGTGAGAGCCGGTAACGGCCCTCACGCGTATGCAACTCAGCCTTCCGCCATCATCAGCAACTGCGCGCCATCAGCCACCTGATCGCCGACGCCGTACAGCACTTCCGCGACGACGCCCGCGCTCGGCGCGCCGATCGTGTGCTCCATCTTCATCGCTTCCATCACGATCAGCGGCGTGCCGGCTTCGACCTTCTGCCCCGGCTCGACCAGCACCGCGATCACCTTGCCGGGCATCGGCGCGGTCAGGCGGCCGCCGCCCTGCTCCGCGTCGCCCGCATGCGCAAGCAGGTTGCGCCATTCGAACGTCTCGGCCGCGCCCTGCGTGAACACGTGGAACGTGTCGCCGTCCGCATACACGCGGCCGCTGCTGCGCACGCCGCCCAGCGTCACGTCGAAATCGAGCGGCGTGGCGCCGCGCGTCCACGCGAACGGTTGGGGGGCCGCGTCACCCACAGCGATGCGCGCGCCGGCGCCGGCGTCGTCGTACGTGACCGTCACGTCCGCTTCGCGATCAACCGCGTGCCATTCGAGCGTGCGGCGATAGCCGCCGTTCAGCCGCCAATCCGGCAGCGAACGCCACGGCGACGCGCCTTCCTGCGCGCCGCCGCCGCGTTCGCGTGCGAGCAGTGCCGCACATGCGAGCGCAAGCATCGCACGCGGCGGCTGTTGCGGCGCGAACAGCGCATCGTGGTTGCGCTCGATCAGCCCTGTGTCGAGATCGGCGATCGCGAACGGCTCGCAGGCGACGATCCGCTGCAGGAACGCGGCGTTGGTGTGCAGGCCGACCACTTCGCACGCGCGCAGTGCACGCAGCATCAGGCCCAGCGCTTCCGCGCGATCCGCGCCGTGCACGATCAGCTTCGCGATCATCGGGTCGTAGAACGGCGTGATCGCATCGCCTTCACGCACGCCGCTATCGACACGCACCGCCGCACCGACGTCGAACTCGACGCCTGCCGGCAACCGCAGGTGTTTCAGCGTACCCGTCGACGGCAGGAAGCCGCGCGCGGGGTTCTCCGCGTACAGGCGCGCCTCGAGCGCATGGCCGCGCACGCGCAGTTCCTCCTGCTTCAGCGGCAGCGGTTCGCCCGACGCGACGCGCAATTGCCATTCGACGAGATCGAGCCCCGTGACCATCTCGGTCACTGGATGCTCGACTTGCAGGCGCGTGTTCATCTCCATGAAGTAGAACGCTTCGCCCGTCATGATGAATTCGACGGTGCCCGCGCCGACGTAGCCCACCGCGCGCGCGGCCGCGACGGCCGCTTCGCCCATCGCCTGGCGCACGTCCTCGTGCAGGCCGGGCGCCGGCGCTTCCTCGAGCACCTTCTGGTGACGGCGCTGCACCGAGCAGTCGCGATCGAACAGGTAGACGGTATTGCCGTGCGTGTCGCCGAACACCTGCACTTCGACGTGGCGCGGGCGCGTCAGGTATTTCTCGATCAGCACGCGGTCGTTGCCGAAGCTGCTCGCGGCTTCGCGCTGGCACGACGCGAGCGCCGCCGGGAAATCGCCGGAGCGCTCGACCACGCGCATCCCCTTGCCGCCGCCGCCCGCGCTCGCCTTCAGCAGCACCGGGTAGCCGATCTGGTCGGCTTCGCGATGCAGGTTGGCCGCATCCTGGTCGTCGCCATGATAGCCGGGCACGAGCGGCACGGCGGCCGCGTGCATCAGCGCCTTCGCGGCAGCCTTCGAGCCCATCGCCGCGATCGCGTCGACCGGCGGCCCGATGAACACGATGCCGGCCTCTTCGCACGCGTGCGCGAAATCTTCGTTCTCCGACAGAAAGCCGTAGCCGGGGTGAATCGCCTGCGCGCCGGTCGCGCGCGCGGCTTCGATGATGCGCTCGATGCGCAGGTAGCTGTCTGCCGCGGCCGAGCCGCCGATATGCACGGCCTCGTCGCACGCGGCCACGTGTTTCGCGTTCGCATCCGCGTCGGAATAGACGGCGACGCTCGCGATCCCGAGACGTTTGCACGTCGCGGCGACGCGGCACGCGATTTCGCCGCGGTTGGCGATCAGAATCTTGTCGAACATGGCTTCGATGTCGTCCGGAAGGTTGAGGTCACGCGATCATTCACGCCACGACGGCGTGCGCTTTTCGAGGAAGGACGCGATCCCTTCGCGCGCTTCGGCGCCGGCGCGGGTCTTCGCGATCCAGTCGGCGGTCTGCTCGATCAGTGTCGCGTCGAGCGCGCGGCCGGCCACGTCGGCGACGAGCCGCTTGCACGCCCTCACCGCATCGGGGCCGTTCGCGACGAGCGTCGCGGCCAGCTTCGCGACCGTTTCGTCGAGCGCGCCGGCCGGCACGGCATCGTGAATGAAGCCGAGCGACGCGGCGCGCGCGCTGTCGAACACTTCGGCCGTCGTGAAGTAGCGCCGCGCCGCGCGCTCGCCCATCGCACGGATGACGTACGGCGCGATCGTCGCGGGAATCAGCCCGAGCCGCGCTTCCGACAGGCAGAACTTCACGCCGTCCGCGGCGATCGCGATGTCGGCCGCCGCGACGAGGCCCACGCCGCCCGCATACGCGTCGCCATGCACGCGCGCGATCACCGGCTTGCCGCAGCAATGGATCGCTTCGAGCATCCGCGCGAGCTTGCGCGCATCGGCACGGTTCTCGTCGTCCGAGTAACCGGCCATCTTCTTCATCCAGTTCAGGTCCGCGCCCGCGCAGAACGCGGCGCCTTCCGCGGCGAGCACGATCGCGCGCACGCCTTCGTGCGCATCGAGCCATTCGAACGCGGTGGTCAGCTCGGCGATCGCCGTCTCGTTGAACGCATTGCGCACGTCGGGACGCGCGAGCGTGACGGTCGCCACGCGGCCGGCTTCGCTTACCTTGATCGTTTCGTATCGCATCGATCGATTTTCCCGGGCGTTACATGCGGAACACGCCGAAGCGCGTGTCGTCGATCGGCGCGTTCATCGACGCGGCGAGGCCGAGCCCGAGCACGTCGCGCGTCTGCGCGGGATCGATCACGCCGTCGTCCCACAGCCGCGCGCTCGCGTAATACGGATGGCCCTGGCGCTCGTACTGGTCGCGGATCGGCTGCTTGAACGCATCCTCCTCCTCGGGCGACCACGAACCGCCCTTCGCCTCGATGCCGTCGCGGCGCACGGTCGCGAGCACCGACGCGGCCTGCTCGCCGCCCATCACCGAGATCCGGGCATTCGGCCACATCCACAGGAAACGCGGGCCGAACGCGCGGCCGCACATCCCGTAATTGCCGGCGCCGAACGAGCCGCCGATGATCACCGTGAACTTCGGCACCTTCGCGTTCGACACGGCCGTCACCATCTTCGCGCCATGCCGCGCGATACCTTCGTTCTCGTACTTGCGCCCGACCATGAAGCCCGTGATGTTCTGCAGGAACACGAGCGGGATCTTGCGCTGGCAGCACAGCTCGATGAAATGCGCGCCCTTCACGGCCGATTCGGAGAACAGGATGCCGTTGTTCGCGACGATCCCGACCGGATGGCCCCAGATGTGCGCGAAGCCCGTGACGAGCGTCGTGCCGAAGCGCGCCTTGAATTCGTCGAATTCCGAATCGTCGACGATGCGCGCGATCACCTCGCGCACGTCGAACGGCTTGCGCGTATCGACCGGAATCACGCCGTACAGGCTCTTCGCGTCGTAGCGCGGCGGCTTCGGCTCGCGCAGCGCGACGGGCGGCACGATCTTCGGTGCGAGGTGACCGACGATGTTGCGTGCGATCGACAGCGCATGCGCGTCGTTCTGCGCGAGATGGTCGGCCACGCCCGACAGGCGCGTATGCACGTCGCCGCCGCCGAGATCCTCGGCGCTCACTTCCTCGCCGGTCGCGGCCTTCACGAGCGGCGGCCCGCCGAGGAAAATCGTGCCCTGGTCCTTCACGATGATCGACTCGTCGCTCATCGCCGGCACGTAGGCGCCGCCGGCCGTGCACGAGCCCATCACGACGGCGATCTGCGCGATCCCCGCCGCCGACATCGTCGCCTGGTTGAAGAAGATGCGGCCGAAGTGGTCGCGATCGGGAAACACGTCGTCCTGGTTCGGTAGGTTCGCGCCGCCCGAATCGACGAGGTACACGCACGGCAGCCGGTTTTCCGCGGCGATTTCCTGCGCACGCACGTGCTTCTTCACGGTGATCGGGTAGTAGGTGCCGCCCTTGACCGTCGCGTCGTTGCACACGATCACGCATTCGCGGCCGGCAATGCGGCCGATGCCGGTGATGACGCCCGCGCCCGGCGCGTCGTCGTTGTACATGCCGTTCGCGGCGAGCTGCGAGAACTCGAGGAACGGCGCGCCCGGATCGAGCAGTTGCGCGATGCGGTCGCGCGGCAGCAGCTTGCCGCGCGACAGGTGCTTGTCGCGCGCGGCCTGGCCGCCGCCCTGCGCGAGCTGTTCGATCTTCGCGCGCAGGTCGGCGACGACCGCCTCGAGCGCCGCGGCATTCGCGCGGAAGTCTTCCGAACGCGGGTTCAGTTTCGATTCGATGATCGGCATCGACGGGGCTCCGTTCGCGTGACGTGGGGCGTTACATCGTTTCCGCGAACAGCTCGCGGCCGATCAGCATCCGGCGGATCTCGCTCGTGCCGGCGCCGATCTCGTACAGCTTCGCATCGCGCCACAGACGGCCGACCGGGTATTCGTTGATGTAGCCGTTGCCGCCGAGGATCTGGATCGCCTCGCCGGCCATCCACGTCGCCTTCTCGGCCGTGTAGAGGATCACGCCCGCGCAATCCTTGCGCACCTGGCGAATGTGGTCGCTGCCCGCCGAGTCGAGGTGGCGGCCGACTGCGTACAGGTACGCGCGGCACGCCTGGAACGTGGTGTACATATCGGCGACCTTGCCCTGGATCAGCTGGAATTCGCCGATCGACTGGCCGAACTGCTTGCGATCGTGGATGTAGGGCACCACCGCGTCGAGACACGCGGCCATGATGCCCGTCGGGCCGCCCGACAACACCGCGCGCTCGTAGTCGAGGCCGCTCATCAACACCTTCACGCCGCCGTTCAACTGGCCGAGGATATTCTCTTCCGGCACCTCGACGTCCTGGAACACCAGTTCGCCCGTGTGCGAGCCGCGCATGCCGAGCTTGTCGAGCTTCTGCGCGACCGAGAAGCCCTTCATCCCCTTCTCGACGATGAAGGCGGTGATGCCGCGCGCATTCGCTTCGACGTCCGTCTTCGCGTAGACGACGAGCGTGTCGCAGTCGGGGCCGTTGGTGATCCACATCTTCGTGCCGTTGAGCACGTAGCGGTCGCCGCGCTTGTCCGCGCGCAGCTTCATGCTGACGACATCGGAGCCGGCGTTCGGCTCGCTCATCGCGAGCGCGCCGATGTGTTCGCCCGATACGAGCTTCGGCAGGTACTTCTGCTTTTGCGCTTCCGTACCGTTGCGGTGGATCTGGTTCACGCACAGGTTCGAGTGCGCACCGTACGACAGGCCGATCGACGCCGATGCGCGCGAGATCTCTTCCATCGCGACCATGTGCGCGGTGTAGCCCATGTTCGCGCCGCCGTATTCCTCGGAGACGGTCATGCCGAGCACGCCGAGATCGCCGAACTTCTTCCACAGATCCATCGGGAACTGGTCGGTGCGGTCGACCTCCGCCGCGCACGGCGTGATTTCCTTCGCCGCAAACGTCGCGACGGCGTCGCGCAGCATCTCGATGTCTTCACCGAGCATGAATTGCACGCCGGGCAGGTTGATCATGTCTCCTCCGTCTCCAGAAAGTGTGTCGCATTCACCGATTTCTGAGTTTTGCTCAAATCGAATGAATACGGCTATTCATTGACCAATACAGCGGAAATTTTGCACAGTTTCGCGCCTCGCCGGGTTCGGCGTCAATAGTTTTCTGAGTGATACTCAGATATGATGGGAACATGACAGCCGCTCCCGCCGACACCATGACCGCCACCGCCAAAGCCGACCGCGCCGACACGCCGCGCGCCCCCGCCGGGCGCAAATCCCAGCAGCGCGTGCAGGACATCCTGCGCGCCGGCCGCGAAGTGTTCGCCGAAAAGGGTTACGAGCATGCGACGGCCGCCGAGATCGCGCAGCGCGTGGGCGTGTCGGAGGCGACGGTGTTCAGCTATTTCCGCGGCAAGCGCGAGCTGTGCGCGCGCGTGATCGCCGACTGGTACGACGAGATCATCGCCGCGTTCGAGCACGGGATGCCGCGGGACGCATCGGTGCAGCAGCAGTTCGCGTTCATCGTGCGCACCCACCTGCGGCTGATGCTCGTGAACGGCACGGGGCTGTGCGCGCTGGTGCTGTCGGAGGGGCGCGCCAAGCAGCATGCGCTGAGCGACGAGCTCACCGCGCTGCAGCGCCGCTACACGGCGCCGTTGATGGACGTGCTCGCGCGCGGCCAGGCGGCCGGGCAGGTTCGCGCGGATCTGCCGCTGAGCCTGCTGCGCTCGATGGTGTTCGGGCCGATGGAGCACGTGCTGTGGGATGCGATCCTCGGGCACCGCAAGCTCGATACGGAAACGACGGCCACGCAGTTGATCGACATGCTGTGGGCCGCCATGCAGCCGCCGGCGCCGGAGCAGGCCGCGCTGGTGCGCTTCAGGAACGAAGTAGCCGAAGCCGTGCGGCGGCTGGAAGGGCAAGCGTCACGCGCGTGACGCGGATGGGCAGCGCGACGGCCGCCTCGCCGCAGCCCCTGCGCCATCGCTCACGGCGCGCCGCCGCTACGAATCCTCGCTGACCCGCAGCGGCGCGCGGCTTTGCTCGTTGTTCAAATGCACGAACTTGCGCAACAGCCGCATCAGTTCCTGCGAATCGTCGTCGCCCATTCCGTCGAAGAGGCCAGCACGCAGTTCCTTCACCGACGGCATCAGGTGCGTGAGCAGCGCGACGCCCGCCGGCGTCAACAGCAGGCGCCGCTGACGCCGCGGCAGCACCTCGCGAACGATCAATCCTTTCGCTTCGAGCCGAACCGCGAGATCGGCGGTGGTCGACGTGTCGAGCGCCACGCGCTGCGCGAGCGTCACCTGGTCGAGCCCCGGATTCTCGTAGAGCATCCGCAGCACCGCGTATTGCACGGGCGTCACGTCCCGGCCCAGCTTCTCGTAGAACATCGCGACCGCGATCTGGTGCGCGCGCCGGATCAGGTGCCCGGGTTCGTCGTACAGGTCGATCGGGAAAGCCGGCAGGTCGGCGGAATTCGTTTTTTCCATGGATGAGTCGATGACATAGGCGGCGCGCACCGTCGGCATGGCGCCGCGTCGCGCCATTTCCCGGGAAAACCAGTATACCGCTCGCCTTGTCCCGACCCATATCAATGAGTACACTGAATCTCATTCAGTACACGGAATGAAGATCGGGCCGCATCCCCGGCGGCACCGCCCCGAAAGGAGACAACGAACATGTTTCTGAAGAACGCTTGGTATGTGGCCTGCACGCCCGATGAGATCGACGGCAAGCCGCTGGGCCGCAAGATCTGCAACGAATCGATGGTGTTCTACCGCGCGGCGGACGGCCAGGTCGCCGCGCTCGAGGATTTCTGCCCGCACCGCGGCGCGCCGCTGTCGCTCGGCTTCGTGCGCGACGGCGTGCTCGTGTGCGGCTATCACGGGCTCGAAATGGGCTGCAACGGCAAGACGGCCGGCATGCCGGGCCAGCGCGTCGGCGGGTTTCCGGCGATTCGCAGCTTCCCGGCGGTCGAGCGGTACGGCTTCGTGTGGGTCTGGCCGGGCGACGCGTCCGCAGCCGATCCCGCCAAGCTGCCTGCGCTGGCGTGGGCCGAGGACCCGGCCTGGGCGCACGGCGGCGGCCTGTATCACATCCGCTGCGACTATCGGCTGATGATCGACAACCTGATGGACCTCACGCACGAAACCTACGTGCATGCGTCAAGCATCGGCCAGAAGGAAATCGACGAAGCGCCGCCGAAGACGGCGAGCCACGGCGACGAAGTCGTCACGAGCCGCTTCATGGAGAACGTGATGCCGCCGCCGTTCTGGCGGATGGCGCTGCGCGGCAACGGGCTCGCCGACGACGTGCCGGTCGACCGCTGGCAGATCTGCCGCTTCACGCCGCCGAGCCACGTGATGATCGAAGTGGGCGTCGCGCATGCGGGCCACGGCGGCTACGACGCGCCGGCGAACAAGAAGGCGTCGTCGATCGTGGTCGACTTCATCACACCGGAGACCGACACGTCGATCTGGTACTTCTGGGGGATGGCGCGCCACTTCCGGCCCGACGACGACGCGCTGACCGCCGAGATCCGCGAAGGCCAGGGCAAGATCTTCGCGGAAGATCTCGAGATGCTCGAGCGACAGCAGCGCAATCTCGAGCAATGGCCCGGGCGCACGCTCCTCAAGCTCAACATCGACGCCGGCGGCGTGCTGTCGCGCAAGGTGATCGACCGGCTGCTCGCCGCCGAAAACGCCGCGAGCCCGCAGCGGCCCGTGATTCCGGTCGCGCAGGTCAGGGAGGCGTCATGAGCGACGCGACATTGACGGTGCGCGTCGCGCGCAAGTGGCAGGAAGCGCGCGACATCTGCGGCTTCGAATTCGTCAGCGACGACGGCTCGCCCTTGCCGCATTTCGACGCCGGCGCGCATATCGACGTGCATCTGCCGGGCGGGCTCGTGCGCCAGTACTCGCTGTGCAACCACCCGGAACAACGCGATCGCTATCAGATCGCGGTGCTGCGCGAGGCCGACGGCCGCGGCGGGTCGCGCGCGATTCACGACGAAGTCCGGCAAGGCGATACCGTGCGGATCGGCCTGCCGCGCAATCAATTCCCGCTCGCGTCCGATGCACCGCATCATCTGTTGCTCGCCGGCGGGATCGGCGTCACGCCGGTTCTGAGCATGGCGGAGCGGCTGTGCTCGGCCGGCGTCCCGTTCGACATGCATTACTGCGCGCGTTCGGCCGATCGCATGGCCTTCGTCGAGCGCATCAAGGCGGCCGGGTTTCGCGATCGCGTCCGCTTCCACGTCGACGACGGCGATCCCGCGCAACGCTTCGATCTGGCTGCCGTGCTGGCCGACGCGCCCGACGGCACGCATCTGTACGTATGCGGCCCGCGCGGCTTCATGGATGCGGTGCTGAACGCCGCGCGCGAGCGCGACTGGGCCGACGCACGGCTCCACTACGAATTCTTCGGCGGCGCGGTGGCAACGTCCGGCGCGGATCGTGCATTCCAGGTCAGGATCGCGAGCAGCGGCAAGGTGATCGACGTGCCGGCCGAATGCACGGTGATCGCGGCGCTGGCGGCGAACGGCGTCGACGTGCT
This sequence comes from Burkholderia sp. AU16741, assembly GCF_002223345.1. Classification (NCBI taxonomy): domain Bacteria; kingdom Pseudomonadati; phylum Pseudomonadota; class Betaproteobacteria; order Burkholderiales; family Burkholderiaceae; genus Burkholderia; species Burkholderia sp. AU16741. The sequence goes on from NZ_NKEZ01000008.1 coordinate 1,453,954, forward strand.
GACGTCGTGCGAGCAAGGCGTGTGCGGCACCTGCCTGACGCGTGTGCTCGAAGGCGAGCCCGATCATCGCGATGCGTATCTGACCGACGACGAAAAGGCGGCCGGCGACCAGTTCATGCCGTGCTGCTCGCGATCGCGAACCGACCTGCTGGTACTCGATCTGTAGATCGGTAGATGGTAGATGGACCGCCCGACCGCGGCGGCCAACCACCGCCATGGAGACGATCGATGGCGATCCTGCCGCCCATCGGTCAATACACCTGAATTCCCGACCGATCGAGGGTGCTTGCCACCCGACCCCGCCTGACCATCGCACGCCGGCGCACGCCCATCGCGCGGCTCAATCGGCGAGCCGGCAATGCGACAGCTTCAACCCCGGCAGCACCGGGGCATCGACATAGCCTTCGTTCACGCAACTGAACCGGAACGCCGCCGACGTAACGAACGGCTTGATCTCGCCGCCGGGAAATTTCGGCTTCAGCGCCTCTTGGTCGGCCACGTCGAAATGCGTGTCGAACTGCTCGCCGTCGGCCGTCAGCGCGCCGAAGTACGTGCCGCCCGGGTCGCTGCCCATCCGGATCACCGCGCCGACGAACGTGACGCGCTTGCCGTCGTACTTCGCCTTCGCGGCGGCCATGTCCTGCGTATAGGCCTCGATCATGGCGCCGTAGTGCGCGTCGATCGCGGGTTCGGCGTTCGACGCCGCACTCGCGGCCTGGTGAACGCCCGCCAGCAGCGCGCAGGCCGCAAGCGCGGCCGCCGCGAACGGCGCGGAAATCTTCTTCATGGGTGGTCTCCCGTCCAGCGTGGTGGTTGAAATGATCGAAGCCCCGGCGCGATGCCGGTTGAATTCGCTTGCGTCGCTTTAATCGTTCGAATGGCGGTACACGGCTGCGATCACTTCGTCGCCCACGCGGTCGTGCGCGGCGCGCGGCGTCGCGCCGAGCGCGACGTGACAGGAAGATGACATGGTGCGGCCCCCGGCTCTCTCGTTGAATTTCACTGCGTCTGATTTTGGCCGCTACGGTAGCAGACGACCGACAGCGCGGCAACCGACGGCCGGGCATTGCCCGATCACCCCATTACAATTGCAAATAGTTCTCATTACATATATCATGCGCGTCCTGTACACACCGCAATGTCGCGGCCCGCGCCACGATCCTTCGCCTTCCTCTTCCCGCATCGATTCATGCCATCCCGTCGAACGCCCTGCCGTGTCCGGACCTCGCGTCCGTGGCGCACGCGCCTGCCTGCCCTGCTCACCCTGTGCGCCGCGACCGGCGCGCATGCGGCCGGCGCCGAACCCGTTGCCCCCGCACCGGCTCCGGCGACCGCCGCCGAACACGAACTCCCGGCGATCAGCGTCAATGCATCGGCCACCGTCGATCCGACGATCGGCTATCAGCCGCGCACGACGAGCATCGCGGGCGGCGAAAACCGACCGCTGAAGGATATCCCGCAATCGGTCGCGGTGGTCAGCAGCAGCGTGATGCAGGACCAGCAGGCGCGCTCGCTCGACGACGTGCTCGGCAACATCAGCGGCGTCACGCAGACGAATACGCTCGGCGGCACGCGCGACGCGTTCATCAAGCGCGGCTTCGGGTCGAACAACGACGGCTCGGTGCTGGTCGACGGCGTACGCACGCCGGTGCTGCACAGCTATCTCGCGACGATCGATCGCGTCGAAGTGCTGAAGGGCCCCGCTTCGCTGCTGTACGGGATGCAGGACCCGGGCGGCGTGATCAACCTCGTCACGCGCAAGCCGGAAGACACGTTCGGCGGCTCGATCTCCGCGTCGCGCACGAACCACGGCGGCAGCAACGCCCAGTTCGATCTCACGGGGCCGCTCGGCAAGCCCGGCCAGGTCGCGGGCGGCACGCTCGCCTTCCGGCTGACCGGCGAATACGACACGAGCCGCTACTGGCGCAGCTTCGGCCGCGAACGCAGCGCGCTGATCGCGCCCGCGCTGTCGTGGCACGACGCAAACACGTCGATCGACGTCAGCTACCAGTACGTCGACTACACGACGCCGTTCGACCGCGGCACCGTGCTCGTCAACGGCCAGCTCGACGATGCGCTGCGCTATCGCCGCTACGAGGAGGCGTGGTCGCAAAGCAGCAGCATCCAGGAAACGCTGCGTACGCGCATCGAGCACCGCTTCTCCGATGCATGGCGCGTACGTGCGACCTACGGCTGGGGCCGCGACCGCTACGATCAATACCTCACCCGCGCCGCCGCGTTCAACAGCAAGACCGGCACGCTCACGCGCTCGTCCGATGCGAACCTCGGGCGCAACGATTCGGACCAGATCGCGACGCTCGGGTTGCTCGGCAACGTGACGCTTGCAGGCATGCAACACGCGATCTACGTCGGCGGCGAATACGAGCGGCAGCGCAGCTTCCGCGGCGACACGATCCGCGGCAAGGCGACGACGGGCTTCAATCTCTACGATCCCGTATACGGCCTGCTCGCGCCGGGCGGCGTGCCGAATCCGAAGCAGAGCGATTCGCGCTCGGTCGTGCATGCGTACTCGACGATCGTGCAGGACTCGGTGAAGATCACCGATCGCCTCACCGCGGTAGGCGGGCTGCGCTGGGAAAACTGGCAGCAGGAATCGGGGATGGGCCGGCCGTTCGTGTTCGCCGACCGCTCGCGCGGCAGCGTCTGGCTGCCGCAGTTCGGGCTCGCGTATGCGTTGACGCCGGCATTGACCGCCTACGCGAACGTGAGCCGCTCGTTCAAGCCGAACGTCGCGTCGAACGTCGCGGCGCCGCTCGCGCCGGAATACGGCCGCGTGCTCGAGGCCGGGCTGAAGTTCAGCCTGAAACCGGCGATCACGGGCACGCTCGCCGTCTACCAGATCGACAAGCGCAACGTCGCGATCACGGTCGGCGACATCACGTCGACGATCGGCACCGCGCGCTCGCGCGGGATCGAGCTCGACGTGGCCGGGCAGATCACGCGCCACCTGAGCGTGATCGGCAGCTATGCGTATACGAACGCGAACGATCGCGACAGCAACACGCCGCTCGTCAACGTCGCGCGCCACACCGGCAGCGTGTTCGCGGTGTACGACACGGCCATCGCGAACCTGCCCGGGCGCTGGCGCTTCGGCGGCGGCGCGCGGCTCGTCGGCGCGCGGCCCGGCGACACCGCGAACAGCTTCACGCTGCCCGGCTACGTGAGCGTCGACGCGTTCGCCGCATACGAAACGACGATCGGCAAGTTCCCGACCCGCTTCCAGCTCAACGTGAAGAACCTGCTCGACAAGACCTACTATCCGTCGAGCAACAGCAACCTGATCGTCGCGGTCGGCGAGCCGCGGCTCGTCACGCTGACGACGACGGTATCGTTCTGACGCCCTCGCGCGCTCACGGACGCCAGCGATACACGACGATGCTCGAGCCGTTGTAGTTGTCCTTCGTGATCACGTATTCGCCGGTCGAGCGCAGGTACGCCTGCACGCCGTACATCGAGTCGACGTCGTTGCCGACGTCCATCGACGACGCGTTCGAGTTCGTCAGCGTCGCGACGAGCGCACCGGTGTTCAGATCGAAGATGTCGATGTTCGGCACCGTGTGCACATAGCCGACGAACAGGTAGTGGCCGGCCGCCGCGATCGATTTCGGGTTCGCGCTCGTCAGGTTGATCACCGGGTTCGGCGTGCTCGTGTTGCCGTTCTTCCAGCCGCGATAGACCTCGATGTGCCCGTTCATCGCGGTCCAGTCCCAGTTGCCCGCGAGGCCCTGCGCGAGGATCATCGTGTCGCTGTCGGCCTGATAGAGGATGCGCGTCACGGGCGCCACGCTGCTCGGCACGGCCGTCGTCACCGGCTTGCCCCACGACGGCTTGCCGGTCGCGTCGAAGCCCGTCATCGGGTAGCGCGTGATCACGTTGGAGCCGTTCAGTCCGGCCCACACGTCGCCGTTGCCGTCGATGTCGAAGCCGGCCGTCACCTGCAGTGTCGTGTTGAACGGCTTGCCAGGCAGCGAGCCGGCCGGAATCGCGATATAGCCGCTCGCGGCGTTGAAGTAATAGAAGTTGAAGTTGCCGGGGTTCTGCCCCGACGCGACGAGGATCCGGTTGCCGCCGACCGTCACGAGCTGGCCGAAGTGCTGGCCGCGCTGGTAGTCGTTCATGTCGAGGCGCGGGTCTTTCGGATAGGTGAACGGGTCGACCGTGTTCGCGACGAACGTGCCGCCCGCGGTGCCCGTATACACGTTGTTGCCGCTGAAGAATAACGCGCCGTCGGTCGCGGGGTCGGGCGCGGCGATGCCCTCGAAGTTCAGCGCCTGCAGCTTCCATTGCAGCGTGCCGACCGGGCTGTACGAATGCAGATCGGTGCTGCCGTTGCGGCCGAGATCCCAGCCGCCGCCCCACGCGTTGTTCAGCACGTACAGGTTGCCGGCCGCATCCTTGCCGAGCGCCGCGACGCGCGTGAAGCGCTTGTCGCCGACCTGCCCCTTGATGCCCGTCGTCGTGTCGAGATAGCCGCCCTGCACGCCGAACGTGCCGACCTGCACCGGCATTCCGGGCAGCCCGCCGTACACCTTGATGTTCATGTCGGGCCCTTCGTCGCCCACCATCAACCGGCCCATCGACGCATCGAAGTACAGCGACGCCGGCCGCGCGCCGGCCGCCATCTGGAGCGTGCTCATCGCCGCACCGCTCGCGCTGAACTGCGCGACGACGCCCGCGCTCTTGCGCGCGACCCACAGGTTGCCGGCCGCATCGAGCGCCAGCGCGCCGGGGCCCGTGACGCCGATGTCGCGCTGCCACACGCCGTCGGTCGTATAGACGCGCACGCGGTTGCCGTAGAAGTCGCTCACGTACAGCAGGTTGCCGGCCGTCGCGAGGCCCGTGATCACGTCCGCATACTGGATGCCCGTCCACGTGCTGACCGGAATGCGCAGGTCGCGCTGGTTCGTGCTGCGGTTGTAGCGGCCCACCGAGCCGCTGCCGAACGTGCGGTTGTAGCCGAGCGCGACGAACAGCGACGTCGAATTGCCGGTGATCGCGCCGCCCTGGAATTCGTCGTGGATGCCGATCGTGCCGAGCGGCTGGCCGTTCTGATAGATCGCGACCCCGCCCGCGTTCTCGTCCCAGCGCGACGCCGTGTAGATCACGCCTTCGGGCGCGACCCACATCGAGCGCGCGCCGTTGCCGACGTGCGAGGCCAGCGTGCCGTACGTGTTCGCGAGCCAGTCGGTCGAGTATTGCGCCTGCGCGTGGCTTGCCGGCGCCAGCAACGCCATGCACATTCCCAGCAACGCCGCGCGGATTTGTTTCATTGACATGAATAATGCTCCCAGACGAACAATGGTCGACACTGTAAATCGCGGCGCATGAAATATTGGTGATTCCGGCAAACGCGCATTCGTCGCTCCTCCGAATTATTCACTCCACGCCTTTTGCCGTCCGGCGCTTTTTCGTCAACGATTGAAAAATCGACGAACCCACGCCAGTACGGCCTGCCAGCCGTGCTGGTTCGGCGCATTCCCCGGCATTTTCTTCCGGTACATCCAATGCAGATACGTCATTTTTTCTGATATGCCGTATTGCCTTTTCATCCCGGAATTCTTTTTGATTATTACAAATAGAAATTAAAATGAAAGGAGAAAAATATTATTCGGCGCGCTCGGCCGTTCGCGATGTCGCGCACGAAAGGGAAAGCGGGAGGGAAAGGAGGAATGCGGCGGGAACAGCCGCGCGCCGGCTGGGCCGGCACACGGCGGCGCTCGTTCAGCGCGTCAGGGCGAACGTCGGGCCGTCCCGGCCGTCGACGTATTTCGGCAGCGCATCGACGACGTCGATCACGCGTTGCCCATGGAACGGGTGCATCGTCGGTTGCAGGCGAGCATCCCGCAACGACGCCCGCGGCAGCCGCGGGCCCCGTTGCACGCGCAACGATCGCCGCGTCAGAACTTCTGGCGCAGCCCCAGGCTCACGATCGCCTGCGAGCGCGAGTCGGACGAATGGCCGTTCGCCTTGTCGGACACCGACGCGGTCGCGGCCACCGGCCGGCCGAGCGCGTCGAGCGTCGTGCCGGACGCATGCTGGTACGCGCCGAGCAGGTACACGCTGGTGCGCTTCGACAAGTCGTAGACCGCGCCGAGCGTGACGTTGTGATACTGCGCGCGGTTGTCGATGCCGTCGACGTCGCTGCCGCGCGTGTAGCTGTAGCCGGCGAACAGTTGCGTCTGCGGCTGCACGTTCCAGCGCGTGAACACGCCCGCGACGTTGAAGGTCGCATGGCCGGCGAACAGCGACTGGCCGCCGCCGCGGTACTGCACGTTGCTGTAGTTCACGCCGACGACGGCCGGGCCGAAGTCGTACGTCGCGCCGGTCGCGATCACCTGCTGCGACTGCGCGCTCGCGTAGCCTTCGTTGATCGACGAGTTGAACAGCCCGTCGTCGGTGCTCTGCCACTTGCCTGCCGTCGGGTCGGTCGCGCCCGTCTTGCTGTTGTCCGAGCGCTCGTAGCCGACGCCCACGCGCAGCGGCCCGGCGGCGTACGCGGCGCCCACGCTCCACGTGTTGCGCCGCTTCATGCTGCCCGGCTGGCCGCCGAAGCCGTACAGCGCGCCGAACGTGAAGCCCGCGTAGTTCGCGCTCGTGTACTTGATCGCGCTGTCGACGCGCGCGGTCTGGTCGAGATCGTCGATGTCGCCCGGGTGCGCGCCGAAGCCGCCGATGAACGACGACGGACCGACCGGGCTCACGAAATCGTCGAGCGACGTGTACTGACGGCCGAGCGTGATCGTGCCGTAGCGGTCACTGCCGACGCCGACGAACGCCTGCCGGCCGAACTGGCGGCCGCCCTGGCCCGACGTGCCGTTGGTGATGTCGAAGCCGTTCTCGAGGACGAACAGCGCGCGCATTCCGCCGCCGAGATCCTCGGCACCCTTGATGCCCCAGCGGCTGCCGGAGAGGTTGCCGGTCGTGAGCCCGACGCTCGAATGCCCGGTGTACGCGCCCGCCGAGCCGCCCCGTTCGTTGCTGCGATAGGTCACGCCCGCGTCGACGATGCCGTACAGCGTGACGGAGCTTTGCGCGGCGGCGACACCCGCGAGCGAGAGCAGCAGCGGCGCTGCGATCAGTTGCTTGTTCATGGTTGGTTGTCTCCGGGCGGTGAACCCGTTGTTCTAGCTATGGCGAGTAGCGCGCGCGGACGCCGACATCCGCCGGCGGTGCGAGGTCGACGACGTCCGCGCGCGACGACGCAGCGGGCATGCCCCGCTGCGGCCGGTATGGTAGTTGGAACCGGTTCCGTTCCAAAGCGGAATAATGGCAACAGTTTCTTGTCAAAATCGAGATAGTCGGCGAGCGGCCGGAAGCGCGGCTGCCGCGCCTGTACAGCGCGAGGCGACGCGGACGATAATCGGCTGCGCGCCGTCCACCGGGAGAGCTTCTTCGTGCACGAAACGACCCTGCTGATCTTCGCCGCCGTCGCGTTCGTCGGCATCGCGACACCCGGCCCGACCGTGCTGCTCGCGCTGACCAACGGCTCGCGCTACGGCGTGCGCCGGGCCGCCTACGGTTTCGCGGGCGCGATGCTGTCCGACTTCGTGCTGCTCGACGGCGTCGTGATGTTCGGCTACGCACTGCTCGGCGCACGCGCGGTGCGGCTGCTGAAGCGCTCGGGCGCGCTGTGGCTCGAACGCACGTGCGGCGCGATGCTGCTCGCGCTCGCCGGTTCGCTCGCGCTGTACCGGCGCCATGCCGCATAGGCGCCGGGCTCCATGAAAATCGCCGCGCCGCCGCGCGCCGGCTTCCCCGGCCTGTCGCTCAGGCAACTCGAACGCGCGGATCTCGACGCGTGGTACGCGTATCTGTCGAATCCCGACGTTTTCCGCCACACGAGCTGGAACCTGCGCTCGCCCGACGATCTGCTGCCAGTGTTCGACCACATCGAATCGGCCGATCCGGATTCGATCCGGCGTCTCGCGATCGTCGACACCGCATCGGGCGCACTCGTCGGGACGGTCGGGCTGCATACGGTGTCCACCGTGAACCGCTCGGCGGAGATTGCGTACGACCTCGCGCCGTCGCACTGGGGGCGCGGCATCGCGAGCGCGGTGTGCGACGCCGTCACCGCGTGGGCGTTCGCCGAAGGCGGCTTCATCCGCATGCAGGCCGTCGTGCTGACCAGTAATACGGGCTCCGCGCGCGTGCTGCAGAAGTGCGGCTACCGCTACGAAGGGCTGCTGCGCGCCTACAAGATGGTGCGCGGCGCGCCGGGCGATTTCGCGATGTACGCACGGCTCGCGACCGACTGACGCGCCCCTGCGCCTGCGCCGCCCATCCCGCACCGATGCCGTGAAGCGATTGGACGCCCCGCGCCGAATTGGCGACAATCGCCGTTCCCCTCATCGCCTTGCCGCCATGAAAATCGCCGCGCTATCCGACATCCACGGCAACCTCGCCGCGCTCGACGCGGTGCTCGACGACGTCCGCCGCCGTAGCGCCGACGTGATCGTCAATCTCGGCGACATCCTGTCGGGCGCGCTCCATCCGGCCGAGACGGCCGATCGCCTGATCGCGCTCGACCTGCCGACCATCAAGGGCAATCACGAACGGCAACTGCTGACGCGCGAGCGCGGCGCGATGGGGCTGTCGGATCGTTGGGCGCACGACACGCTGCGCGCCGACCACCGCACGTGGCTCGCCGCGCTGCCCGAACGCCTGATGCTCGACGGCGACGTGCTGATGGTGCACGGCACACCGGCCAGCGACCTCGTCTATTTCCTCGAAACGGTCACGCCCGATGGTTGCCGCGCGGCCACGCCCGACGAAGTCGCGCAGCGCGCGGGCGACACGGCGGCCTCGCTGATCCTGTGCGGCCACACGCACGTGCCGCGCACCGCGAAGCTCGGCGACGGCCGGCTGATCGTCAATCCGGGCAGCGTCGGGCTGCAGGCGTACGCGGACGATCTGCCGCATCCGCACCGGATCGAGACGGGCTCGCCGCATGCGCGCTACGCGATGGTGTCGCGCACCGCGGCCGGCTGGAACGTCGAATTCCATGCGGTCGAATACGACTGGCACACGGCCGCCGCGATCGCGGCGTCGCGCGGACGCGACGAGTGGGCCGTCGCGCTGCGCACCGGCCGCTGCTGACCCGCGCGCAGCGCCCGGTCACCCCCTTCGCTTTTCAATCACAGGAACACGAAACGTCATGCCCGTCCCGTCCCAACTGCTCTTCCTGCCCGGCGCATCGGGCAGCACCGCGTTCTGGCAGCCGCTGGCCGGCATGCTCACGCATCCGGCCGAGCGGCGGATCGTCGCGTATCCGGGCTTCGGCGACACGCCGCGCGACCCGGCGGTCGACGATTTCGACAGCCTCGTGCGTCATGTGCTCGCCAGCATCGATCGGCCGACCGCCGTGATCGCGCAATCGATGGGCGGCGTGATCGCGATGCGCGCGGCGCTCGACAAGCCGGATCTCGTCACGCATCTCGTGCTGACGGTCACGTCCGGCGGACTCGACATGGCCGGGCTCGGCGCGCAGGACTGGCGCGCCGGTTTCGCCGAAGCGAACCCGCGGTTGCCCGACTGGTTCATCACGTTTCGCGCGGACCTGTCGCAAGACATCGGCCGTATCGCGCAGCCGACGCTGCTGCTGTGGGGCGACGACGATCCGCTCAGCCCGGTCGCGGCCGGCCGGCGCCTGCTCGAACGGCTACCCGATGCGCAACTGCATGTCGTGCCGGGCGGCCGGCACGATCTCGCGGCCGTGCACGCGGAAGCGCTCGCGCCGCTCGTCGACGCACATCTGCAACGCGTGTGAAGTCGCACACATCGCACATATCCCACACATCGCACGCTTCGGCGCGCGCCTGACACCGCGGCGCTCATACGCCGCGTCGCATCACCCCGCGTGCCTCAGCGTGAGCCGCGCTTCGAGCCCACCGCCGTCCGGCCGGTTGTTCAGCGTGAGCGTGCCGCCCATCGCGAGCGCGAGTTGCCGCGCGATCGCGAGACCGAGCCCCGTGCCGCCCGTGTCGCGATTGCGCGATGTCTCCACGCGCCGGAACGGCTCGAACACCGCGTCGAGCTGATCGTCCGGAATGCCGGGCCCACGGTCGAGCACGGCGATCACCGCGCCGCCGTCCGGCGCCGCCTGCACGTCGATCTCGGCCGCGCCCGCGAACTTCAGCGCGTTGTCCACCAGGTTGCCGACGATGCGGCGCAGCGCCTTCGGCCGCGTGACGAGCGCGAGCGGCGCATGACTGTGCAGCGCGACGTCCTGCCCCGCATCCGTGTAGTCGTACACGATGCTGTCGAGCAGCGCATCGAGATCGATGCGGCGCGCGGCTTCCTCGGTGCCATGCAGCGTGCGCGCATACGCGACGCCCTCCTTCACCAGATGCTCCATCTCCAGCAGGTCCTGGCGCAGCTTCGCGCCCTGCGCGTCGTCGTCCATCACGTCGACGCGCAGCCGCATCCGCGTGATCGGCGTCTGCAGATCGTGCGAGATCGACGCGAGGATCTGCATGCGCTCGGCCATGTACTGCGCGATGCGGTCCTGCATCGCGTTGAACGCCCGCGCGGCGCGCGCGACTTCCGACGGCCCGCCTTCGCTCAGCCGTTCGCCCTTCAGGTCGGGGCCGAGCGCGTCCGCGGCCTGCGCGAGCTGCTTGAGCGGCCGCGTCGCGAGCCGCACCGCGAGCCAGCAGCATGCGGCCAGCACCGCGAGCTGCACCACGAGCACGGCCGGCAGCCAGCCCGACAGCGGCACCGTCGACATCGGGTGGATGTCGATTGTCAGCGGCGAGCCGTCGGTAAGACGCAGATGCACCTGCAGATGTTCGCGGTCGCCGGGGATCGAATTCGCGGTCAGCGGGTAGTCGCCGCCGATGCCGTCCGAGATCGAGCGCTCGACGCGCGCCGACAGCCGCGCTTCCGGCGGCGTGCCGGTTTGGCCCGGCCCGAGGATGAACGCATAGCTGCGCCGTGCGAGACGCGGCAGCCACGCGGCCCGCTCCGCCGGCGGCAGATGGTCGAGCAGCGCGACCGAGCTGGCCACCTCGCGCTCGATGTAGCCCATCATCAGGTTCGTGGTCGCCTGGTCGCGCTCGGTCACGGTGAGCCAGAACGACAGCGTCTGCGCGAGCGCGAGGCCCACGCACAGGATCAGCGCGAGCCGCGCGAACAGTGAACGCGGCCAGTGCCACGGCGTGCGCGCGCTCATGGCGTACCGTCGACGGCGGTGACGGTCGACGAGAACACGTAGCCCTCGTTGCGCAGCGTCTTGATGTAGCGCGGTTCGCGCGCGCCGTCGCGCAGGCGCTGGCGCAGCCGGCTCACGAGCAGGTCGATCGAGCGGTCGAACGGGTCGGACTGCCGCCCTTGCGTGAGATTCAGCAACTGGTCGCGCGTCAGCACGCGCTGCGGGTTGTCGAGGAACACGCGCAGCAGCCGGTATTCGGCGCCGCTCAGCGCGACCAGCGTGCCTTCGGCATCGAGCAGGTGGCGTCCGGTCGTGTCGAGCTGCCATTCGCCGAACGCGAGCAGCGCGGCCGTTTCCGTCACCTGCATGCCGGGCGGCAGCATGCGCGCGCGGCGCAGCACCGAGCGGATCCGCGCGAGCAGTTCGCGCACCGCGAACGGCTTGGCCAGGTAGTCGTCGGCGCCCATCTCGAGGCCGATGATGCGGTCGGTTTCCTCGCCGCGGGCGGTGAGCATCAGCACCGGCACCGTGCGGAACTTGCCGGCGCGCAGGTCGCGGCACAGCGTCAGGCCGTCCTCGCCGGGCAGCATCAGGTCGAGCACGATCAGGTCGGGCGCGCCGTCGTCCAGCACGTTGCGCATCTCCCGGCCGTTCGCGGCGAGCGACACGCGCATGCCGTTCTTCTCGAGGTAGTCCGCGATCAGTTCGCGGATCGCGCGATCGTCGTCGACGATCAGCACGTGGTCGATCTTGTCCATGAGTCGTGGTCGGTATCGGGGTTCGGGCGGGCGATGTCCGCTTTTATACCGCACGGCGGGCATGCGTTTGTATCCCAATGTATCGCGCCACCTTGGCGACACACAACATTGCACACCCGCGGCCAGCCGGACACATCGCAGATACGTCGGCGCCGCCTAATGGGGCCTGTCGAAACCCGTCGGGCCGCCGCGCTCGCGCCGCGGCCCCCAACGATCAGGAGAACGCCATGCTGCCCCGACTCAAGACCGCCGCCCTCGTCATCGCCCTCGCCGCCACGGCCGGGCTCGCCGCGTTCGCCGGCACCCGCGACGACGCGGGCACGCAGGCGTCGCCGGCCGGCATGACGGCGCCGGGCTTCACCGGCATCGACCGCTGGCACAACAGCCCGCCGCTGACGCTCGACCAGTTGCGCGGCAAGGTCGTGCTCGTCGATTTCTGGACGTACTCGTGCATCAACTGCATTCATACGATTCCGTACGTGAACGACTGGTATCGGAAATATCGCGACCAGGGGCTCGTCGTGGTCGGCGTGCATACGCCGGAATATCCGTTCGAACGCGACGCGAAGAACGTCGCCGATGCGATCAAGCGCTTCGACATCCGCTATCCGGTCGCGCAGGACAACCGCTACGACACATGGCGCGCGTACGGCAACCAGTACTGGCCCGCGCTGTACCTGATCGATGCGAACGGCAAGATCGTCTATACGCGGTATGGCGAGGGCGGGTACGACAAGACGGAGGCGGCGATTCGGGGGGCGTTGGCGCAGGCGGCGGAAGGGACGAAGGATTCGACGCGCACGCAGTGACCTGGGCGGCGGGCGGGCGCGATACTCGCCGCGCCCGCTCGCGTCACGCGTTCATTCGCGCTTCGCGTCGGCCTCCGCCAGCATCGCTTCCCCGATCGCGAGCTTCCCGTCCGCGACCAGCGCCTCACCCGCGCCGCGGATATCGGCCTCGGCCTTGTTCTGCCCAAGCTTGCGCTTGCCGACGAGTCGCGTGATCTCGATCTGCAGCCCGACGATCGCCTGCAGCATCGTATCGATATAGTCCTTCGGCGCGTCGCCCATCTTCCACGGCACCGGCTGCGACGCCTCATGCGTGCGCGTCAGCCGCGCGACCACGCCGCGCACGAATTTCTCGTCGTCGCGCACCGTGATGCGGCCGTGCGCATGCACGACCCGGTAGTTCCACGTCGGCACCTGCCGGTGCGCGACGTGCTTGCTCGGATACCCGTTCGGCGAAATGTACGCGTCGCCGGCGCGGAAGATCACGAGCACCTCGTCGCCGTCCGCGATGTCCTGCCAGACCGGATTCGCGCGCGCGACGTGCGCGTGCAGTTCGCCGAGCCCGCCGTCGTCGGGCATCAGCTCGAACGGAAGGTGGTTCGCGTCGAGCCCGCTCTTGCCGTGCGTGATCAGGCTGCCGAACGGGTGCTGCACGATCAGTTCGCGCAGCACGTCGGGGTTGGGTTCGTTGAAATCGGCGGGGACGTACATGTCGGCTCCACGGTCGTGCGGGTGGGAAATGGGGCGGGTGCGGGCCCGTCATGCGCCGATTGTGAGCCCAAACTGGTTTATCCTGTAGAGCCGGTTTGAAACAATTTTAGCAGACCAGAATCATGGCAAGAACGGCCCGGATCGTCGAAATCCCGTCGCTCGGCGCGCTCGACCGCGCGGCCGGCGACCTGAGCCGCCAGCTCGCGCAGGCGCTGCGCGACGCGGTGCGCCGCGGCGACGTCCGGCCCGGCGACACGCTGCCTTCCACGCGGCTGCTGGCCGCATCGCTGCAGGTGGCGCGCGGCACCGTCGTCGACGCGTATGCGCAACTCATCGCCGAAGGCTTTCTCGAATCGCGCGGCGGCGCGGGCACGCGGGTGGCGAACGCACTCGCGGAACCGCCGCCCGTCGATGAACCCGCTCCCGCTGCCAGCCGTCGGCCCCCGGTACGCGACGGCCTGCCCGAGCCGGCCGCCTCCTTCGCGCGGATCGCCCTCGAATTCAGTCCGCTGCCGGCCGTGCCGTTCGCGATCTCGGTGCCGGTCGGCCTCACCGCGCCCGACGACATCTGGCGCCGGCTCGGCAATCGCCTGCGCGCCCGCGGCGCCGGCGCGCCGTCCGGCTATGCCGACCCGCAAGGCGCGCTGCCGCTGCGCGAAGCGATCGCCGATTACGTGCGCCGCTCGCGCTCGGTGCGCTGCGACGCCGGCCAGGTCGTGATCACGAGCGGCACGCAGCAGGGGCTGTATCTCGCGAGCCAGGTGCTGCTCGGCGAAAACGACCGCGCGTGGGTCGAGAATCCGGCCTATCGCGGCATCACCGCGCTGCTCGAAAGCACCGGGCGGCGCGATGCGATGGTTCGCGTGCCGGTCGACGCGGACGGCCTCGACGTCGACGCCGGCATCCGGCTCGCCCCCGATGCGCGCGCCGCATTCGTCACGCCGTCGCACCAGTACCCGCTCGGCATGCCGCTGAGCATGGCGCGGCGCAATGCGCTGCTGGCGTGGGCGCGCGCGCACCGCTCATGGGTCGTCGAAGACGACTACGACAGCGAGTTGCGCTACGAAGGCTATCCGTTCCCGTCGCTGCAAGGCCTCGCGCCCGACCGCGTGATCTATCTCGGCACCTTCAGCAAGATCCTGTTTCCGTCGCTGCGGCTCGGCTACGTGATCGCCCCCGACGATCTCGTGCCCGCGTTCTGCGGCGCGCGCGTGCTGATGGACCGCCATGCGCCGACCGCCGACCAGCACGTGCTCGCCGCGTTCATCGCCGAAGGGCATCTCGATCGCCACATCCGCCGCGTGCGCGGCGTCTATGCGGAACAGCGCGCGCTCTTGATCGACACGCTCGGCGCGCGGCTGCCGCGCGAGCGCGCGTGGGTGCAGCCGGGCGACCAGGGAATGCACGTCGTGCTGTGGCTCGCGCAAGGCATCGACGATCTCGACGTAGTCGCGCGCGCCGCCCGGGCCGGTGTCGCGGTGCGTGCGGTGTCGCCGATGTTCGCGCCCGGCACGGCACGCGCCGGGCTCGTACTCGGCTTCGGCGGGTTCGGCCGCGCGCAGATGGAAGCGGCCGCGCAGCGGCTCGCGGACGTCGTTTCGTCGGCGGAATCGCGGCCCCGCGCGCGGTAAAAGGTTGGCGGCGGGCAACAAACGTAATCGTCTGTAAATCCTGCAAGCAAACGGCCGTTTCGGGCCCCGGCGTGCGGCTTCCGTTTGCTAGGATCGCGCGTCTTCCATTCGCGCGCCTGCCGCCTTGAACCGCTTCGTGCCGTTTCTCCGAAACGCGTGGCTCCGTTGCCGCGCCCGTGTCGCGCCGCTCGCCGCCGCGTGCCGCACGCGCGTCCGCGCGCTGGGCGCCGGCGCGCTGCATCGCCTGCGCCGTCCGACCCGGCGCGGCGTCGCGCTGACGCTCGCCGCGATTCCCGTGCTGGGCCTGCTGGTCCTGCTCGCGTTCGTTCCGTTCACGCCGAGCATCGGCGACATCCGCAAGGCGCGCATCGACCGCCCCGCGCGCGTGCTGTTGGCCGACGGCCAGCTGATCGCCGAATTCCGGCCCGTGAACCGCGAATGGGTACCGCTCAAGCAGATCTCGCCGCACATGGTCGACGCGCTGATCGCGACCGAGGATCACCGCTTCTACGCGCATCACGGCATCGACTGGCGCCGCACGCTCGCGGCCGGGCTGCATACGTTCTCGGGCGACCGCCAGGGCGGCTCGACGATCACGCAGCAGCTCGCGCGCAATCTGTATCCCGACGAAGTCGGCCGTGCGCCGACGCTCACGCGCAAGGTGAAGGAGCTGATCACCGCGTTCAAGATCGAAGCGGTGTACAGCAAGGACGAGATCCTCGAAACCTACCTGAACACCGTGCCGTTCCTGTACAACGCGTACGGCGTCGAAATGGCCGCGCGCACCTACTTCGGCAAGTCGGCCGACCAGCTCGACATCACGGAAAGCGCGACGCTCGTCGGGATGCTGAAGGGCAACAGCTACTACAACCCGGTGCTGAATCCGGAACGCGCGGTCCAGCGGCGCAACATCGTGCTCGGCCGAATGGCGCAAATGGGCATGCTGTCGCCGCAGCAGCTCGCGAAACTGCAGCGCCGGCCGCTGCGCGTCGACTTCGAACCGCAGACGGCGCAGCCGGGCCTCGCGCCGCATTTCGCGGTGCAACTGCGCAAGTGGCTGATCGCATGGGCCGACCGCAACAACTACGATCTCTACTCGGACGGCCTCGTGGTGCGCACGACGCTCGACGCACGGCTGCAGGGCATGGCGACGCAGGCGCTGACGCGGCAGACCGAACGGCTGCAGGCGATCGCCGACGGCGCGTGGCGCGGGCCGTCCGGTTGCGGGCTGCGCAACAACCTGTTCCTCGGCTTCATTCGGCAGACGCCCGAGTATCGTCAGGCGCGCGACACGGGGCTCACCGATGTGGTCGCGCTGAAGCAGCTCGGCGCGAATCGCGAGTTCATGCGGGCACTGTGCGAGCGCAAGACGCAGGTGCAAGCCGGCTTCATCGCGATCGATCCGCGCAACGGTGCGATCCGCGCGTGGGTCGGCAGCCCCGACTTCGGCAGCGAGCCGTTCGATCACGTGGTACAGGCGCGGCGCCAGCCGGGTTCGACGTTCAAGCCGTTCGTCTATGGCGCCGCATTCGCGGACGGGATGCGGCCGGGCGATACGTTCGTCGACCGCCCCGTCGCGATCCCGATCGACGGCCGCGCCGTGTGGCATCCGACCGATGCCGAGCCGCCGACCGGCGAGCCGATGACGCTGCGCGACGCGCTCGCGCTGTCGCGCAACCGCATCACCGCACAGGTCATGCAGCGCGAAGGCGCCGCGAAGGTCGCCCAGCTTGCCCGCGCGATGGGCGTGCGCGACAGCCCGCTCGATGCGGTGCCGTCGCTCGCGCTCGGCACGAGCCCCGTCACGCTGAAGGAAATGGTGTCCGCGTACGGCACGATCGCGAACCGCGGCGTGTACGTCGCGCCGCAGATGATCACGCGCATCGAGGATCGCGACGGCCGGGTGCTCGCCGCGTTCGGCAGCGCGCCGCCGGAACGTGCATTGCCGGTGGCCGCCGCGCAGACGCTCGTCGACGCGATGCGCGGCGTCGTCGATTACGGGACCGGCGCGGACATCCGCTCGCGCTACGGAATCCGGATCGACGTCGCGGGCAAGACCGGCACGACGCAGGACAATACGGACGGCTGGTTCATCCTGATGCATCCGCAACTGGTGGCCGGCGCGTGGGTCGGCTTCGACGACGGCAGCGTGACGCTGCGCAGCGACTACTGGGGCGCGGGCGCGCACAGCGCGCTGCCGATCGTCGGGTCGTTCTACGATGCGGCGCTCCGTGCGCAGGCGATCGATCCGCACGTGCAGTTCTCGCCCGATTTCCGGCCGCGCAGCGCGCCGGCGCCGAAGCGGCGCGCACCGCAGCATTCGGGCCTGTTCGACTGGTTGAGGTTCTTTCGCTGATCGGGGCGGCTGCGGCGCCCGACGTGCGCCATCGTTCAACCAAGACACCGCTCGCACGATCACGAACGCGAACCCGCTGCCGGATTTCGAGAGCGGTGCGCAGATAGTACGAATTCGTCGGCACGACGGTGAAGACGATCCCGCGCTCCGCATAGCGTGCGCACAGCTCGGGGTTGTCGACGATCGTATAGCCGTGATCGATGCGGTCCACCTGCAGCAGGTCGACGGCCGTCTCGACGTTGCGCCACGGCATCCCGAACCCGCCCGCATGCGCGGTCGTGCGAAAGCCGGCCGCGCGTGCATTGCGGTACGCGTTCCAGAACAGTTCGAGCGGCCCGTCGTTCTCGCGATAATCGATGCCGAGCCCCGCAACTTCGTCCGCGCGATGCGCGTTCATTCACTCGACGATCGCAACCGCTTCGTCGGGGTCCTGCTCGCGGTCGATGCTCGGAATTAGGCGCGCGCCGATGCCGAAATCGCGCTCGGCATCGCGAATCGCCGTCACGATCGCGGCCTGCGCATTCGCATACGCGATGCCCGACACGTGCACCGTTCCCGTCGGATTCCAGAAGCATCCCGCATGCCTGACGTTGCGCGCGCCTTAATGTCAATAAAACGGATTTATTCTCATCCCAGGCATGCCGCGCTCGACGAACCGGCGCTCAGTCCGCCGTGTCGCCGCCCTTCGGCAGCTTCGACCACGCGCCGCGCCCCGGCATCGGCGACCACGCCGGGCGGGTCTTGCGGGCGCTGTCGATCACGACCAGGTAGCGGCCCGCGATCGGCGTGATGTCGCGATCGCGACGCAGTACCCACAACGACTTGCCGGCCTCGACGCGGGCCTGATAGTCGTCGTCGAGCAGGCCGTGCTGGTCGAGAAACGTGTTCAGCGACGCGGGAATCCGAACGCAGCCCTTCGAATGCCGGATGCCGAGCAACGCTTCGAGCCGGTCGGGGTCGGTCGCATGCATCTGGAAGCGCATCGGCGACACGCCGCCCTTGCCCCAGCCGCGCTCGCCGTCCACCCAGCCGAAGTCGTAGATGCGCATGTCGCGCCGGCCGTAGCCGCGAATGCCGTTCTCGTTCGTCGTGCCTTCCGCGCGGAAATCCATCGTGTCGGGCGAGTGATGGAATACGCCGAGCGGCGTCAGGAAATGGTCGTACTGGCCCGGCAGCCCCGTGCCGACCGGCGAGGCGCCGATCATCAACCATGCATTGGCCGGCGTCGCGCGGAAGTAGATGAACAGCGCCTGCACGTTCGGCGCGCGATCGACCATCACGACGTATTCGCCGGCAAGATCGCCGAGATCCGCATCGGCGAGCGCTTTCTGAAGGCGCTCGCCGTACGCGCGCTGTTCGTTCGCGGGCACGTTCAGGCGCCGCGTGACTTCCTGCGTGAAGCGCTTGCGCATGTCGAGCGCGCGTGTCGTCGCGTTTTGCGCCGCCTCGGCCGACAGCGGCGGATGACGGCGCGGCGGGGTGGGCGGAGCCGGTTCGGCCTCGCTGGCGGGCGTGCCGGACGCGGCCGATGCAGGCGCGGCGGCCGACGCCGCGGAAGCCGAGGAAGCGGCCGACGCCCCCGATGCCGCACTCGCGGGTTCCGTGTGATTCGCGTGATTCACGTGTGACGCGGCGGATGTCGGCGAGGCGGCAGATGCGCCCGATACCGCATGCGCAGATGAAGCCGGCTGCGTGCGGGAGGCCGCCGATGCGGGCGACGCAACAGAGGACGATTGCGCTGCAGACGACGGCGCATCGGACGCGGCAAAGGCGGGACGTTCAACGAGAGCGGAAATCGACACCACGGCAGCGAGCGACACGGCTGTGGCGACTGCACGGCTGAGGCAACGCGGCTTCGCAAAGCGCCGCGTCAAGTAGGAAAGAGTCATACGTTCGAAGCCATCGGCCGATCCGGCCGCCGCATGCTGCTGGTGCGAGCGGCGCGTCTTCCGCGCAAGCCATCGACACGTCCGGCGCATCGTGTGCGCCCGGCGCCGACGCCTCTTCGCGGCGGAGCCGTTCGCTGATGCAACGCGGGCGCTCCGATGGCGGCTAATGAGTCGTCAGGCCCTTCATTCTACTCGTCGATGCGCGGATCGGCAGCGACCGGAAGCGCGCTTTTACGTGTCATTGCGCTTCGTCACGCTTTGTTTCAACTCGTTGCCGATCGGGTTGCGTTGCGTGGCAGGCTGTCGGACGGGATATCTCGGCGCGCGTTCGAAGGCTTGCATGCTTCGGGGTTGATTCGCATCCCCAATCATGTGACGGCGCCGCACGTCGGAACGCAACCGCGTCGCACGCATGCCGCACGAACCGTGCGACACGCGTGCGCACCGGCCGACTACTTCGAGATGGCTTCGAGTGCGATGCCCTTCGTGCGCGGCCCCATCCCTCCGATCGCGGCCATCACGATCGCCATCGCGCCCCCGATGAACGCGAACACGCCGAACGTGCCGAAACCGCGCAGCACGGCTGCGATCACGAACGACGAGAAGATCGCCGAGAAGCGGCTCCACGAATAGACGAAGCCGACGGCCCGCGCGCGAATCGACGTCGGGAACAATTCGGCCTGGTACGCGTGGAAGCTGTACGACATGATGTTGCTCGCGAGCGTGAGGCCGATGCCGAGCACGATCAGGAACGCGCCCACCGTCGTCTGGCTGAACAGCAGCCCGCAGACGACGATCGCCGCCGCCATCGCGACGATCACCGACTTGCGCTCGAAGCGGTCGGCGATCACGAGGCCGATCAGCGGGCCGATCGGCGCCGCGAGCGCGATCACGCTCGAATACATCAGGCTCGACGTGATCGTGATCCCCTGCTTGATCAGCAGCGTCGGCACCCAGTTCGCGAAGCCGTAGAAGCCGACCGTCTGGAACACGTTGAAGATCGTCATCATGATCGTGCGGCTGCGATACGGCGGCACCCACATGTCGCGGAAGCTGCCGCGCGGCGGCACGGGTTCGGCCGGCGCGGGCGGCGGCAGCGGCCGCCCGTATTCGGCTTCGACCTTCGCCTCGAGCGCGCGCATGATGCGATCGGCTTCGTCGAGCCGCCCCTGCTGCGCGAGCCAGCGCGGGCTTTCGGGCAGCTCGCGTCGAATCCACCACACGAACAGCGCGCCATGCGCGCCGATCAGCACGACCCAGCGCCAGCCGTCGAGGCCGAACGGCGCGTGCGGCACGAGCAGGTAAGCAAGGAACGCGACCACCGGCACCGCGACGAACCCCACCGCCTGTTCGCACGCGAACGCGCGGCCGCGGATCTGCTTCGGCACGAGTTCGGAGATGTACGTGCCGATCGTGACCATCTCGACGCCGAGGCCGAGACCGACGACGAAGCGCCAGAAGTTCAGCCCGGCCGCGGTGTCCTGGAACGCCATCACGACGTTGGCGGCCGTGTACCACAGCAGCGACCACGTGAAGATCGCGCGGCGGCCGAACCGGTCGGCGAGGAAGCCGCACGCGATCGTGCCGATGAAGAGCCCGGAGAACAGCGCGGCGATGAAGCTCGCGACGCCCGTGGTGCCGAACAGGCCGTGCGTCGTCGCGGACAGGATGCCGCTTTTCACGAGGCCCGGCGCGACGTAGCCGCTGTAGAGCAGGTCGTAGAGCTCGAAGAAGAAGCCGAGGCTCAGCAACACGACGAGCTTCCAGACGCTGCGCGTCGGCGGCAAGCGGTCGAGACGGGCCGAGATGGAGCCGGGGTCGATGGATGAGGATTGGGCAGGTGCCTGCGAAAGGCTGTCCGTTGAGGCCATCTTGGGCGTGTCTCCTGATCGTGTCGTGCGTTGTTCTCCGGCGGCTCGCCGAACCGCCGCCGGGCTAATCGCTGCATTGTACCGGCACGCCCGTTCGACGCATGTGCACGCCCGGCAGGACGGCCACGCCGGCCGCCGAAGCCGTTCGCTGCCCCGTTTTCCGCCGGACATTGTGTAAATTGCGTAACCGTCTGTCGGGTTCGGAAAGCGCGTCGGCGGCCCGTTCCCGGGCCTGCCGCCCCGCGCTCTGGCCGCCCAGGCCGGCAACAATGGGGCTGCCGCGCTGTTTCGCGCCGGCGCGCGCCGCCCGAATCGCCGCGAACGAGGGCACGCAATCGGGACAACCACGGGTTCCGCGCCCCGGTAACATGCTACCGGCCCAACCACCGGCTTCCGGCTGCCTTTCGGCAACCGGCATTGTCGGCAAATCGTAAGAATTCCATGTCCATACAACGACTATCCACGTATGCCCGCCGGATCGCGCTGATCGCGCTGCTGCAGTTCGCGACGATCGCGACCGCGTCGGCGTTTCCGGCGGCCGCTTCCGCTCCCGTCGCGAGCGGCGTCGGCGCAACCGTGCCGGCCATCTCGCTGCCCGACGCCGTCGCGCAGCTCAAGCAGATGCAGGCCGAGCTGGACCGCATCAAGCAGCAGACCTCGACCGCGTCCAACAGCAAGGAGCTGGACGGGCTCGACGACTCGGCGCAGGAGCTGAGCACCGATGTCGCGAAACTGCAGGGCGATCTCACGCCGCAGCGCGCGCAGGTTCAGGCGCAACTCGACGTGCTCGGGCCGCCGCCGGCCGACGGCGCCGCGCCGGAAACGCCCGCCGTCGCGAAGCAGCGGGCCACGCTGGACGCGCGCAAGACGCAGATCGACGCCGCGCTGAAGCAGGCCGCCGACCAGAAGGCGAGCCTCACGAACCTGACCGAGCAGTTCGCGAAGCTGCACCGCAGCCTGCTGAAGAACCAGCTCGCGTTCCGTTCGGGCAGCATCTTCAGCGCGCAGTTCTGGCTGCCGCTGTTTCACCTGTCGCCGGACGATCGCCAGCGGCTCGACGATTTCAACGGCGAACTGTTCGACATGCTGCGTTCGTCGTGGGTGCCCGGACAACGGGCGATCACCACGCTGCTGCTGATCGCCGCATTCGCCGCATGGCTCGGCGGCCGCCGGCTCATCGAGCGCGGGCTCGCCTGGATCGCGCTGAACCGTCTGCCGCCCACCCGCCTGCGCCGCAGTGCGCTGGCGCTGTCGACCGCGCTGTCGACCTTCCTGGCGACGGCCATCGCGATCCAGATCCTCTACCTCGCCGTCGCGCGCCACTACGAGCTCACGCCGTCGCTGACCGATCTGTGGGACCAGTTCGCGAAGCTCGCCGCGACCTGCGCATTGATCGCCGGGCTCGGCCGCGCGCTGCTCTGCACGAAGCATCCGTCGTGGCGCCTGCCCGCGCTCGCCGATCCCGTCGCGCTCGCGATGAAGCCGTTCCCCGCCGTCCTGGCCGGGCTGCTGCTGGTGTCGGGCACGCTCGAATCGATCAACCGGATCGTCGACACCAGCCTGTCGGTCACGCTGTTCGGCCGCGGCATCGTATCGCTCGTCGTCGCGCTGACGGTCGGCGCGTCGCTGTTGCGCGCGAACCGCGCACGCGCCGCGCTCGCGGCGGCCGGCGAGGCGCCCGAGCAGCGCTCGACGCTCGCGGGCCTGATCCATGCCGGCGTCACGCTCGCGATCGTCGCGTCGTTGATCGCACTCCTGATCGGCTACATCACGGTCGCGCGCTTCATCACGTACGAGCTCGTGTGGTTCGAGATCGTGCTGTGCGCGACCTACATCCTGATCCAGTTGACGCGCGACGCGAGCGAAAGCCTGTTCTCGTCGAGCCTGTCGACGGGCCAGCAGATCAAGCACCTGTTCGCACTCGAAGATCGCCACCTCGATCAGGCGCGCACGGTCCTGTCCGGCTTCGGCACGAGCCTGCTGATGCTGATCGCGGCGATCGCGCTGCTGACGGGCGGCTTCGGCACGACGCCGGGCGACCTGCTCGACAGCGCGGTCGCGATGATCGGCAGCCAGCGGCTGCAGAGCCTGAACATCATGCCTGACCGGATCATGAACGCCGTGATCGGCTTCGCGATCGGCTTCTACCTGTTGCGCTCGCTGCGCCGCTGGCTCGACGGCGAGTTCATGCCCGCGCTGGGCATGGATACGGGTATGCGCGTGTCGCTGATCACGCTGTTCACCAACGTCGGCTACGTGCTGCTCGTGCTGATGACCCTCGGGCTGCTCGGCGTCCGGTGGAGCAATCTCGCGTGGATCGTCAGCGCGTTGTCGGTGGGTATCGGCTTCGGCCTGCAGGAAATCGTGAAGAACTTCGTGTCGGGGCTGATCCTGCTGACCGAACGCCCGGTGAAGGTGGGCGACATGGTCAGCATCGCGGGCGTCGAAGGCGACATCCGCCGCATCAACGTGCGCGCGACCGAGATCCAGCTGAGCGACCGCTCGACCGTGATCGTGCCGAATTCGCAGTTGATCTCGCAGAACGTGCGCAACGTGACGATGGGCAACAGCACGCAAGGCGTCGCGACGCTGGTGCTGACGTTCCCGCTGAACACCGATCCCGAGCAGGTGCGCGACCTGCTGCTCGATGCGTATCGCGAGCACCCGGCGATTCTCGAGAAACCGGCGCCGTCGGTGACGTTCAGCCAGCTCGCGCCGGACGGGATCACGCTGAGCGTGACGGGCTACGTGTCGAGCCCGCGGATCGCGAGTTCGACGAAGAGCGACCTGCTGTTCGAGATCCTCAAGCAGTTGCGCGCGGCGGGGATCACGCTGTCGAGCCCGCAGATGCTGGTTGTGCAGAACATGCCGACGAACGATGGTCCCACTCGGCAAGAATCGTAAGTGAGCCATTGAGCGGGCACGCTCACGATCGATTGGCGCGACGCGCGCGTCGCAATAACCGACAAGGGCCGGTTACCGCTTTCGCGGCAACCGGCCCTTCATTCGACCGTCGAAGCGCCCTGGCCGGGCGCCTGCACTTATACGTCGAACTTCACCCCCTGCGCCAGCGGCAACTGCCGGCTGTAGTTGATCGTATTCGTCGCACGGCGCATATACGTCTTCCACGCGTCCGAACCCGATTCACGCCCGCCGCCCGTTTCCTTCTCTCCGCCGAACGCGCCGCCGATTTCCGCGCCGCTCGTGCCGATGTTCACGTTGACGATCCCGCAGTCGCTGCCGGCCGCCGACATGAACTGCTCGGCCTCGCGCATGTCGTTCGTGAAAATCGCCGACGACAGCCCTTGCGGCACCGCGTTGTGCACGTCGATCGCGTCTTCGAAGTTGTCGTAGACCATCACGTAGAGGATCGGCGCGAACGTCTCCCGCTCGACCACCGCCGATTGCTTCGGCATCCGCACGATGGCCGGACGCACGTAGTAAGCATCCGCGTGACCGACGTCGACGCGCTCGCCGCCCTTCACTTCACCGCCCTGCTCGCGCGCATCGGCCAGCGCCTTCTGCATCGCGTCGAACGATGCACGATCGACCAGCGGGCCGACCAGCGTGCCTTCCTCGAGCGGGTTGCCGACCTTCACCGACGCGTAAGCCTTCTCGATGCGCGGCAGCAGTTGCTCGACGAGGCTGCGATGCACGATCAGGCGGCGCAGCGTCGTGCAGCGCTGGCCGGCCGTGCCGACCGCCGCGAACGTGACCGCGCGCACGACGAGGTCGAGATCCGCGCTCGGTGCGACGATCATTCCGTTGTTGCCGCCGAGTTCGAGGATGCCGCGCGCCAGGCGCTGACTCAGCACCTTCGCGACTTCCTGGCCCATCCGCACGCTGCCCGTCGCGCTGACGACCGGCACCTTCTTCGACGCCGTCAGCACCTCACCGACGTCGCGCATGCCGAGCACCAGCTGGCTCAGCTCAGCCGGCGCGACGCCCGGATGCGTCTTCTCGAACTCGCGGAGCGCCTTCTGGAGCAGCACGTGGCACGCGATCGCGGTGAGCGGCGTCTTCTCGGACGGCTTCCACACGACCGAATCGCCGCACACGAATGCAAGCGCCGCATTCCACGCCCACACCGCGACCGGGAAGTTGAACGCCGAAATCACACCGCACACGCCGATCGGGTGCCACGTTTCCATCATCCGGTGGCCCGGGCGCTCGGACGCGATCGTGAGGCCGTAAAGCTGGCGCGACAGGCCGACCGCGAAATCGCAGATGTCGATCATTTCCTGCACTTCGCCGAGCCCTTCCGACGTGATCTTGCCGGCCTCGAGCGTGACGAGGCGGCCGAGCTCGGCCTTGTGCTCGCGCAGCACGTTGCCGAACACGCGCACGAGTTCGCCGCGCACCGGCGCCGGCACCGTGCGCCACTTGAGGAATGCGTCGTGCGCGGCGTCGATCTTGCGCTCGGCGTCGGCGGGCGTGTCGACGGCCAGCGTCGCGAGCGTCGCACCGTCGAGCGGCGAACGCGCGGTCAGCGCATTGCCTTTCCACTGGGCGAGATCGATGTCGAGCGCGGCAAGAATGTCGTTGAATTGCATCACTTCCTCTTCAGGGACAGATTGATCGGTGCGGCGGCAGCGCCGCCCGCGTGATTCGATTGGAGCGCGTTCGAGCGCCTCGTGCAAGCGGATACGCCGCGCGGCGTGCCCGGTGCGCCATCCGGCGCATCACGCGGCGCCGCCGCCGGCAAGCCCGGCCGGACGGCGCGCCCCAGCCTCGCGAGGCACGATCCGTGAAACACATTGTCGATGGCCACAAGTCGCGCCGCTATTGATATTAACTCACGACTTCATTCCCAAAACGCAAGAAGTCAGCCGGCCGGACGCGCCCGCTCCCGTGCCGATATCGGACGTTTCCAAAGCCCGCAGACGGGTACGCGGACGCATTCCGGTCCGACACAAGTTGATGACGATCCCGCATCATCCTGTTGCGCAAATGTCGTTTGCCGCCCGTGCATCGGACCCACACAATCGGTGCGACGTCGAGGTGCGATGCACCCGGCGCGCCGCCGGCCGCCACTGCCGCCGGACGAGCGACGAAGGCGACACGCACCAGGGCCCGGCCCAGCGGGCCCGCTTCGCACCCCATCACCGCTGCCCGCCCCGCGGCCGGCCACGCGTCGCGCTTCGTCAACGAAAAACAATCCCGGAGACAGCGCCCAGCGCACGACGATTCCGCGCGCGGTCAGCCAGATCTTCTGGCGCATCCTGCTGTTCTACGTGTTCGCGATCTTCGTGATCGGCGTGCTGGTTCCGTACACCGATCCGAGCCTGCTGAAAAGCGACGTGACCGACATCGGCGTAAGCCCGTTCACGCTGGTGTTCCGCCACGCGGGCGTCGCGTTCGCGGCCGGCGCGCTGAAAACCCCATTCGACGCGGCGCGCGCGTTCAGGCAAGATCGACGCGCGCCGTCCGCTTTTCCGCCGTCACGAGTCACCGAACACGCATGCAGAACTTCTACGAAGCCACCGTTACCCGCCAGCCCTACCCGCAACTGACCGACACGATCGATACGCAAGTCTGCATCGTCGGCGGCGGCCTGGCCGGCCTTTGCACGGCGCTCGGCCTCGTCGAGCGCGGCGTGCGCGACGTCGTCGTGCTCGACGGCGAACGGGTCGGCTTCGGCGCGTCGGGCCGCAACGGCGGTTTCGTGTTCGGCGGCTACAGCCTCGACAACGCCGACCTGCTGCGCACGCTCGGCCGCGACGAAGGGCGCCGGCTGTACCGGCTCACCGTCGACGCGGTCGACCTGATCCGCGCGCGCATCGCCCGCTACGGGATCGACTGCGACATCGTCGATCAGGGCGTGATGCTCGCGAACTGGTTCGACGATCCGTCGCGGCTCGACAGCGTGCGCACGCTGATGAAGAACGAACTCGGCGTCGACTGGAAACCCGTGCCGACCGGCGCACTGCGCGAGCGGCTGAAAACGCGGCGCTATTACGGCGGCCTGTTCGAGCCGAACGCGTTCCACTTCCATCCGCTCAAGTACGTGCTCGGCGTCGCGGCGGCCGCGTCGCGCGGCGGTGCACGCGTGTACGAACGCTCGGCTGCGCTCGGCATCGCACGCGACGGCGCCGGCTACGTCGTGCGCACGGCGCAGGGTGCGGTGCGCGCGAAGGACGTCGTGTTCGCCGGCGGCGGCTACGCGCGCGGCGTGTCGCCGCGCATCGAGCGCGCGGTGCTGCCGATCGCGACCTACGTGATCGCGACCGAACCGCTCGGCACGCGCCTGCCCGACGCGATCGACGCGCCGTACGCGATCTACGACACGCGTTTCGCGTTCGACTACTACCGTCCGCTGCAGGACACGCGGATCCTGTGGGGCGGCCGGATCTCGGTGCTCGACCGCGGCCCCGACGCGATCGCCCGGCTGCTGCGACGCGACCTGCTGCGCGTGTATCCGCAACTGGAAGGCGTGAAAATCGACTACGCGTGGGGCGGGCTGATGAGCTACGCGCGGCACAAGATGCCGCAGATCGGCCGCGACGCGGACGGCGTGTGGCACGCGATCGCATTCGGCGGCCACGGGATGGCGCCGACCACCGTCGCCGGCGAGGCGCTCGCCGCCGCGCTGGCCGAAGGGCGGCCGGTGCCGGACGGCTTCGCCGCGTTCGGGCTCACGCGCACGTTCGGATTGGCCGGCCTCGCCGCCGCGCAGCTCACGTATACCGCGTATCAGGCCCGCGACGCGCTCGCATCCTGCCGCCGCTGAGCGCCTGCCGCGGCCTGGCCGATTAGAGCCGCAGGTCGGCCGGACGGGCATTTTCCACATGCTAGAATGCCTTTTCCAAGCCGCCGCTAACCACAACAAAGTCACATGAAAGCAGGAAGCAAGGCCGCCACGTCCGACCCCCGCGCGCTTGCGTCCGATGCGCGGCGTAAATACGATCCCGAGCAAACCAAGCGCAACATCCTCGATGTCGCCACGCAGGAATTCTCCGCGATGGGCCTCGCCGGTGCGCGCGTCGACGCGATCGCCGAGCGCACGAACACGACGAAGCGGATGCTCTATTACTACTTCGAAAGCAAGGAAGGCCTGTACGAGGCCGTGCTGGAGAAGGTGTACGGCGACATCCGCGCGCTCGAGCAGGAACTGCACGTCGGCGACATGGAGCCGCGCGAAGGCATGCGCCGCCTCGTCGAATTCACGTTCGACTATCACGACAAGCATCGCGATTTCGTCCGTCTCGTGTCGATCGAGAACATCCACGGCGCGAAGTATGTCGAACAGTTGAAGTCGTTCAAGAACCGCAACGTCAGCATCATCAAGACGCTTGAGGAACTGGTCGAGCGCGGCGCGGCCAGCGGCGTGTTCCGCAAGGACATCGACGCATTCGACCTGCACCTGCTGATCAGCTCGTTCTGCTTCCACCGCGTGGCGAACCGCTACACGTTCGGCGCTGCATTCGGCCGCGACCCGTCGGCGCCGCGCCTGCGCGCGCGACATCGCGACACGATCGCCGACGCGGTGCTCCGCTACGTCGCCGCGTAAGCGGCGCCGGCAGCCGGCCGGGGCACGCGACATCCGCGCCCCTCGAACTTCGGCACCTCAGCGCATCAATCCGTCGGCGCGGTCGACGCCAGCGCGATCCGCGCCTTCTCTTCCGGGCTGCCCGCCACGTAGTACTTCTTCGCCCAGCTCGAATCGGGCGCAAGCGCGAGCCGCGCATGCGCGCCCTTGCCCGTGCCGTGCTGCCGTTTCGCATGGATCGCCAGCGCGCGGGCGCGGTAGTGCTCGTACAGCCGCAGGAATTCGGCGAGATAGATCGCCGCGATCCGCTTGTCGCGGATCTCCAGTAGGTTCTCGTCGTTGTACTGCTCGGAATTGCGGCTCATGTTCGCCGAACCCGTATAGACGACCGGATTCGCGCCTTCCGCGTCGATCACGATGAACTTGTGATGGATCACGACGGGCGGAAAAGCCGGCGCCGGTTCGCCCGGGAAGAGCCGCAACTCCGGCTCGAAGCCCTGCGGCACCGTGGCCGGCGAGAAATACGACGCGTCGATCACGTCGTGGTTGTCGCGGCTGCGGTGGTACAGCTCGAGGTTCGCGAGCGTCGCCGCATCGAGCGTCCGGCCGGCCTGGCGCGCGGCATCGGCCTTCGTCGCGCTGCCGACGTTGATCTTGTTGACGAGGCCGAACATCATCAGCCCGCGGTCGCCGGCCGCGAAGCACGCATCGCGCAGCGCCGCGTCGGTCGGCATGAACAGGCAAAACGACACCGAATGCTTCGCGGCCGCGAGCGCGGCAACGATCGTATCGATCTCGGTACGCCGCCCAGCCGGCTCCGGCGAGTAGGCGACACGCACCTGCGCGCTGCCGATCGTCATCGGCGCCGACCAGCCCGTCGACAGCCGCGCGGTCGCCGCGATCGACGGATTCCCGGCCAGCGCATGCGCGCGATCGTTGTACAGCGCGGCGAGCGCGGGCGAGTCGAACGCATGCAGCACGTTGGCCTGCTCGGTCAGCCCCTCGGTCGTGAAGTTCGCGGAACCGGTCAGCACGCGCGCGGGCGCCGGGTTCGACGGCGCATCGGTCACGATGAACTTGTCGTGCATGATGTGCGTCTTGTCGCGCGGCGCGAGCGTCGCGAGGCCCTGCAGCGCATCGACGGCCGGCTGGTTCGGCGACGGCAGCGGCGGCTTGCCCTTGCGCGCCGTGGTGTGCGCGTCGTAGACGATCGCGAGCGACGCTTCGCCGTGCTGGCGCCCGAACGCGTCGAACGCCGGCAGCGCCCACAGCGCGTCGGTCAGGTGATAGACGGCCGACACCGCGCGCGACGCGGGATCGAGCATCTGCGCGAACACCTGTTCCATGTCGTTCGCGAGCCACGTGCGCAGTTTCAGCGCCTGGGCGGCGCTCGGCGCAGCATTCGGCGCGAGGCCGAGCGCCGCGACCTGCTTCGCGAACGCCTGCGAGCTGACCACCGCGCGGTTGAACCACGTGCCGATGCCGTCCTCGACGTGCGCGGGCAGCACGACGTCGCACACGCCGGCTTGCGCGTCGAGCACTTGCAGGTTCGCCGGCGTGCCGACGACGGGATAGACGTCGTAGCGGAACGACGCGCCGCGGTCCTGCGGATCGATGCGCGCATCCCACCACATGAATTTCTGGATCGGCGCCTGATCGGTCGGCGCATCGCCCTGCGTGTCGGCGGCCGGGCCGTCGAACGTCAGGCGGTTGGGCAGCCAGCTGTCCGGCGCACGCGTCTTGCCGTCGGCCGACCAGAAGCCCGGCGTGCGCCGGATCGCGAAGCCGAGGAAATCGGACCGCGACGCCGCATCGAGCCAGTCGAAAGCCAGCAGGACCAGGGTGGGGGAAAGATAGCTGCGCACGCTGACGGTCATTCGTTGCTCCCTGGCCGGGCGGCCGGTCGAGATGAATGCGTCAGTCTTGATGGCGGTTTTTCCCGCGCGATGACGGTTCGATGAACCTTGTATGTCGGACGCGCGTCAGTCGCACACGAGCAACTCGATCCCGCGTGCCGTCAGCGCGCGGCGCACGGCCTTGTCGGGTGCGCGCTCGGTGACCAGATAGCGGGCGGCGGACGTGCCGTTGATCCGCACTGGGGTCACGCGGCCGAATTTCGAATGGTCGGCGACGATGATCGCCATGCCCGCCGCCGCGATCATCCGGCTGCGCACTTCGGCCGCGAGCCGCGAGTAGTCGGTGCACTCGCCGTCGGGCGTGATACCGCCGGCGCCGACGAACGCGAAATCGACGTGGTATTGCGCGAGCTGATGGATCGTGTCGAGCCCGAACGTCGCGTCCTCGTCGTCGGACAGCTCGCCGCCGAGCAGCGTCACGCGGTTGCCGTTGCGCCGCGCGAGCACGAACGCGGTGCGCCAGTCGTTCGTGTAGATCGACAGCCGGTGCCGGTCGGCGAGCGCCAGCGCGACCGCATGCGGCGTGCTGCCCGAATCGATCAGCACCGATGCATCGTCGGGTACGAATTCGGCCGCGCGCCGCCCGATCGTGCGCTTCGCGTCGGCGTTCGCGGCTTCGCGCTCGGACAGGGTCGGCTCGCGGCGATCCGCGGCCAGCGCGCCGCCATGCGTCATCACGAGCAGGCCGCGCGCGGCCAGCGCGTTCAGGTCGCGCCGCACGGTTTCGCGCGACACGTCGAGCGAACGCACGAGCTCCGCGACCGACAGCGCGCCCGAGCGCCCAAGCTCCGTCAGGATGTATTGATGACGTTGTTCCGCCAGCATCGCGTATGCGCCCGAGGCGACTGGTAATGGGTAAGCCGGCCATTGTATTACGGACGTTTGACGACCATTTGACCGGGCCGGGAAACACGGCCGGGCGCGTTTCCCGAAAACGAAATTCAGTATTGCCCGGCGCGCGCGAATCCGCGCGGCGCCGGTTGCTACACTTTGCGCTTCGCCGAACGACCGGCCAAGACCGACCAACAAAGGGGCTCGCGCCATGTATCGCAAAGGCAGTGTGATCGAAATCCAGTTTCCGCCGGAACGCCTCAACGACGCGGCGGGCGATCCGTACTGGATCGACCTGACGCTCGACGAAGCGCGCCGGCTCTACGAACAGCTCGCCGCGCGTTTCGCGACCGACGCGCGCGCCAACCAGCCGCTCGATACGTTCTCGATCGACTGAGCGTCGCGACTGCGCGCCCATCCGTGCAGCGCCGTACCGTGCGGTGCGGTGCGGTGCGGTGCGGTGCGGTGCGGTGCGGTGCGGTGCGGTGCAGCGCCGATCATCCCCGCCGCCCCGCGCAACCGGCGCACGATGACCGCCGCCCCGCTCACGCGCCCCGCGGCATGAGTGCAGGATTCGACAAGACGCCGGCGCCGCTTCGGCCGATACTGGCCGACTTCCCGGTTCCGTCCGGCCGCGTCGCGGCCCGTCATGCATGCTCAACTCGATCGTCGCCGCCGTTTTCGTCGCGCTCTGGTCCACCGGCTTCATCGTTGCGCGGGCAATCAAGCCCTACGCCGATCCCAACCTGTTCCTGCTCGCGCGCTTCGCCGGCACGGCCGCGCTGTTCGGCGTGGTGGC
The DNA here is from genome assembly GCF_002223345.1 of Burkholderia sp. AU16741. Lineage (NCBI taxonomy): Bacteria > Pseudomonadati > Pseudomonadota > Betaproteobacteria > Burkholderiales > Burkholderiaceae > Burkholderia > Burkholderia sp. AU16741. The sequence continues at coordinate 1,486,166 of NZ_NKEZ01000008.1, forward strand.
GCTCGCCGCGCGCGCGCCGTGGCCGGGCCGCCGCGAATGGCCGCGCCACCTGATCGCCGGCGCGCTGTTGCAAGGCGTCTATCTCGGCGCGAGCTACTGGGCCGTCGCGCAAGGGTTGAATGCGGGCGTGATGGCCCTGCTCGGCGCGCTGCAGCCGCTTGCCACCGCCGTGCTCGCGGTTCCGCTGTTCAACGAACGTCTGCCCGCGCGCGGCTGGCTCGGGATGACGCTCGGGCTCGCCGGCGTCGCGCTCGTGCTCGCGCCGAAAGTCACGGGCGGCGTCGCGCCGCCGCCGGGCGCCGCGCCGGCGTGGCTCGTCGTCACCGTGTCGGTCCTGGCGGTCGGGTCGATCACCGCCGGCTCGCTGTACCAGAAAGGCAAGCTCGCGCAGAGCGACCTGCGCACGGCGGTCGCCGTGCAGAACTTCGGCGCGGCGCTCGTCGCGGCCGTCTTCGTCGTGCTGCTCCATGAAACCCGCTGGATCGACGCGCCGGCGCTGTGGGTGTCGCTCGTGTGGGGCATCGTGTTCCTGTCCGGCGGCGCGGTCACGATGCTGATGTGGATGCTGCGGCACGGCAATGCGGCGCGCGCGACGTCGCTGCTGTTTCTCGCGCCGCCGCTGGCCGCGCTACAGGGTTACGCGCTGTTCGGCGAAACGCTCGCGACGATCCAGCTCGCCGGCTTCGCGCTCGCGCTGGTGGGCGTCGTGCTCGCGCGGCGCTGACGGACGAAGACACACGCGGGATCGAGCGGCCACGCCGTCATCGAGCCTCCATCCCGCTTCGCCGAAGCCGCGCGCACGGCCGCCCTTCGCGCGGCATCTCCTGCACCCGCCCGGCGCACCGCGCACCACGGCGATGCGGTGCGTCTCGCCGATGCAACGCGAAACCGCCGGAAACGCCTGTCCGGCGCGGCGGCGCGCCGCGATTGCGCTTATGATGAGCGCCTTGCATTTCGTCCCGGAACTTCCCTCATGACATCCGCCGATTACGCCAGCCGCCAACGCGCGATCATTGCCGAACTGAACGTCGCCCCGCACTTCGACGCCGAGGCCGAAATCGACCGCCGCGTCGATTTCCTCGCGCAGTACCTTCGTTCGACCGGCCTGCGGACCTACGTGCTCGGCATCAGCGGCGGCGTCGATTCGTCGACGGCCGGCCGGCTCGCGCAACTGTCGGTCGAGCGCCTGCGCGCCGGTGGCTACGACGCACGCTTCATCGCGATGCGCTTGCCGAACGGCGTGCAGAACGACGAAGAGGATGCGCAGCGCGCGCTCGCGTTCGTGCGCGCGGACGAGGTATTGACGGTCGACGTGAAGCCGGCCGCCGACGCGATGCTCGGCTCGCTGGTCGCGTCCGGCCACGCGTTCGAAACGCCGGCGCAGCAGGATTTCGTGCACGGCAACATCAAGGCGCGCGAGCGCATGATCGCGCAGTACGCGGTGGCGGGCGCGCGGCGCGGCATCGTGATCGGCACCGACCACGCGGCCGAATCGCTGATGGGTTTCTTCACGAAGTTCGGCGACGGCGGCGCGGACATCCTGCCGCTCGCGGGCCTGAGCAAGCGCCGCGTGCGCGGGGTCGCACGCGCGCTCGGCGGCGACGAGCTGATCGTGATGAAGGTGCCGACGGCCGACCTCGAGGAATTGCGCCCGCTGCGCCCCGACGAGCACGCGTACGGCGTGACCTACGACGAGATCGACGATTTCCTCGAAGGCAAGCCGGTGGAAGACCGCGTGTACGAAACGGTGCTGCGCTTCTTCGACGGTTCGCGCCACAAGCGCGCGCTGCCGTACACGCCGTTCGACTGGCCGGCCGCGTAAGCCGCCCGCCCGGCTACCGACCTGCCGCCGCGCGCACCGTCACGGCCGCGCGCGGCTTCCACGCGACGGGCAACGCTATGCGTTCCCGCCCGTCTTCTTCGCCTGCAGCGCACGAATCCGCATCCGCGCGCCCGTATCGCTGACCGTCGCGTCGTACATCGTCGCGAGATCGCGCTTGAGCGCGGTGCGCGAGCCGCCGTCGAGATACACCATGTGCCCCGACGGATAGAACCGCGCGGACAGGTTCTGCCGCACCTTCTGGTCCTCCAGCGGCATCTGCTGCAGATCGATCACGGTCTGGTAGAACGGCGTGACGAAATCGTAGAAGCCGTTCGCCGACAGCACCTTCAGGTCGACGTTCAGCGCCATCACCGCGGCGAGGTCGCCGGCCGTGTAGAGGATCACGTTGCCCTGCGCATCGATGCCCTGCTGCGCGCCGGTCGGGTCGATGTGACCGAAATCCCAGTTCTTGAAGGCCTGGTCGTTCAGGTCCGTGAATGCCGAGTTCGACGTGAACTTCAACTGCTCGTTCAGGTAGCTGTTCCACATCGCCGTATAGACGCCCGTCACGGCCGTCATCGTCGGATCGTTGCCGCCCGAATTCGGGTCGATCTTGCCGGCGATGCCCGACGAGATCCCGGTCACGCGGCCGTCGTACGAACCGAGCGCGAGCCCCTGCGCATGCAGCAGCGTCGTCAGGAACAGCGAGTTGCCGCGTGCATCGTAGCCGGCGATGTCGAGCCCCCACGTCTGCAGGGTCGCCGTATCGATGCCCGTGTATGCCGACAGTTTCTGCACGGTGGCCGGGTTCGCATGCGGCACCGCGCGCAGCGCGCTCAGGTAGTCGGTGCGCGCGAACTGCGCGACTTCCTCGACGAACGCGCCGAGATCGCTCGGCGCCGGCTTGATGCCGAGCTTCTTGTGATACCACGCGTCGGCCGCGGCGGTCGGCAGCGCGCCGACCGGGTTGCCGGCCTGCCGGTAATCGAGGATCGACGATTGCAGCGTGACGCCGTTCAGGTCGACGCCGTCCTCGTGCAGCTTGTATGCGAGCACGCAGCTGCGCGCGGTGCCGTACGATTCGCCGAACAGGTATTTCGGCGAATTCCAGCGGTTGTTCTTCGTCAGGTAGCGCTTGATGAACTGCTTCAGCGAATCCGCATCCTGGTCGACGCCCCAGAAGTCGCGGTTCTTGTTCGGCGCGACGGCCGCCGAATAGCCGGTGCCGACCGGGTTGATGAACACCAGGTCGCTGTGGTCGATCATGCTGTCCGGGTTGTCTTCGAGCTGGTACGGAGCGGGCGGCGTGAAACCCGGCATCGACGTCTTGATGCGCTTCGGCGCGAACGAGCCGAGCAGCACGAACACCGACGACGAACCGGGCCCGCCGTTGTAGAAGAACGTCACGGGCCGCGTTTCCTCCTTCGCGCCGTCGGCCGTGAACGCGACGTAGAAGAGCTTCGCGGCCGGCTGCGAACTGCTCGGATCGACCGTCACGAGATGGCCGGCCGTCGCCGTGTACGCGATCCGCTTCCCGTCGATCAGGATCGTGTGGTGCGTGATCGCGGCCGCCTCGGTCGTGTCGGTCACCGAGTCGTCGGGGCCGTTGCCGTACGCGACCGGATCGAAGAACGGCTGGTCGCGGCCGTGGCTCAGCGCGACCGGATTGATGGTCGGCGGCACGCCATGCGAATTGTGGTCGCCGTGATGCAGCGGATACACGCCGCCGGAAGATGCGGAATCGTTGCCCATCGTGCTGCTCCTGGAGGTGAAAAAAGACGCGGGCAGACCACCCGCGTCGGACGGAAAGGCGTGCGCCCGCGCGTCAGCTCGACGGCTTGCGCGCGAGGATCGCGGCGAGCTGCGCGCCGTTCGGGCTGCCGAGGCCCGTGCACGCGTCCCAGCCGGACGCGGCCGCATACGTGCCGTTCGATCCTTTCGTGATGTCGCGCAGCGCGCCCGGATGCTTGTACAGCACCGGATTGATCCAGCCGGCCGACGCGCCGGCCGCCGCATTGATCCGCGCGATCAGCGCGGCCCACAGCGGGGCGACCGCGCTCGTGCCGCCCATCACCGAGGGCGTGCCGGCGACCGACACTTCGTAACCCGTCTGCGGCGACGCGTCGCCGGCCACGTCCGGCACGCCGCGCTTCGCGAGCGGCTTGGTGGTGCCGTCGGCGAGCGCGACCTTCAGCCCCTGCTGCCACGCCGGCAGGTCGAACAGCGAACTGACGCCGCCGCCGCCCGCGCCGCCGCCGGCCGCCTCGTCGTTCCACGTGACCTCGCTACGGATGCCCTGCCCGGGCAACGCATCGAGCTGCGTGCCGCCGCAGCCGAGCACGTACGGGCTCGACGCGGGGAAATCGACGTGATCGGCGCCATCCTGCAGCCCGTCGCCCGAGCCGCTGTCGCCCGACGCCGCACAGACGGTGATGCCCTGCGCGGCGGCCGCCTGCAGCACGCGGTTGAACGCGTGCGCCGACTGCGCCTGCCACATCGCTTCCGGGCCGCCCCAGCTGATCGAGATCACGGAAGGTCGGTGGGTCTTGTCGGTGACAGCCGCGTTGACGGCCTGGATGAAGCCCGCGTCGCTGTTCGGCGCGAAGTAGACCGCGATCTTCGCGGCCGGTGCGATCGCGCCGGCGATCTCGATGTCGAGCGCGACTTCGCCGTCCGGGCCGTTCGGCTCGCCGGTCGGCGCATTGCGGCCGGTGCCGACGTTCACGTCGACGAGCGTCGGCGGCGTCGTGATCCCGAGCCCGCGGAAATACTGCTGGATGTCGGCCGCGCGATAGCCGCCGCCGAGCTCGACGATCGCGATGCATTGCCCGGCGCCGTCGCCGGCCGGAAAGTCGTACAGCGACGCAAGCTGGATCGGCGTGAACGTGACGGCCGCCGCGCCGCCCGCCGGCTTGAACGGCGGACGGAAGCGGAAGTGCGGCCGCGCCTGCGGCCGGCTGTCGAGGCCGAGCACGGCCGTCACCGCATCGCCGATATCGTCGGGCAACACGATCGGGCCCGAGCGGCCGCGATACTGGCCGATCGACCGATGCTCGAAACGTTCGAGCTTCACGCTGAACGCGGCTTCGAACTGCGCAATCGTGCCGGACAGCACGACGACGCTTTCGACCGGATCGACGCGATCGACCGTCAGTTGATGACGGTGCGCGAAGTCCTCGGTCTTGCGGATATCGTCGGGATTGGCGGAGAAACGCTGCGCGAATGCATCGCGCGACAGCGGTTTCGCGCCGGCGTCGCCGGTGGCGAGTTGATGGACCAGTGCATCGAGTTGCCCTTCTTCCTGCCGCCGCAACATGATCGTGACGTGGATGCGTTCTGCCGGATCGCAGTGGCCGAGACACTTGGACTCGGCGACGATACGGGGTTCACGGTCGGCTTGAAGCTGCCTTGCCATGTTCAGACCCTCCTTGGTACCGCGTTGCACGGAACAGCCAGGAAATCGGACATAGCCTGCGGAAGACGGTTCCGTTCGGTCAGTCGATTCGCGACGGCGCGTTTGCGACGGCGCGAAGTTAGAGGAAGTTTAGAACAGTCAGACGATTTGCGCGCACCCCCTTCTGCGGCAACGCGCACGCGGGAAGGCCGGCATGGCGCGCGGCGCCCGGATTCGCACACGGCTTGCCCGCGCTGCCGCTCGATTCGCGCGGCAGCGGCAGCCATGCGGCGGCAATGCTCAGTCCATCGACAACCGCAGCGCAAAACCGATCAACGCGGCGGAAAAGGTCCAGCGCTGCACCGTCTGCGCGAGCGGATGCGCGCGCATCCACGCCGCGATGCGCGACGCGCCGAACACGCACGCGAGGTCGAAACACACGCCGGCCGCCACCAGCAGCGCGCCGAGCTCGAACATCTGCCAGACGACCGGCCCGGCCTCCGGCCGCACGAACTGCGGCAGCAGCACCGAGCAGAACAGCAGCGCCTTCGGGTTCAGCAGGTTGGTCAGCAGCCCCTTCACGAACGACTGCCGCAGTTCGCCCGCCGCCGCGTCGCCGTCGCCGAGCGCGAACACCGGCGAGCGGAACACCTGGATCGCGACATACGCGAGATAGAGCGCGCCGCCGTAGCGGATCACCTCGTAGAGCCAGGGCGCGCTGCGAATCAGCGCCGCGACGCCGCACGCCGACAGCGTCACGTGCGCGGTGCGCGAGAGCGACAGGCCGGCCGCCGCGGCCATCCCCGGCCGCACGCCGCGGCCGATGCTGGTCTGCAGCACGAGCGCCATGTCGGGCCCCGGCACCGCGTAAATGGCCGCCAGCGCGGCGAGATAAATCAACAGCAAATGCGTGGAAATCATGGTCTGCCCCCGTCCTTCAATGACGATATGTTGCCGCTGAAGGCGGAGGGATTATTGGCCATATTTGGCTCAAGAATGGCGATTCATAGGGGAATCCGCCACAATCATGAAATCGCGACAAGGATTCCGCCAATATGACCGACCTCGACAAAACCGACCGCGCGATCCTCGCCGCGGTGCAACGCGACGGCCGCCTGCCGATCGCGCGGCTCGCCGAATCCGTCGGCCTGTCCGAGACGCCGTGCGCACGGCGCCTGAAACGTCTCGAAAACGACGGCTACATCGAGCGCTATCGCGCGCAGTTGTCGCGCCAGGCGCTGGGCTTCGGCGTGGTCGCGTTCGTGCTCGTGCGGTTCGCGACGCACGACCGCAAGGTCGCCGACCGGTTCGAACGGGAAGTGCTCGGCATCGAGCGGATCCTCGCGTGCCACAACGTCGCGGGCACGGCCGACTACCTGCTGCAGGTGGTTGCGCGCGATCTCGACGACTACGGCACGTTCTTGCGGGAGTCGCTGCGGATGCTGCCGGGCGTGACGTCGATCGAATCGGCGCTGTCGCTGCGCGAGGTGAAGCACGACGCCGGGTTGCCGGTGCCGTGATGCGCGCCGGGCCGGCAAGCCGGCCGCGCGCAACGCTTGTTCACGGTGTCGGCCGCGCCGGCGTCACACCACGTCGGGCGACTGATGCGCGCGCTCGAGATCCTCGAGAAACGCTTCGACGACCGGATCGCCGCGCCCGTCGCGCGCCACGACCATGTGGAACGTGACCTCGTAGTGCAGTCGATCCGGATTGAGCGGCGCGAGCAGCCCTTGCGCGACATACGGCGCCGCGAAGTGCTGCGGCAGGTAGCCGAGGTGATGACCGGACAGGATCAGCAGCGCGACGGCCTCCATGTTGTCGGCGGTCGCGGTCACGCGATCGGGCGTCGTCGACATCTGGGCCTCCGGCAGCGGATACGAGCGCCACGCCCACTCGAAGCCGGCGACGTCGGCCGGCGTCAGCGTGCCGGCGCGTTCGAACAGCGGATGGCCGCGGCCGCAGTACGCGATCTGCCGCTCGATGAACAGCGGCGTGTAATGCAGCGTCGGCACGCGATGCCAGAAATAGCCGACCGCGATCTGGATCTCGTTGCTCAGCAGCTTTTCCTCGAGATCGCCGGGCGCGCGCACCGAAATCGAGAAGCGCACGGCCTCGTCGCGGGTGCGGAACGCGGCGATCGCCTCGGCGATCCGTGCGTTCTGGCTGACCGGCGTATGGCCGATCAGGCCGATGTTCAGCGTGCCGACCAGTTGGCGATCCATGTGCCGCGCGGCCATCCCGAATTCGTCGAGCGCCGCGAGCAGCTTGCGGCTCATCGCATGGAACCGCTCGCCCTTCGGCGTGAGCCGGAAGCCGCTGCGGCCGCGCTCGCAGAGCCGGTAGCCGAGCCGCGTCTCGAGCGACGACAGCTGCGCGCTGATCGTCGACTGGCCGACGTTCAGCATCGCCTGCGCGGCCGACACGCCGCCCGCGTCCGTGACCGCGAGAAACACGCGGATCAACCGCAGATCGAGGGTCGACAGATTCCCCAGCACGTTCATCCCCTTCCATACATCGATGAAGATCGATGTTTACGTCGATATCTTCGCATTCTTCTTTCCCGGCGGAGCGCGTAAAACTGTGCGCCAGGCCGCGTCGCATGATACGGCACCCCCACACCGGAAGAGACGACCCATGAACGAACCCATCCATTTCCAGCCGCTCGGCGGCAATGAAATGCCGCGCAGCGGCGGCATCGCAACGATGATGCGCCTGCCGCACGTGTCGAGCGCCGAAGGCCTCGACGCCTGTTTCGTCGGCGTGCCTTTCGATCTCGGCACGTCCAACCGCACCGGCGCGCGCTTCGGCCCGCGCCAGATCCGCACCGAATCCGTGCTGCTGCGCCCCTACAACATGGCCACGCGCGCAGCCCCCTTCGATTCGCTGCAGATCGCCGACATCGGCGACGTCGCGATCAACCCGTACAACCTGCACGATTCGATCGCCCGCATCGAGGCCGCGTACGACGCGATTCTCGAGCACGACTGCAAGCCGATCACGCTCGGCGGCGACCACACGATCGCGCTGCCGATCCTGCGCGCGATCCACCGCAAGCACGGCAAGGTTGCATTGATCCACGTCGATGCACACGCCGACGTGAACGACACGATGATGGGCGAAAAGATCGCGCACGGCACGCCGTTCCGCCGCGCGGTCGAGGAAGGGCTGCTGCACGGCGACAAGGTCACGCAGATCGGCCTGCGCGGCACCGGCTACGCGGCCGAGGATTTCGACTGGTGCCGCGAGCAGGGCTTCCGCGTGGTCCAGGCCGAGGCATGCTGGAACAAGTCGCTCGCGCCGCTGATGGACGAAGTGCGCGCGCGCATCGGCGACACGCCCGTCTACATCACGTTCGACATCGACGGCATCGACCCGGCCTACGCGCCGGGCACCGGCACGCCGGAAATCGCGGGCCTCACGGTGCCGCAGGCGCTCGAGATCATCCGCGGCGCGAAGGGGCTGAACATCGTCGGCTGCGATCTCGTCGAAGTCGCGCCGCCGTACGACCCGTTCGGCACCACGGCGCTGCTCGGCGCGAACCTCGCGTACGAACTGCTGTGCGTGCTGCCGGGCGTCGCGTATCGCGACTGATCCCGGCGCCGCCACTATTCCAAATCAGAGGATTCCAGAGGAGCACACATAAAGATGGGGACTTCCGTCAAGCAACCGAAGCGGGCGGCGCTCGCTTCGTTCGTCGGCACCACGATCGAGTGGTACGACTTCTATAGTTACGCGACCGCCGCCGCCATCGTGTTCGGGCCGCTGTTCTTTCCCGGCGAAAACCGCTTCATCAGCCTGCTCGCGTCGTTCGGCTCGTTCGCGGTCGGCTTCTTCGCGCGGCCGCTCGGCGGCGTGATGTTCGGCTATCTCGGCGACCGCTTCGGCCGCAAGCGCTCGCTGCTCGCGACGCTGATGCTGATGGCCGTGTCGACGGTCGCGATCGGCTTGCTGCCCACGCATGCGCAAGCCGGTGTGATCGCACCGATCCTGCTGGTGCTGATGCGCGTGCTGCAGGGCATCGCGGTTGGCGGCGAATGGGGCGGCGCGGTGCTGCTGGCCGGCGAGCATGCGCCCGAAGGCAAGCGCACGTTCTTCGCGTCGTTCGCGCAGTTGGGCAGCGCAAGCGGCCTGATCCTGTCGATGCTCGCGTTCGGCGCGATCAGCACGCTGTCGAAGGACGACATGATGAGCTGGGGCTGGCGCGTGCCGTTCCTCGCGAGTTCCGTGCTGCTGATCGTCGGCTTCGTGATCCGCGCGAGCGTGTCGGAATCCCCCGAGTTCGAGGAAGTCAAGAGGAACGGCAACATCGCGCAAAAACCGCTGCGCGAAGCGCTCAAGGTCTGGCCGCTGCTGCTGCTCGCGATCGGCGCGAACGTGTACGGGATCGCCGGCGTGTATTTCAGCAACATCTTCATGATCAGCTACGCGACCCAGTTCCTGTCGCTCGACCGGTCGATGGTGCTGCATTGCATGACGATCGTCGCGGTGCTGCAGTTCGTCGTGCAGCTCGCGGCCGCGTTCCTCGCGCAGCGCTTCGGCACCACGCGCGTGCTGCTGATCACCGGCGCCTGGGCGATGATCGTCCCGTTCGTGATGCTGCCGCTCGTGCACCTGGGCACGCCGGTGTCGATCACGGTCGGCGTCGGCCTCGCGACGCTCGCGGAATCCGGCTACTACTCGGTCGTCGCGGGCTTCGTCAGCGGCATCTTCGTCGCGCGGATCCGCTATACGGCGATCTCGATCGCGTATCAGGTATGCGGCGCGCTCGCCGGCGGCCTCACGCCGCTGGTTGCGACCATCATCGCGCAGAACACCGCGCCGCAATGGTGGCCGCTCGCGCTCCAGTACACGAGCGCCGCCGTGCTGTCGTCGCTGTGCGTGTGGCTGATCTCGCGCCGTGTCAGCATCGACGACACAGGCGCGCCCGGCAAGACGGACGAGGCGCTGCCGCGCGGCACGCGCGCCGCGTAACTTGACCTCACGCAACGGCCAAGCGACATCGCCTGCCCGTCTGCATGGGACATCCGGCTGCACGCCGCAACGCCCTCGCCTCTTCCCGAACATTCATGACGACAAGCGGCCCGCACATGCGGGCCGCAAGTATGCCGCCCGATCATCGACCGCGACGGCCCGCGCGCAGCGTTCGCGCTACCGCACCTGGCTACGCAGCGTCTTCGCGGCGGCCACCATGTTCGTCAGCGCCGGAATCACTTCCGCCCACTGGCGCGTCTTCAGCCCGCAGTCCGGGTTCACCCACAGACGTTCCGCCGGAATCCGCTCGGCCGCCTTCTTCATCAGCCCGACGATGTGATCCTGCGTCGGGATGTTCGGCGAATGGATGTCGTACACGCCCGGCCCGATTTCGTTCGGATACTTGAAGGTGTCGAACGCATCGAGCAACTCCATGTCCGAGCGCGACGTCTCGATCGTGATCACGTCCGCGTCCATGTCGGCGATCGACGCGAGGATGTCGTTGAACTCCGAATAGCACATGTGCGTGTGGATCTGCGTATCGTCCTGCACGCCGTTCGCGGCGATGCGGAACGACTCGACCGCCCACGTCAGATAGTCGCTCCATTGCGCGCGGCGCAGCGGCAGCCCTTCGCGCAGCGCCGCTTCGTCGATCTGGATCACGCGCACGCCGGCCTTCTCGAGATCGAGCACTTCGTCGCGGATCGCGAGCGCCAACTGGTAGCACGATACCGAGCGCGGCTGGTCGTCGCGCACGAACGACCAGTTCAGGATCGTCACGGGGCCGGTCAGCATGCCCTTCATCGGCTTGTCCGTCAGCGACTGCGCATAAGCGATCCATTCGACCGTCATCGCCTTCGGACGGCTGATGTCGCCGAACAGGATCGGCGGCTTCACGCAGCGCGAACCGTACGACTGCACCCAGCCGAACTGGCTGAACGCATAGCCGTCGAGCTGTTCGCCGAAGTATTCGACCATGTCGTTGCGCTCGGCTTCGCCATGCACGAGCACGTCGAGTTCGAGCGATTCCTGTTCGCGCACGCTGCGTTCGATCTCGGCCCGCATCGCCGCGCGATAGCCGGCTTCATCCAGCGCGCCGGCCTTGAACCGGCTGCGCGCCTGGCGGATTTCGGCGGTCTGCGGGAACGAGCCGATCGTCGTCGTCGGGAACGCCGGCAGGTTCAGGCGCGTCGACTGCTTCGACGCACGCTGCGCATAGGGGCTCGCGCGGTTGCCGAGCGGCGCGTCGATGCGCGCGACCGCGGCCTTCACCGCCGGGTTGTTCACGCGCGGCGAGCGGCGGCGCGACTCGATCGCGGCGGTATTCGCGGCGAGCGCATCGGCCACCTTGTCGCGGCCTTCGTTCAATGCGGTCGCAAGCACCTTCAACTCGTCGAGCTTCTGCAGCGCGAACGCGAGCCACGAGCGGATTTCCGCATCGAGCGTCTCCTCGCTCGCGAGATCGACCGGCACGTGCAGCAGCGAGCACGACGGCGCAAGCCACAGGCGGTCGCCCAGCTGCTTCGCGAGCGGCTCGAGCCAGTCGAGCGCGGCGGTCAGGTCGGTCTTCCAGATGTTGCGGCCGTTGATCGCGCCCACCGACAGCACGCGCTCCGGCGGCAGTTCGCGCACCAGCGCGTCGACTTCGTCGCGTGCGTTGATCGCGTCGACATGCAGGCCGTCGACCGGCAGCGACGCCGCGAGCGTCAGGTTGTCCTGAAGCTGGCCGAAGTACGTGGCGAGCAACAGCTTGATGCGGCGCGTTTCCAGTGCCGCATACGCGGTGCGAAATGCGTCGCGCCATTCGGCGTCGAGTTCGGTCACGAGGATCGGCTCGTCGATCTGTACCCATTCGACGCCCTGCGCGGTCAGCGTGTCGAGCAGCGCGCCGTACACCGGCAGCAGCTTCGGCAGCAGCGCGAGGCGATCGGAAGCGTCCTTCGCCTTGCCGAGCCACAGGTACGTGACGGGGCCGAGAATCACCGGTTTCGCATGCACGCCCTGCGCGTTCGCTTCGGCGAGTTGCTGGAGCAGACGCGACGGATCCAGCGAGAAATTCGTGTCCGCATGGAATTCCGGCACGATGTAGTGGTAATTCGTGTCGAACCACTTCGTCATTTCACCGGCGGCGACCCCGCCGCAGCATGCCGCATGCTCCTCCGCCGACTGCGCCGAACGGCCGCGTGCGACGCGGAAAGTGTTGTCGAGCGCATCGCCGTGGAAGTCCTGCACGCGCTTCGGCAGGTTGCCGAGCGTGAAGCTCATGTCGAGCACCTGGTCGTAGAACGCGAAGTCGCCGATCGGCGCGAGATCGAGATCGCGCTGCTCGTGCCAGTGGCGCCGGCGCAGTTCGGCGCCGAGCGCCTTCAGTTCGTCGCGCGACGATTCGCCCTTCCAGTAGCGTTCGAGACCGAACTTGAGTTCGCGCTTCGCGCCGATGCGCGGAAAACCGAGATTGTGTGTCGTGACCATGAAGCTGCCGTCCAGAAGAAAGTGTCGATCCGGCAGCCATCATAGGGATTTCAAACCATGAAATAAAATGGCATTATTTCATTCATCCATTAACATTTTTCATGCGCCCTCGGATGCACACGATCCATGCTGGAACGATTCCACCTCGTCGTCATACGTGAAGTCGAGCGCCAGGGCTCGCTGACCGCGGCGGCCCATGCGCTGCACCTCACGCAATCGGCACTCAGCCATACCGTCAGGAAAATCGAACAGCAGCTCGGCACGCCGATCTGGGACCGCGAAGGCCGCGGCCTGCGGCTCACGCAGGGCGGGCAGTATCTGCTGAAGCTGGCGAACCGGCTGTTGCCGCAATTCGAGCTCGCCGAGGAGCGGATGAAGCAGTACGCGAAGGGCGAGCGCGGCACGCTGCGCATCGGGATGGAGTGCCACCCGTGTTACCAGTGGCTGCTGAAGGTCGTGTCGCCGTACCTGTCGCGCTGGCCCGACGTCGACGTGGACGTGAAGCAGCGCTTCCAGTTCGGCGGCATCGGCGCGCTGTTCGGTTACGACATCGACGTGCTCGTCACGCCCGATCCGCTGAACAAGCCGGGGCTGCGCTTCGATCCCGTGTTCGACTACGAACAGGTGCTGGTGGTCGCGGATTCGCACCGGTTCGCGAATGCCGATTACGTGACGCCCGAGCAACTGACCGACGAGATCCTGATCACGTACCCTGTCGAAACCGATCGGCTCGACATCTACAACCAGTTCCTGACGCCAGCCGGCATCGTGCCGAGGCGGCACAAGTCGATCGAGACGACCGACATCATGCTGCAGATGGTGGCGAGCGGGCGCGGGGTGGCCGCGCTGCCGCGATGGCTGGCCGACGAGTACGCGGACCGGATGCCCGTCGTGCCGGTCAAGCTCGGCAAGCAGGGCATCGCGAAGCAGATCTTCCTCGGCATCCGCGAAGCGGACGCAGCGATCGACTATCTGGCCGCGTTCGTCGCGCTGGCGCGCGAATCGACGTGGAGCGCGCCGCGCATGCTGCGCTAGGCGGGCCCGGTTGCCCCGCGCGTCAGGCGGCGCGCATGCCGGCGCGTTCGCCGCGCTCGACCCATGCGCCGAACAGCAGGCCGATCGTCGTCCACATGATCACCTGCATGCCGATGGCCGCGACGCGAAACTTCCACAGCAAGGCCGCCGGGAAATCGGCCGGCAGCTCGCTGACCGACGGCAGCCCGATCTGCACGGCCGCGATGATCGCGACGAACACGAGCCCGGCGACGATCGACGCGTTCCACTGGCCGAGCTTCGCCAGCAGATGGCGGCGCACACCGACCGAGAACACCATCGTCGCAACCGAAATCGCGATCATCAGGAAGAACAGACCCGTGCGATAGCCGATCGTGTCGGGGTCGCCGACCGACGGCGGATTGGCCGGATACTTGAGGTTCGGCACGATCACGAGCGCGACGAACGCCGCCAGCGCGAGCCACGCGGCCAGCGGCCGTGCCGGCAGGCGGCTGCCGCGCCCGTACGCATACGCGAAGACCAGCGAGAACAGCCCGCCGAATGCCGCGCCGTAGGTCACGACGCCCGTCAGCAGCCCGATGCCGGCCTGCGTGTGGCGGCTGACCAGCTCGGGTTCCGGCGCCTCGCCTTGCGCGGCGGCGTTTTTTTCTTCGAGGGAGATCGCCTGATCGACTTGCGGTTCGCCGACGATCCTGGCGAAACCGAACGTGAGGAGGCCCGCGGCGATGCCTGCGAGCATCCCGCGCATGAGCAGCTTTCCGACCATCGTAGGCTCCGCGTCAGTGGCAGGGAAAGCCGAGCAGATGGCGGCCGTCGTGGACGAATTCGTGTACGACCATGCCCGGCACGAGCGACGTCGCGCCCTGTTCCGCCCCGACGAAATACAGGGCGAGCAGCAGGATCAGGCCGACGAACACGGCCCAGGGCAACAGCTCGCGGACGGGGATGGGTGCCGGCACGACCGCCGGCTTCAGCACTGCTTCGCTCATGGATGCACCTCAGGGGAATCGCGCCCCGACAAATGATGGATGGGTACGAAGGCAGGTCTGGCTTCCGGGATCGTCGATTCCCCGGTTACAGTGGCGCGACCGCGCCGGAATTGCACCGGCTTCCACGCTTCGTATCGGGCGAATTGTACGCGCGAACGTTCGCGTATTGAAGCGATGACACACGGGTCGGCGCGCCCCGCTCCGGATCATCCGACACCGACATGACCATGCCTGCCTCGCTCTGCCTGATCGCACACGCATCGACCCGCGCGATGCGCACCGGCACGTTTCCCGACGATGACCCGCTCGACGCGCACGGCCTCGCCGAAGCCGCCGCGCTGCGCGGCCGGTGGACGGGCGTTGCCGGCTCGCGCGTGCTGTGCAGCCCGGCACGCTGCGCAACGCAGACCGCCGAGGCGCTCGGGCTGCACGCCGACATCGACGCCGCGCTGCGCGACATCGACTACGGCAACTGGCGCGGCAAACGGCTGCACGATCTCGCGCGCGACGTGCCCGACGAACTGGCCGTGTGGATCGGCACGCCGTCCGCGTCGCCGCATCGCGGCGAATCGTTCGACGCCGCCGCGCATCGGGTCGGCACATGGTTGGACGGATTGCCGCGTGATCGCGACGTCGTCGCGATCACGCATGCGCCGATCGTCCGCGCGGCCATCGCGCACGTGCGGCGGATGAGCCTCGAAGCGGCCGCGCGTCTCGACGTCGCGCCGCTGTCGCGCACGACGTTCGTCGCGTCGCCGGGCGGCTGGACGTTGGCCGCGACGGCCGACGACGTGCGCGACACCCGCGCGTAAACCGCTGTCGTGTTCACTATGTGAGCCGACGATGCGAGCCCCGCGCTTCGCAGGCAGCCGCTCGCCTTACATCTCTGTAAGACACGCCGTTCGTCATCCCGACTGTCATCAAACTGACTGCTAGCCGCGGCTAGGATCGGACGCGGTTCCCTCACGAGATGCCGTCATGAATCAACCTGCTTCATCCGCCCCGAACAATCCGGGCTCCGTCGCACGCACCCGGCAGATCGGCTATGCCGCGTTCGTGCTGGTGCTCGTGCTCGGCGCCGTCTATATCGCCACGCACCTGGTCGACGATCTGGCACCGGTCCGCGAAGGGACGCTGTTCCCGTACCTGCTGCTCGGCGCCGCGCTGCTGATCGCGCTCGGCTTCGAATTCGTCAACGGCTTCCACGACACCGCGAATGCGGTCGCGACCGTGATCTATACGCACTCGCTGACGCCGAACGTCGCGGTGATCTGGTCGGGCATGTGGAACTTCCTCGGCGTGATGGTCTCGAGCGGTGCCGTCGCGTTCGGCATCCTGCAGTTGCTGCCGGTCGAGCTGATCCTGCAGGTCGGCAGCGGCTCGGGCTTCGCGATGGTGTTCGCGCTGCTGATCGCCGCGATCGTCTGGAACCTCGCGACCTGGTATTTCGGGTTGCCGTCGTCGAGCTCGCATACGCTGATCGGGTCGATCATCGGCGTCGGGCTGATGAACCAGCTGATGCACGGGCCATCCGGCACGAGCGGCGTCGACTGGGGTCAGGCGCTCGGCGTCGGCAAGTCGCTGCTGTTCTCGCCGATCGTCGGCTTCCTGTGTGCGTCGCTGCTGCTGCTCGTGCTGAAGGCCGTCGTGCGAATTCCCGAGCTGTACAAGGAACCGCCGAAGGACCAGCCGCCGCCGTTCTGGATTCGCTGCCTGCTGATCCTGACTTGCACCGGCGTGTCGTTCGCACACGGGTCGAACGACGGGCAGAAAGGGATGGGCCTCATCATGTTGATCCTGATCGGCACGGTGCCCACCGCGTATGCGCTGAACAAGGCCGTCACGCCGGCCGAATCGCAGACCTTCGTCGCGGTCGCGAGCCAGGCGGCCGCGACGTTCGGCAAGTACACAAACGGCGTCGCGCCGTCCGCGAACCCGCGCGCCGATGTCGAACACTACGTGCAGCACCGTGAACTGACGCCCGCCGTGCTGCCGGCCGTCGCGCAGTTGTCCACGTCGCTCGCGACCGCCGTCGGCGCATCGGGCTCGATGGCGGCCGTGCCGCAGCGCGACGTCGACAACGTGCGCAACACGATGTATCTGGTGTCCGAGGCCATTCGTCTGATGGAGAAGTCGGGCCAGCCCGCGTTCGCCGCCGACGACAAGCTCGCGATCGACAACTATCGCAAACAGCTCGACCACGCGACGAAGTTCATTCCGACGTGGGTGAAGGTCGCCGTCGCGATCGCGCTGGGTCTCGGCACGATGGTCGGCTGGAAGCGGATCGTCGTGACCGTGGGCGAAAAAATCGGCAAGCAGCATCTGACGTACGGACAGGGCGCATCGGCCGAACTGGTCGCGATGCTGACGATCGGCGCCGCCGACATGTACGGGCTGCCCGTGTCGACGACTCACGTGCTGTCGTCGGGTGTCGCGGGCACGATGGCGGCGAACGGCTCCGGGCTGCAATGGAGCACGGTGCGCAGCCTCGTTCTCGCATGGGTGCTGACGCTGCCGGCGTCGATCGCGCTCGCGGGAGGGCTTTACTGGCTGTTCCGGTCGCTGGCCTGATCATGGACGCGGCGGGTGGCAGGCGATAGCCGGCTACCCGCCGCCGCGGTAGGTTGGGCTTGGCGCTTCTCGGCTTCTCCGCTTCCCTCTCCGCTCCGGCCCGTCGGCACATTCAGTGTGTCGATGCCGCGCTTCAACGTTCCCCCGTTTCCTGGCCGGAATTAAAGCGCAAGATCTGGAGCGTGCCGGCGCCCGGACGCCGCTAGACTGGGTTCATCAACTTTCATCGTGGATTCGACCGTGCGCGACCGCACGGCGCCACACCGCCGATGCCCCGAGGTACGCCCGTGAACATTGCCGATCTGCACCCTGCCGTCGAACCGCTGGACATCGCGCAACGCGTCGACTCCCTCGACTGGCCGAGCGTCGGCGCCGACCTCGATCGCTACGGATGCGCCCACGTGCCGGGCCTGATGTCGGCAAGCGAGTGCGACGCGCTCGCGTCGCTCTATCCGCACGATGCGCTCTATCGTTCACGCGTCGTGATGGCTCGGCACGGCTTTGGCCGCGGCGAGTACAAGTATTTCGCGTATCCGCTGCCAGCGGTCATCGCCGAGCTGCGTACGACGATCTACCCGCATCTCGCGCCGATCGCGAATCGCTGGAACCAGGCGCTGGGGATCGACGTCCGTTATCCAAAAGACCATGTGGCGTTCCTCGATCGTTGTCACGCGGCGGGACAGACGCGACCGACGCCGCTGATCCTGCAATACGGCGCCGACGACTACAACTGCCTCCACCAGGACCTGTATGGCGAGCACGTGTTTCCGCTGCAGGTCGCGATTCTGCTGTCGGCGCCGGGCCGCGATTTCAGTGGTGGGGAATTCGTGTTGACGGAACAGCGACCCCGCATGCAGTCGCGTGCGGACGTGGTGCCGCTCACGCAAGGCGACGCAGTGATCTTCGCGGTACACGGCCGGCCCGTGCAGGGAACCCGCGGCGTCTATCGCGTCAACCTGCGGCACGGTGTGAGCCGGATCCGAAGCGGCCACC
Organism: Burkholderia sp. AU16741; assembly: GCF_002223345.1. Taxonomy (NCBI): domain Bacteria; kingdom Pseudomonadati; phylum Pseudomonadota; class Betaproteobacteria; order Burkholderiales; family Burkholderiaceae; genus Burkholderia; species Burkholderia sp. AU16741. The sequence continues at coordinate 1,504,392 of NZ_NKEZ01000008.1, forward strand.
GCCATACGGTCGGCATCATCTTCCATGACGCGCAGTAGCGGGAGCCGGGATTGCTTGACGGTCAGCGCAATCAGGCGCTGCTGCCGCGCCGCGTATCGCATTCATGCTCGTCTCGGCACCGCATGCCGTCGCCAGGAAAGCGCTCCAACCGGGCATGACCGGCCGGAACGCCGCTCGCCCGCGGCGACCCAAGACCGACTGCGCTGACCATCAAGCGAACGCGGCCGCAACGAATCAGCGCTCCCGGTAAGCGCCGCAAAACATGCACACTCACCTGTCGCCCGCCGATTCGATTGGCAGTCCAGCCTATCCTCGTGCGACGCTGGCCCGCAGCCGGTCGCCGGCATCGGAAGCCAGCCGGGCGTAGCCCGGCAACGTCAGTAGCGCGAGCACGCCCGCCGCGACGAAGGCCCAACGGAAATCGTCGAGCACGTAGTGCATGCCGGCAGCATCGCCGCGCACCAAAGCGGCGAGCCGCAACGACAATGCACCGAACGCGATCCCCATTCCGATCGTCATCTGCTGCGCGGCGCTCCACAGCGTGCTGGCCGCGCTCGTCTGCTGAGCCGGGATGTCTGCATACGCCAGTGTCGCGAGCGTCGTGAACTGCATCGACCGCGTGAGCCCGTAAACGAATACGACGAGCAGCGTGATCGCCAGCGGCGTCGATGCGGTCAGCCAGCCGCATGCGATCGTGAAAATGCCGACGATCGTTACGTCGATGAGCGCAACGCGCCGAAAGCCGTAACGGTCGAGGATCCACGACGTGCCCGCCTTCATCCCGAGATTGCCGAGCGCGCTCGCGAGCAGCAGCAGCCCTGACTGGAACGGCGACAGTCCGAAACCGATCTGGAACAGCAGCGGCAGCAGATACGGGACGGCGTTGATCGCCATCCGCGTGATCGAGCCGGTGATGACCGTCACCGAGAATGTCGGCACCTTCAGCGTCGTGAAATCGAGCAGCGGATGCGCGCAGCGTCGCGCATGCAACCATGCGGCGATGCCGAACAGCACGCTTGTGCCCACCAGGGCACCCGCGCGCGTGAAGTCGACATCCTGCTGTCCGGCCGCTTCGGTGCCGATCAGCAGGCAGGTCAATGCGCCGCCAGCCAGCACGAAGCCTCCCCAGTCGAGCGGCCGTTGCTCGTCGGCCCGCGTATTCCGGACGATCAGCCAGGTACAAACGAGCGCGGCCAGGCCGAACGGGACGTTCAACAGGAAGATCCATCGCCACGACGCGTAGGTGGTGATGAAGCCGCCGATCGGCGGCCCGACGACGGGCGCGACGATGCCCGGCCACGTGATCGTCGCGATCGCACGCATCAGCTTCGCCTTCTCGGTACTGCGCACGACGATCATCCGCCCGACCGGCACCATCATCGCCCCGCCGACACCCTGCAGCAGTCGGGCAGCCGTGAACGACATCACGCCTTCGGACAGCCCGCATAGCACCGACGCGCCGGTAAAGACGATGATCGCGCTCGCGAAGACGGTGCGCGAACCATAGCGATCCGCGATCCAGCCGCTGATCGGAATGAACACCGCCAGCGCCAGCATATAGGCCGTCATCCCGAGACTCAGTGCATTCGGCCCGACGCCGAACGAGCGCGCCATTTGCGGCAGCGCGGTCGCGATCACGGTGGTGTCGAGATACTCCATGAAGAACGTCGCGGCGACGAGATACGGCAAGAAGTCGGTCGTCCGACCTCTTTGGGCGGGGCTGTCAGTCATGAACGATGCGGGAGACGGAATGCAAAAAGCGCCGATCGCCGGCGGATGCAGGCAAGTACCGGGAATCGGGACGAACGGTGATATTACCCCGAAGGGCTTGCTCCCCGCTCTGCCGAACATGTCGCGCGAATGAACTTTATGCGCATAGATCTTTATGATGATTTCGCGCGGCGTGAGCGGAGTGACGCGGATGACACGGCGCCTAGAAGAACGGGTAGAGGCGCGGATTTTTCGCCAGAAAGCCGTATTTATCGATCATTGTCGACCAACATCGCTCATTACGGCCATCACAACATCATCATTGGATGCGTGGCGTTGGCTGAACGGATGGTACGGTCAGTGGAAGGAGGAGCCGGGAGATTCCGGACGGTACAACAGCAGAGTATTCGAGCACGGCAGAGCACTAAAGGAGGGGCTCGATGCTGCGATGATTTGCGTCAGGGCAAGCCGACGGACGTAGCCTCGGTAACGCTTCGCTGCGCGCTTTTTAGGACGCTGAAATGCAAAAACCCCCGCCTGGTCGGGCGGGGGTTTCTGACTTGAGGGAGCCTGACGATTACCTACTTTCACACGGGAATCCGCACTATCATCGGCGTAGAGTCGTTTCACGGTCCTGTTCGGGATGGGAAGGGGTGGGACCGACTCGCTATGGTCATCAGGCAAAGGGGG
>NZ_NKEZ01000006.1:0-23167 GCF_002223345.1 Burkholderia sp. AU16741
ATCCGCCCACGGTCTGAACGAGCAGTACGATGGCGGTCAGCATCGGGAACAATGTGGTGCTCCAATAGTGCCCCAGCATCCCCATCACGCCGACCTGCCCCGCGCCAAAACCTGCGCCCACCAAGCCGACGGCCACGTAAGTCGTTGTCAGGTTTGGAGTGCGAAGGTTTGCCAGTGCAACGAAGGTAACGATAAAGACTTCCCTCGATAGCCGGATAACTTCACTCTCCACTCCGAATGATCATGCCAGCGTTGCTGGGTCGCCGCCGTCAACGTAGTTTCAAGAATAATCGATTGTTTGTCAACCAGTAGGTGTGGCGCTGAGCCCCGCTGCCTGTAACGAGATGCCTTGTGACCTACTATGAGGACGAGGGGACTTGGCCCCTTTCAAGTGGGGGGAGTCAAAACTGCAAGGAGTGAGATAGAATCGATTCTTCAGTCGCGAGATGATTCATTATCGTAAACGCTCGATCTGCCATGCGCCGTGAGGTCTCGCGTTACCGGGTAACAACCACTGTAGGTAGGAGATGACGCAAACGACGGCACAGTGGCAAGCGGCCTATCGAACAAGGCGTGACGCGGCTGGCAAGGACGGCAACGGTGATCGGCGTCTGGATATGTGGGTCAGTACAGAATCGTATCTTGCTATGACGCGGCTAGCTCGCCGTGACCCGGGAACGAAGCGTCGGATGCTGGAACCGTTGATCGCACGGGCCGACGACGCGATCCCGAGTTGGAACAGTGGGACGTTGAGCGGACCGCGATGCGTATTCTTCAGTGTCTACGAGGGATTCCCCTAGGCTCGCCGGTCCCATGTTCATTTCGTCCCGCCATTTTTTGCGTCGTGCTTTCCAGGTGGCGCCTTTCCCTTGTCCGTCGAGATTATTTGCATTTCGCGAATGGCGTGTTCGCCGGTTGTTCCATACCCGATCCGTATCCGCGCACCTATCGTTCGGGCGTCGGCTGATTGAATTGGACGCCTGCAACCGGAAGGCGGTGGCCATTTCCGCGCGACTCGCGTCGTATCGCAGACCCAAGACAACGGATTTGGCTCATGCACGGACGCTGCGGCGCGCGCAGGCTGACCAGTTCCACGGAGACAGACATGAAAGCAAACGAGTGGGATACCGCGTACGAGTGGAAGGCGGTCACGCTGCTGGCGCTCGGTTTCGGGCTAGTCGGCCTCGACCGCTGGCTGATCGCGCCGCTGTTCCCGTCGATCATGAAGGACCTGAACCTGACCGCGCAGGACGTCGGCAACTGCATCGGCGTGCTTGGCCTGTCGTGGGGCATCTTCGCCGCGCTGATGGGCGGCATCTCGGACAAGATCGGCCGCCGCAAAGTGCTGATCCCCGCGATCGTCGCGTTCTCGCTGCTGTCGGGCTTTTCGGGGCTCGCGGGTGGGCTGCTCGGTCTGATCGCGATTCGGGCGTTGATGGGCGTCGCCGAAGGCTCGTTCTGCCCGACCAGCTTCGCGGCGACCGCCGACGCGTCGCATCCGCGTCGGCGCGGCTTGAACCTCGGGCTGCAGCAAAGCGGCTTCGCGCTGTTCGGGCTCGCGCTGTCACCGATCATCGCGACGCAGTTGCTCGAGTTCGTGTCGTGGCGCTGGGTGTTCGCGCTCGTCGCGATACCCGGCCTGATCCTCGGCGCGATCATGTTCTTCGTGATCCGCGAGCCGAGGCGGGAGAGGGAGGTCGTATCGGAGCACGCGCCCGCGTCGCTCGGCCACGTGCTGAAGAGCCGCAACATCCTCGTCGCGATGGCCGCATTGTGTTGCGCGATGACGGGCGTGTTCGTGCTCGGCGCGCTGCTGCCGCTGTACCTGACGGACTACCTGGCGCTTGGTACGCAAAAGATGGGGCTCGTCGTGTCGGCAATCGGCTTCGGCGGATTTATCGGGCAGTTCGGGCTGCCGGGGCTGTCAGACCTGGTGGGCCGCCGCATCGCGAGCATCGTCGGCTTTGCGGGCACGGCCGTGATGCTCTACATCTTCCGCGGTCTCGGCCCGCAACCCGTCACGCTGTTCATCGTCCTGTTCGTCGCGTCGTTCTTCACGCTCGGGCTCGTGTCGCTGCTGTCGGGGCCAGTCGCAACGGAAGCCGCGCCCGTGGGCCTCGTGTCGACGTCGATCGGTGTGGTGGTCGGCTGCGGCGAAATCTTCGGCGGCGGCATCGCACCTGCGTTGGGCGGCTACGTCGCGGCTCATTTCGGCATTCAGAACATTCTCTGGCTGCCCATGTGTGCCGTCATTCTTGGCATTCTGGTCAGCATGCTTCTGAGGGAAACTGCACCGGCTGTACTGCAGCGTCGTTCTGGCATACCGGCGAAGCTTGCTGCGGGTGAGCGGTCGCGTTAATCCGCAAGGGAACGCGAATACGTGCTTTGAGAACCGATCAGTGATAGTGTGGCTCCTTCCCGTGCGATGCAAAGACCGGTCCGGTACAGATAAACTGGTATTTTGCTGACAAGAAGGGCGCAGTATGGATCGATTTTTGAGCATCGAGGCATTCGTGAGAGTCGCCGAGGCCAGCAGCTTCGCTGAGGCGGCGAGACAACTCGGTGTGACGAGTTCCGTAGTGACGAACCGCATCCAGCAGCTCGAGAAGTTCGTCAATGCGCCGCTCTTCCATCGCAGCACGCGTCACGTGCGGCTCTCGGAGGTAGGCGAAGCGTTCTATCGCGAATGCGCAGACGTGGTGGGCAGGGTGAATGAGCTCACCGACCAGATGCGGGAAATGCGCGCCACACCGACGGGGCGCTTGCGCATCCAGATGCTTCCGGGGTTCGCCCTTGGACATTTCGCTGCCCCACTGGCTGAATTCAATCGCCGCTATCCGGGAATCCAGTTCGATGTCATCGTGAATGACCGCGTGGTTGACCCGGTCGAGGAAGGCTTCGATATCGCTTTCCAGATATTCCCCCCGATTTCCGAGTCGCTCATCGAACGCCGGCTATTTACCGTTCGGCGGTTGTTTTGTGCTTCGCCGGCTTACATCGACGATCATGGTGCGCCACAGCATCCACGGGACCTGCTGAACCACACAACTGCACTGTACTCGGGATATCCCTCACGAAATCGCTGGACTATGACTCAGGGTGATGAAGTCGTCGAGATGGAATTGCCGGGAATGGTTCGCTCGAACTCGGTACATCTGCTCCGGGACTACGCACTGACAGGCGGGGGGGTGGTTTGCCTGCCAACCCTGGTCGCGAGCGACGCGCTCGTCAAGGGGACGTTGGTGCCCGTGTTGACGGACTATGACCTGTCGTCGTTGAGCTTTGCGGCCGTCTATCCTGCGACGCAGCGTCAGGCATTAAAGGTGAAGGCGCTTGTCGAGTTCCTCGCCGAATATATCGGCAGTGAACCGTCCTGGGATGTGCCGTTGCTCGAGCGCGGCTGGGTGCGATAGCCCTCGAATCAGTCGGTGGATTATTCGGGAATCGCAAATGCGGTAGTCGCTGTTCCGGAGGTTGTTACTCACAGCTATTGCCCCTAGAGTTGAACCTAACAAGCAGTTCAACACAGGAGACAGCAATGACTGACGCGGCATTTCACACCGTCTTTGGCTCGCTCGACAGCTACAAGAAAGGCGACATCGAAATCACGAGCGGGAGCGCTCGTCATTACGCCTTCTCGAACGTATTCGAGGTGGCCTCCAAGTCAGCACCGTACGAGAAGGTCGTCGTCGGCAAGAATCTCGAATATGTCATCGAAGTGCTGCGTACCGAAGGCGCATCGCAATGGTTCGCATGTGCACACGACGAGTTCGCCATCCAGATGGATGGCGCAGTTCAGATCGAATTCATCAAGCTCGACAATCCGCCGACGTCGGGGCGTGGCACGGTGCACGCGGGCGTCCGGCCTGCCGGTCGCAAGATGGGGTATGTCGTCCTGCGCAAGGGGCACCAGGCACTGCTGCCGGCGGGCTGTGCGTACCGCTTCGTCGCAAGCGAGCCGGGCGTTGCCCTCGTGCAGACCGTTCTCGGTGAGCTGTCCGTAGAGAAGTGGGCAGATATCTGCCTGCACTGACCTGCCTGACCGCCTCATTCAAATATTCCTGGAGACATGTTATGGCCACCCTCGAGACCCTCGATCTTTCCGCTGGCTTCGCCGCCGATCTGGTGCAGGCCACGGAAGCCGATCCCGTCACCGGTTACCGCCGCTTCCAGCTTGGCGAATTCGCGTTCCAGCGCGACGAGTACTTCGTGAAGATCAGCTGGCCCGCGAAAGGCCAGATCCGCACGCACGCGATATCCGCGGACGCGTTCCTGCGCGCGATGATGCGGGACGTCGCATGGGGCTTCTTCTATGGCTGGGTCAACTTCGACCATGTGTTCGGGACACGTAATCACTACGGCAAGGTAGATGTGTACGCGGGCACGTTCAACGGCATCCTGAAGGAAGCGGGCGTCGACTATACCGAGACGTTCGACACGCCAACCATCATGGCCACGTTCAAGGCCATGCTGCACGACTGGACAAACGAAGGCTTCGACCCGTTCGCAGCTCCAGAAGAAACCGGCACGGCATTCGGCCGCAAGCATGGCGAGAACGTTGCGGCAATCGAACGTACCCGCATCGCGACGCGCCGTATGCCGGGTCTCGAAGGAGACTCGCCGCTGCGCGACGATCTGGCGGTCAATCGTGCATTCCTCGACGTCGTGCAAGACGAGCCGGAAGTGCATGCCGAACCGGGCTTCGAGCACGAGCTTCATGCGTTCAGCCTCTTCAAATATCTATCGCGTTCGGACGTGACGTGGAATCCGTCGGTGACGTCCGTCTGCGGTCTCAGCCTGTTCTGTCCGACGACCGAAGAATTCATCTTGCCGGTGTTCCACGGCAACGACCGCGTCGAATGGTTCCTGCAACTTTCCGACGAAATTGTCTGGGACATTGGCGACAAGAACTCCGGTGCGCCGCGCGCACGGATCACGATGCGCGCCGGCGACATCTGCGCAATGCCCGCCGATATCCGGCACCAGGGTTACTCGACCAAGCGCTCGATGCTTCTGGTGTGGGAAAACGCCACGCCGAACCTGCCGCAGCGTTATGAGAGCGGCGAACTGGCTCCGTATCCCATCGAGTTCTAAGTCGCGCGCCAGCAATACATCGAGGAAGATACATGCAGACCCAGCTCTTCATTGACGGGCGATTCGTTGACGCAGTCGACCGTGGCACGATCGACGTGCTCAATCCGCACGACGGTTCGCTGATCACGAAGATCGCCGCCGCTACCGCGGCGGACATCGACCTTGCAGTCGAAGCCGCAACCCGCGCGTTTCCGAAATGGTCGGCGTTGCCGGCGGCCGAACGCGGCCGGCTGCTGCTGCGTCTCGCCGACGCGATCGACGCGAATGCCGAGGAACTCGCGCAGCTCGAATCGCTCGACACGGGCCATCCGATCCGCGATTCGCGCGCGCTTGACGTGCCGCGCACGGCCGGCTGTTTCCGCTACTTCGGCGGGATGGCAGACAAGCTTCAAGGCTCGGTGATTCCGGTCGAAACCGGCTTCCTGAACTATGTGCAGCGTGCACCGATCGGCGTCGTCGGTCAGATCGTGCCGTGGAATTTCCCGCTGATGTTCACCAGCTGGAAGATGGGCCCCGCGCTGGCCGCCGGCAACACGGTCGTGCTGAAGCCGTCGGAGATCACGCCGCTGTCGACCCTGCGGATCGTCGAGTTGATGGCCGAGGTCGGTTTCCCCGCAGGTGTCGTCAATATCGTTCCCGGCTATGGACATACGGCCGGCCAGCGTCTCGCCGAACACCCTGGTGTCGGCAAGATCGCGTTCACCGGTTCGACCGCGACGGGGCGCCGGATCGTCGACGCATCGCAGGGCAACCTGAAGCGCGTGCAGCTGGAACTCGGCGGCAAGGGCGCGAACATCGTGTTCGACGATGCGAACCTCGATGCCGCCATCAACGGCGCCGCGTGGGCGATCTTCCACAACCAGGGGCAGGCGTGCATCGCCGGTTCGCGTCTGGTGCTGCATGAACGTATCGCGGATGAATTCCTCGAGCGTTTCGTGTCGCTGGCTTCGTCTATCCGCGTTGGCAATCCGCTGGATCCGGACACCGAAATGGGCCCGCTGACGTCGAAGCAGCACCTCGACCGCGTGCTGTCGTTCGTCGACGTCGCGCGGGAGCAGGGCGGCCGTGTGCTCGCAGGTGGCAGCGCGCCGCAGGAGGCCACGCTCGCGAATGGCTACTACGTGCGTCCGACCGTCATCGAAGCGAAAAGCGCGGCCGATCGCGTCGCGCAGGAGGAAGTGTTCGGGCCGTTCGTTACCGTGCTGCGCTTCGGCAGCGACGAAGAAGCGTTGTCGATTGCCAACGCGACCGAATACGGGCTCGGCAGCGGTTTGTGGACTAACGATCTGTCCCGCGCGCACCGGATGGCGTCGACGATCGACGCGGGCATGTGTTGGATCAACTGCTACAAGCGTGTGAATCCGGGCAGCCCATTCGGCGGCATCGGCAAGTCGGGCTACGGCCGCGAGATGGGTTTCGAGGCGATGCACGACTACACGGAAGCGCGCTCGGTGTGGGTCAACGTCGACGGCAACGTGCCGCCGCACTTCAAGCGCTGAGGTCGCCTTGGAGCGCTTCGTCTACCAGGGAACGCCTTCGCGCGTCGTGTTCGAATGGGGCGCGCTCGACCGGCTGCCGGACGAGCTGACCGCGCTCGGCGCGCAGCGGGCGCTGATCCTGTCCACGCCCGAACAGCGAGCGCTCGCGGAGCGCGTCAGCGGCGTGCTCGGCGAGCGTGCAGCCGGCGTGTGCGCGCAGGCCGTGATGCACGTGCCGATCGAAGTCGCTCGTGCGGCGCGCGAGATGGCCACCGAGCTTGGCGCGGACTGCTGCATCGCGATCGGCGGTGGCTCGACGATCGGGCTCGGCAAGGCGATCGCGCTCGAATCGTCGCTGCCGATCCTCGCCGTGCCGACGACTTACGCGGGTTCGGAAATGACGCCGATCTACGGGCTCACGGAAGAGCGGCTCAAGCGCACCGGGCGCGATGCACGCGTGCTGCCGCGTACGGTGCTCTACGATCCGTCGCTGACGCTGTCGCTGCCGCCAGGGATTTCGGCGGCGTCCGGCGTCAATGCGATGGCGCACGCGGTCGAAGCGCTCTACGCGGAAGATGCGAACCCGGTGATCAGCTTGATGGCAGAGGAGTCGATTCGTGCGCTCGGCGAAGCGTTACCAGCCATCGTGCGCGCGCCCGACGATCGCGAGATGCGCAGCCGCGCCCTGTATGGCGCATGGCTCGCCGGCACATGTCTGGGCGCCGTCGGCATGGCGTTGCATCACAAGCTCTGTCATACGCTCGGCGGCACCTTCAACCTCCCGCACGCGCAGACGCACGCCGCGATGTTGCCTCATACGGCGCACTACAACCACGCTGCCGCGCCTGAAGCGCTGCGTCGGGTTGCGCGCGCTCTTGGCGGCAGCGAAGCCGCGGAAGCCGGTTCGCTTCTGTTCCAGCTGAACCAAAAACTCGGCATCTCGTCGGCGCTCGAAGATATCGGCATGCGGCAGGATGGCCTCGACGAGGCAGCTGATATTGCCTGCAAGAATCCCTATGCGAATCCGCGTCCGATCGAACGCGCACCGATCAGGGAATTGCTTCAGCGTGCATGGGAAGGGCGCGCGCCACACTAGGCGTGCAAGGCGGTTGAAAGCATATATGGAGACCGATGTGACCACCGAACATGGCGATAGCGATGCGAGGCTGACCGAGCAGGTTGTTGCCAGCTTTGCCAGCACACAGGACGCGCGCTTGCGCACCTTGATGCAGAGCCTCGTGCGGCACGTGCATGCGTTCGTCCGCGAAACGGAGCTGACTGAGGCGGAGTGGATGGCTGCGATCGGCTTCCTGACCGAAACCGGAAAGATGTGCGACGACGTCGTGCGGCAGGAGTTCATTCTGCTGTCGGACACGCTGGGCGTATCGATGCTGGTCGATCGGATCAACCATCGTTTTGCGACCGGCGCGACGGAAACGACGGTGTTCGGCCCGTTCTACATCGAAGGCATGCCCGACCGAGCGTATGGCGAGAACATGGCGTTCACGCCCGGCACTCCGGTGGTCGTGCATGGCCGCGTGCTGACCACCGACGGTGCACCGGTGCCGGACGCCGTGCTCGACGTGTGGCAGACCGCTGAAAATGGCATGTACTCGGGGCAAGACACCGAGCAACCCCACGGAAACCTGCGTGGTCGCTACCACGCGGATGCCGAAGGGCGCTACGCAATTGTCACGATTCTGCCCGTGAGCTACCCGATTCCGACGGATGGTCCAGTCGGCAAGATGCTCGACGCGACAGGCCGGCATCCGTGGCGGCCCGCACATCTGCATTTCATGATTGATGCGCCCGGACATCGAACGCTCGTGACCCATCTGTTCGACAAAAACGACAAGTACCTTCATTCGGACGCGGTTTTCGGCGTCAAGCCATCGCTGATGGTTTCTTACCGCGAGCGCCCGGGGGGCGATGAACTCGCGCGCCGTTTCAATCTGAATGGCCCATATCGCGAGGCGAACTACGACTTCGTGCTTGACCGGAGCTGAACCATGAGTCGCTATTTCGCAGTCTTTGCCACCGACAAGCCTGACATGCGCGAGGTGCGTGAGCGTGTGCGCCCGAGTCATCGGACTTATCTCCGCAGTGCGTCTCAGCACGGTGTTCTGGTACGCCTCGGCGGTCCTACGCTGGCGCCCCTCGGCAATGCGATGAACGGCACGCTCCTGGTCGTAGAAGCCGACGACATCGAAGCGGTGATGCGGTTCGTTGGAGAAGACCCTTACATGAAGGAAGGTTTGTTCTCGCGAGTGGAGGTTCGTCCGTGGGACTGGAGCCTTGGTAATCCCGAGCAGCGGGTGTAGTGATGAGCGCGCATCGGCTATGTCGTTTGGACGATGTGCCCGACGGTGGTGCCCGTGTAGTCGCCGAAGAATCAGTCGACCGTCCCATCGTCATTGTCCGGCGTGGTGACAAGGTGTGGGCCTACGTAAATCGGTGCCCCCATTTTTCCGTAGGCTTGGACTTTGTCCCCGGAAATATCTTTTGCTATCGATCTGAGGTTCTGATGTGCGCTCACCATAGTGCGATATTCAGGTTTGACGATGGAAAGTGCGTTGATGGGCCCTGCAAAGGCGCGTCGCTGGATGCGGTCCAAGTAGAAATTAACGCCGATGCATGGGTCGTTTTCGACAGCGCTTAGATGCCAGCTCAAAAAGGCTGCTCGGTACGCCTGAAGATGTTCAGGCAGACAAGCGAGCAACCAAGTTTCAGGAATGCATGCGTCCGACCAGTCAACGATACTTTCGAGTCCGTTGCCGTGCTCGGTCCGGCGCTTCGCGATCACTGACTGGATACCGCGATGGCGCAGGGCGCGCCGATGCCGCTCGGAGTCATGACCGCGATCGGCGTAGACGACGCGGGGCCGTTGAATCGAGTGGTCGCGCGGGCCGCGAATCGATGGAATCGCGTCGATCAGCGCCAGCCACTGCGCTCCGGCTTCGTGACAGTCGCGAAGCCGGAACCAACAGATTGCCCCGAAGCGGGGTCGAGCCGGGTTGGCAGATGGTTCCATCGAATTGGTAGAACTGATCGACGACATCCACGACGAGTTTCCCGGCTAGGGTTGCCGGCGTGTAACCCGTGAGCGGGTCGTGCGTTGCCGTTCCATCGTCCATCGCGATCCCGCTTTACCCGCCGCGCCGAGTTAAACAATCGCGCAACTTTGTGGTTATTCAACCCGTCCCGCTCCCGCTAGGGGCGGTATGCCAAAGCCCGAATAATCTCGGTAACACGTTGAAAGAATCGCTAAGCTTCGCGCACTTCAGTTATGCGAAGATCGGCGCCTCGATGAATCTTTCGTCAACAAGCCGGCTGTTCAACATTAGCGTCGGCGTCGCATTTGCCGATCGACGTACACCGGCCCCAGCCGCACCACGCACGTGCGGTGCGGCTAGGGCGTTGCGTTTGCACGACGCTGGAGCTCTCTCTTTCTCGCGTATGCAGAACCTTTATTCGCACGTTTTTTTGCGGGTTCCCGGTGTTTGCGCACCTCCTCGCCGCCTGCTGGCCGCACTGTGCGGCGCCGTCGCTATGATGGTTTCCGCCTGTAATCGGCACGAGGCATCGCCGTCCGGCGCACAAACCGCCGAGGTCGGTGTCGAGACGGTTGTGCCCCAACACATCGTGATGACGACGGAACTGTCTGGTCGTCTTTCCTCGCTCAAGTTATCGGATGTCCGCCCGCAGATCAGTGGCATCGTCCAGAAGCGCTTGTTTGTCGAAGGCTCGGACGTCAGGGCAGGGCAGGTGCTGTATCAGATCGATCCCGCTTCTTATCAGGCGAACTACGACTCCGCCCGCGGCACGCTCGCGAAGGCACGCGCGACGCTCGCATCTGCCAGAACCAAGGCGGACCGCTATACCGATCTCGTCAAGATCAAGGCGGTGAGCCAGCAGGATTACGACGACGCGATCGCCGCCGTGCGAGAGGCCGAAGCGGATGTGATCGCCGATCAGGGCTCGCTCGAATCGGCACGTGTGAGCCTCGACCGCACGCGGATCACGGCGCCCATTTCCGGCCGGATCGGCGCGTCGAGCGTGACGGAAGGCGCGCTCGTCACCTCGGATCAGACAACGGCGCTCGCGACGATTCACGCGTTCGACCAGATGTACCTCGACTTCACGCGTTCGAGCGCCGAATGGCTGAAGCTGCGCAAGGCGTTCGCGTCGGGCAAGCTCAAGCGCGCGGGCGACAACGGCGCGGTGGTCAGCCTGGAACTCGAGGATGGCACGCCGTATTCGCACACAGGCACGCTGCAATTTTCGGGCATCAGCGTCGATACGACGACGGGCTCGGTGACGCTGCGAGCCATTTTCCCGAATCCCGAGGGCGACCTGTTACCCGGCATGTTCGTTCGCGTCAGGCTCGAAGAGGGCATGGACGACCGCGCGATTCTCGTGCCACAGATTGCCGTGTCGCGCGGCTCGGCGGGGCAGGCCAGCGTGTATGTCGTCGATGCGTCATCGAAGGTTCGCCAGGTAAGCGTAAAGGCCGATACTGCGTATGGCGACCAGTGGATTGTGACCGAGGGCCTGCATGCGGGCGACCGCGTTATCGTGAGCGGCCTGCAAAGCGCACATGTGGGTGCGCAGGTCAAGGTCGCGGAAAACAAGCCGGCCATCAAGGCCGCATCGGCCTCGTCGGCGAGTGCGCCGGGCGCTTCCGGCATGCAGCAGTAAGGGGGGCGCATGGCTCAGTTCTTTATCAAGCGGCCCATCCTCGCATGGGTGATCGCGATCGTTATCATGCTAGTCGGCACGGTATCGATCACCTCGCTGTCCGTCGAGCAATATCCCACCATCGCGCCGCCTTCCGTGCAGGTCACGGCGACCTATCCCGGCGCATCCGCCGATACCGTGGCGGCGACGGTCACGCAGATCATCGAGCAGAAACTCAGCGGTATCGACAACCTGCTGTACATGTCGTCGACGAGCAGCTCGTCAGGGCAAGCGACCCTCACGCTCACGTTCAATGCCGGCACGAACCCCGATATCGCCCAGGTGCAGGTGCAGAACAAGGTCAGCCAGGCAACGTCATCGTTACCCCAGACGGTGCAAGAACAGGGTATCCAGGTTGCCAAGGCGTCGACCAACTTCATGATGTTCGTGGCGCTGTCGTCGCCAGGCGGCAGCTATAACTCTATCGATCTCGGCAATATCATCGCCAGCCAGATCCAGGACTCTGTCTCGCAGCTCAACGGCGTAGGCGACGTCACGCTATTCGGGGCGCAGCACGCGATGCGCATCTGGGTTGATCCCGTCAAGCTTCGTAGTTTCGGTCTGATGACCTCGGACGTCACGACGGCCGTATCCAATCAGAACGTGCAGCTATCGGTCGGCCAGATCGGCGGCTTGCCTGCCACAGATTCGCAGGCGATCAACGCGACCGTCCGCTCGTCTAGTCTTCTGAAGACGGTCGACCAGTTCGGCGACATCCTGTTACGTGTCAATTCAGACGGCTCGAAGGTCAGGCTCAAGGAAGTCGCGCGCATCGAGGTTGGCGGCGATTCCTACGATACGTCGTCGCGCTACAACGGCAAGCCGGCGGCGGCGATGGCGATCAAGCTCGCGACGGGCGCGAACGCGATGCAGGTCGCTCGCGAAGTGCGCGCGAAGCTCGCGGAACTCGAGCCGCAGTTGCCCAAGGACGTCAAGGTCAGCATTCCGTACGACACGACGCCGTTCGTGCGCATCTCGATCGAAGAGGTCGTGAAGACGCTGCTCGAGGCGGTCGTGCTCGTGTTCGCTGTGATGTATCTGTTCCTGCAGAACGTCCGCTCGACGCTGATCCCCACGATCGTCGTACCCGTCGCGCTGCTTGGCACGTTCGGCGTGATGGCGGCCATCGGCTTCTCGATCAACGTGCTGTCGATGTTCGCGATGGTGCTAGCGATCGGTCTTCTGGTGGACGATGCCATCGTCGTGGTTGAGAACGTCGAACGTCTGATGAGCGAGGAGGGTTTGTCGCCCCGCGAGGCCACCGAGAAGGCGATGGGTCAGATTACGGGTGCGCTGATCGGCGTCACCACGGTGCTGACTGCCGTGTTCATTCCAATGGCATTCTTTTCGGGATCGACGGGTGCCATCTACCGGCAGTTCTCGATCACGATCGCCTCGGCGATGGTGCTTTCGGTCATTCTCGCGCTCACGCTCACGCCCGCTCTGTGCGCGACACTGTTGCGACCGACGCAACACGGGCATGAGGAAAAGCGCGGCTTCTTCGGCTGGTTCAACCGCAAGTTTTCCTCCGGCACCACACGTTATAGCGGCGCGCTCGCGCGCATCGTCGGCAAGCCGATGCGCTGGATGTTCGTCTATGGTTGCATGGGCGCGATCGTCGTGTTGCTGTACATGACTTTGCCGTCGTCATATCTGCCGCAAGAGGACCAGGGCTACATCCTCGTCTCGATCAGCACGCCCGTCGGCACGCCTGCATCAAGCACGCTCAAGGCCGTGGAAGCGGCTGAGCAATACTTCCTGCACGACGAGCCCGGCGTCGAACAGATGATCACGGTGAACGGCTTCAGTTTCAACGGACAAGGGCAGAACAACGCGCTCGCATTCGTCTCGCTGAAGGACTGGAAGCAGCGCAGTTCGAAAGACAGTGCGTCGGCGATCATCGCGCGCGCGAATCGCAAGCTCAATGCCAATCGCGACGCGCAGACCTTCGTACTCAATCCGCCTGCGATCCAGGAACTGGGCACACAAAGCGGTCTCGATTTCGAAATCGAGGATGGCGCGGGGCAGGGGCACGACAAACTGCTGGCAGCGCGCAACCAGTTCATGGGGCTCGCGATGAAGGAGCCGTCGCTGGCGATGGTGCGTCCGTCGGGGCTCGAAGATACGCCGCAACTGCAAGTCGATATCGATCGCGAGAAGGCGTCAGCCCTCGGCCTGTCGGTCTCGGATATCAATGACACGTTGCAGACGGCATTCGGTTCTTCCTATGTGAACAACTACATCGACACGGGGCGCATTCAGAAGGTCTACGTGCAGGCCGATGCACCTTATCGGATGATGCCAGCCGATGTCGCCAGCTGGTTCGTGCGGTCGAGTTCATCGTCGTCCAACAGTTCGTCATCTTCCTCTTCGGGCACGCGCGCAAATTACGATGCGGACATGGTGCCGTTTTCAGCCTTCACGACGAGCCGCTGGACGTTCGGGCCGCCGCAGATCGAGCGCTACAACCGGCAACTGGCGATGGGGATGTCCGCGCAAACGGGCAACGGCGTGAGCACGGGCGACGCGATGAATGCGGTCCAGAAGATCGCCAAGCAGCTGCCGGCCGGCTTCGGCGTCGAATGGACGGGCCAGTCGTATCAGGAAGTGCAGGCGGGCTCTCAAGCGGTCTATCTCTATGCGATCTCGATCGTGGTCGTGTTCCTTTGCCTCGCCGGCCTGTACGAAAGCTGGTCGGTCCCGCTCGCAGTGATCCTCGTCGTTCCGCTCGGCGTGTTCGGTGCGCTCGCGGCCGCGCATTTGCGCGGACTGGACAACGACATTTATTTCAAGGTCGGTCTGCTGGCGACCATCGGTCTGTCGACGAAGAACGCGATTCTGATCGTCGAATTCGCGAAGGACTTGCAGGCGCAAGGGCTCGGTATGATCGACGCCGTCATCAAGGCCGCCCATATGCGCTTGCGCCCCATTCTGATGACATCGCTCGCGTTCGTGTTCGGTGTGCTGCCGCTCGTGATCAGTACCGGGGCGGGCGCCAATGCACGTCACGCAATCGGCACGGGCGTCGCGGGCGGCATGATTGCCGCGACGGTGCTGGCCATTTTCTTCGTGCCGGTGTTTTACGTCGTGGTGCGCCGTCTGTTCGGCGAGCATGGGCACACGGAGCCTAATGGCCCGTCGCAAGAGGAACAAGCATGAAGCTGAAGTACCTGAGTACAATGATTGCGATGGCGCTGTGCGCCTGCACACTCGATCCCGCGTATCAACGACCGGCCGCGCCTGTCGCGGCTGCATATCCTCAAGGCGAAGCCTATCAGACCGATGCGAGCAAGACGGGCCGGGCGAGCCAAGCGGCTTACGCGACCGATGTCGGCTGGCGGGATTTTTTCAGGGACGCTCGTCTGCAGCGTCTGATCGAACTGGCTCTCGAGAACAACCGCGACCTTCGCGTCGCGGCGCTCAATGTAGCCGAGTACGAAGCGAAGTATCGGATCGCGCGCGCCAATCTCTCGCCGTCCGTCGATGCTTCCGGATCGTTCACGCGCGAACGATCGGCGGGCACGATCATGTCGACGGGTTCGGTAAGTGTTGGCATGTCGTCGTGGGAGATCGATTTCTTCGGACGTCTGCGCAGCCTCAAGCGGCAGGCGCTCGAGCAGTACCTATCGAGCGACTCCGCGCATGCCAGTACGCAACTGAGCCTGATCGCGACGGTCGCGACCGACTATCTCCAGCTGCTCGCCGACGAAACGAGCCAGGAGATCGCGCGCAACACCGTCGAGGCGGACCAGAAGACCTATGAACTGACCGTGCAGATGATGGAGGCGGGCAGTTCGTCGTTCCAGGATGTGCAGCAGGCGCGCACGAGCCTCGCGAGCGCGCAGTCGAGCCTCGCGTCTTATACGCGCGCCGTTGCGCAGGACAAGAACAATCTCGTCGCCAGCATCGGCTGTCCGTTGCCGGACGATCTGCCGCAAGGCGCGACGTTGATGTCGAGCCCGTCGATGCTGGCCGACATCAGCGAGGGGCTGCCTTCGGATCTGCTGTCGCGGCGGCCTGACATCGTCGAGGCCGAGCATTCCCTGAAGGCGGCGAACGCGAACATTGGCGCGGCACGCGCGGCTTTCTTTCCGAAGATCCAGTTGACTGCTTCTGCGGGTTCGTCGAGTACGAGCCTGTCGGGTCTTTTCAAGGCAGGTAGCGGGGCGTGGACGTTCTCGCCGTCTATCACCGTGCCCATCTTCGATTACGGCTACAACAAGGCGACACTTGATGTGGCGAAGATCCAGAAGAGCATCCAGGTCGCCGACTATGAAAAGGCCATTCAAACGGCCTTCAAGGAAGTGGCGAATGCGCTGGCAGGACGCGCCACCTATGTGGCGCAGACTCAGGCCGATCGGGACTACGTAACGGCTGCGCAGAACTACTACGACATCGCGCAAGTCCGCTATCAACACGGAACGGACAGCTTCCTGACGTTGATGGATGCGCAGCGTTCGCTGTACACGGCGCAACAGCAACTCGTAACGGATACGCTTTCGAAGCTGTCGAATCTCATCACGCTCTACAAGGTGCTCGGCGGCGGATGGAGCGAGCAAAGCGCGACTGCCGAAACGGCGGCCCGTGTCGTGCGAGCAGGAAGCTGATTCGTTACATCGTCTGCACGCACCGTTGCGCCGGCGTTTGCGCGGCGCATTGTAAGTGTGGCTGCTCACGACCTGTACATCATCGCGATGACGAATGAGAGGTGACAGCGAAGACAGGGGCGCTCTATGATTGGGTGTCGATGGCGGCGCTGCGCGCCGTGTCCGAACGTGCACAGTTGCCGCCCGAGGTCGACACGCGCACCGCCGGTTTCATTTACGCGGCGCGAACCGGCTTCTGCACGAGCGGCTGTTGATATCGGGCGAACCGCGCATGGATGATGAGGCGGACCAGACATTGGCTTCCGCTTTGCCTGCGACGCTCAAGCTGCATCCGAGCCAGCAAACTCCTGACCTTTCACGCCGCCCGAACGGTCATTACGCGGTCGCTGTAATTCGCTAAGACTCCGTAAGACTCGCTAAGTCTTCGGAACCGGGGGCGCACCGCCTTGCGCTATAGTCATACGTAGATCCGATATCTGGCGGCAAGGGCACTGCCCGTCCCAAGCGGCAAAACCCGGCGCAGCCTGCTCACATCATGCCCGACACGCCTCTTCAGGTGCTGCTCGTCGACGACGACGCCGACCTGCGCGACCTGCTTCGCAATTTCTTCCACCAACGCGGCATCGACTTCTCGGTGTTGCACGACGCTACCCATCTCCCACGGCGGCTCGAACGCGAGCGTCCGTCGATCATCGTCCTCGATCTGATGATGCCCGGCGTCGACGGTCTCACGGCGCTCAAGCAGTTGCGTGCGAGCGGTGACACGATTCCCGTGATCATGCTGACTGCGCGCGCCGATGGCGTCGATCGCGTGATCGGCCTCGAACTAGGCGCCGACGATTACCTCGGCAAGCCGTTCATGCCGCAGGAACTGCTCGCGCGAATTCATGCCGTGCTACGCCGTCATGCGCTGCATCCCGAAGCGCCGCCCCCGAAGCATCGTGAGTCGCTCGTGTTCGGGCGCTTCCGGCTCGACTTCGCGTCGCGTACGCTCTTGCGCGACAACGAGCCGATCAGGCTGACGGGCAGCGAATACGCGCTGCTCGAAGTGTTCGCACAGCACCCGATGGAAACGCTGTCACGCACGCGCATTGTCGAGTTGCTGCACGGTCCCGATTCCGATGTGACGGAGCGCGGCATCGACGTGCCCGTGTGGTATCTGCGGCGGCTGCTCGAAGACGATCCCGCCGCGCCGCGCCGTATCCAGACGATTCGGGGCATCGGCTATATGTTCGTGCCTGGCGAAACCGGGGATGGCAACGCAATCAGTGAAGACGGAAAAGGCGACACATCGGAATGAAAAATCCGTTCAATACGCTTTTCGGCCGTCTCGCGACGATGACGGTCGGTCTGATCGTCGCTGTACATGTGACGTCGTTGTTTGTCGTCGACCGCGAGCGCAGCCAGATAGATGCGGAACATGCGCGTCGCGCAGCGATGCTCGCCGTGCAGGCGAAGCACGACGGCGAAGCAAGCGCGCGACACGTCGCGCAGACGCTTGATATCGAATATATCGCCGCAGCCGACGTGGGCCGTTCCGGCTGTCCCAACGGTTGCACCGGCTCCGATGCGCCTGACCTGCTGCGACGCCTGCCGCCCGGCAGCCGCGTCGTCTTCCAGCCGCGCACGGGATCGCTGTGGATACGCTATGGAAGCGAGCCATACTGGCTCTACATGCGCAACGCCAATCTGCCTGGCGTGCGTTTTCTCGGATCGTCGCTGGTGATGCTGGTGCTGGCCGTGTGCGCGGCACTGTTCGCCGCATGGCAGTTCCAGCGCCCCTTGCACCGGCTTGCGGATGCGGCGCGCGAATTCAGGATCGGACGGCGCGCGCCGACCGTGACGGAAAGCGGTCCGGCCGAAATGCGCTTGCTGATCGGTGACTTCAACGAGATGATGAGCGAACTCGGGAAAGCCGAGCAGGAGCGCGCGGTGATGCTGGCGGGCGTCGCGCACGATCTGCGTGCGCCGATCACGCGCATGCAGGTGCGCGCCGACCTGCTGCCCGATGTGGCGAATCGCAGCGGCTTCCTGCGCGACGCCGAGTCGCTGTCGCGCATCGTGACGCAATTTCTCGACTATGCGCGCGACACGGCCGATCCGTCGCCGCAAGCGAATGTCGATGCGCATTGCCGGCGTCATTACGGCGACGGGCTCGATGATGAGGCGCTCGTGCGCCTGCGTCTGAATGCGGGCGATGGCTTCAATCTGCCGCTCGTGGATCTCGACCGGATTCTGTCTAATCTAATCGAGAACGCGATGAACTATGGCGACCCGCCCGTCGAGATTTCGACGTCCGCGCATAACGGCGTCTACACGCTTACCGTGCGCGATCACGGCGCGGGCATTCCGCGCGAACACCTCGAACGCGTGCTGCAGCCGTTCACACGGCTCGATCCGGCGCGCGGGGGCGATGCGCATTGCGGTCTGGGCCTCGCGATCGTGCGACGGCTCACGCGTTATAACGACGGGCAGTTCGAATGCGATAACGCGCCCGAAGGCGGGTTTCGCGTGACACTGACGTTCCGCCGCGAGGTCTGACGGCAAGTTGTTGCGATGTGATTTTCGATGCCGCCCTTCGTGGGTGGCATCCGTCGTTCATAAACGATGTGGCGCGAGCAGGATGCTCGAAATCACGCCCGTGGGGATCGCAGCCTGTACGAAGTCCCCGTTCACCTGCACCCATTGATAACCCGAGGGCGGCGGCTGGAGATCGTGCGCGTGCCAATTGTCGACGACATATTGCGAGCCATGATAGTCGGGCGACAACCTGCCGATGTTCTCTGGGTATATGTGCTGTTTTCCGCGGGCCTGAAGACGCCGCAACGCATGGCGGGAGAAGAATCCCTCGAAGTGAGGCTGGTATACCCTGAGTGACGCCGATTCCAAAATAATCGATTATTTTATGGAGCGTAGCTTTGATGAGTACGCCTGACATGAGAAGACAATCGAGATTGGAACCATGAGCGACTTAAGTTTTGAAGGTCAGGTGGCGATTGTGACCGGAGCAGGCGGCAATCCCGGCCTGGGCCGCGCACACGCCAAGTATCTCGCCGCCAGGGGCGCCAAAGTCGTCGTCAATGACCTCGGCGTCGGGCCGGACGGGCGTGGCGTGGTGGGTGCTCGCGCGGATGCGGTCGTTCGAGAAATCTGCGAGCAGGGTGGCCAGGCCGTCGCCGATACGCATAGCGTCGCGACCGAAGAGGGCGCCAACGCTATTGTGCAGACTGCGCTGCAAACCTTCGGCAAGGTCGACATCCTGGTCAACAACGCGGGTGTCGTCGAGTTCGCGCTGTTCGAAGAGCTGTCCGCGGCCGACATTCACAAGATACTGGATACCCATCTGATGGGCACGATCTGGATGTGCCGTGCGGTCTGGTCGCACATGAAGCAGGCCGGCTACGGACGCATCGTCAACACGGTGTCCGGATCGCTGCTTGGTGCGCGCTATGCCTCGGTCTACGGGGCCTCGAAGGGCGGCATCCTGGGGCTGACGCGAAACCTGGCGATCGAAGGCGCAGACATCGGCATCAAAGTCAACGCGCTGGCCCCCGGCGCGGCCACGGTTGCCTGGACGACCATGAGTGCCGACCAGGCCAAGCCCTCACCGGAAATCCTGACCAAGCTCAGCCCGGAATTCGTTTCGCCGACGGTTGGGGCGCTTGCGCATACCAGCTGTCCGGCGTCGGGAAAGTGCATCGGCTCGGAAGGTGGCAATGTCTTCGAGCTCTGGTATGGACGCACCGCCGGCTATACCGATCATGAACTGGAGTCTCACGACGTCCACCTTAACTGGAGCCAGGTTGTTGATCGGGAAGGGCAGCGGGAAATCGGCGATCCCTTCGATGGTTGCGCCGGCTTCACGCTGACACCCAGGGCGTACCGCTCGAGTTGAGAACGGGTAAGGGGTAGTGGATTCCGTGGGCGGCAAGTCGATAGGGTACAAATAATCGATTAGTCGCGAAGCACTCGATGCGGGTGCCAGGGCTGACATCGCTGAAGGCGTGGCAGTTCTATCGTTGTGAGGAGGTGAAGGAAATGTCAACCAGCATTGCAAGATCAAAGCAGGCGCCGTTCATTGTAGCCATTGGCGGAACCATTCGCGCTAATTCGTCGACTGAGCGCGCGTTGCGCATGGCGTTGAAGGTGGCCGAAGACATGGGAGCGAGGACCTTGCTTCTCGCGGGATCCGAGATCGATCTTCCCAATTTTAGCCCGGAGCGGCGTGAGGCCATCCCTGCGGCGGATCGTCTGGTGAATGCGATGCGCGAGGCTGATGGCGTGATTATCGGTTCACCCGGATACCACGGCGGTGTGTCGGGCTTGGTAAAAAACGCCCTCGACTATCTCGAAGAGATGAATAAGGACACGCGTCCGTATCTTGATGGACGCGCGGTCGGCTGTGTGGCGACTGGGGCCGGGTGGCAGGGTGCGGTGGCGACGTTGACGGCGCTGCGGACCGTCGTTCACGCGCTGCGAGGCTGGCCGACTCCGGTGGGCGTCGCGATCAATTCGGCCGAGCCCGTATCGGAACCGGGCGAGTTCGGCTTCTCGGCGCGCACCGGGGAGCAGATCGCGCTCATGGCGCGGCAGGTCGTCAACTTCTCCCGAGAGCTGAGTGCGGCAGCATGAAGTGCTCGCCGGGTCGCATTTTTTGTGTTGGTACGGCGTCTCAATGTCGTCGCGTTTCATAAGGACGTCGCCGCTTCGAGCGGTGCATGGAGGAGTAATGAGTACAGGCGATATCGCAATGGCCACGCGGCCGAAGTCCACCGAATTTCCCGAGATTCGCAACGCGGCACCCGGGCTGACACCCGAGCAATTCATCGACAAGATCATTGCCCTCCGGCCAATGATCCGTGCGCAGCAGGATCAGGCTGACGAAGCCGGTGCCTATACCGGTGAGGTGCACGAAGCTTTGCTGTCGTTTGGCGCCTACGGGGTGGTGCAGCCGCGTTGCTATGGTGGCCACGAATTCGATCCGGAAACGCTGATTCGGGCGACCATCGAGATGGCGCGCAGCGATCCGAGTGCAGCCTGGTGCTGGGCGTTCCCGGCCGCGCACGTGATCATGCTGGCATCGCACTACGACGAAGGCGCCCAACATGAGATTTTTGGCCGCAACGACGGCGTCGCGATTGCTCCGTTGCGTGCGCCGACGAATGGCACGATTCGCAAAGTCAAGGACGGGTACATCGTCAACGGAACGTGGGACTACGCCTCCGGTGTTCCCTATGCCACGCACGTCATGCCGACTGCGCGTTTGATCGATGATGCGAATCCGGGCGGGCCGCCGGTGTTTTATGTGCCGATTCTGCCTGCTGGCGATTTCCGAATCGTTCCCGGCTCGTGGGGGGGGATCTCACGATGGGCCTGCGTTCCAGCGGCTCGCAGACGTTCGTGGTCGAGAACGCATTCGTTCCCGACAATATGGTGGCGCCGTTTTACGACTTCCGGCGCGCCGGCGAGGATCCGGAAGGGACGTTTGGCACCCGTCTGCACGGCAATTCCATGTATGTGGGTATCACCACCTCGCTGTTCACTGCAGTGATCAGTGCGGTGATGGTCGGTGCGGCCTGGGCGGCACTCGATGAATATGAAGAGATCCTGCGGACCAAAAAGACGATCAATCCGCCGTTCCACGAGCGCTACAAGTCGCTGGAATACCAGCGCACCGTTGGACAGGTGGTGATGGAGATCCGTGCGGCTGAAGTGCAGGTGATCGAGGTCGCGCGGCAGTACACGCAGGCCTGCCAGCAGTGGCAAGCCGGTATCGCGTATTCGGCGGAGAAGGATTTCCTGCAGGGCGCAATGGCCACCCAGGCTGGAAAAATGGCCGCGGAGTCGATCGAGAAGATTTTCTACGCGGGTGGCAGCACTGCAGCCAAGAAAGGTCAGCGGCTCAACCGCTATTTCCGGGATATGGCTACCTATCGCACGCATCCGATTGCGCAGTACGACACGGCGGCCGAGGGTGTGGGTCAGGCGCACTTCGGTCTGCCGATTCCGATGCTGGAAGCGGTGGGTGGGGCTCGCAGCAAGCGCTAAGCCGCGCAAGGCGGATACCAATGCAGAAGTGATCATTCGGAGTAGAAATTGAAGCTATTCGGCTATCGAGGTTGGGCTGTGCTTACCGCCCTTTCCTTGATGATGTGCATCAGCATGTCGCTGCCCATTTACGGCGCGAGTGTGGTCAATACGTACATGGCCACGGCGCTGGATTGGAACCGGCAAACGCTCGGTTTGCTGACCTCCGTCAACATGGTTACTGCAGCACTATTCAGTCCTGTAGCAGCCAAAGCGGTCGGACGGATCGGTATCCGAAACAGTCTCGTCATCGGCTGCCTGACCATGGTGGTCGGTGGCGCATGGCTGGCGACGCTGGCCACCCAGCCGTGGGAGGCCGTTGCTGCCTTCAGCGTGCTGATGGGCCTGACCAGTGCATTCAGCGGCATCATTCCGTGCCAGGCGGGCGTCGCCGCCTGGTTTGTACGGCGCCGCACCCTGGCGATTTCCGTCCTCTATGCCGTGGTGGGCGCAGCAAGTTTCGCCGTCATCTCCCTCATCGGGTCTGTGGTCGAGTCGGCCGGGGGATGGCGTTCCGGGTGGTGGGTGTTTGTTGGGGCCGGCATCGTGGGGCTGCTGACCAATCTGCTCTTTGTCCGCAATGCCCCGACGGGAGACGATGCAAACTCCAGTGAACTCCGCTGGGATGAGGCACATGAAGAAGCGGCGCAGACGACGCGTGAACTGCCGCTGTCGAAGGTGGTGCGATCCCCGCTACTCTGGGGCGTGGCTTTTTCGATGCTTGCAATCGCATCCGGCTCAGTCTTTATGATTGCCCATTCGCAGGTCTATCTACGCGGCATCGGGATTAGCGCCGCTGCCGCTGCCTTCGCCATGCCGCTCCTGTCGGCGACCATGGTGCTCGGCAACTTGGGGTTCAACCTGCTGGCCGCGAGCACCGATTTGCGGCGTGCGCAAATCATCTCAATGGGGGTCTTTGTCGTTGGATTCGTCGCGCTGGCGAACCTTCGCACTCCAAACCTGACAACGACTTACGTGGCCGTGGGCTTGGTGGGCGCAGGTTTTGGCGCGGGGCAGGTCGGCGTGATGGGGATGCTGGGGCACTATTGGAGCACCACATTGTTCCCGATGCTGACCGCCATCGTACTGCTCGTTCAGACCGTGGGCGGATCGCTCGTCGCGATCCTGGCCGGCGCTTATTTCGACGCGCATCAGACGTATCTC